>CAWEPB010000006.1:0-157731 GCA_963810815.1 uncultured beta proteobacterium | reverse complement strand
GATGGCGGTGGCCGCGATGATGCTGCTCGTCACCCGGATCGACGTGGACGAGGTGCCGAAGACCGCGACGCTGCGCGCCGGCGTCGTCGCCGTGATCGGCATCTTCGGCCTCGCCTGGCTCGGCGACAGCTTCATCGCCGCGCACAAGGACGTGATCGTGCCGGCGATCGGCGACTGGGCGAAGGCCGCGCCGTGGACGTTCGCCTTCGGGCTGTTCTTCGCCTCGGTGCTGCTGTACAGCCAGGCGGCGACGACCCGGGCGCTGATGCCGCTCGGCATGGCTCTCGGCATCCCGCCGCAGTTCCTGATCGCGATGTTCCCGTCGGTCAACGGCTACTTCTTCATCCCGACCTACGGCTCGCTGATCGCGGCGATCAACTTCGACCTGTCCGGCACCACCAGGATCGGCAAGTACGTGCTCAACCACTCGTTCATGATCCCGGGGCTGGTCGCCACGTCGGTCGCCGTCGTCACGGGTCTCGCGATCGCGCGCGCGCTGTTCTGAGCATCCGGGACCCGGGGGGAGATCGTCCATGATGGACATCGTCGCGGCGGCGGTTGTCGTCGCGACGTTCGTGTTCATCATCCGCGGTGCCGAAGTCCGGCTGGCGCTGCTCGCCGGCGGCGCCGTCCTCGCGCTGGCGGCCTGGAAGCCCGAGGCCTGGTTCAATTCGTTCGCCGCCAGCATGGTGCAGGCGGGACTGCTGACGGTGATCCTGCCGGCCATCGGGTTCACCACCGTCATCAAGCTGGCGAAGTGCGACCAGCACCTCGTCCGTCTGGTCGTCGGGCCGCTGCTGTCGCTGCGGGCCGTCATCGCCGGCACCTGGGGTGGCGCGTTCAGTGCCGCACGCGCGCTGATGCCGGTGCTGCCGCTCTTCCTGCTGGTGCTGACCGTGCCGAAGTTCGGTCTGACCACGGCCTGGTTTCCCAAGGGGCTCACGGTGCTGCATGCGATGGTGGCCGGCACCCTCGTGACCGCGGTCGTCGGGCGACTGTCGCCGGCCAAGGTGGTCAAGGGATTCTTCGACGGCATGGGCGAGGCCTACGCCGGCGTGATCGGCATCATCATCGCCGCGGGCGTGAGCGTCTTCGACATCGCCAGGCGAAACGCGATCCCGGCAATCGCTGCCGCCGTCGTGGTGGTCGTGATCCTCGGTTTCTTCTGACAGGAGGGCGTCATGCGGCTGCTGCTGTTGAGCAATGCGAAGCGCGAGGGCATGGGTTACCTGGAGCATGCCCGCGGCCACTTGAAGTCCTTTTTCGGGGACACGATCCGCGAAGTGCTGTTCGTTCCCTACGCCGGCGTGACCAAGAGCCACGACCAGTACGTCGAACAGGTGCGCCCGGTCTTCGAGTCGCTGGGCATCGGCGTGACCGGGATTCACGCCGCGCGCGACCCGTGCGAAGCGGTGCGCGACGCGCAGGCGATCGTGGTCGGCGGGGGAAGCACCTGGAGGCTGCTGCGCGAGCTTCGCCTCGCGGAACTCCTGCCGGTCATCCGCAACCGCGTGGTTGCCGGGATGCCCTACGCCGGCTGGAGTGCGGGGTCCAACATCGCGTGTCCCACGATCATGACGACGAACGACATGCCGATCTGCGACCCGGGAGGGTTCGACGCGCTCGCGCTAATTCCATTCCAGATCAATCCGCATTACCTGCACGGCAATCCGCCCGGCTTCAAGGGCGAGACGCGGGAGGAGCGCATCAACGAGTTCGGCGTGCTGCATCCGCGGGCGTGGGTCGCCGGGCTGCGCGAGGGAACCGGATTCCTGGTCGAGGACGGCGCCATCACGCTCCTTGGCGAGGCGCAATGCCGGATCTTTCGCCACGGCGACACGCCGCGCGAGCTCGGCCCGGACGACGAATTCGGCTTCCTGCTGAAGCCGGACTGAGCGAGGCGGGTGCCGCCCGATGCGCGGCTGCGACAGACCGACACTCCGAGCAGCTGCCTTGCAACTAGCGGGAGAGACAGACCATGAATGTCCATCCGATGCCGTCCTCCACTTCGACGTGCGCCGGACGCCGCCTCGGCCTCGCGAGCGCGCTGTGCGCGCTGCTGGCGGCGCCGCTGGCGTCGGCCCAGGGCATCTACGCGGGCGACCTGTCGAAAGAGGGGTACAAGCTTCCCGGCGGCTTCGAGCCGGTGCTGCAGCTTCGCACCTATTACTTCGACCAGGAGAGCCTCACCGGGTCGCCGAGCACGGCGTGGGCGCTCGGCGGATGGGCGGGCCTGCGCAGCCCGTGGTGGGGCGACCTGTTCCAGGTGGGGATCGTCGGCTACACGTCGCAGAAGCTCTACGGTCCCGACGACAAGGACGGCACCAAGCTCCTCGCCCCGGGGCAGGAGCAGATCACGGTGCTGGGCGAGGCCTTCGGCGCGGTGCGCATCCTCGGCCAGACGGTCACCGGCTACCGGCAGCTGATCAACCGGCCGTTCATCAACCCGCAGGACAGCCGGATGATCCCCAACACCTTCGAGGCCTACACGCTGACCGGATCGGCGGGCCAGGTCTCCTACACCGGCGGCTACATCACGAAGAAGAAGAACCGCGAGTCGGACAGCTTCGTCTGGATGTCGAACATTGCGGGCGGAGACGGCAACCAGAGGGGCGTGATCTACGCCGGCGGAACCTGGGATTTCGTCAAGAACGGGTACGTCCGGATGGACGAGCAGTACGCCGTCGACGTCTTCAACACCTTCTACGTGGACGGCAAGTATCCGATCGCGATCGACGACAAGACCTCGATGACGCTGGGGGCCCAGTACTACCCGCAGACCTCGGTCGGCGACGAGCAGATCGGTTCGTTCTCGACCTATGGCGTCGGCCTGCAGGCGACGGTCGGCCACGGGCCGGTCGGGGGCCAGCTGTACTACACGCAGACCGGCAGGGGGTACAACACGCAAGCCCCCTTCGGTGTCCATGCCAGCTATCTGTCGATGATGATCTCGGATTTCAACACGGCCGGCGAGAAGGCCTGGGGGCTCGGCGCGAACGTCAACTTTTCCGATCTCGGCGCGCCCGGCCTGACTGCGGGCGCGATCTACGTCACGAGTTCCGGCCGGATCGACTCCGCCGACGGCAGCGCCATCCCCGACCGGAACGAGACCGACGCCCGGGTCGACTACGCGTTCGGCAAGGGCACCATCCTCGACGGGCTGGTGGCCACGGTCCGCTACGCGTGGCTGCACCAGGACGGCTCGCCGCAGACGCAGACGCAGTTGCGCGCCTACCTCAACTACGCGGTCAGGTTCTAGGCCGCAGGTGCTACGCCGGCGCGTGCCACCCGGCGTCGGCCCACAGCTCGCCGCTGACCGCCGAGTTGGCGAGCATGAAGCAGATCGCGTCGGCGATCTCCTCGGGCCGGATCAGGCGGCCGAGTTGCGTGTACGGCAGGATGTTCTTGGCGATGAAGTCCTCGCCCAGCGCGCGCACCATCGGCGTGTCGGTGTAGCCCGGGTGGATCAGGCCGCAGCGCACGCCGTGGAAGATGGCCTCCTGCATGATGGTGGCCGCGGCGCCCTCGAGGCCCGCCTTGGTGCTGGCGTACGAGATCTGGCCCCGGTTGCCCTGCGAGGAAACCGACCCGATGAACACGATCGCGCCCTGCATGCCCTCGGTGGGCACCCAGCGCTTGAGACCGCGCGCGGCGCGATCCTCGGCGATGCGTCCGATCATCTCCAGTCGCCCAGTACACCGGGGCGATCAGGTTCACGTCGACGACGAGCTTGAACTTGTCCACCGCGTAGATGCGCGCCTTGCCGGTGATCTTGTCGATGCGGACGGCGAGTTCGTCGCGCGTGATGCCGGCAGCCGGCACGCACATCGTGACCAGGCCGAACCGGCTGCTGATGGATTCGAACACCGACGCGCGAAACGCCTCGTCGGTGGTGTTGCCGCGGTACGGGAACGCGACCTCGCGCCCCGCCGCGGTGTTGACGTCGGCGGCGACGCTGTCGATCGCCTCGCCCATGTCGACGAGCGCCACGGCGCGGACGCCGCGGTTCGCCATGGCGAGCGCGACTGCGCGGCCGATGCCGCTGGCGGCGCCGGTGATCACGGCAACCTTATCTGCAAATTCCATGAAAGCTCCTCGCGAGGTTTGGGTGCACTGCAACATTCTAGCGTTACCGCGTTCCGACGTCACGGACGCCGGGACCCGGTGTCCTGTGGGCGCCTCGGCGCGAGCCGCCGACACCCTGGCGCCGGTGCGCCGTGCGTTCGATCGTCCGCCACACGCAAGTGCCTGCTGCGGCACCGTTTTCGGGCAGCCCGCCCTGCGTCAAAGGGTCGCTTTTCGCCGTCGCCTTGATCGCGCTCAACGGACGCCGTCCCCGAAAGCGGATGATTTCCCCTTGAATCCCGCGGACATGCGCGGTTTCTGCGATTGCGGAGTCGGCGCCGGGCGAATCCCGGCTGGTTGCTGCAGTGCGGAACCGCGATCAATGGGCGGGCAAAGAGACCTTCAACCGACCAGAGAGCCACCGTCATGGAATTCTTCCTTCAGATCGTACTGATCCTCGCGTGCCTGTTTTACGGCGCCCGCAAGGGCGGGGTAGCGCTCGGTCTGCTCGGCGGCATCGGCATCGTCATCCTGGTGTTCGCCTTCCGGCTGCCCCCCGGCAAGCCGCCGGTCGACGTGATGCTGACCATCGTTGCCGTGGTGGCGGCCTCTGCAACGCTGCAGGCTTCGGGCGGCCTCGACGTGCTGCTGCAGTTGGCGGAGAAGATCCTGCGACGCAACCCGAAATACGTTTCCATCCTCGCGCCGTTCACGACCTGCACGTTGACGATGCTCTGTGGCACGGGGCACGTCGTGTACACGATGCTGCCGATCATCTACGACGTCGCGATCAAGAACGACATCCGGCCCGAGCGGCCGATGGCGGCATCCTCGATCGCGAGCCAGATGGGCATCATCGCGAGTCCGGTGTCCGTTGCCGTCGTGTCGCTCGTGGCGTTCCTCGCCAAGGCGCCCGCGGGCAGCCCGATCATCGATTTCGTCACGCTGCTGTCGGTGACCATTCCGTCGACGCTGGCTGGCGTGCTGATGATCGGCATCTTCAGCTGGTTCCGCGGCAAGGATCTCGACAAGGACGAGGTGTTTCAGGCGCTCATCGCCGACCCGGAAAGCCGCAAGTTCGTGTACGGAGAATCCGCCACGCTGCTCGACAAGAAGCTGTCGGCGCACCAGTGGACCGCGATGTGGATCTTCGTCGGCGCGATCGCGGTGGTCGCGGTGCTCGGTGCCTTCGAACCGATCCGGCCGCTGGTGGCCGGCAAGCCGCTGTCCATGGTGCTGACGATCCAGATGTTCATGCTGATGGCCGGCGCCCTCATCATCATCTTCACCCAGACCAATCCGATGGCGATCGCCAAGAACGAGGTGTTCCGCGCCGGCATGATCGCCGTGGTCGCGGTGTTCGGCGTCGCGTGGATGGCCGATACGGTGTTCGAGGCAAACCTGCCGGGAATCAAGTCCACGCTGGCGGGCGTGGTGCAGACGCAGCCCTGGACGTACGCGCTGGCGCTGCTGGTCGTGTCCAAGCTCGTGAACTCGCAGGCGGCGGCCATCGCTGCCATGGTCCCCGTGGCGCTGTCGATCGGCGTGCCGCCGGGCTACGTGGTCGCCTTCGCGGCTGCCTGCTACGGCTACTACATCCTGCCGACGTATCCCTCCGACCTCGCGACGATCCAGTTCGACCGTTCGGGCACGACCCGCATCGGCAAGTACGTGATCAACCACAGCTTCATCCTGCCCGGCCTCATCGGCGTGTTCACCTCGTGCGTGGTCGGCTACTTGATCGCGGCCGCTCGCGGCCTGGTGTGACGCGTATCGGCTGCGGCGCACGCAAGCGTCGCAGCGGGCGTCCGGCGTTGTAGGTAGGCTGATGGTGTCGGCGGACGGCCCGGGCCGTCCACCGCGGTGTGGGCGCAATGAAGATGAATCTCCAGCAGCGGGTGCAGAGGATCGGGTTCTTCGCCGGCCCCGCGCTCGCGCTGCTGCTGTACGTCGCGCTGCCCGCGGAGTACCGCGATGCGGCCGGCAAGATCGTGCCGCTCGCGCATCCGGCGCGGGCCACGCTGGCGATGATGGCGTGGATGGCGACCTGGTGGATGACCGAGGCGGTCGAGATCGAGGTCACGTCGCTGCTGCCGATCGTCACCTTCCCGCTGCTCGGCGTGATGTCGCTGGCGAAGACGACGGCGAACTACGGCGCCGACGTCATCTACCTGTTCCTCGGCGGTTTCGTGCTGGCGCTGGCGATCCAGCGCTGGGGCCTCGACCGGCGGATCGCCTTCCAGACGCTCAGGCTGGTCGGCACGCGGCCGTCCGCCATCGTCGCCGGGATCATGGGGGCGACGGCATTCATCAGCATGTGGGTGTCGAACACCGCGACGGCGGCGATGATGGTGCCGATCGCGCTGTCGGTGGTGGACCTGTCGCTGTCGCGGCGGACCGGAAAGACGCTCGCCGAGCACGGCGGCATCCCGCAGGAGGACGACGACAACCGCAATCTCGCGTTGTCGCTGCTGCTGGGCGTCGCCTACGCTGCGTCGATCGGCGGACTGGGCACGATCATCGGCTCGCCGCCGAACGGCATCTTCGTCCGCTTCTTCGAGCAGACCTACGGTGTCGAGATCTCGTTCACGCGGTGGATGCTGGTCGGCGTGCCGACGATGCTGCTGTTCCTGCCGCTGGCCTGGCTGCTCAACACGCGCCTGCTGTTCCCGACGCGAATCCGCGAGATCGAGGGCGGGCGGGCGTGGGTCAACGACGAGATCGCCAAGCTCGGGCCGCTGAATCGGGGCGAGCGGGCGACGATGGCCGTGTTCGCGGTGACCGTGTTCTTCTGGGTCTTCCGGCCGCTGCTCGCCGACATCGAAGTCGGCGGGATCGCGCCGCTGCGCAACCTCTCCGACCCGGTGATCGCCGTCGCCGCGGCGATCGCGCTGTTCATCTTCCCCGTGGACCGTGAAAAGGGGATCTTCGTCAGCGACTGGAGCACCGCGGTCAAGCTGCCCTGGGGCGTGCTGATCCTGTTCGGCGGCGGCCTGGCGCTCGCCGCGGCGACCGAGGCGAACGGCGTGGCGCAGTTCATCGGCAGCCTCGCGGCCGGCTTTTCCGGCTGGCCGGTGATGGCCGTCGTGTTCACCGTGATCGCGCTCATGGTGTTCATGTCCGAGCTCACGTCGAACACCGCGCAGGTGGCGACGATGCTGCCGATCCTGGCCGCGCTGGCGCCGGTGCTCGGTGTGCCGCCGGCGCTGCTGCTGCTGCCGGCGACGATCGCGGCGAGCTGCGCGTTCATGATGCCGGTCGGCACGCCGCCGAACGCCATCGTCTTCGGCACCGGGCTGGTGCGGATGCCGCAGATGATCAAGGCGGGCTTCTGGCTCAACGTCACCGGCATCCTGCTGATCACCGCGCTGACCTGGGGGATCATCGGCCCGCTGCTCGGCGTCGCCCGGTGACCCGCGCCGCGATCTGCGGGCGGGCGATGCCGTCCCGGGCGCGACGCGGCGGGGACCGGCCGGGGCCGGGCGCCTGCGCGCAGGCGCGGGGTCCTGCGCGGCGCTAGAATCGGCGACATTCGCCCGCGCCCGGCGTTCCGCCCTCCCTTCCCGTCCGTCGCCGTACCGTCCCGCCCACCTCCGGTCCCGTTCCGTTCCGTCGCCGTCCCGCTCCGCACCCTTTTCGCCCCAACGCCCTCGCCGGATTCCCCGCCCATGCCCACCACCTTCGATTTCGCGCTGTCGCCGCCGTCCCACGACGAGCTCGCCGCGTTGCGCGCGCGCATCGGCGCCGCCTACCGTGCTGCCGAAGCGCCCATCGTCCGGGAGCTGATCGACGAGGCGCGGCTCGAGCCGGCGCTGCTGACGCAGGCGCAGGGCCGGGCGGCGAAGCTGGCCGAGGGCGTGCGCGCGGCACGGATCAAGGCCGGCGGCGTCGATGCGCTGATGCACGAGTTCTCGCTCGACAGCGACGAGGGCGTGGCGCTGATGTGCCTGGCGGAGGCGCTGCTGCGCATACCCGACATGGCGACGCGCGACCGGCTGATCCGCGAGAAGATCGGACGCGGCGACTGGCGCTCGCACGTCGGCGCCTCGCCGTCGCTGTTCGTCAACGCGGCGGCCTGGGGCCTGCTGGTGTCCGGCAAGCTCGTCGACACCCATCGCGAAGGCGCGCTCGAGGGCGCGGTCGCGTCGCTGCTGCGCAAGGGCGGCGAGCCGCTGATCCGCAAGGGCACCGATCTCGCGATGCGGCTCCTCGGCGAGCAGTTCGTCACCGGCCGCACGATCGCCGAGGCCCTCGAGCGGGCGCGGCCGCGCGAAGCGCTCGGCTACCGGTACTCGTACGACATGCTGGGCGAGGCGGCGCTGACCGGCGCCGACGCGCGCCGCTACCACGACGCCTACGAGGCCGCGATCCACTCGATCGGCAAGGTCGCGGCGGGGCGCGGCGTGCGTGACGGCCCGGGCATCTCGCTCAAGCTCTCCGCGCTGCACCCGCGCTACGTCCGGGCACAGCGCAAGCGCGTGCTGGCGCAGCTGCTGCCGCGGGTCACCGATCTCGCGCAGCTCGCGCGGCACTACGACATCGGCTTCAACATCGACACCGAGGAGGCCGACCGGCTCGACCTGTCGCTGGACGTGCTCGCCGCGCTCGCCGCCGACCGCTCGCTCTCGGGCTGGGACGGGCTGGGCTTCGTCGTCCAGACCTACCAGAAGCGCGCGCGGCCGCTGGTCGACTGGATCGTCGCGCTGGCGCGGGCGACCGACCGCAAGCTGATGGTGCGGCTGGTGAAGGGCGCGTACTGGGACACCGAGATCAAGCGCGCGCAGGTCGACGGCCTCGCCGACTACCCGGTGTTCACGCGCAAGGTCCACACCGACGTCGCGTACCTGGCCTGCGCCAGGGCGCTGCTCGCCGCCGGCGACGCCGTCTACCCGCAGTTCGCGACGCACAACGCGTTCACGATCGCCGCCGTCACCGTGCTTGCCGGCGACCGGCCGTTCGAGTTCCAGTGCCTGCACGGCATGGGCGAGACCGTCTACGACCAGGTCGTCGGCCCCGGCGGCAGCGGACCCGCCTGCCGCATCTACGCGCCGGTGGGCGCGCACGAAACGCTGCTCGCGTACCTGGTGCGGCGGCTGCTCGAGAACGGCGCCAATACCTCGTTCGTCAACCGCATCGTCGACCTCGGCGTGCCGATCTTCGACCTCGTCGCCGACCCGGTCGCGCTCGCCGAGCGCACTGCCGGCACGCCGCACCCGCAGGTGCCGTTGCCCGCCGCCATCCTCCCCGGTCGCCGCAACTCCGCCGGCGTCGACCTCTCCGGCGACGCCACCCTCGCCGCCCTCGCCACCGCCATGCAACCCTGGGGTCGGGTTGAATTCAGGGCAACGCCCCTCCTCGGCGGCCCCGAGGACCAGGGCCCCGATGCTGCAACCTACGCCGACGCCGATGCGCGCAATATCCGCCATCCGGCCGATGCCGGGCACGTCGTCGGCACCGTGGTCGACGCCAGCGCGGACGACGCAACCCGCGCGGTCGGCATCGCCGTCGAGGCCGGCGCCGCGTGGTCGGCCGTTCCCGCGACCGAGCGCGCGGCGATCCTCGAGCGGGCCGCCGACCTCATCGAAGCCGAGATGCCGAAGTTCCTCGCGCTCGCCATCCGCGAGGCCGGGAAGACGCTGCCCAACGCCGTCGGCGAGATCCGCGAGGCCGTCGACTTCTGCCGCTACTACGCCGACGAGGCGCGCCGCGTCTTCGCCGATCCCGCGGTGACTCCGGTCGGCCCCGTCGTCGCGATCGCGCCGTGGAATTTCCCGCTGGCGATCTTCGCCGGCGAAGTCGCCGCCGCGCTCGCTGCCGGCAACCCGGTGCTGGCGAAGCCCGCCGAGCAGACGCCGCTGATCGCGTTCGAGGCGGTCCGGCTGTTCCATCGCGCCGGCGTTCCGCGCGCAGCGCTGCAGCTGCTGCCCGGCCCCGGCGAGACCGTCGGCGCGACGCTGGCTGCCGACCCGCGCATCGCCGGCGTCGTGTTCACCGGCTCCACCGCGGTGGCCCGGCAGCTCAATCGCGCGCTCGCCGAGCGGACCGACGATCCGGTCCTGATCGCCGAGACCGGCGGCCAGAACGCGATGATCGTCGACAGCACGGCGCTGCTGGAACAGGTCACGATCGACGCGCTGGCCTCGGCCTTCGACAGCGCCGGCCAGCGCTGTTCGGCGCTGCGCCTGCTGTGCGTGCAGGACGACGTCGCCGCGCCGCTGCTGGCGATGCTCGAAGGCGCGCTGGCGGAGCTCGTCGTCGGCGACCCGCGCCGGCTCGCCACCGACATCGGTCCGGTCATCGACGCCGAAGCGCGCGCGGCGATCGGCGACCACATCCAGCGCATGCGCGAACTCGGCTACCGCGTCGTCCAGGCACCGCTCCCGCACGGCTGCGCGAAGGGCTGCTTCGTCGCGCCGGCGATCGTCGACCTGGTCAACATCGACGGCATCGGGCAGCTGAAGCACGAGGTGTTCGGCCCCGTGCTGCACATCGTGCGCTGGACGCCGGCGACGCTGCCGGCGCTGATCGACGCCATCAACGAGACCGGCTACGCGCTGACGCACGGCATCCACACGCGGATCGACGAGCAGGTCGAGGCGATCCTGGCGCGGATCCGCGCGGGCAACGTCTACGTCAACCGCAACATCATCGGCGCCGTCGTCGGCGTGCAACCCTTCGGCGGGCACGGCATGTCCGGCACCGGGCCCAAGGCGGGCGGACCGATGTACGTGCCGCGCCTCGCGCGGCACGCCCGCATCGACTGGCCCGCGGCCTCCTACGAGCCCGCCGTCGCCGCCCGCGCGCAGCCGCCGTCGAGGGCGGACGCGGGGCTCGCGGCGCTCGAGGACGTCATCGGCGCGCTGACCGCGCTCAACGGCGTGATCGCCGACACGCCGTCGCTGTCCGCGGACGAGCGGCGCGAGCTCGCGACCGGACTGGCCGAGGCGCGCGTCTTCGCGCATCGCGCGCCGCGCATCGACCTGCCCGGACCCACCGGCGAATCGAACGCGCTGGAGCTGCATCCGCGTGGCATCGCCGCCTGTCTCGCCGCATCCGATTTCGTGCTGCTCAGGCAGGCGGTCGCCGCCGTCGCCGCGGGCAATCGGCTGCTGCTGCGCGATTCGACGCTGGCGGCGCGCATCGCCACGACGCTCGGCGCCGATCGCTGCACGACCGGCCTCGATCTCAACGTCGGCGTCTGGCGCGGGCCGGTGATCGACGTCGCGCTGGTCGACCTGCCGGCGCCGGAGATCGTCCGCGTCCGCGCCGCCCTGGCCGCCGCCGACGGCCCGATCGTGCCGGTCGTCGCGCCGGACGGCACCGGTCGCTACGCCTTCGCGCGCCTCTGCGTCGAACGGACCGTGACGATCAACACGACGGCCGCCGGCGGCAACGCCGCGCTGATGGCGCAAGCCGGCGACGACGACTAGAAACGCGTCGCACCGGCGCCCGCGTGGCGGTGCCGGTGCGACGGGTCAGTCACGGCGATGCGGTCGGTTCGACGCGGTCAGGACAGGAGGCCGCGGGCCTTCATCCGCTCGCAGGGGTCCATCCGCGGACCGGCCGGCGCGGTCACGCCCTTTTCCTTGGCGCGCTGTTCGATCAGCGCCCGATGCTCGGCGACCGCGGCCCGGCAGGCCTCGACCGTCTTCGTCGCGTGCATCGTGTCGCGGAACGCGGTGCGCTCCTCGGGCGTGAGCAGCGCGGCGCCCGCGCCGCCCCGGCCGCCGGCTCCCGGGCCCATGCCCATGCCGTATCCGGCCCCTGGTCCCATGCCGGGCCCCATGCCCTGGCCACGACCTTGACCCGGGCCCATCGGGCAGCTGCCGTCGGCGGCCGCGTTGCCGCATCCGGGACCCTGGCCGTAGCCCCAGCCACCGGGTTGCGCCAGCGCGAACGACGCTGCGATCGCGATCGCGACCGCGCTGAGGGTGAGAACGGTGCGCTTCATGTTCGACTCCTGTTCGTTGGTTGACTCGGCCGGAGGTTCCGGCGGGTGCCGCGCCGATCGCGGCCCTGATCCCTTGAACGTATGCTGCGCCGGGGCGCGGACCGGTCGGATTGACGTGGATCAATCGTGCCGGGACGCGCAGGGGGCGGATTTGTAACGCGGTGTTGCGTTCGTTGCCGGATGTTTCCGCGCCGCCGGCGTAGAATCCGCGGACGCGCGCCGACCCCCGCCGGGCGTCGCCGCGTCCTCCGCAATCGCCATGGCCATCGACCGAGCCCGCCTCCTGCTGGCGCGCGTGTTCACGCAGCGCTGCTTCTATCTCTTCGTCGCGCTGATCGGACTGATCACCTTCGTTCCGTTCTTCGTCGATACCGAACTCGGGCGGGTCGTCCTCACGATGCTGAACGTGTTCGTCCTGATGGCCACCGTCGCGGCGGTCGGGCGGCACCTCTCGTCGTTCGTGATCGCCGTCACGATCGCCGTCGCGATCATGCTGCTGCAGTTCTTCGGCATACGGCACGGCGTCACCGATTTCCTGCAGGCGGAGTGGTGGCTGTCGATGGTGTTCTACGTCGCGGCCGTGATCTACCTGCTGGGCTACGTGATGCGGCGCGACGTGCTGACGATGGACAAGCTGTGGGCCGGGGCGTCGGTGTACCTGATGATGGGCGTCACGTGGGGGTACGCCTACGCGCTGGCGCAGTCGTACCACCCCGGCGCCTTCGCCGTAGGCGGCGCGCCGGTGGCCGAGGTGACGAAGGGAGACCTCATCTATTTCAGCTTCACGGTCCTGACCAGCACCGGCTTCGGCGACATGTACCCGATGCGTCCGGTGGCCCGGGCGCTGGTCACGCTCGAGCAGATCGTCGGCACGCTGTTCGTCGCCATCTTCATCGCCCGCCTCGCGAGCGACTATCCGTCCCGTCAAAGCGGCAGCGGCAGCAGTGGCGGCAACGAAAGCGGCAGCGGCGCCGGCAACGGAACCGGCAGCGGCCCGTGAGCGTGGCGAGCGGAAATCGTCGGCGACCGGCGGGCGCGGGCACTGGCGGCGATTCCCGACACCCCGGCCACCGTCGAGATGCGCGCGCTGTGCCTCGCGCCGGACGCGGTCATCGGCGCCTGCGGCGACGGCTGGTTCGTCACCACGAAGGAGGGCGCGACGGCCGGCGTGTACGGCGACGCCGACGCGGCGACGGTCGCCGCGACGATCGAAGCGCTGGGCTTCGACGGCGAGGTGCTCGTCGCCGAGGCCTGCACCGCGGTCGCGGCCTGGCTCTGCGACGGCTGGCGCATCGAGCGTGCGGCGATCTTCACCGGAGGCGGCGCGGCCTGGTCCGCGCCGCCGCCGCGCGCCGACCTGCGCGTGGCGCGGCTGCCGCGGACCGGACCGCTGCCGCCGCTGCCGGGGTCGCTGGCCGATGAGCTCGAGGCCGCCCGCGCGACGACCCCGGTCTTCGCCGCGTGGGACGGCGGGGCGGCGGCGAGCTTCGCCTACGTCGCCTGGGAGACCGAGCGGCACGGCGATCTCTCCGTCGACACGCTCGAGCCGTGGCGCCGCCGCGGCTGCGCCCGCGCCGTGGCGCAGGCCGCGATCGACGACCTCGCGGCGCGCGGCAAGATTCCCGTGTGGGGCGCGCTCGCGTCGAACGCGGCGTCGCTGGCGCTGGCGCGCTCGCTCGGCTTCATCCGTCCCGCGGGAACGCTGCTGGTCGCATCGAGGCGGCGCTAGCTGCGTTGCGGTCGCGGGATCCGGTCGCGTTGCGGTCGCGTTGCGGTCGCGTTCCGGTCGGCCCCGGCGGTCGGGCGCGACCGGGTGCTGCGGCCCGCGTCAGAGCGTCGTGCCGGGCGGCAGCAGCGATTGCGTCTCGGGGTGGCGCTGCATGTAGGTGCGCAGGTACGAACACGCCGGCACCACCGACAGCCGCTGCGCGCGCGCGTAGTCGAGCGCCGTGCTCACCAGCGCGGCGGCAATGCCGCGCCCGGCGAGCGCCTCCGGGACCCCGGTATGGTGAAAGGTCAGCGTGTCGCCTTCGCGCCGGTAGTCCGCGCGGCAGAGGAGACCTTCGACGACGGCCTCGAAGCGCTGTTCGGCTTCGTTGTGGATGACGGGAACGGCGGGTCGGGGATCGGTCATGGCGAGGGTCCGGTGGCGTGGGTTGGCGCCGGGGGCGCAGGAGGTGCGGGGGGAGCGGGGGGTGCGAGTGGTGCGGATGACTCGGCGGTCGCCGCAGTGGCGTGGCCGCGATGCGCGAGCGCCGTGAGCGCCGCCGTCGTCAGCACCACCAGCATCACGGTGCCGAAGGGGAAGCTCGCCAGCGTACCGGTTTCGACGGCGCCGAGGAACAGCAGGACGGTGATCAGGCCGCGCGGCGCGATCCACACCAGCCGATCGGCCGCCGCCTGCCGCAGCACTTTCAGCAGCGCGAAGCGCGTGGCGTAGATCGTCGCCGCGATCACCGCGGCGAGGCCCCAGGCGCGCCAGTCGGCCATGGCGCGGACGTCGGTCCAGTAGCCGAGCAGCAGGAAGAAGAAGCTCTTGGTCGCGAACGTGAGCTCGGCGACCAGACCCTTGAACTCCTTCAGCGTCTGGTCGTAGTCGGCGGTGTGCAGCGCCTTCAGCCGCGCGTTCCACTCGAGCAGGTGCGGGTTGTTGAACAGCAGGCCCACGACCAGCACCATGACCAGCGGCGACAGGTGCCACGACTTCCCGATGGCGTACAGGCAGACCAGGCCCGCGATCAGCGGCAGGAACCGCACGTGGCCGTCGAGCTTGTTGATCAGATAGAACAGGCCCAGCGCGGCGAACACCGCGGCGACCAGCGTGACGGTTCCGCCGCCGACCAGATTGAGCGCGAAGGCGGACAGCGAGTCGTCCGCCGACAGCCAGGCGTAGAACACCAGCACGCCGATGATGTCCGACAGCGCGCTCTCGTAGACGACGAACTCGCGCGTGGGGCCGGGCAGGCCCGTCGCGCTGGGAATGGCCACGGCGCTGCTGATCACCGCGAACGGCATCGCGGCCAGCGCCGCGACCGGAGCCTCGAGTTCCAGCGCGTGGTGGAACAGCAGCGTGAACGGCAGCAGCGTCAGCAGGAATCCGCCGATCGCGGCCGCCGACGAGATCGCGATCAGCCGCGCGCGCTCGCGCGTCACCGCGAGGTCGAGCGCGCCCTCCAGCACGATCAGGATCAGTCCCAGCGTGCCGACGATCGGCACCACCGGGTCGACCCAGCGCAGGTGCAGCTCCATCCGTTCGAGCACCTGGCGGGCGATGAGCCCGGTGACGATCAGCAGCACCACCGACGGCAGGCGGAACCGCCGCCCGGCGATGTCGAGCACGTACGCGAACAGCAGCAGCGCCGATGCGACGAGGATGGCGGTGTTGGTCATCGGAAGGGCGGCGGCGACCGGGCGGGTCTTCGCCGCCGGGGCGGGCGAAGGCGGCAGGCCGGCCGCGGGTGCAGGGATCGGCGCCGGTGGCCGGCGGTCGCGTCAGGTCACGGCAGCTGGATCTTGCCGCCGCCGGGCAGGCCGCCGGGTCCGAGGCCGCCCAGCGCGCTGGCGGCGCCGGCCGGGGGCACGATCAGCGACGACTGCTGCTGCCGGCGCAATTCCTGCAGCTGCTTCATCGTCCGCTCGATGCCGACCTGCGCGGCGTCGGCGTAGCCGGCGATGGCGTCGCGCAGGTTCGTCGCCTCGATGTCGAAGCTGATCGGGATCGGGCCCATGTTGGTCATGATCTGGGCGTCGCCGGTGTAGACGGTGGCGCGGGAGGCGTCGGGCGCCCCGTCGGCGGTCACCGGGACCAGCACGCGCAGCGTGCCGATCTGGCGGTCGGTGTAGATTTCTTCGCGGTAGAGCGACGCCGGGTCCATCGTGGCTTCGGCGGGCGGGGTGCGGGGATCGGTGGCCATCGGGCGGTCCTTGGTGGCGGAGCGGGTGGGGACGGTCGAACCCCGCTATTTTAGCCGCTCGGCGAGCGCCCGGACCGCGCTCCCCGGCGTCGTCAGCACCGGCAGCGCCACCGCCGCGGCCACCGCCGGTGCCGCGCGGGCGAGGCTGAACTGCGCCAGCGCGACGACGTCGCAGCCCTGATCGGCCGCGGCGCGTGCCGCCGCAGCCACCCGCCGGTCGTGCTCCGCCGTGTCGCCGCGGTCGAGCGCGGCGAGCGCGCCCTCGGCCAGCACCGGCAGCACGGCGACGCCGGGCGGGAACTCGGCCGGCATCGATGCCAGCGTCGGCGCGAACGACGCGACCAGCCCGACGCGGCGCGCGCCGGAGCGGACCACGTCGTCGATCATCGCTTCGTTCGGCTTCAGCACCGGCACCCGCGGCCAGCGCGCCTTCACCGCGTCGATGCAGGGACCGAACGCCGAGCAGGTGAACAGGACGCCCTGCGCGCCGGTGTCGATCGCGTACGCCGCCAGCGCGAGGAAGCGCGCCGTCATCCGCGCGTCGAGGACGCCGCCGCCGCGCGCCAGGTCGGCCGACAGGCTGTCGTCGAGCAGGTTCATCCGCGTGCACGCGGGCCACGCCCGCGCGAATTCGGCGTTGATCGGCCCGACCGAGTGCGCGAGGGCGTGAATCAGCGCGACACGCGGCGTGCCATCGGTCATGCGGCGACCGGCCGCGCGTGCGGGTGCATCCGCCGACCCTGCGACCACCACACCAGCGCGATGAGGAGGAACGCGGGCAGGTAGAACCAGTGCGGCGTGGCGCGGCCGGAAGGAACCTCGATCCGCGCGATGTCCCAGCCCTGCTCGAAGCCGGATTTCTTCGCCCGCGAGCCGAACTTGACGCCGCTGATCTGCACGCCGTCGCCCAGCGCGGCGACGGTCAGCCCGGCCTCGGCGAGGCGCTTGCGACCGTCGTCGCCGGTCGGGCCGAGCCGCACGGCGACCGTCTTGGTGACGTCGTCGCCCTCGATGGTCGTGCCCTTGATCGCCAGCACCAGGCGCCCGCCGTCGGGCAGGTCCCTGGCGACGTCGACGATCTTCGCCGGCGGCAGGTGCGTGTACTCGGGCGCCAGGTAGTCCATGAAGAAGTCGGGCCGGAACAGCAGCACGCAGGCGATCGCGAGCAGCGCCACTTCCCACAGCCGGCACTTCACCCGGAACCAGTTCATCGTCACCGCGGCGAAGATCAGCATCGCCACCGTCGACGCGACGATCACGCTCACCAGCTCGGGGATGCTGTCGATGTCGATCAGCAGCAGCTGCGGGTTGAAGATCCAGATGAACGGCAGGATCACCGTGCGCAGCGCGTAGACCGAGCCCTGGACGCCGGTGGCGATCGCGCTCTCGCCGGAAATCGCTGCCGCCGCGAAGGTGGCGAGCCCCACCGGCGGCGTGATGTCGCCCATGATCCCGTAGTAGAAGACGAAGAGATGCACGGCGATCAGCGGGATCACGAGCCCCGCCTGCGCGCCCAGCTCGACCACGACCGGCGCCATCAGCGTCGCGACCAGCACGTAGTTGGCCGTCGTCGGCACGCCAAGTCCCAGCACCAGGCAGACGAAGGCGATGAACAGCAGCATCACCATCACGTTGCCCTGCGAGACGAACTCGACGAACTCGGTCATCCGCAGGCCGAGGCCCGTCAGCGTGATCGCGCCGACGATGATGCCGGCCGTGGCCGTCGCCACGCCGATGCCGATCATGTTGCGCGAGCCGTCGTTGAAGCCGTGAAGGACGCTCCACAGGCCGCTGGTCCAGGCCTTCGGGGTCTTCGTGCCGCGAAAGAAGTCGATCAGCGGCCGCTGCGACACCATCAGCACGACCAGCATCACGATGGCCCAGAACGCCGACAGCGACGGCGACATCTCCTCGACCATCAGGCACCAGATCAGCATGCCGATCGGCAGCAGGAAGTGCAGCCCCGCCTTGACCGCCGGCCAGGTGTCCAGCGCCTGCGGATTCTCGATGTCGATGTCCTCGGGCAGGTCGGGGCTCTTCGCCGCCATCCACACCGAGAACAGGTACATCGCCAGCACGATTGCGCCGACGATCCACGGCGCGGCGTTGCCCAGGAACCGCTTGGTGAGGTCGAGGATCCAGTACAGCACGGCGATGACGATGACGCTGCCGGAGATGCCGAGGCCCATCCGCAGCCACGCCTCCTTCCACGACCGCGGATGGCGGTTGAGGATCGGCTTCATGCCGAGCTTCAGCGCCTCGAGGTGGACGATGTAGAAGAGGCCGATGTACGACAGCGTGGCCGGCAGGATCGCGTTCTTCACGATCTCGGAGTACGGGATGCCGACGTACTCGACCATCAGGAACGCCGCGGCGCCCATCACCGGCGGCATGATCTGGCCGTTGACCGACGACATCGTCTCGATCGCGCCGGCCTTGACGCCGCCGTAGCCGGACTTCTTCATCAGCGGGATGGTGAAGATGCCGCCGGAGACGACGTTCGACACCGACGAGCCGGAGATCAGGCCGTTCAGCGCCGACGACACCACGGCGACCTTGGCCGGCCCGCCGCGCATGTGCCCGAGCGCCGCGAACGAGACCTGCATCATGTAGTTGCCGCCGCCCGCCCGGTCGAGCAGCGTGCCGAACAGCACGTAGACGAAGATCGTCCCGGTCGACACGCCCAGCGCGATGCCGAACACGCCCTCGGTGGTCAGCCACATGTGCGACAGCAGCCGGTTGAGCGACGCGCCCTTGTGCGACACCACGTCGGGGAGGTGCGCGCCCAGCATCGCGTAGGCGATGAACAGCGTCGCCAGCAGCGCCATCGGCCAGCCGACCGACCGCCGCGTCGCCTCCAGCAGCATCACCATCCCGCACCGTCGCCACCGCGATGTCGATCGTCGACGGCTGGCCCGGGCGCAGCGCGAGCTCGCGGTAGAACAGCAGCAGGTACGCGCCGGCGAACGCGCCGGCCAGCGCGAACAGCCAGTCCTGCCACGGCACGCGGTCGCGCGGCGAGTTGGAGAACGCGGGCCAGGCGGTGAACGCCAGGAACAGCGCGAACGCGAGGTGCAGCGAGCGCGCCTCGGTGTCGTTGAGGATGCCGATGCCGAAGGTGAACGGCAACGGCGACGCGTACCAGAACTGGAACAGCGCCCAGGCCAGCGCGACGCCGAAGATGATCTTCGCGGTGATGCCGCCGGGCTTGCGCGCCCCGGTGTCGGCCTTCGCCACCAGTTCCTGCAGCGCTTCGGGTGCCTTGTCGATTTCGGTGGCCATGCGCGGTCTCCCCCTGCGGCAGTGCAATGACAACGGGGCGAAGTCGCCTTCGCCCCGTCGGTTACGCGGACGGCGGGACGCGGCGATCCTGCCGCGCGTCCCGCCCGGGCATCACTTGATCCAGCCCTTTTCGCGGTAGTAGCGGGCCGCGCCTTCGTGCAGCGGCGCCGAGTTGCCGTCGGTGACCATGTTCTCGGGCTTGAGGTGCGCCAGCGCCGGGTGCAGCTTCTTGAATTCCTCGAAGTTGTCGAACACCGCCTTGACGACCTGGTAGACGGTCTCGGCGGGCACCTTCGACGACGAGACCACCGTCGCCAGCACGCCGTAGGTCTGCGTGGCCTCGGGGTTGTTCGGATACAGGCCGGCCGGGATCGTCGCCTTGGCGTAGTACGGCTTTTCGGCGACCAGCTTGTCGACCGCCGGGCCGGTCAGCGAGATCAGCTTCGCGCCGCAGGACGTCGTCGGGTCCTGGATGTTCGCCGACGGGTGGCCGACCGCGTAGAAGAAGCCGTCGATCTTGCCGTCGCACAGCGCCGGGCCGTGCTCGTCGGCCTTGAGCTCGGACGCGAGCGAGAAATCGCTCATCTTCCAGTTCATCGCGGCCAGCAGCTCTTCCATCGACGCGCGCGTGCCCGAGCCCGGGTTGCCGACGTTGAAGCGCTTGCCCTTGAAGTCGGTGAACGTCTTGATGCCGGCTTCCTTGCGCGCGACGACGGTGAACGGCTCCGGATGCACCGAGAACACGGCGCGCTGGTCGCCCCAGGCGCCGGCGTCCTTGAACTGGCCGAGGCCCTTGGTGGCGTTGAACTGGACGTCGGACTGGGCGAAGCCCATGTCGAGCTCGCCGGCCTTGATGGTGTTGACGTTGAACACCGAGCCGCCGGTCGACTCGACCGAGCAGCGGATGCCGTGCTTGGCGCGGTCCTTGTTGACGAGGCGGCAGATCGCGCCGCCGGCGGCGTAATAGACGCCGGTGACGCCGCCGGTGCCGATGGTGATGAATTTCTGCTGTGCCGCGGCGGGCAGCGACAGCGTGCCGGCCGACAACGCGGCCGCCGCGACGAACGTGGCGACGCCGGAAATGCGGGGAAGCTTCATGCGGATTCTCCTGCGGGTTGAGACACGGAAAGGAACACCGGATCGGATACCGGGTCGATCAAGGGGATGGAGGCGAGTTGGCCCGACAAACGCACACCTTAAACCGTTGCGATCGCGGCGTCGACTGCCGCGCGCAGCCGGACGGCCATCTCGTCCAGTTCCGCCGTTCCGGCGATGAACGGCGGGGCGAGCAGGACGTGGTCGCCGTGGCGGCCGTCGACGGTGCCGCCCATCGGATAGCACATCAGCCCGCGGGCCATGGCTTCGCGCTTGACGCGCGCGTGCAGCTGCAGCGCGGGGTCGAACGGCGCCTTGGTCGCCCGGTCGGCCACCAGCTCGACACCCCAGAAGAATCCCCGGCCGCGGATGTCGCCGACCCGGGGGTGATCGCCGAACGCCTCGTGCAGCCGGGCCGCGAACCGGGGGCCCTCGACGCGGACGCGCTCGAGCAGTCCGTCGCGCTCGATCACCTGCTGCACCGCGAGCGCCGCGGCGCAGGCGACCGGATGGCCGAGGTAGGTGTGGCCGTGCTGGAAGAAGCCGGTGCCTTCCGACATCGCGTCGACGATGCGCCGCTGCGCCAGCACCGCGCCGATCGGCTGGTACCCGCCACCGAGGCCCTTGGCGATCGCCATCAGGTCGGGCACCACGCCCTCGTGTTCGCAGGCATGCAGCGTGCCGGTGCGGCCCATCCCGCACATCACCTCGTCGAGGATCAGCAGCACGCCGTGGCGGTCGCAGACCTCGCGCACGGCCTTGAAGTAACCCGGCACCGCCGTCAGCACGCCGGCGGTGGCGCCGCCGACGGTTTCCGCGACGAACGCGATGACCTTGTCCGGACCCAGCGCGCGGATCGCCGCGTCGAGCTCGGCGGCGAGCCGCAGCCCGTAGGCCTCGGGCGATTCGCCCGCCGCCATGTCGCGGTACGGATAGCACGGCGCGACGTGGGTGACGTCGATCAGCAGCGGCGCGAACTGGCGGCGGCGCCACTCGTTGCCGCCCACCGCCAGCGCGCCGAGCGTATTGCCGTGGTAACTCTGCCGCCGCGCGATGAAGAGTCCGCGCTGCGGCTGGCCGATCTCGACGAAGTACTGGCGCGCCATCTTGAGCGCGGCTTCCATCGCCTCGGAGCCGCCGCTGACGAAGTAGACGTGGCTGGTTCCGGCGGGCGCCGTGCGGACCAGCTGGTCCGCCAGCGCCTCGGCGACTTCGGTGGTGAAGAAGCTCGTGTGCGCGTAGGCGAGCCGGTCGATCTGCGCGTGCATCGCCGCCAGGACGTCCGGGTGTCCATGGCCGAGGCAGGACACAGCGGCGCCACCGCAGGCGTCTAGGTATTCCCGACCGGCGGCGTCGACGATGGTGCAGCCGCGACCGGACACGGCCACCGGCGGCGTGCGGTGCAGGTGGCGGTGGAAGACGTGGGTCATGGACGGATCGCGCGCGGCAGAGGGTGTGCCAAGTTTACGCCGGCACGATGGCGGTGCCCATTTCCGCCCGTGCGCCGGACTCGCGCCGATGGCCACGCCCATTTCCGCCCCCGCGCCGGACTTGCGCCGACGATCACGCCCATTTCCGCACCCGCGCCGGACTCGCCGGCCCCGCGCGCGGCTCGACCACCCCACTCGCCTCGCGCGGGGCCGCCGATTCCGGCGCTCGTCGGCATTGGCACGGTCGCAATGGAGCGCGGTTGCCATGGTCGACGGTCGGTGCCGGTCGCACGATCGCCGCCGAGCACCCGCGCCGCGATCCATGCTGCCTCCGATCGCCGATGCCACGCCGCAGCGCGGCGCGCACGACGCCGCGGCGTGCGGGCGAGTGGGGTGGTCGAGCCAGCGCGCCGCGGTGGCGGGCGGGACGCGCGGTCCAGGGCCAACCGAGCCCCGCGTCGGGCTCGCCGGCCCCGCGCGCGGCTCGACCACCCCACTCGCCTCGCGCGGGGCCGCCGATCCCGGCGCTCATCGATATTGGCACGGTCGCAATGGAGCGCGGTTGCCACGGTCGAGGCCGTCAACGGTCGCCGCTACCACCGGCGCAGCGCGGCGCGCACGACGCCGCGGCGTGCGGGCGAGTGGGGTGGTCGAGCCAGCGCGCCGCGGTGGCGGGCGGGACGCGCGGTCCATGGCCACCCGAGCCCCGCGCCGGACTCGCCGGCCCCGCGCGCGGCTCGACCACCCCACTCGCCTCGCGCGGGGCCGTCGATTCCGACGCTCGTCGACATTGGCACGGTCGCAATGGAGCCCGGCTGCCACGGTCGCGGGCGGGCCGCGCGGTCCACGGCCACCCGAGCGTCGCGGATGTCGGCGAAGTCGGGGGATAATGGACCCGGCGCCGCTTATCGGCCCGCCGAATCGAGCCAAGGACCCCCACCACATGCAAGAGAACCGATCGTCGTTGCCGGCCTTCCTCGGTGCCGTCGCCGTCGCATGCCTGCTGGCGGGGTGCGTCGCGCCGGGTTTGCCGGAAACCGTGCTGCCCCCGCGCATCGATTACGTCTGCGAGCAGGGCGGTACGCTGACCGTGCTGCGCGCGTCGGACGGACGACAGGCCGAGGCGATCCACCAGGGCCGCCGGAT
Source organism: uncultured beta proteobacterium (assembly GCA_963810815.1). GTDB lineage: Bacteria > Pseudomonadota > Gammaproteobacteria > Burkholderiales > Casimicrobiaceae > CAVQWT01. The sequence continues at coordinate 134,848 of CAWEPB010000006.1, read as the reverse complement.
CGTATTGCCGCGCCAGGAAAGCGCGGCGCAGGAAAAATACGGCAACGGCCGCGTGACGCTGTACCTCGACGGCGAGACCGCGCTGTTGACCGAGGACAGCATGGTGCTCGCCGGCCGCTGCAAGTCCGTGGTCGGGATGCCCGTCGCGCCGCAGACCAGCAACTAGAGCGCGACGGCGGCGCGCGCACGCGTCGCCGGAGCCCGCGGATTGCCCGCAGGTCCGGTTGGCGCATCGTGCCGGCGTCGGGCGCAGGAATCGCATGAAAGTCATCGTCCTCGGCAGCGGGGTCATCGGAACCAGCGCCGCGTACTACCTCGGTCGTGCGGGCCACGAGGTCACCGTCGTCGATCGCCAGGGCGCGCCGGCGCTGGAAACTTCCTACGCCAACGCGGGGGAGGTCTCGCCCGGCTATTCGGCGCCCTGGGCCGGACCCGGCGTGCCGGTGAAGGCGATCCAGTGGCTGCTGATGCATCACCGCCCTCTGGTGATCCGGCCGCGGCTCGACTCCGCGATGTGGCGCTGGGGACTGTCGATGCTGCGCAACTGCACCGCGGCGCGGTACCGGATCAACAAGGGGCGCATGCTGCGGCTGGCCGAATACAGCCGCGACTGCCTGCGCGCGCTGCGGCGCGAGACCGGCATCGCGTACGACGAGCGCAGCCTCGGCACGCTGCAGCTCTTCCGGACGCAGAAGCAGCTCGACGGGGTCGCCAAGGACGTCGCGATCCTGAAGGAGTACGGCGTGCCGTACGCCGTGCTCGACCGTTCCGGGTACGTCGCGGTCGAGCCGGCGCTCGCCGCGGTGCAGGAGAAATTCGTCGGCGCGCTGCGGCTGCCCGACGACGAGACCGGCGACTGCTTCAAGTTCACGCAGAATCTCGCCGCGCTGGCGGCGCAGGCGGGCGTGCAATTCCGCTTCGGCGTGCGCATCGACGGCCTCGCGCGCGAACGCGGACGCATCGCCGGCGTGGCCACCGACGCGGGCACGCTGACCGCCGACGCGTACCTCGTCGCGCTGGGCAGCTACTCGCCGCTGCTGCTCCGTCCGCTGGGACTCGCGCTGCCCGTGTATCCGGTCAAGGGCTATTCGATCACGGTGCCGATCACCGACCCCAGGGGTGCGCCGGAGTCGACGATCATGGACGAGACGCACAAGGTCGCGGTCACGCGGCTGGGCGACCGCATCCGGGTCGGCGGCACCGCCGAGCTTGCCGGCTACGACCTGACGCTGCACGCGGCGCGCCGGGCGACGCTGGAGCACGTCGTGACCGATCTGTTTCCTCGCGGCGGCGACGTGGGGCGCGCCGAATTCTGGACCGGCCTGCGCCCCATGACGCCGGACGGCACCCCGGTCCTCGGCCCGACGCCGTACGCGAACCTGTTCGTTTCCACGGGTCACGGCACGCTGGGCTGGACGATGGCCGCCGGCAGCGGCCGAGTCGTCGCCGACGTGATCTCCGGACGCCAGCCGGAAGTCGACCTCGAAGGACTGACGCTCGCGCGTTACGGATAGCCCGGCCGCCCTGCCGGTCCGGTCGGGGCCGGGGCGGGCAGGGCGCGTCGGCCCGGGTCAACGCTTCGGTCCCCCCGCCCGTTCTGGAGATATCGGAGTTCCTGCCGGATCCGCAGGTTCGGACGCGGGTTTGCGGCATCGGGAGACGTGAAATGAAGAGGCTCGCGATTGCATTGACGGCCGTGGCGGCGCTGGCGCTGGCGGGCGGCGACGTTTGGGCGCAGGGACGTGGCGGCGGCGGTGGCGGCGGTGGCCCGAGCGCGGGGCGCGGCGGCGGATTCAGCCACGGAGCGGGTGCGGGCATGGCGGCCGCTCGCGGCAGCAGCGCGAGTTGGGGCAGCAGCTCGAGTCGCGGCGGCAGCCCCGGCTGGCATGGAAGTTCCGGCTGGCGCCACCCCGGCACCGGCGGTTCCTGGAACGGTGGCCGCTGGGTCGGGCCGGGCGGCGGCAGGCCGGTCTGGGGCGCTCCGGGTTGGGGGCGTCCGGGTTGGGGTGCCCCCGGCTGGGGCCGGCCGGGCTGGGGCAGTGGGGCCTGGGTCGCCGGCAACCCCGGCTGGTGGGGTTGGAACAATGGCTGGTGGGGCTGGAACAGCGGTTGGTGGGGATGGAACACGGGCTGGTGGGGCCCCGGCGTGGGCGTGACCTTGGGTTGGCCCGGCGCGTGGGGTTGGCCGACGACCGTCACCGGATCCTGGACCACCGTCCCGATCGGCAGCGACGTTTGGACCGGTGCGGTCGGTTCCGAATCCGGGGGCTGGATCGAATCGCCGTCGGCCAGCGGGACCGCGGCAGGGGCAGAGTGGGGCTCGGGGTCGGCAGCATCGGCGCCACCGAGTTACTGGTATTACTGCAGCAGCCCGTCCGGTTACTACCCGCATGTCCAGGAATGCAGCAGCGCCTGGATCCCGGTGATCCCGCAGGCGCCGTCCGCCGCGGGCACGCCGCCGCAGGTGGCGCCGGTCCGGTCGAGTCCGTCGCGGGTTGCGCCCGCCGCGCCGACGAACTGAGCGAGAACTCATGAGCCTGCGCTCGATCCTGCTGCCGCTCGCCGCAAGCGCCCTCGTCGGCGCCTGTGCACAGATACCCAGCGGGCCCAGCATCCCGTCGCTGCCGGGGTCGACGAAGTCGCCGGCGCAGTTCCAGGTCGACGCGGCGGCCTGCCGGCAGTACGCGGATGCCGCACTCGGCGGAGTCACCGCCGGCCAGGCCTACAACGACACCGTCGCGGCCAATGCCATCGCCGGCACCGCGCTCGGCGCCGCCGCCGGCGCCATCATCGGCTCGGCGACCGGTCAGGCGGGAGCGGGGGCCGCGATCGGCGCCGGCACCGGACTGCTGTTCGGCAGCGCGGCCGGGACCAACGTCGCCGGGCTTTCCGCCGCCGACGTCCAGCGCCGCTACGACAGCGTCTACCTGCAATGCATGTTCGCGCGGGGCAACCGGGTGCCGACGCGCATGGTCGCCGGCGCACCCCCGCCGAATGTGCGGACGTTCCCGGCGCCGGCACCGAGCTATCCGCCGCCGAACACGCTGGCGCCGTCGCGCTCCGGTGGTTACGTGCCGGCGCCGTCCTACCCGCCGGCCGGCACGCCGCCGCCGACGTATCCGCCGGCCGGCACGCCAGCGCCGGCGTATCCGCCGGCGAATACGCCACCTCCGATCGGCCTGCAGCAGGGGCCCGGCTGACCGCGCGAACAGGGAGCGGGCCGCATGCGCCAATTCGCAACCGCGGCGCGCGGGAGTCCGGCGCGACTTTTCCACGCCGCGTTGGCTGCGGTCGCCGCGGTGCTGCTCGGGTTCGCGACTGGGGCGACGGCGCAGAACTGGCCGTCGAAGCCGGTCAAGCTGGTGGTCGGCTTCGGGCCCGGAGGCGTCGCCGACATCACGGCACGCGTCGTCGCGCAGAAGCTGTCGCAGGACCTCGGCCAGCAGTTCGTCGTCGACAACCGGCCCAGTGCCGGCGGCATCGTCGCCGCCGATGCGGTCGCCAAGGCCGAGCCCGACGGCTACACGCTGCTCCTGATGTCCAACGGCAACGCGGTCAGCGCCTCGCTGTTCAAGTCGCTGCCCTACGACACGGTCGCGGATTTCGCGCCGGTGTCGACGCTCGGGTTCTTCGACGTTGCCGTCGTCACCACGCCGGACACGAAGATCGATTCGCTGCGCAGCCTCATCGCACGCGCCAAGTCGAACCCCGGCAAGCTGAACATCGGCACGATCAACATCGGCAGCACCCAGCACCTGTCGGCCGAGCTGTTCAAGTCGATGGCGGGCGTCGACGCCGAAACGATTCCGTACAAGGGCAGCCCCGCGGTCATCAGCGCGCTGCGCGGGAAGGACGTGGAAATCGCGTTCGAGATGCTCGCCCCCATCATTCCGCAGGCGCAGAGCGGCGCCGTGAAGATCCTCGCGGTGACCTCCGACCGGCGCTCGCCGCTGCTGCCCGACGTGCCCACGGTGGCCGAGAGCGGCGTCCCGGGCTACCAGGCGTCGTCGTGGAACGCCATCGCGGCGCCGGCCCGCACGCCGCGGGCGATCGTCGACCGGCTCAACCTGGCGATCGCCGCCGCGCTCGCCGCGCCGGAGGTGAAGAGCCGGCTCGAAGCCGCCGGGGTCAGCGCACGCGGCAGCACGCCGGAGGAAATGCGGCAGCTCGTCGTTTCCGACATCGCCAAGTGGCGCCGCGTGATCGAGGTGGCGAAGATCGAAAGGCAGTAGCCGGGTGCGGTACTCTCCCGATCGAAGCGGCCGGATTCCGGTTTGCCGCCGGTCACGCCGCAGAATCCAAATGCCTCGAGAAGCCCCGATGAATCGACGACCGATGCCTGGCGCGCTGATGGCCTGCCTTATTGCTGTGCCCGTTGCGCGGGCCCAGAGCTACCCGACCGGTCCGATCCACGTGATCGTCGGCTATAGCGCGGGCGGCGCGGTGGACATCGTCGCGCGCGCGGTGTCGCAGCAGTTGCAGCGACGCCTCGGCCAGGGAATCCTGCCGTGAACTGCCTGCTGACCGCGTGGCACGCGAACGAGGCCGAATTGCGCGGCTGGCTGCGGCATCGCCTGGGCAATCCGGTCGATGCGGACGACATGCTGCAGGATCTCTTCGTCAAGGCCATGCGCCAGGGCGAGCGGTTCTGCGCCATCGAAAATGCCCGGGCCTGGCTGTTCGAAGTGGCGCGCAACTCGGTGGCGGATCGGCTGCGCCTCAGGCGCGAGACGATCGAACTGCCGGCGGATCTGGCCAACGAGGTCGAGGAGGTCGCGACCGTCGATACGCTGGTCGCCTGCCTGCCGCGCGTGCTCGCCGAACTGAGTCCCGAGGATCGCGAGGCGATAACCCTGTGCGACCTCGAGGGCCTGCCGCAGATCGAGTATGCCCGCCGCAAGGGCCTCAGCCTGCCTGGCGCCAAGTCCCGGATCCAGCGCGCGCGCAAACGACTGCGCGAACAGCTCTCGCAGGCGTGTCAGGTGCGCCTGGACGCAGCCGGGCAAGTGAGCGATTTCGTGCCGCGCCCGCCGATCACCTGATCCGGGTGCATCACCCCCGCTCGGGTCGGATCGGCCATCCTGTCGACCGGCGAACCGATCCGGCCTGCGAGTGAGTCGACGTTTCGCGGGGCGGACGGATAGGTCCGGTCAAGGCTTCAGGATATCGTTGACCCACGAATAGGCCGCCATCGCCGCGGGAAAGCCGAGCGTGGTGATGGCCAGCAGGACGACCTGACGGATGTCGGCGTCCGTGATTCCTTCCTCGCGGGCCTGGCGGGCATGGGAATGGACCGCTCCCTCTGACCCGGCGCCGACGGCCAGCGCCAGCTTCAGCAAGCGGCGGGTGCGGGCATCGAGTTCCCCGGCCTCTGCGACCGACTTCCCCAGGGCCGCGTAATTTTCCCAGACGTCAGGGTAGTCGTTGGCAAACCGGCCGGCGCCGGAGGGTGGCAGCTTGGGCATATTTTTCTCCTTGAATATCCGTGACCTGCGCTTCGGCAAGCAGACTCGTCGCCACGCGCATTATCGACCAGGACGCGTTGATCTGCACTCCCCGGAACCCTCCTTCCCGGGCAGGAGGTCCGACCCCGGCGAGAATTTGCGGCCGGGCCGGCATCTTTCGGGAAGGTGGTTCGTCTTCGGTGTATGGGGCGTGGCTTTGCCCCGCGCGGATTGTCGAAGGATCTATCGGATGAACGCCGTCCTTGCCCCATTGAAGCGCTGGCCCAACCAGCAGCCGCTGCTCTTCCTGTTGCTGGCCGCGGCGGCATGGTTCGGCCTGTACCAGACCCTGAGCCCGGCCTCGGAAGCGCTGGTGGCCGCGCTGCCGGTCGAACGGGACAGTCACCTGGGCGGCGCGCTGCAGTTCTTCCTCTACGACACCCCGAAGGTCCTGCTCCTCCTCACCGGCATCGTGTTCGTGATGGGAATGATCAATTCCTACTTCACGCCCGAGCGCACCCGCGCCCTGCTGGCCGGCCGCAGCGAGGGGGCCGCCAACGTCATGGCGGCGACGCTGGGCATCGTGACCCCGTTCTGCTCCTGCTCCGCCGTGCCGCTGTTCATCGGCTTCGTGCAGGCCGGCGTGCCTCTGGGTGTGACCTTCTCGTTCCTGATCTCGGCGCCGATGGTCAACGAGGTCGCGCTCACGCTGCTGTTCGGCCTCTTCGGCTGGAAGGTGGCCCTGCTCTACCTCGGGCTGGGGCTGACGGTGGCCATCGTCGCCGGCTGGGTCATCGGGCGGCTGAAGATGGAGGCGCATCTGGAAGACTGGGTGCGCGCGATGCCGCATACGACCGCCGTGGTGGGCGAGTACAGGCTCACGCTGGGCGAGCGCATCGACGCCGGCTTCGCCTCGGTGCGCGAGATCGTCGGCAAGGTGTGGCCGTACATCCTGGCGGGCATCGCCATCGGTGCCGGCATCCACGGCTACGTGCCGGAAGACTTCATGGCCAGCTTCATGGGCAAGGATGCCTGGTGGGCGGTGCCGCTGGCCGTGCTGATCGGCGTACCGATGTACACCAACGCCGCGGGCGTGATCCCGATCGTGCAGGCGCTGCTGGCCAAGGGCGCGGCGCTGGGCACCGTGCTCGCGTTCATGATGAGCGTGATCGCCCTGTCGCTGCCGGAGATGGTGATCCTGCGCAAGGTGCTGAAGCTGCGGCTCATCGCCACGTTCGTCGGCGTGGTCGCCAGCGGCATCCTGCTGGTGGGCTTCGTGTTCAACGCCGTGCTCTGACCGCGCTGCCGCGACGGCGGGTCACGCATCCAAGAGGAAACGAACCATGCCGCTCGCCGCCCGCTCGTTGCCCGCGCCGGTCGCCCTCGCGGCCGCGATCATGCTGCTCGCGACCGGCGCGCAGGCGGTCGAGGTGAAGTTCCAGCCCGTCGCCGACGGCGTCTACGCCCACATCGGCGACACGGGGCCGCGCAGCCTCGACAACGAAGGACTCAATGCCAACCTCGGCCTGGTGGTGACGCCGGCCGGCGCGGTGCTGATCGACAGCGGCGCCACCTACCGGTCCGCCCGCCAGATCCACGACGCGGTGAAGAAGGTCACGCCACAGCCGGTGAAGTGGGTCATCAACACCGGTGGGCAGGACCATCGCTGGCTGGGCAACGGCTACTTCCGGGAGCAGGGCGCCGAGGTCATCGCCCATGCCGACGCCAGGGCCGACATGCAGGCCCGCGGCGGCGATCATCTGGCGGGACTGAAGGCCACGCTGCAGGACCGCGCCGACGGCACGGTGCCCACGCTGCCCGCGCGGTTCGTCAGCGGGACCGTTTCCCGCCTCGACCTCGGCGGCGTCGTGTTCCAGCTCGAGCACCGCAACGGCGCGCACACCCCCGGCGACACGATGGTCTGGCTGCCGCAGAAGAGCGTGCTGTTCGCCGGCGACGTCGTGTACGTCGACCGGCTGCTCGGCGTGATTCCGGTCAGCAACACCCGCAACTGGCTGGAAACGCTTCGCGGTCATCGAAGCGCTCGATCCGAAAGTCATCGTGCCCGGCCACGGCAGGGTGACGGACCTTGCCACCGCCCGCGCCGACACCCAGGCGTATCTGCTGGCACTGCGCGCCCACATGAAGCGGGCGGTCGACGACGGCGTGGACTTGAGCGCCGCGGTGAAGTCGTTCGACGCCCGACCGTTCATGCGCCTGCAGAACGCAGCGGAACTGATGCCGGGCAACGCCAGCCGCACCTACCTCGAGCTCGAGCGCGAGTGATCGCCTCGCGCCCACTCGGCACCATCCATTCAAGGAGCTTTCGCATGGACATCAAGGTACTCGGCACCGGCTGCGCGAACTGCCGCACGACCATCGCACTGATCGAGCAGGTGGCGCAGGCCCGGGGCGTCGCCGTCAACCTCTCGAAGGTCGAGGAGCTGCGCGACATCATGAGCTACGGCGTGATGTCCACGCCCGGTGTGGTCATCGACGGCAAGGTCGTCCATGCCGGCGGCGTGCCCGGCCGCGACAAGATCGAACACTGGCTGGCTGCCGCCGATTGATGTCCACGAGGACCACAGCATGACCGATGACGCTGGTGAAGTCGCCCGACCCTCGGGCCGCCGCCGCGTTCTCGTCGTCACCGTGCTCGGCCTGGCCGTGGCCGCCGGCGGGATGGGCTACGTTCTGACCGAACGCGCTGCGGCGCGCGCGCCGGAGGTCCGGTTCGTCGACGAGGTGGAGAAGACATTGCTGCTGGGGAAGCCCACCGTGGTCGAGTTCGGGGCCAATGCCTGCGCCACCTGCCGCGACATGAAGCCGGTATTGGAGGCGCTCCGGCGCGAGCATGGGCAGCGCATCTCCGTGCTCGACGTCGACATCCTGAAGACCCGCGACTACATCGCGCGCTACCGGATCCAGCTGATGCCGACGCAGGTGTTCTTCGACGCGCAGGGTCGCGAGATCGGACGCAACATGGGCAAGATCTCCGGCGGCGAAATCCTCGCCCGGCTCGGCCTTGCGTCGACGGAACGCTCGCCATGACCGGCGTCGAGAGCCTCGTCGCCGCATTGCTGGGCGGCCTGCTGACATCCGCGGCACCCTGCGTGCTGGCCGCCGTCCCGGTCGCCGTCGGCTACGTCGGCGGGCAGGCAACCACGCCGCGCCGCGCCTGGGCGCTGGCATTGGCGTTCGTCGCGGGAATGAACGTCGCCTTGCTGGCACTGGGGCTGCTCGCCGCTCGCCTCGGCCTGCTGCTGGGGGCGCTGCCCGGTCCGTGGTCGATCGCCGTCGGGGCCGTCGTCGCCGGCGCTGCCGTCTGGTTGTGGCGCACCGACCCGGCGTCGTGCGCCCTGCGCCTTCCGGCCTCCGTCGAGCGGCGCCTCGCGCGATCGGGCATGGGTGGCGCCGCGGTGCTCGGCGCGTTGATCGGCACGGTGATGAGCCCATGCGCGACCCCGGCGCTGGCCGCCGCCCTGGCGCTGGCCGGGTCGGGCGCGCTGTTCGGCATGTCGATGCTGTGGGGCGCCGCGCTGCTGCTGGCCTACGGGCTGGGGCACAGCGTGCTGCTGCTGGTGGCCGGTGCCATGCCCTCCGCGGCGTCGGCGCTGGCTCGCCGTTTTGCTCCCGTCCAGGCGTGGATTCCCGGGCGGCGCGCGTTCGCGCTGGTCATGTTCGCCGCCGGCCTGTGGTGGATCGCGCAGGGCCTCAACCTTCTATGACTCAGGGACCTCCAATCATGACCAAGCTGCCCAAGCGTCGCTTCCACCTGGTGTTCTCGTTGCTGATGGGCGCGATGATGATCTTCGTCATGACCTTCGTCATCACGATGGTCAATGTCGGCCCGGTGCCCGATTTCGTCGCGCGCTGGGCGCGCGCCTTCCTGATCGCGTACGTCGTCGGCGTGCCGGTCATCTATTTCCTGGCGCCCACCGCACGCAAGCTGACGGCACGGTTCGTCGAAACGCCGTGACCGGCGGTCGAACGTCGTGTGTCCGATGGCGCCGGATTGCTGCACAAGTCGCGCGAAGCCCCCGATCGGCGGGCCACCGCGCCTGGGCCCAGCCGATCATTGAAGGAGATGTCATGAAACGCCTTTCGATTCCCACCGCACTTTCCCTCGCCATCGCGGCGGCGCTGCTCGCCGCCGGATGCGCGACGACGCCCGCTCCGCGGGATGAATTCACCCGGATCGCCGACGCCGCGGATGCCCTCGCCGTCAGCGGCAAGGTGTTGGTGATGCCGGCCGAGCGGCTGCACGCGCTGCTCACCGATGCCGATCCTGCGAACGATCCGTTCCTGATCAGCGTCTGCGCCCCGGGCGACTACGCCAAAGCGCACATCAAGGGCTCGATCAACATTCCCCGGGGAGCCTTCTGGAAGCCGGCGAATCTCGCCAAGCTGCCGCCGAAGGACAAGCCGATCGTCGCCTACTGCTATACGGGCACCGGCGCCATCGGACCGGTGACCGTACTCAACCTGATGGGCTACAGCGCGATGCAGCTGGAGTGGGGCACCATGGGCTGGTCGAAGAACGATGCCGCGCTCGGATCGGCGACGCGCTTCCCCGGGACGCAGCAGGACTACCCGGTGGACATCACGCCGACGGCGGCGGCGGTCTCCTGGGCGCACCCCGTGGTCGCGACCCGGGGCATGGACCTCGCCGACATCCTGGTCGCGCGCGGCGCCGCCGTGGAGGCGGCGGACACCGCGGTCTCGATGACCGCCGAGGCGGTGCAGACCCTGCTTGCCGACGCCAATCCGGCCAACGATCCGTTCGTCGTCGACACGCGCAGGCCCGAGGACTACGCCAAGGGTCACATCAAGGGTGCCGTCAGCGTGCCGGCCGCCACGCTCTACCAGACGGGCAACCTCGCCGGCCTGCCGCTCGGGCGGCGAATCGTCATCGTCGACTACAACGGCCAGACCACCGTCGGCATGAGCTACGTGCTGGCGACGATGGGCTACAACGCGCGCGGACTGCAGTACGGCATGATGGGCTGGAGTCGCAACGACGTGCTGATCGCGCCGTCGAAGCGCTTTCCGGCGGATCAGAGGGACTACCCGATGGTGACGGCGCGCTGAAGGACGGCGCATGACCGTCGCGGCACCTCGTGGCCGACGCCTCTCAGGACTCGGCCACGGGATCGGAAGCGGGGTTGGCGCTCATCCGTGGGGCGCCCGGGTCACGGCGGACTGCCGCCCGCTTCCGCGCCGACGAAGCGCCGGGTGAGTTCGGCCAGCTCCCGGTAGAACGGCGTCTGCGCACCGTCCGCAACGGCCTTCGTGAAGGGACCTACCCAGGCGCCCAGGTGGTCGGACAGGAAGCGCGTGCGCAGCGCGGTCACGGCCGCCAGCCGGTCGCGGTCGTCCTTCTGCGCCGCTTCGGTTTCCCGGAAGATGAGCAGGTAGAGAAACTCGAGCTCGGCGGCGACGTGGTCCGGCAACTCCCGGAAGTCGTCGTCGATCTCGAACCCGCCCTCGTCGTAGAGCTGCTGGACCGCCATCGTCGAGTCCTGCATCAGTGCCTGCTGGCCTTCCAGCCAGACCGACCCGTAGGGCTTGGCGAGGGTGTCGACGGGACCCAGAAACAGGCGGGTGTAGTCGACCAACAGGTTCTCCGGGTCCTCCGCGGCGAACGCTTCGCCCAATCGTCGCGCCCGCGCCGCGAAGTCCGGGCCCACGCGTGCCGCGGCAGCGAACATGGAGTCGAACAGCTTCTCCTCGGTGAACTCCGGGCCCGGCTGGTAGTAGCACGCGGCCAGAAAGCGGCAGAGGTCGGCGCGGGCAGCCCCGCGCTCCAGGTCGTCTTGCGTCATCCATGCTCCTGCAATGAAAAAGGGGCGGGGTAACCCCGCCCCCAGGACTGCCGGTGAGCCTCGGCGTTCAGCCGCGGGCGCTGTACTTGCCGACGTAGTGTACGTTCGGCTGGGTGCCCTTGTCCTCCTGCAGGCGGAACGACTTCTGCGCCTTCAGCACCTTGGCGATGTCGGAGTTCGCATCCTCCTGGTCGCCGAAGATCCGCGCCTTCGACGGGCAGACCTCGACGCACGCCGGTTGCAGGCCGTTGCTGGTGCGGTGGTAGCAGAACGTGCACTTCTCGACCACGCCGGCCTTGCGGACCGGGTCGACGTCGCCGCCCGCCGCGAACCGGTTCAGCGCCGGCGGCGTCGCGCCCGCGGTCTTGGCGGTGAGCGCGCCCGACGCCGTGCAGCCCGGGATGGCCGACGTGGCATCGTCCCACTTCGGCTGCGTCGACGCGCCGAAGGCGTTGAAACTGATCACGCTGTAGGTCTCGCCGTCGAGGCTGGTCGTGTTGAGCTCGGCGTGGCTGTACGGACACGCGTTCTGGCACATCCGGCAGCCGATGCACAGCTCGTCGTCGTGCATGGTGATGCCCTCGGGCGTCTTGTACATCGCCTTCGGCGTCACCGGGCACGCCTTGACGCAGGGCGCGTCGGAGCAGTGGTTGCACAGCACCGGCATCACCCAGTGCGTGGTGTTCGGGAACGTTCCTTCGGACTTCATCACGAAATCGGCCCAGTTGAAGCTCTGGCCGTCGGCGCGATCGCGCGTGTTGTTCTCCGCCTTGCACGCGAACGCACAGGCGCCGCAACCCACGCACCGCTGCAGGTCGATGACCATTCCAAGTCTTGCCATCATTCTTCTCCGTTAGCGCAGGTAGGGGTCAGGCTTTCTGGATCTTGACGCCGGTGAAGCCGCCGTTGCGCGCCGTGGCGCCGCTCAGGCGGTCGTAGTCGTCGACCAGGATGTCGTTGTTGCTGCCACCCCTGGGCAGCGCCTTGGCGTAGTCCTTTGCCGCGACGCGGCCGTAAGCCCAGTGTCCCTGGCCGTAGCACTTCGCGACGGTGCCCGGGCGCACGCCTTCCCACAGCTTGAGCTTGGTGACCATCGCGCCGGCGGGGGAGGTGATCTTCACCGTGTCGCCGGTCTTCAGGCCCAGTTTCGCGCCGTCGACCGGGTTCATCTTCAGCACGTCGTCCCACGACACGTCGCCCGGGTCGACCTTCTTGAACTCCTGGTACCAGGTGAGGTTGGCCGACCGGCCCTCGCGGTTCAGGCGGGACTTGTAATCGACGAAGGTGAACGGGAACTCCTCGAGGCTGCCGTGCCGCTTGGGCGGTTCGTAGTGCGGGACGAAGGCGACGTCGCCGCGCGCGACGTAGCCGCTGACGGTCATGATGTCGTCGACGGTCGTCTCGTACTTCTTGGCGTGCTCGAGCAGGCCCTTCTTCGCGGTCTCGCTGTAGAACTCGAACTTCTTGGTCGCGGTCGCGAACTTGCCGCCCCAGCCCTTCTTCAGCGTGTACCTGGCGCCGCTGAACATGCCCTTCTTGCGGAAGTCGGCCCAGCCGGCGACCGGCGCATCGCCCTTCAGCGGTTCCTTCGGCATCCACAGCGTCGCGCTGGTCATCTTGGCGGCGATCTCGCTGAACTCCATCGCGGTGGTCGGCGCCTTGCCGGTTTCGGGATCCTTGAACTCCTTCGAGTAGTAGTCGAAGAGGTTCGGGAAGCCCTTGGCCTTCAGCTTTTCGGCCAGCAGCCAGACGACCTCGGTCTCCTCCTGCTTCACGTCCCACAGCCGCTTGACCGCGCCCTGCTGGATCGACGCGTAGCCGACGCCGTTGCCCATGTTGGTGACGATCGACCAGCCCTCGGCCGAGTTGAACGTCGCCGGCAGCACGATGTCGGCGAACTGGGTCATTTCCGACGGGTTGGTCACCATGTGCACGAAGAACGGCACGGCGGCCAGCGCCTTGTCCCAGCGCTGGGCGCCGGTGCAGGAGAAGTTGAAGTTCGCCCACGAGCAGAGCACGACCTTGGCGGCGCCCGGGTCCTTCAGCATGCCGTTGGCGATGTTGTTGGTCACCACGCCGCTGCCGGGGCGCGCGTTCATCATCGCCGGCATGTCCTTGGCGCCGCGGCCGTCGAGCTTCTTGAACTTGCCGGCGCCCTTGGCGATGTCGTCCAGGTAGGCGTCGGATTTCGGGAATGCGGCGATCGGCACGCTGCTCGACTGCCAGACGCCACCCTCGACGTCGATCGAGCCGAGCAGGCCGTTGAGTGCATGCACCGCCATCGCGGCGTAGGTCCCGCGCGGGTTCATCGCCACGCCCGGGCCCATCCAGACGGCGGTCTTCGGAGCCGCCTTGCCCATCGCGCGCGTCACGCGGACGATCTGCGCCGCCGGGATCAGCGTTTCCTTCTCGCCCCAGGCCGGCGTGCGGTCCTTGAGCTCGAGGTTCCACCACTTCACGAGGCCGAACGTCTCCTTCTCGGCGAAGGCCGCCTCGTCGACCGGCTGGCCGGCGACGAACAGGTTCTTGCCGTCCTTGAAGTCGCCGACGAATTCCTTGTTCCACAGGCCTTCGGTCAGCAGCACGTGCGCCATCGCGCCGGCCAGCGCGCCGTCGGTGCCCGGCTTGACCGGCAGCCACTCCTGCGACTTCGCGGCGGCATTGGACAGGCGCGGGTCGACGGTGATCACCGTCCCGCGCGCCACGATCTCGTGGAAGCGGTGGATCGTGTTGGGGACCATGCGGTTGGAGGCGAGCGGATCGCAGCCCCAGATCACGAGGCAGTTCGTCTTCTCGAGGTCGTAGTCGCGGTAACCGAAGAAGCCCTGCGTGAGCCCCGGGCCCATCTTCTCGGCTTCGGCGCAGATCGCGCTGTGCGAGAAGTAGTTGGTGGTGCCGTAGACCTTCGGCAGCGTGCCGTAGAGGAGCTCGGTCGAGGTCGGCGAGTAGCGGCCGCGGATGTACACGAGCTTGTGCGCCTCGTTGTTCCTGCGCAGCTCGAGCATCCGGTCGGCGACGGTGTCGAGCGCCTCGTCCCAGGTGATCGGCACGAATTTCGGGTCGACGCCGCGGCCCTTGGCCGGATTGGTCCGCTTCATCGGCACCTTGATCCGGTCCGGGTCGTAGACCTGCTGCGGGATCAGGTGGCCGCGGGGGCAGACGTAGCCGTGGTTGGTCTTCGACATCGGATTGCCGCGCACGCGCACCGCTCGGCCGTCCGCGACGAAGATCTGGATCGCGCACCACTGCGTGCAGCCCTGGCAGGTGCTGGCGACCCAGTCGCCCTTGGCTGCGCCGGCGGTCTTCGCCTTGCGCACCGCCATCGCGCTGGTGACGGGGGACGTCGCCTGCGTTGCGCATCCGGCGGCGAGCATGGCCGCCGTGGCGAACGACGCCTGGATGAACTGCCTTCTCGTCAATCTCATGAACTTGCCTCCGTGGCTGCAATCCAACTTCGATGCGTTCGGGCCTTGCAGTCCGTGCGTGCACGGCTTGCCTCAGGCGGATTTGACACGCACGTGAAGACGGCCGAGTTGACACGGATCAAGAAACTCATATAGTTGATCAATCATGAAAACAACGAATGTCCTGGTGGCCCTTGCGGCGTTGGCGCAGGAGACACGCCTGGCGGTGTACCGGTTGCTGGTCGAACACGCCCCGGACGGATTGCCGGCGGGACAGGTGGCCGAGCGGCTGAAGATTGCCCCCGCCTCGCTGTCGTTCCACCTGAGGCAGCTGACCCATGCCGGACTCATCGTTCCGCAGCAGGATGGTCGGTTCGTCTGGTATCGCGCCGATCTCGATGCGATGAACGGTGTCGTTTCCTACCTTACCGAGAACTGCTGCCGATCGAGTGCCGTATGCGATCCCAAGTGCGCGCCGAGCCCGCGACAGATTGTCGCGGTTCGCGTGCCGCCACCCAAAGGGCGGCGGACCGCCTGACCTGCGGGACGTCCCGTGGGCCGGGCAAGGTGGCGTCGCCCGACGACACGGGTGCCGACCACGGCCGGTAGTGCGCCGGTGGCCGGTGCCGTGTCGCAGGAATGCTCGGTACGTCGACAGTTGAGACCGCGGTGGAAGCACTGAACGACCGGTCGGTCCGTTGCCCCCTATCGAAAGGAGTCATCCATGACTGTCCCGAGCGATGTGAAGGAAGTCGTACGCGAAAAGTACGGCCTGGCGGCCCTGCGCGTGAACGCGGGCCAGGGCGGTTGCTGCGGCAGTGCGCCGGGCGCAATGGATTGCTGCGACCCCATCACCTCGAATCTGTACGACGCCGCGCAAGCGGGTGAAGTCCCCGACGCAGCGCTGCAGGCATCCCTGGGCTGCGGCAATCCGACCGCGCTCGCCGAACTGAAGCCGGGTGAGACCGTGCTGGACCTGGGCTCGGGCGGTGGCATCGACGTGCTGCTCTCGGCACGGCGCGTGGGGCCGACCGGCAAGGCCTACGGCCTCGACATGACGGACGAGATGCTCGCGCTGGCCGAAGAAAACAAGCGCAGGAGCGGCCTGGCCAACGTCGAGTTCCTGAAGGGCGAGATCGAGCGCATCCCGCTGCCGGACAACTCGGTGGACGTGATCATCTCGAACTGCGTGATCAACCTGTCCGGCGACAAGGACCGCGTGCTGGGCGAGGCGTTCCGCGTGCTGAAGCCGGGCGGGCGCTTCGCGGTCTCCGACGTGGTCGTGCGCGGGGAGGTCCCGGCGGCCATTCGCAGGAGCATGGAACTGTGGGTCGGCTGCGTAGCCGGTGCACTGTCGGAAGCCGACTACACGAACAAGCTCGCCACGGCGGGGTTCGGCAACATCGAACTCGAAGTCACCCGTGTCTACGGCAGCGACGACGCGCGGACATTCCTTGCCGCCGAGGGCCTCGACGCCGACGCCATCGCGACGGAGGTGGACGGCAAGTTCGTCAGTGCCTTCATACGAGCCGTGAAGCCGGATTCGTGCTGCGCGCCGGGTTGCTGCTCGCAGCTAGGACATCCCCTGCCCGAGAGAGGGGCCCATTTCGCGCGGTCGGACAGCCTATGCCGGATTTCACGACGCTGATACCGCGCCTGCTGCAGGGCGGGCTCGGCAATCTCGCATCCTATCTCGCCGCGCATGTGCTGCTGTGCCTGCTGCCGGCGTTCTACATCGCGGGCGCCATGACCGCGATGATCCCCAAGCCGACGATCACGCGCTTCCTCGGCCGCGGCACGCCGAGGTTCGTTTCGTATCCCGCCGCCGCCCTCGCCGGATCGGTGCTGGCCGTGTGCTCGTGCACGATCGTGCCGCTGTTCGCCGGCATCCATCGCAAGGGAGCGGGCATCGGTCCCGCGGTCACCTTCCTGTTCTTCGCGCCGGCGGCCAACATCCTCGCGCTGGTCTACACCGGCAACATCATCGGCCCCGACCTTGCCGTGGCGCGCCTGCTGCTGTCGCTGGCGTTCGGCATCGGCATCGGACTGATCATGGCGCTGCTGTTCCACGACGACGACGCCGCGCACGACCGGGCCACCGACGCCTTGTTCGCCGCGCAGGCCGAGCGCGGACTGAGTCGCGGGTCGTTGGCCTTCATGCTGCTCTGGGTCGCGCTGCTGCTCGCCGGCACGCTGAAGCTCGGGTTCCTGACCGATGCCTGGGCCAGCCTGCACCTGCCGCTGCACGGCGCGGGCGATCTGCAGTCGTTGCTCGAGCAGCTCGTGCCGTTCGATGCCCAAAGGGGCGAGGAGGGCGTCTCGGTCCAGGGCGCGGTGCTGATCTTGCTGCTGGTCGCCGTCGGGTTCGCTTCGTGGCGCGGCTTCGAGCACATCCAGGAAGGCTACAACCGCTGGACCGGCACGGCCCTTGCGCTCACCGCCGCGACGCTGCTGATCGCCGCGTTGCGCGTCGACGCCGGCCCGTCCGGGCTCACCGTCGGCTTCACCGGCCGGTTCGTCGGCGTGCTGGCCGCCCAGCTGGCGCTGCTCTGGCTCGCCCGCAGCCGCATCGGCGACGAGGAACTGCGCGACTGGCTGTGGGAATCCTGGCGCTTCGTCAAGCAGATCTTCCCGCTGCTGGTTGCCGGCGTGTTCGTGGTCGGCGTGCTGCGCGTCGTCATCCGGCCCGAGTGGATCGAGGCGCTCGCAGGCGCGAATACGCTTGTTGGCGAACCTGGTCGGCGTGGGCTTCGGCGTGTTCATGTACTTCCCGACCCTCGTCGAGGTGCCGATCGCGCGGATGTTCCTCGACCTCGGCATGCACCGCGGGCCGTTGCTCGCCTACCTGATGGCGGACCCGGAACTGAGCCTGCAGAGCATCCTGATCCTGACGGCCATCCTCGGCCGGCTCAAGACGTGGACCTACGTGGCGCTGGTGGCGTTGTTCAGCGCGATCGCCGGCCTGGCCTATGGCGCGTGGGTCGACGGCGCCAGCCTGTGGTCGATCGCGGCGCTGGTGGTCGGGTTCCTCGGCGCGCTGTCGGCGGCACTGTGGCTGGCCAACGGGCGCCTGGCCCGCAAACACGCCTGAGCCGACACTCGGGCTCCGGAGAGGAATCGACATGCTGACCGTGAAAATACTTGGCCCGGGTTGCGCGAACTGCAAGCGGCTGGAGGAGGTCGCGCGCAAGGCCGCGAGCGACGCCGGCATCGACGCCGAGTTCGTCAAGGTCACCGACTACAAGGACATCCTGGCCTACGACATCCTCTCGACGCCGGGCCTGGTGATCGACGAGAAGCTCGTATCCTCCGGCAAGATCCCGGCCCCGGCGACGATCGCGCAGTGGATGAACGAAGCGCGCGGCAAAGCCTGATCGAAGGGTGGCACGTGTGCGGCCAAGCGTTCGGCGCTTCAGGGTTATCCATTGAGTTCGTAAGCCGTGCTGCGGCCGCCGCCCGCGGTCTTGCGCAGTGCCCCCAGGGCGATCAACTCGTTGAGGTCGCGCAGCGCAGTGTCCGGCGAGCACTTGGCGATGGCCGCCCATTTGCTGCTGGTGAGCTTGCCCTCGAAGCCGTCGAGCAGGCGGTTGAGCAACGTTACCTGGCGTTCGTTCAGCGGCGTGGTTGCCCAACGGTGCCAGAAGCGCGCCTTGGCCAGCACGGCATCCAGCGTGTGCTGTGCGTTGCCTACGGCGCGGTATAGCGTGCCGAGGAACCACGACAGCCAGTTCGTCACGTCCAGCGTGCTTTTCTGGGTTCGCTCCAGGATGTCGTAGTAGTCCTTGCGCTCGCGCTGGATCTGCGCCGACAGGCTGTAGAAGCGCTGGGGGCTTCCATCGGCGCGAGCCAGCAGCAAGTCGCCCACGGCCCGGGCGATACGGCCGTTGCCGTCGTCGAACGGATGCAGCGTGACGAACCACAGGTGCGCCAGCCCTGCCTTGAGCAATGGGGGTTCGGTCGTGTGCGCATTGACCCAATCAAGAAATCGCAAGACCTGGGCATCCAGCCCCGCTGCCGGCGGTGCCTCGAAATGGACGCGCTGGCGACTCACCGGGCCGGAGACCACCTGCATCGGGCCGTTGGCGTCGTCACGCAGCGCACCGACGCGGACGCGCGTCAGCCCGGCATAGCCGGTCGGGAACAGGGCCGCGTGCCAGCCGCGCAATCGCTCCGACGTCAGCGGTGCGTCGCAGTGGCCAGTGGCGTCGAGCACCATCTCGACGACGCCATCGACGTGGCGATCCACCGGCGCCAGCGCGCCGATGTCCACACCCAGCCGCCGCGCGATGGAGGAGCGCACGGCATCGGCGTCGAGCTTCTCGCCCTCGATCTCGCTGGTCTTGAGCACGTCCTCCGTAAGCGTGGTCAGGCTGGCCTGGCCGCGCAAAGCCATTCCGACGTCGGCCAGACGCCCGAGCAGAGTCCCCTGGGCGCGGCTCACTTCCGCCAGAGGGCCGGCCAGCGCCGCCAGGTCGAAATGCCAGTCCGGCCAATCGGGCCGCTGCCAGATGTAGCGGTAATCCCTGCTATTCATGCGGAGATTGTGGCGCTCATTCGCCGCAAAGGCAAGTTATTCGCCGCATCTTATGCGGTGATTATTGCGACCATTCGCCGCATCGAATCAGGCACTATGGGCGCCGCTCCGCCGGAAAGCGCGCCGCCCGGGGCACTCCGGGCACGGACCGGGTGAGCACAACCGCAACCTCAGGAGGGCTTGAATGCATCGCGTTTCAATCAGCTTGTGCGGGTTGGTACTGGCCGGGGCGATCGGGACATCCCCGGCGCAGGCCGGCAATCAGTTGAATGTCGGGATGGCGAACACGCCGAATGCCTACCCGTCGTTTCTCGTCGCGGGTTCGGAGCGCGCGGCCTACTACGACGGCACGGCGGACGACCTGCTGACGGCAGGGCTGGGCACAATCGGTCTGGCGGGGGCTGCCCCGGTGGTGACCGATCCCCAGGACGTGACGCAATTGCGCAAGCTGGCGATTCACACGAATTATCGGGCGCTGGTGGACATCGCGGCGGCCGGTGGCTACGGAACCCTCTATGGGCCGAACGTCACCAACCGCGGCGTCGTCACCGCCAGCGACGGCAAGATCCCGGGCTGGGAGCACATCGCGGTCGTCGACGACGGTTCCGGCCGGCAGAACGTCACGGTGATGGTCCAGGTGCCCGACACGTTCGATCCGGACAAGGCGTGCATCGTCACCGCAACCTCCTCCGGCTCGCGCGGCGTCTACGGTGCGGTCAGCGCCGCCGGCGAATGGGGGCTGAAGCAGGGCTGCGCCGTCGCGTACACCGACAAGGGCACGGGCAACGGCCTGCACGACCTGCAGGCGAATCTCGTCAACCGCGTCGACGGGCGGTTGACCGACGCCTCGGTGGCCGGGAAGACTCCCTGTTCACGGCCGACCTCACCGACGCCCAGCGCGCGGCCTTCAATGCCGCCACGCCCAACCGGGTCGCGTACAAACACGCGCATTCGCAGCAGAATCCCGAGCAGGACTGGGGCCGCAACACGCTGCAGGCCGTCGTCTACGCGTTCTACCGGCTGAACGAGAAGTTCGGGACGCCCGCGCCGCAGGGTGGCAAGCGCGTCGTGCTCGATCGGCGCAACACCCTGGTCATCGCATCGGGCGCCTCCAACGGCGGCGGCGCCGGTCTGGCGGCCGCCGAGCAGGATCAGCACAACCTCATCGATGGCGTCGCGGTCGGCGAGCCGAACGTGAACACGCCACCGGACGCGCGGCTGACGATCCAGCAGGGCGCGCAGACCTTCCCGGTGTTCGGCCGCACGCTCTTCGACTATTTCACCTACGCCAACCTGTACCAGCCCTGCGCCCGCATGGACCCGCGCGCCGCGGTCGGACCCGCCGCCGCCTTCCTGTCGGCCGCCAATGCCACGAACCGCTGCACCGCGCTGCACCAGGCGGGCCTGCTCGCGGGCACCACGCTGGCGACGCAGGCGGCCGAGTCGCTCGACAAGCTGCGCGCCTACGGCTATCTCGCCCAGAGCGACCTGCTGCATCCCTCGATGTACCGTTTCGCGACCAATGCGATCGTCGTGACGTACGCCAACACCTATGCACGGGCCAGCGTCGCCGAAAACGTCTGCGGCTACAGCTTCGCGAACACCAGCGCCGCCGGCGCGGTCATCCCGCAGGTGCTGGCCAGCCAGGAGCGGATCTTCGGAACCGGGAACGGCGTGCCTCCGACCACCGGCATCAACGTCGTCTATGACGATGCCGTGGGCGCCCCGACGCTGGATCTGCTGGCGGTCTCGCCGACGTCGGGCCTGGCGGACTTCGCACTGGACGGCGCGATCTGCGAGCGCAGCCTCTTCGAAGGCCGGAACATCGTCACCGGGCAACCGCTGACCCCGGCCGCGCAGGCGCTTTCCGACCGCCTGCACGAGGGCCTGGCCGAGGTGCAGCTCACGGCGCGGCTCAAGGACACGCCGGCGATCATCGTCCACGGACGTTCCGACACGCTGGTCCCCGTCAACCACTCGTCGCGCGCGTACTTCGGCAAGAACCAGCTCGCCGCAAAGGGTGCCACGCAGCTGCGCTACATCGAGGTGGAAAACGCGCAGCACTTCGACGCGTTCATCGATCTGCTGCCCGGCTTCAACGAGCTGTACATCCCGCTGCACGTCTACCTGCAGCGGGCGATGACCGCGATGTACGACCATTTGACGAACGGCACGCCGCTGCCGGTCAGCCAGGTGGTGCGCACCACGCCGCGCGGCCCGGGCGCACCGCCGATCACCGCGGCCAACGTGCCGCCGATCTCGGCCAATCCCGCGGCGGGCGTCCGGATGCTCGACGTAGAAGACGAGATAGGGGTAGCGCGCCAGCGGCCAGGATCGCAGGCCCGGCACATTGAGTTCGTGCGCGTAACGTGGAGAGCCCGTGCCGGGGTGACGGCCGATGTGGCTGTAGGCCACGGCCTTGACCTTCACCCTCGAGCGCCGGCCTTGACGACCTTTCGCACCCGGTCTCGCAGACCTTCAAAGTAAGCGCCATCAGTCGGAGCAGCGGGCGCAGTGGCAGCGCCGGCCAGGACCAGCCCGCGCAGGTACAGCCGGTCCTGATCCTTGCGGATCAACTCGCGCACATACTCACTGCTGGTGCCGTAGCCACGCGCGGCAGCGAGGGCGAAGCTTCGTGGATGTACCGCTCAAGGTCGCTCAGCAAGTCTGCGACCTTGTCAGGCGGAGGCGGAACGAAGACAGCATTTCCCGGGCGCGTCCCTCCAATCCAGTTCTGCGAGCGGCGCAAGACGCCGGGCTGCTTGCCAGCACCGCGGACTCCATCCAGCAACAGGCGATGAGCATCGGACATCAGACGTACGCTGATGGGCAGCCCATTGGAGTCGCGCAAGTTGTCACGAACCAGACGGAAAGCGCGCAGATAGTTGGTCACTTCCTCCACGTCATCCGGGTTGCTGACCGCGAAGCTGACCTGTTCGTCCAGAAGGACGGTCAGCGTGGCCTGCGTGCCCTCGATTTCGGAGGTAAGCAAGGCCTCCTTGCGAATCGCGCTGTACAGCAACCAGTCGACCGATGGCACCAATCCCGACACGCCCGATAGCCGGGCAAGGGCCAATTCGGGCTGCCGGATCTGTTGGACATCGTCTCTGGCGTTAGAATAGGTTCTTTGGCAAAATTTGGCAAGACGGCGCCCGCGTTGAAGAGAACGCGATCCATGCCGAGCCAAACCAACTGCCGGCGCTACGAAGGGAGAGTCGAAGCGAGTGAATTCCGGACGCCTGGCCACCGCCGCGTGGCACGGGCAGATCGGCGCCGAACCCCGCGTGGTGTCGCGGAACCCGGAAATGAAAACGCCCAACCGATAGAGGTTGGGCGTTGAATGGTGGTGGAGACGAGGAGGATCGAACTCCCGACCTCCGCATTGCGAACGCGGCGCTCTCCCAGCTGAGCTACGTCCCCATGAGGGGGGAGATTATAGCCAATTCCGGCCTCCCCCGGCAACCGGGCCGGCTTCAGGCCTGCGGCACCGCCAGCTGCGGCGGAATCTCCTCCAGCGCCGCGCTGATCGCCCGGTCCATGATCACGCACTGGATGAAGTGCAGCTTGGTCACCACCTGCCGGTTGAGCACGAACGGGTAGATGTCCGGCTGGCCCATGCTGCGGGCGGTCTCGTTGAGCACCGCGGTCAGCACCACCCAGGCGTTGATCCAGCCGAGGAAGCGCTCGCCGTTTCCCTCCGAGTCCTGCCGGTACAGCACGTCGGCGGTGAACGGGGTCACCTTCAGCGTCGTCGCGTCGGTGCCGATGCCGAAGCTCTTGACGGTCTCCAGCGTGGCGCGCGCGTGCATGTAGTGCGCCCAGGTCTCGGCCCAGTCTTCCCACGGGTGCGACGCCGCGTAGGAGCTGATGTGCCGCGTCGCCCAGTCGGGCGGCGGGCCGTCCGCGTAATGCTTCTGCAGCGCCTGGCCGTAGTCGGCGCGCTCGTCGCCGAAGAGATCGCGGAAGCGCGGCAGCCAGACGCCGCCGTTGATGAGGACGTCCCAGTAGTAGTGGCCGAGCTCGTGCCGGAGGTGGCCGATGATGGTCCGGTACGGCTCGTTCAGGTGTTCGCGATTCTTTTCCCGATAGTCGTCGTCGGCCTCGGCGACGTTCAGCGTGATGACGCCGCTCGCGTGCCCGGTCAGCACCCGCGCCTCGTCGGGCAGCGATTCGAGGAAGTCGAAGGCGAGGCCGCGCTCGGGGTCGTCGGACCGCGGCACCAGGGGCAGCTCGAGGCTCTGCAGCGCGAACAGCACGCGACGCTTGGCCGACTCGAGTTCGCGCAGGCGATCGGTGTTCTTCGGCCGGTCGAGCGGCGGAATCGTGCGCGTCAGCCGGCAGGACAGGCAGATGCCCTCGGGACGTTCGGCCGGCACCATCCAGTTGCAGGCGGCGGCGGCGGTCCGGTGCGAGCACAGGCGGAACCGCGGCGTCGGCGCGCGCGGGTCGGCGGCGACCGACCACAGGCCGTCGCCCGCCGGCGCGATCGCGGCCAGGCGGAGCGTCGTCGGGTCGTACGCGACGTCGGCGCCGCAGGACAGGCAACGCAGGTTGTCGAAGAACAGCGGCTGGCCGCAGGTGCAGGAGAAGGCTCTCATCGTGGGGTCGGGCGTCGGGCGGGCGGAATGAACGGAGCGGTGGCGACGGCGTGCCGCCGGAACGAGTATGGCCCCGGGGCGGAAGGGCGATCGACGTCCCAATGCTACACTCGAACGGGAGGTTGCCATGACCAGGGAAGCGATCACTTCGAAGCATGCGCCGGCGGCGCTGGGCCCGTATTCGCAGGCGATCCGCGCGGGCCAGACCGTGTGGCTCTCCGGCCAGCTCGGGCTCGATCCGGCGACCGGCAATCTGGCCGAAGGCGTCGAGGCGCAGACGCACCAGGTGTTCCGGAACCTGCGCGCGGTGGCGCAGGCCGCCGGCGGCGAGCTCGCCGACATCGTCAAGCTCACGCTGCTGCTGGCGGACCTCGACGATTTCGCCAGGGTCAACGCGATCATGACCGAGTACTTCACCGCCCCGTTCCCGGCGCGGGCGACGTACCAGGTCGCGGCGCTGCCGAAGGCGGCGCGCATCGAGATCGAGGGCGTGCTGCACCTGTCCCCGGTCGCCGACGCCGTGTCGCCGCAGACCGGCTGGCGCGAAGCCTTCGACCAGACCAAGGGGCAGTGACCGCTCCGGCTGCGCGGTCGGCCCGGCCCGCGAAGGCGGCGAAGGCGACCAAACCCGCGAAGGCCGCCGCGGGCCTCGCCGACAAGCTCGCGCGGCTGGGCCTCGCGCGCGACGAGGACCTCGTGCTGCACCTGCCGCTGCGCTACGAGGACCACACGCGCCTCGTGCCGCTGCCGCGGCTGCAGCCGGGCCTCGCGCTGCAGGTCGAGGGCACCGTCGTCCACACCGACATCCAGTACCGCCCGCGGCGGCAGCTGGTGTGCGTGCTCGAGGACGGGACCCGCGACGACGGCGACCGCGCCCAGCTCGTGCTGCGCTTCTTCACCTTCTACCCGAACCAGCAGAAGGCGCTGGCGCCGGGCCGGCGCGTGCGCGCGTTCGGCGACGTGCGGCCGGGGCACCTCGGCCTCGAGATCGTGCATCCGCAGTTCCAGGTCGTCGACGACGACACGCCGCTGCCGGACCGCCTCACCCCCGTCTATCCGACGACGGCGGGCCTCGGGCAGGACACGCTGCGCCGCGTGATCGCGCGTGCGCTGGCCGCCGACCCGGCGCGCACCGCCGATTCGCTGCCGGCCGACTTCGTCGCGCGGCGGCGGCTGTGGAAGTTCGGCGACGCGGTGCGTTTCCTGCACACGCCGCCGCCGGAACTGTCGCCGGCGGCGCAGCACGCGCTCGACGCGCGCACGCACCCGGCGTGGACGCGGCTCAAGTTCGACGAGCTGGTCGCGCAGCAGCTGTCGATGCAGGCGCACCGCAACGCGCGCGCCGCGCGCCATGCGCCGGTGCTGACCGGCACCGGGACGCTGACCGGCGCGCTGCTCGCGCGCGTCCCGTTCAGGCTGACCCGTGCGCAGGAGCGGGTGTGGCGCGAGATCAAATTCGACCTGGCCAAGACCACGCCGATGCAGCGGCTGCTGCAGGGCGACGTCGGCTCGGGCAAGACCATCGTCGCCGCGCTGGCCGCGCTGCAGGCGATCGAGAGCGGCCGGCAGGTGGCGTTCATGGCGCCGACCGAGATCCTCGCCGAGCAGCACTACCGCAAGCTCGCGGCGTGGCTCGAGGGTTCCGGCGTCGGCCTCGCCTGGGTGTCGGGCAGCCAGGGCGCGAAGGAGCGAAAGGCGGCGCTCGCGGCGATCGCCTCCGGTGCCGCGCCGTTCGTGATCGGCACCCACGCGCTGTTCGAGGACGACGTGCTGCTGCCGCGGCTGGGACTCGCCATCGTCGACGAGCAGCACCGCTTCGGCGTCGCGCAGCGGCTGAAGCTGCGCGGCAAGGCGGTGGGCGAGGCGCACCAGCTGATGATGAGCGCGACGCCGATCCCGCGCACGCTGGCGATGACGTTCTACGCCGACCTCGACGTGTCGGTGCTGGACGAGATGCCGCCCGGCCGCACGCCGGTGGGCACCCGGCTGGTCAACAGCAAGCGGCGCGCCGAGGTGGTCGAGCGCGTGCGCACTGCCGCCGCCCAGGGCCGGCAGGCCTACTGGGTGTGCCCGCTGATCGAGGAGTCGGAGAAGCTCGAGCTGCAGACGGCGGTCGCGCTGCACGCCGAGCTGACGTCGACGCTGTCCGGACTCTCCGTCGGACTGCTGCACGGTCGGATGAAGCCGGCCGAGAAGGCGGCGGTGATGGACGGCTTCGTCCGCGGCGAGGTCCACGTGCTGGTCGCGACCACCGTGGTCGAGGTCGGCGTCGACGTACCGAACGCGTCGCTGATGGTGATCGAACACGCCGAGCGGTTCGGCCTCGCCCAGCTCCACCAGCTGCGCGGCCGGGTCGGGCGCGGCGCCGCCGAAAGCACCTGCTACCTGCTGTTCGAGGAGCCGCTGTCGGAGCTGGCGAAGGCGCGGCTGAAGGTGATCTACGAGAACAGCGACGGCTTCGAGATCGCGCGGCAGGACCTGGCGATCCGCGGGCCGGGCGAATTCCTGGGGGCGCGGCAGTCCGGCGTGCCGATGCTTCGCTTCGCCGACCTCGAGCGCGACGCGGCGCTGATCGAGGACGCGCGCGGCGCCGCGGTCGAACTGCTGCAGAAGGACCCCGTGGCCGCCGCGACGCACCTCGAGCGCTGGCTGGGCGGGCGGGCGGATTTCATACGCGCCTGATCCGGCCCCGGAAACCCGGTTTTGTGACCCAAATCAACCCCTTGGGCTTTTCCGGGGGGTGGGGTAGGCTAAAATGCCGCGGCAACCGCTGAATCCTGCGGCTCCCGGACCCTCGACTCCATGGCCCTCTACGCCCTCGGCTTGAACCACCAGACCGCGCCGCTCGCCGTGCGCGAGCGGGTGGCGTTCGCGCCGGAAGCGATGGGCCATGCGCTGCGCGACCTGCTCGCGCGGCCGCAGGTGCGCGAGGCGGCGATCCTGTCGACCTGCAACCGCACCGAGCTGTACGTCCACGGCGCCGCACCGCAGCCGGTGGTCCGCTGGCTGGAGGAATTCCACCAGGTCCCGCAGGACACGCTGTCGCC
Source organism: uncultured beta proteobacterium (assembly GCA_963810815.1). Taxonomy (GTDB): domain Bacteria; phylum Pseudomonadota; class Gammaproteobacteria; order Burkholderiales; family Casimicrobiaceae; genus CAVQWT01. The sequence continues at coordinate 107,996 of CAWEPB010000006.1, read as the reverse complement.
GTACATCTACACGCTGCCGCGCGAACGCGCCGTCGCGCACGCCTTCCGCGTCGCCAGCGGACTCGACTCGATGGTGCTGGGCGAGCCGCAGATCCTGGGCCAGATGAAGCAGGCAGTGCGGCACGCCGAGTCGGCGGGCGCGCTGGGGCTGGTGCTCAACCGGCTGTTCCAGCGGACCTTCGCCGTCGCCAAGGACGTGCGGACGCACACCGACATCGGCAGCGCGTCGATCTCGATGGCCGCCGCCTCGGTGAAGCTCGCCGAGCGCATCTTTCCGTCGATCGCCGACACCCGCGTGCTGATGATCGGCGCCGGCGAGATGATCGACCTGACCGCCACGCACTTCGCGGCCAGGGGTCCGAAGTCGATCACCATCGCCAACCGCACCATCGAGCGCGGCCGCGCGCTGGCCGAGCGCTTCAAGGCCGAGGCGATCACGCTGACCGACATGCCGGAGCGGTTGCCGGAGTTCGACGTCATCGTCACCTGCACGGCGAGCACCCTGCCGATCCTGGGCAAGGGACTGCTCGAGCGCGTGGTCAAGGCGCGCCGGCACGCGCCGGTGTTCATCGTCGACCTGGCGGTGCCGCGCGACGTCGAGCCCGAGGCGGCCGACCTCGACGACGTGTTCCTCTACAGCGTCGACGACCTGTCGAACATCGTCAAGGACAACCTGTCGATCCGCAAGGAGGCGGTGACGCAGGCCGAGCAGATGATCGCGGCGCAGGCGCAGAGCTTCCTGCGCTGGCTCGAGGGCCGCACCGTGGTGCCGACGATCACCGCGCTGCACGGCCACCACGAGCAGCTGCGCGCCACCGAGCTCGAGCGCGCGCTGAAGATGCTGAAGAACGGCAACCCGCCCGAGCAGGTGATGGAAGCGCTGGCGCGCGGACTCACCAACAAGTTCCTGCACGCGCCGACGCACGCGCTCAACACCGCGGGCGACGCCGAGCGCGCCGAGATCACGGCGCTGTTCCAGAAGATCTACAAGCTGCCCGAGGCGCCGGAGCCCACCGAGACCCCCGGGCCCCTCGAGCCGCCCGCCGGCGGGCATTAGCGGCGCGAGCCGCCCGGCGCCGGCGCGTCCGGTGCCCCCGCACCTGCGCGACCTTTGCGACCGGGGCCGCAGCACCCCGCGCACCGCCGAAGCACCGTATGAGCCGCCGCTCGACGTCCGGGCGCACCGCGCGGGCAACTCCCGCCCACCGAACCATCGATGAAGCCATCACTGCGACTCAAGCTCGAACAGCTCGCCGCCCGCCGCGACGAGCTCGAAGCCATGCTCGCGGCCGAGGAGGCGACGCGCGACATGGATCGCTACCGCGCGCTGACCCGCGAGCACGCCGAGATCGATCCGGTCGTCGGCCGCTTCGGCGAGCTGCAGCAGGCCGAGCGGGACCTCGCCACCGCCGACGAGTTCGCGCGCGACCCGGGCATGAAGGAATTCGCCGCCGAGGAGCGCGCCGGCGCGCAGGCCCGCATCGCGGCGCTGGAGACCGACCTGCAGGCGATGCTGCTGCCGAAGGACCCGAACGACGAGCGCAACGTGTTCCTCGAGGTCCGGGCCGGGACCGGCGGCGACGAGTCGGCGCTGTTCGCGGGCGCGCTGTTCCGCATGTACACGCGCTACGCCGAGCGCCACCGCTGGCAGGTCGAGCTGGTGTCGGTCTCGCCGTCCGAGCTCGGCGGCTACAAGGAGGCGATCGCCCGCATCGTCGGCAACGGCGCGTACTCGAAGCTCAAGTTCGAGTCGGGCGGCCATCGGGTGCAGCGGGTCCCGGAGACCGAGGCGCAGGGGCGCATCCACACGTCGGCGTGCACGGTGGCGGTGATGCCGGAGGCCGACCCCGTCGCCGACATCACGATCAATCCGGCGGACCTGCGCATCGACACCTTCCGCGCGTCGGGCGCGGGAGGCCAGCACATCAACAAGACCGACTCGGCGGTGCGCATCACCCACCTGCCGACGGGGCTCGTCGTCGAATGCCAGGACGACCGCTCGCAGCACCGCAACCGCGCGTCGGCGATGGCGGTGCTGGCGTCGCGGCTCGCCGACCGCGACCGCCGCGAACGCCAGCAGAAGGAGGCGTCGATGCGCAAGAGCCTCATCGGGTCGGGCGATCGCAGCGAGCGCATCCGCACCTACAACTTTCCGCAGGGCCGCGTCACCGATCACCGGATCAACCTGACGCTCTACAAGATCGACGCCATCATGGACGGTGATCTCGACGAGCTCACCGGCGCGCTGGCGCAGGAATTCCAGGCCGAACAGCTGGCCGCGCTCGCCGGCGGAGAGGACGCGTGAGCCCGCCGGGCCGTCCCAAGGGCGAACACCGGAGTGCGCAGCACGAAGGTAGTCCCGTGAGCCCGCCGGGCCGTCCCAAGGGCGAACACCGGAGTGCGCAGCACGAAGGTAGTCCCGTGAGCCCGCCGGGCCGTCCCAAGGGCGAACACCGGAGTGCGCAGCACGAAGGTAGTCCAGCGAGCCCGCCGGGCCGTCCCAAGGGCGAACACCGGAGTGCGCAGCACGAAGGTAGTCCAGTGAGCGCGCTGCCGTCGCTCCGGACTCCGCGGCTCACGCTGCGCGAATTCACCGCGGCCGATTTCGACGATCTGTACCGGCTCGACTCGGATCCGCGCGTCGTGCGCTTCGTCGGGCGCGGGTTGCCCGCGACGCGCGAGGAGACCGCCGCGGCGCTGGCGCGCATCCGGAACTACGGGCGCATCTACCACGGGCTGGGCTTCTTCCGGGTTGCGCGCCGCGACAACGGCGCGTTCGTCGGCTGGGCCTGCCTCAAGTACACGCCGCCGACCTGCGACGTCGAGGTCGGCTACCGGCTGCTGCACGCCGCGTGGGGCCACGGCTACGCGACCGAACTGGCGTCCGCGCTGATCCGCTACGGTTTCCGGACGCTGACGCTGGACCGGATCATCGGCGTCACCCACCCGGACAACCTGGCGTCGCAGCACGTGCTGGCGAAGGCCGGCCTGGCCGATGCGGGCTGGGGCCGGTACTACGGCAAGCGGCTGCGGCTGTTCGAGGCGACGCGGGCGGCGTGGCTCGCCGGCGCGCCGGACCGGCCGCCGGCATCGCCGTCCGCCGCCCGTCGCTCGGCGCCGGGAACGCGCCGAGCGCGGTCGCGTCGATGACGTCCGTCTCCGTCTCCGTCGCCCGGCCACGGTTCGCGCGGCGCTCGCCCAGTCGGGCCTCGTGCCGGTGGACGCGCAGGTGCTGCTGGCCCACGCGCTGGGCGTCAACCGCGCGTGGCTGATCGCGCACGCGGCCGATCCGTTGCCGGCCGCGTCGGCCGCCGCCTTCCTGGCGCTGGCGAAGCGTCGGCGCGACGGCGAGCCGGTAGCCTACCTCACCGGCATCCGCGAATTCTGGGGGCTGCCGCTGGCGGTGACGCCGGCGGTGCTGATTCCACGGCCGGAAACCGAGACGCTGGTCGAACTTGCCCTCGCGCGGCTGCCGCCCGACCGACCGGTATCGGTGCTGGATCTCGGCACCGGTTCGGGGGCGGTGGCGCTGGCGATCGCGCGCGAGCGTCCCCGCGCGCGGGTCGTGGCCACCGACGTCTCGCCCGACGCCCTGGCGGTGGCCCGGGACAACGCCCGGCGGCTCGGCATCGCCAACGTCGCGTTCCTGCGCTCGGACTGGTACGAGGCGCTGCCGGCGGAATCGCAGTTCGACGCCGTGGTCAGCAATCCGCCGTACGTGCGCGCGGGCGATCCGCACCTCGGCGAGGGTGACCTGCGCTTCGAACCGGCCGGGGCGCTTTCGCCGGGGGGCGACGGGCTGGGCGCGCTGCGGATCATCGTCGACGGCGCGCGGGAACGGCTCGTCGCCGGCGGCACGCTCGCGGTCGAACACGGCCACGACCAGTCGGACGCGGTGCAGGGGCTGTTCGCCGCCGCCGGTTTCGACGCCATCTCCGTCGCGCGCGACCTCGCCGGCATCCCCCGGGTCGTCGCCGGCCGGGCGCCCTGAGGACATCTCCAGCCGGCGCGGCGCCCGGGTGGCCGTGGACCGCGCGTCCCGCCCGCCACCGCGGTGCTCGGGTGGCCATGGACCGCGCGTCCCGCCCGCCACCGCGGCGCGCTGGCTCGACCACCCCACTCGCCCGCACGCCGCGTCGTCGTGCACGCCGCGCTGCGGCGTGGCATCGGCGATCCGAGGCAGCACGGGGCGCGGCGATCGTGCGACCGGCAACGACCGTCGACCGTGGCGCTCCCGTTCCGGTGCGAGCCCACCCTTGGCGACGAGCGTCGGAATCGCCGGCCCCGCGCGAGGCGAGTGGGGTGGTCGAGCCGCGCGCGGGGCCGGTGAGTCCGGCGCGGGCGGTCCAGGGGCCCCCAGCGCGGGGGCAGGCAGGGCAGGGCCGGCAGGGCCGGCAGGAACCGCCTGACTCCCCCCGTTCGTCGCCGGTCCCGGCGACTCGTCGCGCGCCGCCGCGGGTTGTCGCAACCCCCTGAACAGCCGCGCCGGGCCGGGGTCGGAGGTGATAGCATCGCGCGCTTCGCGGCTGCCGACGGGGCACCTGTCCCGGGCCGCCCGCACCCATCTTCGAGGAGTCCTCACGTGTTGCTCCATCGCCTCACCACGCTGACCGCCGCCGCGCTCATGACCGCCGTGCTGGTCATGCCGGCACTCGCGCAGACCAAGCAGCGGATCGACAAGGCCGCCGACCTGCCGCGCTTCACCTACAAAATCGACGGCAAGCTCGAGGACGTCGTCCGCGACGAAGCGAAGTTCCGGCCGTTCGCCGCGCAGCTGCGCAAGGACATCGATTCGGTGCTCGCGAAGTACGACATCGCCGACAAGGCGACCGAACGGCAGTTGCTCGGCACGCTGGTGCAGCTCGACTGGCTCGAAGGCAGGTACGACGACGCGATGAAGCGTGCCGCGCGGGTGCGCGAGCTGGAGGAGAAGCCCTCCGACAAGATCACCTCGGGCATGCTGCTGCGGGCGATGGACGGCGCGCGGCGCAAGACCGGCAGCACGACGTCGCCGGCCTACGTCGAGGAGACGGGACGACTGCTCGCCGCCGAGCTGAAGTCGATGCCGTACCCGACGGTGGCCAACACCATCAAGGAGGTCAACCGGAGCGCCGAGCTGGTCGGCGAGAACCTCGTCCTGGGCCAGATCCGCGACGTGCTGCAGCCGACGGTCGACAAGGCCGGTTCGCTGTCGTCCGACCTCGCCCCGGCGATCGTCAGCTCGCGCTACGTCCTGGTCACGCGGCTCCCGCTGAAGCAGACGCTGATCGCGACCTACGGGGGCTACCTCGCGGCCAACAAGGTCGACAAGCCCGACATCTGGGCCGCGCGCGACGTCGCGCTGCCGCCGGGCCGCGCCTACGCGCCGGTCAACGTCGCCGTCTGGGACAGCGGCGTGGACACCGCGCTGTTCCCGGGCCGCGTCGTCACGGACGGCGGAAAGCCGGCGGTGATCGCGTTCGACCTCAGGTCCGACCCGGCGACGGGAGAGCTGTATCCGATCCCGGCCGACCTCAAGAGCCGCATTCCGCAGCTCAAGTCGACGCTGAAGGGTCTGTCCGACCTGCAGTCGAACATCGACTCGCCCGAGGCGACCGCGGTCAAGCAGATGCTGTCGACGATGAAGCCCGACGAGTACAAGAAGACGATGGAGGACATCGGTCTCGCCGGCAACTACATCCACGGCACGCACGTCGCCGGCATCACGATGGCGGGCAACCCCTACGCGCGGCTGGTCACCGCCCGCATCGAGTTCGACCACAAGCTGATCCCCGACCCCTGCCCGTCGCGCGAGCTGGTGGACAAGGGCGCGAAGGCGCAGCAGGCGTACGTCGACTTCATGAAGAAGCACAACGTCCGCGTCGCCAACATGAGCTGGGGCGGCAGCGTCAAGGGCTACGAGGAAGCGCTGGAGCTGTGCAACATCGGCAAGACCGCCGACGAGCGCAAGGCGATCGCCCGCGAATACTTCGACATCGAGCTCGCCGCGTTCAAGAAGGCGATCGCCAGCGCGCCGGACATCCTGTTCGTCACCTCGGCCGGCAACTCGAACAGCGACGCGACGTTCGTCGAGGCGTATCCCGCCGGCGTCGTGGCGCCGAACATGATCTCGGTCGGCGCGGTCGACAAGGCCGGCGACGAGGCTTCGTTCACGAGCTACGGCCCGACGGTGGCGGTCCACGCCAACGGCTACCAGGTCGAGAGCGTGATTCCGGGCGGCGAGAAGCTCGCCGAGTCCGGCACGTCGATGTCGTCGCCGCAGGTGGCGAACCTCGCCGCCAAGATCCTCGCCGTCAACCCGAAGCTCAAGCCCGCCGAGGTGATCGCCATCATCCGCGACACCGCGGACAAGACGGCGGACGGCCGGCGCGTGCTGGTGAATCCGGCGAAGGCGGTTGCCGCGGCCGAGGCGAAGGCCCGGGCCGCCTGACGCCGCAAGGACGGCCGGAGCGGGATGCTCCGGCCCGGTCCGGCACGGTGGGCGCCGGGGCGGGTGACGTTGTTCGCGCTGTCGCCGCGGGCGCGGATCGTCAGCGGTTGACGCCGGACACCGTGGTCGCCTTCACCGGCAGCTCGGGCGCCGGCCGGCGGCCGTCGAGCAGGTGCCGGATCGCCAGCACCGGATGCCGCCACAGCATCCGGGGGCCGGCGTAGCGCATCACCTCGCGCACCTTCGCCCGCATCGCGGCGTTGTAGCAATGCACCTTGCAGTTGGCGCAGGTCGGCTTGTCGTCGCCGAAGACGCAGCGGTCGAGGCGTCGGGTCGCGTACTCCAGGAGCTCGCGGCACTCTTCGCAGGGACCGTCGTCCTCGCCGTGGACGTCGTGGCAGTAGATGCCCGTCATCACGTGCATCGTCCGGTACTCGCGATGGAGTCGCGGATGGCGCTGGGGGTGCTGCAGGCGGCGGGTGGCAGGCATGGGAATGCGGGGCGTCCGCGACCCCCGGGTCGGGGCCGCGACGCCGCGGAGTCGGCGGTGTTTGTACGCTACGCAGCGTGCCACGCGACCCGGTCGGCGGCCATGATGCGGATCAAACCGGCGCGTCGACGAGCCAGCGGCGCATTCGCGGGTAGACATCCGGCCCGGCCGGCCGGTCGGCCGTGGGCAGGCAGGTCAGTCCGCGTCGGGCCAGGCCGGCGGCACCCGGGTACACCCCGGCACCGAACGTCGCCCGCAGCCCCGCGGACTGCCCCCGGTAGCCGCCGTCGTGGAACAGCTCGTCCGGCGCAACGCCCAGTGCGGACGCCGCGGCGTAGGACCAGGCGATCGCCTCGACCTCGACGGCCGGATCCTGCGCCTCGCCGGAGGCCTCCAGCGCGTCGTCGAGGCGGGCGCGGTCGGCCGGTGGCGCGAGCGCCAGGTGCCCGGCCTCGTGCAGCAGGTCGGCCGGGTGCACGAGGCGCCGCGGGTCGTACTCCAGCGCGCCCCCGACGATGCGCACGCCAGGCAGGAAGGTGGTCGCGGGCAGGCTCGCCTCGCGGACGGCGAGCCCGGTCGCCTGCAGGAAAGCCACGATGTCGCCCAGTCTGGACACGGGGCTACCGCTCCGGCGGCAGCGCCACGCCCAGCGTGTCCCCCCACGGTGCGAGCGCGGGCAGGATCGACGGGTGCAGCGCGATGCCCCGCGTCTGCTGTTCGCGCATCAGCGCCAGCCCGCGTTCCCCGGGCAGCCGGACCCGTGCCACGCCCTCGCGCGGCGTCGCCGCGTGGCAGGCGTCGGCAAGCCACCCGGTCTGCCGGACGAACGCGTCGGCGCCGCCGAATGCCGCCGGATCGAGCGCCTGCACGAACACCGTCGCGCCCCAGCCTTCGGACGGGTCGGCACGGCCGAAGCCGGTGAGCCCCGCCGTCAGCGCCTCGATCAGCAGCGCCAGCGCATAGCCCTTGTGGCCGGCCTCCAGGCCGCCCAGCGGCAGCAGCGTGCCCTTCGGCTCGTTGAACAGCACCGCCGGGTCGTCGGTCGCCCGCCCCTGCGCGTCCTGCACCCACGGATGCGGCAGCTTCTCGCCGGCCTTGTACAGCCGCCCGGTCAGGCCGTTGGTGGTGTAGCTCGCCGAGATGTCGAGCAGGATCGGGTCGCCCGCCGTCGGCAGGCCCGCCGCAATCGGGTTCGGCGTGAACACCGGCGACACCGCGCCGAAGGGCGCGACGCTCGCGCCGGACGGATCCGAGCAGGCGACGATCAGCATCAGCCCGCGGTCGGTGGCGCGCTTGAGGTACGCGGCAAGGCAGGCGATGTGGTGCGAGCGGCGGATGACGACGGTGCCGGTGCCGCAGGTCGCCGCCATCGCCGCCGCGCGGTCGAGCGCGCGCAGCGTGAGCCACGGGCCCGGCAGCCGGCCGCCGTCCCAGGTTTCGGTCGCCGGCCGCGCGTTGACGACCGCCGGCGTACCGTCCTTCGCCATCGTCCCCTTCTGCAGTTCCGTCAGGTAACCCGGCAACTGGGCGAGGCCGTGCGTCGTGTGGCCCAGCAGGTCGCCGTCGACGAGGATCGCGGCCACGTCGGCGGCGATGTCCGCGCGCACTCCGGAGCGTTCGAGCAGCGAGGCGGCGAACGCGACCAGCGCGGCCGCGTCGTGCCGAGGCGCGGTCGCGGGGGCGACGGCGGTGGTCACGGCGGGGGTCACCGCGGTCATGGGCGGCTCCCGGCGGCGGCCGTTCGAACGGCGTGGGTCCGCGCGGCGGTCATCGCGTGAACTCCTTCAGCATCGCGAGGCCGTCCTGCGCCGCCTTGCCCGCGAGCCAGGTGTCGGCGCCGTAGAGCAGCACGTTGACGCCGAGCCCGGTCAGCCACGACGCCTGCTCGCGCGACATCGCCGTCGTGCCCACCGCCTTGCCCGCCGCTCGGGCGGCGCGCGCCGCCGCTTCGACGAACGCGCGCACGCGCGGGTCGTTCACCTGCCCCGGAATCCCCAGCGCGACCGAGTAGTCGAACACGCCGAGATAGACGAGGTCGAGCGCCGGAAGCGCGAGGATCGCCGGCAGCTCCGCCGCGGCCGCCGGCGATTCGACCAGCACGCCGGTCAGCGGGTAGCCGGGTGCGAGCTTGGGTTGCGGCGCGATGCCGTAATGGCCGCCGCGGGTGAATGGGTTGTAGCCGCGCGTGCCGACCGGCGGGAAATGAGCCATCGCGACGGCGCGCGCGGCCGCGGCGGCGTCGGGAATCTGCGGCACCAGCACGCCGTCGGCGCCGAGGTCCAGCGCGCGCTGGATGAAGAACGCATCGGCGCCGGGGGCGCGCACCAAGGCGGCGGCGCCGCCGTCCTCGCAGGCGGTGATGCCGGCGTCCAGCGTGCCGAAGTCCCAGCCGCCGTGCTCGGCGTCGAGGATCGCGAAATCGAAGCCGGCGGCGGCCAGCGTGCCGACCAGCGGTGCCGATGGAATGACGCACCAGATGCCGGCGACGACGCGCCCGGCGGCCAGCTTGGCCTTGAGTGGATTCACGATGGATGCCTTTGGGCGGAGTGGGAAACGCCGGAGCAGCGGCGATCGCGGTTGACGCGGCGCGCCGATTCTCCGACGATTCTAGCCGAGCGGTGTTGCCCGTTGTGTCGCGCCGCGGCCCGGCGTGGCGCGCCGGCAGCCGGTTTCGGGGTAAGGTCCGTCCGGCGCGATCCCGTTGCGCAGGACTCCGCCGAGCGCCGTGCGTCCGCGCCACCTTCCCACGCCTTCCTCGACTTGATCCCCGATCCCGCCGCCCCGCCGCCGGAGCTGCTGACCGTGACCACCGCGGCCGGCGCTGCCGCCTCGACCGACGCCGTCACGCTGACGACCCGCGTGTGGGAGCTGCCGCCACCGCACGAGGGGCCGCGGCTGCCCGCGTCGCTGCAGGTGTCGATCGTGACCTGGCGGCCCGACATGCGGCTGCTCGAGCGCTGCTTCCGCAAGCTGGTGCTGGCGATCGAGGCGGCGCGCGAGGACGGGACGATCCGCACCGTCGCGCTGGCCATCATCGACAACAGCGAGGACCCGATCGTCGCGCAGGACGTGATGGCGCTCGCGCGGGCGCGGTTCCGGGACGCCGGCCTGCAGCTCAGCTACCTGCACGGGCACGCCAACATCGGCTACGGCGCCGCGCACAACCTCGTCCTGCACGGCAGCGGCGCCGACTATCACCTGGTGCTCAACCCCGACGTCGAGCTGGCGCCCGACGCGCTCGCCAACGCCGTGCGCTGGCTCGCCGAGCACGACGCGTCGGCCGCCGCCGCGCCGGCCGTCCGCACGCCGACGGGCGAACCCGATTTCCTCGCCAAGCGCTACCCGGCGATCTTCGATCTCGTCCTGCGCGGCTTCGCGCCGGCGTTCCTGCGCCGGCTGTTCCGCCGTCGCCTCGACCGCTACGAACTGCGCGACTACATCGACCCCGACAGCGAGAAGCCGATCGCCGGGCTGCCGGTGGTGTCGGGGGCGTGCATGCTGGTCAAGCGCCGGGCGATCGACGCCACCGGCGGCTTCGACCCGCGGTACTTCCTGTACTTCGAGGACTTCGACTGGAGCGTGCGCCTCGCCAAGACCGGCCAGCTCGTCTACCTGCCGTCGTTCCGCGTCGTCCACCACGGCGGCGGCGCGGCGCGCAAGGGCTGGCGGCACGTGCGCTGGTTCGTGCAGAGCGGAGTGCGCTTCTATCGCCGCCACGGCTGGCGATGGTTCTGAACGGCGCGATCGTCGTCACCGGCGCGCACGGGTTCGCCGGGCGCGCGCTGACCGCGCACTACGAAGTCTCGGGCCGCGATTTCCGCGGGCTGGTCCGCGCGCACACGGGGGCGACGGCGGCGCGTCCGGAATTCGCGGCGGTCGGCGATCTCGCCGCCCTCGACGAAGCGCACCTGGCGCGCCTGCTGCAGGGGGCCGGCGCGGTCGTCCACCTGGCCGGCCGCGCCCACGTGATGCGTGAAACGGCGGCAGACCCGCTGCGCGCGTACTACGAGGCGAACGTCGTCGCCACCGAACGGCTCGCGCGCGCGGCGGCCGCGGCAGGGGTGACACGCTTCGTTCTCGCCAGCACCGTCAAGGTCAACGGCGAATCGTCGCCGCCCGACCGGCCGTTCCGCCCCGACGACCCGCCGGCGCCGCAGGACGCGTACGCGCGCAGCAAGCGGCAGGCGGAGGAGGCCCTGTTCAACGCAGTCGCCCGAACCGGAACCGCACCGATCGTGCTGCGGCTGCCGCTGATGTACGGACCCTGCGTGAAAGGCAACTTCGTGACGTTGCTGCAGGCGGTGGCGCGCGGCCGGATGCTGCCGGTCGGCGCGCTGACGGCGCGGCGCAGCCTGCTCTACATCGGCAACCTCGTGCACGCACTCGACGCCGCGCTCGACGCCCCGGTCCCGCCGGCGGGGGTGCATTTCGTCGCCGACGCCGAAACGCCGACGGTCGTCGAACTTGCGACGGCGCTGGGCCGCGTGCTGGACCGCCCGGCGCGCATCGTCGCCGTGCCCCTGCCGCTGCTGCGCCTCGCGGCGACGCTGGCCGGCCGCCGCGCCATGTTCGACCGCGTCGCCTGTCCGCTCGTTGTCGACGACACCTCGTTCGTCCGCGCGACGGGCTTCGCGCCGCCGTGCAATCTGGCCGAGGGACTGGCGGCGACCGCGCGCTGGTGGCACGCCCGGCGCGAGGGTCGGGATTAGCCGCCGGCGGGGACGGCCTCGCCGGCACCTGCCCCGGCAATCCTGACCCCGTTGGTCGGGCATCGGTGCGCGTCGACGCCGGTCCGGCCGCCCGCCGGGATCGGTGGGCATGACAATTGCTGACTTTCCTGCACGCAATGCCCCCGGCGAACGACCTCACCGCCGGGCGCACCGATTCCCCAGCCCGAACCGACGACCGATCCCGCCGCCGATGGCCCCCTCGCCGATCCTCCCGGCACCCCGACCCGACGAGCCGGCCGCCGATGCCGTCGCGCGGCGGTGGGCCCGCGGCATCGCGTGCGGCGCGCTCGCCGGACGGACGGCGCGCACGTTCGTGCTGCTCGGCGCCCTGCTCGCGCCGACCGCCTTCGCCGCGACCGACCTGGAGCTTGGCCCGAAGCTGCAGGCAATCGAGGTCGATCTGCTCGGCTTTCCCGGTCGCGCGGAAACCGAGCTCGACGCGCTCGCCGCGCAAACAAACCGCGCCGACGCGACGACGCGCCGCTACGGCCTGGCATTGCTGGCCCAGGCGCGGATCGCGGCCGCCCACATCGACGCGGCGCTGAAGCTCGCCGACCAGCTGGAGCTGGAGGGACGGAAGTCGCAGAACGACGCCACCGCGGCCGTCGCCCTGCTGATCCGCAGCGATGCCCAGGTGTGGAGCGGCGACGTGCCCCACGCGAACATGCTCGCCAACCACGCCCGGACCGTCGCGCAGAACGCCGGCGACGACTACGTCCGGTTCTGGGCGGCGATGACGGCCGGCATCACCGCCCGGCTGCTCGGGCAGGTCGACGAGGCGCTCGTCAGCCTGCGCGAGGCCTACGCGCTCGCCGACGCCGCCCAGCATTCCTATCGTCGCGCCAGCGCCCTCTATCAGCTCTCGGTGCTCGACCGCGCGACCAGGCAGCCGGAGCGGGCCCTGGACGAAAGCCGGCAGGCATTCCACCAGGCGAAACTCGCGGGAAGCACGTTCTTCATGGCCAAGGCCAAGATGGCCGAGTCGGCCGCGCTGGAGGGCCTCGATCAGCCGGAGGGCGAACTGGCGGCGATGCAGGAGGCGCTCGCGATCGCGCGCACCGCCCGTTCCGGCGTCGAGGAGAGCCTGGCGCTGATCAACCTGGCCGACGTCTACCTGCGGCGCAAGGACTTCCAGGCGGTGCTGGAGATGTCGCAGCAGTCGCTCGACATCGCCAGCGAGTCCCAGGACGGGGCGCTGATCGCCACCAACAAGGCGAACATGGGCTTCGCGCTGTTCGGTCTCGGCCGCATGGAGGCCGGCAAGCGCCTGGCCGAGGAGGCGCTCGCGGAAACCGAGCGCACCGGCGCCAGTGCGGAAATCGCCGACCTGATGGCCGAGTACGGCCACTACCTCGCCGCCGCGGGGGACTACAAGGGCGCCCTCGCGCTGCGCGATCGCCAGCAGCAGGTCATCGACCGGATCGTCAGCGCCGCCCGGCAGCGGGACCTGCTGGAGCTGCGCAGCAAGTTCGACTCGGAGCGGCGCATCGACCGGCTGGAACTCCGCGACCGGGAATCGCAGCAGCGGATGTGGCTGCTGTTCACCGTCATGTCCGTGGCCTCGTTCCTGGTCGTCGCGGTGCTGTATCGCAAGGTGCAGAACGCCAACCGGCTGCTCGCGCGGCGCAACACCGAGCTCGGCTTCTACAGCACGCGCGACCCGCTGACCTCGCTGTACAACCGCCGGCATTTCCAGCACTTCATCAGCGAGGCGCCGCCCAAGCCGGACCGGCGCAGCGGCGCGATCGCGAAGCCGGTGCAGGCGATCCTGCTGATCGACCTCGACCATTTCAAGGCGATCAACGACCGGTACGGCCACGCCGCGGGAGACGCGGTGCTGGTCGCCGTCGCGCAGCGGCTGCGCGATGCGCTGCGCGAGACCGAGATGATCGTCCGCTGGGGCGGCGAGGAGTTCCTCGTCTTCGTCCCGCTGGCGCCGGCCGACCGGCTCGAGGAAATCGTCATGCGCGTGCTGCGCACCGTTTCCGAGGCGCCGGTGGTCTACCAGTGCAACGAGATCCGGATCACCGTCTCGATCGGTTATTCGCCGATGCTGCTGCCGCCGAACGACGCCGCACCGGGCTGGGAACGCGTGCTCGATCTGGCGGACCAGGCGCTGTACGAGGCCAAGAAGCGGGGACGCAACCGGGCCTTCGGCGTCGTCGGCCTGCGGGCCTCGGGCGCCGCCGCGTACACCGCCATCGACGGTGGTCTGGACAAGGCGTGGCGCGACGGCATCGTCGATGCCATCGAGCTGCTCGGGACCGCAGCGAACATCGTGGGGCCTGCCTGCCCGGCGCATTGAGGGCGGGACCGGGGGCACGATCGATCGGCCGCGCACGAGGCCGACCGGCTTGCGCGCGAACGGTAATCTCTCTAGAGTCGTCGCGATCCCGCCCGCCTGCGGTCCGGATCGAGCCGCAGTCATTCTTCGGGAGGTCCCCGTGCTGTCCACGCTGTCGAATCGCCTGTGCGTCGGGCTCCTGTTGCTGTTGCCACTGGCGGCACTCGCGCAGCCGCTGTCGGTGCTGACGACGCAGGCGGTCAACGTGCGCGCAGGCCCCGATCCGGTCTTTCCCCTCGTCGCGTGGCTCCCCCAGGGCGAGTCGGTCCGGGTCGTCGGCTGCCTTCGCGGGTCGAAGTGGTGCGACGTCGTTTCGGGCCGGACCCGCGGCTGGCTGCATTCGAGCTACCTGTCCGGCGTCCTCCGGGACCGCACGCCGGAAATCGCCTTCTCGGTCGCCGACTACTGGGCCGCGCACTATCAGCGGCGTCCCTGGTATTCGAGCGTTTCGAGCTGGGTCGACTGGGAGTCGCCGTCGTTCCAGCCACCCCCGCTGCCGCGCGGCGGCCTGTTCCGTTCACGATGAAGAGAGGTCGCAGCATGAGTTTGCGCACGATGTCGGCGTTGGTCGTGGTTGCGGCGCTCGTTTCCGGTTGCCAGAGCACGTCGATCCGCTCGGCGTGGTTCGACACGGACTTCGCCGGTCCGCCGCTGCGGAAGCTCGTCGTCTCGGGGAACGTCAGCGGCACCGCCGAAGGCCGCGTGTTCGAGGACATCTTCGTCGAGAAGCTGCGGGCTGCCGGCGTCGATGCCGTCGCCGGTCACACCGTCCGGCTCGACGACCCGAATCTGCCGGAGGCATCGTTCGTCGCCGCCGTCGTGAACACCGGGGCCCAGGGCCTGCTCCTCGTCCGGGTGCTCGGCGTGGACACGCGGACCCGGGTGACGACGACGATGGTGCCCGGCGGCATGGCGTGGGGGCGCGGCGCGTGGGGCCCCGGCCCGACCCGGACCATGGTCCCGGTGCAGCAGGTCAGCCAGTACGACCTGGCCACGGTGGAGACCAAGCTGTTCGACGTGCAGGCGAAGAACCTGGTGTGGGCGGCCACCACGAGCACCTTCAATCCGAGGTCGGTGGCGCGGGAGACGCCCGCGTTCGCCGAGCTCATCATCGGCCAGCTGGCGGATCGGGGCGTCATCGCGGTCAAGTAGCGCCCGCCCGCGAAGCGTGAAGGGGCACGACGATAGCCGCGGTGCTCATCGAGCTGCTGCCCCTGATCATCGGGGCCGCGGTGCTGCCGCTGTGGGTCATCGTCTCGCTGCTCCTGTTGCGCGGCGAGGGCGGCGTGCTCAAGGCGACGGCGTTCGCCGGGGGCGCGATGACGGTCCGCCTGGTGCAGGGCGTTCTCTTCGGCCTTGTGTTCGGCGCCGCCGCCGATGCGAGCGGCGAAGGCGGACCCCGGCTCATTGCCTCGACGCTGCTCCTGGTGGTCGGCATCCTGCTGCTGGTCACCGCGGTCAGGAGCTGGCGCGCGGAGCACGATCCCGACGCGCCGCCACCGGAATGGATGTCGACCCTCGGCGCCCTCTCGGCGCTCAAGGCCTTCGGCATCGGCGCGCTGATGATGACGATCGCCGTCAAGCAGTGGGTGTTCACGCTGTCGGCCATCGCCGTCATCGACGAGGCGCCGCTGGCGAAGACAGGCGGCGTGCTCGCCTATCTTGTCTTCGTGGTGACTGCGCACTCGCTGGTGCTGGCGCCGATCGTCGCCGCCGCCGTCGCGCCCGCCCGGTCGGCCGCGATGCTGGGGGCGATGCGAAGCTGGCTGGAACGCAACAACCGGGCGATCACGCTCACGGTCTCGTCGATCTTCGGCGCGTGGTTCGTCTGGAAGGGCATCACCAAGCTGCTCGGTTGAGGTTGCTTGCCTTCGGTCGGGTGCGACACTAAACTGGACGTCTGCGGCCCGCATCCTCCCCGGCCTACGTCGATCCCCCCGATGCGTTCACCATTCCTCCGCGCTGCCGCGACGATCATCGTCGCGTGCCTGCTGGCTGTCGCGCCGGCGCGCGCCGCCGACCCGCCGCCGTTCACTGCGGCCCAGCTCGACCAGATGCTCGCCCCGATCGCGCTGTTTCCGGACGCGTTGCTGTCGCAGGTGCTGATGGCGTCGACGTATCCTTCGGACGTGGCACTGGCGGTCGACTGGGCGTTCGCCAACCGCGAGCTCGAGGGCGATGCCGCGGTGAAAGCGGTTCAGGACAAGCCGTGGGATCCGAGCGTGCAGTCGCTGGTGGCGTTTCCGCAGGTGCTCGCGATGTTCGGCGAGAATCCGCAGTGGGTGCGCGACCTGGGCGACGCGTTTCTCGCGCAGCCCGGCGAGGTGATGGATTCGGTGCAGTTCCTGCGCGCGAAGGCGAAGGATGCAGGCAACCTCGCGTCCAACGCGCAGCAGATCGTCACGTTCGAGCCGGCACCGCCGCCGCCGCCGGTCATCGTGGTGAACGCGCCGCCGCCGCCCACGCAGATCATCGTCATCGCCCCCGCCAATCCGCGGGTCGTGTTCGTGCCCATCTTCAACCCCGCCTGGGCCTTCGGTCCGTGGTGGCATCCGGGGTTTCCCCCGTTCTTCTTCCCGCCGCCGCCGCGCTGGGGCTGGGGGTGGAGCAGCGCCGCCCGCGCCGGGTTCTGGTGGGGGGCGGGCATCGGCGTGTCGTATTCGCTGTGGGGGGGCGTCGACTGGCGCCGGCGCGACGTCAACATCAACGTCAACACCTGGAACAACATCAACGTCAATCGCCGCATCGATTCGCGCGACCGCGACGTGAACTGGCGGCACGACGTCCGCAATCGCCACGGCGTGCCCTACCGCGACGCCGCCACGCGGGATCGCCTGCAGCAGCGCGTCGGCGACGTCCGCGCGCGCGAGGACTATCGCGGACGCGACGTGCAGCGCGACCGCGCGCGGCAGGAGCTGGCCGATCGCGTGGGTGCGCAGAACCTCGACCGCGCCGCGCTGCGCGACATCGACCGCAGCCAGCTGCCGCAGCGGCCCGGTGCCGGAGGCGCGAGCGGCAGCGCGCGCGACCGCGCCGCTGCCGTGGATCGCGGCCAGGTGCAGGACCGCGCCGCGAACATCGACCGGTCGCAGGCGCGGGACCGCGTGGCAAATGTCGACCGGTCGCAGGTGCAGAACCGCGCGGCCAACGTCGACCGGTCGCAGGTGCAGAACCGCGCGGCCAACGTCGACCGGTCGCAGGTGCAGAATCGCGCGGCCAACGTCGACCGGTCGCAGGTGCAGAATCGCGCCGCGAACGTCGACCGGTCGCAGGTGCAGAACCGGGCCGCCAACGTCGATCGCGCGCAGGTGCAGAACCGCGCCGCCAACGTCGACCGGTCGCAGGTGCAGAACCGGAACGCCAGCGCCGCCAACATCAACCGCGACAATGCGCTGCGGGGCGCGGGCAATGCGCAGCAGACGCGTCAGCAGATCGACCGCGGTGCCGCCAGCCGGGGCGCGATGGACCAGCAGCGCGGGTCGGGAGCGGCGGCCGCCGCGGCGGCGCGGCGGCGATGATCATGAGACACTTTCAGCAGCTCGCATCCGTGCGGAGCGGATGGGCCCGGGGCGGCGCGGTGCTGCTCTTCGTCGCGGCGCTGGCGGCCATGGGGCCGGCGAGTGCGCAGCGGACTTTCCCCACGCCGGAAGCCGCGGTCGACGCGCTGGTCGACGGTCTCGCGCGGCACGAAGACTCCCTGGTGCGCGCGGTGCTCGGTCCGGACTGGCGCCGATTGATGCCGCTCGACACGCTATCCGCGCGGGACCGCACCGACTTCCTGGCCGCATGGTCGCAGGGCCATCGAGTCGAGCGCAGCGGGGCAAAGGCCACGCTGGTGCTGAGCGACGGGTGGTCGCTGCCGATTCCGATCGTCGCTCGCGGCGACGGCTGGGCCTTCGACCCGCGCGCAGGGCTGGAAGAGATGCGCATCCGGCGCATCGGCCGCAACGAGCTCGCGGCGATCAAGTCGACGTACGCCTACTACGATGCGCAGCGGGAGTATGCCGAGCAGGACCGCGACGGCGACGGCATGCTGGAATACGCGCGGCGGTTCATCAGCAGCCCCGGCAAGCGTGACGGACTGTACTGGCCGACGCCGGAGGGCGAGCCGCCGAGTCCCGCGGGACCGCTGCTCGACACCCGCGACCTCAAGGACGGCTACCACGGCTACCGGTTCAGGATCCTCGAGGCGCAGGGGCCGGCGGCAACCGGCGGTGCGCGCAGCTATCTTTCCCGTGGCCAGCTTGCCAACGGGTTCGCGCTGGTCGCGTGGCCCGCGCGCTACGGCGAAACCGGCGTGATGACGTTCCTGATCAACCACGACGGCGTTGCGTACCAGAAGAACCTCGGCGTCGGCACGGCCGCCACCGCGGGCGCGATGACGCGCTTTGACCCGGACGCGAGCTGGGTGGCGCTGCCAGCCCCCTGACGGTCGCCGCGCAGCCGCATTGCCCCGCGGGCGCGCGGCGCGGAGCGCCGATGACCCCGGAGGCGCCCGACCAGCGGAGCTGGCCTTGAACTACGATCGCAGCGTCGGCAGCGCAATCACGGCCGCAGGCCGGCGCGCAGCGTCCAACCCGCTTTGTCGAACTCCTGCTTCGCCCGAGGGCTTGCGGTGCCCGCAATCAGCAGAACCTTCCGCTTCCCTGCCAGTTCCTCGCGCTGCGCGAACTCGGCTGCGGTCGCGTCCCAGTAGGCGTGGTCGATCGCTGCCGCGATCACCAGCGTCCCGTCACCCGCGACGCCCACGGGAACCATGCCGCTCATCCGCAGCTCGGCGAATCCCGGCTCCTTCGCCTGGTGCCGGCCGAGCATCCGCACCGATTCCACCAGGAACCGGACGTGGGTCTCGCCCTGCACCCGGGAGGCGACCTGTATCACCGATTCCACGCCGGCCACGCCGCCCATCTTCGCCAAGGCAACGACCAGCGCGGTCTGCAGCGAGGGCGTGAACCACCGGTTGCGCAGGAAATCGCGCGTGGTGCGCCCGCTCACGCCCATGCCGAGCAGCCGCGCTTCGTTCTGCCGCGCGAGGTCGACAGGCGGTTGGTTCCACACGGCATCGCGAACGTCCGTGTCGAATCCGACGACCAGGTTCGCCCCCATCGAGACGGCGCCGATGGCCGTATTGATCGCGAAACTTCCGGCGAAGCTGGCCGTCGACGCGTTGTCCAGCAGCGGTCGCAGCACCGGGTTGGATGTATAGGGGTCGATTTCGAGCTGGCGCGCCCAATCGCGGCGCGCCTTGTTGTAGCCGAACGGATCGCCGGTGAACGCGGACGGCATTGCCTCCCCTGCCGGGGCAGGGGGTAGCGCCGACGGCGTCGACGCGGAATTGCCGCCCGCGGAACTGTCCGCAACCGACTGGGCGGTGGACCGGGCGAGGAAGCCGACTCGTCCGAGCACCGAGCCGAGGCCCTGTCCGACATTCTCGACGGTCCCGAGCGGGTCGGTCACCGCGCTCTGCACGAGTTGCACCGGCGCCGACGCCGCCCGCACCAGCGAATCCTGGAACGCCTGGCTCTGCTGGACCTCCTGCAGCGCTTCGATCGCGCGCAGTTCGTTCACGCGCACGCCCAGCATGTTCGCGCCGACGACCGAGAACTTGCCGAACCTGGACTCGATCACGAAGCGCCCGAAGTAGCCATCCAGCGCCACGGGTTCGGCGACGGCGTGCAACGGTCCCTTCAGCAGTGCGGCCGGCGCGAGTTCGGCCCCTGCGAGTACGGGCGCGGACTCGAAAGCTCCGCCGGGCTGCGCGTCCGCGACCCCGGTGGCGACAAGGGCGACTGCGGCGAGCGCGCAGGCGAGGGCGGACGCGCCGCGGCGCTTCCTGCAATCGGGGGACATGGTCAGAACTTCCAGTTGAAATTCGCGGCGAAGAAGAGGAGGCCCACGTCGTTGAACGAACCGACCACGTCGCCGCGCCCGCCCAGCGCGACGGGCGCACTGCCGACGATGTTCGTGTGCAGGCTTCCACCATACAGGTATTCCAGGCTCCAGCCCCAGTCGAACGCCTTGGACACCGCCGTCTGGCCGCCGACCCCGAAGCGCCAGGCGGCGTTCGCCGGCAACGCCAGCGCCACGCTGCCGTCGTCCTGGAATCCCGAGTCGTAGGCGATGCCGCCATTGAGCAGCCACGCATCGGACAACCGGAATTGCGCCCCGGCGGCGACGTGCCAGGTGTCCTTGAAGTCGAGGCTGGTGGTTAGTCCGACGGGGTTGTTCGAGTCGACCCCGATATCCACCCGGCCGAACTGCGACCATTGCTGCCAACCGACGCTGCCCAGGACGGCCCAGCGCGGATCGATCTCGTGGTAGAAGCTCGCGTTGACGCCCTGCGGGACCGTGACGCCGAGATCGACGCCCGCGTCCAGCAGCCCGCGCGACGCGAGCAGCGCCCGGATGCCGGGCGCGAGGCCGTCCCACTTCGTCTGCGCGCGGAAATCGAGGGCGACCGGCGAGGTGTAGGTGATACCGACGCGCGTGCCGCGATCCATTTCGTAGAGAAGGCCGACGTTCGCGCCCAAGCCCCACGCATTGTCGTCCAGCGAGAGATTGCCATCGGGCCCGAGGATGTTGTTGACGGCCACCTTGTTCTCGAAGATGCCGTACATCGCGTTGAGGCTGGCGCCCACCGACAGATGCTCGTCGACGCGCCAGGCGACCGACGGCAGGATCGACACGCCGAGCAGCGTCCCCTCCTGTGCGCGGTACCGTCCGACCCATCCCGAGTCGTACTCCACCGCCGAGCCGAAGTTGCCGGTGACGGCGAGGCCGACCTTGACGTCGGGCGACACGCTGTGCGAGTAGAACACGCCGCCGCCGGGGAACCAGCCGACGGGGTTGCCGCCGCCGTTGCCGCCGAGCGCGGGCGACGTGCCCGGCCCGATCGAGAAGCCGAGATCGGCGTGGAGCAGCTGCGTGCCGAGCGTGAGCTGGTCACCGGCGAGCCGCGTCATGCCCGCGGGGTTGGTGAGGACCGTCGACGCGTCCTGTGCCCGAGCGGCGTAGCCCGCGGCCGCGAGGCCGACGTCGGCGGTGCCGACTTCGTAGAGGCTGATGCCGCCGGCGCCCGCCGACGTCGATGCGAGCGCGCCCGCGCCCAGCACCGCGGCGGCCAGCGAGCGCATCCGGTTCATGGTGTTCATCGTCCGCAGGCTGCCCGCGCCCGACGCGCTTCGTCGCCCGGCAGCCGGGCCGCGAGCCGACGTTCGCAATGCGAAGGCCGGCGGCGGCCCGCGGTGCCGCGACTCGTCAGTCACCCGCCGAGTTCGGCGGCAGCAGGTCCGGGACCTCGAACGGCTTCGCGCCCTTGGTCGGCGTCTTCGCCGCCGTTCCCGGCATGATCTCGAAGTTCGGCGTGAACGCGACCAGGATGCCGCGGAGCTGGTCGAAGGGCTTGCGGTCGCCGTCGAACTTCGCCTTGCCGGCCGCGATCAGGTCGTCGAACGAGCTGGTACCCATCATCACCTGGTTGAGGTCGGCGCGGTTGACGGTGATGGTGAGGTCCGGCTTGCTCGCCTGTTCGCCCTTGATGTTGGTCAGCGTCGCATTGCTCATCTCGACCAGGTACTTCTCGCCGTTGTCGGGCGTGACCAGGTTGATGGTGAAGCGCATGCCGTCGGCCTTGCGCGGGTCGATGCTGATGCCGATGAAGTCGAGCCAGTTCTCCGTCGACATCGCGCGGATCATGTCCGGGCCGGACGACCTGACGGGCGTGCCGCCGGGGAGCCCGTTGCGCAGCTCGTAGGCGCCCTGCAGGAAGATGTTGCGCAGGGTCGGGCTTTCCTTCTGGTAGCCGAGCTGCTCGAAGGCGTCCGCCAGCAGGTCCTTCGCCGCCTGGTTCCCGGGCTGCGCGAACACCAGCTTGTTCAGGATCTCCGACGCCTCGAGGTACTTGCCCTGGCCGATCAGCTGCCTGCCCTTGGCGATGATCTTGGCCGAGCCGCCCATCATCTCGACGTACAGCGGCGCCGAGTCCTTGGGCGACAGCGGCGCGATGTTCACCGGATTGCCGTCCCAGTAGCCGAGGAAGCGGTTGATGACGCCGCGGCTGTTGTGCTGTTCCGACCCGTGGTAGCTGTGCGCCGCCCATTGCTTCCACAGGCTCGGCGGCAGCTGGTAGACGTTCTGGATCTCGTTGATCGTCACGCCGAGGTTGGCGTAGTGCAGCGTCTGGTTGTTGAGGTTGGCGTAGGTGTCGCGTTGCGTGCGCAGCACTTCCTGGATGCGCGCGTTGCCCCAGCGCGGCCAGCTGTGCGAGGCGAACATCACCTCGGCTTCCTGGCCGAACTTGTACAGCGCGACGTTGATCTGCTTGGACCAGTTCAGCGCGTTGCGCACCGGCGCGCCGCGCGGCGTGTAGATGTTGTGGATCGTGCCGGTGATGTTCTCCGCCGCCCAGAACGCCTTGAACTGCGGGAAGTACGTGTTCATCTCGACCGGCGCCTCGGTGTCGGGCGTGTTCTGGAACACCATCTTCACGCCGTCGATCGTCACTTCCTCGAAGTCCTTCTTGATGATCAGGTTCGGCGCGATCAGCCCGACGTTGCCGCTCGCCACGTTCTTGCCGATCGACTGGTCCGCGTGCCCGTGCGGGTCGCGCGGCAGCAGCACGGCGTACGAGTACTGGGTGCGCCGCGACATGGCGTTGCCGGAAAACACGTTCTCCTCGATCGCGGCCTGCATGAAGCCCTCGGGCGCGATCACCTTGACCTTGCCGCTGGCGACGTCGGCTTCGTCCACCACGCCGCGCACGCCGCCGAAGTGGTCGACGTGGGAGTGGGAGTACACGACGCCCAGCACCGGCCGCTTGCCCAGCTTCTCGTTGATGAACTCGAGCGCCGCGCGGGCGGTCTCCTTGGCGGTCAGCGGGTCGAAGACGATCCACCCGGTATCGCCCTTGATGAAGCTGATGTTGGCGAGGTCGAAGCCGCGCACCTGGTAGATCTTGCCCGGCAGGACCTCGTACAGGCCGTAGGCCATGTTCAGCACGGCCTGGCGCTGCAGCGACGCGTGCATGCTCGGGAAGTCCTTCCCCTGCAGCAGCCACTGGTAGCTGCCCATGTCCCAGGCGACGTTGCCGGCATCGGCCATGATCTTCAGAAACGGCGGCTCGGCGATGAAGCCCTTCTTGGCCTCGTCGAAGTCCCGCTTGTCCTCGAACGGCAGCGTGGCCGAGATGCCCTTGCGCAGCTCGATCGTGTATTTCGACGGCAGGTTGCCCTTGGGATCGAAGTGCTTCATCGTCGACGGGGTTCCCTGCGCGTGCACCGCGCCCTCGTCCAGGGCCAGCGGCCCGGCAAAGGCGAACACGGCTCCGGCCGCGGCAAGCATTCCGATGTGGTGACCTGTGGCTTTCATCGCACTTCCTCTTTGGGTGATATGAATCTGCATCCATCGTAGGCGCGGCCGCTGCCGCGCACCATCGGGGGTCACACTTGGTCCGGCAGGTGGAAGCACCTGCTTCGGGGGGGGCAGATCCGCGGATGGACCGGCGGGACCGGTCAGGTCGCGAGCGCCGCGAGTGCATTCCGGACCGCCGCGCGCAGCCGCCGCGGCAGCGCCGGCGGCTCGACGTACTCGGCGGCGCCCGCCCGCACCAGCTCGACCGCCGTGGCGACGTCGGCGTCGTGTCCCAGCACCACCACGCGCAGCGGCAGGCTCCGCGCGCGAATGCGCTCGATCAACGCCCGCGTGCCCATCCCCGGGAGGTTGGATGGCGCAACGACGCAGCCGTCGCAATCCGACCCCTCGTGCCGGAGGAATTCCTCGGCCGACCCGAAGGTCCTGGTGTCGATCCCTTCGCTCGCCAGGGTCTCCGCGAGGTGCCGGCATGCCTCCTTCGACGGGTGGACGATGCAGATCGTGCGAGCCATGACTCCGCCTGGATTGCGCCGGCCGAACGCCGTGCCGGCGCGCGGCAAATGCCCGTCCGGCCGCTCGTGCGCGGCGGTATGGGTCGATGGAGCATCTCGCTCCGGCCCCGGGTCGGCAATACGGGGAAACACCTGTCGCGGCGGACGAACGGCTACGGCGCGCGGTGCTCGACGACGACGCGGACCAGTTCCGCCACCGACCCGACGCCGAGCTTGTCGAAGATGTGGCTGCGGTGCAGCTCGACGGTCCGGTGGCTGATCTCCAGGGCGACGGCGATGGCCTTGCTCGACTGTCCGGCCACGACCAGGTCCATCACCTGCCGTTCCCTGGCCGACAGCGTCGCCAGCCTTGCCGCGAAGGCGCTCGCGGCGCCCGGCGTCGAGCGCGCGACCGCGTCCCGGGCGAGCGCCTCGTTGATGCTGTCGAGCAGCTGCTGCTCGCGATAGGGCTTGGTGACGAAGTTCACCGCGCCGGCCTTGATCGTCCTGATCGCGACGTCGATGTCGGCGTGCGCGCTGATGAACACGATCGGGATCCGGGCGCCCATCGCGTTGAGTCGATCCTGCAGCGCCGGCCCGCTCATGTGCGCCATGCGGACGTCGAGGACCAGGCAGCCGGGTGCCTCCGGGTCGAAGGCGTCGAGGAACTGCTGCGCCGACGCGAACGTCGCGTGCGGCAGGCCGACGGAATCGACGAGCTCGGCGATCGAATCGCGCACCCCCGCGTGATCGTCGACGATGAACACGGTCGGTTCGGCCATCGGTCAGGCTCCTTCTTTCGCGACGGGCAGCGTGAACTCGAACACCGTCCCGCCGCCGGGGCGGGGAACGTGCCACAGGCTGCCGCCGTGGCCGTCGACGATGGAGCGGCAGATCGACAGGCCGATGCCGAGTCCCGTTTCCTTCGTCGTGTGGAACGGCTCGAACACCCGCTCGGTGTCGGCCACCGGGATCCCCGGCCCCCGGTCGGCGACGCGGATCAGGATGCGGTCGTCGCCCGACGCCTCGGCCTCGACGCGCAACACCCGCTCGCGTGCCGGAACCGCGGTCATCGCTTCCATGGCGTTGTGCGCGAGGTTCATGACGACCTGCTGGATCTGGATTTCGTCGCCCAGTCCGGGCGGAAGGTCGGGCGGGACGGAGCTTTCGATGCGGACGTCCTTCAGCCGGCCTTCGATTTCGATGAACTGCAGCGCGTTCCCCAGCAGGACCGGCAGGTCGATCCGGGCCTCCTGCGTCTCGCGGCGCTTGACCATCGCGCGCAGGCGGTCGAGCACCTCGCTCGCCAGCGCCGCCTGGCTTCCCGCCTTCTCCAGCAGCTCGTCCAGCTTGTCGCGATCGACGGGATCGGCCCCCGCCAGGCGCCGCCGCCCCGCCTGGGCGTAGTTCGCGATCGCCATCAGGGGCTGCTTGATCTCGTGCGCGATCGCCGCCGTCATGGCGCCGACGGCGTCGACCCGGGCGAGGTGCGCGAGGTGCTCGCGCGATTGCACGGACTCCGCCATCGCCTGCCGCGCGCGCAGCTCGGCGCTGCGCTGCGCCAGCGCGCCGAGCAGCATGTTGCCGAACACTCCCAGCCGGGGCACGACTTCGTCGTTCCACGGGCGCTCGTCGCGCATGCTGGCCAGCGCCAGCGCGCCGACCACCGTGTCCTGGTTGCGCAGCGGAATGACGAGGAGTTTCCTCACGCCCGCCGCGCGCAACGCATCGGCGTCCGCGCCGCCGGCCGGCGGCAGGTCGGCGACCGCGTCGACGCTGACGACGCGGCCGGCGACGATCTCGTCGACGATCCACGGCAGTCCGGCGGGGCTCGCCTCGTCCGGCGCCACCGATGCCCCTGCCGCGATCCAGCGATGGGTGACGGTCGGCGACGGGATTCCCGCCGCGACGTCCCACAGGCTGATGCTATCGACCTCGAGAAACGTCGCGATCGCGCGCAGCGCCTCCTGCAGGCGGGCCTCGAGGTCGGGGCCGGGCGAGCCGACCAGCGAGGTCGACAGGTCGACCAGCAGCCGCTCGAACCCCAGCAGCTCGTCGATCCGGTCCTGGGCGCGCCTGCGGGCCAGCGCGCTGCCGAAGATGTCGGCGAGCAGCCTCATCCGCGCCACCAGCGCGTCCGGCCAGCGGCGCTCGCGTCGCAGCGCACCGAAGGACAGCACCGCCATGAACTCGCCGGACACCATGACCGGAACGCTGACGTGCGCGCGCAGTCCGATGCCGGCCGCGGATGCCCGGTCGACCGCAGCCTCGGGCGGCAGGTCGTCCAGGTGCGAGAACACGACGGGCCGGCCGGTCCGCAGGCGCTCCCACGCCCAGGGGAATGCCCGGGACGACACCGTCGCCGTCAGCGGCTGGAACCCGGGGACGGCCCAGGAGTGGGTCGCGTGAAACTGCCCCGACTCCGGGTCGACCTTCAGCAGGGTGCTGCGCTCGATGCCCAGAGTGATCACGATCTTGCGGACCGCGTCGTTGATCGCCTCGTCGATCCGCCCGATCGGCAGGTCGACGAAATTGGACGAGACCTCCAGCAGCAGGCGCTCGAAGCGCTGCGGCTCGCCGACATCGCGACCGGGATCCTCCGGCGCGGCCGGGAGGGGCGATTCGGTCATGGCGGGTGCGATGCGGGCACGGAACGGCACGGGAAACAGCGCGGACGCCGCCTATTCTTCGGCGAGCGCCCGGACCCGGCCGGAACGTATGGCCTTCACCAGCGCCGCATGGTCCTTCGCTGTGTCTGGTCCGCGTAGGCCAGCGCGAAGCTGCCCATCGCACGGTCGAAGGTGTCGCCCTTGCCCAGATAGCCGCTGATCGCCGCGGCGTCGCCCGACTTGGCGTGGGCGCGCGCCAGCGTCCACCCGCACATCCGCGCGTAGTGTCCGAGTTGCACGGCAGTGAATCCCTCGACCGGCATCGACATCTTCATGTCCCGCAACTGGCGCACGTAGAAATCGCGTCCCCGCCGTCCGCGCACCCAGCCCAGGAAGATGTCGCTGGACGACTGCATCAGCCGCTGTCCGACGACGACACGCTGGCCCTGGTTGCCGTAGGCGCTCTTTCCCGCATACGGTTCGAGCACCGAGCGGACGGCTTCCTTGAACTGCAGGATCAGCGGATGGCCGTCCTCGGAGAACAGCAGCCCGATATAGCAGCGCGTCCCGACGCTGCCGATGCCGACCACCTTGAGCGCGTAGTCTTCCACGCGATAGCGGTCCAGCAGGACGCGGCGCTCGTCGGACAACGAGTCGCGGTAATCCGCCATCGCGTCGTGAACCTGTTGCTCGAAACCCGGGTCGGCGACGTGAAACAGGATCGGCGGCTGGTCGACCAGCCGGTGCCGGCCGCCCGCCTTGCCCGTGATCTTCGGGAAGAGGTTCTCGATGACGCGCTCGCGCGCCCGGTCCGCGATCTGCTGCCGGAACTTTCTCTCCTTGGCGCCGGGCGCCGCCTTGATCAGGGTTTCCGCGTCCAGCCGCTGGTACCAGACGTCCAGCGGCCTCTGCCGCGAGCACTCGCGCAGGTGCTCCCGATACGCGCGCACGCACGCCAGGACCGCGCGCTGACCGACGTCGTCGGACAGGCGATTGTCGCGTGCCGCGATCTGGAAGCTCACGACCAGGCGCTTCAGGTCCCATTCCCACGGTGCCGGCAGCGTCTCGTCGAAGTCGTTGAGGTCGAAGACCAGGTTCCGCTCGGGCGTGGCGAACGCGCCGAAGTTCAGCAGGTGGCAGTCGCCGCAGGCCTGCACCTCGATGCCCGTTTTCGGCGTGGTCGCGAGGTCGTGCGCCATGAGCGCCGCCGAGCCGCGCAGGAAGGTGAACGGAGTCCGGACCATGCGTCCGTAGCGGATCGGCACCAGCTCCGGCAGCCGCCCCCGGTTCGACCGCTCCAGGATCTCGATCGGATCCCGGGCCTTGCGCGGCGGTCGCCAGTCGCCGTGGCTCTCCCTCGGAACGCGCTGGCGCAGGGCCTTGCCGGCCGCAAGTCGCTCGGCGCGGATGTGGAAGCCGGCGAGCCCTTCGGCCTTGCCCGGCGCCGTCGCGGCTTTCCGCGGTCGCTTGGTCGTCTTCATCGTGACCGCATTGTCGGCCCGGGTCGGTGCCGATGCAATTGCCGGAGGCATTGCCTCCCGCCGCTATAATCGACCTCCATCCCACCCTTGCGAAAGCCCCGATGTCCAACCCCCCGATTGCCCGTCCCGGCGGCCGCCGCGCCGACGAACTGCGCCCCGTCGTCATTTCGCGCGGCTACACCCGGCACGCCGAAGGCTCGGTGCTGATCGCCTGCGGCGACACGCGCGTGCTGTGCACCGCCAGCGTCGAGGAGGGCGTGCCGTCGTTCCTCAAGGGCAAGGGGCAGGGCTGGCTGACGGCAGAGTACGGGATGCTGCCGCGCGCGACCAACACGCGGATGCGCCGCGAAGCGGCCGAAGGCAAGCAGTCCGGCCGCACGCAGGAAATCCAGCGGCTGATCGGCCGCTCGCTGCGCGCCGTCACCGACCTCGCCGCACTCGGCGAGCGCACGATCAGGATCGACTGCGACGTGCTGCAGGCCGACGGCGGCACGCGCTGCGCGTCGATCACCGGCGCCTGCGTCGCGCTGGCCGACGCCGTCGCCTGGTGCCGAGCGCGTGGGCTCGTCACCGGCGAGCCGCTGCGCGACTTCGTCGCCGCGGTGTCGGTCGGCGTGGTCGGCGGCGTCCCGATGCTCGACCTCGACTACGCCGAGGACTCAGGCTGCGACACCGACATGAACATCGTGATGACCGGCGCCGGCGGCTTCGTCGAGGTGCAGGGGACCGCCGAGGGCGCGCCGTTTACCCGCGCCGAGCTGGACGTGCTGACCGACCTCGGCGCGGCCGGCATCGCGCGGCTCAACGCGGCGCAGAAGGCGGCGCTGGCGGCGTGATCGTCCCCGGCCCCCTGCGGCGGCTGGTGCTGGCCTCGAACAACGAGGGCAAGCTGCGCGAGTTCCGCCGGCTGCTGGCACCGCTTGCCATCGACGTGGTCGCGCAGGGCGAGCTCGGCATCCCCGAGGCCGACGAGCCGCACGTCACCTTCGTCGAGAACGCGCTGGCCAAGGCGCGGCACGCGAGCGCGCTGGCGCAGCTGCCGGCGCTGGCCGACGACTCCGGCGTCTGCGTGTCGGCGCTGGGCGGCGCGCCCGGCGTGCAGAGCGCGCGCTACGCCGGCGAGCCGAAGTCCGACGCGCGCAACAACGCGGCGCTGGTCGCCGCGCTGGCCGGCGTGGCCGACCGGCGCGCGCACTACAGCTGCGTGCTGGTGCTGGTGCGCCACGCCGACGACCCGGAACCGATCATCACCGAGGGCCGCTGGCACGGCACCATCGTCGACGTGCCACGAGGGGCCGGCGGCTTCGGCTACGATCCGCACTTCCTCGACCCGGCGTCGGGGCTCACCGCGGCCGAGCTGCCGCTGGAGACCAAGAACCTGCGCTCGCACCGCGGCCACGCGATGCGCGCGCTGATCGCGCGGCTCGCCGACGAGACGGGTGGCGCGCCGTGACGGCGGCGCCCCTGCCGTCGCGCGCGCCGCGCTTCGCCGCGCTGCCGCCGCTGTCGCTGTA
Source organism: uncultured beta proteobacterium (assembly GCA_963810815.1). Taxonomy (GTDB): domain Bacteria; phylum Pseudomonadota; class Gammaproteobacteria; order Burkholderiales; family Casimicrobiaceae; genus CAVQWT01. The sequence continues at coordinate 78,538 of CAWEPB010000006.1, read as the reverse complement.
CGTGCACCTGCCCTGGTGCATCCGCAAGTGCCCGTACTGCGACTTCAACTCGCACGAGGCGCGCGCGGCGCTGCCGGAGGATGCGTACGTCGACGCGCTGCTCGCCGACCTCGAGTTCTCGCTGCCGTCGGTGTGGGGGCGCAGGGTCGGCACCGTGTTCTTCGGCGGCGGCACGCCCAGCCTGTTCTCGGCCGCGTCGATCGACCGGCTGCTCGCCGGCATCCGCGCACGGCTGCCGCTCGCGCCCGACGCGGAGATCACGCTCGAAGCGAACCCCGGCACCTTCGAGCGGGCGAAGTTCGCCGGCTTCTTCGCCGCGGGCGTCAACCGGCTGTCGCTGGGCGTGCAGAGCTTCGATGCCGCGAAGCTCGCCGCGCTGGGCCGCGTCCACGACGCCGACGAGGCGAAGCGTGCGGCCGAGGCGGCGATGACGATCTTCGGCAACGTCAACCTCGACCTCATGTACGCGCTGCCGGGCCAGACGGTCGACGAGGCGCGCGCCGACGTCGCCGCCGCGCTGTCGTTCGCGCCGCCGCACCTGTCGTTCTACCAGCTGACGCTCGAGCCCAACACGCTGTTCCACCGCCACCCGCCGGCGCTGCCCGACGACGACGCGGCGGCCGACATCGAGGACGCCGTCCACGCCACGCTCGCCGCCGCCGGCTACGCGCGCTACGAGACCTCGGCGTTCGCGCGGCCCGGGCGCGAGTGCCGGCACAACCTCAACTACTGGCGCTTCGGCGACTACCTCGGCATCGGCGCCGGCGCGCACGGCAAGCTGTCGTTCCCCGACCGCGTCGTGCGGCAGCTGCGCTGGAAGCAGCCGCAGCAGTATCTCGACGCCGTCGCGCGCGGCGCGCCGGTGCAGGAAGAGCGCGACGTGACGCGCGACGACATCGGCTTCGAGTTCATGCTGAACGCGCTGCGGCTCACCGGCGGCGTGCCAGCGCCGCTGTTCGCCGAGCGCACCGGGTTTCCGCTATCGCTGGTGGCGCGCGAGCTCGAGACCGCCGCCGCGCGCGGATTGCTCGAGACCGACCCGACGGTGATCCGGCCGACGGCGCAGGGGCGGCGCTTCCTCAACGACCTGACCGAGCTGTTCCTGCGCGACGCGACCGCCGGCGACGCGGCATCGGGGGCTGCCGGGGCCACCGGGGCCACCAGGGCCGCGGCGGATCGCGCGGCCACCCCGATCCCGCAGCCGGTGGCGCCACCCGCATCGAAGGGAGCAACGCGATGAACGATGTCCACGCCATGACGCTGACCGAGGCGACCGCCGCGTTCGCCGCCGGCACGCTGTCGGCCCGCGCGCTGGCCGACGGAGAGCTTGCGCGCATCGACGCCACCGACGGCGCGATCGGGGCGTGGGCGCATCTCGATCCCGCGCAGGTACGACGCGAGGCGGACCGGCTCGACGCCGCTCGCGCGGCCGAAGCGGGACGAGCGGCCGCGCGCGAATCGGGCACGGCGGCGGGCGGCGCGGCAGCGGGCGGCGAGTCGGCGGCGGTTGCGGTCGCCGGCCCGCTCGGCGGCGTCGGCATCGGCGTCAAGGACATCGTCGCGACGGCCGACCAGCCCACCGCGCTCGGCTCGCCGATCTTCGAAGGCCAGCTTCCGCCCGCCGACGCCGCGTGCGTCGGGCGGCTGAAGCGCGCCGGCGGCTACGTGTTCGGCAAGACGGTGACCACCGCGTTCGCGTTCCTCGATCCCGGCAAGACGAGGAACCCGTGGAACCCCGCGCACACGCCGGGCGGCTCGTCGTCGGGCTCCGCGGCGGCGGTCGCGGCGCGCCACGTCTGCGCGGCGATCGGCACGCAGACCAACGGCTCGGTGATACGGCCGGCGGCGTTCTGCGGCGTCGTCGGGTTCAAGCCGACGCTCGGCGCCATTCCGGCCGACGGCGTCCACGTGTTCAGCGAGACGCTCGACACCGTCGGCACGTTCACCCGCACCGTCGCCGACGCCGCGCGGCTTGCCGCCGTGCTCGCCGATCCGGGGCGCATCGGCGGTGCGATCGCGCCGCTGCCGCGCGCGTCGCGGCTCGCTTACCTGTCCGGCTTCCCGTGGACGCAGGTCGGCTGCGACGCCGACGACGCGCTCGACGCGGCGGCGACGAAGCTGCGCGCCGCCGGCGCCGACGTGGTGCCCGTCGTCGCTGCCGGAGCCGCTGGCCGAGACCGCGCGCACGCTGCGGACGATCATGCTGTACGAGGCGGCGACGCACCTCGCCGCGCTGCAGGACCGCGAGCGCGCGCGGCTCACGCCGGCGCTCAACGCCGCGCTCGACGAGGGTCGCGCGATTGACGAAGACGCCTACCTGCGCGCGCTGGCGTCGCGCCGGGTGATGATCGCCGCGGCGCAGGACTGGCTGGCGCGTTACGACGCGCTGATTGCGCCGCCCGCGACCGGCCCCGCGCCCGAGGGCCTCGGCACGACCGGAGATCCGTCGTGCTGCACGATGGCGTCGCTGCTGGGCTTTCCGGCGCTGTCGCTGCCGATCGGGCTGGCCGCCAGCGGCCTGCCGCTGGGCATGCAGGTGATCGCGCCTGCCGACGCGGACGACCGCTTGCTGGCAGTGGCGGCGTGGTGCGAGGCGCGGCTGCCGTTCGCGGGGCTTGCGCGGTGAGCATCGCCCGGAGTTGCGCAGCGGCGGGTCCGCTCGCGCGCCCGGGCATGCATTCCGAACGAGGAAGCCGCCGATGACGTTGTCGCGCCGCGACCTCGAGGCCGGCCGCATGCGCGAGGCCTACTGCAACGCGCTCGGCGCCTCGTATGCGCTCGACGACGAGCAGCTGTCGGCGTCGCTGACCGAGACGCTGGCGAAAAAGCCCAAGGGTGCCGGCTGGTGGGTGTTCGGCTACGGCTCGCTGCTGTGGAACCCGCTGTTCCCGGTGGCCGAGATGCGCCCGGCGCTGCTGCGCGGCTTCCACCGCCGCTTTTGCCTGTGGTCGCTCGCCTCACGCGGCACGCCCGACTGCCCCGGGCTGGTGCTGGGCCTGATGCCCGGCGGCGCGTGCCGCGGCGTTGCGCTGCGCCTGCCGGGGCCGCTGGCGATGGACGAACTGCATCTGCTCTGGCGGCGCGAGATGGTCGTCGGCTCGTACCGGCCCGAGTGGGTGAACATCCGCTCCGGCGACCGCGAGCTGGTCGCGCTGGCGTTCGTGGTCAAGCGCGACCACCCGCAGTACGCGGGCCGGATGAGCGTCGACGACGAGGCGCGCACCATCGCGCGGGCCTGCGGCGCGTTCGGCTCGTCGCTCGACTACCTCGAGCGCACGCGCGTCGCGCTGATCGCGCACGGCGTCGTCGATCCGTACCTCGAGGCGCTGGCCGCGCGCGTCGCCGCCGAGCGCGGATCGAAGCGGGGCGAGACTTCGCGCTGATCGCAGCGCGGCGCGGTGCGGATCGTGGAAACGAAGGCGGTCGGCATGGCGGCGGGATTCGGCCAGAAGCGGGTGCTCCCGACCGTCTGGTTCGGGCGTCCGGCTCGCTCCCGACAGACCATCGGCGGCCGCTAGCTTCTACATCGTTGTCGACAATGCAGCGTGAGCCTGCACGCGTAGGCAGCGACCAAGCCACAGTCTCAGACATGCCCCGACCTGCCCAACTGGCCGCTCACGCTAGGGCAAGGAGCGCGACACGGCACGCCAGCGCGACGGCGTCATACCAGACCAGCGACGAAACGCACGCGTCAGAACGCTGGCATCCGCGAAGTGCAGGCTCTGCGCGATCGCAATGATCGGCATCGCGGTATCGCTCAGTAGTTGACGTGCCACTTCATAGCGGACCTCGTCGCTCATCGCCTGAAACTTGACGCCGAGCAGTTGCAGCCTTCGGTCCAACGTCCGGCGATGCATCGCCAGTTCTGCCGCCACCTGGCGCATCGAGGTGCCGCCGCTGAGCAGCTGTCGACGAAGGACACGCCGCACTTGGGCAGGTAACTCGCCTGTGGCCTGGGCTTCGATGGCGCGGGCCTGTGCTTCCAGCGACTTCAATCGCTGCGGGTCCGCGCTGCGCAGCGGCATATCCAACCAAGACTTGTCGAACACCACGGCAGCCTGTTCGCAGTCGAAGCGCAGCGGTGCGCGCAGGAAACTGCGGTACGGGCGGGTGTCGGGCGGCCGACGGCGCATGAAATGGATCTCGTGTGGCAGCCAGCGGCTGCCGCACAAGGCGCGCAGGATGTTCCAGATCGATGCCAGCACGAGGTCGTAGACCACTTCGGCGCGCTCGACACCGGGTTCATACAGTGCATAGGCGTAGCTTGCGAAGCGCGTGTCCTCACTCAGCGCCGCCAGCCCGCCGCCGTCGCTCAGTGTGAGATAACGAGACAGCAGCTTCAGCGCGCTTCGCACATCCGGTGCAGCCTTGACCAAGTCGGCGACGACGCCCAAGGCCTCCAGGGGTGTGTGCCGGCCGATCAGCAGGCCCAAGTGAGCACAACCGGTGCGGTCGACACAAAGCCCGAGCAGGCGGCTGCCCTGTCTGAACGGAATCAGGTTGTCGGAGTGGTTGAACAGGTCGGCGCGCAAACCCGACTGCGCCAGCAGCTGCTCCAGATCAATGCCGAACTCGCGCAGCAAGGGCTGCAATGCCAACGTCGATGCGACGCGGTCGTAGCCGCCGGGCACCACATGGGGTGCATCGGCGGGACGAGGGGAGATGGCGCGCGGGGCCGTCACTGAAATTCGAAACGCGCCGACGGGCGCGGCCTCGTTGCATGTACAAACGCTCTCGAACCCTATAATGTTGGCACAAATAGCAAAGTGCAGATGCGCCCGCTGCCATAGACTCTCTCCGGTTTGGGTGCTGCTCGCCGGCACGGCGGGATCGCCAGGTCGCCGGTCACGGGCTGCCCCGAATACAGGGCTCGGTGCATCCGCGCGCGCAAACGCCCGTTGGACCTCCGCCGCCGGCAGTGATTCCGCTGGGGGCCGTGGCAGAAGAAATGTCTATCCGACGACGCCCTCACGATCTGAAAACATAAGGGATTCGAATGAAGCAGCCTCTTGGTTCACTGGTGGCCCTGACGGCGGTCGTCGCGTTGCCTTGGCTCGATATGCAGGCGGCGCAGGCACAGGTGTCGCCCCAAACGTTGAAGTCGATCTCGACCGCCGACAAGGTCGAGACGCCCATCGGCAAGCTGGAGTTCTTCGACGGCGTGCCGACCGACGCCACCGTCCACAAGCTCTACGACAACCTCGATCGCATGCGGGCTGTTCAAGTATTCCTGGACAACGTCGGCGCACTATCGGTCTACAGCGTCATTGTCGGCAATGCGGCCATTGGTTTGAGCCAGCCCAACCAGATTGCCGTGGCCGAGAAGCTGCTCGACTCGCACTCACTGTACTTGACCGGAAACACCTCCACGATGTACTCCATCGGTCATCTCGATCTGGGTGCGTACGGGCCGACCGTGGTGGAAGTGCCTCCCGGCATGCTCGGCATGCTGGACGATGCGTGGATGCGCTATGTCGGTGATTTCGGGGTGGCCGGCCCGGACAGAGGCAAGGGTGGCAAGTACCTCGTGCTGCCGCCGGGTTACACCGGAGAGGTGCCCGACGGCTACTTCGTGCTCAAGCCACCCACCTACGTCAACTGGTTCTTCATGCGCGGCTCCATTGCCGACGGACTGGCGCCGGCGCTGAAGAACTTGAAGGACCATCTGAAGGTGTACCCGCTGAAGTCGGCAAGCAATCCGCCCGCCACTGAATTCGTGAACATCACCGGCAAGAGCTACAACACGGTCGCCCCCAGCGATTTCAGCTACTTCGTGGCCCTCGACAAGATCATCCAGCGAGAACCCATCGACGCATTGGGCAGCGAATCCAGAGGGGCCCTCGCGGCGATCGGCATTGTCAAAGGCAAGCCGTTCAATCCGGACGCCAGGATGAGGCGTCTGCTCGCGGAAGCTGCGGCCATCGGCGATGCCACGGCCCGGGCCGCTCTGTACAGCCCCCGCGAGAAGGGCTATTTCATCTATCCGGACACCGACAGTTCCTGGGTTATGGGCTTCGCCAACAAGGATGTGTTTTTCGAAACCGACGGCGCGCGCAACCTGGACGCCCGCACCAGCTTCTATTTCGGCTACACGGGCGTGACGCCCGCCATGGCCGTCACGCATCCCGGCGCGGGCTCCGACTACGCCATCGCCTTCAAGGATTCCGGGAAGAAGGCGTTCGATGGCTCGAAGACCTACAAACTGCACCTGCCGCCCAATGTGCCTGTGAACAATTTCTGGGCGGTCACGATCTACGATACGCAGACCCGTTCGATGCTGCAGACGAGCCAGCCGTTTCCCTCGGTTGGGAGCCAAAGCGAAGGATTCCAGAAGAATGCCGACGGATCCTATGACGTCTATTTCGCAGCCAAGGCGCCGGCGGGCAAAGAACGCAACTGGTTGCAGACCGTTCCGGGCAAGAGCTGGTTCGCAATCCTGCGCATGTACGGGCCGCTTCAGCCGTGGATCGACAAGACCTGGCGGCCGAGCGAGATTGAACTTTTGAAGTGACGGAACATCAACTCTGACCGAGGGCGGCCGGCTCGCATGAGTCGGCCGGCAGATCCGCCGCAAAGTATCGGCTGGCGGAATCAGGCCACCAAGGAGTCACTGCCAATGGCATTTCCACGCACCAAAAGTCGCTTGACCCTTGCCGTTCTCGGCGTACTGCTCGCCGCCGTAGGCGGATCGGCGATCGCGCAAGTCTCGCCGCAAACCTTGAAGTCGATCTCGATCCCGAACAAGGTCACGACGCCGATCGGCCAGCTCGAATTTTTCGACGGCGTGCCGGCCAAAGCCACGGTCGAGAAGGTCTATGACAACCTCGACCGCATGCGGGGAACGGGGGTGTTTCTCGACAATGTCGGCGCGGTGTCGATGCACAGCGTTTGCACGGGCCTGGCCGACGCCGGGGCCAAGGGGGCGAACAGGATCGCCCTGTTTGCGCAGTTGCTGGATTCGCAGACCCTGGTGGTCACCGCCAACACGTCAACCCTGTACGCCTACACCTGCACCGATCTCGCCCACGATGGCCCGACCGTCATCGAGATCCCGCCCGGCATGCTCGGTTTTCTCGACGACGCCTGGCAGCGCTTTGTCGGCAACATGGGCGTCACCGGGCCGGACAAGGGCCAGGGAGGCAAGTACCTAGTGCTGCCGCCGGGTTACACCGGAGCGATCCCTGAGGGCTACTTCCTGCTCAAGCCGTCGACGAACAAGAACTTCCTGTTCCTGCGTGGCTCGATCAAGGACGGCCTGAAGCCTGCTGTCGAGAACATCACGTCGAAGCTTAGGGTCTATCCGCTGAGGGACGCGGCAAAGCCGGCGCCGACCGAATTCGTCGACATGTCCGGCAAGGCCTTCAACACCGTCTTCCCCAGCGATTTCAGCTATTTCGAGAATCTCAGCGCTGTTGTTCAAGACGAACCCATCGACGCCATCAGCCCCGAGGTGCGCGGTGCGATTGCCGCCATCGGCATTGTCAAGGGCCAGCCGTTCAAGCCCGATGCGCGCATGAAGAAGCTGCTGACCGAGGCCGCTACTCTCGGCAACGCCACGTCGCGGGCCATTACCTACCACCCGCGGTTTGCCGGCGTGAAGATCTATCCGGACGACCCGAAAAGTGTCTGGTCCACGGCCTTCGCAAACAAGAACACCAGTTTTGAGGCCGATGGGGCGATGGGCCTCGACGCGCGCGTGCTCTACTACTTCAACGCCGGTGGCGTGACCCCTGCCATGGCCGCCACCCGCGCCGGCGAAGGTTCGGATTATGCCTTGGCCGTTCTCGATGCCAACCAGCAGGCGTTCGACGGCGCGAAGACCTACAAACTGCATCTGCCGCCGAACGTGCCGGTGAACGACTTCTGGGCCGTCACCATGTACGACACGCAGACGCGCTCGCAGCTTCAGACCGGTCAGAAATTTCCGACGGTCGGCAGCCAGACCGAAGGCATCAAGAAGAACGCCGACGGTTCGTACGACCTGTACTTCGCGCCGCAGGCGCCGAAGGGCCAGGAAGGCAACTGGCTGCAGACGGTGCCGGGCAAGAGCTGGTTCACCATCCTGCGCATGTACGGGCCGCTTCAGCCGTGGATCGACAAGACTTGGCGGCCGAGCGAGATCACGCTGGTGCGGTGATGCGTTCCTGGCGCGGCGTCCGCGAAGCTCACTGAGCCCGAACGGGTTCGCCGGGCTGCGCGTCTGCTACGTGGTGCGGGACTATGGGGAGATAGCGCAGATGATCGGCACTGCGAAGACACCGTTCAATCCCAGTGCCGTGGTAGGTGGCTCTGGCGGCGTCAGCCCCACTTGAGCGGCAACTTTGCGGCAACCAGTTCCGGGCAGTGAACTTCCGCTTCGGGTCTATTCTGTTGAAAAACTCCCTTGAAATTGGTCGGCTCTTGGCTATGTTGAAGCCAAGATGTTCGAGAGGGAGACGCGGGAATGATGGGACGACAGCCGGGCGGGCAGAAGAAGCTGTTCTACTCGTTCAATCTCGACGATCACGTTCCTGCCGATCATCTGTTGCGCGGGATTGATCAGTTCCTCGACCTTGGCGACCTGCATCGCCACCTCGCCCCGTACTACAGCCATACCGGCCGCCCGTCGATTGACCCGCAGCTGCTGATTCGCATGTTGATCGTGGGCTACTGCTTCGGCATCCGCTCCGAGCGGCGGTTGTGCGAGGAAGTCCACTTGAACCTGGCGTACCGCTGGTTCTGCCGGCTGGGATTGGAAGACCCGGTGCCGGATCACTCGACGTTCTCCAAGAACCGGCATGGCCGTTTCCGGGACAGCGATACGCTGCGGTTCGTGTTCGAGCAGGTCCTGGAGCGCTGCGTGCGAGAGGGGCTGGTGGGTGGCGAAGGGTTCGCCATCGATGCCAGCTTGGTGAAGGCGGATGCCAACCGTCAGCGTGGCGTGCCTGGCGCCGAGGCCGACTGGTCGAACCAGCCATCGCTCAGCCGACCGGTGCGCGAGTATCTGGCGGCCTTGGATCAGTCCGAGTTGGAGAAGAACACACCGAAGAACATCTCGCTGACCGATCCGGCAGCGCAGTGGAGTGCTGCCTGGGGACCGGCGTTCTATGCCTATTCGGCGAACTACCTGATCGACATTGCCGCGGGCATTGTGGTTGACGTTGAGGCGACGCCCGCCCACAAGCTCGATGAAATCAACGCCACCAAGACGATGATCGAGCGGGTTGAGACGCGGTTTGATCTCAAGCCGCAGCGGCTGATCGGCGATACCAATTACGGCACAGCAGAGATTCTGGGGTGGATGGTCGACAAGAAGCAGATCGAGCCGCATGTGTCGGTGTGGGACAAAACACAACGCAGCGACGAAACGCTATCCAGCAGCGACTTCGAATGGGACGAACAGGCCAATGAGTACCGCTGCCCACAGGGGCAGCCGCTACGGAGTGAATGGCGGATCTTCAAGCGCCCGCGAACGCGCATCACCAAGGCCAACACCATCATTTATCACGCTAGCCAAGCGGCTTGCGGCAAGTGCCCGATGAAGTCACGTTGCTGTCCGAACTCCCCGACTCGAAAGATCGCGCGCAGCGTCCATGAATCGGCACGGGATGTGGCGCGCAACGTTGCCAAGACCGATGCTTACAGGCAATCGCGCAAGGATCGCAAGAAGGTTGAGATGCTCTTCGCTCATCTGAAGCGAATCCTGAAGCTTGATCGACTGCGATTGCGCGGACCGAGTGGCGCTCACGATGAGTTTCTTCTGGCGGCAACCGCGCAGAACCTACGACGAATGGCGAAGTGGTTATGTCCGGTAGAACCAGAAATGGCAAGAATGGTGATCTGATTCGGCGAAGTACCACTCGCCAGCCCGGAACCAAGCTCCCAAGTCACCGAAATTCTGTCCGCTCATCGCTCGCGGCACTACCGCGCTGGCCAAACAACGAGTTGTTCAACAGAATAGGTCGGAAGCGGTGGAGGGACCGGACGCCACCGTTAGGCTAGAATTTGCCACCACTCATTTGCCACCAATCACTTGCCACCAATCGGCACTCCCGCCGATCGATGCGGATTGCGGCACGCAACGAGAGGCAATCATGCACACGAGCCGGCGCTGGAGGACATTGCTGGTGGTTGCCGCGACCTTCCTCGCGGCGCAGGCACCGGCGCAGCCACGGTTCAATTTCGACGCGACACCGGGCCAGTTGGGGAAGGACGTGGTCCCGGCGGAGTACCGGCTGGCGCTGGACCTCGATCCGGCCAAGGAGACGTTCGCCGGCGTCGTCGACATCGCGCTGAAGGTGCGGCGCCCCGTCGAGGGCATCGTGCTCAACGCTTTCGAATTGACCGCGGGAGATATCGCGCTGACCGGGCCAGGCGGCGCGCGGCCGATGGCGGCGACCGACGACAGGACGAAACGCCAGTGGCGCATCGCGGACGGCCGGACGATCGAACCCGGCGAGTACACGCTGCGTATCGCGTACACCGGCGCCGTGCGTACGGTCGGGGAGGGGCTCTTCGGCGTCGCCTACACGGCCGAGGGCAAGACCGCGCGGATGCTCGCGACCCAGCTGGAGCCCATAGCCGCGCGCTCGGTCTTCCCGGGATTCGACGAGCCGTCGTTTCGCGCGAGCTTCGCGATCACGGTCACCGCGCCGTCGGCGTACGAGGTCGTCTCCAACATGCCGGTCAAGTCGCGCGACGCGCAGGGCGCGGCGACGCGCTGGCAATTTGCGCCGACGCCGCCGATGCCGACGTATCTCGTGGCGGTCGCGGTCGGGCAGTTCGACGCGCTCGAAGACAGCGTGGACGGCATTCCGCTGCGCATCCTGACGGCAAAGGGCAAGCAGGCGGACGCACGTTACGCGATGGACGTCACCAGGAAGGTGCTGCCGTTCTTTCGCGAGTACTTCGGCGTACCGTACGCGCTGCCGAAGCTCGACCAGATCGCCGTCCCCGGCGTCCGCAACGGCGCGATGGAGGACTGGGGCCTCATCTCCTACAGCGAGCCCGCCCTGCTCTACGATCCCGCCAAGGAGCTCGATCGAGACCAAGCAGAACGTCTTCGAGCTGATCGCGCACGAAGTCGCGCACCAGTGGTTCGGCAACCTGGTGACGGCGGCGTCCTGGGACGAGATCTGGCTCAACGAAGCGTTCGCGACGTGGATGGCGAGCAAGGCCACGGCGCAGTTCAACCCGGACTGGCAGATCCCGCTCAACCGCGTGCTCACGCGCCAACGGGTGATGCGCAGCGACGCCGGTCCGGCGACGCGCGCGATACGGTCCGGGCCGGTCTACGAAACCGCGGTGTTCGACGTGTTCGACGGCGTCACCTACGTCAAGGGCGGCGCGGTGCTGGCGATGATCGAGACGTACATCGGACCCGACGCGTTCCGGCGCGGACTCGCCGCGTACTTCGAAGGACAGAAGCTGTCCAACGCCACGGCCGGCGATCTCTGGCACTACCTGTCGCAGGCGTCCGGAACGGATGTCGGTGCCGTCGCGCGGAGCTGGACCGACCAGAAGGGCTACCCGTTGCTGCAGGCGCGCGTCACCTGCGAGAACGGCAAGCAGACGCTCGAACTCGAGCAGCAGCGCTTCAGCGTCGACGACGCCGTCGACGCGGCCAGCCTGTGGCAGGTGCCGTTCGCGGTTTCCGCCGGCACCGCGGCGCCCATGCGCTTCCTGCTGACCGGCCGCAGCGCAAGATTCGCGATCGGGCCGTGCACGACGGCGCCGCTGTTCGTCGACTCGTCGGCCGGCTTCTTCCGCGTCCAGTATCCGCCGGAACACCTGCACCGTCTGGCACGCGCGTTTCCGGAGCTCTCGCCCTCCGCGCGCCTCGCGCTGCTGACCGATACGTTCGCGCTGGGTCAGGCCGGGCGAATTCCGCTCGCCGAATACTTCGCGCTCCTGAGCCGGCTGCGCCCGGCGGGCGATCCGGCCACGCTGGTCCTCTTCCTGCAGGCCGACTTTGCGCTGTCGAACCTCAACGGCGCGATGCACGATACGCCGGCGCAAGAATCCCTGCACCGCTACGCACGAAGCAAGCTGGGGCCGATGCTGCGTCGGCTGGGCTGGAGCGTCTCCCCGTCCGATACCGCCGTCGCGCTGAACTTGCGCAACGACCTGATCGAAGCGCTGGGCGTGTTCGGCGACGAAGCGACCCTGCGCAAGTCGATGGAACTCTTCAAGGCCGAGCGCACCGGTGGGGCGGCGATCGCGCCGTCGATCCGGCCGGGCGTGTTGGCGAATGTCGGACACCGGGCCGATGCGGAAGTCTTTGCCGACCTGGTCAAGCGGATGACGACGGCAACCCGCGTCGAAGACGGCTGGTTGTACGCAGAGGCGCTGGCCCACGTGGAGGACGCGGCACTCGCCCGGCAGTTCCTCGCGCTGACACTCGGCGACACGCTGCCGACCCAGATGGTGTCGTGGCTGCCGGGCATGGTCGCCGGCAACTACACGCACGGCGCGATGGCCTATGCCTTCGTGGTCGACAACTTCGACGTGCTTTCGCGCAAGACTTCCGAGCAGACCCGGCCGCACCTTCTGCCCAGCGCGGCGTCGGGCTTCAACGAATCGGCGCGCGCCACGGCGTTGATCGCCGACCAGAAGCGGTTGCTGGGCGATGCGGGAGAGAAGACGGCGAAGCAAGCGGCCGCCGCCATCGAGCTCAAGAGCCGCATCCGTACGCGGGACGGTGCGTCGCTCGCCACGTCGAGCCGGGCAGTTCGCGGCGTATCGGCGCAAAATCCGTAGCGCGGATGACCGCCGAGCCCGGTCGCGGTGCTCGGCGGCCAGATTGGGGAGCCGTCAGGGGAGCGCCGGTTTCTACGACAACAGGGAGACATCGACCAATGGCGGCGAACGCAACCTACTTGGCTTCCGGCGAGGGGGAGACGGTCTTCACGGTCAGCTCCGCGCCGATCAAGTTCGGCGCCGGGGCATTGAGCGAGGTCGGAGCCGACGCCCAGGCACTCGGCATGAAGCGGGTCGCCCTGTTCGTGGACTCGCACGTCCTTGCCAGCCTTGCCGGAGAAACGGCGCTCGGCGCGCTCCGCGCGGCCGGCCTCGACGTCGAGGTGTATGACCAGGCACGCTGCGAGCCGAACAGCGATTCGTTCGAGGCTGCGGCCGCCTTCGCCCGCGACGGGGCCTTCGACGGCTTCGTATCGCTGGGCGGCGGCTCGGTGATGGACACCGCCAAAGCGGCGAACCTGCTTTCCTCCTACCCCGACGAGCTCATCGCCTACATCAACGCACCCATCGGCAGGGCGAAGCCGATTCCGGGCCGGCTGAAGCCGCACATCGCCTGCCCGACCACCTGCGGCACCGGCAGCGAGACGACGGGCATCACCATCGTCGACCTCAAGTCCGTCGGCTTGAAGACGGGCATCGCGTCGCCGTTGCTCAAGCCCTCGCTGGCGATCGTCGATCCGACGACGACCGAGACCCTGCCGGGCGGCGTCGTCGCGGCCTGCGGCTTCGACGTGCTGACCCATGCCGTCGAGTCGTACACGGCCCGGCCCTACACCAGCCGGCCGCGACCGGCCCATCCGTCCCAGCGGCCGCCGTACCAGGGCTCGACCCCCTACAACGACATCGGCAGCATCGCCGCGATCCGCCTCGGCGGAAAGTACCTGGTCCGCGCGGTGCGCGACGCCGGAGACAAGGAGGCGCGCCACCAGTTGATGTTCGCGTCGACGCTCGCGGGGCTCGCCTTCGGCAGCGCCGGCGTGCACATCCCGCACGCCATGTCCTATTCGGTGGCCACGCTCAGGCACGAGTTCACCGCCCCGGGGTACGAAGAGCGCGAGCCGATGGTCCCGCACGGTATCGCGGTGGTGATCAACGCGCCGGCCGCTTTCCGCTTCACTGCGTCGGCCAATCCGGGTCGCCACCTGGAGGCGGCGGCCGCGCTGGGGGCCGACGTTGCCGGCGCGGCACCGGAGGACGCGGGCGAGATCCTCGCCCGGGCCTTCATTTCGCTGATGCGCGAGGCCGGCCTGCCGTCCGGCATCGCCGCGCTGGGCTATGGAGAAGCTGACGTCCCGGCCCTGGCAGAAGGGGCCTTCGCGCAGCAGCGGCCGCTGGTGATGGCTCCGCGAGCCGTTTCCAGGCAGGACCTGGAGAGCATCTACCGCGGTGCCCTGCGCTACTGGTGAGGAACGGGATCCCGTCGCGGCCGGGAGCCTTCGGCTTCCCGCGCGATCGCCTGCAGCGCCTAGTCGAGGTGGCCCACGGATCGCTCAGCCGTTTGGCTCGAGCATCGTCGCTGCTCGTCAGCGGGGGACGGGCGCGCCGTCGGCCCGACGCCAGACGCTCGCCAGCCAGGGCTGCTGCTCGCGGGGCAGTCCCGGCGGGCGGTAATAGTGGTCCAGTTCCAGGAAGCCGGCCGCGGTCAGATATCGGCGCCACGTTTCGAGGTCGTGATAGGCGCCGTAGCGCTCGCCCTGCCAGCCTTCCTCGTTGCGGCCGCGCGGATTGGAGCTGAACAGCACGCCACCCGGCTTGAGGGTCGCATGCAGTTGCCGCAACACCCGCGGGAGTTCCTGGCCGGGCACGTGGAACAGGACGGCGTTGGCGAAGACGCCGTCGAATCGTCGTTCCGGCAGGTCGAGCGCAAGCAGGTCCTGCTGCCAGACTTCGCAGCCGCTGTTGACGCGCGCCATCGCGGCCAGGTTCGCCGCGCCTTCCACACCCACGGCGACGTGGCCCAACCCGGCGAAGGTGGTGAGGTCGCGTCCGGGCCCGCAGCCGAGATCCAGGATCGTGAACGGCGCGCTGGCCTCGATGTGCTGCAGCAGCGCCGCGATGTTCTGGCTCACGTCGTGATCCCGCGTGCCCTGCCAGAACGCTTCGGCGCGTCCGTTGTAGTGCCCGATGGTCAGCTCGGCGATCCGGGCCAGCTCGTCCGCAGTCAATTTCATGATGGCTTGGGGCTCCCCGCGCTCGAGCCGTCGCTCCGCACGGCAGTCGTGCCGATGGCCGCCATGCGCAGCGCCGCGCAGACCTCCCTGACCTGGCCGCGCAGCCAGCGATGTGCCGGATCGGCATCCAGCCGCGGGTGCCAGAGCATCGACACCGTGATCTCCGGTGTGGGGACCGGAAGGGGAAAGCTGTGCATTCCCGCGCGCAGGTTTCCGGTGTGTCGTTCGGGAACGCTGGCGATCAGGTCGGAGGCCCGGGCGAGCGCCAGCGCGGTCGAGAAGCCGGCGACGATGGTGACGACTTCCCGCGCCAGCCCCAGCGGATGCAGGGCTTCGTCGATCGGCCCCCGGTCGAGACCTCGTCGCGAGACGAAGACGTGCCTGCCGGCCGCGTAACGGGCCGGCGTGATCTCGCCCTGGCCGAGGGGGTGCCCCATTCGCACGACGCCGATGAAACGGTCGCGGAACAGCGCCTGCACCCGCAGTTCCGGCGCCGCCGTCTTCCCGACAACGCCCGTTTCCAGATCGACGGTCCCGTCGCGAAGTGACGTGCTGTCCTTGTCGGGCTTCGGCACGAAGCACAGCCGCACGCCGGGCGCCTCCGCGCCGACGCGGGCAATGAGGTCCGGTCCGAAGTTCTCCACGAAACCGTCGCTGGTCCGCAGCGTGAACGTCCGGACCAGCTGCCTGAGCCTGAGCCGCCTGGCAGGGCGCAGGACCGCTTCTGCGTCCAGCACGACCTGACCGACCCGATCGCGGAGTTCGATCGCTCGTGGTGTGGGAACCAGACCGCGTCCGGCCCGGACCAGCAGCGGATCGCCCGTCGTCTCGCGCAACCGCGCCAGCGCCCGGCTCATCGCCGACGGGCTGAGACGCAGCCGTCGGGCGGCGCGCGCAACGCTGCCTTCCGCGAGCAGCACGTCGAGGGTGACCAGCAGGTTGAGATCGGGTCTCGCCATCCGCCAACCATAGCACCGAATGGTCGTGATATGGCGTCATACGCACGGATACAGTGCAAACGGTGCGTCTTCCGCCATGTCAGGCAACCGACTACGCTTGTGACGGCCCCATTTCGGGAGCCGCCAGAAAACGGAGGTCAGGTTGAAGCCGATGATCGCAGGACGGAACGAGGCAGTCGCAGGAAGGGCGGACCCGACAGCTTCGGTTCGGTGGGCGCTCGCCAGCCTGTCGCTGTCCATGCTGCTGTCCTCGCTCGGCACCAGCATCGCCAATGTCGGCTTGCCGACGCTGGCGCAGGCGTTCGGCGCCTCCTTCCAGCAAGTGCAGTGGGTCGTGCTCGCGTATCTCCTCGCCATCACCACGCTGATCGTCAGCGTCGGACGGCTCGGCGACATCACCGGCCGCCGCCGGCTGCTGCTGGGCGGAATCGTCCTCTTCACCGTGGCCTCGGTCCTTTGCGGCGTCGCGCCCACCCTTTGGCTGCTGATCGCCGCCCGGGCGGCGCAGGGCCTCGGAGCGGCCATCATGATGGCCCTCACCCTGGCCTTTGTCGGCGAGACGGTACCGAAGGCCAGGACCGGCAGCGCCATGGGGCTGCTCGGAACGATGTCCGCGATCGGCACCGCGCTCGGCCCATCGCTCGGCGGCGTACTGATCGCCGGCCCCGGTTGGCGGGCGATCTTCCTCGTCAACGTGCCGCTGGGCATCCTGACCTTCGTTCTCGCCCATCGCCACCTGCCCGTCGATCGCCCCGGGCCGAAGGCCGACCGGGCCGGTTTCGACCCGGTGGGCACGCTGCTGCTGGCGCTGACGCTCGCGGCTTATGCACTCGCGGTGACGGTTCACCACGATGCGGGGCGCGGCAGTTTCGGTCCGCTCAACATCGCGCTGCTGCTGGCCAGCGTCCTGGGCGCGGGCCTCTTCGTGCTCGTCGAAGCGAGAACCGCATCACCGCTGATCCGACTGTCGATGCTCCGCGTGCCGGTGCTGAGCGCGGGCCTCGCTGCGAGCGCGCTCGTCTCGACGGTGATCATGGCGACCATGGTGGTCGGGCCGTTCTATCTCTCACTTGCGCTCGGACTCGACGCGGCACGGGTCGGACTCGTCCTGGCCGTCGGACCGATCGTGGTCGCGCTGACCGCGGCACCGGCCGGGCGCGTTGCGGACCGATTCGGCGCCCGACGCATGACCACCGCCGGGCTCGTCGGCATGGCGGCCGGCGCCTCGATGCTGGCGATGCTGCCGGCGACGCTGGGCATCCCCGGCTACATCGCCCCCATCGTCGTCGTCACGGCCGGCTATGCGCTGTTCCAGACGGCCAACAACACCGCCGTCATGGCCGACATCGGCCCGGACCAGCGCGGTGTCGTTTCCGGCATGCTCAACCTGTCGCGCAACCTGGGGCTCATCACCGGCGCATCGGTCATGGGCGCCGTGTTCGCATTCGCGTCGGCGGCGACCGACGTCACGACCGCACGCCCCGAGGCCGTTGCCACCGGCATGCGGACGACGTTCGCAGTCGCGGCGGCCCTGATCGTCATCGCGCTTGCCATCGTGGGCGGAGCCTGGCGCCGCACATTGCGCGAGCGGGAACCTGCGCCCCGGACGGTCAATTGACGCGGGCTTGATCGACGCGAGCCGCCGCCCGCCCCAGCCACAGCGCCACGCCCAGCCACGCCGCCGCCACCGGCACCGCCAGCCAGCTCATCGTGGGGAGCGACAGGCCGAGCGACTTCAGTCCCGCGAAGATCCAGCTCGACGCGGTGTCGCCGCCGCGGTGGACCAGCGTGTCGATGACGTTCTTGGCCTTGTACTTCTGCTCGGCGGGCAGCGCGTTGAACAGCGTCTCGCGCGCGGGCTTGCTGACCGCGTATTCGCCGGCGCGACGGACGACGCCGAACACCACCAGCGTCGCCAGCACCGGCGACAGCGCCAGCGCCGCGAAGCCGACGATCGCCACCACCGGCATCGCGCACAGCATGAACGTCGTGCCCAGGCGACGGATCAGCGCGCCGAACGCGAAAACCTGCACCGCCAACGTCAGCAGGTTGACCGCCATGTCGACCAGCGCCAGCAGCCGCGTGCGCTCGGCGCTGTCGGAGATCGCCGCCGGCACCAGCTCGGTCTGCTGGAAGTAGAGCAGCGTCGACAGCAGCGAGTACGCGAACAGGAAGAAGCAGATCGCCAGCAGGTACGGCGAGCGGACGATGTCGGTGATGCCGGCCCAGATGCTGCCGCCGATCGGGCGCTCGTCGCCGGGATCGACGACCGAACGCCGGGTCGATTGCACGGCGGCAGGGTTCGCGAGCGGCCCGTCGGGCGGTCCGGTTGGCGGTGCCGCGTCCGTCCCGCCGTCGGCGCGCGCCGCCCACGTGCGCAGCCTGACGATGGCGAGTATCGCCACGAACAGGAAGCCGGCCGACACCAGCAGCATCGAGCGCACGCCGACCAGCGTGACGAAGCCCGCGGTCAGCGCCGGCCCGGTCAGCGCCCCGACGGTGCCGCCGGCGGCGATGAAGCCGTACAGCCGCTTCGCCTGCGCGGTGTCGAAGAGGTCGGCCATGAAGCTCCAGAACACGCTGATGGCGAACAGGTTGAACACGCTGACCCAGACGAAGAACGCGCGCGCGACGACCTCGGCCTGCGCGCCGTGGCCGGCGTCGAACAGCAGCCAGAACGCGCCGAGGTTGGCGACGAAGAACGCGTACAGCCACGGCAGCAGGCGGCGGCGCGGGAAGGTCCGCGTCAGCCAGCCGAACACCGGTGCGACCACCAGCATGGTGACGAACACCGACGCGAACAGCTCGTGCAGCTGCGCCTGGCCGACCTGGATCGCCATTTCGTCGCGGATCGGGCGCAGCACGTAGTAGCCGGCGAGCAGCGAGAAGAAGTACGCGAACGACCACAGCGACGCCGTCAGCTCGGCGGGCCCGGCGCGGGTCAGGCGGGTGAGCAGGGCGCGCAGGGGGGAACGAGCGCCGTCAGATCGCCATGTGGCGGCCGCCGTCGACGGCGATGGTCTCGCCGGTGACGTACGGCGCGTCGAACAGCAGGAAGTGCACGGCGCGCGCGATGTCCTCGGGCGTGCCCTCGCGCTTCAGCGGCGTCTGCGACACGATGCGCTGGCGCGACAGCTCGTCGAACTGGTCGTCGTCGGGCCAAAGGATCGGGCCCGGCGCGACGGCGTTGACGCGCACCTCGGGCGCCAGCTCGCGGGCGAGCGAGCGGGTGAGGCCCGCGAGCCCGGCCTTCGCCGCCGAGTAGACGACGTAGTTCTTCAGCGGCCGGTCGGCGTGGATGTCGGTGATGTTGACGATCGCGCCGTGCGCCTTGCGCAGCGCCGGCGCCGCCGCCTGCGACAGGAACAGCGGCGCCTTGAGGTTGGTGCCCATCAGGTCGTCCCAGTCGGCGGCGTCGATCTCGCCGATCGGCGTGGGGTGGAACGACGACGCGTTGTTGACCAGCGCGTCGAGCCGGCCGTAGGTGCCCAGCGTGCGCTCGACCAGCGCCGGCAGCTGCGGCAGCTCGAGCAGGTCCGCCTGGACCAGCGCGACCGAGTCGGCCCGCAGGTTGTTGAGCTCCGCCTGCAGCAGGCGCGCCTCGCCGGCCGAGCTGCGGTAGTGCAGCATCAGGTTCGCGCCGGCGCCGTGCAGACGGCGGCAGATCGCCGCGCCGACGCGCTTCGCCCCTCCGGTGATCAGCACGACCTTGCCCTGCACGCGTCGGTCCTCACGCTATCGGCTAGACTGCGCTGGAATCTAGCATACCGGCGGGTGGTTCCGGCGCCGTCGCCGCGGTGTCCGGGGGTTGCCATCGCCCCGGGGTCGCTGCGGTCATCGCGCCTGCAGCACCGCCGGCCGCCACCGCCACGCCGTTTCGCCACGCCGCTTCGCCACGCCGCTTCGCCACGCCGCTTCGCCACGCCGTTTCGCCACGCTGCTTCGTCATGTCCCGTCCCGATCCCGCGCTGCCCGAACCCGACGCCGACGCCCGCGCCCATTCGGCCAAGGTCGTTGCCCACGTCCGCGCCGAGCTGGCCGCGGCGGGGGGCTGGATGCCGCTGGCCGACTATCTGCAGCAGGTGCTCTACGCGCCGGGGCTGGGCTACTACGCGGCGGGCGCGCGCAAGTTCGGCGCCGCCGGCGACTTCGTCACCGCGCCGGAGCTGACGCCGCTCTACGGCGCGGCGCTGGCGGTGCAGGTCGACGCGGTGCTCGCCGCGACCGCCGGCCGCGAGATCGTCGAGTTCGGCGCCGGGACCGGGCGGCTGGCGGCGGACCTGCTGGCGGCGCTGGCGGCGCGCGACGCGCTGCCGTCGCGCTACGCCATCGTCGAGGTGAGCCCCGACCTCGCCGACCGGCAGCGCGCGACCGTCGCCGCCGCGGTGCCCGCGCTGGCGGCGCGGGTCGAGTGGCTCGCCGGCGTGCCGCCGAAGATCGACGGCGCGGTGGTGCTGAACGAGGTGCTCGACGCGATCCCGCCGCACGTCGTGGCGCGGCGCGACGGCGTCGTGCGCGAGCGCGGGGTCGTGTGGAACGACGCGGCAGGGTGGTTCGCCTTCGACGACCGGCCGGCGCCGCCGCGGCTGGCCGCGCTCGCCGCCGCGCGCTTTCCCCCCGCGATCGACTACCTGTCCGAGGTCAACCCGGCGGCCGAGGCGCTGGTCGAGACCGTCGGCCGCCGCCTCGCCGGCGGCGCGCTGCTGGTCGTCGACTACGGCTTCCCCGCCGCCGAGTACTACCACCCGCAGCGCGACGAGGGCACGCTGATGGGCCACTACCGCCACCGCGCGCACGCCGATCCGTTCCTGTGGCCGGGGCTCTCCGACCTGACCGCGCACGTCGACTTCAGCGCGATGGCCGACGCGGGCCTGCGCGCCGGGCTGGAGGTCGAGGGCTTCACCGCGCAGGCGCCGTTCCTGCTGGGCTGCGGCATCCTCGACGCGCTGGCGGCGCTGGGCGAGCCGGGGACGCCCGCGGTGCTGCGCGAGACCGCGGCGGTGCAGAAGCTGCTGTCGCCGGCGGAGATGGGCGAGCTCTTCAAGGTGCTGGCGCTCGCGCGCACGCCCGGCATCGCCTGGCCGGGCTTCGCGCTGGCCGACCGCGCGCACCGGCTCTGACGCGAACGCGGCTTGCGCCGCCCGCCACCGCTCGCTACGCTGCATGTGAATGATCGACCAATCGAGGTATTCACATGCTGAATCTGCGCAGCGTCGACCTGAACCTGCTCACGGTGTTCGAGGCGGTGTACGAGGAGCGCAACCAGGCGCGCGCCGCCGACCGGCTGGCGATGACGCAGCCGGCGGTGTCCAACGCCATCGCGCGGCTGCGTCACGTCGTGCGCGACCAGGTGTTCGTGCCGGCCAGCCGCGGCGTCGTGCCGACGCCGGCGGCGGAGCGGCTGTACCCGCGGGTCCGCGAGGCGCTGTCCAGCCTGCGCCAGGGCCTCGCCGGCGAGCGCGGCTTCGACCCGCGCACCACGACCGCCGCGTTCGACGTGCTGATCGGCTACGGCGGCGGCGCGATCCTGGGGCCGCGACTGCTGCACTGGATCGACCGCGAGGCGCCGCGGGCGCGGCTGCGCATCCGCTCGCTCGACGATCCGGCGACGATGGCGCGGCGGCTGCGCGACGGCCAGCTCGACGCGGCGATCGACTACGTGGCGCCGGACGACCCGGACCTGGTCCACGAGCGGATCGGCGACGCGAGGCCGGTCGTCATCGTCCGCCGCGATCACCCGCGGGTCCGCGACCGGCTCACCCGCGCCGTGCTCGCGCGCGAGCGGCTCGCCGCGCACCTCGAGCGGCACGCCGGTGGCGGCATGCGCGAAATCGAGGCGGTGCTGGCGGGGCTGGCGCCGCACGTGGCGATCGAGGTGCCGACGGCGCTGGCGCTGCCGGCGATCGTCGCGGCGACCGACCTGCTGGCGGTCATCGGCGATACCGTCGCCGAGGTCTACGCGCGGCCGCTGGGGCTGGCGATCCATCCGTTCCCGGTGCGCGTGGCGCCGGTGCCGGTGTTCCTGATCTGGCACGCGTCGCACGACGCCGACCCGGCGCAGCGCTGGCTGCGCGACGGCATCCGGAAGGTCAGCGCGCAGGCGGGGTACCGCCTGCGGAAGTGAGCCCGGGCGCGGCGCGTGCCCCCCGGTGCGGCGTGCCCCGGTGCGGCGCGCGCCCCGGGTGCCGCATGGCAACCGCGATCAAGCATTCGCATTGTGAATAGTAGGTATATCAAGACTTCATTGGATTGAATTGCAGCCGATCCCTATAGTCGGAGGCATCCGCGGCACGTCGCTGCGGCGCCGACGACCCGGAGGAGGCTGTCATGCTGGAAATCCGCAACGCTCACGGCACGCAGTGCTACGTCCGCTTCGACGAGTTCGACGAGCGCACGCTGCCCGACCACGATCCCTTCGAAGCCCCGTCCGGCGCCGCCGCCCGGCCGGCGAAGCGCGGCCGCAAGCCCAAGGCGCCGACTGCGGCCGCCCGGACGCTGGCGGCGAAGCCGCGGCCGCAGTTCGACGCGGGGGAGGACTGGTAGTGCTGCCCTCCGAACCCACGACGATCACCCGCGGCCCGGGTCCCGCCGCGATGGACGCGGGCCGGCTGCGCCTGCTGACGGCCGACCCGGCGGTTTCGCGGCCGGACGCAAGCCGGTCCCGCGCGCGCGGCCTCGTCCGCCCCGCCGCCGTGCTGTCGCTCGCCTCCGGCGCCGCGCTGGTGCCGGCGCGGCCGGCGCTGGGGCTGGCGCTGCTCGCGGGCGGCGGCTTCCTGTGGGCGGCGCTGCACGATCCGCTGGCGCAGACGCTGCACCGGGTGCGCACGCCGCGCCCCGAGCGCTGGTACGTCGGCGCCCGCCACGACCTCGACATCGTCGGCGTCGCCACGCACCAGCGCGAGCTCGCGCGGGTGCGCGAACGCCACGGCGCGACGGGGCTCATCGCCACGCTGGTGCCGGAGCGCGACCGCCGGTCCGGCGGGCAGCGCGTTCGCGTCGACCTCCACGGCTACGCGGTCGGGCGCCTGTCCGACGCCGCCGCGGCCACCTACGCCGAGCGGATGGGCGCCGCGCCCTCCGCGGTGCCGGTGTCGCTGGTCGGACACGACCCGATCGAGGTCGAGATCTGAGACCTTCAGCCGGGCAGCGGCGCATCCGCGCGCAGCAGCCCTTCGGCGACGAGATCGCGCCACAGCGCCGCCGGCACCGGCCGCGCGAACAGCGCGGCGTTGCGCGTCACCTCGTCCGGGGTGACGGCTCCCAGCACGATCGACGCGACGGCCGGATGGCCCAGCGCGAAGGCGAGCGCGGCGTGCGGCAGCTCGACCCCGTGCGCCGCGCAGACGCGCTCGATCCGCGCCACGCGGGCGAGCATCTCCGGCGGCGCGGCCCGGTAGTTGTAGCGCGCGCCGGCGATCGCGCCGGTGGCGAGGATGCCCGAATTGAACACGCCCCCCAGCAGCACGCCGATGCCCCGCGCCTGCGCCAGCGGCAGGAAGTCGTCCAGCGCCGGCTGCTCCAGCAGCGAATAGCGGCCGGCGAGCAGCACGCAGTCGGGGTCGGCGTCGCGGGCGACCCGCGCGCAGATCGCCGCGTCGTTGACGCCGACGCCGATCGCGCGGACCACGCCCTGCGCGCGCAGCTCGGCGAGCGCGCGCCACGCGCCGTCGAGCGCCTCGCGGTAGCGCGCCTCGACGGCGTCGGCGCCGTGGGTCCAGGCGTCGATGTCGTGGATCAGCGCGATGTCGACGCGCGCGGTGCCCAGCCGCAGCAGCGACTGCTCGAGCGAGCGCAGCGCCCCGTCGTACGAATAGTCGAAGCGCCCTTCGAACGGCAGCCCGCCGACGTAGCCCTCGGCGTGGCGCACGCCGTCCGGCGCCGGCGCGTAGACCCGGCCCACCTTGGTCGACAGCACGAAGCTGTCGCGCGGGTGCCGCCTCAGCGCGGTGCCGGTCCGGTGCTCCGACAGGCCGCGGCCGTACAGCGGCGAAGTGTCGAACAGGCGCACGCCGGTGTCGTACGCCGCGTCGACGGTGGCGATCGCCGTCGCGTCGTCGAGGCGGGCGTAGAGGTCGCCGAGCGGCGCGCCGCCGAAGCCCAGCGCGGTGACGACGAGGCCGCCGCGGCCGAGGCGGCGCTGCGGCAGCAGCGGCGATCCGGCAGGCGCCGGGGCGCGCGGCGCGTCGGGTCCGGGCGGGGGCCCGGGAGGGGCGAGGCGGCAGAGGCGGGGGCGGCATGGGTGGCGGGCGAGTGGTCGATGGCCGATGCCGGCGGGACGGGTCGGCACCGGCGGACGGGCTTGCGCGAACGCTGCGTGCACACTAACATGTCAGCATGCACACGACAATCGGCCCGGCCACGGGCATCGCCGTCACCGCCGCGATCACGGCGGCCTCCGTCGCCACCACGGCTTCCGCAGCCTCCGCAACAGCGACCTCCGCAGCGACCACCCCGGCGGGCACCTCGGCGAGCACCGGGCCGGCCCCGGCGATGCGCGCCGCCGCCGATCGCTTCGGCCTCGGCGTCGCGGCGATCACGCCGTTCGCCGCCGACGGCAGCGTCGACCTCCCGCGGCTGGTGGCGCACGCGCGCCGCTGCCTCGCCGGCGGCTGCACCAGCGTCACGCTGTTCGGCACCACCGGCGAGGGCGCGTCGCTCGGCTTCCGCGAGCGCGCGCGGATGCTCGACGCGATGGTCGCCGCCGGCTTCGACATGCGCGCGCAGGTGCTGGGTGGGGTCGCGGCGAGCGCGATCGAGGACGCGGCGGCGCAGGCGCGCCACATCTACGCCGCCGGCGGCCGCGGCGTGCTGCTGACGCCGCCGTTCTACTTCAAGGGCCCCGACGACGAGGGCCTCTACGCGTGGTTCTCGCGCGTCATCGAAGGCAGCGGCGACGCCCGCGGCGTCATCCTCTACCACCTGCCGTCGCTGACGGCGGTCCCGCTGTCGGTCGAACTGATTGGCCGGCTGAAGCGCGCGTTCCCCGGGGTGGTCACCGGCGTCAAGGACAGCGGCGGCGTCTGGGCGTACACCGAGGCGCTGCTGGCCGCGCATCCGGACCTGCACATCCTCGTCGGCGACGAGCGGCTGCTCGCGCGCGCCGTGCGCCACGGCGGCAGCGGCGCGATCAACGGCTTCTCCAACTTCTGCGCGCCGCGGCTGGTCGCCATGGTCGAGCGCGGCCAGGAAGACCCCGGCATCAACGCGCTGGTCGACCTGCTGCTGACGTTCCCGGTGACCCCGGCGATCAAGGCGCTGGTCGCGCACGTCACCGGCGACGACGGCTACCTGCGCGCGACGCCGCCGCTCTCCGCGCTGCCGGCCGACGCGTGCGCGACGCTGGCCGCCGCGTTCGACGCGCTGCCGGCGCCGCGATGAAGCTGCGCGACCAGGCGTACCAGCGCTTCACCCGGGGCCTGATCGATCGCGAAATCCGGGCCGGCCAGTTCGTTTCGCAGCGCGAGCTCGCCGAGATCACCGGCATGCCGCTGGGCGCGATCCGCGAGCTGATCCCGCGGCTGGAGGCCGACGGCCTGATCCGCACGGTGCCGCAGCGCGGGATGCAGGTCGCGCAGGTCGACCTCGAACTCATCCGCAACGCCTTCCAGTTCCGCATCCTGATCGAGCGCGAAGCGGCCGCCCGGTTCGCGACCGACGCCCCCGCCAGCGAGTTCGACCGCCTCCGGGACGAGCACGAGGCCGTGCTCGCCGCGGCGGCCCGGGGAGTGACTCCGGCGCTGGTGGCGAAGGCGCAGGCGGTCGACGACCGGATGCACGCGACCATCGTCGACGCGCTGGGCAACGCGATCATCTCCAACGCCTACCGCGTCAACTCCATCAAGATCCGGCTGATCCGGCAGAGCGAGACGCGCCTGTACGCCGACCTCGTCGTGCCGGTCATGCGGGTGCACCTCGACGTGATCGCGGCGCTCGCCTCGCGCGACCCGCAGCGCGCCGCCGCAGCGATGGAAGCGCACATCGTCGGTTCGCGCGACCGCGCGCTGGGCTTCGGCGGCGGCGCGCCGGCGCGGTCGGCCGACGTCACACCCATCACCGCCGGCGCGCCCGCGCGCCGGCGCCACGACCCGCGCGCGACCACGACGCGCGCCACCAAAGGAGGAAGGCGATGAAGCGATGGACCATGGCAGTGGCGGTGCTGGCGGCCGCGACGGGGGCGGCGTTCGCCCCGGACGCGGCGCGGGCGCAGCAGGTGACGATCCGCTGGGGCGACGTCGTCGGCGGCACGCACCCGTCGGTGCAGATGATCGACCGGATCGCCGCCGACGTGAAGGCGAAGTCGAACGGCCGCATCGTGATCCAGTCGTTCCCCGGCGGCCAGCTCGGCGGCTCGCGCGACATGATCGACGCCGTCGCCAACGGTGCCCAGCAGGTCGTCACCGAGGGCGCGGCCAACTTCGGCGCCTGGGTGCCGTCGATCTCGGTGGTCGAGGCGCCGTACGTCTGGCGCGACGCCGCGCACCTGCAGAAGGCGATGAACGGCCCGATCGGCGAGGAATTCAACCAGACGCTGGTCAAGGCGCGCGGCATGCGCATCCTGGGCACGACGTACTACGGGACGCGGCACATCACGACGACGAGCAAGGAAGTGAAGAGCCCCGCCGACATGGTCGGCTTCAAGCTGCGCGTGCCCGAGAACGACGTATTCAAGGCAATGGCCGAGGCCTGGGGTGCAAAGCCCACGCCGATGAACTTCGGCGAGCTGTACCTCGCGCTGAAGCAGAACGTCGTCGACGGCCAGGAGAACCCGCTGCCGACGATCAAGTCGGGCAAGTTCGACGAGGTGCAGAAGTACCTGGTGCTGTCCGGCCACATCATCACGCCGCGGCTGGTGGTCGTGAACGAGGCGTTCTGGCAGGGCCTGGCGCCGGCCGACCGGCAGATCATCGCCGACGCGGTCAAGGCCGGCATCGCCTGGCAGGACGCGGAGCTGATCCGGCAGGAGGGTTCGCTGGTCGACACCTTCAAGGCCGCCGGGATGACGGTGATCACGCCCGACCCCAACGCCTTCCGCGCGCCGGTGCTGGCGACGGTGCCGAAGAAGTTCGAGTCGAAGTGGGGTGTCGGCACCTTCGAGAAGATCCAGGCGATCAAGTAGCCGGATGATCCTGCCCGGTCGCGCCGCGGGCATCGCGGCCCGCGCGATCGACGCGCTCGCCATCGCGCTGTTCACGGCGATGTTCGGGTGCGTCATCGCGCAGGTGTTCTTCCGCTACTTCCTGGGCAGCCCGCTGACCTGGAGCGACGAACTCGGCCGCTACCTGCTGGTCTGGTGCTCGTTCCTGGGCTGGGTCATCGCCGCGCGGCGACGCAGCCACCTCGGCGTGGCGATGTTCGCCGAGCGCGCACGGCCGCGGCTGCGTGCGCTGCTGGCGCTCTTCGGCGCGCTCGCCGCGCTCGCGTTCGCCGGCGTGCTGGCGTGGTACGGCACCCGGATCGCGCTGCGCAACGCCGACGTCGAGACCGTGGCGCTGGCCTTCGGCATGGGCGTCGTCTACGCGATCGTGCCGCTGGCGGCGTTCGCCGTCGGACTGCACGCATTGGTCGACGCGCGGACGGCGGTGCGCGCGTTCGCGGCGGCCGGGAAGGCCGGATGATCGAGCTGATCCTCTGGATCCTGGCGGCGTGGTTCGTGTCGCTGTTCGCCGGGCCGGCGATCTACGCGGCGATGGGGCTCGCGGGCTTCGCGTTCCTGCTGCTGGCCGGCATCCCGGCGATCGTGCTGCCGCAGAAGGTGGCGATGGCGGCCAACTCGTTCCCGCTGCTCGCGGCGCCGCTGTTCATCCTGATGGGCAACGTCATGAACTCGGCGGGCATCACGCACCGGATCTTCGACTTCGCCTCGGCGCTGGTCGGGTGGATGCGCGGCGGCCTCGCGCAGGCCAACATCGTCGGCTCGGTCATCTTCGCCGGCATGAGCGGCTCGGCGGTCGCCGACGCGGCGGGGCTGGGCACCGTCGAGATCGAGGCGATGAAGAAGGAGGGCTACGACGCCGAGACCGCCGGCGCGATCACCGCGGCGTCGGCGACCATCGGCCCGATCATCCCGCCGTCGCTGCCGATGATCGTCTACGGCGTCGCCGCCGAGACGTCGATCGGCGCGCTGTTCGTCGCCGGCATCATCCCCGGCCTGCTGATGGCCGGCGCGCTGATGGTGATGGTGCGCCACGCTGGCCATCGTCCGCGGCTTGCCGCAGGAGCCGTTCCCGGGCCTCGGGGTGCTGTGGCGCGCGTTCCGCGGCGCGTTCTGGGCGCTGATGGCGCCGCTGGTGCTGTTCGGCGGCCTGCTGTCCGGGATCTTCACGCCGACCGAGGCGGCGGCGGTGGCCGTCGTCTACGCGCTGGTGCTGGGACTCTTCGTCTACCGCGACTTCTCGGTGCGCGACCTGCCCAGGCTGATCCTCGACACCGTCGAGACCACCGGCGTGGTGATGGCGCTGGTGATGACGGCGTCGCTGCTGGGCTACTGCATCTCGGTGTCGCGGCTGCCGCAGGTGTTCGGCGCGACGCTGACCGGCCTCACCGACAATCCGCTGGTGTACCTGCTGATCGTCAACGTGCTGCTGCTGGTCGTCGGCTGCTTCATGGAGGCGCTGTCGGCGATGCTGGTGCTGATCCCCATCCTGGTGCCGGCCGCGCTGGCGCTGGGCATCGACCCGGTGCAATTCGGGCTGATCTTCGTGCTGAACCTGATGATCGGCACCATCACGCCGCCGGTGGGCGTGGTGCTGTTCGTCACCGCCAAGGTCGCCGGCGTGCCGTTCGAGCGGATGACGCGCGCGGTGCTGCCGTACCTGGTGCCGCTGTTCGCGGTGCTGGCGCTGATCACGCTGTGGCCGGCGGTGACGACGTTCCTGCCGAAGCTGCTGCTGGGGCGTTAGCGGAGCGGAAATCCCCGATCTTGTCGTATGAATCGGTTCAGGTCATTCGTCTGGCCCTGCCATGCCTGGCAAACGCGAGCCATGCGGCCCCACCCAGGAAAAGCGCCAGTGCAATCAAGCCACTCGTCGTCATGGTGGGGATAATGTCGGCTACAGTGAACGCGAGCGTCGCTTGGAGCTGTGCCGCGCCACCGTCGCGGATTAGGTAATACGACACCTGATAGTTTCCACTGGTGAGCGGTCCCACAATGACGACGCCACAAAATGGCGGTGGTTGCAGCCCAAACGAGACACCCGTCATCGTCACATCGATCACGTTACCGTTGATCTGAGCCACCGTCGACTGTCCAAGAAAGTTTGCAGCTGCGACGGCGACCGCGATGGGCTCAGTGTTGGTCGGAGCCGACGGCCTGATCGCAACCGTGCCCGGGACCACCCCAAAGCAGGCCGGATCTACCACCTGCGCCGACGCCGGGAGGGAGGTACAGATGGCAGCTGCAATCCAAATCA
Organism: uncultured beta proteobacterium; assembly: GCA_963810815.1. Lineage (GTDB taxonomy): Bacteria > Pseudomonadota > Gammaproteobacteria > Burkholderiales > Casimicrobiaceae > CAVQWT01. The sequence goes on along the minus strand of CAWEPB010000006.1, from coordinate 49,261 downwards.
GACGATTCATGATGTTCCCCGGTCAGTATGTCGGACGCGGGCCGGTATTCAGGTAGGCGTAGCCGATGACGCCGGTCTTCTGCAGGCTGCCGTCGGTTACGTACCCTTGTCCATTCATGCTGATCAGTTCCGTGCTCGGAAAAATTGCCCAATCGTCCGCGGTCGACGAACCTCGATGGCCACAATACAACGCAACCGCATTGGGCGTTTGCTCACCTTCAAATCCATGGATCCATCATTCGATGCCATCCGTCAACGTGGTCCATTGAGGTGAATCAACGTCGTTCATGATTGTTTCGTTTGGCGCACCTACCGGCCTTATGGGCCACGGGTGGTGGTGGACAGCAGTGGCAGCCGCAGCCGGCGGTACGTCCTGCGCTCGCCTCAGTTCTGCCGCTGCGGATCGCCGAAGAACTCGTCCATCAGGAAGGCCTCGAGCCTGGCGTTGTCGGCGGGCCGCGCCGACATCGTCAGCTGCCCGCGGCGGTTGGACAGCCAGACGAAGTCGCCTTCCTGCGTCTCGCGGATGATGGCGATCATCCGCCGGATGATGGCGACGCGGATGTTCGGCGCGTCGCCCAGGCGGACCTCGATCACCTGCTTGGTCTGGCGCTTGATGTCGTTGCTCCAGCCGTTGAACGCGAACTCCGCGTCGACGTAGCCGATGCGCCGGATCTGGAAGATGCCGCCGCCGCCGCGCGCCTGCGTGCCGAAGGTCTGCGGTTCGCTCGACCCCAGGTTCGCCGCGACGATCCGGTTGCGGCGCTCGATGTCGGATTCGGCGGGCGGCGCGTTCGGCGTGCTGCCCTGGCCCGAACTGGTCGTCGTCTCGCCCCGGGCGCGGCGGCGCGACTCGATGTACGACGCGAGGTCGGTCTCCGGCGCCGGGCGCGGCGGCGCGGGCGGCGTTTGGGGAGGCTCCGGCGGCGGTGCCGGCGGGGCCCGCGTCGACGGCGCGGCGATGACCGGCGGCCGCGACGGGGGCCGGGAGGGCGCCGGCGGCGGTGGCCGGCGTGCCGGCGTCGCCGCGTCCGGCCGGGCCTGCGGCGGCGGCGACGGTGGCGTCGGCGCCGTCGTCGCGCCCTCCTGCGGGGTCGCGCGCGGGGCGAGCTGCGCGATCAGGCGCCCGCGCTTGCCGTCGCGGTCGCCGACCTGCGGATCCTTCGGGCGCAGCGCCGACGGCAGCGTCAGCAGCGCCAGCAGGTGGACGAGCAGCGACAGCGCGATCGCCAGCCACAGGACCGGGATCGTGACGACGTCGTGGCGCCGGGGCGGCTCGTTGTACGGGTACTGCATCCGCCGATCATAGCGAATGTGCCGCGGCGCGATCCTCGCCGGCCGCCGGGCCCATCGGTAAAATGGTGTAGGGAATGGTCAGACCCGGCGCCTCGGCCGGCGTTCCATCGGTCGGCGCGGACCTCGGCGCGCCGACGGACCCCACGGACCTCGGGGAACCGGGCGCCCCGCCGCACCCTATGAACCAGCGCCCCCCGCGACGATGAAGATCGACCGCCTCGACCACCTGGTGCTGACCGTGCGCGACATCGACGCGACCTGCGCGTTCTATGCGCGCGTGCTGGGCATGGACGTCGTCACGTTCGCCGGCGGTCGGAAAGCGCTCGCCTTCGGCGCGCAGAAGATCAACCTGCACGAGGCCGGGCGCGAGTTCGAGCCGAAGGCGCACGCGCCCACGCCGGGATCGGCGGACCTCTGCCTGATCGCCGCGGTGCCGCTGGACGAGGCGATCGCGCATCTGGCGGCCTGCGGCGTGACGGTCGTCGAAGGACCGGTGACGCGGACCGGGGCGACGGGGCCGATCCGCTCGGTGTACTTCCGCGACCCGGACGCGAACCTGATCGAGGTGTCGAGCTACGCCGCCGGCTGAGCCGGCGCGCGGCGCTCAGGCGGTCGCGACCATCAGGAAGATCGGGTAGCTGCGCTCGACGCCGCCGCTCGCCTTGCGCATCACGTAAGCGGTGGTGAACGCCACGGTCGCGAAGCCGGCCGCGCGTGCCTGTGCCCCCAGCCGCCCGCGGTCGAAGCCGTTGTGGCCGTCGAAGCCCGCACCGTGGAACGATCCGTCCTCGGCGTCGAGATCGGCGACACACAGCTTTCCTCCCGGGGTCATCACGGCGTGCAGGCGGCGCAGCACCGCGTCGGTGTCGGGGATGTGGTGCAGCGTCATCAGCGAGAACGCGAGGTCGTAGCGCTCGGCCGGCAGCGGGTCGGCGACGAGGTCGAGCTTGATCGCGCGCATCCGTGCATCGCCCGCCGCCGCGATCTTGGCCGCGGCGACGGCGAGCATGCCGTCGGAGACGTCGGCCAGCGTGAGTTCGCCGATCGAGGGCCGCAGCATGAAGCCGAGGAGCCCGGTGCCGGCGCCGAACTCGAGCGCGCGCATCGCCGGGTCGAGCTTCACTTCGCGCAGGATCGCGTCGGCGACCGCGCGGGCGCGCTCGACCTTGGCCGGATCGCTGTCCCAGGTCGCGGCGCTGGTGTCGAACCGGTTGGTGGAGGGCGGTGCGGTCGGGCCGCGGGCGAGTCGAGCGAGGCGGGCGCGCCGGTCGGGGCGAGGGGAGGCGTCGTGGTCATCGGTGTGAGTGGTGAGGTGGCGTTTGAGGGGGTCGGCTGGCTGGCGCGCGCCGCGGGTGCGTCGCGGGTGTACCGCGACGAAGGCAGCCGGTCAGGCGCGCACGGGGGCAAGCAGGTGCCCGACCTGCGGCGCGTCGGCGAGCGCGAACGCGCGCGCCGCGACGGCGCGCACTTCCGCGTCGGTGGCGGCGCCCGCATGGGCGGCCAGCCGCAGCGCCTTGTCGACGAGCTCGTCGCGGGTGAGCGTGTTGCCGGGGTCGCCCTTGGGTTCGTCGACGCGGGCGGCGAGCGTGCGGCCGTCGGTGGTCTCGACCACGACCTTGCCGATCCACCGCTTCGGGTACGCGGCCTCGACTTCGGCGTCGTGGGTCATCCGCACGCGCTCGCGCAGCGCGACGACGGCCGGATCGCGGAAGTGCTGGTCGAACTCGGCGAGACCGGCGCGCCGGAACACCGCGATCACGGCGAGCACCGTGCCCATCGAGAACTTCGCCTGGTGGACGGTCTGCGGATCGACGACCGGGCCCAGCACGTCGATCGCCGCCTGGTGCACCTGCGCCGTCACCCGCGCGATCTGCGCGGGGGCGAGGTCGTGCGCGACGACGAGCTGCAGCAGCGCGTCGGCGGCCGGGTGGGTGTGCCGGCACGAGGCGTGGAACTTGAACGAGGTCTCGGCCAGCGCCCAGCGCGTGCCGAGGCCGTCGGTGAGACGCGCCGGATCGGCGTCGGTCGACATGCCGGCGGCCATGCCCTGCGCGCCTTCGAGGATGCGCTTGGCGCCGGTGAAGCCGTCGCGCGCCAGGTACGCGGCCACGAGGCCGTCGGCCGACGCCTTGGCGGTGTGCAGCTGCTTGGAGTCGGCGGCGTCGCGCAGGAACTCCCACAGCCCCGCGGCCTGCGTGCCGGCGGAACCGAACGCGTGCAGCATCGCGTCGGCCGACAGGTTCAGCAGCCGGCCCGTCGCGGCGGCTGCGGCCAGCGTGCCCGCGGTGCCGGTGGTGTGGAACACCCGGTAGTGCGAGCGGCCGAGGAATTCGCCGACGCGGATGCCGACCTCGTAGCCGGCGACCGCTGCAGTGAGCAGGTCGCGGCCCGAGGCGCCGGTTGCCTGCGCGACGGCGAGCGCCGGCGGGAACACGACGGCGGCGGGATGGAACACCGAGCCGTTGTGCACGTCGTCCTGCTCGGCGAAGTGCGACGCGGCGCCGTTGACCATCGCGGCGAACAGCGGGCTGGTCGACCGCCGCGACGTCAGCACCTCGGAGGGGCCCTGCGCCGGACCCATGGCGAGGGCGAAGCGGTCGATCGCCTCGACGGCGCGCGCGCCCTTGCCGGCGAGCGCCGAGCCGAACCAGTCGAACAGCAGGTCCTCGGCGCGGCGGACGACGCTGGCGGGAATGTCGTCGAAGCGCAGGCCCGCGGCGAAGCGCGCGAGGGTGGCCGACGGATGGGGGTCGGGGGCGGCCACGGTCAGATCGCCCCGGCGGCGCGCAGCCCGGCGATCCGCGCGTCGTCGCAGCCCAGCTCGCGCAGGATGGCGTCGGTGTGCTCGCCGAGCGCGGGCACCGGGTCCATCCGCGGCGGAGGCTCCAGCGGCAGCCCCGGCGGCAGCGGCGCGCGGACGGGACCGGCGGAGGTCTGCACGTCGGCCCAGCGCCGCCGCGCGGCGAGCTGCGGGTGCGCCCAGACCTCGTGCATGTCGTTCATCCGCGCGTTGGCGATCTGCGCGGCGTCGAGGCGCTCGATCACCTGGTCGGCGGTGAGCGGCGCGAACGCGGCGACGATGATCGCGTGGAGTTCGGCGCGCGCGGCGGTGCGCCGCGAATTCGATGCGAAGCGCTCGTCGGTGGCCAGCGCCGGCTGGCGCAGCACGTCGGCGCAGAAGGTGGCCCACTCGCGCTCGTTCTGCAGGCCCAGCATCACGACCTTGCCGTCGCCGGCGGCGAACGGCCCGTACGGATAGATGGTGGCGTGCGCCGCGCCGGCGCGCGGCGGCGGCGGGGCGCCGTCGTACGCGTAGTACATCGGATAGCTCATCCACTCGACCATGCTCTCCAGCATCGACACGTCGATGCCGGTGCCGAAGCCGGTCTGCGCCCGCTGCAGCAGCGCGGCGAGGATGTTGCTGTAGGCGTACATGCCGGCGGCGATGTCGGCGATCGAGCAGCCGGCCTTGGCCGGCGCGTCGGGCGAGCCGGTGATCGACAGGAAGCCCGACTCGCTCTGGATGAGGAGGTCGTAGGCCTTCTTGTCCCGGTACGGGCCGTCGGCGCCGTAGCCCGAGATGTCGCAGACGACGAGGCGCGGGTGCGTCGGCGCCAGCGCCGCGTGCGACAGGCCCAGTCGCGCCGCCGCGCCCGGGGCCAGGTTCTGCACCAGCACGTCGGTGCGGTCGACCAGCGCGGCGAGGATCGGCGCCGCGTCGGGATGCTTGACGTCGAGCGTCAGGCTCTCCTTGCCGCGGTTGGTCCAGACGAAATGAGAGGCGAGGCCGTGGACCCGCTCGTCGTAGCCGCGGGCGAAGTCGCCGACGCCGGGCCGCTCGATCTTGATCACGCGCGCGCCCAGGTCCGCGAGCTGCCGCGTGCAGAACGGCGCCGCGATCGCGTGCTCGAGCGTGACGACGGTGAGGCCGGCGAGGGGGCGCATCGCGAAGCGCTCAGAACGAGCGCGGCAGGCCCAGCACGTGCTCGGCCACGTACGACAGGATGAGGTTGGTCGATATCGGCGCCACCTGGTAGAGCCGCGTCTCGCGGAACTTGCGCTCGACGTCGTACTCGACGGCGAAGCCGAAGCCGCCGTGGAACTGCAGGCAGGCGTTGGCCGCCTCCCACGACGCGTCGGCGGCGAGCAGCTTCGCCATGTTGGCCTCGGCGCCGCAGGGCTCCCGCGCGTCGAACAGCGCGCAGGCCCTGAAGCGCATCAGGCTGGCCGCCTCGACGTTGACGTGCGCGCGGGCGATCGGGAACTGCACGCCCTGGTTCTGGCCGATCGGCCGCCCGAACACGACCCGCTCCTTGGTGTAGGCGACGACCTTGTCGATGAACCAGTAGCCGTCGCCGATGCACTCGGCGGCGATCAGCGTGCGCTCGGCGTTGAGCCCGTCCAGGATGTACTTGAAGCCCTTGCCTTCCTGTCCGATCAGGTTCTCGGCGGGGATCTCGAGGTTGTCGAAGAAGAGCTCGTTGGTCTCGTGATTGACCATGTTGGCGATCGGCTTCACCGTCATGCCCTGCCTGATGGCGTCGGCGAGGTCGACGAGGAAGATCGACATGCCCTCGGACTTCTTCGCCGACGGGTCGATGGGTGTCGTGCGTGCGAGCAGGATCATCAGGTCCGAGTGCTGGACGCGCGAGATCCACACCTTCTGGCCGTTGACGACGTAGCGGTCGCCCTTCTTCACCGCCGTCGTGCGGATCTTCGTGGTGTCGGTGCCCGAGGTCGGCTCGGTGACGCCCATCGACTGCAGCCGCAGCTCGCCGCTGGCGATCCGGGGCAGGTACGCCTGCTTCTGCTCGGCCGAGCCGTGCCGCAGCAGCGTGCCCATGTTGTACATCTGGCCGTGGCAGGCGCCGGAGTTGCCGCCGCAGCGGTTGATCTCCTCCATGATGATCGACGCCTCGGTGAGCCCGAGCCCGGATCCGCCGTACTCCTGCGGGATCAGCGCGGCGAGCCAGCCCGCCCTGGTCAGCGCGTCGACGAACTCGACCGGATAGCCGCGCGCCTCGTCGATCCGGCGGAAATACTCGGCCGGGTACTGCGCGCAGAGGTCGCGGATGGCGTCGCGGATGTCCTGGTGGGGATCGGGGACGGTCGACATGGGAGCGTCAGGAGCGCGGTGGCGCCCCGGGTTGGGTCGCCGCGGAGGCAGGCGCGCGGCGCATCGCCGACGCGGCCCGTCCGCGGCGCCGAATCAGGGCTTGAAGCCGGTCGTCTTGTAGACCGCCTCGATGGTGTCCTTGCCGACGCGGGCCTCGTTCTCGCGGTGCACCGGCACCAGCGCCTTCTTCCACGCCGCCTTCTGCTCGGGGGTGAGATCGGCCACCTCGCTGCGGCCCGACTTGCGGATGGCGGCCAGCGCGTCGTCGTTCTCCTTCTGCGCGATCTCGTTGGTGTACTTCGTCGCATCGGCCATCGCGCCCTCGAGCGTGGTGCGGATGTCGGCGGGCAGCGCGTCCCAGAACTTCTTGTTGGTGATCACCGCGTAGCCGATGTAGCCGTGGTTGGTCAGCGCGATGTACTTCTGCACCTCGTGGTGCTTCTGCGTGTACATGTTCGACGGCGTGTTCTCGGAGCCGTCGACCACGCCGGTCTGCATCGCCTGGTAGACCTCGGAGAACGCCATCACCTGCGGCAGCGCGCCCAGCGTGCGCATCTGGTCGGTCAGCACCTTCGACGACTGGATGCGCATCTTCAGGCCCTTCATGTCCTCGGGGTTGCGCAGCGGCTTGTTGGCGCTCATCACCTTGAGGCCGTTGTCCCAGTACGCCAGGCCCGTGATGCCCTTGGCGTCGAGCTTCTTGAACAGCATGGTGCCGACCGGGCCGTCGGTCACGGCGCGCAGCTGCGAGTTGTCGTCGAACATCATCGGCAGGTCGAACACCTCGAACTCGCGCACGCCCAGCGGCCCGAACTTGGCCAGCGAGGGGGCGAGCATCTGCACGGCGCCCAGCTGCAGCGCCTCCATTTCCTCGCCGTCCTTGTACAGCGTCGAGTTCGGGTAGACCTCGACCTTGACGCGGCCCTTGGTGCGCTCCTCGGCGAGCTGCTTGAACTTCTCGGCGCCCTTGCCCTTCGGCGTGTCGACGGCGACGACGTGGCTGAACTTGATGATGATCGGCTGCTGCGCGAGTGCGGCGCCGGAGACGGCGACAGCGGTTGCCAGCGCGAGCGCGGCGACGGCGATTCGGGACCGGTACGTCATGGGAAATCCTCCAGGGGGCTGGGCGATCTGGCGTCGCCGTGGGGTGCAGGCAATGGCGGGCCATTATGCGGCCGGGAAGGTCGGTGCATCAAGGCGGCGGCGGGTGGCGTCGTGCCGGCGGCGAAGGTCTTCCGTCGTCGACGCCGGGCCGGGCCGGGGGCTTCCGGCATAATCGGCGCGATGGCCAACCCCGCCGAGGCGCCGTGAACCGCGCCGACTATCGCTTCTGCATCGCGCCGATGATGGACTGGACCGATCGGCACTGCCGGTACTTCCACCGGCTGATCACGCGGCGCGCGCGCTTGTATACCGAGATGGTCACCGCCCCGGCGCTGGCGCACGGCGACGTGCCGCGGCACCTCGACTTCGACCCTTTCGAGCATCCCGTCGCGCTGCAGCTGGGCGGCAGCGACGCGGCGATCCTGGCGCACGCGGCGCGCCTGGGCGAGCGCTGGGGCTACGACGAGATCAACCTCAACTGCGGCTGCCCGTCGGAGCGTGTGCAGACCGGCAGCTTCGGCGCGTGCCTGATGGCCGAGCCGGCGCTGGTCGCCGACCTGGTCAAGGCGATGCGCGACGCGGTGAGCGTGCCGGTGACCGTCAAGCACCGGATCGGCCTCGACGCCAACGAGGACTACGGCTTCGTCCGCGACTTCGTCGGCACCGTCGCGGCGGCCGGCTGCGAGGTGTTCATCGTCCACGCGCGCAACGCGGTGCTGAAGGGACTGTCGCCGAAGGAGAACCGCGAGGTGCCGCCGCTGCGCTACGACGTCGTGCATCGGCTGAAGCGCGAGTTCCCGGCGCTCGTCTTCGTCGCCAATGGCGGGCTGTCGGACTGGCCCGCGATCGAGCGCGAGCTCGAGACCGCCGACGGCGTGATGGTCGGCCGGGCCGCGTATCACAATCCCTGGTTCCTCGCCGACGTCGACCGCAGGCTGTTCGCCGACGAGGGGCGGCCGCTGACCCGCGCCGGGGTGATCGAGGCGCTGCTGCCCTACGTCGACGCGCAGCGCGCGCAGGGCGTGCCGGTGCGCGCCATCACGCGGCACGTGCTCGGTCTGTACCTCGGCCGGTGGGGCGGGCGGGCGTTCCGCCGGCTGCTGTCGGAAAGCGCGCGGCTGCGCGACGCGGATTCGGCGCTGCTGCGCGAGGCGCTGGCGGCGGTGGAGCCGGCGCTGGCCGACTGACCGGGCGGTGGACGCGGTGGCTTCGGGGACGGTCGGGGCGCCGGAGGCCGAGGCTCGCCGGGGGCCGGGCGAGCGGTGCCGGGGCGTCAGGTAGCGGCAGGCCGCGAGTCTTCGATGTAGGCCGCGACGATCGCATCGAAGTCGCGGTCGGCGCGCATGCCCAGCCAGCGCCCCAGCCCGGCGGTGAACGCCGCGGGCCAGGTCGAGACCAGGCGGTCGATCGCCGGGTCGTGCCGCCAGTCGATGCGGTCGGCCACGGCGTCGCCGGCGACGCGGCGCAGCGCCGCTGCCATGTCGCCGACACTGACGCTGATGCCGGGAACGCTGATCGAGCGGGTGGCGGCGAACGCCGGCGCCGGCGCCTCGTGGCCGACGACGAGATTGTCGATCGCGGTGCGCGGCGACGACACCCACATCCGTGTCTGCGGCGACACCGGGCACGGCGCGCGTTCGCCGGCGAGCGGTTCGCGGATGATGCCGCTGGCGAACGACGACGCGGCCTTGTTCGGCCGGCCGGGGCGCACGGTGATCGTCGGCAGGCGCAGCGATCGGCCGTCGATCATGCCCTTGCGCGACAGGTCGTTGACCAGCAGCTCGCCGATCGCCTTCTGCGTGCCGTACGACGACTGCGGCGTCAGCGCGGCGTCGTCGGGGACGGGGTCCGGCAGCGCGCCGCCGAAGACGGCGATCGAGCTGGCAAAGACGAACTTCGGGGGCGCGCGCAGTTGGCGGCAGCGCTCGAGCAGGTGTCGCGTCGCGTCGAGATTCACCCGCATCCCGGTGTCGAATTCGGCTTCGGCCTGGCCGCTGACGACCGCCGCGAGGTGGAAGACGCTGGCGGTGTCGGGCGCGAGCGCTTCGTCCACCACCGAGCGGTCGGCGATGTCGCCGGCGATGACGCGAACGCGGGGGTCGTCGAAGCCGCGAGCGGCGACGACGTCGAGCAGGACGATTTCGGTCACGGGCTGCGCCTCGCCTCGGGCATCGGACAGCGTGCCGCGCGCGAGCAGCGCATGGGCGAGGCGGCTGCCGAGAAAGCCGGCACCGCCGGTGATGACGATTCGCATGGGGGAGCGCTCCGGAGTTGGCGCTATGATAGCCGCCCCGGCCGAAGCCGGCGTTCCGGGAGGGCGGGATGGCGCGGATCAAACGGGTGGAGATTCACGCCGACGACGCGTTGGAGATTCACGGCGACGCGGCGATCGTTGCGGGGCTGGCCGGGCCGGGATTCGCCGTCGTGCCGGGGTTCCTCCGGGAGCCGGAGGTCGCGGCGCTGCGCGACCGCGCGCTGGCGCTCGATCGTGACGGCGCGCTGACCGCGGCGGCTGTCGGCCGCGGGACGGCGCGCGGCGAGCGGCCGGAGATTCGCGGGGACCGGACGCACTGGCTCGATGGCGACGCGCCGGCGCCGGCGGAGGTCGCGCTGCTGGCGCGCCTCGAGTCGCTGCGGCGGGCGGTGAACGAGTCGCTGTTCCTGGGTCTGGTCGAACTCGAGGCGCACTACGCGCTGTATCCTCCGGGCGCCGCGTACGCGCGCGCATCGCGACCGGTTTCGCGACGACGACGCGCGGGTGCTGTCGTGCGTGCTCTACCTCAACCCTGGGTGGGTCGCCGCCGATGGCGGGGCGCTGCGCCTGTACCTTGCCGGCGACGCCACGCTCGACGTCGCGCCTGAGGGCGGCACGCTGGTCTGCTTCCTCGCCGCTCGCTTCGACCACGAGGTGCTGCCCGCCCGCCGGCCGCGCCTTTCCATCGCCGGCTGGTTCCGCCAAACGCCCCAAACGGGGTCAGGTCGAATTACGTTCGCCCCGGATCGCACGCCCGTCGAATGATCGAGCGCGGGTGCCGCGCCTTCCGCGGCATCGAGACGATGTTTCCCGAAGTCGATTGCCACGCCAATCGGCCAAGTGGTCGATGGACGTCGACAAGTGCATTCGGCACCATGGCAACCTTGGCACTGCGTGCCCCGGTGGTCGGCCGCCCATGCCGACCTAAATTCGACCTGACCCCGAAGTGATGGCGTTCTCGAGGTAGGCGCCGTAGAAGTCGAGGGTGGTGAGGCCGATGATCGGCTCGGCGAGGTCGGTTCCCTTGCCGTCGACGACCGCGACGGTCGGGGTGAGGTGGATGCTCCGGCGCGCGGCGAACTCCCGATGGGTGGTCGACGCGCCGTCGAAGCCGACCAGCGGCAGCGCGCGATCGATCTCGATCTGGCGGAACAGCGCGCGGTCGCGCCACGCCGGATCGGTGCTCATCGGCACCAGGTACTCGCGCAGCGCGCGTTCGCAGTAGGGGCAATCGGTGCGCGCGAACAGCAGCAGCAGCGGCACCCGCTTCCGTTGCGCGACGATCGCGTCGGCGGCGAGATCGACCGCCGTCGGCAGGTTGACCGTTCGCATGATCCGCTGGGCCGACACCGGCGCCGTCGCGAGCCCGGCCGCGCCGCAGGCGCATGCTAGAATTTGTCGCACGATCCGGCGCCGCCCGCCGGCCACGTTCGCCGCAGTGGCGACCGCCGCCGTCGCCTCCCGCGCCGCCCGTCCTCCGCTCCGACGCCCGTCCGCTCCGCCTGCCATGGCCACCGTCCCCGCTCCGCGCACGCTCACCATCGCCACCCGCGAATCGGCGCTGGCGATGTGGCAGGCGGAACACATCCGCGACCGCCTGCGCGAATTGTACCCGGCGTGCAACGTGCAGCTCCTCGGCATGACGACACAGGGCGACCGCATCCTCGACCAGCCGCTGGCCGCCATCGGCGGCAAGGGGCTGTTCATCAAGGAGCTCGAAGTCGCGATGGCCGAGGGCCGCGCCGATCTCGCCGTCCATTCGCTGAAGGACGTCCCGATGGTGATGCCGGACGGCTTCGCGCTCGCCGCGATCACCCTGCGCGAGGACCCGCGCGACGCCTTCGTTTCGAACCACTATCTGGAAATCGCCGCGCTGCCCGGCGGCGCGCGCGTCGGCACGTCGAGCCTGCGGCGCGAGGCGCAGCTGCGCGAGCGCGATCCGCTGCTCGTCATCGAGCCGCTGCGCGGCAACGTGAACACGCGGCTGCGCAAGCTCGACGAGGGCCGCTACGACGGCATCATCCTCGCGGCGGCGGGCCTGAAGCGGCTGGGCTACGGTGCGCGCATCGCGTCGTACCTCGATCCCGACGAAAGCCTGCCCGCGGTCGGTCAGGGGGCGCTGGCGCTCGAGTGCCGCGCCGACCGCGCCGACGTCGTCGCAGCGCTGGCGCCGCTCGGCGATCCCGACACCGCGCTGGCGACGACCGCGGAGCGCGCGTTCTCGCGCGCGCTGTCCGGCAGCTGCCACACGCCGCTCGCCGCGCATGCCGTCTTCCGTCACGGCGAGGTGTGGCTGCGCGGATTGCTGGCGAGTCGCGACGGCGCCGAGGTGATGCGCGGCGAGCGCAGCGCTCCGGTGCCCGACCAGCGTGCGGCCGATGCGCTGGGCCTGGCGCTGGCGGCCGACTTTCTCGCGCGCGGCGCGGCCCGGCTGGTCGCCGCCGCCGCGTAATTCCGGCGACGGGCGCCCGGCCGTGATCCGCGCCCCGCACCGAGTCCCGCGCTGCGTCCCGCCCCCGCGGACCCTCCAGCCGCTCCGCGCGCAGGCGCCGGCGTGACTGCCGGACCGTACCCGCTGGACGCGAAGCCCGGCGCGCCGACGCAGGGCCCGCTCGCGGGCGCCGGCATCCTGGTGACGCGCCCCGCCCGGCAGGCCGGCGCATTTGCCGCCAAGGTCGCCGCGATCGGCGGCGTGCCCGTCGTCTTTCCCGCCATCGCCATCGCGCCGCCCGCGGACCCCGGGCCGCTCGCCCGCGCCCTGGCCGCGCTCGCCGGCTACGACCTCGCGTTCTTCGTCTCGGCCAATGCCGCCGAGTTCGGCGCGCCGCCGCCGGGCACGTGGCCGCGGCACGTCGCCGTGTTCGCGCCGGGTCCCGGCACCGCCGAGGCGCTGGCCGCGCTGGGTATCGAGGGCGTCCGCGTACCGGCGACCAGTTTCGATTCCGCGGGACTGCTGGCGTTGCCCGAGCTCGCCGACCTGCGCGGCAAGCGCGTCGCGATCTTCCGCGGCGAGACCGGCCGCGACGAGCTCGCCGTGGCGCTCTCGGCGCGCGGCGCCGTCGTCGATCACGTCCCGTGCTACGCGCGGGTCAGGCCCTCCGGCACCCGCGGACTCGACGACGCGTTCGCCGAGGGCAGGATCGACGCCGTGACGCTGACCAGCAGCGAGGGCCTCGACAACCTGTGGTCGCAGGTCGCGCCGGCGACCCGCATCCGGTGGGCCGCGGTGCCGACGTTCGTCCCGCATCCGCGCATCGCGCAGCACGCGCGCGACGCGGGTCTTGCGGTCATCGGGACCGCGGGCGGCGACGCCGGGCTGATCGCGGGATTGCTAGAATGGGCCGCCGTCACGCGCGCCCGCGGCGGCTGACGCGAACCGCTCGGTCCCGTCCTTCGCGAACCCACAGAGAACCCGCCATGTCTGCCGACATCATCGTCACCGCGCCGTTGCCGCCGTTCCTGTACGAGCCGCTCAAGCGCGACTACCGCTGCCACGATTACCACCAGGCGGGCGACAAGCCGGGGTTGCTGGCGGCGGAGGGCGCGAGGATTCGCGGCCTGGTCCAGGGCGGCGGCACTGTGACGCCGACGACGCTGCTCGACGCGCTGCCGAAGCTCGAACTCATCTCCGTGTTCGGGGTCGGCTACGACGGCGTGCCGGTCGACTACTGCCGGCAGCGCGGGATCAGGGTGACCAACACGCCGGACGTGCTGACCGACGACGTCGCCGACGTCGCCGTCGGTCTGGTGCTGATGACCGGCCGCGGCTTCGCCGCCGCCGAGCGCTTCGTCCGCGCCGGCGAATGGACCCGGCGTGCGCCGGAGCTCACCACGCGGCTCGGCGGCAGGCGCGTCGGCATCCTCGGCCTCGGCCGCATCGGCAAGGCGATCGCGCAGCGGCTCGCCGCGATGGGCATGTCGATTTCCTACACCGGCCGCAAGGCGCAGGCGGACGTCCCGTACCGCTTCGTGCCGGACCTGGCCGGGCTCGCCGCCGAGTCGGACTTCCTGATCGTCGCCTGTCCCGGCGGCGCGGCGACGAAGAACATCGTCGACGCCAGCGTGCTGGCGGCGCTGGGGAAGAAGGGCATCATCGTCAACATCGCGCGCGGCTCGATCGTCGACGAGCCGGCGCTGGTCGCCGCGCTGCAGAACGGCACGATCAAGGGCGCGGGGCTCGACGTGTTCGCCAACGAGCCCAACGTCCCCGCACCGCTGCTGTCGATGGAGAACGTGGTGCTGCTGCCGCACGTCGGCAGCGCGACGCGCGAGACGCGCCAGGCGATGGGCGACCTGTGCAAGGCGAACCTCGACGCCTGGTTCGCGGGCCGGCCGCTGCTGACGCTGATCCCCGAGCTCGGCTGAGCGCGCCGCTCGTAGCGGTGGTTTGCCCGGTCCGCGGGTCCCACCCGCCGCTCCGGTTCGCCGCGGCCGCGCGCCGCTTCAGCCCGACGGCGCGCGAAGCTTCGCCGGCGTCCACAGCACGGCGACGAGGCCGGCGACGACGAAGCCCAGCGCCAGCCATTCGTTCGGTCCGGGCCGCTCGCCCAGCATCAGCATGCCGGCGAACACGCCGACCACCGGCACCGGCAGCGACGAGATCGACGACACCGCGACCGGCAGCGTGCGCGCCAGCGTGAACCAGGCCCAGTGCGCGAGGGTCCCGGCCATCACGATGTTGTAGAAGATCGCGAACCACGCGCGCGGCGAGATCGTCGACAACGTCGCGGCCAGCGGCGCGGGATCGAGGAACGGCGCCGTCAGCGAGATCGGCAGCCACCCGACGAGCATCATCCAGCCGGTCAGCGTGTTCTGCGGTATCGGCGGCTTCCACTTGCGCAGCAGCACGGTGCCGCAGGCCCAGACGACCGCCGCGCCCAGGATCATCAGCGCGCCGAACGGGGCCCGCTCGATCGAGCGGGCTTCCTCGCCCAGCAGCAGCGCCATGCCGACCATGCCGAGGCCGAGGCCCAGCGCCTTGCGCTTCGACAGCGGCTCGTTCAGCGCGAGGGTGGCGATGATCGTCGCCCACAGCGGCATCGTGTAGGCGATGATCGCGCTGCGGCCGGCGGGCAGCAGCTGCACGCCGAACAGCACCAGGCCGTTCCAGCCGGCGATGTTGAGCAGCGCCAGCACGGCGACCTTGCCCCAGTGCTCGCGCGCAATGCGCACGGTGTCCCCGGAGAACCGGGCCACGGCGAGCAGGCCGAGCGCGGCGAACGGAAGCGTCAGCGCACGGAACGTGAGCGGCGCGAGTTCGCTGACGCCCATCTTCAGCACCGGCCAGTTGCAGCCCCAGACGAGCGCCAGGACCGCGATCTGCAGCAGCGCGCGCGGCGGCGGCGGCACGTCAGGACCGCTCGCGCGACGGCAGGACCTCGCCGAACTTGCTCTGGTGCAGCGCGCGCGCCTGGATCACCCAAGCGTCGCGCCGGATGCGACCCGGAAACTCGTGCAGCCGCGCGTCGAATTCGTCGATGTCGCGCTCGGTCCAGCGCGCGATCTGCCGGTAGGTCGTGATGCCGAGCTGCTGCAGCATCCGCTCGAGCACCGGCCCGACGCCGACGATCAGCTTGAGGTCGTCCGGCGAGCCGGGTCCGTCCAGCAGCGGTGGCGGCGCGTTGTTCTCGAGGTCGATCACCAGCTGGCGGTAGCGGGCGGTCTCGCCCCGGGCCCGGGCGAGGTCGTCGTAGGTGCGGCGCCGGTCGGCGTCGAGTTCGCCGAGTTGCCGGATCGCCGCCTCGCCGGTCGCCAGCGTGCGCCGCAGCGCCGCGGACTCCGCCTCCATGGCGCGCAGCAGCCGTGCCCTTTCGGCGTCGATGCCGGCGGGTCCGGCGTCGACGGCAGCGCTCGCCAGGGCGCCATCCGGGCCGGCGGTCGGGGCGGTCGCGGGCGCAACGACCGGGACGGTGGCCTGGACAGCGGCCGGGACGACAGTGGCCGAGTCAGCCGGCTGACTCGCGGTCAACGGCGCGGTCAACGGAGCGGTCAAGGGCGCGGTGAAGGGTGCGGTCGACGGCGCAGTCGAGGGCGCGGTGAAGGGTGCGGTCGACGGCGCAGTCGACGGCGCGGCCGGGGCGTCGAGGTCGTCCGCGCGGCGGCGGCCGGGCGCGCGCGCGCGACCCAGCACGAACCCGGCGATCAGCGCGACGGCCAGGGCGAGGAGGAGCAGCGGTGTGGACATCATGGCGGGCGAAGGGCGCGGCGGGAGCGCAGGGGGTGCGGATGTAGCGCGTTTGGGACGCGGATGGGGCGCGGGGCCGGTGCGGCGACGAGGTGACGGCGGTGTGGCGAAGACGCGAAGCGGCTGTGACGAAAATGCGGCGACGGCGCGACGCCGCCGACTCCGGCGTGTGGTTTCTTCGTCGATTGTAGTCGAGCGTCGAAGGGGCGGCGAGTGCCGTCGCAACCGGGGGCGGGCCCCCGCTTGCTAGAATGACCGTCCCGTCCGGCCCAACGCCATGCAGGAACATCCCGCCACCCCGTCCGTTTCTCCCGCGCCGTCGGCCGCCGCGGGTCCCGCGCCCACGGGTCCGGCGGGTGCCGCGCCGGCGCGACCCGCGGCCCGCGCGCGGGCCGAACGTCCGGTGCAGCGCTGGATGATCGGCGCGGTCGCGGCGCTGGCCGTCGTCGCGGCCCTCGCGGTGTGGATCGACGCGCGCCGCGCCGAGCAGTCGCTGCGCGCCGACGTGGCGACGAAGATCGGCGAGATCGACGCGGTCGCGCAGGCGACCGGGCAGCGCTCGACGCAGCTCGCCGCCGACCTGCGCGACGCGCAGGCCAAGATCGCGCTGCTCGAGGCGCGACTGGCCGAATCGCAGGCGCAGCAGGCGTCGCTGGAAGCGCTGTACCACGATCTCGCGCCCTCGCGCGACGAGATCGCGCTGATCGAGATCGAGCAGCTGCTGCTGGTCGCGAGCCAGCAGCTCTCGCTCGCCGGCAACGTGCCGTCGGCGCTGTCGGCGCTGCAGCTGGCCGACGCCAAGCTCACGCGGCTGGACCGGCCGCAGTTCACGCCGCTGCGGCGGGCGCTGGCGCGCGACATCGACCGCCTCAAGGCGGTGCCCTTCGTCGACCTCGCCGGGCTGTCGGTCAAGCTCGACCAGGCGGCGACGGCGGTGCCGACGCTGCCGCTCGCCCGCGACGAGCGGCTGCCGGTCGCCAAGCCGGAGGTGCCGCTGGGCGCCGACGCCCCGTGGTGGCGCCGCATCGGCCGCGAGATCTGGAACGACGTGCGCGGCCTGATGCGCATCGAGGTGGCCGACCGGCCCGCGGCGCCGCTGCTGGCGCCGTCGCAGGAATATTTCCTGCGCGAGAACCTGCGGCTGCGCCTGGTTTCCGCACGGCTCGCGCTGCTGGCGCGCGAGGACGCGGGTTTCCGCTCGGACCTGGCCGCCGCCGATGCCTGGATCAAGCAGTACTTCGACCTGCGCGCGAAGCCGGTGCAGGCGGTGCAGGCGACGCTGAAGCAGCTTTCGGCCACGCCGCTGGGCGCCGAGGCCCCCGATCTCGCCCGCACGCTGGACGCGGTGCGCGTGCTGCGCGCGGCGCAGGAGGCGCAGTCGCTGCGCGCGCCGGCGTCCGGCAACAAGCGCCCGGCGCCCTAGGTCGTGCGCATCCTGTTCTGGCTGTTGCTGCTGGCCGCCGCGGCGGTCGGCGTCGCGCTGCTCGTCCGCATCACCGACGGCTACGCGCTGTTCGTCGCGCCGCCGTACCGCGTCGAACTCTCGCTCAACCTGCTGCTGCTGCTGCTCGTCGTCGCGTTCACGCTGGGCTACACGACGGTGCGGCTGGTGCGCCGCGCGCTGGCGCTGCCGGCGGACGTGCGCGCGGCGCGCCGCCGGCAGAAGCAGGAGCGCGCGCGGGCGAAGCAGGACGCGGCGACGGTGGCGCTGCTCGAAGGCCGCTATGGCAAGGCGCGGCAGTACGCCGGCGAGGCGCTGGCGATTCCGCACTCCGGCGGGCTGCCGGCGCTGATCGGCGCCCGCGCGGCGATGGAGACGCGCGACTTCGACGGCGCCTCGACGCTGCTCGCGCGCCCGGACGCGCAGGTGCACAGCCTCGCGGTGCCGCGGCTGATGCTCGAGGCCGAGATGAAGCTCGAGCAGGGGCGCCCGGCCGAGGCGCTGACCGACCTGGCCGCGCTGCGCAAGGAGGCCGGCGCGCACACCGCCGCGCTGAGGCTGGAGTTGCGGGCGCTGCGCGCCGCCGGTCGCCACGCCGAGGTCCCCGCGCTGGTCGACCAGCTGGTCAAGCGCAAGGTCTACGGCGCCGAGGAAGGCAACCTGATCCGCGCCGCCGCGCACGCCGACGCGCTGAAGGCGCTGGCGACGGACCCGCAGGGGCTGCGCGGCTACTGGAGCCGGCTGTCCGACGCCGAGCGCGCGCTGCCGCGGGTCGCGGGCGCCGCGGCGGCCAGCTTCCTGAAGCTCGGCGGCGACCGCGAGGCGGCGGACATCGTGGCGCACGCGCTGTCGCGCCACTGGGAGCCGTCGCTGCTGGCCATCTACGCCGAGTGCCGGGTGCCGGAGCCGGTGCGCCAGCTGGAGCAGGCCGAACGCTGGCTGGCCGACCACAGCCAGGACGCGGCGCTGCTGCATGCGCTGGGCGTGCTGTGCCAGCGGCAGCAGCTGTGGGGCAAGGCGCAGACCTACCTGGAGGCCGCGCTGTCGCTGGACGCGAATGCGCGCACGCACGTCGCGCTCGGCGAGCTCCTCGCCCGGCTGGGGCGCGACGGCGAGGCCAACGCGCACTTCAGCGCGGCGCTGAAGCTCTCGCTAGGCGATATGTAGGAGTTATTGCAGCCAATCGAAACAATCGATTGGTGTTATTGATGAGAATCCTTATCATCGGTCGTGCGAGGCGCAGGGCCCGGCGGAGTCGCCGGGTGCCGGACGCCGGACCAGGAGACCCGACCATGACCAAGACCCTCTCGTTCGCCGCTGTCCACTTCACCGTCGCCTTCACCGTCGGCTACGCGTTGACGGGGAGCATCGTCGTCGGCGGACTGCTCGCGGTGGTCGAGCCGGCGTGCAACACCGTCGCCTACCACTTCCACGAAAAGGCCTGGGCGCGCTACGGGCGCGGGTCGGTCGTCGCGGCCGCGTAGGTGAAGCTGTCGGCGAAGAACTGGTCTTCCGGCAGGCGGCGATCGCCGGTGAACGTCGTCCGCGCGGCGTCGATCATCGCCGGCGCGCCGCAGGCGTAGACCTGCCAGCCGGAGAGATCGGCGAAGTCGTCGAGCACCGCCTGGTGGACCAGGCCCGTGCGGCCCGGCCACGCGTCGTCCGGCGCGGGCTCGGACAGCACCGGAATGAAGGTGAAGTTCGGATGCTGCTGCTGCCACTGCCCGGGCAGCGCGGGCAGGTAGAGGTCGCGCCGGGCGCGCGCCCCCCAGTACAGCACCATCTGCCGGTCGATCCGGTGATGCAGCGCGTGCTCGATGACCGCCTTGATCGGCGCGAAGCCGGTGCCGCCGGCGACGAGGATGATCGGCCGGTCGGAATCCTCGCGCAGGTAGAACGACCCCAGCGGCCCCTCGAAGCGCAGGATCTCGCGGCCCTTGAACTCGTTGAAGAGCTGGTCGGTGAAGCGGCCGCCCGGCACGTGGCGGACGTGCAGCTCGAGCAGCGCGTCGTCGTGCGGCGGCGTCGCGATCGAGAAGCTGCGCCGCAGGCCGTCCTTCAGCAGCAGGTCGACGTACTGGCCGGCGAGGTACTGCAGCCGCTCGTTGGCCGGCAGCTTGACCTTCACGATGGCGACGTCGGGCGCCACCTTCTCGATCGACTCGATGCGGCAGGGCAGGCGACGGACCTGGATGTCGCCGGCGCGCCGCACTTCGCGGACCTCGATCACGAGGTCGGTCTGCGGCTTCGCCACGCAGAAGAGGGCGAAACCCTTCGCCTTTTCCTGTTCGGTGAGCGTGGTCGCCTGGTGCGCGCCGTAGTCGACGTGGCCGGCGAGGATCTTCCCCTTGCAGGTGCCGCAGGCGCCGTTGCGGCAGCCGTACGGGATCATCAGGTCGGAGGCGATCGCGGCCTGCAGGACGGTGTCACCGTCGTCGCAGGTGAACGAGTGGTCGCTGGGCTTTATGGTAATCTGATGAGGCATGTCGAAGCAGCCGGTTCGGCGGGTACGGGACGCGAGCGGAGTGGAAGAAAGTGATCCGGGTATTGCTGATCGGCTGCGGTGACGTCGCGCTGCGCACCGCCCGCCTGCTGCGCGGCCGCGCGCGAATCTACGGCCTCGTCCGGCGCGCCGACGACATTCCCAGACTGCGCGCCGCCGGCGTCGTGCCGATCCTCGGCGATCTCGACCGGCTCGAAACGCTGGACCGGTTGCGCGCGGCGCCGTTCGCGGTGCTGCACTTCGCGCCGCCGCCCGGCGACGGCCGCGACGACCCGCGCACGCGGAGGCTCGTCGCCGCCCTGGCGAGGGCGCGAAGCATACCACAGCGCCTGGTCTACATTTCCACCACCGGCGTCTACGGCGACTGCGCCGGCGCCCGCATCGACGAGGGCCGGGCGCGGCGCGCGCAGACGCCGCGCGGCAAGCGGCGCGTCGCGGCCGAGGACCGGCTGCGCGACTGGGCCCGCCGCCAGGGCGTCGTGCTGTCGATCCTGCGCGCGCCGGGCATCTACGCCGAGACCCGGCTGCCGGTCGATCGCATCAAGCACGGCACGCCGGTGCTGGTGCCCGACGACGACGTGTACACCAATCACATCCACGCCGACGACCTGGCGCGCGCGACGGTGGCGGCGCTGTTCCACGGCCGCCACAACCGCGCGTACAACGTCAGCGACGACGCCGAGATGAAGATGGGCGGCTGGTTCGACCTGGTCGCGGACGCCTTCCACCTGCCGCGACCGCCCCGGGTGACCTGGGAGGAGGCGGAGGCGCGCATCGCGCCGATGCTGCTGTCGTTCATGAGCGAGTCGCGGCGCGTCGGCAACGGCCGGATGAAGCGCGAACTGCGCGTGCGGCTCGCGTACCCGACCCCGCAGACGCTGCTCGACGAGGTCGCGCCGCGGAACCTCAGGAAGCAGCTCGCGCTGCCGATCTGACATGGCCGCCGACCCCGCGCCCGGCGCCGGGCCGCCCGGAGTCCGTCGCGCCGGCGCGATGGCGCGCCTCGACGCCTACGAGCGGCTGATCCGCCTCGACAAGCCGATCGGCACGCTGCTGCTGCTGTGGCCGACGCTGACCGCGCTGTGGTTCGCCTCGTACGGGCGGCCGGCGTGGTCGCTGGTCGTCGTCTTCGGGATGGGCACGCTGCTGATGCGCTCGGCCGGCTGCGCGTTCAACGACTGGGCCGACCGGCACTTCGATCCGCACGTCGAACGGACCGCGGCGCGCCCGCTCGCGACCGGCGAAATCGGCCCGGCGGAGGCGCTGATCGTCGCGGCGGTGCTGGCGTTCTGCGCGTTCCTGTTCGTGCTGACGACCAACCGGACGACGATCCTGCTGTCGCTGCCGGCGATCGTGGTCGCCTGCGTCTATCCGTTCTCGAAGCGCTTCATCTCGCTGCCGCAGGCGCTGCTGGGCGTCGCGTTCTCGTTCGGCATCCCGATGGCCTTCGCGTCCATCTACGACCACGTGCCGCCGCTGGCCTGGTGGATGCTGCTGATCAACCTGTTCTGGGTGGTCGCCTACGACACCGAGTACGCGATGGTCGACCGCAACGACGACCTCAAGCTCGGGCTGCGCACGTCGGCGATCGCCTTCGGGCGCTTCGACGTCGTCGCGGTGATGCTGTGCTACGCGGTGTACCTGGGCGGCATGGTGTGGGCGGGCGGCGCCCGCGGCATGGGTCCCGCGTACTACGCCGGCCTCGCCGCCGCCGCCGCGATCGCCGGGTGGCACTACCTGATGATCCGCGGCCGCACGCGCGAGGGCTGCTTCCGCGCGTTCCTGCACAACCACTGGCTCGGCTTCGCCGTGTTCGCCGGCACCGCGGTGGACCTGGCGATCCGCTTCAGGGCATGGCCGCGCTTCGGCTGACGCCGGCGCGACCAGGCGCGTGGCACCGAAGGCGCGTCGCACCGTCGCGGCATCGACGCGGGATGCCCAGCCGCCGCCGCGCAGGCACGGGCTGCCGCCGGTGCTCGCTCCCGATGCGCGGGTGCTGATCCTCGGCAGCTTCCCCGGCGAAGCGTCGTTGTCGGCGCGCGCCTACTACGCCCATCCGCGCAACCATTTCTGGCCGATCCTGGGGGCGCTGGTCGGCGCGCCGCTGGCCGAGCTGCCCTACGCCGAGCGCCTGGCGCAGATGCAGGCGCACCGGATCGGCCTGTGGGACACCATCGTCGCCTGCGAACGCCGCGGGAGCCTCGACGGGGCGATCCGCAACGCCGAGCGGGCCGAGGTGGCGCGCGTGCATCGCGCCGCGCCCGCGCTGGTCGCCGTGGCATTCAACGGCCAGACGGCGGCACGTGCCGCCCCGCGGTGGCGGGACGCGGGCTACCAGACCGTCGTGCTGCCGTCGACGTCGCCGGCGTACACGCGGCCCTTCGCCGAGAAGCTCGACGCGTGGCGGGCGCTGCTGGCCTGGCTCGACGTCGCGCGGTGACCGCTGCGGCCGCCGGCGCCAGCGCGGCCGGCGCAATGAACGCCGCCGGAGCGATCCGCGCCGCCGGTGCGGTCAAGCCAGCCGGCGCGACTGCCGAGCCCCGCGTCAGCGGTCGGACGCCTGGATCGTCGCCGATGCGAAGCGCAGCCGCGCCGACTGCTCGCGCGCGAGGTTGTACAGGACCTTGCCGCCGACGGCCGGGTCGCTCGCGCGCAGTTCGTCGAGCGCGGCGCGCGTCAGCACGTGGACCAGCGCCGGCGTGTCGGCGACGGCGGAGGCCGAGCGCCCGCCGCCGTCGAGCATCGCGGTCTCGCCGAAGATGACGCCGGGGCCGTAGCTCGCCAGGCGGCGATCCGGCGCGCCGTCGAGGCCGCGCGCGACGATGCTGATCGACCCCTGCGCCAGCACGTAGAGACGGTCGCCCGGCTCGCCTTCGCGGAACAGCACCTCGCCCGCCGCGAGGGTGTGGCGCTCCAGGCGTCGGCCCAGCGTCGCCGCTTCGTCGGCCGTCAGGTCCGCGAACAGCGGCAGTGTCTCGACGGGCCACTCGACGCTGTCGGGCAAGGCGCCGGCGTCGTCGAGCACCCGCCGTTCGGCGAATTCGAGTGCCTGGTCGGCGTCGGCGAACCAGCGCGTGTCCGCGGCGGCGAGAAAGGCCCCGAAGGCGTGCAACGCGCGCGCGTGCCGGTCACCGGGGACGATGCCGGCGAGCAGCAGCCGGGCGCCCTGCGTGTGCAGGTGCTGCAGCAGCCGCTCGAGTGCCATCGCGCCGGACGCGTCGATGGTCGTCACCCGCCTCAGGTCGAGAATGATGAACTTCGCGCCGGGGGCGAGCGGCTCGACCTCGCGGGCGAGCCGGTTGGCGGTGCCGAAGAAAACGGCGCCTTCGAGCTGGACCAGCGCGATTTCGCGGCCGCGTTCGCGCAGCACCCGCGCCTGCGCCGGCGGGTACAGGCGCCGCGACGAGCGGGTCTCGCCGGTGGCGATCGATCGCACCAGCGAGCGATTCATCGAGACGATGAACAGCACCATCGACAGCAGGACGCCGGCGGCGATGGCGACGACGAAGCCGTAGAAGACGGTGACGATGCCGACCAGCACGACCACGACGAGGCTCCACAGCGCGTCGTGGTCGGCGAGGCCGGCACGGAACTGCCGCCACACCACGCGGCTCCAGCGGTCGAACAGCCCCAGCCCGATGAACAGCATCAGTCCCGCGGTCACCGCGACGGGGATGTGTGCGAGCGCCCGCCCGCCGAGCACCAGGATCGCCAGCAGCGTCGCGACCGAGACGGCGCCGGACAGCGCGGCGCGGCCGCCGCTGCGGTAATTGGCGAGCGACGTCGCGGTCGAGAAGACGACCGGGACGCCACCGAACGCCGCCGTGACCACGTTCCCGAGGCCCTGGCCGACGAGGAAGCGGTTCGGCTGGTGCCGCGTGGCGCAAAGGCTGTCGATCGCCGCCGCCGACAGCAGCGCGTCCATCGAGCCGATCAGCGCCAGGACCGCGCCGGTGGCGACGAGCTGGGGCAGGTGGTCGCGCAGCAGGGCGGCGAAGCCGTCGCCGACGAGCGGTGCCAGCGCGTCGGGATGCGGCACGCCGCCGGCCGCCGAGCCGAGCATGCCTCCCAGCGCCACGTCGGGCAGCAACAGCTGCGCGAGCGCGTAGGCGGCGCTGCCGAACAGCAGACCCGCCAGTGCCGCCGGCGCGCGCGGCCCGCCGCGCGACACCCGCCACGCCACCGCCCAGGTCGCCAGCCCCAGTGCGATGCTGCCCGGGATCACGTGCGCGAGGGCATCGCGGCTGATCGCAGGGGGGCCCTCCAGCCCGAACAGGGGCGGAATCTGGCTGATCGCGATCATCACCGCGATGCCGTCCATGAAGCCGGCGAGCACCGGCAACGGCACGAACCGGATCAGCGACCCGAGCTTCAGCAGGCCGAAGGCGATCTGCAGCGCGCCGGCCAGCGCGACGCTGACCGACGTCAGCGCGACGATGCGGTCGAGATCGGCTCCCGCCGGGCCGACCAGGTTCGGGTCCGCCGCCAGCTTCGCGACCAGCCCGGCGAAGATCAGGCAGGTCGACGTGCGCGGGATGCTGCCCGGCACCGGCGCGCCCGCGACCAGCGAGGTGACCAGGCCGCCGAAGATCGCCGCGGCGAACGCCGCCTGCAGCCCGACCGCCGCGCCCGCCGGTCCCAGCGGCGCGAACGACAGCAGTCCGAGCGGCAGCAGTACCCCGAGCGCGACGACGGCGGAGGTGAAGCCGCCGCGCAGCTCGCCGCCGATGCCCTTGCCCGCCCGTGAGACCTTCATGCCGCCGGTGTCGTCACGTCGCGCCCGGCTTCCGCGCTTCGCGGACGGTGAGCGTCGCCAGCGCGCCCAGCGCCGCGGCGCCCGCCAGCAGCAGCATCCCGCGGTCCCACGCGGCGGCGACGTCGCCGGCGGCGCGACCGCGGTCGAGCACCCAGCCCACCAGCGGCTGCAGGATCCCCGTGCCGAGGAAGATCCCGACGTTGACGACCGAGGTCGCGATGCCGGAATGCTCGGGACGGTTCACTTCCTTGGCCACCGTCCACGACAGCGTGAAGCCCGGAATGAGCAGGCCCATGACGAAGAACCACGCCAGCGTCGCGGCGAGCGGCCACTCGACGTGCAGCAGCCACGGCAGCCACGACAGCGCGTAGAGGAACGCATACGCGCGCATCACGCCGCGCCGGCTGCCCAGCCGGTCCGAGACGATGCCGACGACGAGGGAGCCGAACGCGACGCCCAGCAGCAGCAGGCTGCCGTGCTGCGCCGCGGTCACGCGCTCCATGCCGTGCGTCTCGACCAGCCACGGCACCGCCCACAGCCCCGCGAACGCGAGGTAGCTGCCGCCGATGCCGACGTTGACGAAGAAGCCCGGCCAGGTGGCAGGGTTCGCGAGCACCCGTGCCAGCGCCGCGGTCCACGCGACCCTGGCCGCCCCCGGCGCGGCCGGCGCACTCACCGGCGCGAAGCCGCGGTCCTGGGGCCGGTCGCGCACCATCAGCCAGGTCGCGATCCCCAGCGCCGCCGACAGCAGCGCCAGCGCCACGAACACCGCGCGCCACGAGGTCTGCGTGACCAGCCACGCCAGCGGCGCGCCGGCGATCACCGCGCCCAGGTTGCCGGCGAACATGGTCACGCCGTTGAGCGTCGCGAAGCGGTTGGCGGGAAACCACACCGCCGAGATCTTGAGGATGGCGATGAACGCAACGGCGACGCCGATGCCGACCAGCGTGCGGCCCGCCGCGGCGAGTTCCCACGCCGGCGCCAGCGCGAACAGCAGCGAGCCGGCCGCGGCGACCAGCGACCCGCCGGCCAGGATGCGCCGCGGCCCCAGCGTGTCGGCGAGCACGCCGACGGGGATCTGCAGCAGCGTGTAGACGTAGAAGTAGGTCGCCGCCAGCGTGCCCAGCACCGCGGCGTTGATCGAGAACGCGCGGGTCAGCTCGCCGGCGATCGCCGCCGGCGCCGTGCGGTGGAAGAACGACAGCACGAAGCTCGCCAGCACGATCCCGAACACGACGCGGCGGGTGCGGACGAACGCGCCGTCGTGCGGGCGCAGCGGGGCGGTGGCCATCCGGCATTGTAGCGGCGCGCACCAAATCCGGGCGCGCGATTCGCCCGGGCAGCCGGCCCCGCGTTTGGATAAGATGGGGCCCCTTCCCGGAGAAACCTGCCATGGACCTCGGACTTGCCGGCCGCGTCGTCGCGGTCACCGGCGCCAGCAAGGGCATCGGCCTCGCCTGCGCCGCGGCCTTCCTCGCCGAAGGCGCGCGGGTGGCGCTGATCTCGCGCAGCCGCGCCAACCTCGACGCCGCGCTCGCGGGCCTGCCCGCGTCGGCGCATCCGCCGCTGGCCGTCGTCGCCGACCTGGTCGACGCCACGGCGGCGCTGGCGGCGATCGACGACATCGAGGCCCGGCTGGGGCCGATCGACGTGCTCGTCAATTCGGCCGGTGCGGCGAAACGCTACGCGCCCGCCGACCTCGACGCGGTCGCCTGGCACGCGGCGATGGACGCCAAGTTCTTCAGCTACATCCATCCCACCGACATCGTGATCAAGCGGATGGCCGCGCGCGGCCGCGGCGCGATCGTCAACATCATCGGCGCCGGCGGCAAGGTCGCCAACCCCGTCCACCTGCCCGGCGGCGCCGCCAACGCGGCGCTGATGCTGGCGACGACCGGACTCGCCGCCGCCTACGGGCCCAAGGGCGTGCGCGTCAACGGCATCAACCCGGGCGGCACGCTGACCGGGCGCGTGCAGGAAGGCCTCGCCGTCGAGGCGAAGATGACGGGGCTGACCCCGGAGGAGCTGCTCGCGCGCGCGCAGGCGAAGCTGCCGCTGGGGCGGCTCGGCACGCCGGAGGAAGTCGCGCGCGTCGCGCTGTTCCTCGCGTCGGACCAGGCGAGCTACGTCACCGGCGCGATCGTGCCGATGGACGGCGGCGCGAATCCGGTGGTGTAGCGAACCGCGCCGGCAGGAAAACCCGCCGAACCCCGCCGCAACCCGGCGGGCGACTCACAACGACCGGCCCCGCCACGGCGGCGCCGGCAGGGAGGATGCAGCATGCTCACCGACATCGACATCGCGCAGCAGGCGAAGCTGCTGCCGATCGCGGCCATCGCCGCCCGGCTCGGCATTCCCGACGAGGCGATCGAGCCCTACGGCCGGACCAAGGGCAAGATCTCGCTCGACTGGCTCTCCGGCCTCGCCGGGCGCCCCGACGGCCGGCTGGTGCTGGTGTCGGCGATCAGCCCCACGCCGGCGGGCGAGGGCAAGACGACGACCGTCGTGGGCCTCGGCGACGCGCTCAATCGCATCGGGAAGAAGGCGGTGATCTGCCTGCGCGAGCCTTCGCTCGGGCCGGTGTTCGGGATGAAGGGCGGGGCGGCGGGCGGCGGCTACGCGCAGGTGGTGCCGATGGAGGACATCAACCTGCACTTCACCGGCGACTTCAACGCCATCGGCGTGGCCAACAACCTGCTGGCGGCGCTGATCGACAACCACATCCACCACGGCAACGCGCTCGGCATCGACGTGCGCCGCATCACCTGGAAGCGCGTGGTCGACATGAACGACCGCGCGCTGCGCGAGATCAACGTGTCGCTGGGCGGTCCCGCCAACGGCTACCCGCGCCAGGACGGCTTCGACATCGTCGTGGCGTCCGAGGTGATGGCGATCTTCTGCCTCGCCGACTCGCTGGCGGACCTGAAGGCGCGGCTCGCCGACATCGTCGTCGGCTACACCCGCGACCGCAAGCCCGTGCACGCGCGCGACCTGGGTGCGCACGGTGCGATGGCGGCGCTGCTGCGCGACGCGATCAAGCCGAACCTGGTGCAGACGCTCGAGAACAACCCGGCGCTGATCCACGGCGGGCCGTTCGGCAACATCGCGCACGGCTGCAACTCGGTGATCGCGACGCGGGCGGGCCTGAAGCTCGCCGACTACGTCGTCACCGAGGCCGGGTTCGGCGCGGACCTCGGCGCCGAGAAGTTCATCGACATCAAGTGCCGCAAGTCGGGACTGCGGCCCGACGTCGTGGTGCTGGTCGCGACGGTGCGCGCGCTCAAGTTCCACGGCGGCGTGGCGGTCGACGATCTCGCCCGCGAGAACCTGACGGCGCTGGAGAAGGGCGTGGCCAACCTCGAGCGGCACCTCAACAACGTGCGCGTCCACTACGGCCTGCCCTGCGTGGTCGCGATCAACCATTTCGCCACCGACACCGATGCCGAGATCGCGCTGCTGCGGCGCAAGATCGCGCACCACGACGCGCCGGTGGTCGTCGCCAGGCACTGGGCCGACGGCGGCGCCGGTGCCGAGGACCTCGCGCGCGCCGTGGTCGACACCATCGACCGCGTGCCCGGCGACTTCCGCTTCGTCTACGACGACGCCGACACGCTGTGGGACAAGGTGAGCAAGATCGCGACGACGATCTACGGGGCGTCCGAAGTGACCGCCGACAGCAAGGTCCGCGCGCGCATCCGCGAGCTGCAGGCCGAGGGCTACGGGCGCTATCCGGTGTGCATCGCCAAGACGCAGTATTCGTTCTCGACCGATCCGCTGCTGCACGGCGCGCCGTCGGGGCACGTGCTCAACATCCGCGAGGTGCGGCTCGCCGCCGGCGCGCAGTTCGTCGTCATGGTCTGCGGCGACGTCATGACGATGCCGGGCCTGCCGAAGGTGCCGTCGGCGGCGCAGATCGACGTCACCGACGACGGCCGCATCGTCGGCTTGTTCTAGCGGCGGCGGCACGGGGAGCGGCGGCCTTTGCTAACATCGTGCGGTCGCGCCCCCGCCTCCGGGCGGCCCGCGAACCGCCTCGCAGCCTGATCCCCGATCCGCCGTCCTCGTCCAGTCCCGCCACCCTCGTCCAGCCCCGCCGATGAAATACCACGATCTCCGCGACTTCATCGCCCAGCTCGAGGCCGTCGGCGAGCTCAAGCGCGTCGCCGCCGAGGTCGACCCGCGGCTGGAGATGACGGAACTCTGCGACCGCGTGCTCAAGGCCGGCGGGCCGGCGCTGCTGTTCGAGCGGCCGAAGGGCGACTTCCGGTCGCCGGCGGGCGGCACGATTCCCGTGCTGGGCAACCTCTTCGGCACGCCGCAGCGCGTCGCCCGCGCGATGGGCGCCGATCCCGCGAACTGGGCCGAGAGCCTGCGCGAGGTCGGCCGGCTGCTGGCGTTCCTGAAGGAGCCCGAGCCGCCGAAGGGCCTGGTCGACGCGTGGAAGAACACGCGGCCGGTGTTCATGAAGGTGCTGGACATGGCGCCGAAGGTCCGCAGCTCCGCGCCGTGCCAGGAAGTGCGCTGGGAGGGCGCCGACGTCGATCTGGCGCGGCTGCCGGTGCAGACCTGCTGGCCCGGCGACGTCGGGCCGCTGATCACCTGGGGCCTGACCGTGACGCGCGGCCCGCACAAGAAGCGGCAGAACCTCGGCATCTACCGGCAGCAGGTGATCGGACGCAACAAGGTCATCATGCGCTGGCTCGCGCACCGCGGCGGCGCGCTCGATTTCCGCGATCACGCGCGCGCGCATCCGGGCACGCCGTTCCCGGTCGCGGTCGCGCTCGGCGCCGACCCCGCGACCATCCTCGGCGCCGTCACGCCGGTGCCCGACACGCTGTCCGAGTACCAGTTCGCGGGCCTGCTGCGCGGCGCGCGCACCGAGATCGTCGACTGCATCACGCACGACCTGCAGGTGCCGGCCACCGCCGAGATCGTGCTCGAGGGCTTCCTGCAGCCCGATGCGAACGACCCCACCGGCTACGAGACCGCGGCCGAAGGCCCGTTCGGCGACCACACCGGCTACTACAACGAGGTCGAGCGCTTTCCGGTGCTGACCATCGAGCGCATCACGCTGCGCCGCGACCCGATCTACCACTCGACCTACACCGGCAAGCCGCCCGACGAGCCGGCGATCCTCGGCGTCGCGCTCAACGAGGTGTTCGTGCCGCTGCTGCAGAAGCAGTTCCCGGAGATCGCCGACTTCTACCTGCCGCCCGAAGGCTGCAGCTATCGGCTCGCCGTCGTGTCGCTGAAGAAGCAGTACCCGGGGCACGCCAAGCGCGTGATGTTCGGCGTCTGGAGCTTCCTGCGCCAGTTCATGTACACCAAGTTCATCATCGTCACCGACGACGACGTGGACATCCGCGACTGGAAGGACGTGATCTGGGCGCTGACCACGCGCGTCGACCCGGCGCGCGACGTGACCACCGTCGAGCAGACGCCGATCGACTACCTCGACTTCGCGTCGCCGGTGGCGGGACTCGGCAGCAAGATGGGCATCGACGCGACCAGCAAGTGGCCCGGCGAGACGCAGCGCGAGTGGGGCCGGCCGATCGCGATGGACGCGGCGGTGAAGGCGCGCGTCGACGCGCTGTGGCGCGAGCTGGGGCTGTAGCGGAGGGCCGGCGCTGCGGTCAGCGCCAGCCGCGCGCGATGCGGTAGACGGTCAGGCCGATCGACGCGAAGCGCAGCCAGCGACCGGCGCGGGTCGCCCCCAGCACCGGCACGGCAAAGCGCAGCAGCTTCGCGGCGATGCTGCGGCCGCGCGCCGCGGCTTCGGGGGACGGCGGCGGCGCGATGGCACGCCGGAGATCGTGCATGGCGAGCGACAGCTGCGCCCGCTCGAGGTCGGCGCGGGCGACCAGCAGCGCGCGGCGTTCGGCGAGTTCGACGTGGCGGCTGCTCATCGCGTCACTCCGCGCGTTCCTGCTTCGCCGCGACCTGGGCCTCGAGCCACGCCCGGTCGCGTTCGAGCTCGGCCAGCGTCGCGGCGAAGGGCCTCGGGTCGCTCTGCCGTCGCTGCTGGAGCCGCAGCAGCGCCAGCAGCCCGGCGACCAGCCAGAACAGCGCCACCCCGGCGATCGCCGCGTGTCGGTGCGAGTCCCAGTACCAGGCCGCGACCAGGATCGAGGCGAAGAGCGCGGTGAACCCGAACGCGACCGCCGCGATGATCATCAGGATCAACCGCGCGACCGCGCGCTCGCGTTCCTCGGCGAACTCGACCGATGCGAGCTCGGCGCGCGTGCGCAGCAGCGACAGCAGCGTCGCCGACAGGCGCGTCAGCGCGCCGGAAATGCCCGCAATGCGGGGGGGCGTTGGATTCACGGCTTCCGATCGCATCCGGCCGGGCGGCGTCGCCGGGGGCGACACCGCAGCCGGAACAGGTGACGCCGATTCAGCGGCGGTTCATCAGCAGGCCGGCGACGAAGCCGATCGCGGCCGCGACGCCGATCGACTGCCACGGATGATCGTGGACGAAGTCGTCGGTTGCGCGCGCGGCTTCCTTGGCGCGGTCGACGGCCTGGCCTTCGAGTTCCTGCAGGCGCAGCTTGGCGGAGAGCAGCTTGCCCTCGACTTGCGAACGGATGTCGCGGGCCTTGTCGCCCGTTTCGGTGGCGGCCTTGTTCAGCAGTGTTTCGGCTTCGCCGACGATGGTGGAAAACTCGTCGACGATCTTGTCGCGGGTGCGGTCGGTGCTGGCAGACATGGGAAACTCCGTCGTCGGTTGAGGATTGCCGCGGCAGCGCCGCGGGTCGGGAACAAATGACATTATAGGCGCGCTCGCCCCGTCCGTCGCGCCACCCGCCGGCGCCGTCGGGTCCTGGCGCGGTTCGTCCCCCCCGGTCTTGACGCCGGCCGCCGCCGGCCGCAGATTCGGTCTCGCCGCGGCTTCGCGGCTTTCGATTCGAGGAGCTTTCCGCCATGGCCGACTACGACGCCCCGGGATCTGCCCCCGGGGCCGCCGCCCAACCGCCGGTGACCGCCGCCCTGCTCGTCTACGCGCTGTTCGCGCTGGCGGCGATTGCCCAGATCGCCTCGTCCGGCGTCGCGGTGCCGCTGCCGCTGCTGGGCCTGGTCGGGATCATCGCGGTGATCATCGCCTACGTGAAACGCGACGACGCCGCCGGCACCTGGGTCGCCTCGCACCTGCGCTGGCTGATCCGGACGTTCTGGTGGTCGATCCTCTGGAGCTGCATCGGCTTCCTGCTGTACGTCACGCTGCTGGGCATACCGGTGGCGCTGGCGATGTGGGCGGTCACCTCGATCTGGGTGCTCTACCGGGTGATTCGCGGCTACCTGCTGTTCAAGGACAGCCGGCCGGTGCCCGGCATGTAGCCCGGTCGCCGGGGCGCGTGGTCAGCGGGCCGACGCCCGCGACCACGCCGCCGCGTCGCGATAGACCCACTGCACCAGCGCGTCGAGCGCCGGCTGGCCGCGCAGGGCGTTGGCGTGGTTGATGATCGCCACGACGATCCAGCGCCGATTCTCGGCGTCGATGACGTAGCCGGCCAGCGCGCGCACGCCTTCGAGCGAGCCGGTCTTCAGCAGGGCCTGGCCCGCGACCGGGCGGTCGGTGAAGCGGCGCGCCAGCGTGCCGTCGACGGCGGCGACGGCGAGCGAACTCGCGAACTCCTCGCGCACCGCGCTGGCGTCGGCGGCGGCGAGGAGCTGCGCCAGACCTGCGGCGCTGCTGCGCTCGTTGCGCGAGAGCCCGGATCCGTTCTCGACCACGAAGCCGCGGCGGTCGATCCGGCGCGAGTCGAGCCAGCGGCGCATCACCTCGGCGGCGCCCTCGGGGGTCGCCGGCGGCGGCGCCGCCGTCGTCGCGAGCGTCAGGAACACCTGGCGCGCCATCACGTTGTTCGACAGCTTGTTGATGTCGCGGACGATGTCGTAGAGCGGCGCCGAGGCCATCGTGGCGAACGGCGCGGCGCCGGCGGGTGCGCGGCCGTCCCGCACGCCGCCGGTGAAGCGGCCGCCGGCCTCGCCGAAGTAGGTCGCGAACATGCCGCGGACGTAATGCGGGTGATCCAGCAGCGCGACGTTCCAGTCGCGCTCGCCGCAGGCCACGGGAAAGCGGCCGGCGAAGCTGGCGCTGGCGGCGTCGCCGCGGTCGGCGAAGGCGGCGCCGAGGGCCGCGCGCCAGTCGTTGCACGGACCGGCGGCCGGCGGCGGCGGCGTGCCGACGGTGATTTCCGGCAGCGGCGGCTCCGCGCGCAGGATCGTTGCGTCGCCGGCGCCGCCCGGCGCGAACACGAAGCGCACCGACTTGAAGTTGACCAGCATGGCGTCCGGACCGACGTTGTACGGACGCAGCGCCTCGCCGTCGAACGCCGCGGCGTCGTGGCGCGGCAGCGCGAACTGGCTGCGGTCGAGCACCAGGTCGCCGCCGACGGTCACCAGGCCTTTCGCCCGCAGCTCCGCCATGAACGACTGCCACTGCTCGATGGTGATCTTCGGATCGCCGCGGCCCTTGAGCACCAGGTCGCCCCGCAGCGTGCCGTCCACCAGCGGGCCGCCGAGCCAGGCGTCGGTCGTCCAGCGGTAGTCGCGTCCCAGCAGCTCCAGCGCCGCCAGCGTCGTGTAGAGCTTCATCACCGACGCCGGATTCATGGGCCGCGCCGCATCGTGCGCGACCAGCGGCCGCGGCGCACCGACTTCCTGCACGACGACGGCGATGGCGTTCAGCGGAACCCGCGCGTCCAGGAAGCTCCGGCCCACGGTCCGCGGCAGCGCCGTGCGCACGCTGGCGGCGCTGCCGGGGGTCGCGGCGCCCGCGGCGTCGCCGTGCAGCGCGACGGCGGCGGCCGCGACCAGCGTCAGCAGCAGCGCGAACCCCGACCGTGCCGACGGCAATGACCGCATCGACCGCATCGACCGGATCGACCACATCGACCGCAGCGACCGCAGCGACCGCAGCGACCGGATCGATTGCTTCCACCGCGGCAGCAGGCGCTCACGCCGCATCGACGATGGCCTTCGTGCCGTCGACCAGGAACGCGAACTCGTCGTCGGTGAGAATGTAGGGCGGCATGAAGTAGACCGTCCGCCCGATCGGCCGCAGCAGCAGGCCCCGCGCGAGGCCCTGCGCGAAGCACCAGCGCGAGAAATCGGGCCGGTCGGTGTCGACCTCGAAGGCGACGATCATCCCGGGCTGGCGGAAGTGGCGCACCCGCGGATGCGCGGCGAGCGGCGCCGCCAGCGTCGACCAGCGCGCGGCGCGCCCGCGGTTGCGGGCGATGACGTCGTCGTCGCGGAAGAGGTCGAGGGTGGCCAGCGCCGCGCGGCAGGCGAGCGGATTGCCGGTGTAGCTGTGCGAGTGCAGGAATCCGCGCGCGACGTCGTCGTCGTAGAACGCGGCGTAGACGGCGTCGGTCGTCAGCACGCAGGACAATGGCAGATAGCCGCCGGTGAGCCCCTTCGACAGGCACATGAAATCGGGCGCCGCCGCGCCTGCCTGCTCCCACGCGAACATCGTCCCGGTGCGGCCGAAGCCGGTCATGATCTCGTCGGCGATCAGCAGCACCCCGTGCCGGGTGCAGAGCTCGCGGGCGCGGGCGAGGTAGTGCGCGTCGTACTCGACCATGCCGGCCGCACCCTGCACCCGCGGCTCGAGGATCAGCGCCGCGGTGGTGCCGGCGTGGGCGTCGAGATGCGCGGCGAGCGCCGCCGCCGCGCGCTCCGCGACGTCGCGCGCGGTCTCGCCCGGGGCGGCGGTGCGGGCGTCGGGGCAGGCGACCACGGCGTTCCGGCGCAGCAGCGGCGCGTAGACGTCGCGGAACAGCGGCACGTCGGTGACGGCCAGCGCGCCGAGCGTCTCGCCGTGGTAGCTGCCGGCCAGGCTGACGAACTGCGTCTTTTCGGGCCGGCCGCGGTTGCGCCAGTAGTGGAACGCCATCTTGAGCGCGATCTCGACCGCCGCCGCGCCGTCGCTGCCGTAGAACGCGTGGCCGAGGCCGGCGGGTGCCAATGCCGACAGCCGCTCCGACAGCTCGACGACGGGCCGATGGGTGAAGCCGGCCAGCATCGCGTGCTCGAGTCGGTCGAGCTGCGCCTTCAGCGCGGCGTTGATCGCGGGATGGGCGTGCCCGAACAGGTTGGTCCACCAGGAGCTGACGGCGTCGAGATAGCGCCGCCCCTCGAAGTCGACCAGCCACGCGCCTTCGCCGCGGTCGATCGGGACCAGCGGCAGCGTCTCGTGCGACTTCATCTGCGTGCACGGGTGCCACACCGCCGCGCGGCTGCGCTCGAGCCAGCGGGCATTGGCGGCGGAGGAGGTCGTCACGTGGGCGGGAGCGGTGGGCGGGGCAGGGGCATCGAGGCCGATGCGACCGGCCGGACGATTATAGCGGCGGGGTGCCCCGCGCGCCGGCGCTTGACGCGTCGTCGCCCGCCGACTAGCGTGCCCCGATGGACGATCCGTCCGCGTCACGCTACACCGCCACCGCGATCGGGCTGCACTGGCTCGGCGCGGCGCTGGTGCTGGCGGGATTCTGCGTCGGACTGTGGATGACGGGGCTGGAGTTCGGGCCGCTCAAGTTCCGCGTCTACGCGTATCACAAGTGGATCGGCGTCACCGTCTTCCTGGTGGCGCTGCTGCGGCTCGCGTGGCGGTCGCGGCACCCGCCGCCGCCCCCGGTCGCGATGCCGAGCTGGCAGCGGCGCGCCGCCGCCGTCGCGCATGGCCTGCTGTATGCGCTGATGCTGGCCGTGCCGGCGTCGGGGTGGCTCTACAGCTCGGCCGCCGGGGTGCAGACCGTGTGGCTGGGCCTGGTCCCGCTGCCCGACCTCGTCGCGAAGGACAAGGAACTCGCCGCGGCGCTCAAGGTCGTACATCTCTCGCTGAACGCTTCGCTGGCCGCGTTGGTGCTGCTCCACGTCGCGGCGGCCTTGAAGCACCAGTTCGTCGACCGCGACGGCCTGCTCGCCCGGATGTGCCCGGGCCGGCGGCCGCCCGCCCCCGGAAAGGCCGTCCCCATGCGCCTCATCGCACCCTTCGTCCCACCGCTCGCGGCGATGCTGCTCGCCGCCTCGCCCGATGCCTCGTCCCAGGGCGTGGCGGTCGAGCGCAGCGACATCCGCTTCGTGTCCCGGCAGATGGGCGCCAATGTCGAAGGCCACTTCCGCAAATGGAAGGCCAACGTCGACTTCCGGCCGCAGGATCCCGCGCGGTCCCGGGCCGAAATCGAGATCGACCTCGCCAGCATCGACCTTGCCAGCGAGGAATCGGAGGCCGAGTTGCGGCGGCCGACCTGGTTCGACACGCGGCAGTTCCCGACGGCGAAGTTCGTGTCGACCGCGGTCCGCGGGCTGCCGGGCGATCGCTACGAGGTGACCGGGCAGCTGTCGCTGAAGGGGGTCACCCGCGACGTGATGATGCCGGTGCAGCTCAAGCGCGACGCCGCCGGCATGAGCGTCGCCGAGGGCCAGCTGACGCTGCAGCGGCTGGATTTCCACGTCGGCGACGGGGCCTGGGCCGACACCGACACCGTCGCCAACGACGTCGTCGTGCGGGTGCGCATGGTGCTCCCGCCGGTCCGGTGAGCATGCGGCGCGCCGCCGCGCTGGCCGTCGCGGTGACGGTCCTGGCGGCGCCGTCGGTTCGGGCGGAGCCGGAGTCGTTCACGCTCGACCCCTCGCACACGATCCCGTCGTTCGCCGTTTCGCACCTCGGACTGTCGGTGCAGCGCGGATTGTTCACGCGTGCGTCGGGAACCGTGGTCATCGACCGGGCGGCGAAGACCGGCCGCGTCGAGGTCGCCGTCGATCCGGCGTCGCTGGAAACCGGCGACCGGCTGCGCGACCGCATCCTGCGCGGCGACGGCTGGTTCGACGTCGAGCGCCATCCGGCGATCTCGTTCCGCGCGCAGCGGGTCGTGTTCGAGGGCGACGTTCCGGTCGCCGCCGACGGCGAGCTGACGCTGCGGGGCGTCACCCGGCCGCTGCGCCTGACGATCCGCGACTTCCGCTGCGGGACGCAGCCGCTGACCCGCCGCCCGCTGTGCGGCGCCGAAGTCGGCGCGATCGTCAGGCGATCGGACTTCGGCATGACGGACTGGCTGAAGGACGTCGGCGACGACGTCACCGTCACGATCCAGGCCGAGGGGTACCGGGACTGAGCGCGTCCCGGCACGCCCGCCGCCCGGCCACGGTCAACGCGGACGGACGCGGGCCTTCATCCGCTCGACGGCGAGCAGCAGTTCCCGGGTGATGCCGGGTTCGCGCACCGAATGGCCGGCGTCGGGCACCACCACGCAATCCGCCTCGGGCCAGGCGCGTGCCAGCGCGTCGGCGGTCGACGGCGGGCAGATGACGTCGTAGCGGCCCTGCACGATCGCGCAGGGCAGGTGCCGGACGCGGTCGACGGCGCGCAGCAGCTGGTCGTCGTCGAGGAAGGCGCGATGGACGAAGTAGTGCGCTTCGATGCGGGCGATCGCCAGCGCGCTGGTGTCGGAGTCGAACTGCGCGATGGGATCGGGCTGCGGCAGCAGCGTCGAGCACGCGCCCTCGTAGCGGTCCCAGGCCTGTGCGGCGGGCAGGTGGACCTGCGGGTCCGGGTCGGTCAAGCGGCGGTAGTAGTTGCCGAGGAGGTCGCCCCGTTCGTCCGGCGGCAGCGCCTCGCGGAACGCGCGCGCCGCCTCCGGGAAGAACGAACCCATGCCGTGCATGAACCAGTCGATTTCCTGCGGCCGCGCGAGGAACACGCCGCGCAGCACCATGCCGAGACAGCGCTCCGGGTGCGCCTCGCCGTACGCCAGCGCGAGCGTCGATCCCCACGAGCCGCCGAAGAGCAGCCACTGGCCGATGCCGAGATGTCCGCGCAGCGCCTCGAGGTCGGCGACCAGCGCCGGCGTGGTGTTGCCGGAAAGCTCCGCCGCCGGCGTCGAGCGGCCGGCGCCGCGCTGGTCGACCAGCACGACGCGCCAGAACGAAGGATCGAAGTAGCGCCGGTGATGCGGCAGGCAGCCGCCGCCCGGGCCGCCGTGCAGGAACAGGACCGGCACGCCGTCCGGGTTGCCGCAGGTCTCCCAGTGCAGGACGTGCGGCGGCTCGACGGCGAGGCGTCCGGTCGCGTGGGGCGCGATCTCCGGGAACAGCAGGTCGTTGCCCGCGCGGGCGTCGGGGCCGGTCATCATCGGGCGATTATGCCGGATGCGTCGCTCGTTGCGCGACGGGTACACTGCGGCGAGAAACAGCGGGTCGACCAGGGAGGGGACCATGCCGGACAACGGGGAAACGCGGAAGCGGGTCGACCTCGCGGGCACGCTGCCTGCCGACCGGGAGCGGGCGCTGCTGGTCGGGCGCGTCTGGCGGCCCGACCGCGGCGGCCCGGTGCCGGTGGTCGTGCGTGGCGACGACCTCGTCGACCTGTCGGCGCTGGCGCCGACGGTGTCGCAGCTGTTCGAGCTTCCCGACGCGGCCACGGCGATCCGTGCGGCGACCGGGCTGCCGCGCGTCGCGGCGCTCGCCGACGCGCTCGCGAACACGGATCCCGCGCGGCGCGACCCCGGCGCGCCGTGGCTGATCGCCCCCTGCGACCTGCAGGCGATCAAGGCCGCCGGTGTCACCTTCGTCGCCAGCATGCTCGAGCGCGTCATCGAGGAACAGGCGCGCGGCGATCCCGCGAAGGCGGTCGCCGTGCGGCGGACCATCGTCGCGATCATCGGCGACGACCTCGCGGCGGTGCGCCCCGGCTCGCCCGAGGCGGCGCGACTGAAGGAGGCGCTGATCCGCGAGGGCGCGTGGTCGCAGTACCTCGAGGTGGGCATCGGTCCGGACGCCGAGATCTTCACCAAGGCGCAGCCGATGTCGGCGGTCGGCACCGGCGCCGACGTCGGCATCCACCCCGGCTCGGCCTGGAACAACCCGGAGCCCGAGATCGTGCTCGCGGTGAACAGCGCCGGGATCGTCGTCGGCGCGACGCTGGGCAACGACGTCAACCTGCGCGACTTCGAGGGCCGCAGCGCGCTGCTGCTGGGCAAGGCCAAGGACAACAACGCGTCGTGCGCGATCGGGCCGTTCGTGCGCCTGTTCGACGGCGACTTCACGCTCGACGACGTCCGGCGCTGCGAACTGTCGCTGCGCGTCGACGGTCCCGACGGCTTCGTGCTGCAGGGCGCGAGTTCGATGGCGAAGATCAGCCGCGATCCGCTCGACCTCGTCGCGCAGGCGGTCGGCGCGCACCACCAGTATCCCGACGGCTTCATGCTGTTCCTGGGCACGATGTTCGCGCCGGTGCAGGACCGGCACGGGCCGGGGCAGGGCTTCACCCACGTGATCGGCGACGTCGTCACCATCGCCACGCCGAAGCTCGGCGCGCTGGTCAACC
Organism: uncultured beta proteobacterium; assembly: GCA_963810815.1. GTDB lineage: Bacteria > Pseudomonadota > Gammaproteobacteria > Burkholderiales > Casimicrobiaceae > CAVQWT01. Next base: position 10,278 of record CAWEPB010000006.1, on the reverse strand, counting down.
GCGTCGAGCGCACCGACGCGATCGCGCCGTGGACCTTCGGTGCGGGGGCGCTGCTGCGGTTCCTCGCGTCGCGCTAGCGGGGAAGCGCGGCCCGAGCTCGGCCGCGGGACGAACAAAGGGCGGGTGCCCGATCGGGCCCCGCCCCTGCGAACGGCGGTGCGCGGCGGCGGGGTCGCCCCCGCCGCGCGCGTCGCGGCTACTTCTGGTAGTAGTGCGCCGGTTCCGGCATGCCGGTGGCCGTCGGGCCGCCCGGGCGGTCCTGGTTCTTGTTGAAGGTGTGCGTGCGCAGGAACAGGTTCGCCGCGGTCGACCCGAGCCCGGGCATGATCTTGGCCGGGTCGTAGGTGTTGCCGTGGCAGCCGGCGCAGGTCTTCATCGGCTCGATCGCCGCCTTGCCCTTCACCGCGTGCGGCGAGTGGCAGTCCGAGCACGACAGCACGCCCTTCTGGTAGTGCGACGACTGCACGAACTCCTGGTACTCCTCGTGGTGCTTGCGCGCGTCGTGCGAATTCCACTTCTGCGCCTTCTCGTCCAGGTAGAACGCGTTGTTGAGGTCGGTGTCCGGATAGTTCTTCGACACCGGCTGGCCCGGCAGCACGCCCGGGATCAGCATCTTGTCCGGATACCACTTGCGCCAGTCGTCCTGCCCCGCCCTGTAGGTTTCGCCGACGACGGGGTGCGGCTGGTCCTCGCGCGGGTGGTTCTGCGCGGTCTTGAACTGGTAGTTCTCCTTGCGCACGTGGCAGTAGCCGCAGACCAGCGAGCTTTCTTCCTTGGTCGCCTTGGCCGGGTTGAACAGCTTCACCTTGCCCAGCGACTGCGCGTGGGCGCTGCCCGGGCCGTGGCAGGACTCGCAGCCGGTGTTGTGCTCGGACATCGAGGATTTCTGGGTCGCCGGGTTGGCCGGATCATAGGACGTGAGGCGGTAGCCGGTGGCGTGGCACGTCGCGCAAACGGTCTCCCAGTCGTTCTTCTGCCCGTAGGGCTCCCACTGCTTGTGGACGGTGTTCCACTGCTTGTCCATGAACTGATGGTTGCCGGTGGCGGGGTTCTTGACCAGGTAGCGCTGCTTCCAGTGCGAACCGACGACGAACACGACGTCGGTCATCGCGGCGCCCTTGCCGTCGATGTTGCCCTTGGTCGGGCCGGCGTTGCCCTTGCTGTCCTTCGCCCAGTTGTCGCCCGCATCCTTCAGCAGCGCTTCCTGCGGCGTGCGGATCATCTTGGCGTGCAGCGTGCCCTTCCACGTCTTGTACTCTTCGATGTGGCAGCTGCCGCACTTCTCGGAGCCGACGAACGCGGCCTTGCTGTCGCCCTGCTTCGGATCGGCCGTGCAGCCGATCATGGTGGCCAGCGCGAGCGCCGCCAGCCCCGTCGATGCCAGTTTTCCCAGCTTCATGTTTTCTTACTCCCCCTGGTGACTGACGCGATCGGGCGGTACTTGCCTTCGGCGCCGAATGCCAGCTCCTCCTCGAAGAGCTCGCGGAACAGCTCCCAAACCTTCGCCTTCGCCGCCTGCAGCGACTTCCTGCCGGCCGCCGTTGCCCGGTAGATCCTGCGGCTGCGACCTCCGTCGGACTCCAGCCTCGACTTGAGGTAGCCACCACGCTCGAGGCCGTGCAGGACCGGGTACAGCGTCCCCGGGCTCAGCCGGTAGCCGTGATGCGCGAGCTCGTCGATGATCGCCTGGCCGTACACCGGCTCACGCGTCGCGTGATACAGGATGTGCAGCCTGACCAGCCCGCCCAGCAGATCCCTTTCGGCCATCCCGTTTCCCCCTGGGTCCAGCCGTGACGAATTCCGATATCGGATTTCGATGAAGTATCCGCGTGCCGAGGGTGCGGCGCAATGCGGCGAATTGTCGCGGGGGCGTCTCGCCGCCCAGCTCAGCCCCGCAGAGATGGCCGACGTCGCCGCGTACTTCGCGTCGCTGCCGGGCCCGGCGACCGGGGCGAAGTCCGGCTTCCTGCCGGCCCTCGCGACGACCCGCGTCACGTTCCCGGAAGGCTACAAGGAGACGTTCACCAGGTACCACACGATCGATTTCCCGGCGACCGGGCAGGTGCGCCACTACTACGCCAACAAGGCCGCGGTGCAGGCCGCGCGGGAAGGCAAGCCGCTGCCGGACGGCGCGGTGCTGTTCGCCGAGGTCCACGCGGCGAAGGTCGACGCCGACCGGAAGCCGGTGACGGGAGCGACGGCTATTTCGTCGCCGACAAGCTGCTCTTCTACACGGCGATGGCGCGGGACGCGGGCTGGGGCCGGGACATTCCCGAGATGCTCCGCAACTCGGACTGGAACTACGCCGTGTTCACCGCCGACCGCCAGCCGCGCGCCGGCGTGAACCAGGCCGAGTGCCTCGCCTGCCACAAGCCGCTCGAAAGCGTGAGCTACACGTTCACGCTGCAGCAGCTCGCAGGCGGCGAAGTAGGCAGGCGGGTCCCCCCGCACCCGGTTGCGATCGGACGGTCGCCGCGCCGCTCCGTCGGTCCGCGTGCGGTTGCGGCGCCGGAACAAGTCGGGCTAATCTTCGCGGCGTGTCCGCGCTGGTTTCGGCAGGCGTTCGCCGAGCGGTTCGCCGCCTCCAGTCGCGCAGTCCGCACCCGTCGGTCGGGTGCGTCCGTCACCCATCGGCCCGTGATGATCACGCTCGGCATCGTCGTTCCGTGCTTCAACGAGGAAGCCGTGCTTCCGGAAACCTGCAGCCGGCTCGCCGCGCTGCTGCGAGACCTCCAGGCCGGCGGCAAGGTCGGCCCCTCGAGCCGGATCTATTTCGTCGACGACGGCAGCCGGGATCGCACCTGGCCGCTGATCGAGGGCATGGTTTCGGCGGGCGATCCCGTCGCCGGCATCCGCCTGTCGCGCAACCGGGGGCACCAGAACGCGCTGCTCGCCGGGCTGCTCGCGGCGCCGGGCGACGCGCTGATCAGCATCGATGCCGACCTGCAGGACGACGTCGGGCAGATCGAGGCGATGCTGGACCGCCACGCCGAGGGCTGCGACGTGGTCTACGGCGTGCGCCGGCGCCGCGACGCCGACACCTGGTTCAAGCGGGTCACCGCCGCGGCGTTCTACCGGCTCATCGCGCTGATGGGGGTGGAGACGGTTCGCCATCACGCCGACTACCGGCTGCTGAGCCGCCGGGCGATCGAAGGGCTGCGCGGCTACGGCGAGGTGAACCTCTACCTGCGCGGCATCGTTCCGCTGCTGGGGTTCCGCACCGCGACGGTCGAGTACGACCGGGGCGAGCGTCGCGCCGGCGAATCGAAATATCCGCTGCGAAAGATGCTGGGCCTGGCGCTCGAGGCCGTCACGTCGTTCTCGGTCGTCCCGTTGCGGCTGGTGACGGCGCTCGGCCTCGCGGTGTGCCTGGGCAGCGTGGTCGTCATCGGATGGGCGCTGTGGACGACGCTGGTCGCGGGCCGGGCGCTGCCCGGGTGGGCGTCGACGGTCCTCCCGATCTACTTCCTCGGGGGCGTCCAGATGCTTTCGCTCGGCGTCATCGGCGAGTACGTGGGCAAGATCTACCTCGAGTCGAAAGGACGGCCGCGCTATTTCGTGGAACGGGCGATCGGGTTTCCGGATGGCGCAGCCGGTGGCGGCCCGGGCTAGCCCGCCGCTGCCGGGCGCGCCGGAGCGCCGGCGCCTCGCGGATTTCGCGCTGATCACGGCGATCGCGCTGGGCTCGCGCGCGCTGTGCCTGGTCATCGGCGCCGCGGCGCTGTTCGGTTCGAATCCCGACGGCAGGATGCCGACGCACGACCTGTGGTCGATCTTCGCCCGCTGGGATGGGGGGTGGTATCTGACGATCGTCGGCGGCGGCTACGACACGACCTCCCCGACCGACCAGCCGGGGGCCACCTCGTATGCATTCTTCCCCGTCTATCCGCTGCTCATCCGCGCGACCATGGCACTCACGCGGCTCGACCCCGTCACCGCGGGCATCCTGCTGTCCACCGTCCTGTTCGTCCTCGCGCTGTTCGTGATCCACGAGTACGTCCGCGACCTGGGGCTGCCCCGCGAGGTGGGACTCGCCACCGTGGTGCTGATCTGCTGCGCCCCGCACAGCTTCGTCTTCTCGTCGGTCTACGCTGAGAGCGCCTACCTGCTGCTGCTGGCCGGCGCGATGCTGGCGCTGCGGCGGCGCAGCTACCTGTGGGCAGGGGTCATCGCGGCGCTGCTGTCGGGCGTGCGGCCCAACGGCATCGTGTTCGTCGTGTTCGCACTGGCATGGACGCTGCGCCACGGCGGCTGGCGGCCGCTGCTGCAGCCGTGGACCGACCCGGGGCCGATGCTGACGATCGTGCTGGCGCCGCTGGGGCTGGTCGCGTTCTGGTGGTACTGCTTCGCGACGACCGGCGATGCGTTCGCACAGGCGACCTCGATCGCGCACGGCTGGGGCTGGGCGCCGGACTGGCCGTGGGCGAATCTCTGGCACCACCTGCGGGGCCACTCCACCGAGCGCTTCTGGGCCTGGGGCAGCCTGCTGTACTTCGCCGCCTCGCTGCTGCTGATCCGCTTCCGGTACTACGAGGAGTTCGCGTTCTGCCTTGCCTGCTTCCTGCTGTACTGGACCAGCGTGCTGCCGAACTCGCTGATCCGCTATGCGCTGGTGCTGTTCCCCATCTTCATCGGCATCGCCCGCGCGACCGCCGGGCGGCCCCTGGCGCTGGCCTCGGTGGCCGGCGGGCTCGCGTCGGTGAACGGGCTGCTGATGGTCGCGTTCGCACTCCACTGGCGGATTTCGATCTGATGGCAGGATTCCGGACTGCGTCGCGAGCGGTGGCCCCCCGGACCGCCAGGTTCGCGGTCTTCGCCGCGGCATTGGCGCTGGGCGCGTTCAACCTGGGCTCGTACTGGTACCTGAAGCGGGCGAGCGCCGATTTCGTCGTGGCCCGGCGCACCGCCGACGCACCGCCATACCAGGTGGGCACCGTCGTGTCCTGGAACCGGCCTTCGCCGGGCGCGCTGTTCGGCTGGTCCCGTCCCGAAGCCTCCGGTACCTGGACCGACGCGCGCGTGGCCGCGCTGGCGTTCAGGCTGCCCGGCCGCCCGGAGCAGGACCTGGTGCTGACCGCCGACGTGATCGCGTTCGTCGACCCGCACCGGCTGCCGGTGCGCCACGTCGACGTGTTCGTCAACGGGGCGCCGGCCGCCGAGTGGCGGCTGGAGCACGACCGGCCGACGCAGCGTACGGTTCCGGTCGTACGCAACCTGGTCGCGGGCGACGGCGTGGTCCGCGTCGACTTCCGCTTTCGCGAAGTCCATTCGCCGGCCGAGCTCGGCACCGGGCCGGACACGCGACTGTTGTCGATGATGCTGCTGCAGTGGCGGCTCGATCCGTCGCCGGGGGGCTGACGCCGCGCGATGCCAGCCCCCCGGGGGCGTCAGCGCCGCGCCTTGTACGCGACGACCTTCTGCTTCTGCGTCCCCAGCCCGGCGATGCCCAGCTCGATGCTGTCGCCGGCCTTCAGGTACTGCGGCACCGGCTTGATGCCCATGCCCACGCCCGGCGGGGTGCCGGTGGTGATGACGTCGCCGGGTTCCAGCGTCATGTAGCGGGAGACGTCGGCGACGAGTTTCGCCACGCCGAAGATCATCGTCCTGGTGTTGCCGTCCTGCATCCGCTTGCCGTTGATCTCGAGCCACATGTCGAGGTTCTGCGGGTCCTTGACCTCGTCGCGCGTGACCAGCCACGGGCCCAGGGGTCCGAAGGTGTCGCAGCCCTTGCCCTTGCCCCACTGCGCGCCGCCGCGTTTCAACTGGAACTCGCGTTCGGACACGTCGTTGATCAGGCAGTAGCCGGCGACGTACCTGAGCGCGTCCTTCTCGTCGACGTGGCGCGCGCGGCGTCCGATCACCACGCCGAGCTCGACCTCCCAGTCGGTCTGCGTCGAGTCCTTCGGCAGCATGATCGGATCGTTCGGGCCCTGGATGCACGTCGTCGACTTGAAGAAGACGATCGGGTTCTCCGGGATCGGAGATCCGGTTTCCTTCGCGTGGTCGGCGAAGTTGAGTCCGATGGCGAGGAACTTGCCGACGCCGGTCACGCAGGCGCCGTAGCGCGGCTTGCCCTTCACCAGCGGCAGCTTCTTCGGGTCGAGCTTCGCCAGCTCCTTCAGCTTCGCCGGGGCGAGCGTGTCGGGACCGATGTCCTTCACCTTGCGCGACAGGTCGCGCAGCTTGCCGTCGGCGTCGATGAGGCCGGGCTTTTCCTTGCCGGCGGGGCCGTAGCGTACGAGCTTCATGCGGTTCTCCTTGGTCGGGTGGTGATGCAATGCGGCGGGGCGGTCGGATCAGATGGTCATGCCGCCGTCGCAGGAATAGGTGTTTCCGGTGACGAACGCGGCCTCGTCGGAGGCCAGGAACACGACCAGCGGCGCGATCTCCTCGGCGGTCGCGAGCCGGCCCATCGGCTGGCGCGCGATGAACATCTTGCGCGCCTCGACCGGGTCGGCGAAGGCGTTGATGCGATCGCCGAGCGACGGCGTATCGACGGTGCCGGGGGCGATAGCGTTGCAGCGGATGCCCTTCTGGACGAAGTCCGCCGCGACCGCCTTGGTCAGCCCGATCACCGCGGCCTTCGACGCGCCGTAGACGAAGCGGTTGGGCAGTCCCTTGATCGACGACGCGATCGACGCCATGTTGACGATCGACGCGCCCTGCTTGTCCTTTTCCCAGCGCGCGAGCATCTTCGGCAGCGCGGCGCGGATGGCGACGTACTGCGCGCGGGCATTCAGGTTGAAGCTGAATTCCCAGTCCTTCGGCGCGCATTCGAGGATGGTGCCGTGGTGCACGTAGCCGGCGCAGTTGAACAGCACCGACAGCGCCGGCAGCTCGTCCATGGTGCGCGCGACCGCCGCGTCGTCGAGCACGTCGAGCACCCGCGGGATCACGTTGGGCGTGCCGGCGAGTGCTGCGACGAGCTTCGGGTCGACGTCGGTGGCGTGGACGGTCGCGCCCTCGCGCGCCATCGCCAGCGCCGTGGCGCGTCCGATGCCCTGTCCGGCTGCGGTGATCAGCGCGGTCTTGCCTGCGAGACGTCCTGCCATTCCTGTTTCCTCCGGTTTCGGCTACTTGCGCCGCAGCTGCGGCGCGATGGACTGCGCGGGGTCCGCCCAGTCGCGGTTGGGGACCAGCGGATACCAGCCCGGCCGGCCCGGGTCCCGGTCGTACGGATAGCCGCCCAGCTCGACGAACAGCGCGTGGTAGCGCGCGAGCTTGTCGCGGTCGAGCGCGACCCCCAGCCCCGGCTTGTCCGGCACGCGGATCGTTCCGTTCTCGTACGGCATGGGCCCGCCGACGATGACGTCGTCGACGAGGTGGTGGTAGTGCGCGTCGGCGGCGTAGCCGAGATTCGGCAGCACCGCGCCCAGGTGCAGCATCGTCGCCAGCTGGATGCCCAGTTCGCCCGAGCTGTGCACGGCGACGCCGAGTCCCATGGTCTCGCAGACCCCGGCCGCCTTGATGCACGGCCGGATGCCGCCCCAGAAGGTGGTGTCGAGCAGGATCACGTCGACGGCGCGGTTCAGCACGTTGGCCGCCAGCGCCTGGAAGTCGACGACGACGGTGTTGGTCGCGGTCGGGATCGGCACCAGCTCGCGCAGGCGGGCCAGCTGCGGCATCCCCCAGACCGGGTCCTCGAAGTAGTCGTTGGACAGGTCCGCGATGCCGCGCCCGAAATCGATGGCGTCGGCCATCGACAGTGCGCTGTTCGGGTCGTAGCGGAAGCGGTCGCCGGGCATCGCCGCGGCCAGCGCGCGGTAGCAGGCGAGCTCGTGCGCGGGCGGGTACACGCCCCCCTTGAGCTTGTGCACGCGGAACCCGTGCCGCGCCTTCAGCGCCCGCGCGTTCGCGACCAGCTGCTCCGCCGTGCGCACTTCGCCGCGGCCGGTGTCGGGGTTCGCGTAGCGGAAGAACAGGTAGCTCGCGAACTCGACCTCGTCGCGGAGCTTGCCGCCGAGCAGCGCGTGGACCGGCACGCCGAGCTTCTGCCCGACGATGTCGAGGCAGGCGAACTCGATCGCCGCGTGCAGCTGCGTCCGGTTGTTGTAGAGGCTCGCCGTCGGATTGCAGATGGCGAAGCGCATCGCCTCGAGCCGGAACACGTCGTGGCCGGCGAGATAGCCTTCCAGCGCCGCGAACGCCCGCGTCGCGTCCTCGCCGCCGCCGCCCATCTCGCCCAGGCCCAGGTAGCCGTCGGCGGTCTCGACCTCGACGACGGTGCGCACGAAGCGCCCCCAGTGCGCGCCGTTGCTGTGCAGCAGCGGGGCTTCCAGCGGCACCGTCACGGGGGTGGCCCGGATCCGGGCGATGGTCGAGGCGGCCATCCCGCGATTCTAGGCCCGCCGGCGGGAATTGGTAATACCACTTGACCACTTGCCCGGGGGCGGGTAGTTTCCCCCGACGGCCCGCCCGCCGGCAAACGCAGGGCGCCGGCCCGTCGCCGCGACCCTCTCCCATGCCGTTCCACAGCATCGAACCGCGCCGGTTGTACCGGCAGATCGCCGACCAGATCCGCGGGCTCATCAAGTCCGGCGAGTTCGGGGCCGGCGCGCGCCTGCCGCCCGAGCGCGACCTCGCCAAGCAGCTGGGCGTGTCGCGGCCGTCGGTGCGCGAGGCGCTGATCGCGCTCGAGGTCGAGGGACTGGTCGAGGTGCGCATCGGCTCCGGCATCTACGTGCTGGCGCCGCCCGACGAGCAGCGATCCGACGGCGACGCCATGGCCGGCCCGTTCGAGCTGCTGCGCGCCCGCTACGTCATCGAGAGCGAATGCGCGGCGCTGGCGGCGAAATCGGCGAAGAAGGCGCAGTTCCAGGCGATCGAGGCCGCGCTCGACGAGATGCGGCACGAACTCGACGACGGCCACCAGCCGCTCTCCGGCGACCGCCTGTTCCACCTGCGCATCGCCGAGGCCACCGGCAACGGCGCGCTGGTGCACGTGATCAAGATGCTGTGGGAAGAGCGCACCGGCGAGCTCTACAAGAAGCTCGAGGACCACTACGATTCACCGGCGCTGTGGACGGCGGCGATGGCCGAGCACGAGGCGGTGCTCAACGCGATCGCGGCCAAGGACGCCGCGGGTGCCCGCGCCGCGATGCAGCGCCACCTCAACCAGGCGTACAAACGATTCAGCAAGGGTTGGGATACGCTGCAGTAGCGCGCCCGCCCGTCAGGAGGACACCATGCTCGCCGCCCGCATCCATGCCAAGGAAGACCTGCGCCTCGACGCATTCGACATGCCCAGCCCCGGCGCCGGCGAGGTGCTGCTGAAGCTCGGTGCCGGCGGCATCTGCGGCTCGGATCTCCATTACTACTTCGAGGGCCGCAACGGCAGTTTCGTCGTGCGCGAGCCGCTGATCCCCGGCCACGAGGCGTCCGGGGTCGTCGTGGCGACCGGCGCGGGCGTCACGCGGGTGAAGCCCGGCGACAAGGTCGCGGTGTCGCCGTCGCACGCCTGCGGCCGCTGCGAGGGCTGCCGGCAGGGCCGCGAGCAGCTGTGCTCGAACATGAAGTTCCTGGGCAGCGCCAGCCTGTTCCCGCACGTGCAGGGCATGTTCCAGGAATACTTCGTCATGGGCGAGCGGCAGTGCTATCCGGTCGGTGGCGACGTCTCGCTGGGCGAGCTCGCGTTCGCCGAGCCGCTGGCCGTCGCGCTGCACGCGGTCAACCGCGGCGGCGACCTGCTCGGCAAGTCGGTGCTGGTGACCGGCGCCGGGACCATCGGCTGCCTGACCGTGATGGCCGCCCGTCTCGCCGGCGCGCGGCACGTCGTCGTCAGCGACATCCTCGACCGACCGCTGGCGAAGGCAAAGGAGTCGGGCGCCGACGTCGCGCTGCGCGCCGACCGAGACGGCGACCGGCTGGCGGCGCCGCAGTTCGACGTCTGCTACGAGGTTTCGGGCAGCTTCGCCGCGCTCAAGACCTGCGTCGCCGCCGTCAAGCGCGGCGGGGCGGTCGTGCAGGTGGGCACGCTGCCGCACGAGCCGCTGCCGTTCGTCGTCAACGACGTGATGGCCAAGGAGATCGACCTGCGGGGCGCGTTCCGCTGGGGCATCGAGTTCGACTGGGCGGTCGACTACCTGTCGACGCGCCGGGTCGACGTGCGCCCGCTGCTGTCGGGCCAGTATCCGCTCGCCGACGCGGTCGAGGCGTTCCGCGCCGCCGCCGACAAGAATCGCAGTACCAAGGTGCAGGTCGTCTGCGCCTGATGTTCGCCCCGGGGAGGACCGTCGCCGCGCACTCGCGTGCACCAGGCGCCGCCCCCCGCCGACCCAA
>CAWEPB010000005.1:0-92268 GCA_963810815.1 uncultured beta proteobacterium | reverse complement strand
GGAGCCCCCCATGTCACGTCGCTTCAATCGCGTCCTGCGCGTCGCCCTCGTCTCCGCGTCCCTCGCCACCAGCGCCATGGCGCAGGCGCAGACGGAAATCCAGTGGTGGCATTCGATGGGCGGTGCGCTCGGCGACGCGTTGAACGGTCTCGCCGACAAGTTCAACGCCAGCCAGAAGGACTACAAGGTCGTCACCACGTACAAGGGCTCGTACCCGGAATCGATGACCGCCGCGATCGCCGCGTTCCGCGCCGGCAACGCGCCGCACCTGCTGCAGGTGTTCGAGGTCGGCACCGCCACGATGATGGCGGCCAAGGGCGCCATCGTGCCGGTGGCGACGGTGATGGCGAATGCCAACGAGCCGTTCGATCCGAAGGCGTACCTGCCGACGGTCACCGGCTACTACACCGACATGAAGGGCAACATGCTGTCGTTCCCGTTCAACAGCTCGACGGTGATGTTCTACATCAACAAGGACGCCTTCAAGAAGGCCGGGCTGGATCCGAACAAGGCCCCGCGGACCTGGAAGGAAGTGCTCGCGGCGGCCGAGAAGCTCAAGGCGTCGGGCCAGGAGTGCGTGTACACGACGAGCTGGCCGTCGTGGATGCACATCGAGAACTTCAGCGCCTGGCACAACGTGCCGATCGGCACCAAGCAGAACGGCATGGGCGGCCTCGACACGGAGTTCACCATCAACTCGCCGCTGCACGTGCGCCACATCGCGATGCTCGGCGACATGGCGAAGAAGGGCCTGTTCACGTACGCCGGCCGCACCAACCAGGGCGACGCCAAGTTCTCCAGCGGCGAATGCGCGATGTTCAGCGGCAGCGCCGGCGCGCAGGCGGGGATCAAGAAGGCGGCGAAGTTCGACTGGTCGATCAACTTCATCCCCTACCACGACGACGTCGCCGGTGCGCCGCAGAACTCCATCATCGGCGGCGCCTCGGTGTGGGTGATGGGCGGCAAGAAGCCCGACGAGTACAAGGGCGTGGCCAAGTTCATGGCCTTCCTGTCGCGGCCGGAGATCCAGATGGAGTGGCACACCAGCACCGGCTACGTGCCGATCACGAAGGCCTCCTACGAGCTGACGCGCAAGTCCGGCTTCTACGACAAGAACCCCGGCGCCGACATGCCGGTGAAGCAGCTCACCAACAAGGAGCCGACCGCGAACTCCAAGGGCCTGCGCTTCGGCAACTTCGTGCAGGGCCGCACGGTGATCGAGGAGGAACTCGAAGCCGTGTTCGCGGGCAAGAAGGACGCGCAGACCGCGCTCAACGACGCGGTGCGAGCGCGGCAACGAGATCCTGCGGCAGTTCGAGGCGGCGAACAAGTAACGGGTCGGCAGAGAGGGCGCTTCGGCGCCCTTTCCGTTTTCCTTCCCCGCCCCCCATGGAGAAGCGAGTCGTCTTCCGCTCGGCCTGGCTGCCGTATGCGCTGGTGGCCCCGCAGATCGTCATCACGATCGTCTTCTTCTTCTGGCCGGCCGCGCAGGCGGTCTGGTACTCGTTCCAGCTGCAGGACGCGTTCGGCCTGAAGACCCAGTTCGTCGGGCTGCAGAATTTCACCGCGCTGTTCAAGGACAGCAACTACCTCGAATCCTTCAAGGTGACGGCGGTGTTCAGCGTGCTGGTGGCGGTCTCGGGCCTCGCGATCTCGCTGCTGCTGGCGACCATGGCGGACCGCGTGCTGCGCGGGGCGCTCGCCTACAAGACGCTGCTGATCTGGCCCTACGCGGTGGCCCCGGCGGTCGCGGGCGTGCTGTGGGCATTCCTGTTCGCGCCCTCGATCGGCATCGTCACCTACGTGCTGAAGGGCTTCGGCGTGGACTGGAACTGGATCATCAACGGCAACCAGGCGATGCTGCTGGTGGTGATCGCGTCGGTGTGGAAGCAGATCAGCTACAACTTCCTGTTCTTCCTCGCCGGCCTGCAGTCGATCCCGAAGTCGCTGATCGAGGCGGCGGCGATCGACGGCGCGGGGCCGACCCGCCGCTTCTGGACGATCGTCTTCCCGCTGCTGTCGCCGACCACCTTCTTCCTGCTGGTGGTGAACATCGTCTACGCCTTCTTCGAGACCTTCGGCGTCATCGACGCCACCACGCAGGGCGGGCCGGCGCAGGCGACCCTGATCCTCGTCTACAAGGTCTACCACGACGGCGTGAAGGCGGCCGATCTCGGCGGCTCCTCCGCGCAGTCGGTGATCCTGATGTTCATCGTCATCACGCTGACGGTGGCCCAGTTCCGCTTCATCGAGCGCAAGGTCCAGTACTGATGGTCGAGAACCGCCGCTGGCTGACGGTGCTGTCGCACGCGGTCCTGATCGGCGGCGTGCTGGTGATCGCGTTCCCGCTCTACGTCACCTTCGTCGCCTCGACCCTCACGCTCGAGCAGATCATGCAGGTGCCGATGCAGCTGGTCCCCGGCGATCAGCTGGTGCACAACTATTCGCAGGTCCTCGGCGCCGGGACGACGACCGGGTCGAAGGCGGCCGTGTGGAGGATGCTGGTCAACAGCCTGGTGATGGCGCTGGTGATCCCGCTGGGCAAGATCTCGATCTCGGTCATCTCCGCGTTCGCGATCGTCTACTTCCGCTTTCCCTTCCGCATGTTCTTCTTCTGGATGATCTTCGTCACGCTGATGCTGCCGGTGGAGGTCCGCATCATCCCCACGTTCAAGGTGATCTCCGATCTCGGGATGCTGAACACCTACGCCGGGCTGACGGTGCCGCTGATCGCGTCGGCCACGGCGACGTTCCTGTTCCGGCAGTTCTTCATGACGGTGCCCGACGAGCTGGCCGAGGCCGCGCGCGTCGACGGCGCGGGGCCGATGCGGTTCTTCCTGGACGTGCTGCTGCCGCTGTCCAAGACCATGATGGCGGCGCTGTTCGTCATCCAGTTCATCTACGGGTGGAACCAGTACCTCTGGCCGCTGCTCATCACCACCGACGAATCGATGTACACGACCGTGATCGGCATCAAGCGCATGATCGTCGGCAGCGATTCGGCCAACGAATGGAACCTGATCATGGCCACGGCGATCCTGGCGATGCTGCCCCCGGCGCTGGTGGTCGTGCTGATGCAGAAGTGGTTCGTCAAGGGCCTCGTCGAAACCGAGAAATAGGACATGGCAAGCGTTACCTTCCGCAACGTCACGAAGAAGTACGGCGACCTCCAGGTCATCCACGGGGTCACGGCCGACGTGGCCGACGGCGAATTCGTCGTGATCGTCGGCCCGTCCGGCTGCGGCAAGTCGACGCTGCTGCGCATGGTCGCCGGCCTCGAGGTGATCACCTCCGGCGAGATCGCGATCGGCGACCGCGTGGTGAACAAGCTGGAGCCCAAGGACCGGGACATCGCGATGGTGTTCCAGAACTACGCGCTCTACCCGCACATGAGCGTGTTCGACAACATGGCCTACGGCCTCAAGATCCGCGGCTTCGCCAGGGACGACATCAGGGCCCGCGTCGACCGGGCCGCGGGCATCCTCGAGCTGGGGCCGCTGCTCGAGCGCAAGCCCCGGCAGCTCTCGGGCGGCCAGCGGCAGCGCGTGGCGATGGGCCGCGCCATCGTCCGCGAGCCGGCGGTGTTCCTGTTCGACGAGCCGCTGTCCAACCTGGACGCCAAGCTGCGCGTGCAGATGCGCTTCGAGATCCAGCAGCTCCACCGCCGGCTCGGCACGACGTCGCTGTACGTGACCCACGACCAGGTCGAGGCGATGACGCTCGCGCACCGGATGGTGGTGATGAACGCGGGGCGCGCCGAGCAGGTCGGCACGCCGATGAGCGTCTACGACGATCCGGCGACGATGTTCGTCGCCGGCTTCATCGGCTCGCCGGCGATGAACTTCATGCCCGGCCGGGCGTCGGGTGGCGGCGCGGTCGCGCTGGACGCGGGCGGCCGGGTCGAGGTCGCGGGCGTCGCGCTGGAGGCGGGCCGACCCGTGATGGTCGGCGCGCGCCCCGAGCACCTCGCGCCCTGCGCGGAAGGCGAGGCCTCGTTCGCCGGCCCGGTCGAGATGGTCGAGCAGCTCGGCGCCGATGCGCTGCTCCACCTGGGCCACGGCTCCGAGCGCCTGCTGGTGCGCGTGCCGCACGGCATCCATCCGGCCGTCGGCACGACGCTGCACGTGCGCGCCGACCCCGCGCGCGTCCTGCTCTTCGATCCGGCGGGTGGAGCCCGCATCCGATGACCACGACCGATCGCACGTCCCCGACCGCAGGGTTCGCGCACGCCTGGCCCTACCCGCGGCTGGTCGCCCACCGCGGCGCCGGCAAGCTCGCGCCCGAGAACACGCTGACGGCGATGCGCGTCGGCCACGCCCACGGCTACCGGATGGTCGAGTTCGACGTCAAGCTCGCCGCCGACAACCTGAGCTTCCTGCTGCACGACGAGACGCTGGAACGCACGACCTCGGGCCGCGGCCGCGCCGACGCGCTGCCGTGGCGCGAGCTGTCGCGGCTGGATGCGGGCGGCTGGCACTCGGCCAAGTACGCCGGCGAGCCGCTGCCGACGCTGGCGGCGATCGCCCGCTGGGCGCGCGCGCACGGGGTCATGTGCAACATCGAGATCAAGCCGACGCCGGGGCGCGAGCGCGAGACCGGGGCCGCCGTCGCGCTCGACGCGGCGACGCTGTGGCGCGACGCCGAGGTGCCGCCGCTGCTGTCGTCGTTCGCCGAGGAATCGCTCGCCGCCGCGCGCGACGCCGTGCCGGCGCTGCCGCGCGCGCTGCTGCTGGACGACGTCCCGGCCGACTGGAAGGCGCGCCTCGCCCGCCTGGGCTGCGTGGCGGTCGACGTCGACCACCAGCTGCTCACCGCCGACCTCGTCGCCGCCGCGCGCGCCGCCGGCTACCGCGTGCTGTGCTGGACCCCGAACGAGGCCGAGCGCATCGCCGAGCTGGCCGCGTGGGGCGTCGACGGCATCATCACCGACGCCGTCGACCGCGTCGCCGCCGATTCGCTGCCGCCGGCGCTGCCGCTGCCCTGAGCCCGCCCGCCGGCGCCGCGCCTCACGCCGCGGCAGGCCGCCGGATTTCCCGCTCGTCGATCGGCAGGTTGATGAGGCCGGCGACGACGCCCAGCGCGATCGACAGCCACCAGACCACGTCGTAGCTGCCCGTGGTGTCGTACAGCCGCCCGCCGAGCCAGGCGCCGAGGAAGCTGCCGACCTGGTGGCTGAAGAACGTGATGCCCGACAGCATGGCGAGGTAGCGGACGCCGAAGATCCCGGCGACGATGCCGTTGGTCGGCGGCACCGTCGACAGCCACAGCAGGCCCAGCGCGACCGCGAAGGCGTAGACGCTCCACACCGTCACCGGCAGCCAGACGAAGACGGCGATCACCACCGCGCGCGCGAAATAGATGAACGACAGGATCCAGCGCTTGGGCATGCGGTTGCCGAGCACGCCCGCCGTGTAGGTGCCGACGATGTTGAACAGCCCGATCAGCGCCAGCGCGGTCACCGCGACGCCGGGCGACATCCCCTTGTCGGCGAGGTACGCCGGCAGGTGGACGCCGACGAACACGACCTGGAAGCCGCAGACGAAGAAGCCGAGCGTCAGCAGCAGGTAGCCGCGGTGCCCCATCGCCTCGTTCATCGCCTGTCCCGCCGATTGCTGGAACGCATGCGCCCCGGACAGGTGCTTCTCGTAGAGCGCCGTCGACAGCGGCAGCATCAGCAGGGCGACGGCCGCCAGCGTCAGCAGCGCGCCGTACCAGCCGATGCCGGACAGCAGGCCCTGGGTCAGCGGCAGGACGGCGAACTGCCCGAACGAGCCGGCCGCCGCCGAGATGCCCAGCGCCATGCTGCGCTTCTCGGGCGGGTACCGGCGCCCCAGCACGCCGGCGACGACCGAGTAGCTCAAGCCGGACAGCCCGAGGCCGATCAGCACGCCGGCCGACAGCGCCAGCGTCAGCGGCGAGGTCGCGTGCGCCATCGCCGCGAGGCCGGCGACGTACAGCAGGCCGCACAGGAAGGTGACGCGATGGGTGCCGAAGCGGTCGGCGAGCATGCCGGCGAAGGGGGTCGCCGCGCCCCACACGATGTTCTGGACCGCCATCGCGAAGGCGAAGGTCTCGCGGCCCCAGTGGAGGTCCGCGCTCATCGGCTGCAGGAACAGCCCGAAGCCGTGGCGGATGCCCATCGACAGCGTCAGGATCAGGCCGCTGGCGACGAGGACGACGGCGGGGGTGCGCCAGCCGGCGCGGTGGGTCGTGTTCATCCGGCGCATTCTAGACGACGCGCGATCGGCGGTCCGCAGAACGCCGGGCCCCGGAGCCACGGCACCGCCGGGCCCCGACCGCGGCCGCACGGCACTGCTAGGCCCAGCCCCGCGCCCGCTCGACCGCCTTGTTCCAGCCGGCGGTGAGTTCGGCGACGCGGTCGCGGGACATCGACGGCTCGAAGCTGCGGTCGACCCGCCAGTTCGCCGCGACGTCGGCCGGGTCGCTCCAGTAGCCGACGGCGAGGCCGGCGAGGTACCCGGCGCCGAGCGCCGTCGTCTCCAGCACCTTCGGCCGCACGACCGGCACGCCGAGCAGGTCGGCCTGGAACTGCATCAAGAGGTCGCTCGCGGTCGCGCCGCCGTCGACGCGCAGCTCGGTCAGCGTCAGCCCGGCGTCCTTCTGCATCGCGGCCAGCACGTCGGCGCTCTGGAACGCGATCGCCTCCAGCGCCGCGCGCGCGAGGTGGCCGCCGGTGGCGCCGCGCGTGAGTCCGAACACCGCGCCGCGCGCGTACGCGTCCCAGTGCGGCGCGCCCAGCCCGGCGAACGCCGGCACCAGGTAGACGCCGCCGTTGTCGGGCACCGACGCCGCCAGCGGGCCGATGTCCGCCGCGGTGCGGATGATCTTGAGCCCGTCGCGCAGCCACTGCACGACGGCGCCGCCGATGAACACGCTGCCCTCGAGCGCGTAGTCGCGCTGCCCGGCCCGCTCCCAGGCGACCGTCGTCAGCAGGTTGTTCTTCGACGCGACCGCGCGCGGGCCGGTGTTGAGCAGCAGGAAGCAGCCGGTGCCGTAGGTGTTCTTGGCGAGCCCCGGCGCGTGGCAGGCCTGGCCGAACAGCGCCGCCTGCTGGTCGCCGGCGATGCCCGCGATCGGGACGTCGACGCCGCCGAGCGGCGCCGTCGCCACCACGCCCGAGGACGGCACGAGGCGCGGCAGCACGGCGCGCGGCACGTCGAACAGCGCGAGGAGCTCGTCGTCCCAGTCGCCGCGATGGATGTCGTAGAGCAGCGTGCGGCTGGCGTTCGACGGGTCGGTGACGTGCTCGCGGCCGCCGGTGAGGTTCCACACCAGCCAGCTGTCGATGGTCCCGAACGCGAGCTCGCCGTCGGCCGCGCGCGCCCGCGCCCCGGGCACGTGGTCGAGCAGCCACCGGAGCTTGGTGCCCGAGAAATACGCGTCGAGCACCAGGCCGGTCTTGCGCGCGATCATCTCCGCATGGCCGGCGGCGCGCAGCTCGTCGCAGAACGGCGCCGTCCGGCGGTCCTGCCAGACGATGGCGTGGGCCACCGGCCGGCCGGTCCGGCGGTCCCACAGCACCGTGGTCTCGCGCTGGTTGGTGATGCCGATCGCCGCGATGTCGCGCGCGCCGACGCCGGCCTTCGCCAGCGCCTCGTGCAGCACGCCCGACTGCGTCGCCCAGATCTCGGTGGCGTCGTGCTCGACCCAGCCGGGCTGCGGGAAGATCTGCCGGAATTCCTGCTGCGCCGAGCCGCGGACCGTGCCCTCGCGGTCGAACACCAGCGCGCGGGAGCTGGTGGTGCCCTGGTCGAGGGCGAGAACGTAGGCCATCGTGGCGGTCTCCGGGGACGGGGCGCCGGCCGTTTCGGCGTCGCGGTTGCGGCACCCTCGGGCGGCGTCATAAAATGCGGGTTTGCGGTGCGGCGGGAAACCATTCCCGGCGGCCCGACCCGCCGGCGCCCGAATTGTAGCCGCTGCCGCCGTCGCTGCCGCCGCTCGCCGTCCCGTGCCCGCTGCCCGCCGCCGTCCCGCCCGACGCCCCCCGGTCCCCGCCCGCACCCCCGCCACCCGCCACCCGCCGATGCCCCTTCCCGCCGCCACCGCCGCCCGCGAGCGCCTGCACGTGCGCCGCATCCGCTATGAGGGCTGGCGGCGCGACGACGGACTGTTCGACATCGACGCCTTCCTCACCGACGTCAAGGACCAAGACTACGATCTGCTGTCCGGCGTGCGTCCGGCCGGCGAGCCGGTGCACGAGATGGGCGTGCGCGTGACCATCGACCGCGCGTTCGTGATCCACGCGATCGTCGCCGTCAGCGACCGCGTCCCCTACACGAACGGCTGCGAACTGATCGGGCCGGCCTACGCCAGGCTGGTCGGCGCGAACCTGATGAAGGGTTTCCGGCAGAAGCTGTTCGACGTGATGGGCGGCGTCAAGGGCTGCACGCACCTGACCGAGCTGATCGCCTTCCTGCCGACCGCGGCGCTGCAGACCTTCGCCGGCCTGCGCCGCGAGATCGAGCCGCACGAGGACCGGCCGTACCAGCTCGATCGCTGCCACGCGCTCGAGCACACCAGCGACACCGTCCGCCGCTATTACCCCAAGTGGTACCGGGGCGCGGCGTGACGGCGGTCGATCCGCTTTCGAAGGGGGACGCGCGCGCGGCCCGGTGATCCCGCCGGCAGTCGCGTGCGAGCGCCCGAACTCCAGGAGCTCACGTGAAGATCCACGAGTACCAAGGCAAGGAAATCTTCCGCAAGTACGGCATGCCCGTGCCGCGCGGCATCCCCGTGTTCTCCGTCGACGAGGCGGTGAAGGCCGCCGAGTCGCTGGGCGGCCCGGTGTGGGTGGTGAAGGCGCAGATCCACGCCGGCGGCCGCGGCAAGGGCGGCGGCGTCAAGCTCGCCCGCTCGATCCCCGAGGTGAGGAAGCTCGCCGGCGAGATCCTCGGCATGCAGCTCGTCACCCACCAGACCGGCCCCGAGGGCCAGAAGGTGCGCCGGCTGCTGGTCGAGGAGGGCGCCGACATCAAGAAGGAGCTCTACGTCGGCATGGTCGTCGACCGCACGACGCAGCGCGTCTGCCTGATGGCGAGCTCCGAGGGCGGCATGGACATCGAGCACGTCGCCGCGCACACGCCGGAGAAGATCCACAAGGTGTTCATCGATCCCGCGCGAGGGCTGACCGACGCCGAGGCCGACGACGTCGCGCGCAAGATCGGCGTGCCCGAGGGCAGCGTCGGGTCAGGCGCGGGCGATGCTGCAGGGCCTCTACAAGGCGTTCGACGAGACCGACGCGTCGCTGGCCGAGATCAACCCGCTGATCGTCACCGGCGACGGCAAGGTGATCGCGCTCGACGCCAAGCTCAACTTCGACTCGAACGCGCTGTTCCGCCATCCCGAGATCGTCGCGATGCGCGACCTCGACGAGGAGGATCCGGCGGAGATCGAGGCGTCGAAGTTCGACCTCTCGTACATCTCGCTCGACGGCAACATCGGCTGCCTCGTCAACGGCGCCGGACTCGCGATGGCGACGATGGACACGATCAAGCTCTTCGGCGGCGAGCCGGCGAACTTCCTCGACGTCGGCGGCGGCGCCACGGCGGAGAAGGTGACCGAGGCGTTCAAGATCATGCTGAAGAATCCCAAGGTCAAGGGCATCCTGGTCAACATCTTCGGCGGCATCATGCGCTGCGACACCATCGCCAACGGCATCGTCATCGCGGTGAAGGAAACGCACCTCGCGGTGCCGCTGGTGGTGCGGATGAAGGGCACCAACGAGGACCTCGGCAAGCAGATCCTCAAGGATTCCGGGCTGCCGATCATCGCCGCCGACAACATGGCCGACGCCGCGCAGAAGATCGTCGCGGCCGTCGCCGGCAAGTAAGGACACCACGATGTCGATCCTGATCAACAAGAACAGCAAGGTCATCACGCAGGGAATCACCGGCAAGACCGGCCAGTTCCACACGCGGATGTGCCGCGAGTACGCCAACGGCAAGGACTGCTACGTCGCCGGCGTCAACCCGAAGAAGGCCGGCGAGGACTTCGAGGGGGTCCCGATCTACGGGACGGTGAAGGAGGCGAAGGCCGCCACCGGCGCGACCGTCAGCGTCATCTACGTGCCGCCGCCGTTCGCCGCCGCGGCGATCGACGAGGCGGTCGACGCGGGCCTCGACCTCGTCGTCTGCATCACCGAGGGCATCCCGGTCCGCGACATGATCCGCACCCGCGACCGGATGAAGGGGAAGAAGACGCTGCTGCTCGGACCCAACTGCCCGGGCGTCATCACGCCGGACGAGCTCAAGATCGGCATCATGCCGGGCCACATCCACATGAAGGGCCGCATCGGCGTGATCTCGCGCTCCGGCACGCTGACCTACGAGGCGGTCGGCCAGCTGACCGAGCTCGGGCTCGGCCAGTCCACCGCCGTCGGCATCGGCGGCGACCCCGTCAACGGCCTCAAGCACATCGACGTGCTGCGGCTCTTCAACGACGACCCGGAAACCGACGCCGTGGTGATGATCGGCGAGATCGGCGGCACCGACGAGGAAGCCGCGGCCGAGTGGGTGAAGGCGCACATGAAGAAGCCGGTCGTCGGCTTCATCGCCGGCGTCACCGCGCCTCCCGGCAAGCGGATGGGCCACGCCGGCGCCATCATCTCCGGGGGCAAGGGCACCGCGCAGGAAAAGCTCGCCGTCATGGAAGCCTGCGGCATCACGGTCACCCGCAACCCCGCCGAGATGGGCCGGCTGCTGAAGAGCGTGCTCTGACCGCGCCAACGTAACGCACCCCGCGACCGGCGCCGGACGAAGCGCCGGCGCGGACCCGCGCGGCGCTGCGCCGGTCGGACCCGCCGGCCGGCCGCTGCGGCCGGATCGGACCATGACCTGCCGGCCACCTGCGCCGGCACGCCTCGGAGGAGTCGATGGAGCAGCTCGCGACCCCGCAGTTCTGGGTGGCCGTCGTCCAGATCATCGTCATCGACATCCTGCTCGCCGGGGACAACGCGGTGGTCATCGCGCTCGCCTGCCGCAACCTGCCCCCGGACCTGCGGAAGAAGGGCATCTTCTGGGGCGTGGCCGGCGCCATCGGGCTGCGCGTCGCGCTCACCGCGTTCGCGGCGACGCTGCTGACGCTGCCCGGCCTCAAGCTGGCCGGCGGCCTCGCGCTGCTGTGGATCGGCATCAAGCTGGTCGGCCCGACCGAGGAGCAGGGCCACGAGATCGAGGGCAGCGCCAGCCTGTCGGGCGCGATCCGGACGGTGATCATCGCCGACTTCGTGATGAGCCTCGACAACGTCATCGGCGTCGCCGGGGCGGCGAAGGGCAACTTCATGCTGCTGGTGTTCGGCCTCGTCGTCAGCATCCCGCTGGTGGTCGTCGGCAGCAAGCTGGTCCTGCGCGCGCTGGACCGCTTTCCCGTGGTCATCGTGCTCGGCGGCGCGCTGCTGGGCTGGATCGCCGGCGAGCTGATCGCCACCGACCCGCTGTCGGCCCCGCACCTCGCGGGCCTGCCGTCGTGGACTCATTACGCCTTCTCGGCAGCCGGGGCCCTGCTGGTCGTCGCCGTCGCCAAGTGGCTGGTGCACCGCCGGGCGGCCCGGCGCGATTCGCGCGAAACGGGCTGACGCCGGTAAACTCCGCCTCGACCCGCCCGTTTGCCGTCACCGGTCCGGCACGGGCAGTTCGCCGACCGATCCACCCGCCGCCAGCCCCTCGATCCCGATGCCGCCGCCCCGCCTCCGCCCCGCGTCCCCCTCGATGTCGCCAGCCTGTCCCACCCCGGCATGGTCCGCTCGCACAACGAGGACACCGTCTTCGTCGACGGCGACGCCGGCATCGCCGTGCTGGCCGACGGCATGGGCGGCTACAACGCCGGCGAGGTCGCGAGCGGCATCGCCGTCAGCGTCATCAGCAACGGCATGATGCCCAACCTGGTGTCGGGCCGCGAGCTGTCGAAGGTCGACGTGGCGAGCGGCCTCACCCACGGCGCGCTGCTGCTGCAGCAGCAGATCGCCGCCGCCAACAAGGGCATCTACGAGGCGGCGCAGTCGCGTCCCGAGTGCGCCGGCATGGGCACGACGCTGGTCACCGCCGTGTTCTGCGGCAACCGCGTCTCGATCGGCCACATCGGCGATTCCCGCTGCTACCGGCTGCGCGGCGAGAAGTTCGAGCAGCTGACGCACGACCACTCGCTGCTGCAGGAGCAGATCGACAGCGGCGTGCTGACGCCCGAGCAGGCCAAGTATTCGCTCAACAAGAACCTGGTCACGCGCGCGCTGGGCATCGAGGCGATCGTCCCGGCCGACATCGTCGAGTACCGGCTCGAGGCCAACGACATCTACCTGCTCAACTCGGACGGGCTCACCGACATGGTCGAGCCCGAGGCCATCCACTCGATCATCGAGGACAAGCGGGCCGACCTGGCCGAGGTCGCCGCCGAGCTGATCGACGTCGCCAACAAGAACGGCGGCCGCGACAACATCTCCGTCGTGCTCGTCCGCGTGCCGCTGGAGTTCCTGCCGACCTCGGGCTGGGCGCAGCGCTGGCTGGCGAAGAAGAAGGCGGGCTGACCGGCCGTCCCGATGAGCAAGCTCGTGGTGTTCCTTCCCGACGGCCGCCTGGTCGACGTCAAGCTCGACAGCGAGCGCGTGACCATCGGCCGCCGTGCCGACAACGACCTGTGCCTGCCGTACCCGGCGGTCTCGGGCGAGCACGCGGCCGTCGTGACCATCCTGGCCGACTCGTTCCTCGAGGACCTGGGCAGCACCAACGGCACGCTGGTCAACGGCAAGCCGGTCGCCAAGCACTTCCTGCGCGACGGCGACCACATCGACATCGGCAAGCACAAGATCGTCTACGTCGTCGACGACGCCGCGAAGCTCGAACCGGATCCGCCGGACGTCGCCCAGCGCGAGGCCAGGCTTGCCGCCGAGCGCGTCGACGCGGCGCGGGCGAAGGCGGCGCTGCAGGCGGCGGCGCAGGAGCGGCGGCCCCGTCCGGCCGCCGACCCCGCGCTGGCCGCGCTCGCCGACGAACTGGAGGCGATGCCGGCGGCGGCGAGCATCGACTCGCTGCTCGATGCGCCGGACGGAGAATTTCCGGTCGGCGGGGCCGCGGCGGCGGTGCCCGGCGCGGCCGGCAGCGGCGCGGGTGGCGCCGCGCACGCTTCGACGCCGGCGGCCCCGATGCTGCGGGTGCTCAGCGGGCCCGCGGCCGGGCACACGCTCGCGCTGGCCAAGGACGAAGTCATCGTCGGCCGCCCGGGCCGCGCGGTGGCGGCGATCCGGCGCACCCCCGCCGGGCTGATGCTGGTGCCGATCGAGGGCGGCGCGGCCACCGTCAACGGTGCCGTTGCCGGACCCGAAGGCTTGCCGGTCGCCCCGGGCGACCGGATCGACCTCGGCGGCGTCGCGCTGCAAATCGCGGCGCCGTCCGACTGACGCGCAGCGTCACCCCGACGTTCGGCGTCAGCCGAGGCCCGTCGAGCGCCCTGCGGCGCCGGACGCGTCGGCGACCGTTCGTCGCCCGATGCCAATAGGGCGAATCACAAAAACGATTGTTAAAACAATGTGTTGCGCGAGCAATCCATCCGGCCGAAGGCCGTTGGCACGCGCTGGCACACCCGTTGCGTTAGAAGGACCAGCATCGCTGGATGCGTAGTTTTACGGGTTGCATCGGGTCTTTCACACGGGTCTTTCACAACACACGCTACGGAGCTAAACCATGAAGCGCGTTCAACAAGGTTTCACCCTGATCGAACTGATGATTGTTGTCGCGATCATCGGCATCCTGGCGGCCATCGCCATCCCGCAGTACGCGGAATACACGAACCGGGCCAAGGTCGTCGGAAGGCCTGCAGCTCGCCGCCGGCGCCAAGACGGCGGTCTCCGAGTACTACAGCTCGCAGGGCGGCTACCCGGCGGACAACGCCATGGCCGGCATTGCCGCTGCGGCGACGATCAAGGGCAACAACGTCACGTCCGTGACCGTGGAGGACGGCGCGATCACGATCCTCTACGCCGGCCTCAGCGCCAACACCTGCGGCTCGGCGACGCCGTCGCTGACGCATCACGCCGACGGACCAGACCGGTTCGATCACCTGGGCGCGCACCGCCTGGGACGGCGAAGAGCGTTGCCTCCCGTCCAACCTGCGTCAGTAACGCGGATCCGGTCCGGCTCGACGCCGGACCGCTGAACAAGGGAGCGGGGCGCGAAGGCGCCCCGCTTTCGTTTCGGTCGCGCCCCCCATTCGATCGGGCTGCGCCCGGCCCTGCGCCGGCGCAACGCCGACGATTCAGGACGGGATGCGCCGATCGCAAGTACCATGACGCCGAGATCGAGAAACCCGTGGAACGGCCCTGTTGAACGCGCCCGTGGTGAACGCCCCGCCGACCGCACCTGCCGACGCGACGTCGCCGCGCGCCGCGGACGTCGAACTCACCGTGCTGATGCCCTGCCTCGACGAGGCGCGAGACGATCGAGGTCTGCGTCGGCAAGGCGCTCGCGTTTCTGCGCCGCACCGGGATCGCCGGCGAGGTGGTCGTCGCGGACAACGGTTCCACCGACGGCTCGCAGCGCCTCGCCGAGGCGGCGGGCGCCCGGGTCGTGCCGGTGCCCCGCCGCGGCTACGGCGCCGCGCTGATCGCCGGCATCGTCGCGGCGCGCGGCCGCTACGTGATCATGGGCGATGCCGACGACAGCTACGACTTCGGGCGCCTCGATGCCTTCGTCGATCGGCTGCGCGAGGGCGACCAGCTGGTGATGGGCAATCGCTTCGCCGGCGGCATCGCTCCCGGCGCGATGCCGCCGCTGCACCGGTTCCTCGGCAACCCGGTGCTGAGCTTCATCGGTCGCGTGCTGTTCCGTTCGGGCATCGGCGATTTCCACTGTGGACTGCGCGGCTTCGACCGCCGGCGCGATCGCCGGTCTCGGGCTCGTGTCCCCGGGGATGGAGTTCGCCAGCGAGATGGTGGTGAAGGCGACGCTGGCGGGACTGCGCATCGGCGAGGTGCCGACGACCCTGTCGCCGCGACGGCCGGTCGCGGCCGCCGCACCTGCGCAGCTGGCGCGACGGCTGGCGGCATCTTCGGTTCCTGCTGCTGATGAGTCCGCGTTGGCTGCTGCTCTATCCGGGGCTGGCGCTGCTCGCGGTGGGGCTGCTGGCGCAGGCGGCGATCCTCCGCGGCCCGATCGTCGTGCGGGGCGTCGGTTTCGACATCCACACGATGCTCTACGCCGCCGGCGCCTCGATCCTCGGCCTTCAACTGGTCGCGTTCTCGGTGATGTCGCGGTCGATCGGCTACGTCCGCGGCGTTCTGCCGATGACGCCGTCGCTCGAGCGCTTCCTGCGGCTGTTCACGCTGGAACGCGGGATCGTCATCGGCACCTGCACGGCTCTTGCCGGCCTGGCGCTCGCCGTTCACTCCGTCGACCTCTGGTTCGGGGCGCAGCTTGCGGCGCTCGACCCGGCGGCGATGATGCGCTGGGCCATTCCGTCGGTGACACTGATGATCGCCGGCGCCGACATCGTGTTCGCGTCGTTCGTGGTGAGCTTCGTCGAGCCACTGCAGCCGTTGTCGGGGCCGGGGGCAAGGCGTTGAGCGCGTACCTCGGCGCGCGGTTGGCCGGGCCGGCGCATGCCGCGGCGATCGGTCCGTTCCGGCACCGTCGCAAAGTGGCGGGCGTTCGCCTACGCCGCATCGCTGCTGTTCGTGCTGGGCTGGACCGTGGTCCAGGGCAAGGACCTGCACTGGGATGCGCTGAATTACCACCTCTACCTCGGCTTCAGCGCGCTCAACGACCGCTTCGGGCAGGACTTCTTCGCCGCGGGCGCACCGTCGTACCTCAATCCGTACGCGTACGTGCCGCTGTACCTGATGGTGAAAGCGGGGACCCCGGCGCTATGGATCGCTGTCACGTTCGCGGCGTTCCACGCGACGATTCTCTGGCTGGTGTTCGAGATCGGCGTCGCGAGCGGGCTGCGTGGCCCCAGTTCGGCGCCATGGCCGTTCGCGTTCCTAGGGGTCGTGCTGGCGGCAGCGTGTCCGATCCTGCTCAACGAGGTCGGTACGACGATCGCCGACATCTCGACCGGCGTCTTCGTCGTCGGCGGGTGGCTCGCGCTCGCCCATGCGTTGCGCAGCGGCCGCCTCGCGCTTCTGGTTCTCGCCGGCGCGCTGTGCGGATTCGCCGCCGCGCTCAAGCTGTCGAACGCCATCTATGCGGTGGCCATCGTCCCGGCGCTCGTCTTCCTGCCGGGCTCGTGGGCGCAGCGCGCCCGCGGCGTGCTTGGCTACGGGCTTGCGTGCGTTGTCGTGTTCGTCGCCGTTGCGCTCCCCTGGGGCCTGACCGTCTGGCAGCACTTCGGCAATCCGGTCCTGCCGCTTTTCAATCAATGGTTCGCGTCGCCGGACTTTCCGACCGCGCCGCTGCGCTACGAGCGCTTCCTCCCGGCATCGCTGTCCGATTTCCTGCTGCGGCCGTTCCGGATGCTCTCGGCGCGCACCATGGTCCACACCGAGCCCAGCGCGCCCGACCTCCGCTATGCGGCGCTGGTCGCGATGCTCGCGGTCTGGGGCGCACTCGCGCTGCGCGATAGGTGGTGGCGACGCCGCGCCGGCGCGATCGCCGACGGTTCGTCGACGGCGTTGCGGGTGCACGAAGCCGGCGCTGCCGCGTCGAACCGGGTACTCGGCGGGCTGCTGGCAGGGCTCGGCTTCGCCTGGTGCCTGTGGCTGCAGCAGTCCGGCAACAGCCGCTATTTCCTGCCGATGGCCGGCGTGGCAAGCGCGGTCCTCGCCCTCGTGCTCCAACGGGTCTACCTGCGCTGGCGCGACGCGACGACGGTGCTCGTCCTGCTGCTGCTCGCCGGACAGGCGGTGCAACTTGTCATGGGTGCTGACCTGAAGCGGGAAGGTCTCGCGTGGGAGGGCCCCTGGGCGCGGGTCGAGGTCCCCGCGCGCCTGGTGCAGGAGCCGCACCTGTTCCTGTCGGTGGCGTTCCTCTCCGGCAGCGGTCTGCTGCCGTTCCTGCATCCCGACTCGGGCATGATCAACACGGGGGGATTCCACGTCATCGGTCCCGATCATCCGGGTGGGTCGCGGACGCAGGCAATGATCGAACGCAACGTCGGCCGCCTCCGTCTGCTGATGCCGCTCCCGCCCGGCGCCGTCGATCGGGCGACGCTGCCGGGTTCCCCCGCGGGATTGGCGATCCATGTCCGCCGCTTCGGACTTCGGGTCGATCCGTCCGATTGCGAGTTTCTCCGGGTCGAGGGGAACCTGCGTGCGACCTCGCGCCAGGCGGGCGAGCGTCGCGAATGGACCCACTTCATCAGCTGCCGACTGTTGCCGGCGCCGGAGGAAGCGCTTGCCTACGCCGCCGGCGCGAAGGCGGTCGCGCCGATATTCGATCGAGTCGAGGCGGCGTGTCCGAACCTCTTCCACCCCCCGGGTCCGGTGACCGAAGCAGGCGCCGCAGTGGATGCGTCGCTACTCCATGGGCACGGAAATGCAGGTGTGGATCGAGGACGGGAAGGTCACGTACTACAACTCCCTGCGTGGTGGCGATCCGATCGAGATCGGCGCCGCCGCCGACTGGGCGCAGGGTCCGCAACCCATCGACTGCTCGAAGCGGTTCGCATCGGCGTTCGGCGGGATCGCGGACTGATGCCGACGCCAGTGCCAATGGAACTGCGTTACGAGCCGCTCGAACGCCTGCGCGTGCCGCGCCCGGTCGACCGCATCCCCTTCGTCGTCGCGCAGTGCCGCGGCAAATCCGTCCTCGACCTGGGGGCGATGGACGAAACCGCCGTCGATGCCAAGCGTGGCCGTGGTACCTGGCTGCACGAGGCGATCGCGCAGGTGGCCGCGCGCGTCGTCGGCGTCGACAGCTCACCGCGGGTCCCCGCCGAGGGCTTGCCGACCGCGCCGAACGCCGAGATCGTGCGCGGCGACGTGACCGATCTCGGCGGCTTGCTTGCAGCGCGGGAGCTTCACGCCGGACGTCGTCGTCGCCGGAGAACTGATCGAGCACCTGCCGAATCCGCTGCAGTTCCTCCAGTCGCTGGCGTCGATCGAACGCCTGCACGGACGAATGCTCATCCTGACCACGCCCAACGCCACCGCCGCGCACAACGTGGCGATCGGGCTCGCATCGCGCGAGTCGACGCACCACGACCACCTCTGCATCCAGTCGTTCAAGACGCTGCACACGCTGTGCCGCCGCGCCGGGTTCGCGTCGTGGGACGTAATCCCCTATCGCGCCTCGTTCCCGGAGATGCGCGCGCGTCATCCCGGCGTGGGCGGGCTTCTGGTCGCGTCCGGCGAGCGGGCGGTCAACGTCGTCGAGTGGCTGTTCCCGCTGCTGTCCTTCGGCTATGTCGTCCGCGCGCGCATCTGACGCCGCGGCGGCCCGTGCGGCGATGACGCCGGGCCGGCTCGCCCGCACGCTGCTCGGTGAGCGCGGGTCGCGCGTCGCCGGCCGTGCGTACCGGGCGCTGTTCGTCGACCTCGGCAAGGCCGCGGACGCGATCGCCGCGGAGATTCCGCCGCGGGCGCACGTGCTCGACGTCGGCGGTGGCGACGGCGAGCCGCTCAATGCGCTGCTCGACCGCCGCGACGACATCCGCGTGACGACGATGGACGTCGCACCGGTCGTCGGCCAGTGGATCGAGGCGAGGCACGCCCACCGCGTCCGGTGCCTCCCCGCAACCCGCCTGCAGGATTTCCCCGGCCCGGCGGACGAGTTGCCCGACGTCCTGCTGATCGCCGACGTGGTGCACCACATTCCGGTCGCGGAGCGCGACGCGTTCTTCGCGACCATCGCCGGGCTGCTGCGCCAGTCGCCGGACCTCCGCATCGTTTTCAAGGACGTCGAACCGGGACATTTTCGCGCGACGCTCGGCTACCTGTCGGACCGGTTCGTCAGCGGCGATCGTTCGGTCCGCCTGATCGGCCGCGACGAGCTGGTCGCGGCGATGCGGCGCGCGGTGAACGGTGTGCGCTGGAAGGAAACCTCCCTGTTCGAGCGGGACCGGCCCAACTACGCGCTGGTATTCTGGCGATGACAGGAGCGCCATGCTGACCAAATTCCTCATTCTCGTGGTCGTCTGCAACTCCGCGGCGAGCCAGCTGCTGCTCAAGCGCGCGGTCAACGACATCGGGGCGCCTTCGGCCTATCCCGGGCTGCTGCAGTTCTTCGTCGCGGCCGCCGGGTCGCCGCCGGTCTGGATTTCGCTGGTGCTGCAGGTCCTCGGCTACGCGCTCTGGATCGTCGTGCTCACGCAGGAGAAGGTCGGCGTTGCCGTGGCGATGCTGGGATCGGGCTTCTACCTGCTGATGGCGGTGCTGGCGTGGGTGTTCTTCGACGAGCGGCTGGGGCCGGTCCAATGGGCCGGCATCGTGCTCATCACCATTGGCGTCGCTTGCCTGTTGCCGCGGCCGGCATAGGCGCTTCGGCAGCGGGGCTTCGCGGGCGGTCTCCCGACCGGAATCCGCGGCGCGCCCAAACCACGGGAGTCGATCATGCTGGCCGGTCAGCTTCGATTCGCCCGAAAGCTGGCGCGGTAGACACGGGTGATCAGCGCGGCCACCGGTCCCGGCCAGACCCGTCCGAACATCTGACGGTCCTCCGCCTCGCGTTGCCGGTCGGCGATCGCCGCCGACGTCTCGCTCTGCGCGTGAATCCGGCGGACGACCAGCGGTTCGCGGACGTAGATGAAGTCGCCGGGGCACTCGGCCAGGCGCATCCAGGCGTCCCAGTCGAGATTGCTGCGCATCGACTCGACGAACCGGAAATCGGGGACGCGCGCCCGGTTGAGGATCACGCTCGGGCAGCAGATGGGGTTGCCCAGCGACAGCAGTCGCCGCCGCGCGGAGACCGACGTCAACGCATCGCGGCGGCCGAAGTTGGCCCGGCACATCAGCCGCTTGATGTGGAGATTGAGATTGTCGGGACGGGGCCCGGCGTGCGTGACCTCGCGGTAGTCGCAGAACGCGATCAGCGCGCCGGGCCGCGCGCGCATCGCGGCCAGCAGCGTCTCGGCGTAGCGGGGCTCGTAGCAGTCGTCCTGGTGCGCCAGCGTGACCAGGTCGGCGCCGGTCGCGGTCAGCGCGAAGTTCCAGTCGCTGCCGATGTTGCCGCGTTTCGGATTGACCCGCAGCTCGACCGAGTGCTCGGCCGCAACGGCCTCGATCTGGCGGGACGGCGTCGACGTGGTGACGAGGATCTCGCTGCCGGGCAGCGTCTGCCGCTGCAGCGACGCGAGGCAGTCGCCGAGATACGGCGAGTCGCCGTACACGGG
This sequence comes from uncultured beta proteobacterium, assembly GCA_963810815.1. GTDB lineage: Bacteria > Pseudomonadota > Gammaproteobacteria > Burkholderiales > Casimicrobiaceae > CAVQWT01. The sequence goes on along the minus strand of CAWEPB010000005.1, from coordinate 71,997 downwards.
AACCACGAACGCGTGGTTCATGCGCGCGGCACGATTCAGCCGCGCCCGGTGCTGCCGAACCCGCCCCCCGCCCGCGCGCTCTCCGCGAAGCTCTCCACCACCTCGAACCGCGCCTGCACCACCGGCACGATGACGAGCTGGGCGAGGCGGTCGAGCGGGTGCAGCGTGAACGGCTCGTGGCCGCGGTTCCAGCAGCTCACCATCAGCGGGCCCTGGTAGTCGCTGTCGATCAGGCCGACGAGATTCCCGAGCACGATGCCGTGCTTGTGGCCCAGTCCGGAGCGCGGCAGGATCACCGCGGCGAGGCCGGGGTCGCCGATGTGGATCGAGACGCCCGTCGGCACCAGCTCGGTCCGTCCGGGTGCGACGACGAGCGGCGCGTCGATGCAGGCGCGCAGGTCCATGCCGGCGGAGCCGGGCGTCGCGTAGGCGGGCAGGTGGGGGCGGATGCGCTCGTCGAGCACGCGCAGTTCGATGGTCGGAGGGGCGTTCATTGTCTGGCCGGGAGGCGACGCGCGATCTCGGCGACGAGCGTGCGCGCGAGCGCGAGCTTTTCCATGCGCGGCAGCGGGTGCGCGCCGGTGTCGTCGATCAGCGTGACGGCGTTGTCGGCGGCGCCCAGCGCGTCCTGCGCGCGGTTGGCGATCATCAGCGGCACGTTCTTGCGCCGCCGCTTGTCCTGCGCGTGCGCCTCGACGTCGTGGCTTTCGGCGGCGAAGCCGACGCAGTACGGCGCGTCGGCGCGGGCGGCCACGCGGGCGAGGATGTCGACGGTCGGCTGCAGCGTCAGCGTCAGCGGCGCGCCGTCCTTCTTCAGCTTGCGTTCGGACGGCGCGGCGGGCGTGTAGTCGGCGACGGCGGCGACGGCGACGAAGACGTCGCAACCGGCGACGCGCGCGTCGACGGCGCGCGCCATGTCGGCGGCGCTGACGACGTCGACGCGGGTCACGCCCCGAGGGGTGGCCAGCGCGGTCGGCCCGCTGACCAGCGTCACGTCGGCGCCGGCCTCGGCGGCCGCCTGCGCCAGCGCGTAACCCATGCGGCCCGAGCTCGAATTGGTGATGCCGCGCACCGGGTCGATCGCCTCGAAGGTCGGCCCGGCGGTGACGAGCACGCGCTTGCCGGCGAGGACCTTGGGCTGCACCAGCGCGATCGCCGCGGCGAAGATCTCCTCGGGCTCGAGCATGCGGCCGTCGCCGACTTCGCCGCAGGCCTGGTCGCCGCTGCCGGGTCCCAGCACCGCGACGCCGTCGGCGACGAGCTGCGCGACGTTGCGCTGCGTGGCGGCGTGGCTCCACATCTGCCGGTTCATCGCGGGTGCCACGGCCAGCGGGCAGTCGCGGGCGAGGCAGAGCGTCGAGAGGAGATTGTCGGCGCGGCCCTGGGCCAGCTTCGCCAGGAAGTCGGCCGACGCCGGCGCGATCACGACGAGGTCGGCGCCGCGCGAGAGGTCGATGTGGCCCATGCCGTTGTCGCTGCCGGACGCCCACAGGTCGGTCAGCACCGGCCGGCCGGACAACGCCTGGAACGTGATCGGCGCGACGAACCGCGTCGCGGCGTCGGTCATCACGACGTCGACGGCGACGCCGGCCTTGACGAACAGCCGCGTCAGTTCCGCGGCCTTGTACGCGGCGATGCCGCCGGTGACGCCGAGCACGACGCGGGTGAGGCCGCCGCCGCTGGCCGCAGGAACAGCTGCCGCGGACGAGGCGATCGCAGTGGCCGCGGGAGTTCGCGGCGCCGGCAGTCGGGAGGGTCGCAGGGGGAGAGGTGGCAGCGGGAGGGGTGGCAGGAGGGCGCGTGGCCACGATGTCGTCCATCCGGCCGATGGAGGGACCGGAGCGGTGAAGTTTACACTGGGCCGCATGGAGACTTCGGCGATGCGCACCCGGCGACGGCACCCGGCATCGGGGCGGGAGTCGGAACGGGAAACGGCGGCGAATGCGGTCCCGATTTCGCCGGCGATCGGTCGTGTGACCGCGCCCGAGGCGGGCGGACCGGACGCGGCCGAGCGGCCGCGCGAACGGCTGCTCGCGCGCGGGGTCGCCGGCCTGACCGACGCCGAGCTGGTCGCGGTGCTGCTCGGGACCGGCGTCGCCGGACGCTCCGCGCTGGCGGTTGCGCGCGAGGTCGTCGGCGGCTGCGGCGGGCTGGCCGGACTGGTGGCGGCGATGCCGTCGGCGCTGGCGGCGGTACGGGGCGTGGGTCCGGCACGGGCGGCACGGCTCGCGTCGGCGGCGGAAATCGGTCGCCGGGCGGCGGCCGAGGCGGCGGCGGGAGCGGACGCACTCACTTCGCCGCAGGCGGTGCGGGAATACCTGCGGCAGCTCCTGGCCGGCCGCCCGCACGAGGTCTTCGTCGGGCTCTACCTCGACAGCCAGAACCGGTTGATCGCCGGCGAGGAGCTCTTCCGCGGCACGCTGGCGCAGACCAGCGTCTACCCGCGCGAGGTCGTCAAGGCGGCGCTGGCGCGCAACGCCGCGGCGATGATCTTCGCCCACAACCACCCGTCCGGGGTGGCCGAGCCCAGCCGCGCCGACGAGCTCCTCACCCAGGCGCTGAAGCAGGCGCTGGCGCTGGTCGACATCCGCACGCTCGACCATTTCGTCGTCGCCGGCGGCCGGCTCACGTCGCTGGCCGAGCGGGGGTTGCTGTAGCGGACGGGGCGGGCCCCGGGGCAGGGCCGCCGGCGCCGATGGAGGAGTTCCCGCGCGCCCGTCGAAGGGTCCGCCGCGGCCGCCAAGCCCCTGATTTTCCGCGGCTTGCTGTTTTGTCCGGTTCCGCGCTATAATTTCGAGCTTTGCAGCAACCCCAGATTTCAAGGAGCGAGCCATGGCTCGAGTCTGTCAAGTGACCGGCAAGGCCCCGATGGTGGGCAACAACGTTTCGCACGCGAACAACAAGACCAAGCGTCGTTTTCTCCCGAACCTGCAGCGTCGCCGGTTCTGGGTGGAAAGCGAGAACCGCTGGGTCAATCTGCGCCTGACCAACGCCGCGCTGCGCACGATCGACAAGAACGGCATCGACTCGGTGCTCGCCGACCTGCGCGCCCGCGGCGAGCACGTCTGAACCTCCCGACGAAAGGACGCTAGACCATGGCCTCCAAGGTCCGCGAAAAGATCAAGCTCGAGTCGACGGCCGGCACCGGCCATTTCTACACGACGTCGAAGAACAAGAAGCTGATGCCCGAGAAGATGGCGATCAAGAAGTACGATCCCGTCGTCCGCAAGCACGTCGAGTACAAGGAAACGAAGCTCAAGTAGGCGCGTCGAGCTCGCTCGAGAGCCGGCAGCATCAGGAAGAACGGCCCCTTCGCGGGCCGTTTTTTTTGCGCCGCGCGCGCGTTCCCGGTGTGGAATGGGCCGGAAGCGGCTAGAATCGCCGGGCATTTCGCCCCAACCCACCCGCCAGACAGGAGAAAACCATGAACAAGCTCATCGCCGCGCTCGCCGTCGCGCTGCTCGCCACGGCCGGCACCGCCGTCGCCAAGGACGAACCCACCAGGATCGCCCAGGCGGCCGCCCCCGCCGCCAAGACCGCCCCGGCTGCGCCGGCACCGGCGAAGGCCGCCCCGGCTGCACCGGCGGCGCCCGCCGCGGCCGCCCCGGCCAAGACCGAGGCCCTGCTCGACCTCAACAGCGCGTCGCGCGAGGACCTGATCAAGCTCAAGGGCATCGGCGAAGTGCGCGCCGATGCGATCATCAAGGGCCGCCCGTACAAGGGCAAGAACGAGCTCGTCGACCGCAAGATCGTCCCCGAGAACGTCTACAACGACATCAAGGACCTGGTGATCGCCAAGCAGGGCACCGCGAAGGCCGCCGCCGAACCCAAGAAGAAGAAGGGCGGCTGCTGACGCAGCGACGGCGCGGCGACGCCGCGCACTCCCGCCCCGACGATGCCCGCAGGCGACTGCGGGCATTTTCTTTGCGGCCGGCGGGCGCCGGCCGTCGCTGCGGGATCAGGCGTAGCGCTTCAAGCCCACCGAGAACCGCGCCAGCGGCGCGATGCCCGACGTCTCGGCGCGGTGGCACCAGTCCTGCAGCCGGGCGAGCAGCTGCTCGCTCGAATCGGTCGACCGCTCCCACAGCGCGTTGAGCTCCTGGCGCATCGCGTAGATCGTCGCCAGCGACTTGCTCCGCTCCATCGCCGAGGCGATGGCCGGGCGGTCCCGCTCGGGCAACGCGTTGGCGCTGGCCGTCGCCAGCCAGGCCTTGAGCCGGCGCAACGACGGGGCAGGAGCGGGCAGGTCGGCACCGCGGCTGGCGCGATCGCGCAGCTTGTCGATCTCGGCCGCGCAGGCGGACTTGAGCTCGCGCGCGTAGTCGGCCGCGACCGTGTACCGATGGGTGATCACCGCCTGCAGCGTCGCGTGGTCCGGCACCGGCTTGGGGGTGGGCTCGACCGTCAGTCTCGGCGCCACCTTGCGCACCTTCGCGAGGCCGAGGAACGCGAGGATGCGGATGTACATCCAGCCCAGGTCGAACTCGAACCAGCGCGACGAGAACTTCGCCGACGAACCGAAGGCGTGGTGGTTGTTGTGCAGCTCCTCGCCGCCGATCAGGATGCCCCAGGGCACGATGTTGGTCGACGCGTCGGCGCACTCGAAGTTGCGGTAGCCCCAGTAGTGGCCGATGCCGTTGATGATGCCGGCCGCGTTGACCGGGATCCACATCATCTGCACGGCCCAGATGGAGAGGCCGGCGGCGCCGAACAGCATCAGGTCGATGATCAGCATCAGGCCCAGCCCGTGCCACGAGAAGCGGGTGTAGACGTTGCGCTCGACCCAGTCGTCCGGGGTGCCGCGGCCGTACTTGTCCAGCGTCTCGGCGTTCTTCGCCTCGGCGCGGTACAGCTCGGCGCCCTGCCAGAACACCTTCGACAGGCCGCGCGTCTGCGGGCTGTGCGGATCCTCGTCGGTCTCGCACTTGGCGTGGTGCTTGCGGTGGATCGCCGTCCATTCCTTGGTGCCCATCCCGGTGGTCAGCCACAGCCAGAAGCGGAAGAAATGCGCGACCGCCGGATGCAGGTCCAGCGCCCGGTGCGCCGAATGCCGGTGCAGGTAGATCGTCACCGCGGCGATGGTGATGTGCGTCAGCGCGAGCGCGACGACGATGTAGCCCCACCAGGGCAGCGGGGCCAGGCCGTGGGCGACGAAGTTCAGGAAATCATTCATGTAGGCGCAGTGGGGGCCGCCGGGCAAGCGCCGGGCGGACGCAAGTTGGAGTCGGCGGATTATACGCTGCCGGGGGGTGCGACTGTCTGACGCAGGTCAAGTCGGGCCGGCGGCCCCCGCGGTCGATCGCCGGCGCAGCCCGGACGAGGTCGCCGGCGTTGACGACCCGCACTTCCCGCTGCGGGAACGGAATGGTGATGCCGTTGGCCCGGAACGCCGCCAGGATGCCCTGGTTGAGCACGCTGCGCAGCGCGAGCTGGCCGTTCTCCGGGTCGGCGATCCAGACGCCGAGCTCGAGTTCGACCGCCGACTCGCCGAACCGCGCGAGGAACGCCATCGGCCCGTTCGGTGCGGTCATCACGCGCGGCTGGGTGCGGGCCTCGGCTTCCATCAGCGCCAGTGCCTTCGGGATGTCGGTGTCGTAGGCCACGCCGATCGTGATCGCCATCCGGGCCTCGCGCGACGTGTACGAGTGATTCAGCACCGTCGTCGTGACCAGCGTCTCGTTGGGCACGATCGCCTCGACGCCGTCGAGGCTGCGCACGACGACGTAGCGCGACGTCACCTTGGACACCAGGCCCTGCCGGCCGTCGACGGTGACCATGTCGCCCAGCCGGATCGACCGGTCGAGCAGGATCGTGAACCCCGCGATGTAGTTGCTCGCGAGCTTCTGCAGGCCCAGCCCGATGCCGACGCCCAGCGCGCCGCCGAACACCGACAGCAGCGTGAGGTCGAACCCGATTGCCCGGAGCGCGATCAGCACGCCGACGACGATCATCACCGCGCGCACCGCCTTGCCGAGCACGACGCGCATGCTCATGTCGGTCGAGGGCAGCGACAGCAGCCGCTGCTCGACCAGGCCCGACACCCAGAGTGTGGCCACCAGCGTCAGCGCCACCACCGCGAGCCCCTTCCCGACGGTCAGCAGCGACGTCTCGCCCTTGCCGAGCGGCAGGTAGACCTCGTCCAGGATGCGCTCCATTTCCGGCAGCACGCCGACGAAATAGAGCACCACCGCGCCCCAGACGGTGAACGCGATCGCGCGCTCGGACGACGGCAGCCAGCGGCTGTTGGGGAACATCCGCCGCAGCCCGTACACGAGCAGGCGGATCGCCACCAGCGCGTAGAACGCCGGCAGCGCGATGTTGACGAAGAACGGCGGCCAGGACTTCAGCGCGACGCGCAGCATGGCCAGCAGCAGCAGCGCGACGACGGGGAAGATCGCTCGGACCACGCTGCCGTGAAGTCCCGCCGAGCCGGTCGCGGCGCGGCGCGCCTCGCGCGCCCGCTCGATCCGCCGGTCGACGAGGTACGCGACGCCGATGCAGGCGAGCACCAGGCCGAGCTCGATCCAGCCGCGCGTCGTGGTCAGCGCGGCTTCGATCCGGCTGAAATCGATGGAGGAAATCACGGGCGTGAGTCTACCGGATTTCGCGCCGTTGCCCGCGGCGCCGATGCCCGTGGCGCCGACTGCACGCGCGCGGCCGGAGCGGGGCCGCGTCGGTGCGATCGCGGACGCGGTACTCAGCTGCGTCGTTCGACCACGGCCGCGAAGAAGCCGTCGCAGCCGTGCCGGTGCGGCGAGAGCCGCAGCATCGGCCCGGTGTCGAGCGCCACGCCGGCGCGCGCGAGCTCCGTCGCGGCGTCGATCGCGACGAACCCCGGGTGCTCGGCGAGGAATGCCGCCACCTGCGCCTCGTTCTCGTCGGGCAGCACGCTGCAGGTCGCGTAGACGAGGCGGCCGCCCGGCTTGACCAGCGTGGCGGCGGCGCGAAGGATCGTCCGCTGCCTGTCGACGAGCTCGGCCAGGTCGCGCTCGCCCTGCCGCCACTTGAGATCGGGATTGCGCCGCAGCGTGCCGAAGCCGGTGCAGGGCGCGTCGACCAGCACGCGGTCGATCTTGCCCGCCAGGCGCTTCACCTTCGCGTCGCGCTCGTGCGCGATCAGCTGCGTGTGCACGTTCGACAGTCCCGACCGCGCGAGCCGCGGCTTCAGGTTGGCGAGGCGCTTCTCGGCGACGTCGAACGCGTACAGCCGACCCTGCGAGCGCATCAGCGCGCCGAGCAGCAGCGTCTTGCCGCCGGCCCCGGCGCAGAAGTCCACGACCATGTCGGTGCGCTTCGGCGCCAGCAGCAGGCCGACCAGCTGGCTGCCCTCGTCCTGGACTTCGATCGCGCCGTCGCGGAACAGCGGATGCTCGTTGATCGCGGGCCGCCCCGCGATGCGCAGGCCCAGCGGCGAGTACGCGGTGGGCCTGGCGTCGATGCCGGAGGCGGCGAGCGCCGCGCGCGCCGCGTCGCGGGTGGTCTTCAGCGGATTGACCCGCAGGTCGAGCGGCGCCGCGGCGAGCATGCCCTGCGCCAGCGCCGTGCGCTCGGCGTCGCCGATCGCGGCGCCGAGCCGCTCCCACAGCCAGTCGGGCAGGTCGGCGGCGACGGCGGGCGGCAGCGGCGTCGCGAGCCGGGTCTTGAACGCGCGCAGCCAGACGGCATCGCGCTCGGAAACCAGCGGCTCGAGCTCGCGCACCGACAGTCCCAGCTCGCGCGTCGCGACGGCCAGCGCCAGCGCGCGCGGACTCGCGGTCTCGGCCAGCGCCTCCAGCGACCGGCGTCGCCGCAGCCAGGCGAACACGCCCTCGGCGATGAACGCGCGGTCGGCACGCCCGGCCTCCGGGTGCGCGCGGAAGAACTGGCGCAGCAGCGTGTCGGCGGGACCGGTCAGCGTCTGCAGCGCGGCGATCGCGTCGGCGAGCGCGGCGATCTGGTTCGGACGAACGGTCATGGCGTCACCGGCGCGGGCAGGAGCGTCGCGGTGGGTGTTGCCGCGGGCGTCGCCGGGGGTGACGCTGCCGAGGGCGCTACCGTCGACGCTGCCGGGGACGCCGACGTCGACGCTGCCTGGGGACGCCTACCGCTTGAGGCGCCGCTTGAGGCGCCGCCCGGGATGTCCCCTCGCGGTCGGGCTCGTCGACGCGGATCGCATCGAGCATCACTTCCAGCGTGCCGCGGTCGGTGTGGCTGACCCGGATCTTCACGGGAATGAAGTTCAGCTTGGGCGAGAGCCAGATCAGGGCGTCGGTCTTGCCGTCCTCGGAGACGCGGTGCCACACCTCGGTGTCGAGCTCGCCGTTCGGCCACGCGATCTTCTCGGTGCCGGTGCGCGTGACGGTGTACGTCGCGACGCGCCGCGTCGTGGCGATGCTGATCGTCTGCTGGCCGGTCGTCGGGGGCGAGAAGTAGTACTGCCACATCAGCGCGAGCGGATCGAAGGTCGGCAGCGTCAGCGCCGCGGTCTTGTCCTCGTGCAGGGTCACGATGCCGGACTCCCAGTCGAAGGTGGCGCGCTCGCGGCGGTCGCGCGAGCCGCGCTCGGCAATGAATTCGTACGGCTGCAGGCCCGCCGCGGTGATCGTGCCGCGGCTTTCCAGCTTGCCCTGGCCACGCAGCAGCAGCGCCGCCAGTCCGCGCGCCTCGCCGACGGTCGAGATCCGGTACTGGTGGTCCGCATGCTCGAAGCGGTACGTCGCTTCGCCGATCAGGAAGCCGCGGGTGCCCAGGTACACCTTGTACGCGAGATCGACGCGCGGCGGGAGGGTCTTCGCCGGCGGGGGTGGGGCGTCGGGCGCGACGGCTTCCGCCAGCACGGGCGGCGCCGCCGTCGCCGCGTCAGCAGCGGCGGCCGCAGCGGCCTCTGCCGCGGCGGCCTCGTCGGACGTCGACCCGGCCGCCGTTTCGACCGGCGGCGCGGGTGCCGCCGCGGCGATCGGCGGGGGCGGCGCGTCGGCACGGCGCGGCTTCGGCTGCGGCTTCGGGGCCGGCGCGGGAGGGGCGGGTCGCGGCGGCGGCGGCAGCTCGGTGATCGTCGCCTGCAGCGGAATCGCGTCCGGGGTCTCGACTTCGTCGACCGGCCACAGCGACAGCGCGACGTGCAGCAGCAGCGACCCGGCGAGCGCCCACAGCAGGGCGCGCGGGACCTGCCGGCGCCACTTGGGCGGCGACGCCGGAGCGCGGCTCGCCGGCGCGGCGAAAGAGGGGGCGATGGCGGTGGTCATCGAAGTTGGAGGGCACGACGGTCGCGGCGTTCCCCGCGGCAGCGGATTCCACTGGCCGGGTCGGGTCGGCGCGTATCGGCACGCCGGCGCGCCGATACGCGTGGTCGCCTGGCGTTCAGTCGGGCCGCGCGTCGTCGCCCGGCGTTCAGTCGGGCCGCGGGGATTCGAAGGCGCCGACCGGCGGAACCCCACCCTTAACGCGCACCCGGCCCCCGGCGATGACCAGGCGCCCCTCGCAGTGCAGGCGGACGGCCGTCGGCAGCAGCCGGTGCTCGACCGCGAGCACCCGCGCGGCGAGCGTGGCCTCGTCGTCGTCGTCGTGCACGGCGACGGCGCCCTGCGCGACGATCGGGCCGTGGTCGAGGTCCGCCGTCACGAAATGGACGGTGCAGCCGTGGAGACGAACGCCGTCCGCCAGCGCGCGCCGGTGCGTGTGCAGCCCCGGGTACAGCGGCAGCAGCGACGGATGCACGTTGAGCATGCGGCCCTCGTAGCGGCGGACCAGCGCCGCATCGAGGATGCGCATGAAGCCGGCGAGCACGACGAGGTCCGGCTCGCCGGCGGCGACCGCGGCGGCCAGCGCGGCGTCGAACGCGGCGCGGTCGCCGAACGCGCGATGGTCGACGACGGTGGTGGCCACGCCGCCCGCCCGCGCCAGCGCCAGGCCCTGCGCCTGCGGGTTGTTCGTGATCACCGCGGCGACGCTGCCGCCGCCCAGCCGGTTCTCGCGCTGGGCGGCGAGCAGCGCGCCCAGGTTCGAGCCGCGGCCGGAAATCAGGACGGTGATGCGGGGAGCCGACATCGTCGCGCGGAGGGGGCGGACGGAGGGGCCGAGGGGCGGAGGGGGCGGAGGGGACCGGGTCGGTCGCGGGCCGCGGGTCGCGCGGCGGACGCCGTCGGCGCGAGGCCGCCGGTGCGCTTCGGCTTCAGGCGACCACGGTGGCCGCGGTGCCGGCGACGCGCGGCACGACCTCGCCGATGCGGTACACCGTCTCGCCGGCGCCGGCGAGGATGCGCCGGGCTTCGTCCGCGTGTTCGGGACCGACGACGACGACCATGCCGATGCCGCAGTTGAACACGCGGTGCATTTCGTCGTCGGCGACGTTGCCGTGCCGCTGCAGCCAGCCGAACACCGGCGGCTGCGGCCAGCGCTCGCGGTAGAGGCGCGCGCCGACGTGGTCGGGAAACATCCGGTGCGTGTTCTCGAGCAGCCCGCCGCCGGTGATGTGCGCCATGCCCTTGACCGGCACCGCCGCCAGCGTCGCGAGCAGCGGCTTCACGTAGATGCGCGTCGGCTCCAGCAGCGTCTCGCCCAGCGTGCGCGCGCCGGGCGCGGCGTCGAACGGCGCCGCAAGGTCGGCGCCGGCGGCGTCGACGATGCGGCGGATCAGCGAAAAGCCGTTCGAATGCGGCCCGCTCGACGCGAGGCCCAGCAGCACGTCGCCGACGGCGATCGAGCGCCCGTCGATGGCCCGGCCCTTCTCGACGACGCCGACGGCGAAGCCGGCGAGGTCGTACTCGCCGGCGGCGTACATGCCGGGCATTTCGGCGGTCTCGCCGCCGATGAGCGCGCAGCCGGCCTGCTCGCAGCCGGCGGCGATGCCCTTGATCACGTCGGCGGCCACGTCGACGTCGAGCTTGCCGCAGGCGAAGTAGTCGAGGAAGAACAGCGGCTCGGCGCCCTGCACCAGGATGTCGTTGACGCTCATCGCGACCAGGTCGATGCCGACGGTGTCGTGGCGGTCGAGCGCGAACGCGAGCTTGAGCTTGGTGCCCACACCGTCGGTACCGGCGACCAGCACCGGCTCGCGAAAGCGCTTGCCGATCTCGATCAGCGCGCCGAAGCCACCGATGCCGGCGATGACCTCGGGGCGCAGCGTCCGCTTGGCGAACGGCTTGATGCGCTCGACCAGCGCGTCGCCCGCGTCGATGTCGACCCCCGCGTCACGGTACGACAGCGAGGGGGAGGAGGGTCGATCGGAGGTCGTCATCGGGAGGGAAAGGTCAGGTGGGCGCGGCGCGGCCGACGCGGCGGGGCTGGGGATGGCGGCAATTGCACCGGGGCGAGCGCAGCAGGTAGAGTGGAACGCTTGCGCGCCACCGTTGGCCCGAGGCCAGGTTGCCGGCGCGTCACCGTGGATTTTACCGTAGATGGCCTCGCTCCCGCCCTCGCGCGAACCAGCATCCGACCCCGTCGCCCTGCCGCTGCCACCGCGGGCGGCGCCTGCGCCGCCGGTCGAGCCGCCGATCGGGCCGCCGATCGAGCCCCCGCTCGAGCCGCCGGTCCGAGCCCCGGTCCGAGCCCCGGTCCGCGGAGGCGCCGGCGCGCGCCCCGGATTCGCCGGTCAGGCCGCGGCAGTACCTCTGGATCGTCGGGGCGGTGCTGGTGCTGGTCGCGGCGCTGCGCTGGCTGGGCCCGGTGCTCACGCCGTTCCTGGTCGGGGCGATCCTCGCCTACGTCGGCCGCCCGATCGTGCGCCGTTGCGAGGGCTGGGGCCTGCCCCGCACGGCGGGCACCGTGCTCGCCTGCGCGGTGATGCTGGCCGCCACGCTGGGCATCGCCTTCGTCGTGATCCCGCTGGTGCAGGCCGAGATCACGCTGCTCGCGCGCCGGTTGCCGGACCTGGCCGAAGGCTTTTCCGTCCACGTCGCGCCGTGGCTGCGCGAGAACCTCGGGCTGGCCGTCGCGCTGGACCTCACGACGCTGAAGCAGGTCATCACCGACAACCTCGAGAGCGCGCGCGAGCTCGGGCTGCGCCTGCTCTCCGGCGTCAGGAGCGGCGGCGCGGTGCTGCTGGCGGCGCTGGTCAACCTCGCGCTGGTGCCGGTCGTGATGTTCTACCTGCTGCGCGACTGGCCGTCGCTGGTGGCGCGCATCGACGAACTCGTCCCCCGTCGCTGGCTTCCGCACGCGCGCGGGATGGCGACCGAGATCGACCACGTGCTGGCCGAGTTCCTGCACGGCCAGGCGATCGTCATGCTGTCGCTGGCGGCGTACTACTCGGTCGCGCTGTCGATCGCGGGCCTGCAGTTCGCGGTTCCGATCGGGCTGCTGACGGGGCTGCTGGTGTTCATCCCCTACGTCGGCTTCGGCCTGGGCTTCACGCTGGGCGTGCTGGCCGCGCTGCTGCAGTGGACGGGCTGGCCGGGTTTCGTCGCGGTGCTGGTCGTCTACGGCGTCGGCCAGCTCATCGAGAACTACGTGCTGCTGCCGTACGTCGTCGGGGACCGGATCGGGCTGCATCCGCTGGCGGTGATCTTCGCGCTGCTCGCGTTCGGGCAGCTCTTCGGCTTCGCCGGCGTGCTGCTCGCGCTGCCGGTGTCCGCGGCGATGCTGGTGGCGCTGCGGCGGGTGCGCGCGGCGTACGTCGATTCGCCGCTCTACCGCGGATGATGGAACAACTCGTCTTCGAGCTGGCGCCACCGGAGCCGCCGGCGTTCGCGAACTTCGTCGCCGGGCGCAATGCCGAGGCGCTGGCGGTGCTGTCGGCGCTCGCAGCGGGACGCGGCGGCGAAACCGGCGTCGTGCTGTGGGGCCCCGCCGGTGTCGGCAAGACGCACCTGCTGCGGGCGACCGTCGCGGCGGCGACGGCGGCGGGCCGGCCGGCCGTCTACGCCGCCTCGCCCGGCGCGCTGGCGGCGGACCCGCAGGTGCTGGCGCGCTCCGCGCTGGTCGCGGTCGACCAGGTCGAGACGGCCGACGCCGATGCGCAGGCACGGCTGTTCACGCTGTACAACGCGCTGAAGGCGGCGGGCGGCGCGCTGCTGGTGGCCGCCGGCGCCGCGCCGGCCCGGCTGCCGCTGCGCGACGACCTGCGCTCGCGGCTGGGCTGGGGGCTGGTGTTCGAGATCCTGGCGCTGGCGGACGCGGAGAAGCCGGCGGCGCTCGTCGCCTGGGCGCGGCTGCGCGGCCTCTCGCTCGCGGACGACGTCGTCGCCTACCTGCTGGCGCACAGCCGGCGCGACATGGCGTCGCTGCTGGCGAACCTGGCCGCGCTCGATCGCCATTCGCTGGCGACGCGGCGGCCGATCACCGTGCCGCTGGTGCGCGACTGGCTGCAGCGCGATATCGGGTTGCCGGCGCGCCGCGATTGAGCGGTGAGGGGCGTAGCCGGAGCGTGATCCGCCGGGGTGAGGGGCGTCGCCGGAGTGTGATCCGCCGGGCGCAGCCGGCTGGCAGGACCTGCCCGACCATCCGACGCGTATCCGTGCGATGCCCGCCTTTGGCGATGGCTTGGACAAATTATGCTGTAAAATCAATCGATTGCCGCAGTGCGCCATTTCAGCTTGCCGATGCTGTCAACCGGGCGGCACGGGCCTCCGTTGATGGCGGCAGGGCGTATCGGAATCGGCGCCCCGGTGGTTCCGCAGGATCGAGCGAAGTCCTTGTTCGGCTTGCGGAATTTCCTGGTTTCAGCTATAGTTTTGCGGTTTCACGTTTGGCATTGCGATTTCGTGTAACGAGCCGCGACGCTGCAGGTTGGCGTCACAACCCGGCCGATCATGCGTAACCGTTGCATCTTCCACCACCACTGAGATAGGACCCACCATGAACAAGCTCCTGATTGCGCTGATCGCCGGCACGTTCGCCTCCGTCGCCGCCGCGCAGACCGCTGCCCCCGCCGCTCCCCCCGCCACTCCGGCCACCAAGGCCGAAGTGCGGAAGGAAAAGCAGGCGACCGTCGAGTCGACGACCAAGGCTGCGACGCAGCAAGAAGTCACGAAGGACGCCGCCGGTTCGAAGGCCGCCGCGTCGACCAAGAGCCAGCCGAAGGCGCTGGCCGACAAGGGCTCGAAGCAGAAGGCCGTTGCCTCGACCACCGAAGCCGCTGCGATGGCGAACACGACCGCCGGCGACGCCGCCAAGGCGAAGGCGAACGTCGCCGCGACCAAGAACGACCCGAAGGCCGTCAAGCCGGACATGAAGTCGCCGGAAACCCAGAAGGCGATGCAGAAGGCCGCGACGCCGTAAGCGCTCGGTCTTTCCTGAACGAGGCAGGGACCGCGAGGTTCCTGCCTTTTTCTTTTATGCGTGAAGTCGACATTCCCCGCCCCGCCGTCACCGTCGCGACGATCGTCGAGCGCGACGGCAGGTTCCTGTTCGTCGAGGAGATGACGCGCTCCGGGCTCAAGCTCAACCAGCCGGCCGGCCACCTGGAGGCGGCGGAAACGCTGGCCGCCGCCGCGGTGCGGGAAACGCTCGAGGAAACGCGCTACCGCGTCACGCCGAGCGCGGTCGTGGGCATCTATCGCTGGCAGGCCGTCGACACCGGGGCGACGTTCGTGCGCTTCGCCTTCGCCGCCGACGTCGTCGGCCACGAACCCGACCGCGCGCTCGACGAGGGCATCGTCCGCGCCGTCTGGCTGAGCTACGACGAACTGGTCGCGAAGCGCGCGGTGCACCGCAGCCCGCTGGTGCTGCGATGCGTCGACGACTGGCGCGCCGGCCGGCGGCTGCCGCTCGCCACCGTCACCGAGGTCGGGTGATGGCGCGACGGCGCAAGGTCGTGGTCGGCATGTCGGGCGGCGTCGATTCGTCGGTCGCCGCGTGGCTGCTGAAGCAGCAGGGCTTCGACGTCGTCGGGCTCTTCATGAAGAACTGGGAGGACGACGACACCGACGAGCATTGCACGACGCGCGCGGACCTGGTCGACGCGGCGAGCGTCGCCGACGTCGTCGGCATCGAGCTCGAGGCGGTCAACTTCGCCGCCGAGTACCGCGAGCGCGTGTTCGCGCACTTCCTGACCGAGTATCGCGCCGGCCGCACGCCCAATCCCGACGTGCTCTGCAACAGCGAGATCAAGTTCCGCGCCTTCCTCGACCATGCGCTGGCGCTGGGCGCCGACGCGATCGCGACGGGGCATTACGCACGGGTCCGGCGCGTCGGCGCCGATCGGGCGCGTGCGGCCGCGGGGCGCCGGGGATTCATCGCACGAGCAGGACGCGGCCGGCGGCGCGCCCCGCGTCGAGCTGCTGAAGGCGCTCGACGCCGGCAAGGACCAGAGCTATTTCCTGCACCGGCTGACGCAGGCGCAACTGGCCCCGGTGCTGTTCCCGCTGGGCGAGATGCAGAAGCGCGACGTCCGCGCGATCGCGAAGCGCGAGGGCATCCCGACCTGGGCGAAGAAGGATTCGACCGGCATCTGCTTCATCGGCGAGCGGCCGTTCCGCGAGTTCCTCGCGCGCTACCTGCCGCGCACGCCGGGCCCGATGGTGACGCCGGAGGGCGTCGAGGTCGGCCGGCACGAGGGGCTCGCCTACTACACGCTGGGCCAGCGGCAGGGGCTGGGCATCGGCGGCACCAGGGATGGGGGCGCCGAGCCGTGGTTCGTCGCCGGCAAGGACATGGCGGCCAACGCGCTGGTCGTGGTGCAGGGCCACGACCATCCGCGGCTGTATCGCGACACCGTCGACGCGACGGACCTGCACTGGATCGGCGGCGCGGCACCCGCCGCGGACACGCTCGCGCGGCTCGGCGCCAAGACGCGCTACCGGATGCCCGACGCGCCGTGCACCGTCACGCTCGACGCGAACGGCACGGCGCACGCGGCGTTCGCCACGCCGCAATGGGCGCCGACGCCCGGACAGTACCTGGTGCTGTATGAAGGCGACGTATGCCTGGGCGGCGGCGTGATCGGCGCGCCGTCCGGGCACCAGGGCTGACACCCACCACCACTCACCGGAGTCGCGGCACATGAACCAGCAAGCTCGAACGATGCAAGGATCCGCCCGGCAGGGCGCCAGGGCGGGCGGGCGTCGCGCCGTGCTCGTCGCGTCAGCCCTGCTGTGGATGGTCGGGCTCGGCGCCGTCGGGTCCGCCCGCGGACAGGGTGCCGATTTCGCGCCGCTGCACGGCCGCTGGCAGCGCAACGACGGCGGCTACATCCTGGAGGTGCGGGCGGTCGATGCCAGCGGCAGGATCGACGCGGCGTATCTCAACCCGCAGCCGATCAACGTCGCCAGGGCCGAAGCCACGAAGGACGGCTCGGTCCTGAAGGTCTTCGTCGAGCTCCGCGCGCCGAACTACCCCGGCAGCACGTACACGCTGGCCTACGACCCGAAGCAGGACCAGCTGCGGGGCAGCTATTTCCAGGCGGTCCAGCGGCAGACCTTCCCGGTCGTATTCGTCAGGATGCAATGACCGCCGGCGAGCGCCGGCGGCTAGAACGGGATGTCGTCGTCGAAGTCGTCGGTCTTCTTGGCCGGCGGCTTGGACCCGCCGCGCGCGGCGCCGCCGCCACCAGCCACCGCCACCGGAGCCGCCGCCGCCCGCCGCGCCACCGCCGCTGCCGCCGCCGAACTCGACGTCGCCGCCGCCCCCGCCGCCGCTGTCACGCGCCCCGCCGATCAGCTGCATGCGGTCGCCGACGATCTCGGTCGAGTACTTCTCGACGCCTTCCTTGTCGGTCCACTTGCGCGTCTGCAGCCGGCCCTCGATGTAGACCGAGCGGCCCTTCTTCAGGTACTCGCCGGCGACTTCCGCCTGCCGGCCGAACAGCACGACCGAGTGCCACTCGGTCTTTTCCTGCTTCTCGCCACTCTTGTCCTTCCACTGCTCGGTGGTCGCGATGCGCAGGTTGGTGACCGCTTCGCCGCCGGTCGTGTAGCGCGTTTCCGGATCGCGGCCGAGATTGCCGAGCAGGATTACCTTGTTGACCGAGGCCATCTTATGTTTCTCCCATCGTGAGATCGGCGCGATTGTACGCCGGGGCTGCGCTCATCGTGGCGCCGGCTGCCAGCCACAGCGCGGTCAGCGCGAGGCAGAAGCCGAACACGGCAGGAGGGCCGTAGTGCTGCGACAGCCAGCCGCCCACCGCGCCGCCGGTGAAGACGCCGAGGAACTGCACGCTCGAGTAGACGCCGCTGGCGGTGCCCCGCGCCGAGGGCGGCGCGTACTTGGACACCATCGACGGCAGCTTGGCCTCGAGCAGGTTGAATGCGGTGAAGAAGACGACCAGCGCGGTGACGAGGAGCGCGAGGGACGGACCCGCGAGCGCCAGCAGCGCCTGGCCGACGAACAGCACGGCGACCGCGCCGACGAAGATGGGCTTGCTGCGGCCCGGGCGGTCGGCGTTCATCATCGCCGGCAGCATCAGCACGATCGACGCCAGCAGCACCGGCAGGTAGACCTGCCAGTGGCGCGGCGCGGCGAGGCCGGCGTCGCGCAGCATGAACGGGACCTGCACGAACAGCGCCATCAGCGCGGCGTGGAGCGCGAAGATGCCGTAGTTGAGCCGCAGCAGCTGGCCGTCGGCGAGCACGCGCCGCCAGTCGCCTTCGGCCGCGGCGGCGGGCGGCGGGGCCACCGGCACGACCCGTTGCAGCGCGGCGATGGCCGTGAGGGCCAGCACGCCGGTGAGGACGAAGATGCCCGGCACGCCGATCAGGTTGGTGAGCAGCGGACCGGCGACCAGCGACAGCGCGAACGTGGCGCCGATGGTCATGCCGATGGCCGCCATCGCGCGGGTGCGGACCGCGTCGCGCGTGAGGTCGGCGGTGAGCGCCAGCACCGCCGCGGAGATCGCGCCGGCGCCCTGCAGCACGCGGCCCGCGATCGTCCATTGGATCGTCGGCGCCCACGCGGCGACGAAGCTGCCCAGCGCGAAGATGACCAGGCCGGCGACGATCACCGGCTTGCGGCCCCAGCGGTCGGAGGCGAAGCCGAACGGCACCTGCAGCACCGCCTGCGCGAGTCCGTAGGCGCCGAGCGCGATGCCGACCAGCGTGTGGTCGGCGCCGCCGGGGAGCCCTTCGGCGTACAGCGCGAGCACCGGCAGCACGATGAACATGCCCAGCATGCGCAGGCCGAAGATGCCCGCCAGGCCGGCCGTCGCGCGGCGTTCGGCGGTCGTCATGCGCACGCGGGCGGGACGATCGGCGGCCGGCGGCGCGGAAGCGGCGACCGGCGATGGTGCGGCGGGCGAGGACGCGGCGGGCGAGGACGCGGCGGGATCGCGCACGGGGTTGCCTGTAAGGGGAAACTGCGGAGTCGAAACGGACGGACGAATGGCGGTATAGTAACAGGTTGCCTCGCGCTTCCTCCTCGGCCGGACGGCCTAGGCCCGCGGCAGGGCACCGGCGGTGTCACGCCGGCGGGACGGGCCCGCAGGACCGTCCCCACGGGCCGGATCCGGGGCCGTCGCGGAAGGAAAGCGCAGGCCGGACCAGCATCGAAACAGCATAGAGAACGGCATACGGGACTGCATGGACTACATCCGCATCCGCGGCGCGCGCACGCACAACCTCAAGAACGTCAACCTCGACCTGCCGCGGCACAAGCTGATCGTGCTGACCGGGCTGTCGGGGTCGGGCAAGAGCTCGCTCGCCTTCGACACCCTCTACGCCGAAGGCCAGCGCCGCTACGTCGAGTCGCTGTCGGCCTACGCGCGGCAGTTCCTGCAGCTGATGGAGAAGCCGGACGTCGACCTGATCGAGGGCCTGTCGCCGGCGATCTCGATCGAGCAGAAGGCGACCAGCCACAACCCGCGCTCCACCGTCGGCACCGTCACCGAGATCCACGACTACCTGCGGCTGCTGTTCGCGCGCGTCGGCGATCCGTACTGCCCCGACCATCCGGAGCAGAAGCTCGCCGCGATGACGATCTCGCAGATGGTCGACGCGACGCTCGCGTTCCCGGAGGACACCAAGCTGGCGATCCTCGCGCCGGTGGTGGTCAACCGCAAGGGCGAGCAGGCCGAGCTCTTCATCGAGCTGCGCGCCAAGGGCTTCGTGCGCGTCCGCGTCGACGGCAGGATGCACGAGATCGACGCCATCCCGAAGCTCGCCAAGACGACCAAGCACACCATCGAGGTCGTGGTCGACCGGCTGAAGGTGCGCCCCGACATGAAGCAGCGGCTGGCCGAGTCGTACGAGACGGCGCTGCGCCACGGCGACTCGCGCGCGATCGTGCTGGAACTCGACACCGGCAAGGAGCACCTGTTCTCGGCCAAGTTCGCCTGCCCGGTCTGCAACTACGCGCTGGCCGAGCTCGAGCCGCGCCTGTTCTCGTTCAACAATCCCGCCGGAGCCTGCCCGCGCTGCGACGGCCTGGGCACGATCAGCTTCTTCGACCCCAAGCGCGTGGTCGCGTTTCCGCAGCTGTCGCTGGCCTCCGGCGCGATCAAGGGCTGGGACCGCCGCAACCAGTTCTATTTCCAGATGCTGCAGAGCCTGGCGAAGCACTACCGCTTCGACCTGGAAAAGCCGTTCACCAAGCTGCCCGAGCGCGTGCAGACGCTGATCCTCGAGGGGAGCGGCGAGGAGACGGTGCCGTTCGCGTACCTGTCCGAGCGCGGGCGCGCCGCCGTCCGCGAGCATCCGTTCGAAGGCATCCTGCCGAACCTCGAGCGCCGCTACCGCGAGACCGACTCGGTGATGGTTCGCGAGGAACTCTCCAAGTACCTGAACAGCCGCCCGTGCCCCGCCTGCGACGGCACGCGGCTGAAGCGCGAGGCGCGCAACGTCAAGGTCGGCGACGGCGCCGACGCACGGGCGATCTACGAGATCTCGGCCTCGCCGCTGCGCGAGTCGGCGGCGTATTTCGCGCGGCTGAAGCTCGACGGCCAGCGCGCCGCCATCGCCGACAAGATCGTCAAGGAGATCGGCTCGCGGCTCGCGTTCCTCAACAACGTCGGCCTCGACTACCTGTCGCTCGACCGCTCGGCGGAAACGCTGTCCGGCGGCGAGGCGCAGCGGATCCGGCTGGCGAGCCAGATCGGCTCCGGCCTCACCGGCGTCATGTACGTGCTGGACGAGCCTTCGATCGGCCTGCACCAGCGCGACAACGACCGGCTGCTCGACACGCTGAAGCACCTGCGCGACCTCGGCAACAGCGTCATCGTCGTCGAGCACGACCAGGACGCGATCCTGTCCGCCGACTACGTCGTCGACATGGGGCCGGGCGCCGGCGAGCACGGCGGCCAGGTCGTCGCGCAGGGCACGCCGGAGGAGGTCCGCCACGCGCCGCATTCGCTGACCGGCCAGTACCTCTCCGGCTACCGGCAGATCCCGATCCCCGCACGGCGGCATCGCGGCGACGGGGAGCGCGCGCTGCTGATCGAAGGAGCGACCGGCAACAACCTGCGCAACGTCACGCTGCGCCTGCCGGTCGGGCTGTTCGTCTGCGTCACCGGCGTGTCGGGGTCGGGCAAGTCGACGCTGATCAACGACACGCTCTACCACGCCGTCGCGCGGCAGCTCTACGGCAGCACCACCGAGCCCGCCGCGCACGACGAGATGCACGGGCTCGAGCACTTCGACAAGGTGATCAGCGTCGACCAGAGCCCGATCGGACGCACGCCGCGGTCGAACCCGGCGACGTACACGGGGCTGTTCACGCCGATCCGCGAGCTGTTCGCGCAGGTCCGCGAGTCGCGCGAGCGCGGCTACGGGCCCGGCCGGTTCTCGTTCAACGTCAAGGGCGGCCGCTGCGAGGCCTGCCAGGGCGACGGCCTGATCAAGGTCGAGATGCACTTCCTGCCCGACGTCTACGTGCCCTGCGACGTCTGCCACGGCCAGCGCTACAACCGCGAGACGCTGGAGATCCGCTACAAGGACCGCAACATCCACGACGTGCTGGCGATGACGGTGGAGCAGGCGCACGCGTTCTTCGAGCCGGTGCCGACGGTCGCGCGCAAGCTCGCGACGCTGCTCGACGTGGGCCTGGGCTACATCACGCTGGGCCAGTCGGCGACCACGCTGTCCGGCGGCGAGGCGCAGCGGGTGAAGCTGGCGCTGGAACTGTCCAAGCGCGACACCGGCCGCACGCTGTACATCCTCGACGAGCCGACGACGGGCCTGCATTTCCACGACATCGAGCTGCTGCTCACCGTGCTGCACCGGCTGCGCGACCACGGCAACACCGTCGTCGTGATCGAGCACAACCTCGACGTCATCAAGACCGCCGACTGGATCATCGACCTGGGGCCGGAAGGCGGCGCCGGCGGCGGCATGATCGTCGCCGAGGGCACGCCGGAGGACGTCGTCAAGGTCGCCGCCAGCCACACCGGCAAGTACCTGAAGCCGGTGCTCGACGCCGCGGCCGCGCGCGCGGGGCGCGCCGCGCCGGGCGGGCGCTCCGGCGGCGGCCGCGGCCGCAAGGCGTCGGGGGACCTGCTGGGGTGAGCGCCGCTCCGCGGCTCGAGCTGCGCCGCCCCGACGTCCGCCGGTTCGCCGAGGAGGCGGACACCCTCGCCGCGCTGTTCTCCGTCGCGCGCCGCGACGCGATGCCGTGGCTGCGCGTCGTGCACTCGGACGAGGAAACGCGGGAGTGGATGCGCGGCCACGTGCTGCCGCAGCAGTCGGTGTGGGTCGCGGCGCTGCGCAGCGAGATCGTCGGCTTCGCCGCGCGCGACGGCGCGTGGCTGATGCACCTGTACGTGAAGTCGGGCTGGAGCCGCCACGGGATCGGCCAGCAGCTGCTCGACGCGGTGATCGCCGAGGCGAAGTCCAAGACGCCGGTGCTGCGGGTCGCCACCTTCCAGCGCAACACGGGAGCGCGCCGCTTCTACGAGCGCAACGGCTTCGTCGCGGCCCGGCTCGGCGACGGCAAGGGCAACGAGGAGGGCGAGCCCGACGTCGTCTACGAGCTGGCGCTGAAGCGCTGACCGGACCCGCCGCGCGCCGCGGCTACGCGGCGAGCCACGCCGCGAGGTCGCGCTTCAGCTTCATCATGTCGGCCTCGCGCGTGTACATCATGTGGCCGGCGTCGTAGTAGTGGTGCTCGACGCGCGCCAGCACGTCGGCGGGCACGTCGAGCTGCGCCAGCGACCAGTTGGACGCGCTGTACGGCGTCCCGAGGTCGTAGTGGCCGCTCGCGACCAGCACGCGCAGGTGCGGGTTCCGGCGCAGCGCGCGCGACAGGTCGGGGCTGGTGCACGCGAAGCTGTTGCCCTTGTCCTCGCCGCGGTTCCAGTTCCACTGCTTGTGCGCCTCCTCGGACAGCACCTCGTAGCGCGCCTGCGTGTCCACGCCCAGGTTCTCGCTCATGTAAGCGTGCGCCGCCATCGTGTACGGCGCGACGATGGCCTCGATGCCCGGGTCGAACTCCCAGTCGTGCGAGCGGCTGGCGGCCATCGGCCCGGTGACCCGCGCCTCGAGCCGGCCGACGATGCGGCCGCGGTCGCGCAGCAGCTCGACGAAGAAGGTCTGGTCGTTGATGCGCAGGTTCTTGTCCTCGACCAGCGCCGGCGCCAGGCCGGTGAGTTGCGCGATGCGGCCGGCGACGCGCCGCCGCGCGGCCTTCGACAGCCGCGATCCGGCGTGGAGCGCGCGGAGGTACTCGTCGTCGACGAACGCCTCCGCCGCGGCCCGCGCCGCGGCCGGCGATGCGCCGAGGCTTCCCTTGAGCTTGCCGTGGTACTGCGCGACGCAGGCGAACGCGGGCAGGAACAGCGCGTACGGCAGGTCGTTGCGCGGGGCGAACACGATGCTCTGCAGGTCCATCGCGCAGGAGACGAGCACGAGCCCGGACAGCGCGACGCCGATGTCCTGCAGCTTGTCCGCGAGCGCCGCGCCGCGCGTCGTGCCGTAGCTCTCGCCGGCGACGAAGACCGGCGAGCTCCAGCGCCGGTGCCGCCCCAGCCACGTGCGGATGCACTCGGCGAGCGCGTCGACGTCGCCGTCGACCGACAGCATCTTCTTCCGCGCCTCCACGCTGGCGGTGATCGAGTAGCCGGTGTGCGGCGGGTCGATGAACACGAGGTCGAAGTGCTCGAACCAGGACTCCTGGTTGTCGGTCACCGTGTACGGGGGCGGTGGCATCGTGCCGTCCTCGCGGATCACCACGCGCTTCGGGCCGAGCGCGCCCAAGTGCAGCCAGATCGACGCCGAGCCCGGCCCGCCGTTGAACACGAAGCACACCGGGCGCGTCGCGGGATCGGCGGCGTCGAGCAGGTACGACGTCGTGAAGATCGCGGCCTCCGGGTCGCCGCGCTTGTCGTCGACGCCGCCGGCGACGACCGGGATGAATTCGGCGATGGCGCGGTACTTGAGCGTGCGCCCGTTCAGCACGATCGAGGACTCGCTCCGGCACGGGTCGCGCGCGAGCAGCTTGTCGAGCTTCTCGCGCAGGCGCTTGGCCGGGTCGTCCGGGGTCGCC
Source organism: uncultured beta proteobacterium (assembly GCA_963810815.1). GTDB lineage: Bacteria > Pseudomonadota > Gammaproteobacteria > Burkholderiales > Casimicrobiaceae > CAVQWT01. The sequence continues at coordinate 48,675 of CAWEPB010000005.1, read as the reverse complement.
GCCGGGATCGGTGCCGCGGCCGGGGTCGTGGCTTGCGTCGGTTCGCTCATCGTCGATGCCTTGTCGGAGTGGGAGGATCGGGGCCGGCGGGGCAGTTCCCGGTCGGCGCCCGCGGTCAGGCCGGTTCGCCGCCGGGGGGCTGCGCGGCCGCTGGCTCCGCGCCGTCCGCATGGCGCGTGATCGCGGCGAGGATGCCCTGCAGCAGCGCGGTGGGTGTGGGCGGGCAGCCGGGGACCTCGACGTCGACCGGGATCACGTTGGCCACGCGGCCCAGGCTCGCGTAGCTCTCGCCGAAGATGCCGCCGGTGCAGCCGCAGTCGCCGACGGCGACGACGAGCTTGGGCTCCGGCGTCGCGTCGTAGGTGCGCTTCAGGGCGATCGCCATGTGCTTCGACACGGGACCGGTGACCAGCAGCAGGTCGGCGTGGCGCGGGCTGGCGACGAACTTGATGCCCAGGCCCTCGATGTTGTAGTACGGGTTGCCGAGCGCGTGGATCTCGAGCTCGCAGCCGTTGCACGAGCCGGCGTCGATCTGGCGAATCGTCAGTGCGCGGCCGAGCGTGCGCAGCACCTGCTGCTGCAGCCGCGCGACGGCCGCCGTCTCGTCGGCCGGGGCGGGGGCCGGCGCGGGCTCGGTCTTGATGCCGGTGCGGATGATCTGGCGGAGGACGTGGAGCATGGGTTCGGCGCCTACAGGTCGTGGCCGCTGTAGGACAGGTTGAACGACTTGTTGATCAGCGGGAAGTCGGGAACGATGTTGCCGATCACCGCGTGCTCCAGCACCGGCCAGTTCGACCACGAGGGATCGTGCGGATGGCAGCGGCGGATGGTGCCGCCGGGGCCGCTTTCCAGCCCGACCAGCACGGGTCCGCGCCAGCCCTCGACGCAGCCGATGGCCAGCCGCTGCGCGGGCCACGCGGCGGCCGCGGGCAGCGCGGCGCGGCAGTCGCCCGCCGGCAGCGCGTCGACGATCGCGCGGACGAGGCGCAGCGACTCCAGCGCCTCGTCGAAGCGCACCGCGACGCGGGCCGCGACGTCGCCGTCGGCATGGCCGGCCTTGCGCACCTCCAGCGTGTCGTAGGGCGCGACCGGGAAGTCGCAGCGCAGGTCGTGCGCCTGGCCGCTGGCGCGTGCCGGCAGGCCGACCAGCCCCAGCCGGGCGGCGAGTTCCGGCGTGACGCGGCCGCAGGTGCGGAAGCGGTCCTGCAGCCCGGCGTGGTCGTCGTAGATGTCGCGCAGCGTGCGGATCTCGGCTTCCAGCGACGTGCTCTGCTGCCGGAGGGCCGCGGCGTCCGCGGCGGCGAGATCCTGCGCCACGCCGCCCGGAACCACGGCGTCCATCAGCAGCCGGTGGCCGAACGCCGCGCGGTTGGCGCGCAGGACGTCCTCGCGGAGGCGCGAGAACTGCGCGAGGCCGAAGGCGAAGCCGCCGTCGTTGCCGAGATAGCCGAGGTCGCCCAGGTGATTGGCGATGCGTTCGCGCTCGAGCAGCAGCGCACGCAGCCAGACGGCGCGCGGCGGCGGGGCGACGCCGGCGATCGCCTCGGCCGCCTGCGCATAGGCCAGCGCGTAGGCGACGGTGCTGTCGCCCGACACGCGGCCGGCCAGCCGGTAACCCTCGGCGAGCGACATCGACTCGAAGCGCTTCTCGATGCCCTTGTGCACCCAGCCGAGGCGCTCCTCCAGCCGCAGCACCTTCTCGCCGACGATCTGGAAGCGGAAATGCCCCGGCTCGATGATGCCCGCGTGCACGGGACCGACGGGGATCTCGTGGACGCCGTCGCCGGCGACGCGGACGAACGGGTACTCCTCCTGCCCGGGCTCCCACTTGGGCGAGGCCTCGAAGTCGCGGCGCAGCGGGAAGCGGTCGATCGGCCAGCTCGCCATCCACAGCCAGGGCCGCTGGTCGTCGGACTCGGAGGCCACGCCGACCAGGTCGAAGGTCGCGCGCTGCATCCGGTTCGCGGCCGGGAAGATGAGGCAGAGGTCGGGGCAGGTCGGGTCGTTCGGCGGCAGCGACTGCTCGAGCACGGTCAGGCCGTCGGCGTCGGCCAGCACGACGCGCAGCAGGTAGCCGCGGTCGCGGTCGCGCTCGTCGCTCGCCCACAGCGCGGCGAGCCGGCCGCCGCGCTCCCAGGCGAGCCGGCACGCCGGCAGCAGCTGGCCGGAACTGACCGGCACCCGCTGCGTCGGTATCGACGAAGGCAGCGCGGCGGCCGCGAGCCCGAGGGGATTGACGTTCATCGCGCGTGTTTCCCGCTCATCCGATCATCCGTGCCGCCTGCCGGTACCAGTCGGCGAGCCAGGGCGGGATCCACAGCCCGAGCATCAGCACCAGCGCCAGGTGGACGAACACCGGCAGCATCGCCGGCCGCACGGGCAGGCGCTTTGCCGTCGTCTCGCCGAACACCATCGGCTGCACCCGCGAGAACACGGCGGCGAAGGCGACGCCGAGGGCCAGCAGCAGGAACGGCGTCGCCCAGGGCTGCTCGCGCATTGCCGTGGTGAGGATCAGGAACTCGCTCGCGAACACGCCGAACGGCGGCATGCCCAGGATCGCCAGCGTGCCGAGGGCGAGGCCCCAGCCGATCGCCGGGCTGATCGTGACCAGCCCGCGGATGCCGTCGATCAGCTGCGTGCCGGTCTTCTGCGCGGCGTGGCCGACGGCGTAGAAGATCGCCGACTTGGTCAGCGAGTGCACGGTCATGTGCAGCAGCGCGGCGAAGTTCGCGATCGGCCCGCCCATGCCGAAGGCGAAGGTGATGATGCCCATGTGCTCGATCGACGAATAGGCGAACAGCCGCTTGATGTCCTTCTGCCGCGACAGCAGGAACGCGGCGACGACGACGGACAGCAGGCCGAAGCCCATCATCAGCGTGCTGGCGATGCCGGTGTGCACGGCGCCGTCGACCAGCACCTTGCAGCGGACCACCGCGTACAGCGCGACGTTGAGCAGCAGCCCGGACAGCACCGCGGACACCGGCGTCGGGCCCTCGGCGTGCGCGTCGGGCAGCCAGTTGTGCAGCGGCACCAGTCCGACCTTGGTGCCGTAGCCGACCAGCAGGAACACGAACGCCAGCAGCAGCACCGTCGGCTCGAGCTGGCCCTTGACGTGGTTGAGCTCGGTCCACAGCAGCGCGCCGCCTTCCGCGCCGAGCAGCTTCTCCGCGGCAAAGAAGAGCAGGATCGTGCCGAACAGCGCCTGCGCGATGCCGACCCCGCAGAGGATGAAGTACTTCCACGCGGCCTCGAGGCTCGCCGGCGTCCGGTACAGCGAGACCAGCAGCACCGTCGTCAGCGTCGCCGCCTCCATCGCCACCCACAGGATGCCCATGTTGTTGGTGAGCAGCGCGACCAGCATGGTGAAATTGAACAGCTGGTACATGCTGTGGTAGAGGCGCAGCCGCGCGGCGCTGAGCTTCCCGCGCTCGTGCTCGATGCGCATGTACGGCCGCGAGAAGATCGACGTGGTGAAGCCGACGAACGCCGTCAGCGCGACCAGGAACACGTTGAAGGGGTCGACGAAGAACTGCCGGTCCAGCACGAGCAGCGGCCCGTCGGCGATCACGCGCACGGTGAGCGCGATCGACGCCGCGAAGGTGAGGAAGCTCGCGATCACGTTGACGGCGGGCGCCTCGTCGCGCTCGCCGACGATCGCCAGGACGAGCGCGCCGGCCAGCGGGAAGCCGAGGAGGGCGAGGATCTCGATCACTCGCCCTCCTTGAGCTTCTCCAGGTGCTTGAGGTCGAGGCTGTCGAACTGCTCGCGGATCTGGAAGAAGAACACGCCCAGGATCAGCATGCCGACCAGCACGTCGAGCGCGATGCCGAGCTCGACCACCATCGGCATCCCGTAGGTGGCGCTGGTCGCGGCGAAGAACAGGCCGTTTTCCATCGACAGGAAGCCGACCACCTGCGTGATCGCCTTGCGGCGCGTGATCATCATCAGGAAGGAGAGCATGACGCAGGCCAGCGCGATGCCCAGCGTCGCCCGCGTCACCGTGCTCGCGAGCTGCGAGATCGGCACCGCCAGGTTGAACGAGAACACGACCAGCACGATGCCGACCAGCATCGTCGTCGGGATGTTGATCAGCGGCTCGACGTCCCACCTGACCTCGAGCTGCCGGATCAGCCGGTAGAGCAGCCACGGCAGCAGGATCACCTTGAGCAGCAGGGTCAGCCCGGCCGACCAGTACAGGTGCGTCTGTCCGGTACCCCAGGCGACGATCGCCGTCGACGCCGCGAGCGCCAGGCCCTGCGCGGCGAACAGGTTGATCAGCGACAGCACGCGGCGCTGCGCCAGCATCGCGAACGCGAGCAGCAGCAGCAGCGCCGCGAAGAGGTTGATCAGCTGGGCGTAGAACGGCTGCGCGGTCACGGTCAGCTTCCCAGCAGCAGGTGGACCAGCATCGCCAGCACGGCGAGCAGGAACGCGGTGCCCAGGAACTCCGGTGCGCGGAAGATCCGCATCTTGGCCGACAGCGTCTCGATCAGCGCCAGCGCGAAGCCGCCGACGAGGAGTTTCGCGATCAGCGCCGGCACGGCGCCCAGGACCGCCAGCCAGTTGTCGCTGCCGGCGGCGATGCCGAAGGGGAAGAAGATCGCCAGCCCGATGCACGAGTAGTTGAAGAGCTTGAGCGCCGCCGCCCACTCGATCAGCGCCAGGTGCCGCGCCGAGTACTCGAGGATCATCGCCTCGTGGATCATCGTCAGCTCGAGGTGCGTCGCGGGATTGTCGACGGGGATGCGCGCGTTCTCCGCCAGCGACACCATCGTGAACGCGACCCCCGCCAGCGCCAGGCTCGGATAGATGGCCAGCTCGCGGTGCGCCAGCGTGTCGACGATGGTGGGCAGCGACGTCGAGCCGGAGATCAGCGACGCGGTGAACAGCACCATCAGCAGCGCCGGCTCGGCGAGGAAGCCGACGAACATCTCGCGCCGCGCGCCCATCGAGCCGAACGAGGTGCCGATGTCCATGGCCGCCAGCGCGATGAACACGCGGGCGAGCGCGAACAGGCCGACCAGCGCGATGGCGTCGGCGGCCCGCGCGAACGGCAGGTCGGTGGCCAGCGAGGGCACGATCGCCGCCGCGCAGCACATCGCGCCGAAGACGAAGTACGGCGCCATCCGGAACAGCGGCGACGCGTTCGCGGCGACCACGGCGTCCTTCATGAACAGCTTGCGGATGGTCCGGTACGGCAGCAGCAGCGACGGCGCCGACTTGTTCTGCATCCAGGCCCGGCACTGGTTGACCCAGCCGACGAGCAGCGGCGCCAGCGCGAGGGCGATGGCGAGCTGCAGCAGCTGCGACAGGAATCCGTGGCCGGTCATCGGACGAAGAACAGCAGCGCGAGCAGCGTGAAGAAGCTGTAGGTCAGGTAGACCGAGATGCGGCCCTGCTGGATCCGGCCGACCAGCCGGGCCGCGAAATCGGCCGCGCGGGCGATCGGCACGTACAGCCAGTGCCACCAGTGGTCGCTGGCCTTGACCGAGTAGAAGGGCGCCTGGTCGAACGGCGAAGGCAGCTGCCGCTCCATCCGGAAGAACGGCTCGAACACCTGGCGGATCGGCTGCCCGAAGCCCTCGGCGGTGTCCTGCATCCGCGGCGTCTGCATCGGGAAGCCGCAGTCCCAGGGCGGGGCGCGGCGCACCCGTCCGTGGTAGTAGCGGTGGACGACCTGCGTGGTCAGCAGCACGATGACTGCGATCACCGCCAGCACGATCAGCGGGCTGTAGCTGGCGCGGTCGGCGCTGATCGGCGTCAGCAGCAGCCAGTTGCCGGTGACCGACCGGATCGCCGTGGAGCCGAGCAGCATGTCGTTGATCGGATCGATCGCGGTGATGACGGTGACCGGGAACACGCCGAGCAGCACGCAGCCGGCGGCGAGCCAGATCAGCGCGACCCGCTCGGGCCAGCCGGCGTCGTGGGCGTAGGCGAGGTTGGCCTCGCGCGGCTGGCCGAGGAAGATCACGCCGTAGAACTTGACCATCACGTACGCGGCCAGCGCCGCGGCGAGCACCAGCGCCGCGGCCGCCAGCGGCACCAGCATGTTGACGAAGGACTGCGGCAGCGTCGGCGTGAACAGGAACGCCTGCAGCAGCAGCCACTCGGACACGAAGCCGTTGAGCGGCGGCAGGCCGGCGATCGCCAGCGTGCCGACCAGCGCCAGCCAGGCGACCCAGGGCATCCGGTGGATGAGGCCGCCGAGCTTGCCCAGGCTGCGCTCCTTCGTCGCGTGCAGCACCGAGCCGGTGGCGAGGAACAGCAGGCTCTTGAAGAACGCGTGGTTCAGCGTGTGGTACAGCACCGCCGTCAGCGTCACGGCCGCCAGCAGCGACTTGTCGTAGGCCTTGAACAGGATGGTGAGGCCGATGCCGGCGACGATGATGCCGATGTTCTCGATCGACGAGTACGCGAGCAGCCGCTTCATGTCGGTCTGCGCGGCGGCGAAGATCACGCCGAACAGCGCGGTGACGAGTCCGAGCGCGAGCGCGACCACGCCCCACCACCACAGCTGCACGCTCAGCAGGTCGAAGCTCACCCGCAGCAGGCCGTAGATCGCCGTCTTCAGCATCACGCCGCTCATCAGCGCCGACACCGGCGACGGCGCCGCCGGGTGCGCCTCGGGCAGCCAGACGTGCAGCGGGACGATCCCCGCCTTCGCCCCGAAGCCGAACAGCGCGAGGAAGAACGCCGCCGACGGCCAGGCGCCGGCGAGCTTCATCGACCGCATCGACTCGAACGTGTAGTCGCCGCTGCCGCCCTGCAGCACGCCGAAGCACAGCAGGATGCCGATCGCCCCGACGTGCGCGATCAGCAGGTACAGGAAGCCGGCGCGGCGGATCTCGGGAATCCGGTGCTCGGTGGTGACGAGGAAGTACGACGACAGCGCCATCGACTCCCAGGCGACCATGAACGCGTACGCGTCGTCGGCGAGCAGCACCAGCGCCATCGAGGCCAGGAAGGCGTGGTACTGGGCGCAGATGATCCCCGGGGCGGTCCCCTCGCTGGAGCGGAAGTAGCCGATCGAGAACACCGACACCGCGGCGCCCGCGGCCCCCAGCAGCAGCAGGAAGAACGCCGACAGCGCGTCGAGGCGCAGGTGGAACGGCAGATCCGGCAGGCCCAGCGGCAGCACCGCGGTCTGCGCCGGGCCGGCGATGGCGGCGAGGCCGACGGCGGCCAGCGCCAGCCCGACCGCGGCGCCCAGCGGGAACAGGACGCGGCTGACGAACGCGAGGTTCCGCGGCCGCACGAGCCCCAGCGCGCCGATCAGGAGCCACGCGGCGATCGCGGCGACCGCCAGTGTCAGCAGCTCCGGTCGCAGCGCGCTCATGAACCGCCTTCGTGCTGCGCACTCCGGTGTTCGCCCTTGGGACGGCCCGGCGGGCTTACGGCACTGCCTTCGTGCTGCGCACTCCGGTGTTCGCCCTTGGGACGGCCCGGCGGGCTCACGGCCGCGTTCATCGGCGGGCGCACCGTCCGGGTGACGCGCAGGGGATCATTTCACGCGCATCCCGGGCGTGGCGCCGCTGTCGGGCGCGAGCAGGAAGATGCCCGGGCCGTCGCCGGAAGCGGCGAGCACCATGCCCTCGGACAGGCCGAATTTCATCTTGCGCGGGGCGAGGTTGGCGACCATCGGCGTCAGCCGGCCGACCAGGTCCTCCGGCCGGTACGCCGACTTGATCCCGGCGAAGACGGTCCGGAGCCGGCCGTCGCCGACGTCGAGCGTCAGCTTCAGCAGCTTGTCGGCGCCCTCGATGTGCTCGGCGGCGACGATGCGGGCGATGCGCAGGTCCACCTTGGCGAAGTCGTCGATGCCGATCGTCGCCGTGCCGCCGGCGACCGGCGGGGCTGCTGCGGTCGATCCGGGCGCGCCGGCGGGTGCCGTCGCGCCGGGAGCCGCCTGCTTCGCTCCGGCGGCGGCCGCCGGGGCTGCCGCGGCCGACCCTGCCGTCGCCGCGGCGGCGGCGGCCTTCGGACCCTCGAGCAGCGCGTCGACGTCCTTCGGCTCGATGCGCGAGATCAGATGGCGGTACGGCTCGACGCGGGCCGGCGTGGTCCACGCGTCGGACCAGGCGTAGTCGCGGCCGAGGCCGAAGAGCTCGCGGGCGACGCGCGAGGCGACCGCGGGCAGCACCGGCGCCAGCATCACGGTGAGCTGCTGGAAGCCGGAGAGCGCGACCGAGCAGACGGTCTGCAGACGGTCGCGCGCGCCGGGGTCCTTTGCCAGCAGCCAGGGCTGCGCCGCGTCGAAGGCCTCGTTGATGCGGTCGGCGATGCGCATGGCGTCGCGCAGCACGCGGCCGAACTCGCGCGCCTCGTAGCCGGCGCGTGCGGCCTCGGCCTCCATCTGGGCGATGGTCAGCCGGTTGGCGCGGTCGTTGTCGTCCTCGGCCGGCGTGCCGAGCCGCCCCTCGAAGTGACGGGTGATGAACGTGGCCGCGCGGCTCGCGATGTTGACGTACTTGCCGACGAGGTCGCTGTTGACGCGGGCGATGAAGTCGTCCGGGTTGAAGTCGAGGTCCTCGACGCGGGCGTTGAGCTTGGCGCCGATGTAGTAACGCAGCCACTCGGGATTGAGGCCGAGGTCCATGTAGCGCTGCGGCGAGATGCCGGTCCCGCGCGACTTCGACATCTTCTCGCCGGAGAAGGTGATGAAGCCGTGGACGAAGATGTTGTCGGGGGTCTTGCGGCCCGAGAAATGCAGCATCGCCGGCCAGAACAGCGTGTGGAAGTAGACGATGTCCTTGCCGATGAAGTGGTACTGCTCGACGGCGGGATCGGCGAGGAAGGCCGCGAAGTCGCGCGCCTCGCCCAGTCGCGCCGCGGCGCCGGAATCGAAGTGCCGCTTCAGCGCCGCGAGGTAGCCGATCGGGGCGTCGAGCCAGACGTAGAAGTACTTCTTCGGCGCGCCTTCCGGCAGGTCGGGGATCTCGATGCCGAAGTACGGCGCGTCGCGCGAAATGTCCCAGTCGGCGAGCGCGGTGCCGCCTTCGCCCAGCCACTCCTGGATCTTGTTGAACACCTCGGGCTGCAGCGGCGTCGCCTTCGTCCACTGCTGCAGGAACGCGACGACCTCGGGCGCCGACAGCCGGAAGAAGAGGTGCTCGGACGCGCGCATCTCGGGCGTCGCGCCGGTGATCGTCGAGTAGGGATGCGTCAGGTCGGTCGGTGCATAGGTCGCGCCGCAGACCTCGCAGGCGTCGCCGAACTGGTCCTTGGCGCCGCACTTCGGGCACTCGCCCTTGATGTAGCGGTCCGGCAGGAACATGCCCTTGACCGGATCGTAGAACTGCTCGATGGTCCGGGTGCTGATCAGCCCGCGGCCGGCAAGCGCGCGGTAGATGCCCTGCGCGAGCTCGACGTTCTCCGGCGAGTGCGTCGTGTGCGTGGTGTCGAAGCTGATCAGGTAGCGCGCCCAGTCGGTCCGGTGCGACTCGGCGACCCGCCCGATCAGCGCCTCCGGCGTGATCCCCTCGGCCTCGGCCTTGAGCATGATCGGTGCGCCGTGGGTGTCGTCGGCGCAGACGAAATGGACCGTGTTGCCCTGCATCCGCTGGAACCGCACCCAGATGTCGGCCTGGATGTACTCCATGATGTGGCCGATGTGGAACGGGCCGTTGGCGTACGGCAGCGCGGTGGTGACGAACAGGGTGCGGCGCGCGGGGGCGCCCGGGGCGGACATGCGGAAGACCTTGCCGGAAGCGGGGTAAAGGAGAATTCTAGCAAACGCGCTCCGGCCGGCATATCGAAAGGCGCCGAACTTCGCTAAACTTGCACGTTTCCCCGCCTTTTCCAAAAGCTTCCAGGGAGTCCCCCATGCCCATCACCGAGGCCGACGTCACCGCGCGGCTGTCCGCGCTTGTCGACCCCAATACCGGCAAGAGCTTCGTCGCCGGCAAGGCGGTCCGGAAGGTCACCATCGCCGCGGCCGACGTCACCGTCGACCTGCAGCTCGGCTATCCGGCGAAGTCGCAGCACGAGATCCTGCGGAAGCTGGTCGCCGACGATCTCGCTGCGCTGCCGGGGGTCGGCCGGATCACCGTCAACGTGACGCAGAAGATCACTTCGCACGCGGTCCAGCGCGGCGTGAAGCTCGTGCCCGGCGTCAAGAACATCATCGCCGTCGCGAGCGGCAAGGGCGGCGTCGGCAAGTCGACGACCGCGGTGAACCTCGCGCTGGCGCTCGCCGCCGAGGGCGCGAAGGTCGGCGTGCTCGACGCCGACATCTACGGCCCGTCGCAGCCGACGATGCTGGGCATCGCCGGCCGCCCGGAGTCGACGGACGGCAAGACGCTCGAGCCGCTGGAAGCCTACGGCCTGCAGGCGATGTCGATCGGCTTCCTCATCGACGTCGACACTCCGATGGTGTGGCGCGGGCCGATGGTGACGCAGGCGCTGGAGCAGCTGCTGAAGGACACCAACTGGCGCGACCTCGACTATCTGGTCGTCGACATGCCCCCGGGCACCGGCGACATCCAGCTCACGCTGTCGCAGAAGGTCCCGGTGACCGGGGCGGTCATCGTGACGACGCCGCAGGACATCGCGCTGCTCGACGCCCGCAAGGGACTCAAGATGTTCGAGAAGGTCGGCGTGCCGATCGTCGGCATCGTCGAGAACATGGCGATCCACGTCTGCAGCAAGTGCGGCCACGCCGAGCACATCTTCGGCGAGGGCGGCGCGCAGAGGATGTGCGACGACTACAAGGTGCCGTTCCTCGGCGCGCTGCCGCTCGACATCCGCATCCGCGAGCAGGCCGACTCCGGGCGGCCGACCGTCGTCGCGGATCCCGACGGCGCCGTCGCGGAGACGTACCGCGCGATCGCGCGCAAGACCGCGGTGTTCGTCGCCCAGAAGGCCGAGGACTTCTCGGCGAAGTTTCCCAGCATCGTCATCCAGAACACCTGACCGGGACGCGGGGCGGCCGCGCCGCCCCGCCCCGGCGCCGAGGAGCAAGCCGAGATGATCAAGTCGGACAAGTGGATCCGTCGCATGGCGAAGGAGCACGCCATGATCGAGCCCTTCGAGCCGGGGCAGGTGCGCGAGGTCGACGGCCGCAGGATCGTCTCGTACGGCACGTCGAGCTACGGCTACGACATCCGCTGCTCGACCGAATTCAAGATCTTCACCAACATCAACTCGACCATCGTCGATCCCAAGAACTTCGACGCCGCGTCGTTCGTCGACTTCCACGGCGAGGTCTGCATCATCCCGCCGAACTCGTTCGCGCTGGCGCGCACCGTCGAGTACTTCCGCATCCCGCGCAACGTGCTGACCATCTGCCTCGGCAAGAGCACCTACGCGCGCTGCGGCATCATCGTCAACGTGACGCCGTTCGAGCCCGAATGGGAGGGCTACGTGACGCTCGAGTTCAGCAACACGACGCCGCTGCCGGCCAAGATCTACGCCAACGAGGGCGTCGCGCAGGTGATCTTCCTGGAATCCGACGAGGTCTGCGAGACTTCGTACAAGGACCGCGGCGGCAAGTACCAGGGCCAGCAGGGCGTGACCCTCGCCAGGATCTGAGCGATCCGGAAAAGGCGCGGCGGCGTGTCCGCCGGCGCCGGGCGGCCCTGCCGGGCGTCGCCTGTCGCGGTGCGGCTGCCCTGCGCTGACCGAGCCCGGCTCCTTCCGCGTCCGTGGGGGCGAGATGGCCGCCGCTACCTCCAAGCCTTCGTCGGTCGCGATCATCGCGCTTTGCCAGGTCGCGGCGCTGGCGCTGTGGTTCTCGGCGTCGGCGGTGATCCCGGCGCTGGTCGCCGAGTACCGCCTCTCGGGCTTCGCCCAGGCGGCGCTGACCAGCGGCGTGCAGGCGGGATTCGTCGTCGGCTGCCTGGCCAGTGCCCTGCTCGGACTTCCCGACCGGGTCGATCCGCGGCGCCTGTTCGCACTCTGCGCGCTGCTGGGCGCGCTCGCCAACGCCCTGCTGCTCGTGGTCGACCCGGGCGCCGCCGGAGCGCCGCTGCTGCGCGTGGTCACCGGTGTCGCGATGGCCGGCGTGTACCCGGTGGGGATGAAGCTGGCCGCGACCTGGGCGAAGGGCGACATGGGCCTGATGGTCGGGATTCTCGTCGGCGCGCTCACGCTCGGCTCCGCGCTGCCGCACCTCTTCAACGCGTTCGGCGGCATCGACTGGCGCGTCCCCGTGGTCGTGTCCTCGGTGTCGGCGCTCGCGGCGGCTGCGCTGATCGGGTTGGCCGGACTCGGCCCCAATCGTGCGCCGTCGCCGCCGTTCGACCCGCGCGCCGTGCTCTCCGCCTGGCGCGACGTTCCGCTGCGGCTCGCCAACCTGGGCTATCTCGGGCACATGTGGGAGCTCTATGCGATGTGGGCGTGGATCGGCGTGTTCCTGTCGGCCAGCTTCGCGCAGTCGCTGCCGCCGGGCACCGCGTCGATGGCCGCCAAGCTGACGGCGTTCGCGACCATCGCCGCCGGCGGCATCGGCTCCGTCGCCGCGGGGCTGCTCGCCGACCGGCTCGGCCGGACCGCGATCACGATCGCCGCGATGTCGGTGTCGGGCACCTGCGCCGCGACCATCGGCCTGCTGTTCGGCGGCGATCCCGCATGGCTGGCGGCGGTCTGCGTCGTCTGGGGGATCAGCATCGTCGCCGATTCGGCGCAGTTCTCGGCGTCGGTCGCCGAACTGTCCGAGCGCGCGCGGGTCGGCACCATGCTCACGTTCCAGACCGCGCTCGGCTTCACGCTCACGCTGGTCACCATTCACCTGATGCCGCTCCTGGTCGCGGCGGTCGGCTGGCGCTACGCCTTCATGCCGCTCGCGGTCGGACCCGCGCTCGGGGTCTGGGCGATGGCGCGGCTGCGCGCCCATCCCCGTTCGGTGGAACTCGCGGGCGGGCGCCGCTGACCCGGACCGGGCCGCCGCGACCGCCGGCGCCTGCCGCCGGGACCGGAATCCCCCCGCCGCCGGGACCGGCGCTGTTGCGTCGACGCCATCCAGGGCCGCCGGCAGCGCCGGTTTCCGCGGTTCGCGCCCCCACAATCGCCGCCAACGGGTGCACAATCCGGGCCTGACGAGGGGCGCTGCCGGAGGATCGGGCGCCCCCATTTCCTTTCTCGTCGCGCGTTCGCCGCAGGAGTGCCGGATGAAGTTTCGCTTTCCCATCGTCATCATCGACGAGGACTTTCGCTCCGAGAACACCTCGGGACTGGGCATCCGCGCGCTCGCGGAGGCGATCCAGAAGGAGGGCATGGAGGTGCTGGGCGTCACCAGCTACGGCGACCTGTCGCAGTTCGCGCAGCAGCAGTCGCGGGCCTCGGCGTTCATCCTGTCGATCGACGACGAGGAGTTCACGCCGGGACCGGAACTCGATCCGGCGGTCGTCAACCTGCGCGCGTTCATCCGCGAGATCCGGTTCAAGAACGCCGAGATCCCGATCTACCTGTACGGCGAGACGCGCACCTCGCAGCACATCCCCAACGACGTGCTGCGGGAACTCCACGGCTTCATCCACATGTTCGAGGACACGCCGGAGTTCGTCGCCCGGCACATCATCCGCGAGGCGAAGAGCTACCTCGACTCGCTGTCGCCGCCGTTCTTCCGCGCGCTGGTGGACTACGCGCAGGACGGGTCGTTCTCCTGGCACTGCCCCGGCCACTCGGGCGGCGTCGCGTTCCTGAAGAGCCCGGTGGGGCAGATGTTCCACCAGTTCTTCGGCGAGAACATGCTGCGCGCCGACGTCTGCAACTCGGTCGACGAACTCGGCCAGCTGCTCGACCACTCCGGCCCCGTCGCCGCGGCGGAGCGCAACGCCGCGCGGATCTTCAACGCCGACCACTGCTTCTTCGTCACCAACGGCACGTCGACGTCGAACAAGATGGTCTGGCACGCCAACGTGGCGCCGGACGACATCGTCGTCGTCGACCGCAACTGCCACGTGTCGATCCTGCACGCGATCACGATGACCGGGGCGATTCCCGTGTTCCTGCCGCCGACGCGGAACCACCTGGGGATCATCGGCCCGATCCCGCTCGACGAATTCAAGCCGGCGAACATCGCGAAGCGCATCGAGGCCAACCCGTTCGCGCGCGAGGCGAAGAACAAGAAGCCGCGCATCCTGACGCTGACGCAGAGCACCTACGACGGCATCGCGTACAACGTCGAGATGCTGAAGCAGACGCTGGGCAACAGCGTCGAGACGCTGCACTTCGACGAGGCCTGGCTGCCGCACGCGACGTTCCACGAGTTCTACCGGGACATGCACGCGATCGGCAAGGACCGGCCGCGGAGCAAGGACGCGATCATCTTCGCGACGCACTCGACGCACAAGCTGCTGGCCGGCATCTCGCAGGCCTCGCAGATCATCGTGCAGGAGTCGGAGACCCGCAAGCTCGACCGGCACCTCTTCAACGAGGCGTACCTGATGCACACGTCGACGTCGCCGCAGTACGCGATCATCGCGTCCTGCGACGTGTCGGCGGCGATGATGGAGCCGCCCGGCGGCACCGCGCTGGTCGAGGAGTCGATCAGCGAGGCGCTCGACTTCCGGCGCGCGATGCGCAAGGTCGACGACGAGTGGGGCAAGGACTGGTGGTTCAAGGTCTGGGGACCGGAGCGGCTGGCCGCCGACGGCATCGGCAGGCGCGACGACTGGCTGCTGCGCGCGAACGAGAAGTGGCACGGCTTCGGCGACCTCGCCCCCGGCTTCACCATGCTCGACCCGATCAAGGCGACGGTGATCACGCCGGGGCTGGACGTCTCCGGCAAGTTCGCGAAGACCGGGATCCCGGCGTCGATCGTCACCCGGTTCCTCGCCGAGCACGGGGTCATCGTCGAGAAGACCGGCCTCTACTCGTTCTTCATCATGTTCACCATCGGCATCACCAAGGGCCGCTGGAACACGCTGGTGACCGCGCTGCAGCAGTTCAAGGACGACTACGACCGCAACCAGCCGCTGTGGAAGATCCTGCCCGAGTTCGTCGCCAAGCAGCCGCGCTACGAGCGGGTCGGCCTGCGCGACCTCTGCCAGCAGATCCACGACATGTACAGGGCCAACGACGTCGCGCGCGTCACCACCGAGATGTACCTGTCGGACATGCAGCCGGCGATGAAGCCGTCGGATGCCTTCGCGTGCATGGCGCACCGCGAGCTCGACCGCGTGGAAATCGACGACCTCGAGGGGCGCGTGACCAGCGTGCTGCTGACGCCGTACCCGCCGGGGATCCCGCTGCTGATTCCCGGCGAACGGTTCAACCGGACGATCGTCGAGTACCTCAAGTTCGCGCGCAGCTTCAACGAGCGGTTCCCCGGCTTCGACACCGACATCCACGGCCTGGTCGAGGAGACCGTCGACGGGAAGACCCGCTACTACATGGACTGCGTGCGGCAGCGGTGACGCGGGGCGTGCTGCCGGGCCGGGGAGAAGAGACCAAGGAAGATCAAGGGCAACTCTGGGCGCGAAGGCGCCAAGGCGCAAAGAAATCGATGTGACCATCGCTCGTTGCCTGCGATTCGCGCCCGCTGCCTCGAGTCGTGCAGCCGCTTCCTTCGTGCCTTGGCGCCTTCGCGCCCAGAGTCGCCCTTGATCTTTCCCCGCTGACGGGCAGCAGGGGGAGGGCACTTGCGCGGCGCTACGCGGCGACGCGCGCCGCGGCTTCGGCGGCGACCGGCGAGGCCGCCCTGCGCGCGCCCGCCTCCGCGGATTCCGCCGCGGCCGACACCACGACCGAGGCGAGCACGCAGGACGCCATCCGCACCTCGATCGGGTCGGTGCGCGCGGGTGCGACGACGGGAATCCGGGCCCCCAGGACCAGCCCGGCGGCGAGCCCGCCGGTCAGCGCGATCAGCGTGCGCAGCACCATCGTCGCGGCTTCCATCGACGGCGCCAGCAGCACGTCCGCGCGGCCGGCGATCTCCGACGTGACGCCGTTGGCGCGCGCGGCGGCGACCGACAGCGCGCTGTCGGGCGTCATCGGGCCGTCGACGGTCGCGCCGGCGAACTGTCCCTGGGCCGCCATCAGCTTCAGCGCGATCGCGTCGCGCGTCGACGGAAACGCGGGCGACTCGACGTCGGTCGCGGCGAGCAGCGCCACGGCCGGGGCGGCGAATCCCAGCGCGAAGGCGAGGTCGACGGTGTTCTGCAGGATGTCGCGCTTGGCGGCGAGGTTCGGCGTGACGTTGAGCTGGGCGTCGGCGAGCAGCAGGCCCGACGCGCGTCCCGGCAGGTCGAGGAAGACCGCGTGGGACAGCCGGCGCTCGGTGCGCAGCCCCGACTCGGGTGCGGCGACCGGAGCGAGCAGCTCCTCGTTGTTGAGGCTGCCCTTGACCAGCGCCAGCACCTGTCCGTCGCGCGCCAGCTGCGCCGCGCGGAGTCCGGCGGCGCGCGCGTCGTCGGCGGTGTCGACCAGCTCGAGCCGCGAAATGTCGAGACCGGCCCGGTTGGCGAGGTCGCGCAGCCGCGCCTCCGGTCCGACCAGCACGGGAGCCAGGTAGCCGGCGAAACTGCCGGAGAGCGCAAGCTGCAGCGAGTCTCGATCGCAGGGGAAGACGAAGGCGGCGCGCAGTGGAGGACGCATCCGGATGCGTTCGACCAGGCGCTGCAGGTGCGGGCGGACGACCATGGCATGAGCCTGCCGACCGGCGGTGGCATTGTCAACGCCGCGCCGTCGGCAGTCCGCCGGTGGGCGGGTTCAGGCCGACGGACGGTGCCGGGGCCGGCCGGCCCGATGCCGCAGGCCCGGTCAGGCCTGGCCCTTCCACGGCACGACGAGCCGTTCCACCCAGCGCATCAGCAGGTCGAAACCGTAGGCGACGATGCCGATGACGACGATGCCCATGATGACGACGTCGGTGCGCAGAAAGTTCGACGCGTTCAGCACCATCTGGCCCAGCCCGGCCGTCGCGGCGATCATCTCGGCGGCGACCAGCGTGGTCCAGCCGAAGCCGATGCCGATGCGCATCCCGGTCAGGATGTCGGGCAGCGCCGCCGGGATGACGACGTGCCGGATCACCTGCCACTTCGACGCCCCCATCGAGTACGCAGCGTTGATCTGCTCGATGGCCACGCTCCTGACGCCGGAGCGCGCGGCCATCGCGATGGGGGCGAAGCAGGCGAGGTAGATCAGGATGACCTTCGCCGTCTCCTCGATGCCGAACCAGATGACGATCAGCGGCAGGTAGGCAAGCGGCGGCAGCGGGCGGTAGAACTCGACCGGCGGGTCGAAGATGCCCCGCGCGATGCGCGACACGCCCATCGCGACGCCGACCGGAATCGCGGTGACGCAGGCGAGCGCGAACGCTGCGAAGACGCGGAACAGGCTCCATCCGAAGTGCTCGTACAGCGGCTTGCCGCCCTGGACGTCGCCGCGCCACGCGTCGCCGAAGGCCTTGATGATGCGCTCCGGCGTGGGCAGGAACAGGTCCCCGATCCAGCCGTAGTGCGTCGCGACCCACCACAGCAGGAACAGCGCGGCGGCGGTGACAACGCTGATCAGCGTCGACGGACCTTCGCCCGGGAGGCGGAAGCCGCGCGTCGTCCTGGGCGGGCCGGGCGGCCGCAACGGCGGGCTCACCGGACTGCCTTCGTGCTGCGCACTCCGGTGTTCGCCCTCGGGGCGGCCCGCCGGGCTGACATGATTACCTTCGTGCTGCGCACTCCGGTGTTCGCCCTTGGGACGGCCCGGCACGCTCACGCCGCCTCGGTGTTCTGCGGCGCCGAATGGATGACGTGCAGCACGTCCTCGCGCAGCCGGATGAAGGCCGGGTCGCTCTTGACCAGCCGGGCGTCGTGGCAATCGACGAAGCGGCGGCCGAAGTCCAGCGTGTAGCGATGCGCGATGCGGCCGGGGGAGGGCGTCATCACGATCAGCTCGGTGGCGAGGAAGAGGGCCTCCTCGACGCTGTGCGTGATGAAGAAGAACATCTTGCGCGTCTGCCACCACAGGTCGAGGATCAGCTCCTGCAGCTGCTCCCGGGTGAGCGCGTCCAGCGCCCCCAGCGGCTCGTCCATCAGCATCACCTCGGGGTCGCTCGCCAGCGCGCGGGCGAGGCCCACGCGCTGCTGCATCCCCCCCGAGATCTGGTAGATGGGCGAATCGGCGAAGCGCGTCAGGCCGACCAGCGCGAGCTTCTCGAGCGCGACGCGCCGGCGCTCCTCGCGGCCGATGCCGCGCATCCGCAGGCCGAACTCGACGTTCTGGACCACGGACAGCCAGGGCATCAGCGCGTGCTTCTGGAACACGACGCCGCGGTCCGCCGCGGGCCCGGTGACGGGGCGGCCGTCGAGGGTGATCGACCCCTCGGTCGGCTCCATGAAGCCGGCGATGCAGGACAGCAGCGTCGTCTTGCCGCAACCCGACGCGCCCAGGGCGACGACGAAGTCGCCCGGGTCGAGCGTCAGGTTGACGTCGGACAGCGCGTGCGTGGCGCCGTCCCGCCCGCCCTCGTAATGAACGCCGACGTGCGCGAGTTCGAGCTTGGCCACGCGGGGCCCGGACCTACTTCGCGGCTTCGGCCGCGTAGGTCGCGTTGACCGCGACCGAGTAATCCGGCAGCGTCTTCTCGATCTGCTTCTGCGACAGCTGGAACTGCGCGGTGGCGGCGAGCGCCTTCGCCGCGGTGCTGCCGGTGCCGCCGCCCAGCCACTGGGTCGCCTGTTCCTGCGCCGTCGGGAAGCGGTACAGCGCCATGCTGCCGGGAACGTCCTCGGGCTTGGCGCCCGACCACTTGGCGACGGCCTTGACCTCGGCCGAGTCCTTGCTCCACTTCGCCGTGTTCCTGCGATAGTTGTCGTCGGCCGCGGCGAGCACCTTGACGAACTTCACGACGAAGTCGCGGTTCGCCTTCGCCCAGTCCTTGTTGACGACGTAGCCGTCGAACGTGGCCTTGCCGGTGTCGGCGCTGATCTTGCCGGACGTGGTGATGACCTTGCCGTCCTTCTTGACCTCGGCCAGCACCGGGTCCCAGATGAACGTCGCCTGGATGTCGCCGCGCTGCCACGCCGCCCGCACCTCCGGCGGACGCATGTTGAGGATCTGCACGTCGGCGGGATTCACCTTCGCCTGCTCGAGCGCGACCATGGTGTGGAAGTGCGTCGTCGAATTGAACGGCACCGCGATCTTCTTGCCCTTGAGGTCGGCAACCGAGTTGATGCCCGAGCCGTTCTTCGCCACCAGCGCCTCGGCGGCGCCGATGTCGTCGAGGATCCAGAAGAGCTCCAGCGGCTCGCCGCGCGACACCGCCGCGGCGACGCCCGCCGAGCCGACCTCGCCCAGCTGCACCGAACCGGACGCCAGCGCCTTGATCACCTCGCCGCCGCCGCCGAACTGCTTCCAGTTGACCTTGTAGCCGGTGGCCTTCTCGAGTTCCCTGGTCTCCTGCGCGAGCCGGTACGGCACGACCATGTCCTGGTAGGCGATGGTCACTTCCTTCTGCTGGGCGAGCGCGGCGGTCGTGGCGAGCGCGGCGCCGAAAACCAGCGCGATGAGCGGGCGATTCATGCGGGCTACCTCCGTCGGGGGTGGGTGGGACCTGGCGGTGTCCGGACGCCGGTGCGGCCGTCGGGTCGACGGTCGCGCGGCGAACGCAGATGCTAGAGCGCGGCGAGGGTGCGGCGCAAGGTTTCCGTGATGCGGTCGATGTGCTCGCGCTCGGCGACGAGCGGCGGGGCGATGATCGCCGCGTCGCCGGTCGCCTTGAGGTGCAGGCCCGCGTCGAACAGCAGCTTCTGGAACCGGTGGCCGCGCCGGCCGGGCACGCCGTCGGGGTGCACGTCGACGGCGGCCATCAGCCCGTAGCCGCGGATGTCGGCGACCACCGGCAGGTCCCTGAGCGAGAACATCGCGTCGAGGAAGTACGGCGAAAGGTCCCGCCCGCGCTCGAACAGGCCTTCGCTGCGGTAGATGTCCAGCGTCGCGAGTCCGGCCGCGCAGGACGCCGGGTGCCCCGAGTAGGTGTAGCCGTGGAAGAACTCGATCGCGCCCTCGGGAGCGGCGCCGATGATGGTGTCGTGGACGCGTTCGCTGACCGCCACCGCGCCCATCGGCTGGGCGCCGTTGGTGATGCCCTTGGCCAGCGTCATCAGGTCCGGGGTGACGCCGAAGCTCTGCGCCGCGAACGCCGAGCCGGTGCGGCCGAAGCCGGTGATGACCTCGTCGAAGACCAGCAGGATGCCGTGCTGGTCGCAGATCGCGCGCAGCCGCTCGAGGTAGCCCTTGGGCGGCACCAGGCAGCCGGTCGAGCCGGCGATCGGCTCGACGAAGCAGGCGGCGATGTTCTCCGGACCGTACAGGTTCACCAGCCGCGCCAGATCCTCGGCCAGGTCGGCACCGTGCAGGCCCTCGCCGGGCGTGAAGAAGTTCTCCTTCAGGTGCGTGTGCCGCATGTGCGCGATGCCGGGCAGGGTCGGGCCGAACTTGCGCCGGTTGTTGACCAGGCCGGACAGCGACACGCCGCCGAAGTTGACGCCGTGGTAGGCACGCTCGCGCGAGATGAACATCGTGCGGCCGCCCTGGCCCTTCGCCTGCCAGTACGCCAGCGCCACCTTCATCGCGCTGTCGACCGCCTCGGATCCCGAGTTGACGAAGAAGATCCGGTTGAGGTCGCCGGGGGTCAGCTCGGCGACGCGGGTCGCGAGCTCGAACTGCTTGGGGTGGCCGCGCGTGAACGGCGCGATGAAGTCCAGCTCGCGCAGCTGGGCCGAGACCGCGTCGGCGATCTCGCGGCGGCCGTGGCCCGCGTTGACGCAGAACAGTCCCGACGAGGCGTCGATCAGCCGGTCGCCGCGGTCGTTCCACAGGTACATGCCCTCGGCGCGGACGACCATCTTCGGGTCGTGCTTGAAATCGCGGTTGGGCGTGAACGGCATCCAGTATTCGTCGAGCGAGATGCGCTTCGACACGGCGTGATCCTGCAGCGTCAGTTCGGCGTGGCCCATGGACGGCTCCTCGAAGGCGATACCCGACCGGGCGCGGCAGGGGGTGCCGGCGCCCGGCAGTGCGCGACAACGGCTGCCGCAATCCTACACCCGCCGGGCGGCCGCACGTGCGGCCGCCGGCCGCGGTGCCGGGCGATCCTGCGGGGCGGTCCCGCGGTGCGCTCCGCGCAGTGCTCCCGCGGTGCCCCCGCAGTTCCCCCGCAGTTTCCCCTTCCCGTGCCGACGAAAGCGCGCTACCGTCCGCGCGTCGACCCCATTCGGAGGCAGTTCATGCGCATCGGTGTCCCCAGGGAGATCAAGGTCCTCGAGAACCGCGTCGGCCTGACGCCGGGAAGCGTCCGCGAGGTGGTCGCCCACGGCCACCAGGTCGTCGTCGAGCACAACGCGGGGCAGGGCATCGGGATGGACGACGACGCCTATCGCCGGGCGGGCGCGACGATCGCCGGCACGGCCGCCGAGGTCTTCGCCGCCGCGGACATGATCGTCAAGGTGAAGGAGCCGCAGGCGGGCGAGCGGAAGATGCTGCGCGAAGGCCAGATCCTGTTCACCTACCTTCACCTCGCGCCGGATCCCGTGCAGGCGGCGGACCTCGTTGCCAGCGGTGCCGTGTGCATCGCGTACGAGACCGTCACCTCGCCATCGGGCGGCCTGCCGCTGCTGGCGCCGATGTCCGAGGTCGCGGGCCGGATGGCGATCCAGGCCGGGGCGTACTACCTCGAGAAGCCGCATGGCGGCCTGGGCGTGCTGCTGGGCGGGGTGCCCGGCGTCGACCCGGCCAAGGTGGTCGTGCTGGGCGGCGGCGTCGTCGGCTCGCACGCCTGCCACATCGCGCTGGGCATGGGCGCCGAGGTGTGGGTGCTCGACCGCAGCAACGACGTGCTGCGCGCGCTGTGGCGGCAGTTCGGCCGCCCGCTCAACACGGTGTTCTCGACCCGCGACGCGATCGACCGGCACGTGACGACTGCCGACCTCGTCGTCGGCGGCGTGCTGATTCCCGGCGCGTCGGCGCCGAAGCTGGTGTCGCGCGAACTCGTCGCGCGGATGAAGCCGGGCTCGGTGGTCGTCGACGTCGCGATCGACCAGGGGGGCTGCTTCGAGACCTCGCATCCGACCACGCACGCCGACCCGGTCTACGTCGTCGACGGGGTCACGCACTACTGCGTGGCGAACATGCCGGGCGGCGTGCCGCGCACGTCGACTTTCGCCCTCAACAACGCGACGCTGCCGTTCGTGCTGGCGCTGGCCGACCGGGGGTGGAAGGGCGCGCTCGCCGCCGATCCGCACCTGCTCGCCGGCCTCAACATCGCGTACGGCAAGGTCACCTGCGCGCCGGTGGCCGAGGCGCTGGGCTACGCCTGCGTCGAACCCAACCTGGTGATGGAGTGACTCCGATGAATGCGAGGAACGACCCGCGGCACGCCGTGACCGGACGGCAGAGGATGACCCCTTCGGAAGCCTTCGTCGAGACGCTGATCTCGCGCGGCGTCACCGACGTGTTCGGGATCGTCGGCTCGGCGTACATGGATGCGCTCGACCTGTTCCCGCTCGCCGGCATCCGCTTCATCTCGGTGGCGCACGAGCAGGGCGCGGGCCACATGGCCGACGGCTATGCGCGCGTGTCGGGGCGCCACGGCGTCTGCATCGCGCAGAACGGTCCGGGCATCACCAACTTCGTCACCTCGACGGCGGCGGCGTTCTGGGCGCATTCGCCGGTCGTCGTCGTCACGCCGGAGACCGGGTCGATGACGCTGGGGCTGGGCGGCTTCCAGGAGACGGAGCAGCTGCCGATCTTCTCGAGGATCACCAGGTACCAGGCGCACGTGAACAACCGCGCGCGGATGGCCGAGCTGACCGCGCGCGCGTTCGACCGCGCGCTGCTCGAGATGGGGCCGACGCAGCTCAACATCCCGCGCGACTTCTTCTACGGCGACATCGAATGCGAGATTCCCGCGCCGGTGGACGTCGAGCGCGGCGCCGGCGGCGAGCGGAGTCTCGACGCCGCCGCCGCGCTGCTCGCCGCGGCGAAGTTTCCGGTCATCCTGTGCGGCGGCGGCGTGGTGATGGGTACCGCGCCGGCCGGCGCGCGGGGCGCCGGGGCGGCGGCTGCCGACGATGCCGGTGCCGCCGCGATCGCGCTGGCGGAGCGGCTGCAGGCGCCGGTGTGCAATTCGTACCTGCACAACGATTCGTTCCCCGCCTCGCACCCGTTGTGGTGCGGACCGCTCGGCTACCAGGGCAGCAAGGCGGCGATGAAGCTCATCGCCCGGGCCGACGTCGTGCTTGCCCTGGGTACGCGGCTCGGTCCCTTCGGCACGCTGCCACAGCACGGCCTCGACTACTGGCCGACGCAGGCGCAGGTCATCCAGGTCGACGCCGACGCCAGGATGCTGGGCCTGGTGAAGCCGGTCGCGGTGGGCATCTGCGGCGACGCCGGTGCGGCGGCGCGGGCCCTGCTCGCCCGGCTGGAGGGCCGCGCGCTGGCCGGCGACGGCAATCGGGCGGCGCGGCTCGCCGACGTCAAGGCCGAGAAGTCCGCGTGGGAGTCCGAGCTCGACGGCTGGACCCACGAGAAGGATCCCTGGTCGGTCGAGGTGTCGAAAGGGGCCGACGCGATGCACCCGCGACAGATGCTGCGCGAACTCGAACGCGCGCTGCCCGAGGGCGCGATGGTGTCCACCGACATCGGCAACATCTGCTCGGTCTCGAATTCGTACCTTCGGTTCGAGCGGCCCCGCTCGATGTTCGCGGCGATGAGCTTCGGCAATTGCGGCTACGCGTTCCCGACGATCGTCGGCGCCAAGGTCGCCGCGCCCGACCGGCCGGCGATCGCCTACGTCGGCGACGGCGCCTGGGGGATGAGCTTCGGGGAGCTGCAGACCTGCGTACGCGAACGCATCCCGGTCACCGCGGTCGTGTTCAACAACGGGCAGTGGGGCGCGGAGAAGAAGAACCACGTCGATTTCTACGCCAACCGCTTCGTCGGCGTGAACCTCGATCACCAGCCGTCGTGGGCCGCGGTGGCGCAGGCGATGGGAGCCGACGGGCTGCGCGTCGACCGCCTCTCCGATGTCGGGCCGGCGTTGCGCGCGGCCGCCGCCGCCCAGCGCGACGGCAGGACGACGGTGCTCGAGATGATGGTGACGCGCGAGCTGGGGGATCCGTTCCGGCGCGACGCGCTGGCGCTGCCGGTGCGGCATCTGGCCCGGTACCGGTCGACGGCGGCCTGAGCACGGCGCGGTCGGGATCCGCGCGGGCACGCCGGGGCCGGGGTTCGCCCGGGCACGTCGTCGCCGACGTCCGTCCCCGGGGCCTTGTCCTTGCGCCCGCCGCGACTCAGCGCGCGGTGAATCCCCGCGCGAGATCGCGCAGCTCGTTCATGTCCTGGCCGTTGACGGTCAGGCGTCCGTCGCGCCAGATCACCGTCGCCGCCACCTCGTCGCCCTCGATGCGGATCCAGCCCTGCGCCGCGGCCCGCTCCAGCCGCTGGCGCGCGACCGCGTCCGGGTCGGGCGACGGAACGTCGGGGAGCGCGTAGGGGGTTCCCGGACTGCCCGGCGACACCATGCCGGCCGCCGCGTCGGCGCCGGCGCGCGTGCCGCTGACGACCAGCGCCATGCTGGCGCGCGCGTTGATTTCGGCGTCGAGTCGATCCAGCACGCCGGACTGGCTTTGGGGATCGAAGCCCTGACCGTCGAATGCGAGCGCGAGCCTGAATTCGACGCGCCCCTCGCGGGCCTTCATCGCGAGCCGGATGTCGCCGGCCGGCGAGCCGCGCAGCAGGTCGTCGAAGATCTCCGCCGACGGCAGCTTCGGCGCCGCGCGTCGCGGCCGCGCCGCCGCGGAATCCGATGCCGCAATGTCGGCGGCCTTCGCGGCTTCGTCGAGCAGGCGGCCGAGCGGCTCCTTGGCGAGGTGCTTCGCTTCGAAACTGAACTCCAACGCCGCGTCGGAGAGATGCTGCCGCGCATGGACCGCGGTGACGGAAGCTGCCGCGAACGTGAACCGGATGCCGACGTGCTCGCCCTCGTCGCGACTCTCGTAGCTGGAGACGGGGCGGGTCGCGGTCAGGACGGGCGCCCCGTTCTCGATCAACGCGACCGACGCGGCGGCGAGCGACCCCGCGTGGCTCCAGCGGCGCTCGACGGTTCCGAGCGAGCCGTCGCCCTTCAGCACCGCTTCCCTGAACTCGACGACGTCGGGTGCGTCGCTACGGCCGATCGGCTGGCGCTCGACGCGGAAGACCGGCAGCGCGATGTCGTAGGTCAGCGCGCCCTCGCGTCGCCAGTCAACGGTTCCCGCGATGGCGGCGATCTCGATCGTGCCGCCGGCCACTTCGGGCACCCGTCGCTTGAACGCCGGGGATTCGATGCGCGTCAGCGCGTCGCCTCGCCAGGAGAGCCTGGTGTGCGTGGTCAGTTCCGGCAGTTTCGCGCCCCAGGGGCCCAGCGCGTCGCGCACTTTCGGACTCAGCTCGGGGGTTGCGACCCAATCGGCGGGACCGCCGCTCGCGAACGGCCAGTGGCGGATCTCGGCCGGCAGCGTTGCCAGCGTTTCGCCGTCGCGGCCGACGACGGCGATCCGCGCGTTCGCGCCCCGCCAGCCGCGCTCGTAGCTCTCGATGCGCAATCGGATCCGGGCGTCGCGGTCCGCCTCGACCGCCGCGACCCGGGCGCGCACGAGCTGCTCGGCCCGCCAGCCGATGAGCCAGGGACTGGCGACGGCGACCGCTGCGGCGGCCACGGTGACGATGACGAGCGTTGTTCGTTTCATGCTGCGGCGGCTCCGGCTGGACGGGATTCATGCGTGGCCGGTCGGCCCGGCGATCCGGGGCGACCATGCCGACGCAGTGCAGCACGATTCGGGCCAGCGGTTGCGCGCTTCAGTGCGCCGGCAACGCGGCCGCCGAAGTGAGCCACTGCACGATCGAGGCGCGGTCCGGCACGACGCCGGCCACGGCCACCTTGCCGTTGACCAGCACCGCCGGCGTCGACAGCACGCCGTAGGCTGCGATCTCCTGCACGTCCTCGACCTTTTCGAGGTTGATGGCGATCCCGCGCTCGCGCGCCACTTCGGCGATCACCCGCGCCGTCGTCTGGCAGCGCCCGCAGCCGGTGCCCAGGACCTTGACTTCGATCATCGCCGACTCCTTCCCGCCGCCGCGGCCGCCCACGTTCGCGCGCTCGCACTGGCGTGCGCAGCGGGGTGGGAGTCCGGGGTTCGGGTCATCGCAAGGCACGGAAGCGAAGTACTTGCATGAAGCATTCGCGTCGCTGCCGGTCGCTCGCCACCCTAAACCTCGGCGGGACCGGTGCCTTCATGCTGCGCCCGGGTCGCCGCTGCCTGCCTTGAGCAGCGTCAACATCAGGATGCGCGCCCGGGTCCTTCCGCGGGTGCGCCGGACCATGCCTGACCCGGCATATTTGATGCTCGGGTCACGGCCGGACCGTGCGGGGGCAGTCGCGACGCGGCCGGATTGACCTGCGTCAATCCGGTGCCGCGCGAACCCGCGTCGAATCCGGGCGCCGAGGGCCGGCCGCCGACGGGGGGGCGGCCCACCCCTGACGCCGCCGGGCGACCGAGTTGGTGCGATGATGCCGCCATGACCCTGTGTCGTTTTTCCGCCCCGCCGACCCCGACCGATGACGACTGACCCGATTCCCGCCGGCCTGTCCCTGCTGCTCGGCCGTCACTCGGTCGGGCCCAAGCACCTGGTCGAGCCGGGCCCGGGCGATGCCGAGCTGGCGCTGGCGGCTGCGGCCGCGTTGCGCGCCCCCGACCACGAGAAGCTGGTGCCGTTCCGCTTTGCCGTGGTGCGCGGCGCGGCGCGGGAAGCGCTCGCCGATCTGTTCGAGGACTACGGCCGGCGCCGCGGCAAGTCCGCCGACGAAGTGGCGGGGGAGCGCGACCGGGCGACGCGGCCTCCGGTCGTCGTCGCCGTGACGGTCCACATCGACCCGGCCCACCCCGACGTGCCTCCGCACGAGCAGTGGGTCTGCGCCGGCGGCGCGGTCGCGAACTTCCTCAACGCGCTGTACGCCCTGGGCTATGCGGGCAAGATGCTGTCCGGCGCGCGGGCTGCCGATCCGGTGGTTGCCGCCGCGTTCTGCGGTCCGGGCGAAGCGCTGCTGGGTTGGATCGCGCTGGGAACCGCGACCGCGCCCCCGAAGGCGCGCGGCGCCGAGGATGCCCGGTCGGTGCTGGGGCCCTGGCCGCCGGCGGCGGACCCGGACGACGGCGTGCCCCGGACCTAACCCGCTGTTCCGCAACGACAACGGCCGAGCGCGCATCGGCGCCGCGCCGGTCGTCACATGAATTCACGCCGGTGTCATCGTGCTGTCACGTGCGCCCGCAACAATGCACGGCGTCACGAACCCCCACGAGGACCACCATGCTACGTCACACCACCGTCAAGGGAATTCTCGCCGCCGCCGCGCTTGCGCTGGGCATCGGCGCCACCACCGCGCAGGCCGTCGACATCACCGGCGCCGGCGCGACGTTTCCGTACCCGATCTACGCCAAGTGGGCCGAGGCCTACAAGAAGGCCACCGGCACCGGCATGAACTACCAGTCGATCGGCTCCGGCGGCGGCATCGCGCAGATCAAGAACAAGACCGTCGACTTCGGCGCGTCGGACATGCCGCTGAAGGCGGAGGACCTCGCGCAGTCGGGCCTCGTCCAGTTCCCGGCGATCATCGGCGGCGTCGTGCCGATCGTGAACCTGGAAGGCATCGCGGCCGGCCAACTGCGCTTCACCGGACCGCTGCTCGCCGACATCTACCTCGGCAAGGTGAAGAGCTGGAACGACAAGGCGATCGCCGACCTCAACCCGGGCGTCAAGCTGCCCGCCGATCCGATCACCGTGGTCCGCCGCTCGGACGGCTCCGGTACGACCTTCATCTGGACCGACTACCTGTCCAAGGTCAGCTCCGACTGGAAGTCCAAGGTCGGCGCCGGCACCGCCGTGGCGTGGCCGGAAGGCGTGGGCGGCAAGGGCAACGAAGGCGTGGCTGCGTACGTCCAGCGGATCAAGGGCTCGATCGGCTACGTCGAGTACGCGTACGCCAAGAAGAACAAGATGGCGCACGGTGCCGTGCAGAATCGCGACGGGCAGTTCGTCCAGCCCGACGATTCGGCCTTCCAGGCGGCCGCCGCCGGCGCGGACTGGAAGGGCACGCCGGGCTTCGGCGTGATCCTCACCGACCAGCCCGGCAAGGCCAGCTGGCCGATCAGCGGCGCGTCGTTCATCCTGATGCACGCCAAGCAGGACAAGCCCGCCAACGCGACCGAAGTGATGAAGTTCTTCGACTGGTCGTTCAAGAACGGCGCGAAGATGGCCGAGGAACTCGACTACGTGCCGATCCCCGACGCGCTGTCGAAGCAGATCGCCGACGCGTGGAAGGCCGGCATCAAGGACGGCGCCGGCAAGGCGCTCTGGAACTGACGTCGACGTGCCGGAACCCGGGCGTGTGCCCGCGGGTCCCGGCGTCGCGCGGCCGCGCTCCCGGCGCGGCCGTCGCGCTTTTCCAGGGGGTATCATGAACACCCACGCGGCGACCGCCACGCTACCCGGATCCATGTCCGCCGAACGCCCGCCACTTGCCCGGCGCGAGCCGAATCCTCCCGCGCAGCACCACAATGCCGGCCGCTGGCAGGACGCGCTGTTCGAGCACACGACGCGCTTCTTCGCGCTGCTGGTGCTGGCGACGCTGGTCGGGATCATGCTCGCGCTGCTGGTCACCGCGTGGCCGGCGCTGGAGAAGTTCGGCCCCGCGTTCTTCTTCACCAACGTCTGGAATCCGGTCACCAGCACGTTCGGCGGCCTCGCGCCGATCTACGGCACGCTGGTCACGTCGCTGATCGCGCTGCTGATCGGCGTGCCGGTGAGCTTCGGCATCGCGCTGTTCCTGACCGAGATGTGCCCGGCGCCGCTGAAGCGGCCGCTGGGCACCGCGGTTGAGCTGCTGGCCGCGATCCCGTCGATCATCTACGGCATGTGGGGGCTGTTCGTGTTCGCGCCGCTGTTCGGCGACCACGTGCAGCCGCTGCTCACCGCCACCATCGGCCGGGTGCCGGTGATCGGCGCGCTGTTCCAGGGCGCGCCCAACGGCATCGGCATCCTGACGGCGGGGATCATCCTGTCGGTGATGATCATCCCGTTCGTCGCGTCGGTGATGCGCGACGTGTTCGAGATCGTGCCGCCGGTGCTCAAGGAGTCGGCGTACGGCATCGGCGCGACGACCTGGGAGGTGGTCTGGAACATCGTCCTGCCGTACACCAAGATCGGGGTGATCGGCGGCATCATGCTGGGACTCGGCCGCGCGCTGGGCGAGACGATGGCGGTCACCTTCGTCATCGGCAACGCGTACAGGATCAGTGCCGGGCTGTTCGAGCCGGGCAACTCGATCGCCTCGTCGCTCGCCAACGAGTTCAACGAGGCGGCCGACCCGATCCACCGGGCGTCGCTGATCGCACTCGGGCTGGTGCTGTTCGTCCTGACCTTCATCGTGCTCGCCCTGTCGCGGATGCTGATCGCCCAGCTCGCCAAGGGCGAGGGCAAGCGGACCTGAGAGGAATTCCGGCATGAACGCGCCGCGCGCCGCTTCGATTCCCCCGCCCGCCCGGGCGATCTCCCCGCTGTACCGGAAGCGGCTCTTCGTCAACCGCTTCAACATGATCGTGTCGATGGGCACGATGGCCTTCGGCATGATCTTCCTGTTCTGGATCCTGATCGTCCTGTTCGGCAAGGGCTTCTCGGCGCTGTCGCCGACGCTGTTCACGCAGACGACGCCGCCGCCCGGCTCCGAGGGCGGGCTGGCCAACGCGATCTTCGGCAGCGTCGTCATCGTCGGCGTCGCGACGTTCATCAGCACGCCGATCGGCATCCTCGCCGGGATCTATCTCGCCGAGTTCGGCAAGGATGGCTGGGTGGCGCGGGTGACGCGGTTCATCAACGACATCCTGCTGTCGGCGCCGTCGATCGTCATCGGCCTGTTCGTCTACACCGTCTACGTCGCTCCGGTGCAGCACTTCTCGGGCTGGGCCGGTTCGTTCGCCCTGGCGCTGATCGCGGTGCCGGTGGTCGTGCGCACGACCGAGAACATGCTGCACCTGGTGCCGGCCAGCCTGCGCGAGGCCGCGGTGGCGCTGGGAGCGCCGATGTGGAAGGTGATCCTGATGGTGACGCTGCGCGCGGTCCGCGGCGGCGTCGTCACCGGCATCCTGCTGGCCGTGGCGCGGATCTCCGGCGAGACGGCGCCGCTGCTCTTCACCGCGCTGAACAACCAGTTCTGGAGCGGCGACATGAACGCGCCGATGGCCAACCTGCCGGTCGTCATCTTCCAGTTCGCGATGAGCCCCTACGAGGACTGGAAGACGCTGGCCTGGGCCGCCGCGCTGCTGATCACGCTCACCGTGCTGGTCATCAACATCCTTGCCCGCACCGTGTTCCGCCAGTCGGCGGTGCGGTAACGCAGCCGAGTACCCGGAGACTACGATGGTGTTCGAAACGGTCGTGCCGCGCCCCGAGGCGCAGATGGAAGCGATGCCGCCGGCGGCGCCGAAGATGTCGATCCGCCACCTCGACTTCTTCTACGGCAAGTTCCAGGGGCTGAAGGACATCAACCTCGAGATCGCCGACCGGCGGGTGACCGCGTTCATCGGCCCGTCCGGCTGCGGCAAATCGACGCTGCTGCGGACGCTCAACCGCATGTACTCGCTGTACCCCGGCCATCGCGCCGTCGGCGAGATCCTGTTCAACGGCCAGAACATCCTGGCCCCCGGGGTCGACCTCAACATGCTGCGCGCCAAGGTCGGCATGGTGTTCCAGAAGCCGACGCCGTTTCCGATGTCGATCCACGACAACATCGCGTTCGGCGTGAGCCTCTACGAGAAGCTGTCGCCGCGCGAGATGGACGAGCGCGTCGAGTGGGCGCTGACCAAGGCCGCGATGTGGGACGAGGCGAAGGACAAGCTGAAGCAGAGCGGCATGGCGCTGTCCGGCGGCCAGCAGCAGCGGCTGTGCATCGCGCGCGCGGTCGCGGTGCAGCCGGAGATGCTGCTGCTCGACGAGCCGACCTCGGCGCTGGACCCGATCTCGACGGCCAAGATCGAGGAGCTGATCACCGAGCTCAAGCGCGACTACACGGTGGCGATCGTCACCCACAACATGCAGCAGGCGGCGCGGGTGTCGGACTACACTGCGTACATGTACCTGGGCGAGCTGATCGAGTTCGGCGCCACCGATTCCATCTTCCTCAAGCCGAAGCGCAAGGAAACCGAGGACTACATCACCGGACGCTTCGGCTGACGCGCGCCGGACCACGAGGACCACGATGAACGAGCATACGCACAAGCAATTCGACACCGAGCTCGAATCGATCCGCACCGGCGTCCTCGCGATGGGGGGGCTGGTCGAGACCCAGCTCACGCGCGCGATCGCCGCGCTCGAGGACGACGAGGAAGGCGGCGGCGTCGACCGCATCGCCGTCGACGAGCAGCAGATCAACCAGATGCAGATGACGATCGACCAGCAGTGTACGCAGATCATCGCGAAGCGCCAGCCGACGGCGATCGACCTGCGGATGATCATGACCATCACCAAGATCGTCAACGACCTCGAGCGGGTCGGCGACGAGGTCAAGAAGGTCGCGTACAAGGCGGCACAGGCGCGCGGCAGCGACCGGCTGACGCGGATCCGCTATTTCGACGCGATGCGCGCGGCGACCGGCGCGCGCGAGATGCTGCAGCTCGCGCTCGACGCCTTCGCGCGGCTCGACGCCACGGCGGCGGCCGAGGTCGTCGACCGCGACGAGGAGATCGACGCCGCGTTCTCGGCGATCATGCGTCAGCTCATCAGCTACATGATGGAGGATCCGCGGACGATCACGCCGGCGCTCGAGATCGTGTTCATCGCCAAGTCGATCGAGCGGATCGGCGACCACGCGAAGAACATCGCCGAGGCGGTCGTGCAGCTGGTCAAGGGCAAGGACGTGCGCCATGCGTCGGCCGAGCAGATACGGGCCGAGGTCGCCGGAGAATGAGCCCGACCGTGCTTGTGGTCGAGGACGAGCCGGCGATCCTCGAACTGATCAAGGTCAACCTCGTCGATGCCGGGTACGAGGTGCAGGGCGCTCCCGACGCCGAGACCGCGCAGGCGCTGCTCAGGGCGTCGCTGCCCGACCTCGTGCTGCTCGACTGGATGCTGCCCGGCCAGTCGGGGCTCGCCCTCGCGCGCGAGCTGCGCGCCTCGGCGCGCACGAAGGAGCTGCCGATCATCATGGTCACCGCGCGCACCGACGAGGCGGACAAGGTCGCCGGCCTCGAGGCCTGGGTCGACGACTACGTGACCAAGCCGTTCTCGCCGCGCGAGCTGAAGGCGCGGATCAAGTCGGTGCTGCGCCGGCGCGCGCCCGAGGCGGCCCAGGAGCCGCTGACCGTCGGGGCGCTCACGCTCGATCCGGCGACCCACCGCGTGACCGCCGACGGTCAGCCGGTGCCGCTGGGCCCGACCGAGTTCCGGCTGCTCAGGTTCTTTCTGGCGCGCCCCGAGCGGGTGCACAGCCGCGCGCAGCTGCTCGACCAGGTCTGGGGCGACCAGGTCTACATCGAGGAGCGCACCGTCGACGTCCACATCCGGCGGCTGCGGCTGGCGCTCGAGCCGTTCGGGCAGGATGCGCTGATCGAGACCGTTCGCGGCAGCGGCTACCGCCTCGCTGCACCGACCGCGCGCTGAAGCCCGCCACGATGGACGCCGCCTCGCGATGAGCGCCGCCCTGCTCGCCGCGCTGACGGGGCCGGTGGTGCTCGCCGTCGCGACCGTCGCCACCTGGCTCGCGTTCGGGGCGGAAGCGGCGCTGGTGCTGCTGGCCGCGGGGGCGGCGGCGCTGGTCGGCTTCCACCTCTGGCATCTCGATCGATTCGCCCGCTGGGTGGCGGGGCCGCTCGACGCCGCGGTCCCCGAGGGCCGCGGCAGCTGGCGCATCGCCTTTTCCGGGCTGCACCGCCGCGTGCGCACGCGCATGGCCTACCAGCGCGACCTTGCGCAGACGATCGACCGGTTCGCGAGCGCGGCGCAAGCGATCCCGGACGGCATGGTCGTGCTCGATCGCGACGACCGCATTCGCTGGAGCAATCCGAGCGCGCAGGCGCTGCTGGGGCTGGACGCGAAGCGCGACGTCGGCACGCCGGTCGCGAACCTCGCCCGGCAGCCCGAGTTCGTCCGGTACCTCGACCGGGGCGACTTCAGCGACTCCGTGGTCGTCGCGTCGCAGCGCGAAGTGCCGCTGACGCTGTCGCTGCAGATCGTTCCCTTCGGCACCGAGGAGAAGCTGCTGATCGCGCGCGACATCACGCGGCTCGAGGCGGTCGCGCGGATGCGCCGCGACTTCATCGCCAACGTGTCGCACGAGCTGAAGACGCCGCTGACCGTGGTCGCCGGGTTCCTGGAGACGATGCAGGACCTCGACCTCGAGCCGAGGCAGCGCGATCGCTACCTCGCGCTGATGGCCGAGCAGGCGAAGAGCATGCAGCGGCTGGTCGACGACCTGCTGACGCTTTCGGCGCTGGAAAGCGAGCAGAACGCGCCCGGGGAAACGGAGTTCGCGGTCGCCCCGCTCCTGCTCGAGCTCTCCGCCGACGCCAAGGCCCTGTCCCACGGGCGGCACCGGATCGGCGTCGATCTCGCCGACGCGGCGACGCTGGTCGGCGCGCGCGACGAGCTTGCGAGCGCGTTCGGCAACCTGGTGTCCAACGCGGTCCGCTACACGGCCGACGGCGGTTCGATCACGCTGGCCTGGCGGGCCGAGCCCGACGGCGCCGGCGTGTTCGCCGTCACCGACAGCGGCATCGGCATCGCGCCGGAGCACCTGCCGCGGCTGACCGAGCGGTTCTACCGCGTCGATCGCAGCCGGTCGCGCGCGACCGGCGGCACCGGTCTGGGACTGGCGATCGTCAAGCACGTGCTGCTGCGCCACCAGGCGGAACTCGTCATCGACAGCGAGCCGGGCCGGGGCAGCACCTTCGCGGTGCGGCTGCCGGCGCGGCGGGTGCGCCGCGCCGAGTCGCGGGCGGGGGACCGCGACACGGTGCCGGTGCCGCCGGCCGCGAGGGCGCTCGACGATGCGGCGTCGGCGCCGGCGACCGCGCCGCCCGCCGCGCCGGGCAATCCGGCTACCAGTAGCTGAGCGCGGCGCGGAAGAGCCCCGCCAGGTCCTCGCGCGACACGTCCTTCGGCGCGTTGCGGATCACCCGCCACTGCGGCTCGGCCCCGGCGGCGAGCGCGTCGACCTGCGCTTCGCCGAAACCCAGCGCGGCGAGGCCGTTGGGCATGCCGGTCGCGCGCATCAGCGCGATGACCCGCGCGGCAAGCACCTCCCCGGCGTCCTCGGGCCGCGCGTCGCGGACGTCGGCGCCCAGGCATTCGGCGCCGTGCAGGTGCCGGTGCGGGCAGCACGGCGCCGTGTAGCGCCACACCGACGGATTGTTGAGCACCACCGCCATGCCGTGCGGAACCAGCGACCGGCCTTCCGGGTAGCCGGCGACGTGCCAGTCGCGTGCGAGGCCCGACACCGCATAGGACAGGCCGTGCGGGAGGTGGCAGCCCGCAGCGTTGAACGCGATGCCCGCGAGCATCGCCGCGTACATCATCTCGGTGCGCGCCTCGGCGTCGCCGGCGTCGGTCACCGCGCGCACCAGGTACCGGCCGACGCCTTTCAGCGCCTCGGTCGCGAGCATGTCGGAGAAGGGGTTCGCGCCCTGCGACACCGGCCGGTCGACCCCCTGCGCCCGGTTGAGTCGCCGCGGGAACGCGCGCGCCGTCAGCGACTCCAGCGCATGGCTCATGCAGTCGAACCCGGTCGCCGCGATCGCCATCGGCGGCAGCGTCGCCGTGACGTCGGGGTCGA
Organism: uncultured beta proteobacterium; assembly: GCA_963810815.1. Taxonomy (GTDB): domain Bacteria; phylum Pseudomonadota; class Gammaproteobacteria; order Burkholderiales; family Casimicrobiaceae; genus CAVQWT01. The sequence continues at coordinate 13,880 of CAWEPB010000005.1, read as the reverse complement.
TCAGCGCGACGCTCGGGATCAGCCGCCGCGAGATGATCCCCGTCTTGGCGTTGAGCTCGCCGAGCGTGAAGATCGCGATGCCCGTGGTCTCCGAACCGGTGCCCGACGTCGTCGGGCAGGCGATGTGCGGCCGCACGGGGCCGGGCACCTTGCGGCCTTCGCCGATCGGCGCGTTGACGTAGGCCATGAAGTCGGCCGGGTGCGACGCGTAGAGGTTCGCCGCCTTGCAGGTGTCCATCACCGAGCCGCCGCCGACCGAGACGTAGCCGTCGAAGCGCCCGTCGGCGGCGAAGCGCGTGGCCTCGCGCAGGCTGGCGTCGGTGGGCTCGATGGCGACCGCGTCGTACAGGGCGTGATCGATGCCGGCGGCCGCCAGCGAGGCGAGCACGGTCGCCAGCGGCGCGCTCGATCGCATCCGCGCATCGGTGAACACGCCGACGCGCTTCATCCCGAGTTCGCGCGCGTTCGGTCCCGCCTCGGCCAGCACGCCGGCGCCGAAGGTGAACGTCGGCATGCCGACGGTGAATCCCTTGTCGCTGCCTTCGATGGCGGCGAAATCGGCGTGGCAGCAGGGCATGGCGGGCTCCTAGGGCAGGCGGTCGGCAAGGATCAGGTCCGAGGCCTTCTCGGCGATCATCACCACCGGGACGTTGGTGTTGCCGGACACCAGCACCGGCATCACGCCGCAGTCGACGACGCGCAGCGCGTCGACGCCGTGGACCCGGAGCGCGGCGTCGACGACCGCCAGCGCATCGGCGGCAGGTCCCATCTTCGTCGTCCCGCTGGGGTGAAAGATGGTGCCGGCGGTCGCCCGGACGAAGGCGAGGATCTCGTCGTCGGTCTGCGCGTCGCCGCCGGGACGGTACTCGCCCGCGACCAGCGGCGCGAGCGCGCGGGTCGCCGCGAGCCGGCGGGCGAGGCGGACTCCGGCGACGGCGGTGGCGCGATCCTCCGCCGTCGACAGGTAGTTGGGCTGCATCGCCGGCGGCGCCAGCGGGTCCGGCGACGTCGCGCGCACGTGGCCGCGGGACCCCGGCCGCAGCTGGCACACCGACATCGTGAAGCCCGGGAAATCGTGCACCGGCGAGCCCGCCATGTCCGACGACAGCGTGGCGAGGTGGAACTGGACGTCGGGGCGATCGAGCGCCGGGTCGGTGCGCGCGAAGATGCCGCCCTGGTTGATGCCGACCGCCATCGGGCCGCGGCGCGCCAGGACGTACTGCGCGCCCATCGCGAGCTTGCGCCACCAGGAGTGCACGATGTCGTTGGTGGTGATCGGACGCGTGCAGCGAAAGATCACGCGCGCCTGCAGGTGGTCCTGCAGGTTCTCGCCGACCCCGGGCAGCGCGTGCACCACCGGGATGCCGAGCGAGCGCAGCAGCGGCGCCGGGCCGACGCCCGACAGCTGCAGCAGTTGCGGCGACTGCAGCGCGCCGGCGGCGAGGATGACCTCGCGCCGCGCCGTCGCCATCGCATCCTGCCCGTCGCGCCGCCAGGCGACGCCCCGCGCGCGACGACCCTCGAACACGACGCGCGTGGCATGGGCGCCGGTGGTGACGTCGAGGTTCGTGCGCCGCCGCGCCGGCTTGAGGTACGCCACCGCGGTCGAGCAGCGCAGACCGCGACGGGTCGTCAGCTGGTAGTAGCCGGCGCCCTCCTGCGTCGCGCCGTTGAAATCGTCGTTGCGGGGGATCCCGAGTTCTTCCGCGCCGGCGATCGCGGCGTCGATCAGCGGGTGATTCGCGCCGATGTCGCTCGCCCACAGCGGGCCGCCCTCGCCGTGAAAGGCGTCGGCGCCGCGGACGTTGTGCTCGAGCCGGCGGAACCAGGGCAGCACGTCGGCGTAGCCCCAGCCGGGGTTGCCCAGCGCGGCCCAGTGATCGTAATCCTCCCGCTGGCCGCGGATGCTGATGAGGCCGTTGATGGCGCTCGATCCGCCCAGGGTCCGCCCGCGCGGCCAGTACACCTCGCGGCCGTCCATCCCGGGCTGCGGCTCGGTCCGGAACCGCCAGTTGAGCACGGGGTGGAACATCGTCCTGGCGTACCCGATCGGGATGTGGATCCAGGGGTAGCGGTCGGGCGGCCCGGCTTCCAGCAGCAGGACCGAGTGCCGGCCGTCGGCGGAGAGCCGGTTCGCGAGCACGCACCCGGCCGAACCGGCGCCGACGATCACGTAGTCGTAGGCCGGCGGCGGGACGGTGGGGGCGGGCATCCGGGGGAGTTTAGCCAAAATCCGACCGGCGCAGGCGCGGCATCGGCGCCGGCCGCCGGCGCCCCCCGGATCGCGGCTGCCGGTGGTGGTGCGACAGAAAAATTATATGAAACAGTTGGTTGCGAAATGCCCCTCGCCCCAAGGGCGACCCCGCACGCGTCATTGCGCCGCGGCACCCGGTTTGACAGGGACGCCGCCGGGTTGCTAAAATCGCGCGTTTCGTCGGAGGGGTTCCCGAGCGGTCAAAGGGAACAGACTGTAAATCTGTCGGCTCTGCCTTCGAAGGTTCGAATCCTTCCCCCTCCACCAAACGATTCGGCACGGTCCGGTTCGGCGCAAGCCGTGTGCGGGGCCTGCAGAGTGCCAGGGGAGCCGGACGGCGTCAGCGCGGGTGTAGCTCAATGGTAGAGCAGAAGCCTTCCAAGCTTACGACGAGGGTTCGATTCCCTTCACCCGCTCCACGTGGCAGGCATCAGGAACTTCAGGAATTCAGGAACTTCGGGAAGCAGGAATCGAAAGAATCAAGCGGAGTCGCAGGGCGTATCGAAGCGCGCGCCGGCGGATTCACGAAGCATCCGCCCATGTAGCTCAGTGGCAGAGCACTCCCTTGGTAAGGGAGAGGTCGCGTGTTCAATCCACGCCATGGGCACCATCGATTTGCATTACGACATCGACGTCAGGAGTCTTGAGAAATGGCCAAGGGCAAGTTCGAGCGGACGAAGCCGCACGTGAATGTGGGGACGATTGGGCACGTTGATCACGGGAAGACGACGTTGACGGCGGCGATGACGCTGGTGCTGTCGAAGCTGTTTGGCGGCGAGGCGAAGGCGTACGACCAGATTGATGCGGCGCCGGAGGAGAAGGCGCGGGGGATCACGATCAACACGGCGCACGTGGAGTACGAGACGAAGAACCGGCACTACGCGCACGTGGACTGTCCGGGGCACGCGGACTACGTGAAGAACATGATCACGGGTGCGGCGCAGATGGACGGGGCGATTCTGGTGGTGTCGGCGGCGGACGGGCCGATGCCGCAGACGCGGGAGCACATTCTGCTGGCGCGGCAGGTGGGGGTGCCGTACATCATTGTGTACATGAACAAGGCGGACATGGTCGACGACAAGGAGCTGTTGGAGCTTGTCGAGATGGAGGTTCGCGAGCTGTTGTCGAAGTACCAGTTTCCGGGGGACAAGACGCCGATCGTGATCGGGTCGGCGAAGCTGGCGCTGGAAGGCGACAAGAGCGGAGATGGGCGAGGGGTCGATTCTGAAGCTGGCGGAGGCGCTGGACAGCTACATTCCGCAGCCGCAGCGGCTGATCGACGGGCCGTTCCTGATGCCGGTGGAGGACGTGTTTTCGATCTCGGGGCGCGGCACGGTGGTGACGGGCCGGGTGGAGCGCGGGATTGTGAAGGTGGGCGACGAGCTGGAGATTGTGGGGCTGAAGCCGACGCTGAAGACGGTGTGCACGGGCGTGGAGATGTTCCGCAAGCTGCTGGACCAGGGGCAGGCGGGGGACAACGTGGGGGTGCTGCTGCGGGGCACCAAGCGGGAAGAGGTGGAGCGTGGGCAGGTGCTGGCGAAGCCGGGCTCGATCACGCCGCACACGAAGTTCAGCTGCGAGGTGTACATCCTGTCGAAGGAAGAGGGTGGGCGGCACACGCCGTTTTTCCCGGGGTACCGGCCGCAGTTTTATTTCCGGACCACGGACGTGACGGGGTCGTGCGTGCTGCCGGAGGGGACGGAGATGGTGATGCCGGGGGACAACATTGCGATGGAGGTGACGCTGATTGCGCCGATCGCGATGGAAGAGGGGCTGCGGTTCGCGATTCGCGAGGGTGGCCGCACCGTCGGCGCCGGCGTCGTCGCCAAGATCATCGAGTAGCGCCCGGAACCGGCGCCCGGAAACGGCGCGCCGGACCGAACGGGCGCACGGACATTTCACGCAACAACAGGCCAGTAGCTCAATTGGCAGAGCGGCGGTCTCCAAAACCGCAGGTTGGGGGTTCGATTCCCTCCTGGCCTGCCACGATGCCGCGGCGGGCGTGAACGAAACCCGGTAGCGGCAGCGGAAGGCAGATGGCAGACAAGATCAAGATTGCGTTGGCGGTGGCATGCATCATCGCCGGCGTCTGGGGTTACTACCAGTTCAGCGAACTGGCGCAGGTGCTGCGGGTGCTGATGGTCATCGGCGGCCTGGTGGCGGCCGGTGCCGTCGCGTGGCTGTCGACCCCGGGCAAGGATTTCTTCGCGTTCGCGCAGGAGTCGTGGGCCGAAGCCGGCCGCGTCTCGTGGCCGACCCGCAAGGAAACGCTGCAGACCACGGGAATCGTGTTCGCGTTCGTCGTGATCATGGCGCTCTTCCTCTTCACCGTCGATACCACGCTCGCGTGGATCGTCAAAATGCTGACCGGCAGGGGCGCAGGATGAGCAAGAAGTGGTTCGTCGTGCATGCCTACTCGGGCTTCGAGAAGAGCGTCCAGCGCGCGCTGATCGAGCGGGTCAAGCGTTCCGAGATCGCCGACCAGTTCGGCCAGATCCTGGTGCCGGTCGAGGAAGTGGTCGAGATGAAGAAGGGCGCCAAGGCGATCTCCGAGCGCAAGTTCTTCCCGGGCTACGTGCTGGTCGAGATGGAGATGACCGACGAGAGCTGGCACCTGGTGAAGAGCACGCCGAAGGTCACCGGCTTCGTCGGCGGCACCGCGAACCGGCCGACGCCGATCTCGCAGAAGGAAGTCGACGCGATCCTGCGCCAGGTGCAGGAAGGCGTCGAGAAGCCGCGGCCCAAGGTGCTGTTCGAGACGGGCGAGGCGGTGCGCGTCAAGGAAGGACCGTTCACCGATTTCCACGGCAACGTGGAGGACGTGAACTACGAAAAGAGCAAGCTGCGGGTGTCGGTCACGATCTTCGGACGGTCGACGCCGGTGGAACTGGATTTCTCGCAGGTCGACCGAAGGCGCTAGGCATGGTTTCGGTCGTTGTGAATCGGGGAGGGCGCGCAGCTGACCTGCGGCCCGCTTGAACCCAACAGGAGAAGGCAATGGCGAAGAAAATCGTCGGCTTCATCAAGCTTCAGGTGCCGGCCGGCAAGGCGAATCCCTCGCCGCCGATCGGTCCCGCGCTGGGTCAGCGCGGTCTCAACATCATGGAATTCTGCAAGGCGTTCAACGCCCAGACGCAGAAGGTCGAGCCGGGCCTGCCGATTCCCGTGGTGATCACGGCGTACGCGGACAAGAGCTTCACGTTCGTGATGAAGACGCCGCCGGCCACGGTGCTGATCAAGAAGGCCGCCAAGGTCGAGAAGGGCAGCCCCAGGCCGCATACCGACAAGGTCGGCAAGCTCACGCGCGCGCAGGCCGAGGACATCGCCAAGGCGAAGCAGCCCGACCTCACCGCCGCCGATCTCGACGCCGCCGTGCGGACGATCGCCGGCAGCGCCCGCAGCATGGGCATCGTCGTCGAAGGGGTGAAGTGATCATGGCCACCGCACAGAAGGCTCCGAAGCTGTCGAAGCGCATGCAGGCGGTCCGCGGCAAGGTGGACCGCTCGAAGTTCTACGCCGTCGACGAGGCGCTGAACCTGGTCAAGGCGACCGCCGTCGCCAAGTTCGACGAATCGGTCGACGTCGCCGTCAACCTCGGCGTCGACGCCAAGAAGTCCGACCAGACCGTCCGCGGCTCGGTCGTGCTGCCGGCCGGCACCGGCAAGACGGTCCGCGTCGCCGTGTTCGCGCAGGGCGAGAAGGCGAAGGCGGCGCAGGAAGCCGGCGCCGACATCGTCGGCTTCGACGACCTCGCCGCGAAGATCAAGGAAGGCTTCATGGAATTCGACGTCGTGATCGCGACGCCGGACGCCATGAAGGTCGTCGGCCAGCTGGGCCAGATCCTCGGCCCGCGCGGCCTGATGCCGAACCCGAAGGTCGGCACGGTCGCCGCCGACGTCGTGCAGGCGGTCAAGAACGCCAGGGCCGGCCAGGTGCAGTACCGGACCGACAAGGCCGGCATCGTCCAGTGCACGATCGGCCGCGCGTCGTTCGCGCCCGAGCAGCTCAAGACCAACCTGCTCGCGCTGATCGAGGCGCTGAACAAGGCCAAGCCGTCGGGCACCAAGGGCGTGTACCTCCGCAAGGTCAGCGTCTCGAGCACGATGGGCGCGGGGGTCCGCGTGGACACGGCGTCGCTGGCGCAGCCGGCGGCACAGTAAGGGACAGCGCAGCAAACCAATTTTGAGGGACTGCCGGGGGCGACCCCGGCGGACCGTCAAAGACCGCTGGAGCGGAAGCTCAAACCGGGCGGGACGAGCGGCGCGACGGAATCGAACGATTCCCGACCGCCGGCCGCGGCCGCCCGATCCAGCGCAGATGGTGCCCTCGTACAGGATTTTCCTGGACGCATGGTCACCGCAGGTCCGCACCGGAGCATCGGTGCGGCAGGTGGAGCAGGGTCCCGGCGACGGGGCCAGGCTTCGAAGAAATGGAGGTAGACCTTGGGTCTTAATCTCGAGCAGAAGCAAGCGGTCGTCGCGGAAGTCGCGAAGCAGGTCGCCGGCGCTCAGGCCATCGTGATGGCCGAGAACCGCGGCTTGCCTGTCGCGCAACTGACGCAGCTGCGCGCGAAAGCACGGGCTTCCGGCGTGTATTTCCGGGTGGTGAAAAACACCCTGGTGCGCCGAGCGGTCGCCGACACGCCGTTCGCCTCGCTGACCGACAAGATGGTCGGTCCGCTGGCTTACGGCATCGGCCCCGATCCGGTGGCCGTGGCGAAGGTCCTCAACGACTTCGCCAGGGGCAACGACAAGTTCGTGATCACGGGCGGTGCGATGCCCGGGCAGGTGATGTCCGCCAAGGAAATCACCGCGCTCGCGTCGCTGCCCTCGCGCGACGAACTGCTGGCCAAGCTTCTCGGCACGATGCAGGCGCCGGTGACGAAGTTCGTCCGCACCTTGAACGAGGTGCCGTCGAGGTTCGTCCGGACGCTCGCAGCGGTCCGGGATGCGCGTCCGGCAGCCTGACCTCACCGCGACCGATAACCAATCTTTCCACGTTCCAGGAGCATGCAAATGTCCGCTGTCCAAACCGAAATTCTCGACAAGATCTCGTCGATGACCGTCCTCGAGCTGTCCGAGCTCATCAAGGCGATGGAAACCAAGTTCGGCGTCTCGGCCGCCGCCGCGGTGGCCGTCGCGGCCCCGGCCGGCGCCGCCCCGGCTGCCGCCGCCGAAGAACAGACCGAATTCACCGTCATGCTGGCGACGGTCGGCGAGAACAAGGTCAACGTCATCAAGGCCGTGCGCGAACTGACGGGCCTCGGCCTGAAGGAAGCCAAGGACCTCGTCGACGGCGCGCCGAAGGCCGTGAAGGAAGCGGTCTCGAAGGCCGACGCCGAAGCGGCGAAGAAGAAGCTGGAAGAAGCCGGCGCCAAGGTCGAAGTCAAGTAACACGCAGCACCGGCGCGACGGGCCGGCGGGCGACCGCCGGCCTTTTGCGCCTCTTCGGTTCGCCGCGGCAGCGCGGCGGCAGAGGCCGAAGAAGAGCGGAGACGCAGTGGCGGTTCCGTTCTTCTTTGTCCTCTGAAGCGACTGCAGGGGATCAAGGCAAGGTCGGGCGGCATCGTGCGGGCAACCGCGTCGGCGCCGCTGTCAGCCAGCGGTTGGTAGCGGCCAACCACCAAGCCGGGCGTGCAACGCGCCCAACGACCAGTCGATGAACGGCGGGCGCGCGGTCGCGTCCGGTCGTGATTCGGAGAAGTGCCCATGGCGATCGACGCTAAGACGTCGCAGCACCAGTATTCGTTCACCGAGAAGAAGCGCATCCGCAAGAGCTTCGCCAAGCGCGCGAGCGTGCTCGAGGTGCCCTTCCTGCTCGAGACCCAGCTCGACTCCTACCGCGCGTTCCTGCAGGCCGACACGCCGTCGACCGAGCGCAAGAACGAGGGCCTGCAGGCCGCGTTCACGTCCATCTTCCCGATCTCGAGCCACTCCGGCAACGCGCGGCTCGAGTTCGTCGGCTTCTCGCTGCTGTCGCCGGCGTTCGACGTCGTCGAATGCCAGCAGCGCGGCCTGACGTTCTGCTCGGCCCTGCGCGCCAAGGTGCGGCTGATCATCATGGACAAGGAAGCCCCCAAGGAGACCGTCAAGGAGGTGAAGGAGCAGGAGGTCTACATGGGCGAGATTCCGCTCATGACCGAGAACGGCTCGTTCATCGTCAACGGCACCGAGCGCGTCATCGTCTCGCAGCTGCACCGCTCGCCCGGCGTGTTCTTCGAGCACGACCGCGGCAAGACGCATTCGTCGGGCAAGCTGCTGTTCTCGGCCCGCGTGATTCCCTACCGCGGCTCGTGGCTCGACTTCGAGTTCGACCCGAAGGACTTCCTGTTCTTCCGCGTCGACCGCCGCCGCAAGATGCCGGTCACCACGCTGCTGAAGGCGATCGGCCTCACCAACGAGGACATCCTGCGGACGTTCTTCGTGTTCGACACGTTCCACCTCGGCAAGGCCGGGGTCGAGCTCGAGCTGGTGCCCGAGCGCCTGCGCGGCGAGATCGCCCGCTTCGACATCCTGGGCAAGGACGGCAAGGTCGTCGTCGCGCGCGACAAGCGCATCACCGCCAAGCACGTCCGCGAGCTGGTCGACGGCGGCGTCAAGAAGATCCCCGTCCCGGCCGACTACGTGACGGGTCGCGCGCTGGCCGCCAACATCGTCGACACGACCACCGGCGAGGTGCTGGCCAAGGCCAACGACGAGCTGACCGAGGAACTGCTCGCCGTGCTGACCGAAGCCGGCGTCGGCGCGGTCAAGACGATCTACACCAACGACCTCGACGAGGGCCCGTACATCTCGCAGACGCTGCGCGCCGACGACACGCCGGACCAGATGGCGGCCCGCGTCGCGATCTACCGGATGATGCGGCCCGGCGAGCCGCCGACCGAGGACTCGGTCGAGGCGCTGTTCCACGGCCTGTTCTTCTCCGAGGAGCGCTACGACCTGTCGGCCGTCGGCCGCATGAAGTTCAATCGTCGCGTCGGCCGCGCCGAGCTCAAGGGTCCGGGCACGCTGACCAACGAAGACATCATCGCCGTCATCAAGATCCTGGTCGAGCTGCGCAACGGCCGCGGCGAGATCGACGACATCGATCACCTCGGCAATCGCCGCGTGCGGTCGGTGGGCGAACTGGCCGAGAACCAGTTCCGCTCCGGCCTGGTCCGCGTCGAGCGCGCCGTCAAGGAGCGCCTCGGCCAGGCCGAGACCGACCAGCTGCTGCCGCACGACCTCATCAACGCCAAGCCGATCTCGGCCGCGATCAAGGAGTTCTTCGGCTCGTCGCAGCTGTCGCAGTTCATGGACCAGACGAACCCGCTGTCCGAGATCACGCACAAGCGCCGCGTGTCCGCGCTGGGCCCGGGCGGCCTCACCCGCGAGCGCGCCGGCTTCGAGGTGCGCGACGTGCACCCGACGCACTACGGCCGCGTCTGCCCGATCGAGACGCCGGAAGGCCCGAACATCGGCCTGATCAACTCGCTGGCGCTGTACGCCCGCACCAACGAGTACGGCTTCCTCGAGACGCCGTACCGGAAGGTGGAGGACGGCAAGGTCACCGACCACATCGACTACCTGTCGGCGATCGAGGAAGGCCAGTACGTGATCGCGCAGGCGAACGCGCAGCTCGACAAGCAGGGGCGCCTCGAGGACGAGCTGGTCAGCTGCCGCCACAAGAACGAGTTCATGCTGTCGACGGGCGACAAGGTCCAGTACATGGACGTCGCGCCGAGCCAGATCGTCTCGGTCGCCGCGTCGCTGATCCCGTTCCTCGAGCACGACGACGCGAACCGCGCGCTGATGGGCTCCAACATGCAGCGCCAGGCCGTGCCCTGCCTGCGGCCCGAGAAGCCGCTGGTCGGCACCGGCGTCGAGCGCACCGCCGCCGTCGACTCCGGCACGGCGGTGCTCGCCCGCCGCGGCGGCACCGTCGATTACGTCGACGCGTCGCGCATCGTCGTGCGCGTCAACGACGCCGAGACGATGGCTGGCGACGTCGGCGTCGACATCTACAACCTCACCAAGTACAAGCGGTCGAACCAGAACACCAACATCAACCAGCGGCCGCTGGTGAAGGTCGGCGACGTGATCGCGCGCCGCGACGTCATCGCCGACGGCGCGTCGACCGACATGGGCGAGCTGGCGCTCGGGCAGAACATGCTCGTCGCGTTCATGCCCTGGAACGGCTACAACTACGAGGACTCGATCCTGATCAGCGAGCGCGTGGTCGGCGACGACCGCTACACCTCGATCCACATCGAGGAGCTGTCGGTGGTCGCGCGCGACACCAAGCTCGGTCCCGAGGAAATCACCCGCGACATCAGCTCGCTGGGCGAGTCGCAGCTGGGCCGCCTCGACGAGGCGGGCATCGTCTACATCGGCGCCGAGGTCGAGGCCGGCGACGTGCTGGTAGGCAAGGTCACGCCGAAGGGCGAGACGCAGCTGACGCCGGAGGAGAAGCTGCTCCGCGCGATCTTCGGCGAAAAGGCTTCCGACGTGAAGGACACCTCGCTGCGCGTGCCCTCCGGCATCTCCGGCACCGTCATCGACGTCCAGGTGTTCACGCGCGAGGGCATCGAGCGCGACAAGCGGGCGCAGCAGATCATCGAGGACGAGCTCAAGAGCTACCGCAAGGACCTCAACGACCAGCTGCGGATCGTCGAGAACGACGCCTACGCCCGGATCGAGAAGATGCTGATGGGCAAGGTGGTCAACGGCGGCCCCAAGCGCATCGCCAAGGGCACCAAGATCACCAAGGACTACCTCGAGTCGGTCGCCCGCCACGACTGGTTCGACATCCGCCTCGCGACCGAGGAAACCGCGCGGCAGCTCGAGGCGACGAAGGAAGCGCTGGCCAAGCAGCGCGAGGACTTCGACGCGATGTACGAGCTCAAGAAGAAGAAGCTGACGCAGGGCGACGAGCTGCCGCCGGGCGTGCAGAAGATGGTCAAGGTGTACGTCGCCGTCAAGCGCCGCCTGCAGCCGGGCGACAAGATGGCGGGCCGCCACGGCAACAAGGGCGTCGTGTCGAAGATCGTGCCGGTCGAGGACATGCCGTACATGGCCGACGGCACGCCGGTCGACATCGTGCTGAATCCGCTCGGCGTGCCGTCGCGGATGAACGTCGGGCAGATCCTGGAAGTCCACCTCGGGTGGGCGGCCAAGGGGCTCGGCCGCCGGATCGAGGCGTTGCTGAAGGCGCGGCCAAGACCGCCGAGGTGCGCAACTTGCTCGGGAGATCTACAACTCGACCGGCCGCCCGAGCACCTGGGGACATACCGACCGGTGAGATCGTCGGCCTGGCCGGCAACCTCGTCAACGGCGTGGCGTTGGCGACGCCGGTGTTCGACGGTACGACCGAAGTCGAAATCGAGGAGATGCTGAGGCTGGCAGGACTTGCCCCCGATCCGGCCGAATATTCCCTGAGCGATGACCGCACCGTGAAGACCTTTGAACATACGACCACGGTGGTACATCTGCACGTGCTGGAGAACCGCCCATCATGACGACGAGGTGCACGCGTCCACCGGACCTTCCAGTCTGGTCACACAGCGACCTTCGGCGTGGAGGCGCAGCTCGGTGGCCAGCGTTCAGCGGTGGAGTGTCGGCGCTCAGAGCCTATGGCGCCGCGTGCGTCCTTGCAGAATGCTGTTTGACTGTGAAGTAGAACAACGTCAGCGGATTCACCAGTACGACATCGTAGAGGGCGAGCACAAGATCGATGCCGGCGTGCGGAGTACCTTCGACGTCTGGTCAGGAATCCGCTCGCTGGCCATTGATATCGATCTCGAGCGCTTCTGACCGCCGCCGCGCACCCAACACGAATCATCCGGGAGTACGCATGAAAGCACTGCTCGATCTGTTCAAGCAGGTAACGCAGGAAGAAGAATTCGACTCGATCAAGATCTCCCTTGCCTCTCCGGAGAGGATCCGGGAGTGGTCACACGGCGAGGTAAAGAAGCCCGAGACGATCAACTACCGTACATTCAAGCCCGAGCGCGACGGTCTCTTTTGCGCGAAGATCTTTGGCCCCATCAAGGACTACGAGTGTAACTGCGGCAAATACAAGCGGATGAAGCACCGCGGCATCGTCTGCGACAAGTGCGGTGTGGAGGTCATCCAGTCAAAGGTGCGGCGCGAGAGAATGGGGCATATCGAGCTCGCAAGCCCCGGTCGCCCATATCTGGTTTCTGAAGGGGCTACCAAGCGAATCGGTAATCTCATCGATATGACCATCAAGAACCTGGAGAAGGGGCTCTACTTCGAGAGCTACATCGTGATGGATCCCTGGGAGACACGCCTGCTCAAGGCGAGGGAGCTCCTCACCGACGATGAGCATAAAAAGAAGTTCTCGGAGGATACGGGACCAGAAAATTCAAAGTTGGTATGGGAGCAGAGGCTATCAGAGAACTGCTCAGAGCAATTGATCTTGGAGAGCTCTCCAGCATTGAATCCCAAGACCAAGATCAAGGAAGCTGCCTCCATCGGAGGTCAAGCAAAAGAAGCTTACCAAAAGACTGAAGGTTGTCGAGGCGTTCAGAAAGTCAGATAACAAGCCTGATTGGATGATCATGGATGTTATCCCGGTGTCTTGACTCAGAACCGCTCGTTCCTCTGACGGCGGTCGCTTCGCGACATCAGACCTGAACGACCTCTACCGGAGAGTGATCAACCGGAACAACAGGCTCAAGAGGCTCGTGGAGCTCAAGGCCCCGAGATCATCCTCCACAACGAGAAGAGAATGCTCCAGGAAGCGGTGGACGTGCTATTCGACAACGGGAGAAGAGCCGTGTCATCACCAGCCCCAAAAGACCCCTCAAGTCCCTGACCGACATGATAAAGGGAAAGCAGGGACGTTTCCGCCAGAACCTCCTCGGAAAACGAGTAGACTATTCGGGCCGGTGGGTCATCGTCGTGGGCCCGGACCTGAGGCTGCACCAGTGCGGGCTACCCAAGAGAATGGCTCTAGAGCTGTTCAAGCCGTTCATCTACAACAAACTGGAGGAACGGGGATACGCGACGACGATAAAGAGCGCAAAGAAGCTGGTGGGGAGGGGGCCCCGAGGTGTGGGACGTACTCGAGGAGGTGATCCGAGAAACCCCATCCTCCTCAACCGTGCCCCCACCCTGCACCGGCTCGGCATTCAGGCATTTGAGCCGATCCTCATAGAAGGCAAGGCCATCCAGTTCCACCCGCTGGTGTGCACCGTGTTCAATGCAGACTTCGACGGTGACCAGATGGCTGTGCACGTTCCGCTCTCGATAGAGGCGCAGGTGGAGGCAAGGGTTCTGATGATGAGCAAAATAATGTGCTTTCTCCTGCCAACGGCAAGCCTATCCTCTGCTGCCAACGCAGGACATGGTTCTTGGCATCTACTACATGACCCGCGAGCGGGCCTTCTCCGAGGGGGAGGGCAAGGTCTTCGCGAGCCCGGGCGAGGTGCGCGCCGCCTACGACCAGGGCGCCGTCGACCTGCAGGCCAAGATCACCGTGCGCATCCGCCAGCGCGTCGCCGTCAACGGCGGCGAACCGGTCGAGAAGCTCGTCCGCTACGAGACGACGGTCGGCCGCTCGCTGCTGTCCGAGATCATCCTGGACGTCTACGCCGCCGTTCGACGTGATCAACAAGCCGCTG
>CAWEPB010000004.1:0-685632 GCA_963810815.1 uncultured beta proteobacterium | reverse complement strand
GAGACCTTATGCAGGCAGTCAAGGCTTGGCTCATCGATTTCCACTGGCTTACCAACTTGTAATCCTGGCGTCATCGTCGTGGCGGGGGTGCGCGCGTACTGTTCTATTGTCATCGTCGCTCGCCATGGAACAGTCGAGGAGCGCGGAAAACGAAAGTCCTCGGCGGCGCACTGGCGGCGAGTGCCAGCGCCTTTCGGCGAACCGAGCGAAGGAGATCGACATGAAACCGCAAGTCCTCGCAATTGCACTGATTGCTTCGTTGGCAGTGGCGGCGTGCGCGACCGGCGGCCAGAGCGCATCCGAAAGCCAGACCCCGCAACGCCTTGTGCTCAAGGACGGGAACGCGCTGTACGTGGACGCCGATGGCCGGATGCGAATGTTCGCTCCCGACGGTGATCGCGTTTACATGAAGGATGGCGCCGCGATGGAGTTGCAGGATGGGGCCGTCATCACCATGAAGGAGAACATCGTCTGGAAGACGTTGCGCACGCGCGGGACGTTCAATCCGCGTAGTTGACGCAGCGGCCAGATCGCAACGGAGCAGTAGCCATGACCGAACCTGTCGAATCCAATCATGATGCCTGGGCGTCGCGCGCCAAGTTGGTGTTCGGGCTCTTCGGCATCGTTGGCATTTTCTTCCTGTTGGCCGAGCACCGCGCTCACGTTCTTCCGTTCCTGCCTTGGCTGTTCCTGGCGGCCTGCCCGCTGATGCATATGTTCATGCACCATGGCCATGGGCACGGACATCGTCACCCACACGACTCTCAATCCAAACCTGATGGCTCCGATGGGGAGCCGCCGGCGGTGACGAGCGATCCTCCGGCCAAGGAGGGCAGTTCCTGGCATGAGCCCCGAGGAGGTCGGTCATGAACAGCATGGCGCCGGCCTACGGACTTTGGTCGTTGGTCATCATCAATTCACTGGTCGTCATCACTTCGCCTTCAGCTTTCGCAAAGCCGCAGTCGCCGCGAGACTGGCGATCGTTTGGCGCATTCTCCGCTTTCCTCGTCGCGCTCTTCACCGAGATGTACGGGTTCCCGCTGACGATCTATCTTCTGTCCGGTTGGCTGACTTCCCGCTTTCCGGGCGTCGATTGGACAAGCCACGACGCGGGTCACCTGCCGGAGATGATGTTCGGCTGGCGCGCCAATCCACATTTCGGACCGTTCCATATGCTGAGCTTTGCCCTCATCGGTGGCGGATTCTGGCTGCTGTCGGCCTCGTGGCGGGTGCTCTATCACGCGCAACGACGGCGGCAGCTCGCGAAGCCGGGCCCCTACAGTTGCATCCGGCATCCGCAGTACGTGGGGTTCGTACTCATCATGTTCGGCTTTCTGGTGCAATGGCCGACACTCGTCACGATGGCGATGTTTCCCGTCCTCGTCACGATGTACGTGCTACTCGCGAAGCGAGAAGAGCGTGACGCGGAAGTCGAGTTCGGCGACGAATACCGTCGCTATGCAGAAACCACGCCTGCGGTTCCTGCCGCGATGGGGCGTCGCGAGCCCTGCGCAGCACAGCAAGCGGATAACGCTGATGCAGGCTAATCGTCGGTGCGCAGGGTCGAAGCGTCCTCGTCCACACATTGCGCATCTTCGGCATCCGCGCGATTCGAGATCTATCGTGACGGTGCGGGCAATCCAAGAGGAGATCGCTCTGATCAGGCAACGGTATCTTTGCCAAGATGAGGCCGACCGGTGCGGGAAGCCTGTGTGCGCTGCCGAACGGACGCCAGTGCTAAGTCAGCCTACATTGCGAAGATCGGTGCGGATTCCGAAGTGTTTTTGTGCTGTGTTGCAGGCCGCTGTAGCCGCTTGAGGGTGCATGTAGGTTTGGCTCCGCGTTGCCGGATTCGCCGGATCGCGCGGTGCCGTCTCTGTCTCAGGCGCCATTTCCTAAAGGGGTTAGCCGGTTTTGTCGTTTCGCTTCGGGAGAATTTCATGAAGACCTTACTTGCTTTGGCTGTTGGTACGGTGCCTCTTCTGGCCACCGGCGTTGCATTGGCGCAGAACGGAAACATGATGAATGGTAGCGGGTGGGGCATGGGCTGGATGGGTGGATACGGCGGGATATGGGGGCCGCTCGTGCTTGTCGTCGTCGCTTGTCGGCGTCGTGGTATTGGTCATGCAGCGAAAGGGCAAGTAGCCGGACATGCGCGGAGGGACGTCGTGTTTGCCCTGCGTCAAATCATCCTAGCCGGGTGGTAACAGTCTTGAGACGGAAGTATCGAAGAAGTCATGCCTCGTCTGCTTCATCGCCATCGCAAATTCCTCACGTCCGCCGTCCTGGGGTTGTGGATGTTTGCGCTGTTCGTAGGTATCGGGAATGCGTGCAGTTGGGATGGCGTAACGGCGGTGCCGCACCAACCGACCGTTGCAGGACACGCAGGTGATGCCGCTACGGACCATGGCTTGGCGGCTGACTGTGACGAATTCTGCAGCAATGATGTTCCTTTGCTCGGCGTGCTTCAGCTGGTCCAGGAGCAACCCGCAGGGCAGCCGCTAGTAGTTGCAACACACCATGACCTCGGCTTCGTGCCGACTTCCGCGCCCGTTCTCCGCTTGGCGCGGACAGCACATCCATCCACCGGGTGTGCCGTTCTCCCTCCGCATCGTCCGCCTCAGGTTGTAAGCCGCGATAGCGGCTAAGCGCGTTTCGGACGCTCGGCCGGCGCGCGCCCAGATCCTGCTTGGGCGTCGCTTCCCCTGCGCATGCACGCCCTAACGCAAATCGCCCGTACTTCAATCGTTTCACATGGAGATTCACATGAAGAAATCGCTCGCAATAGCTGTTGGTACCGTGGCTCTGCTTGCCGCAGGCATGTCCTTGGCGCAGGACGCGAAAGCGCCCGCGTCGAGTCCCAGCGCCACCGCGATGCAATCCGGATCGTCCATGAATATGGGCGGTCAGATGGGGCAGATGGACGAACACATAAAGAAGATGCAAGCCGCTGCACGACAGGATGATGAGCGCCACCTCTCCTGAGGAGCGCCAGAAGGTGATGGACGAGCAGCGAAAAGAAATGCAGGGAGGCATGGCCATGATGTCCCCGATGATGCAAGGCGGCGGCATGATGGGAGGAATGGGCAGTGGGACGATGGGTCAAAAGGGCAAACCTGCCGACGCCAACGCGCAGATGCAGATGATGCAGAAGCGCATGGACATGATGCAGATGATGATGCAAACGATGATGGATCAGCAGGGGATGATGGGCGGCCCGAGAGTCCCCGGACGCCGCGCCGAGGAAGTAGCAGATGCCGCACCCACCACCGTCCGAACGTCGTGAGTCCGGCCACCCGGCAGCACACGGCACGGTCCGTCTCCGCGCAAGATCAAGTGACGCCCGTTTGCGTCCCCGGCGGGCTCACGCGCCCGATCGGATGGTCGAACCGGACGGAGTATCGCGCGTCCGGAACGGACCGAAGGATGGCGGTCGGGGTGCGCGCTTGGCTGTAACGATTGACCCGAAGAAATGCAGTGTGCGGCGAGCGGTACCGCGACTCATGCAAGTCCTGCGCGTGCTCGCCCGACGCAAGTACCTGGGAGCGCTGCTCGGCAGGAGACATTGGCCGCCGCCGAAAGAGGTTCGGGAAACCTTCGAGGAACTGGGGCTGACCTTTATCAAACTCGGACAAGTGCTCGCGATGCGACGCGATCTGCTGCCGGACGCGTACATCGACGAGTTGGAGCAGCTGCACGACGAGTTGCCGGCGATGGGCATTGACGAGGTGCGCGCGACGGTCGAAGTCGAACTGGGCGCCCCATTGACGGAGTTGTTCGCATCGTTCAGCGAAACGCCGCTAGCCGCCGCCACCATCGCTCAGGTGCATGAGGCGACAATGCAGGGTGGGCGTCACGTGGCCGTGAAGGTGCAGCGACCCTGCCTTCAAGAAATGATCGCGACGGACATTGCAGCACTGACTTATCTGGTAGCGCTGGGAGAAAAGCTCGTTCCGCGTCTGCGCGCGCTCGACCTCCCTGTGGTGGTAAGCGAGTTTGCGGAGAGCCTGAAGCGGGAAACCGATTTCGGTCGCGAAGCGCGTTCCGTGGCGCTCCTACGTACTGCACTGGCGAATGTTCCCGACCTCTGGATTCCGGATGTCGTCGCGGAGCGCTCGGGCGCGACCGTGCTGACGCTTGAGTTTTCGGCCGGCGAACGGGTCGACCAGTATGCCAAGCTGCACCCGGAAGCGATGCCGGGCTTGATGAACACGCTAGTCAAGCTGATGCTGCAATCGATCTTCGAAGAAGGCTTGTTTCACGCCGATCCGCATCCCGGCAATGTCTTCGTCCTGCCCGACGGGCGGCTCTCCCTTCTCGATTTCGGGAATACGGGCGAGTTTGACGAGCTGATGCGCGAATCGCTGATCCTTCTTCTCGAGTCGGTCGTAAAGGGCGATGCGCGGGCTGCCACCGAAGCCTATCTCGAGATGGCACCGGCGACCGAGGAAGTCAACCGCACGGCGCTGTTGGCTGATATCAAAGTAGCGCTCTACGAAATTCGCAGGACCGATCTGGCGCACGTTTCCATCGGGGATGCGTTCGGTTCGCTGATGAGCGCCGGTAGCCGGAATGGGGTGCACAACCCCGGCGAGTTTGTGTCGCTGACGCGTGCCTTTGTCATCCTAGAATCGATGACGAGAGCACTGGCGCCGGACCATGACTACATGGAATCGTTTCGCGAGGAGATCTCGCGCCTGACCAAGCAGCACTTCTCTCCGGCGCGAATAAAGGAGAAGACAACCACGCTTGCCCGCGAATTCGAGCGCTTGGTGAAAGACGCGCCCGGCGACACGCGACGCGTTCTCCGACGTATCGCCGAAGGCAATCTGGGCCGACTTCCGAGTTTGGAGGCCCTGGGACGGCGCTTCAGCCGTAATCTGGAGCGACTCACGAGCGCCATCGCCTTCGCGGCGCTAGTGATCGGCGGCTCGATGCTGTTGATGACCCCGATGGGCGGCTGGCACGACAGCCTCGGCGAGGCAATGATTGTCAGCGGCCTTTTCGGCATGCTGTTGAGCGGTATTCGTGCATTGCGGCGCGATCATGGCCGGCGCTGACGTGCAGGCTCTAAATGCGGTTGCCCAAAGTTGTCTGGTCGAGCTAACCGAGCAGGTGAAATCGGCAATGCAAGGCACTGCCGTATGGCGTGGATGGGACCGGCGCCGCGCGCGGCCATAAAGCCAAAGGTTGCTGCTGCGCGTAAAGCGCACCGATGATCCCTATGAGCGCTACCGCATGAATAGAAATCTCCCAGAACTTCAATACGCTCACTTTGGTTT
Source organism: uncultured beta proteobacterium (assembly GCA_963810815.1). Classification (GTDB taxonomy): domain Bacteria; phylum Pseudomonadota; class Gammaproteobacteria; order Burkholderiales; family Casimicrobiaceae; genus CAVQWT01. The sequence continues at coordinate 680,350 of CAWEPB010000004.1, read as the reverse complement.
GAAATGAAAGCGTACCACGCATATTGTTGCCACTTGAAAGGAGTCGATTCATGTATGGATTCAGCACTCAGCTAGAGATACCGTTCGATACCGCGGTCGCGAAAGTCACGGACGCTCTGAAGAAGGAAGGGTTTGGCGTGCTCACCGATATTGATCTCAAGGCGACGTTGAAAGCGAAGCTAAATATCGAACACCGGCCTTATCGCATACTCGGCGCATGCAACCCCCCACTCGCACACCTTGCAATCGAGGCCGATCCCGACGTTGGTCTGTTACTGCCATGCAACGTGGTCGTGCGCGAAGAAGCCGATGGGACCATAACGGTTGCGTTCATGGACCCCGAGGCGGTGTTGCAATTGGTCGACAAGCCGGAGGTGCACGCCCTTGGCAAACAAGTGCGGATTCTTCTGCAGCGAGTCTGCGCGAGCCTCAAGGCGTGACGCCGGGATAGGCGTGGGGCGCATGTCACCAAATGCACGACGGTCGACTGAGTAACCGCGGATGAAATCGAACCAAGTTGCGTCAAAGATCAGCGGTAGTCCCCAAGCCATTCACACACCGAAGGGGCCCGGCGTGCTGGCCCATGCAATTCTCTGGTCTGCGCTTGCGTTCGTTTTGAATCTGACGTGGGAATTCGGGCATGTCAGGCTCTACACGATCTGGGCTGCGTCGGATGGTATGAACCTCGCATGGGCACTCCTGCATTGCTCCCTGGGCGATGTGGTGATTGCACTCGCATTGTTTGCGTTGGCCGGCATTGTGTTCCGGCGCGCGGACTGGCCGGCGTTGCATCCGTGGGTTGGCAGCGCAATTGTCGTGATCGGCGCGACAACGTTTACCGCATGGAGCGAGTGGTACAACGTCTACCGCGCCGGCAGCTGGGGCTATACGGCGAGCATGCCCTTGATTCTTGGTATTGGTATCTCCCCACTGTTGCAGTGGATTATCCTGCCACCCGCGATTGTGGGCGCCTATCGAATGCTAGGACCAATGCTGTTCGTCCAGCACACCGCGCAGAACTCTATTCAAACACACGATATTGCAAAGGGACAGCCATGAAGGCAGACGTGAACCGTTCGCACGAAGCGCACGCTCACGATCATCGGTCCGTGGGATCTACGCCTGCGAGGACCGCACCAGGAACTAGCGGCGCCCGTTACACCTGCCCGATGCACCCAGAGATCGTGCGTGACGCGCCAGGTAGTTGTCCGAAGTGCGGCATGACGCTGATACCGATTCTTGCGGCATCCCCGAACGCCGTCGAATATACCTGCCCGATGCATCCGGAGGTTCGCAGCCCGCAGCCAGGCAGTTGCCCCAAATGCGGGATGACGCTCGTACCGGTCGCCGGCGTGGGAGAAGCTGACGACTCTGAATTGCGCGACCTCACGCGCCGGCTTTGGATCGGGGTCGCACTCTCAATCCCTCTCGTGGTCCTCGCGATGTCACCGATGATCGGCATCCATGATCCGTTCGGCATTCAGCCTCGGCCCCGCGGCTGGATCGAGTTTGTGCTGGGCACGCCGGTTGTGCTGTGGGTCGGCTGGCCGATCCTGCGCAAGTTCTGGTTCTCGCTCGTACATCGTGCGCTCAACATGTACACGCTGATCGGGCTCGGGGTGTCGCTTGCCTACGTATTCAGCCTCGCTGCCGTGTTGTTGCCCGGCCTGTTTCCGCCGGATTTCCGCGAGCACGATGGCGCGGTCGGCACCTATTTCGAGGCAGCGGCAGTGATCGTGACGCTGGTGATCCTTGGCGACGTATTGCAGTTGCGGGCGATGGGACAGACCAGTCAGGCCATTCAGCAATTGCTGAAGCTCGCGCCCAACCTCGCTTGGCGATTGCGCGACGACGGTACAGAAGAACAGGTTCCGCTGGCGAGTGTCGCGGTCGGCGATCGACTTCGGGTGAAGCCCGGCGATAAGGTGCCGGTAGATGGCATGGTAATCGAGGGGACAAGTCGAGTAGACGAATCGATGATCACCGGCGAGCCCGTGCCGGTCGCCAAGGCCGCGAACAGCAAGGTCACCGGTGCAACCGTGAATGGCAATGGTTCATTGGTCATCCGCGCCGAACGAGTGGGCGCGGATACGTTGCTGGCCCGTATCGTTCACATGGTGGGGGAAGCGCAGCGAACGCGGGCGCCGATCCAGCGGCTCGCGGATATTATCGCGGCATACTTCGTCCAGGTCGTCGTCGTAATTGCTTTGGTAACGGCGCTCGTTTGGTGGTTCTTCGGACCGGAGCCAAAGTTCGCGTACGCGTTTCTCAACGCCGTAGCCGTGTTGATCATCGCTTGCCCGTGTGCTGTCGGACTCGCAACGCCCATCTCGATGACGGTGGCAATGGGGCAGGGCGCGCGCGCCGGCATCCTGTTCCGCAATGCCGAGGCGATCGAGCGCATGCGCGACATCGACACGGTCGTTGTGGACAAGACCGGCACTTTGACACTTGGGCATCCAGCGTTGACTGACTTTGTCGCTGAGGGCTTCTCAGAGCACGAAGCACTCACATTAGTGGCGGGAGTGGAGCAGTTGTCCGAACATCCAATTGGGTTGGCAATCGTGGAGGGTGCCAAAACGCGCGGCCTGACACCAGGGACAGCCACGGCATTCGAGGCAGCCAACGGCCTCGGCGCGCTTGCCGTGGTCGATGGAAGGCACGTGCTCGTTGGGAGCCGCGGCTTTCTTGCGCGGCAAGGGATCGACGCCGGACGCTGGGAGGAGCGCGCGGAAGCATGGCGCACCGACGCCAAGACGGTCGTGTTTTTCGCCATAGACGGTGTGGCAGCCGGAATCGCCGCTGTGGCAGACCCGATTAAGGAAAGCACCCCGCAGGCCATATCGGCCCTCAAGCGCACGGGCGTGCGCATCGTGATGCTTACCGGGGACTCGCGCAGCACCGCGGAAGCCGTGGCCCGGCACCTGGGCATTGACGAAGCGCTTGCCGAGGTGCTGCCGGAGGACAAGGCAGGTCACGTAAAGCGATTGCAGGCCGAAGGGCGGAAGGTCGCGATGGCAGGGGACGGCATCAACGATGCGCCGGCGCTGGCCCAGGCCGATGTTGGCATCGCAATGGGCACGGGAACGGATGTGGCAATGGAAAGTGCTGGCGTGACGTTGGTCAAGGGAGACCTGCGCGGAATCGCGCGCGCCGCGGTCCTGTCGCGCGCCACGATGCGCAACATCCGTCAAAATCTAGTGTTTGCGTTCGGCTACAACGCGTTGGGAATCCCGATTGCGGCGGGCGTGCTCTACCCGTTGTTCGGGTTGCTGTTATCGCCGGTCATCGCCGGCGCTGCGATGGCGATGAGTTCGGTCTCAGTGGTTACCAACGCCTTGCGTCTGAACCGCGTCACGCTCTAGAAGAGACGAAGCGATGAACAAAGGCCGAAGCACTACAACGCCAATCGGGAAACACATTGAAAACTCACCTAGCCGCGTTCTTTGCTCTCTGCGTTGCATCGACGCTGACCCACGCCCAGATAAGTCCGAGCAATGTCTGGGACGGCTTTCATCTCGCCGTCATGAAGGCCGACCGAATGGCAGCCGCGTCCGTTCTTGCTGCTGACGTACAGATATTCGAGTCTGGCTTCGTGGAGCGTTCCCGCGATGAGTATCTGTCGCACCATTTCGAGGCCGATGCCAAGTTTGCAAAAACGGTGACGCGAAAGGTGATCAGGCACAGCGAGCATGTAACCGGCAACATGGCGTTGATTCTGGAGGAAACCGAGTCGACCGGCAGTTACGACGGCCAGCCGATCAAGATGATTGGTACGGAGTCCGCCGTCTTGCGACTAGACAATGACAAATGGGAGGTTGTGCACATCCATTGGTCGTCGCGCAAGCCGAAGGGGTGAAAACCGAAATTCCCGTGTCGTAGCATTTCGAACCACTGGCACGGCGGTTCCTTCTCAATGCTGGAAGTACCTCCTGCGCTCAGGCGACGGCAGCCGAGGGATCGTCAGCGCGAACCTCGGGATGGTTGCCGGCGGGTACCCGGCCAGAGTTGCCAGCTCCAATCACTTTGCCCGGAGTACTTGACCTCGCGCAAGCAAGTAGGTGCTACGGATACGTGCTCGCCACTGCGTCGTTGACGAGCGCCGTGAGCTGCTCGTAGCCGAAACTCGGCATCGGTTTGCCGTTCACGAAGAACTCGGGCGTTTGTGTGACCTTCAGTGCCTTCGCGTCGGCGATGTCCTGCTGAACAACCTGCGTGATGTCAGGGACGTTCATGTCCTGACGAACGCGTTCGAGGTCGAGCCCGAGGCCGGCGAGCGGGCCCCAGACGAGGTCCGGCTGCGGCGAGTGATTGGGCGCCTAAGTGGGCTGGGCAATGAGCAACGCCTCAAGGGACTCCCAATACTTTCCCTGTTTGCGGGTCGCCTCAAGCACCTTCACGACGTAATCCGAGTTGTTGTGGAACGGTGCGTATCGAATGGACACGCGGATCTTGCCTGGATTGGCCGCCATCATCCGTTTGACGAATGGGTAGAAGCTGCGGCACGTGTCGCACGCAGGATCGAGGAATTCGACTATGTGGACCTTCGCCTTGGCCGGCCCGACGGTTGGGGCATAGGCACGAGTGAGTAGGGCGTCGCGGGCGGCCGCCTGCGCCGCATTGGCCTTTTGGCTTCGGTATGCAAGCGTGCCGATGACGAAGGCGGCTATCAGCGCGATTGAGGAGGGTGTGAAGAGCGTCTTTCGTTTCATTTCGAGACCTTATAGTGCGCAACAATAAGCAATGCGTTGATGAAGGAAAAGCCAAGAAGTGATAGCAGCGGAATGCTCACGAAGCCGAGCCACTCGATCTGGTTGAGCGCGCACGGCACGCCGAACGTGCATGGCCTGATGCTCTCCCGGATTAGCCCATAGGTGAGCAGGACGTGAAAGGGCGCGATCGACCAGCCTATCGCTGTTAGGGGCAACGACCGCGGTTGGGGCGAAGGAGGGCGCCGCAACTGCTGCACTGGTAGAAATACTGGCACGCGTCCGTCGGCATCGTCTCGCGCTTGACGGCGCCGCAACGCGGACACGTGAGCACGGATTCAAGCACGACGGCGCTTGTTCGGCTCACTTGTGCGGAGTTGATGGATAGCCGGCGTTGGTCGTCGCCGCGACCAGCGCCGCGACTTTGGCCTTTCCCGGGTCGAATCTCACGGTCGCGGTCTTGGTCGCCAAATCGATCTTTGTCTCGGCGACACCGGGGACTTGCCGACTCAGCTATGTGTGCGATCCAATGGGCCGTGACCTTCCCTCGCTGGCGCCTTCCGGGCAGAGTTCCGCCCTAGCGTTTGCATGATCCCGCAATCCTGAACAGCCCGGACAGTCCGGCATTGGTTGCGAAGTTCCTTCAACTGCCTCTCCAATGCCTTCAATTCGCCGATGCGGCGAGCGACGTGTCCGATGTGCTCGTCGAGAAGCGCGTTGACTTCGTCGCACGTCTCCGCGGGGCCGTCGCGAAACGCGAGCAAGGCTCGAATCTCGTCGTGCGTCATGTCGAGCGCGCGGCAGTTTCGAATGAAACGCAGTCGCTCGACATGCGGCGCCCCATATAGGCGGTAGTTACCGCTGCTGCGGGCAGCCGCGGGGAGCAGGCCCTCCCGCTCGTAATAACGGATGGTTTCCACGGGACAAAGCGTCGCTTGGGCCAATTCCCCAATCTTCATGTCGGCGGCCATCGTTTAACTCCAGGGCAGGCTGATCGGATGGGTTGACTCTATAGTAGCTTCATGGTTTCTAATTGCCAAATGGAACCCGAAGGCACGCGCGTGCCAACCCTGCCATGTTGCGCTCCAGGCGAAGGAGGTTGTGCCGCCCGAACACCTGCAAGCACTGCGACAGTGCCGGTGAGTTGCGCCAGCGCGGTCTTCCTGATTCAGAAGATGGACTGCCCGACGGAAGAGCGGCTCATCCGCGGCCGTCTGGAGGGCATGCCTGGCGTCGAGTCGCTGTCGTTCAACCTGATTCAGCGCGAACTCACGGTCGCACATCGGCTGCCGTCGGTCGCGCCGCTGGTTGCGGCGCTTATGGCGCTCGACATGGAGCCGGCGGTCAAGGCGGATTCGCTCTCCCGTACCGGGACCGGTGACGCGCCATCGGTTCGAAGCACGGGCGATTACTCGATTGCACGGCGCAAATGGGTGCTCCTCGCGGCTGCCGGGATCGCGGCCGTCAGCGCTGAAGTGGTGGCATGGATGGGTGGTCAGGAGCACTCGTTGCCCGTTATCGCGCTCGCATTGGTCGCGATCCTGACCGGGGGCGTGGACACCCTGAAGAAAGGGTGGATCGCGCTGCGCAATGTCTCCCTCAACATGAACTTCCTGATGTCGGTCGCGGTGCTCGGTGCGGCCGCCATCGGCGAGTGGCCGGAGGCGGCCATCGTCATCGTCCTGTTCGCCTTGGCGGAGCTGATCGAGGCGCTGTCGCTCGACCGCGCGCGCAATGCCATCCAGGGACTGATGGCGATGACGCCGGAGCAAGCGACCGTCCAGGCCGAGAACGGTAATTGGGTCGAGATCGCTGCTCGCGATGTGGCGGTGGGTGCGCTGGTTCGCGTGAAGCCCGGCGAGCGAATTCCGCTCGATGGCACCCTCGTTGCCGGACGAACCACCGTCAATCAGGCGCCCATCACCGGCGAAAGCATGCCTGTCACGAAAGAACCCGGTGATTCCGTATTCGCCGGAACGATCAATGAGCGTGGCGCTATCGACTATCGGGTCACATCGGACCAAGGACATTCGACGCTCGCGCGCATCATCAAGACCGTTCAGGAAGCACAGGGGCAGCGGGCACCGACACAGCGCTTCGTCGACACGTTCGCCCGCTACTACATTCCCGCGGTCGTGGCGATTGCCCTATTGGTCGCCGTCGTACCGCCCTTGGCAACCGGAGCGTCCTTCGAGCCATGGCTGTACAAGGCGCTGGTGCTGCTGGTGATCGCCTGCCCCTGTGCGCTGGTGATTTCCACGCCGGTCACCGTGGTCAGCGGCTTGGCGGCGGCCGCGCGGCACGGCATCCTGATCAAAGGCGGGCTGTATCTCGAACAAGGACGCAGGCTCAAGGCGCTGGCGCTGGACAAGACGGGGACGATCACCACCGGCAAGCCGCAGGTGACCGACAGCCTGCCGCTCGATGGCGGGGACCCGACGACTTTGCTGCGCCGCGCGGCGAGCCTCGCCAAGCGTTCCGATCACCCGGTCTCAACAGCCGTCGTAGCTCACTGGCTCGCCATGTCCCCATCGGGCGCGCTGGAAGACGTGACAGATGTCGAAGCCGTGACGGGCCGCGGCGTCAAGGGCGCAATAGGTGGAGAGGCGTACTACCTCGGCAATCATCGCCTCCTAGAGGAGCTGGGCGTGTGCAGCCCGGCCCTCGAAGCGAAGCTCGACCAATTCGAGCGCACAGGCAAGTCCGTGGTTGTCTTGTGCTCGTCGACAGCGCCGCAGATGGTGCTGGCTGTCGCCGATACGATCCGTGACACCAGTCTCGCCGCGGTCGCGCGCCTGCAGCGTGCGGGCGTGGAATTGGTGATGCTGACGGGCGACAACCCACACACCGCCGAGGCAATTGCCGGCAAGGTCGGGATCGCCGATGCGCGCGGCAACCTGTTGCCGGAAGACAAACTGGCGGCAGTGACCGGGCTGGTGGCCAAATACGGAACCGTCGGCATGGTCGGCGACGGCATCAACGACGCGCCGGCATTGGCGCGAGCGACGATTGGCTTTGCCATGGGCGCAGCCGGCACGGACACGGCGCTGGAGACTGCCGACGTGGCACTGATGGACGACGATCTGCGCAAGCTCGCCGACTTCATCGACATCAGCCGCAAGACCCACGCGATCCTGGTACAGAACATCGTGCTGGCCCTGGGCATCAAGGCCGTGTTTTTCGTGCTGGCTCTGATGGGACTCGCCACGCTGTGGATGGCGGTCTTTGCCGACATGGGGCAAGCCTGATCGTCGTCTTCAACGGCCTGCGCTTGCTACGACGCAATGGACTCCCGGCGTCGGTATCCCGTACAGCCGGCACGCGGATGCGCACCGCCTGAACGCGGTGGCCTTCGGTCAAGACATGCAACGAGACAACCGATGACGGGGAAGCACAACGTACAGGGCCATGCGCACGAGACGGCGAAGCCGGATACCGCGCACGACCACGACCACGGCCATGATCACGACGACCACGATCACGGTCATCACCATGGACCGGCCGACTATGGTCGTGCCTTTGCCATCGGCGTGACGCTCAACGCCACGCTGGTCGTCGCCCAGGCGATCTACGGTGTTCTTGCTAATTCCGTGGCGCTACTGGCGGACGCCGCCCATAACTTGAGCGACGTGCTCGGCCTGCTGCTCGCCTGGGGCGCGACCATCCTGGCCAAGCGCCTGCCGAGCAGCCGCTTCACCTACGGGCTCCGAAGCTCCTCGATATTGGCCGCTCTGGCCAATGGCGCGTTCCTGCTGCTCGCGACGGGCGGCATCGCCTGGGAAGCCATTCAGCGATTTGCGCATCCGGAGCCGGTGGCGGGCACCACGGTGATCGTCGTTGCGGCGCTCGGAATCGCGGTCAACGCGGGGACCGCACTGCTGTTCATGTCGGGTCGCAAAGGCGACCTCAACATCCGGGGCGCGTTCCTGCACATGGCGGCGGATGCCGTGGTCTCGCTTGGCGTCGTGCTCGCCGGCATCGGCATCGTCTATACCGGCTGGTTGTGGCTCGATCCGGTTACGAGTCTCGTCATCAGCGTGGTCATCGTAGCGGGAACCTGGGGTCTTCTCCGCGATTCGGTGCGCCTCGCGCTGCATGCCGTGCCGCAGGGAATCGAGACCGAGCGGGTACGCGCGTTCCTTGCGAACGTGCCCGGGGTTGTGGAAGTTCACGATCTGCACATCTGGGGCATGAGCACGAGCGACAACGCCTTGACCGCCCATCTCGTGATGCCAACGGGCTATCCTGGGGACGCCGTGGTCGCGGCGATCACCGAACAACTGCACCAGCGATTCAATATCGGCCATGCGACGCTACAGGTGGAGACTGATATGTCCAATGCCTGCGCGCTGGCGCCGGATCACGTCGTTTAGTCCACACGGACCTTGGCAAGATCTCCAATGCCTTCGATCAAGTCGGCTGACATGCCTGAACGAGCGACTGCCTCGTCCCAGGTGCTTGCATTGGCCAGGTGCGCTGCCTTTGCTTGGCTCGTGGTGTTCTGTTCCCCGGCGATCTCACAAATTGATCGTTCGGCCTATCGCGACTCGACCATCGACGAAGTCATCACCACGCTCCGATTGCCCGTGGGCACCACCGAGAGTGCTGAAACCATAGCCGTTCTGCTTCCGCCCGAATTCAAGTATCGATTGAAGGTCAACGCCACCGGCAATATTCGCCCCCTGACCCCTGAAACAGCAGCCGCCCTGTCCGATTGGGGCAGGACGGAGCCGGGTCTTCCGGCCTTCCTGAAGGAGTACACCCACGAGGTAGAAGTGACTGCGAACGACAAGCCCCTATGGATCGTCTGGCAGCGTTCGTTGGTGGCACCGTTCCGGGCCGAGCGCAGTAACGGGGGGACGATGAACGTTTACGCCATTTGCGCGGGGGCATTTCGAGGCGGTTGTTGCTCTTGGTAACCGCGTTCGAGTCGTTGGGGTGATACAAAGCGACTTACAGATTCGATTTCTTCGCGTCTGCCGAATCTGTTTCTCGGCGACCGTCATTGCAGATCAGATGCTCGAATGCGATTGGAACAAATGTATGTCACGGCTGGCAGTCATCGTTCAGCGAGTTCTTCCATTGGCGATGGCTACGATGCTTGCCGGCGCGCTCGCTGCGTGCGGCGACAAGACCGCCAATTTCCGCGGATCGGACGTCACCGGGATGTCCTTACATTCCAGTTCATCCTCGCAGGCGTCTTGATGGCTGCAGGCGTATCGCTACATCTCACTGAACATCATCGCTCGCTTGATGAACCCTGCCCGGTATGGCGACGACAGTGACTATGTCGCTCGTGACAATGGCCGATGTCACGCAAATGTTGCGATGCGATATACTCCGCCCGTGCCGAAGCTGACCCGCCTTGTCTTGGTATTGACCCTAATCGTCCAGGTGTTTTGGACGGGGGTGGCGCACGGCTGTCAACGCGACCTCCTGCCGGGCACGGCTCACTGTGGCGTGTGCGCGGGCGCCGTGTCGGCCCATGATCGAGGTGACAACTCCGACGACAGTGCCGGCGAGCGACGCTTGCTCAGCGTGCCACATGCGTGTCGCTGCAAGTGGATTTCGCGACGAGCCGACGGGATTTTCGTCACCGCCCGCCGCGCACCGCTCCGCCCATACTACCGGTTTACGCCTACGATCCCGCCGATGGCCCCGAGCGGCCCAAATGGGGGCGCGCCGCATAGCCGGCGGGTCCCTCTTCGCGGTCCTACTCCGTAGTACACCCAAGACGATCCGCCGAATTCCTTCCGTTTCATTCAGGAGAATTCGATGCGTGGGTCGTTATTGGCGATGGGCGCTTGCGCGCTTGTTGCGCAGCAGGCAGTGGCACAACTGCCACCTTCAGGTGTCTTCAATCGCGCTCCGCTTGCCGCGCAAGCCGCGCCGAACGCGACTGCGTCGCTCCAGCCCATCACCCTGGTGCAGGCGTGGCGTCGCGCCGAGGACGCGAGCACGGCGATTCAGGCCGGCAGAGCCAATCTCAACGCGGCGGAGGGGCAGCTCACCGACGCGCGCGCGTTGCTGTGGAACAACCCGGAAATTCGCGGCGAAACGGTCAGACGAGACGTGCCTCAGCCGGGGACCAGCGGTGAGTCCTATCGCGAGTGGGCGGTAGGGGTACAACAGGCATTCGAGATCGGTGGTCAGCAAGGCCATCGTCGTGAGGCCGCCACCAGAGAATTGGCCGCGCTCGAGTCCACGCTGGACGAAACGCGGCGACAGGTGCGCGCCGAAGTCGAACTGCGTTTCGTTCGCGGTACTGAGCCTGCAGGAGCGCATCGCGACGGAGGACGATGCGCTGCGCCTGGTGTCGAGCGCGGCCTCGACCGTCACCAAACGGGTCGCGGCAGGCGAGGATAGCCGGCTCGATGGCAATCTCGCTGCGGTGGAAGCTGCGCGAGTGGGCAATCAGATTGCGTCGCTGCGCGAGCAGCTGATCGACGCTCGAACCGACCTGGCGATCGCGCTGCAGCTCCCGCCGGACATCCTCCCCGAAGCGGTGGGCGACCTCATGCCCGCGGCGAACACCTACACGCTGGAACAATTGCTGGCGAGCGCGGCGGAGCGGCCGCAGATGCGGGCGCTGGACCTGCGCGAGAATGCGGCCCGCAGCCGACTGGACCTGGAACGGGCGTCGGTCTACCCGGACGTTACGTTGGGCATTGGCGCCGGGCGCGAGGGCCCGTCGTCGGCGCGCGAGAACCTGGTGGTCTTCACCGTATCCGTGCCGCTGCCGCTGTTTCGACGCAACGCGACGGGTATCGGCAAAGCAACGGCCGAACTCACGCAAGCCCAGATCGACCGGCAGGCGGCTTCGCGAGACGTTCCCGCGCTGGTGCGGTCGTTGTGGGCGAAGGTCGAAAGTCTCCGCGAGCGCGTGAAGCGTCTGGAAGAGTCGGCCGTTGCCCGCCTGGACGAGAACCAACGTTTGTCCACGAAGGCGTACTCAGCCGGAGAAATCGGCTTGCTGCAGCTCCTGACCGTCAATCGTCAGCTCGTCGACGGCCGGCGCGACGTTCTGGACGCGCGCAGCGAGCTGCGGCTGGCAACGATTGCGCTGGAGGCGGCCGCAGGCTGGCAGAACGCGGCGAGGCCGCAATGATGCCGGCACCGAGGCAAGTCCTTTTCCCATTCGAACTCGGAGTGCGTGCCATGAAGTCGTCTGCTGTCGTTTGGATCAGTGTCGTCGCTGTCGTCGCCGTCGGATTGACGCTGGCCGGATGCAGCAAGTCGGAGGCGCCCGCCAGCAAATCCGAATCGGCGGCAGCGAAGACGACCGAGTGCAGATGAAGGCGCGGTGCCGGTCACCAAGGAAGAGCACGGCAAGGAAGAGGGGCACCTCAAGCTGTCGGCGCAGGAGAGGGAGACCGCGGGACTCAAGGTCGAAGAACTGGTCGCCCAACCCGTCGCAGATCAGGTGACGCTGACGGCGACGATCAAGGCGAATCAGGACCGCATCGCGCACGTCGCGCCGCGAGTGTCCGCGCGCTTGGTCAAGGTCATGGCCAACCTGGGCGACAAGGTGCGGGGCGGCCAAGCCATGGCCCAGCTCGACAGCCTCGAGCTGGGCGAAGCCCACTCGGTGTATCAGCAGGCCCGCAGTCAGCTCGCCCTGGCCACCGCCGACTACGAGCGCGCGCAGAAGCTCAAGGCCGACGACATCATTCCCGACAAGGAATTTCTGCGGACCCGCAGCGAGTTCGAGAAAGCCAAGGCTTCGCAGCGCGCCGCGCTGGATCGGCTGCGGCTGCTCGACTCTGGACATTCCGAGAGCGAGCAAGGCGCCCCGTCCGAGTTTCCGCTGCGCGCGCCGTTTGCAGGCACCGTGATCGAGAAGAACGCGGTCCTCGGTGAGCTGGCACAACCGGATAACAGTCTCTTCACCGTCGCCGATTTGTCCAATCTCTGGATCGAGGCCAATCTGTTCGAGAAGGATCTGTCGCGCGTTCGTGTGGGTACGCGCCGCCATCGTCACGGTCAGCGCCTATCCGGGTGAGGAATTTCGAGGCAAGCTCACCTACATCAGCAGTACGGTCGACAAGGAGACGCGCGCCGTGCGTGGCGCGCGTCGAAGTTCCGAATCCTGACGGCCGCTTGAAGCCGGAGATGTTCGCCACCGCGTTGATCGATACCGGTACGTCGGCAAAGGCGCTGGCAATCCCACAGGAGGCCGTGCTGATGCTGAACGGGCAGCCCACCGATCTTCGTCGCCGAAGGCGATGTGTTCGAGGCGCGTCCCGTCGAGACCGGCGCCAAGGCGGGCAATCGGGTGCATGGTGAAGAGCGGCATCAAGGAAGGCGAGCAGGTGGTTACCCGCGGTGCGTACGTGCTCAAGGCCAAGATGCTCAAGTCCCAAATCGGCGATAGCCACTGAGGCCCCGCCATGCTCAATGCCATCGTCGATGTTTCGCTGCGGTACAAGGTACTGGTGCTGGTCGGATTCCTGCTCGTCGTGGTGTTCGGGGTGCAGGCGTTCCGCATGGTGCCGGTGGACGCGTTCCCGGATGTGACGCCAGTTCAGGTCAACGTCTACACCGAGTCGCCGGGTCTCGCGGCAGAGGATGTCGAGAAGCTGCTCACGTTTCCCGTGGAAACGGCCATGGCCGGGCTGCCGGGGGTGGAGGAGATCCGCTCGGTATCGTTGTTCGGACTCTCCTACGTCAGCGTCTATTTCAAGGACGATGTCGACATCTACTTCGCGCGCCGGCTGGTGGGCGAGAAGCTGATCGAGGCCAAGGACCGGATGCCGCCGGGCTATGGCGAACCGGCCATGGGCCCGAACAGCTCCGGCCTCGGTCAGGTGTTCTGGTACACGGTCGAATCCACCGACAAGAAGATGTCGACCATGGACCTGCGCACGCTGCAGGACTGGAATGTCCGGCTGCTGCTGCGGACGGCGGCCGGTGTCGACGACGTCACCTCGTGGGGTGGCGACGAAAAGCAGTTCCAGGTGCTGATCCAGCCGCAGAAGCTGATCAAGTATGGATTGACGCTGAAATCCGTGATGGAGGCCATCACCGCCAACAACCGGCAGGTCGGCGGACAGTACGTCAATCTTGGGCAGGAGCAGTTTCTGGTGCGCGGCCTGGGCCTGGTCAGCGGGACGCAGGACATCGGCAACATCGTGATCACGCAGCGCGAAGGCTCGCCCATCTACGTGCGTGACGTGGCGGAGATCAAGGAGGCCCCGAGCCTGCGCTTTGGCGCTGTGACCAAGGATGGCAAGGAAGTGGCGCTGGGCATCGTGCTCTCGCGCATCAACGAGAACGCCAAGAACGTCGTCGACTCGGTGAAGGCGAAGCTCAAGACCGCGCAACAGGCCATGCCCAAAGGGGTGACCATCAACCCGGTCTACGACCGCACGGAGCTGGTGGAGAAGGCGCTCAGCACCGCCGAACGCGCGTTGATCGAAGGCTCGATCCTGGTGGCGATCGTGCTGTTCCTGTTTCTGGGCGAGATTCGCTCGGCCATCGTCGTCGTCGTCACGCTGCCGCTGGCGATGCTGATCGCGTTCATGCTGATGCAGTACTTCGGCATGTCGGCCAACCTGATGTCGCTTGCCGGCCTTGCCATCGGCATCGGCATGATGGTGGATGGCGCGGTGGTGATGGTGGAGAACGGCTTCCGACTGCTGTCGCATCACGCCGGCAAGCCGGTGAATCGAACGCTGGTGATCCTCACGGCGGCCAAGGAGGTGATGAATCCGATCGCGTTCGCGATCCTGATCATCATCGTCGTCTTCCTGCCGCTGTTCTCGCTGACCGGGCTGGAAGGCAAGCTCTTCAAGCCCATGGCGCTGACCATCACCTTCGCCATGGTGGGATCGCTGATCCTGACCATGACGCTGGTTCCGGTGCTGGCCGCGCTGATCCTGAAAGCCAAGGAGGAGAAGGACACCTTCGTCGTGCGCGCCGCCAAGCGGGTCTATTTGCCGTTGCTGGATTGGTCGCTGGATAACAAGGGCAAGGTGGTCGGTACGGCGCTGCGTGCTGCTGGTCGCAGCCATCGGGATCTTTCCCTTCCTGGGCAAGGAGTTCATGCCGACCCTGCAGGAGGGGACGATCATGTTCCGCATCACCGGCATTCCCTCGACCTCGCTGGAGGAGAGCATCGACGTGTCGCGCCGCTTCGACGTTGCGTTGAAGCAGCAATTTCCGCAGGTGAAGTCGACGCTGGCCACCATCGGGCGCGCGGAAAAGGGCGAAACGGCCGATGTGAATTACATGGAGGTGCTGATCGACGTAAAGCCGGAGGACCGAGTGGCCGCAAAGAAATGAGCATGCCGGCGCTCGCCCACGAGATGCAGGAGGCCATGGAGCAGGTCATTCCCACGGTCGTCTTCGGCGCCACGCAGCCCATCCAGATGCGGGTGGAGGAACTGATCTCCGGTGTTCGGGCCACACTGGCGCTCAAGGTCTACGGCGAGGACCTGGCCACGCTCGACCGGCTGGCCAACGAGATGAAGGGCGTGCTCGCCAAGGTGCCTGGCGCTGCCGATCTCGCCTTGGAAGCCAACAAGGGCAAGCCGCAACTCGTGGTTCGCGTCAATCGGGAGGAGTCCGCGCGCTACGGCATCAATGCCGATGAAATTCTGGAGGTCGTGCAGGCGGGCATCGGCGGCGCCAGCGTGTCGACGCTGATCGATGGCGTGAAGCGCTTTGACATCCAGGTGCGGCTGGACAAGAGCTTCCGCGACAGCGAGCAAGCCATTGCCGACATTCCGATCCGCACGCAGTCCGGCGCGTTGGTGCCGCTATCGCGAGTCGCCACCATCGAGAACGGAGGAAGGCTACTCCTTTGTTCGTCGCGAGCAGCTCCAGCGTTACGCCGTGATCCAGATGGACGTGGAAGGTCGAGACGTGGACAGCTTCGTCAAGGAGGCCGAGGCGAAGATTCGTGACCGCGGTGAAATTCCGCCGGGCTACTGGATCGAGTGGGGCGGCGCCTTCGAGAATCAGCAGCGCGCGCTGACCCGTCTTGGCGGTGATCGTGCCGCTCACCATCGGCTTGATCTTCATCCTTCTCTACACGGCATTCAACTCGATCCGCTATGCGGCCATGATCATCGCCAACGTACCGTTCGCGATCATCGGTGGCGTTTTCGGACTTGGCGGTCACCGGTCAGTATGTGTCGGTGCCATCGGCGATCGGCTTCATCGCGGTGTTCGGCGTGGCGATGCTGAACGGTATCGTGCTGCTGACATTCCTCAACGATCTGCGCAGCCAGGGACGAACAGTGCGCGAAGCGGTGCGCGAGGGTGCCGCGCTGCGTCTGCGTCCCGTGCTGATGACGGCGTCGGTGGCGATCCTTGGGCTGGTACCGATGCTGATCTCCAGCGGGGTGGGTGCCGAGACCCAGCGACCGCTGGCCACGGTGGTCGTCGGGTGGACTCTTCACGTCGACGGTGCTGACGCTACTGTTGTTGCCGCTGATCTATGAGTGGGTGGAGGAGCGACGGGAAGCGCGGGCGAAGCGCCGATTGCCCGTTGTCGGTCTGGAAGAAGCCGCTGTAACCGAAGGGGGGCAGTCGTCATGAAGGAGATCAAGGCGTTCATTCACAACAACCGCATCGCCGGGGTGATCACCGCGCTCACGACGGCGGCTATCTCAATCCCGCCAATCCGCATCGATGCCGCAATCTCAACGTCGGACGTACGCAAAGCCTGCTCGGCGCGCTGGACGCGCACGAGCAACACTACTCCGTGAATCTCGGGCAGTTGGTGATCAACGAAGCCAAGCTCGAATTGCTGTGCGAGGATGGCCAAGCCGAGGCCCTGGCGCAGTTGATCGCCGGTGCGGCGAGAACCGGACAGGACGAAGCGGGCTGGGTCTACGTCACCGATGTGGCGAGCTGCCATCAAGGTGACCGGGCACACACCAAGCGGCCACAGAAAACGTGCTTGACGCAAACGACAGGTCGATGTGGCTCGTCTGGCAGCGGTCGTTGGTGGCGCTGTTCCCGGCTGAGCGCAGTAATGGGGGGCGATAGAAGTGCATGCCATTCGCGCTGGTGCATTCCAAGGCAGGTTGCTGCTCCTCGTCACCCTATTTGAGTCGATGGGGTGATGCGAAGCGGCGTTCAGGTCCGATTGCATCCCGCCGGCCGAACCAGATGGTCGGCGTCCGTCAATGCGAATCAGATGCTCAAGTCCGATAGGAGAAAATGGATGGTACGGCTGGCAGTCATCGGTCGGCGAATGTCTTCTATGGCGATGGCGGCCATGATTGCCGGCGCGCTCGCTGGGTGCGGCGATAAGGCCGTCAATTTCCAGGGATCGGACATAACCGGGATCAACGTCGGCGGCGACTTCTCAATGCCGGATCACACGGGAAGGTCGAGAAGGCTGAGCGACTTCAAGGGCAAGGTCGTGGTGATGTTCTTCGGCTACACCCAGTGCCCGGATGTCTGCCCCACCACTCTGTCGGAAGTGGCGGCGGCAATGAAAGAGTTGGGCACCAAGGCGAATGACGTGCAGGTGATCTTCGTAACGGTCGACCCCGAACGCGACACGCCCGAACTACTTGCTCAATACGTTCCGGCATTCGATCCGGGGTTTCTCGGGCTGCGCGGCAGCCCTGCCGAACTGGAGACGGCCGCCAAGCTGTTCAAGGTCTTCTACCAGAAGAACCCGAGTCCGAGTGGCGGCTACACGATGGACCACACCGCCGGGAGCTTTGTATTCGACAAGCAAGGACGGATGAGGGTACTCATCTCCTACGGTGCCGGCGCGCGTGTATTTGCGCACGACATCGGACAGCTGCTCAAGTAATTCGCGGCCCGCGGGGTCGAGCACGCTGCTCCGCGAATCAGGGCGGCGACCAAGATCATCGAAGTAAATTTCGGGAGTCTCACATGAAGAAAACGTATGTCTTCGTCGGCGCGGCTGTCGTGCTCGGCATGGCCGTGTTTGTCGGCGCGTTCTTTTACCTGATCCAGAAGTCGCAACCGTCAGCGCCGACCATGGAGAGAAAGCAGGCGGGCCTCGTGCAATTCTATTCACCGACGATGGGCAACCCTGAGGCCAAGGTACATATCGTCGAATTCCTCGACCCCGCGTGCGAGACCTGCGCCAGCTTCTATCCCGAAGTCAAGAAGATCATGGCGGCCAATCCTGACAAGGTCCGTCTCACCGTTCGGCTCGTGCCGTTCCACAATGGCTCGGACTATACGGTCAAAGTTCTGGATGCGGCCCGCAAGCAGGGAAAGTTTTGGCAGGCGTTGGAGGCGCTTTTGGCGAATCAGGCGTACTGGGCGCGGAATCACACCGTCCAGCCAGAGTATGTGTGGAAGCCACTGGAGGGTCTGGGGCTGAACATGGAGCAGATGAAGGTCGACATGAATGCGCCGGATGTGGCGCAGCGAATCGAGCAGGAACTCAAGGATGCGAAGGCATTAAAAGTGACGCAAACTCCCGAGTACTTCGTCAACGGACGCCCGCTGCCGAGTTTTGGCTTGGAGCAGTTGCAGACGCTTGTCCGGGAAGAAGTGCAAACCGCATATCGCTGAACGGATTGATGGAGTAGGGGAATCATGACGCGGGAGCCGGGGATGCCGTGCGGAAGGGAATAATCCTCGCGCTAGGATCGGCCCTGCTCTTTGGCGCGAGCACGCCACTCGCCAAGTTGCTCCTCGGAAGTGTATCGCCGCTCATGCTGGCGGCGTTGCTCTATTTGGGCTCAGGCTTCGGACTCGCGCTCGTATTGGCAGGCCGAAGTGTGTCGAGGCTGCGCGAGTCCTCGATAAGCCTGCCGAGGCGCGGCGAGTGGCGTTGGCTTGCCGGCGCCATCCTGTTCGGCGGCGTCGCGGGTCCGGTCGCTCTCATGTACGGTCTGATGGTGAGCGCGGCATCGACGGCGTCGTTGCTTCTGAACCTGGAAGCTGTGTTCACAGCCTTGCTGGCATGGTTCCTGTTCCGTGAGAATTTCGATCGCCGCATTGCGGTGGGTATGCTTGCCATCGTGACGGGTGGCCTCGTGTTGGCGTGGACGCCGAGTGTGCGAGGCGATGCTTCCGGGGGCGCGCTATTCATCGTCGCTGCGTGTCTCTGCTGGGCCATCGACAATAATCTGACGCGCAAAGTGTCGACCAGCGACGCGGTCCTTATTGCCGGGTTGAAGGGGCTGGCTGCAGGCGCAGTCAATCTGATGCTGGCGAAGGCGATCGGGCAGACGTTGCCGCCGCTCGGCATCGCCAGTCTCGCCCTCGGATTGGGATTTCTCGGCTATGGGGTCAGCCTCGTCCTCTTCGTGCTTGCGCTTCGTAATCTTGGAACGGCACGCGCCGGAGCCTACTTTTCGGTTGCTCCGTTCTTCGGGGCGGCGCTGGCGGTGTTGATTCAAGGCGACGCAATCTCATTCCAGTTCGTTGCAGCGGCGCTCTTGATGGCCGCAGGGGTCTGGCTGCACTTGACGGAACGTCATGGGCATCTGCACGTACACGAATTGCAGGACCACACGCATGCCCACACCCACGACGAGCACCACCGCCATTCCCACGGGTTTACGTGGGACGGTCGCGAACCGCACAGCCATCGGCATGTCCATGCGCCGTTGGCGCACGTGCACGCGCACTATCCGGACGTACACCACCGTCATCCACATTGACGGTTAGGTCATTCTCCGGTTCGTAGGAGTTGGACGATGGCTGAACGCAGGAGCAAACTCTTATTGCCATGAGCGAGCCGCCAGTTTTGGCAGGCGATCCCGCGGTAGGACGGACCATTGGTTGATTAGCGTCAAATTGACACGGGGGGTGTCTGTTATGCTGATTCGGCAACTTTTTTCATGATCCATGTCTTCGTTTCCGCACCGTCGACGTAACAGCATTGCCTCGGTCGTTTTGGGGCTGTGGCTATTTGCCCTGTTCGTCGGCATAGCACATGCATGCTCGGCCGACGGCATCACGCGTCACGCGCCAATGCCGGTGGCCGCGCATGCAAGTGGCGCTCCCATGGACGACGACATGGCGCCAGGGTGCGAACAATTTTGCAGTAGCGACCTGCCGCTGGTCTCGGCGTTGAAGCGGGTTCAGGATCAGCCGGCAGGGCAGCCGCTGGTTGTTGGACACCACGCCACCCTCGTTCTTGTCTCCCCGTCGGCAACGGAGTTTGAAATTGCCTTGGCCGCTCATCCGCCGCCGGGCCTGCCGCTCTCGATTCGCTTCGCCCGTCTGACGTTGTAAGCCGCGGTCGCGGCTGATCGCATTTCCGACGCGCATCTCGCGCGGGGCGGGCGCTTCCAATACACCAAGTCGTAATCGCCGCCCGGGAATGCGGACAGCGAAAGCCGCTCGTGCGAACTGGGCACAAGCGAGCGGCTTGACGATTGGAGTCGCGGAAGCCTGCGCGGCAAAGAGACAGTCTGATTTCTCGGAGTAACGGCATGTTCAGAATTTTCGCAGTCTCATTGCTGGCCTTTGTTGCCAGCACAAGCTTCGGCCAAATGATGGGCAGATCGATGTCCACCGCAGCGTACTTTCCAATGGTGGATGGCGCACGCTACGACTATATGTACACCAGCGGACCGTGGGCGACGAGTCACGTGGAAATGCATGGCGGTCAGATTTGGGCGGGCGTGCCCGGCCTCACCGCTATGCATACGACCTACGACTGCAGGGTAGGCGTCACCTGCGCGCCAGATGCCACGGATTTCTATCGGATGGACCCCGACGGCATGCGGTACTTCGGCGGCACGGGAGCCAATGCGACCGGCACCCAATATTCGATGATGGCGCTCACGAATCCCGAATGGCTGCTCAAGAATCCAATTTCACCCGGAGCGATGATGGGCGGAGGGGGCTACCAGAATACGGAAATGTGGCAGGCCGGAGTCATGGGGACGGGGAGCATGATGGGTGGTCAGAGCTACATGAGCCGCTATTGGGCCGACGCATTGGAAACCGTCACGACGCCAGCAGGCACGTTTGCAAACACGTTGCACGTACACGAGCAACGCGGTTCCGGATACACGCGCGACGTTTGGTATGCCCCAGGGGTGGGCATGATCAAGATTGACGACGGCACAAGCATCGCCGTCCTCACTGGATACACGATTCCGGGAGCGATGGCGCAACCTGGCGGCGGCGCATCTGCGCTCGCATTCACGCCGGCGTCCGGCATGTGGTGGAATCCTAATGAATCCGGCTCGGGTTACAACATCCAGGTACAACGCGGCGTACTGGTCGCTACGATCTTCACCTACACACCGGACGGCGATCCCGTCTGGTACCTCGTGGTCGGAAATCTCATGAACTCGGCGGGAGGGGTTACCGCGACGAGTACGCTCGACCGCTACCGCGGTGGGCAGTGTGTCAGCTGCACGTACCGCATGCCAGCCATGATGGGCAACGACGGCGGAGTGACCTTCACGTTTTCATCGCCAAATGCGGGGACGATGTACCTGCCGGGCGGACGCATCGTCCAGATCGAGCAGATGGCGTGGTAGCTCCCATTCGTACTGATGCGGAGCCCAGGGCGATTCGGAACGACCCATATCCGGCATTCATGAAAGCCTTCACCCACTTTCTGGCCGCTCCTTCCCGAGTGGCGCTTGTGCTCGGAGTGGTGTGCTCCGCTCTCGTTGGCGTGAGCTACTTCGTCCAGCACGTACTCGGCGTCGAGCCGTGCCCACTGTGCATCGTCCAGCGCTTCACGTACCTCGCATTGGCACCCGTCTTCTTCATCGCAGCATTGGCGCCTGCACATGGTCGGGCACAGCGGATCTTCTTCTGGGCCGCTGCCGTTCTCACCGTTGGCGGATTGGGGGTTGCCGGCTATCAGACGTATCTTCAGCTCTTTTCGGCGCCGCTGATTGCGAGGTGCAGCGCCAGTCTTTCCTACATGCTCGACAGCCTGGCTGTCACCGAGGTACTTGCCCAAGTTCTCCATGCCACCGGCGATTGCTCCGATACAACTTTCAAGATCTTCGGCCTCACGATGGCGCAGGCGTCGTTGCTCATGTTCTTGAGCTTCACGTTGGCGCTTGCCGTGGTCTTGCGGCGGCGACCAGCCGTTGCCTAGGAGACGCCCAGTGGATCTGCATACGTTCATTCGGAGTTAAACATGCATCGTCGACAATTTTTCCAAACTGCCGCTGCAGGCGCACTTGCAGCGATTGCGTCGGTTCGCAATGCTTCGGCTCAGATGGGCGGCATGCCGGGGATGGGTATGGGCATGGGCGGGATGATGGGCCGCTGGCGCATACCGGGTTCGACATGGCCCACGGGGCTGCCGCTGCGGCGGCTCGACGTGCTCAGCAACGCCAGTCAGGTGCCCGGCGAGTTCGAGGGAACGCTGATTGCTGCCCCGTATCTTGCCGCCTTGGTGTCTGGGCAGCTTACCGAGTTGTGGGGCTACAACAACTCGTTTCCTGGTCCGCTGATCGAATTGCAGGAGGGGCAGCGCGTTGCCATCGATTTCGCGAATCGGCTCGGTCTCGATTCGACCGTCCACTGGCATGGTCTCCAAGTCGCCGCCGACCAGGATGGCAGCCCCATGGACCCAGTCGCACCGGGCAGAGACCGGGTCTATGCATTCGATGTTCCGATCGGCAGTGCGGGCACCTACTGGTATCACCCGCATGCGCACCAAACAGTTACGCTGCAGGTCGGACATGGGCTTGCCGCGCCGCTCATTGTGCGCAGCGCCAACGATCCATTGGCGGCGCTTCCCGAGGTGACGCTGATGGTCACATCGCTGTCGCTTGACCAAAGCGGGCAGGTAATCACCCGCCCCATGGCGATGAGTGGCATGGGGATGACGATGACCAGTGCCGGCGAATTGCTGGTGAATGGGCAGAAGCTTCCGCTTCACGCGATGACGCCGGGCGCTACCGAACGCTGGCGGATCATCAATGCCACCGCGGACCGCTATTTGCGCCTAGGTCTGGACGGTCACACCTTTGCGGTCGTCGGCACTGACGGCGGATTGTTAGGCTCACCGCAATCGGGCTTGACCGAGTGGCTGCTGGCGCCCGCCCAGCGAGTCGAGATCGTGGTGACCGTTGCGGGACGATCGTCAGCACACTACGCGTTGCGTGACCTTGGTTACTCCGCAGGGATGGGTGGCAGCGCTGGTGGCGAACTGATGACCATATCGACCGACAGATCGCCTGCGCTGGCACCGGTTGAATTGCCGGAAGTGCTTCGGCCGGTTACCGATCTGGGTTCTGCGACCGCCCGGCAACGGATAGTGCTTTCGGCTGGCGGTATGGGCATGATGAGCATGATGGGATCGTTCCTGATCAACGGGAGGTCCTTCGACATGAACCGGGTTGATCTGGAGACGGTGGTCGGTCGCGTGGAATTATGGGATCTCGTCAACACCACGTTCATGGACCATCCAATCCACATCCATGGCACGCAATTTCAGGTCGTCGCGCGCACGGTGCGAGGACTTGCGGCGCCGGTCGCCTACCCGGCATGGCTCGATACCGTAAATGTCCCGGCGGGCGAAACGGTCACCATCAAGACCCGCCAGACAATGCCGGGCAAGCGAATGTTCCATTGCCACATCCTGCCGCATGAAGACGCGGGGATGATGGCCGTGCTCGACGTACGCCCGGCGTGAGATCCCTTTGGACTATAGGGAGGTCATGTGGAATTCACGCGACTCGCACAGCGCCACGAAGCGAATATCTCGGCGGATCGTGCGGCCGAAAACCGGCTAATATAAGTCCGGCAGGTCGCGGTCCTGCTACGGAGAATTCAGGCCAAACTTACCGGGAAATATTAGCCACCTCGAAGTGAATGTGGTTTGACATCAATGTGATACGGCCTCATAGCGCATTTGCTTTGGGAGCAAGATGTCGGAGGTTCGAATCCTCTCACCCCGACCAGAATCGCGAGGAAAATCAGCCACGTGAGACACGTGATTGATCCCGGGATCCAGCCAATATCGCATTTGACGGTATTGTGATCCCGCAACTCGGAGTACTCGAGGTTCGCGCTCTCGCAGCGAAAGCGCATTTCCCCAGGTAGCGCGCTTGCAGATTGTCGTCGGACGTGGCCGTCCGCGACATTTCTTCACGCGCGAATGGGGAATCCTCGAGGGATGTCGCAAGCGAGCTACCAGCCGATGGGCGTGATCGCTGGTGCGCTCGCGCATCGACAATTGCGCCGGTCCTGCGAAGCCCAAGATGTCCGCGACACGCAGGTCGCCGGGAGATGAACTGACGCTAGCGGACTTCTTCTTTCGGCCATTTCCGGCCCGTCGGCGCTGCCGCCCAATTTCCTTCAGAGCGGCCATGCATCAAGCTCAATCAACGGCCAGCCCTACAGCGGTGCCAAGGGCGAACCTCTTCGCGAGGTGGCGCAGATTTGATCCTGGATTCAGGTGCTGACGCGCACGGGTGAGAAAGCAATGCGGAGCGTGACCGATTGACGCTCCGTTTACCCGCTCTCGGTACTTCGCGCGGTCTCGACCGGCGCCGCAGCGTTGTTCAGATCAACGTCGTCCAGCTCGATTCACGCCGCCGTTCTGGTTGGCGACGCCAGGCCCGTTGGTGCCGACGTTGTTGACGCCAACCTCTGGGGCGCCCACGCCGGGATGCACAGCAGCACCGCCGCGATTTCCCGTGGCTCCGGGCTGATTGACTCCTGGGTCCACAACGCCGACGCCGGGCGCACCGCCACCGCGGTTTCCCAAGGCGCCCGGCTGGTTGATGCCGGGGTCGACCGCACCGCGACCCGGCGCCCCCACGCCAGGCGTCACCGCGGCGGCCCTCGCTGCCGGGCGCGCAACGCAGCCTACGGGAACTCCGGGGGACCTGCAGTAGATAGCCTTGGCGGTCGCCGCGGTCGCGGCCGCAGCCGGTGCCGCAGTGCGTACCACGCAGCCTGCGGGGATGCCCGGTGCAGTGCAGTAAACCACGGCGGCGTTGGCGGCTCCAACAAAATAACCTGCGGCAATAGCCAGCAGCAACGCAGATGTCTTCAGCATTTCTGTACTCCTTTCATGATTGGGCACGACACCGGTCATTCGCTCTTCAGGCGGCGCGAACCTTCGATGAGCGGGTGCCACCCGTAGACGAGCGAGATCATGAAGCCGTCCATCTTCAGGTCGCCGGGGCCGTTGTCATTGATGGTCGACTTGTAGCCGAAGGTGAGACCCAGGTTGCTGTTGACCTGGTAGCCGAGCGTCAGCCCGACGCCCACGTTGTTGAGTTTCTCCCCGGCGACGCCATTGATGGTCGCCTTCCCACCGCTGTACCAGGCCATGTCGAGCGACCCCCATAGATGCTCGGTGAAGTCGCGCGTCAAGTGCGCGTCCAGCTGGAACATCGGATCGGTCTTCAGCGTCTGCCCGACATAGTCGGTGTTGTTGCCGAAGAGCCACACGGCAGGGAGGAACTCGAGCGTCGTGCGCCGGCCCGGCACCCAATCGCCGAGCTGCCAGACGACGGGCATGCCCAGGCGGCCGTACCAGCGGTTCTGCCCGAGGTTCAGCGGCTGGTTGCTGTCGTACTCGCCGATCGGCAGCGCAAGGTCGGCGAGCAGGTCGACCGAGAACCCCGGCTCGTAGCGCAAGGCGTCGGGAATGTTCTTCTGGGCCTTCGGGCCCAGGATGTTGAGGTTGAACTCGAGCATCGGATCGCCGAACCCGCTGCTGGTCTGATCGAAGGTCCTGCCCGCCACGGTCACCTCGCCCGACACGCGGCCCATCGGCACAAGGATCGCCGCCATGGCCGAACGATCGAACAGGGAAAACGTGTGCGCGTACCCCATGATCGCCATCGTCGCGTCGAAGTTCGCACCCGGCGTCACGGTGAGCGCCGGATCGAACGGGTTCGTGTTGCCGCTGATCGAGTTGATGATCAGCGGCACCGCATTGCCGTCCGACAGCGACTTCCAATAGAAGCGAGCCGGGACCTGCGCCAAGGCCTGCGTCCCGCCGAGCAAGCCCGTCGCGAAGATCGTTGCAACCATCCATCGCGCCCAGGCCACCGGCTTCGTAAGTCTTGCGTCGTTGTTCATGATTCGTCGTCCTCGTTGATGAAATTTCGGATCGCCGGAACTCAGGGCTTCGGGTCGGCCAGCAATTCCTTGGGTGGCACGAACTGTCGCTTGTAGATGAGCGGCGGGTAGCCGGGATCGTCCGGCGTGCGTGGCGGCAGCTGGTCTTCCAGCGTCTCGAACGTGGAGCGACTGGGCAGCACCACGTTGTTGGCCTTCACATAGCCGTCCCACAGCGTCAAGAGCGCCCGCACCTTGTCCGGGTTTTCGGCGGCGAGATCCTTGCGCTCGACGGGATCGGTCGCAAGGTTGAAGAGTTCCCAGGCTGCCTTGCCGTAGGGTTTGTACTGCCAGCGCAGCTTCCAGTCGCCCTGGCGCAGCGCCCGGTTGCCGAAGAGTTCCCACGCGAGAAAATCCTGTCCCGTCCGTGGCGAATCCACCTTGCCCGCCAGCATCGGGCCCCAGGACTTGCCCATGAGTGCAGGGAGTTCGCGCCCGTCCAGCGTTGCCGGATAGCGCGTGCCCGCGATCTCCAGCAGTGTCGGCATGAGGTCGGCCACATGCATGAGCCCCTGGTTGAGGCTCCCTTTGGTCCGCGCGACGCCCGGTCCACTGACGATGAGCGCGTTGCGGATCCCGCCTTCGGCCAGCCAACCCTTGTACTGGCTGAACGGCGTCATCGACACCTGCGCCCACATCGGGCCGTACCCGACGTAGGAGCCCGGGTCGCCCCATGCATTGGGATGGGTCTGCGACCAGTTGATCGCCGCGAAGAGGTAGTCGCGCGTGCCGGGCGTGCCGGCGATCATCTTGAAGAGGTCGGTGCCCTCGGCGCCGTTGTCACCGAACACGACGAAGATCGTGTTCTCGTACTCGCCGATTTTCTTCAGGTGGTCGATGAGGCGCCCGATGTGGAAGTCGAGGTTCTCCACCATGCCCGCGTAGAGCTCCATTTTCTTGCCGAGAACTGCCCTCGACGCCGGCGCCAGCACGATGGGGTCGGGCACGAACCACATGCGCTCGGCGAGCTGCGTGCCTGCGGGCATGATGCCGAGTTCGACCTGTCGCTTCAGTCGTTCCTGCCGCACGGCGTCCCAGCCCTTGTCATACTCGCCGACGTGGCGCGAGCGCCACTCCTTCGGCAGGTGGTAGGGGTCATGTGGCGCCTGATGGGCCACGTAGGCGAAGAAGGGCTTGCCGTCGCCACGGTTGGCATCGATGTAGCCGATCAGCTTGTCGGTGTAGGTCTTCGTCGCGTAGTAGTCCTTGGGAAGGCTCGTCAGATAGCGACCGTCCTCGGTGAAGACCGACTGCGGCGATGCAGCGGTGAAGTTCGTCATGTCCCAGTAGCTGCCCGCGCCGTCGAGCAGCGAGAAGTCCCGCTCGAATCCGCGTGCGGCCGGGATCTGCTCCGGCGCCTTGCCGAGATGCCACTTGCCGACCATGTAGGTGTGATAGCCGGCGCCGCGGAGCAGTTGCGGCAGCGTGGCCACACGATTGTTGAGGTAGCCCTCGTAGCCGACTGCGCCGCGCTGGTTGGGGGCGGTCCACTCGTCCATGTTGCCCAGGCCGTTCAGATGCGTGTCGACGCCGCTCAGCAACATGGCGCGCGTGGGCGAGCAGCTGGCGTGTGTATAGAAGTTGGAAAAGCGCACGCCGTCGTTGGCCAGCGCATCGAGGTTCGGCGTCTTGATCTCGCTGCCGAACGCACCCATGTCGGAATAGCCCAGGTCGTCGCCGAGGATGACGACGATGTTTGGCCGGCGAGGCGCGTCGGTGGCGTCGGCTATTGAGGGCGTGCCAATCGACGCGAAGACGCCGGCGATGCCCAACGCCATCAATAGTGGTCTCAGCCTGCCCGGCTTCATAGCTTTGCCAGGCAATGGGTACTGCAGCACGTTATTCATTGCCAACTCCATCCTGTATCCCTGCATCAGAATTCCACCTCGATTCCACGCGCTTTCGCGACTTCGTATATCGAATTGAAAGTATTTGCCGTATCCGACGGCGCGTGCATAAGCTCATTGCGGAATTCCCGATACGCGCTCTCGACGTTCGCGAACAGACGCGCCGGGCTTCGCCACTCTCGATAGGGTCCGAATCCGATCCGTTTGGCGGCCTCCAGGGCATTTAGGCCCTGCGCGAAGCACCGCCTCGACTCCTCGCGCACGTATTCGAGGTACGCCTTTAGCTCCATCGCACCTTCAATCCCGCACAGAGGGCCGTGCCCGGGAACGATGACTTCCGGATCGAGCCAGAGGATGAGGTCGAGGGCCTGCAGCCATTTCGTGCTGGTGCCATGCCAGCCCATGGGCGTGCACTGACGGAAGACCACGTCTCCCGCAAAGACAACCCCTTCCGCGGGCACGTGAACAATCGTGTCCCCGACCCGGTGGCATGGCCCGACGTGAATCATGTGAACCTCCAAGCCTTCGAGATCCAGCACGAATCGTTCGTCGAACAGCGTCGCCGGAAGCGTCGGCTCGATCCCGTCGAAGTCGTAGTCCTGCCCCAGCTGCCTACCGATTGCTAGTACGCCCGGACGGGTTGCCTTGAGCATTAGACGAGAGAGCAAGCCATCGAAGCCACCGAGCAGCGCTTGGAATTCCCTCGGGGTGGCAGCCTGCATCATGCGGTCCGGCACCGTTCGATGCGCGATAATCTCGGCGCCCGAAAAGACCTGGTTGCCCCACACATGGTCACCGCTCTCGTTGGTATTGACCACGCGCTTCGGCACGCCCTGCCAGATGCTGCCGAACAACTCAGCCATTCGACGCGCGTGGGACAGGTCAGATTGCGTGTCGACGAGGACGCCGCCGCCGCGGTTGATGAATCCCGAGTTCGAGTCGCATAGACGGCCCTTCTCGTTCAAGACCGCAAAGCAACTTTCGCTTATTTGTTGCAATTTCATAGGGCGCCGCGTCCGAAGTATCGACTTGCGTTTCGATGAACAATTGAAGTCTGGCAACGGCACCGTGAATACCAGCTGATCCGGACCGGAGCCTCTGCCTCGCTGGAACTACAGCCACTGCTACACTTTCCCGACTTGGCACGTAGTCGTCTATCGGAATTCCGCAGAACGCATTCGTGAAGCACCCTCCGTTCACCAGCACACAGCCTGCAGTTTCGGTCGTCGAGATCAGCGATCCCACGGCGGTTGGCGCCGGTATTGAGCTGATCGAGCAGGATGCTGTACAGCTCCAGGAGATGTCGCTTCGGGCGCGCCGAGTGATTGTTCGTCTCGGGGCGTCTGCGGTCGTTTTCTATTCGACCAACCGTCGCGTGCGGACGCGCACGAGCGCCCGCAAGGGCCTGCTTGCTTACGTCATGTTTGGACCAAAATCGAGCGGGACTGTGAACGGACTACCGGTGAGCGCAGGCTTGATGCTCGCGGCAGCGCCCGATTCGGAGGCCATCTTTGTAGCCGACGCCGGGTACGAGAGCATTACGTTTCTGCTTTCGCCAGACGAGATCCGTGCGCATCTCACGGCCCGCCAGCGCGAAAGCGAGTTTCGTGTGCCGCGCGGCGTGGAATCGCTGCAGGTCGACCGCGATAGTGCTAGGAAGCTATTCGAGTGGGGCAAGCGACTGGTGGATACTGCCGCACGGCAACCGGCACTTTTCAACGAGCGGGAGACGGAACGGAACGCGGCCCACGTCGAGTTGGTCGAGCTTCTATTGGGAGTCCTTGGCGGGGCACACGACTTCGAGTCTAGCCAGAGCGACCGGAACCGGCAGGCGCAGACTCTCATCGTCAAGATCGCCGAAGAGTTTGCGTTGTCGCAATCCGATGATCACCTCTACGTCAGCGACCTGTGCAAGGTCGCCGGAGTGAGCGAGCGCACCCTGGAGTACGCATTCAAGGCGGTCATGCGATTGACACCGGTGACCTACCTGATCCGACTCCGATTGCACCGCGTGCGCCGGGTGCTCCTGGCAGCGACTCAGGGATCAACCACGGTGTCCACCGAGGCGCTCAACTGGGGCTTCTGGCACTTCGGAGAGTTCTCACGCGCCTACAAGGATTGCTTTGGTGAACTCCCATCGGACACCCTGCGACGAAAGCCGGGAGAGCTGCAGACATGAATCGTGGCGCCGACGCTGCGTAGACGCGGCAATAATGCAATCGGACCACGGAGGGAAACCCTAAGCAGCAATGCGCTGCCGCCCACTGCATTCAGTCCGGAGTCCTCGCCCGGCATACGTTGCACGGCCGGCCAGTGGACAACACTTGAGGACTGCGTGCTCTGAACGTCAGCTTTCAGAGCCTTGGATGACAGCTTCCGGGTTGCTCGAACTTCTGCAATGGGTCTATTCTGTTGAAAAACTCCCTTGAAATTGGTCGGCTCTTGGCTATGTTGAAGCCAAGATGTTCGAGAGGGAGACGCGGGAATGATGGGACGACAGCCGGGCGGGCAGAAGAAGCTGTTCTACTCGTTCAATCTCGACGATCACGTTCCTGCCGATCATCTGTTGCGCGGGATTGATCAGTTCCTCGACCTTGGCGACCTGCATCGCCACCTCGCCCCGTACTACAGCCATACCGGCCGCCCGTCGATTGACCCGCAGCTGCTGATTCGCATGTTGATCGTGGGCTACTGCTTCGGCATCCGCTCCGAGCGGCGGTTGTGCGAGGAAGTCCACTTGAACCTGGCGTACCGCTGGTTCTGCCGGCTGGGATTGGAAGACCCGGTGCCGGATCACTCGACGTTCTCCAAGAACCGGCATGGCCGTTTCCGGGACAGCGATACGCTGCGGTTCGTGTTCGAGCAGGTCCTGGAGCGCTGCGTGCGAGAGGGGCTGGTGGGTGGCGAAGGGTTCGCCATCGATGCCAGCTTGGTGAAGGCGGATGCCAACCGTCAGCGTGGCGTGCCTGGCGCCGAGGCCGACTGGTCGAACCAGCCATCGCTCAGCCGACCGGTGCGCGAGTACCTGGCGGCCTTGGATCAGTCCGAACTGGAGAAGAGCACACCGAAGAACCTCTCGCTGACCGATCCGGCAGCGCAGTGGAGTGCTGCTTGGGGACCGGCGTTCTATGCCTACTCGGCGAACTACCTGATCGACATTGCCGCGGGCATTGTGGTTGACGTTGAGGCGACGCCCGCCCACAAGCTCGATGAAATCAACGCCACCAAGACGATGATCGAGCGGGTTGAGACGCGGTTTGATCTCAAGCCGCGGCGGCTGATCGGCGATACCAATTACGGCACGGCAGAGATTCTGGGGTGGATGGTCGACGAGAAGCAGATCGAGCCGCATGTGTCCGTGTGGGACAAAACACAGCGCAGCGACGAAACACTATCCAGCAGCGACTTCGAATGGGATGAACAGGCCAACGAGTACCGCTGCCCACAGGGGCAGCCGCTACGGAGTGAGTGGCGGATCTTCAAGCGCCCGCGAACGCGCATCACCAAGGCCAACACCATCATTTATCACGCTAGCCAAGCGGCTTGCGGCAAGTGCCCGATGAAGTCACGTTGCTGTCCGAACTCCCCGACTCGAAAGATCGCGCGCAGCGTCCATGAATCGGCACGGGATGTGGCGCGCAACGTTGCCAAGACCGATGCTTACAGGCAATCGCGCAAGGATCGCAAGAAGGTTGAGATGCTCTTCGCTCATCTGAAGCGAATCCTGAAGCTTGATCGACTGCGATTGCGCGGACCGAGTGGCGCTCACGATGAGTTTCTGTCTGGCGGCAACCGCGCAGAACCTACGACGAATGGCGAAGTGGTTGTGCCCGGTAGAACCAGAAACAGAGAACATGGCGATCTAAATCGGTGAAAGCCGCACCGCCACCATGAAATAGCACGCCCCCCGCAGTCACTGATCCGTTCCGCTCAACGCTCGCGGCATACCGCGTCGCCAAAATACAGAGTTATTCAACAGAATAGGTCGGATCCGGAAGTTCTAGGTCGTCGCTGAACGCAGCGTCCGGAGAGGTAATGCGCTGTGACCTGTCCCAGCAAGAATGGAGCGAAGATCCAGCCAATATTTCTTCGCCAAACTCGACCAAGCCCGGGCAAGATCGCGCCAGACGAGGAGCAGAATATCGGCTGCCAACGTCTAGATCCATCGACGGATCGACGCGATACACCATCGTTGCGCCGCTGCTTTCCCTGATCGATGGGAACGCAGCGCCCGACTGGACGCACGTCAAGTCATGAGCGCCTTGATTGCCGCCTGCGCGTCCTCCACGGACCAGCCGCGCGTCGTTCCCGGCGGCAGCTTGTCCGAAGGAAAGCTCACCAGTTCCGCGCTGCTGCCGTCCTTCCGGGTGACCCGGTACTGGCCGTTGACCAGGACCACGATCGGAACATGGCCTTTGAGGCCCAGCGCCTGCAGGCGCTTCCCGGCGGCGGGCGAATCCATGTCGATCTCGACCACCCGCACCCTGGGGCCCTGCGAGGACAGCCAATCGCGCAACGGCTTCAGCGCGGACTCCACCGGCGGGTGCGCGAAGGCGATGATCTCGACCGTCGGTGGTGCGGCCCAGGCGGTCGATGCACGGAGAGCCGGGGCAAGCGCCAGCCAGGCAGCCACCCGGGCGATCAGTTTGCGTCGGGTGTCATCCATGACCGATCTGCGCCCGGGCTCTACTTGCAGTTGTTGTGGAGTTTCCACATCTCTTCGTGGCCCAGCGCCTTGGCGAAATCGGGCACCTTGCAGCGCTCGGCCTCCGCCGCATCGGCTTCGGGCGCGCTCACGGGAGCCGCTGCGGCCCTGGGGGGCTGGGTCTGCTTGACCCACTGCGCCACGCCCGCCAGCAGCGCGGCGAACGCGACCAGGATCGCGATGTCCCTTGCGCTCAGGCCGGGGCCGGCGGTGGCGGGCACCTCGCAGGCGCCGCCCGGACAAAGCTGCGCCTGCTTGCGGTGGAACAGGTTGTAGACCTTGCAGCCCAGGCAGATGCCGAATGCGGCTTCGAAGAACAGCAGCAGCAGGCAGAGGCCGCAAACCAGCAGGTTGACGGGGCCGATGACATTGTTCACGACGATCAGGTAGAACATCGTCACTGCCAGCGCCAGTCCGATGGCCCACGCAAAGCGCTTTTGCGGCGCCCCCACGTACTCCGGCTGCTGGTGCCGCACCATCCATTGCCCCACGATCAGGCTGGGGGCAAAGCGCGGGTTGACGAAGACCCGTATCGTGAAATCGACCAGGAACGCCACGACGAACAACCGTGTCGGCTGGAAATTCCCCTGCTGCCACGCATTCATGAACGACACGATGGCGAACAGGAACAGGATGCCCGCGCTCGCGCGTACGGCGCGCTCGTTGAGCACCGGGACGTCGTAGCCGGAGACGTCCTCGCCGAACTTGAACAGTGAGCTGTGCATGGGCAATCGAGTCTGCCTGGGGGTGGGAGCGATTATAAGGGACCGCGAATCGTCAGTATCGTTGCTGCGGGTCCGACGACCCATCCGTCAAGCGTCGGCTCCGAGCGTGGCGATCCGCGGCTGCCGGCCGACATCGCTCGCCGGCGAGCGGGTCGCCTGCGCGCTTACGCCAGGACGAGTTCGCCCAGTCCGGCCTTGGCCAGCTCGTCATCCAGCATGCTGCGTACCGAATCGGCGCGCTCCATCCGGATGGCACGGTAGAGGACCCGTTTCGCGCGCTGGCTCGAGAAGCTCCTGATCAGCCACTTGACCCGCAGGACGGCGGACGCGCTCATGCTGAACGTCTCCAGCCCCATGCCGAGGAGGAGGATCGCCGAGCCGGGATCCGCGGCCATCTCGCCGCAGACGCTCACGGGTTTGCCGCAACGCCGGGCGTTGCGGATCACGCCGTACAGGGCGCGGAGGACCCCGGGGTCCAGATGGTTGTACAGGCGCGCCACGTTCGGATTGTTCCGGTCCACCGCCAGCAGGTACTGGGTGAGGTCGTTGGTGCCGATCGAGAAGAAATCCGCGTAACGCGAAAGCGCGGGGATGGACAGCAGCGCCGCCGGCACCTCCACCATGGCGCCGATCGGCGGCGCGGGGCACTCGCATCCTTCCTCGCCGAGTTCGCGGCGCGCCCGGTCGACCGCCTGCCGGGCCGCCTTCAGTTCCTCGATCTGCCCGATCATGGGAAACATGATGCGCAGATTGTTCAAGCCGACATTCGCGCGCAGCATCGCCCGAAGCTGAGGCATGAAGATGTCCGGCCGATCCAGCGTGAGGCGGATGCCGCGCCAGCCCAGGAACGGGTTCTCTTCCGTCGTGGGGAAATAGGACAGCGGCTTGTCGCCTCCGATGTCGAGCGTCCGCATGGTCACCGGCTTCGGTGCGAACGCCTTGAGCACCTTGCGGTAGGTCTCGTACTGCTCGTGCTCCATCGGAAAGGTTTCCCGCGACATGAAGGGAAACTCGGAGCGATAGAGCCCGACCTCGTCGACGCCGAGGTTCGCGGCGACGTCGATATCGGTCAGCATTCCAACGTTCAATCCCAGTCCGACGCGGACATCGTCGGTCGTCGTCGCGTCGAGCGCGCGCAGATCAGCGAGCTTTTCGGAAAGCTGCCCCTCGTGCTGGACGACCCGCCGGTATTCCTGGATCACGGCGGGCAAAGGGTCGATGAACACGCGCCCGCGATAACCATCGACGATGATCGGATGACCGTCGAGGGACTTGATGTCGCGCGGCCCGAGGCCCATCACCGCCGGGATCCCGAGGCCGCGGGCCAGAACCGCCGTATGCGACACGACGGAGCCGCGCAGGCACACGATGCCCCGGAGCTGACCGGGCGGTACGTCCGCCACGCGGGCGAGGCTGACCTCGTCGCCGAGGAGGACCGTCTCGTTCGGGTAGGTCCTGGCCGCGGAGACACCGGACATGAGGCGCAGCAGGATGCGCCGACCGATGCCCCTAATGTCCTCGGCGCGCGCCCGCAGGTACGGGTCCTCGGCCTGCTCGAACACGTCGGCATGCTCGGCAATGGTGTCCCGGAGCGCCGCCGGTGCCCAGTTCCCGCCGCGAATCCTGGCGACCACGCCCTCGACCAGGTCGTCCTGGCCGAGGATCAGGATGTAGACGTCGAATATCGCGCGCGTTTCCTCGGACAGGCGGCCCTCCATGCGACCGGCGCTCGCGCGCAGTTCCTGCTGCGTCTCGCGCACGGCCCGCCGGAAGGCGGCTTCTTCCTTCGCGATGTCGTCGGGCGCCCGGTCGGCCACCGCGTCGAGTTCGGCCAGCGGCGAGGGGAGGGCAATGTTGCCGATCGTCACCCCCGGGGCGCCCGGCAGCCCCTGGAT
Organism: uncultured beta proteobacterium; assembly: GCA_963810815.1. Lineage (GTDB taxonomy): Bacteria > Pseudomonadota > Gammaproteobacteria > Burkholderiales > Casimicrobiaceae > CAVQWT01. Next base: position 645,451 of record CAWEPB010000004.1, on the reverse strand, counting down.
CATTCCGATCGGTCCGGGCGGGCCCGGCTCATGCGGCGAGATGGCGCTGCCCTGGGCGGCGTAGCTCAACGTCGCCGCGACCTGCGCGCCGATCGTGACCAGGAACGCGACCTCCTCCTCGGCGAACACCCGCCGTGTCCTTTGCTGCACGACGAGCACGCCGACGGACTGGCGGAAGTGCACCAGCGGAACCGCGAGATAGCCGGAAAACTGCTGCTCGCCGGTTTCCGGGAAATGGCGATAGCTCGGATGTTCCGCCGCATTGGCAAGGTTGACCGGCTCCTGGCGCGTCGCGACCAGTCCGACGATCCCTTCGCCGGCGGCCATCCGGATCTTGCCCACCGAACCCGGGTTCAACCCGTCCGTCGCCATCAGCACGTACTGGGGTCCGGCCGCGTCGCGAACATAGACGGAGCACACGTCGGAGTTCATCGCGGCCTTGACCCGATGCACGATGACCTCCAGCGCCTCGTGCAGGTTGGCCGCGGCGTTCACCCGCTGAATGATCTGCTGGAGCTTGGCGAGCATGCGTCAGAAGGAGTCTGCAGGGCGAAGCACTCTAGCCGCCGGGCACCGGGTGCGATGCGGGCGAGCGCCCCAGGTTCCGTCACTGGTCGGGCGCATCGCGCAATTCCCGCCGCAGGATCTTCCCGATCGGCGACTTCGGCAGCGCGTCGCGAAACTCCACCTGGCGCGGCCGCTTGTAGCCGGTGAGGTGCGCCTTGCAGTGCTCGATCACCGCTTCCTTCGTCAGGTTCGGATCCTTCCTGACGACCACCAGCTTGACCGCCTCGCCCGTCTTCGCGTCGGGCACGCCCACGGCCCCGCAGTCGAGCACACCCGGGTGCGTTGCGACGACGCTCTCGATCTCGCTCGGATAAACGTTGAAGCCGGAAACCAGGATCATGTCCTTCTTGCGGTCGGTGATCGTGAAGCGGCCGTCGGCGCTCAGGTGGCCCAGGTCGCCCGTCTTCAGCCAGCCGTCCTGCAGTGTCCGGGCGGTTTCCTCGGGGTTGTTCCAGTAGCCCTTCATCACCTGCGGGCCGCGGACGCAGATCTCGCCGGTGTGCAGCTCGAGGTCGCCCTCGCCGGTCCATGCCGGCAGTTCCCTGAAGGCGTCGTCGCGGATCGACAGGTCGGTGGAAGGGTAGGGTATGCCGATGGTCCCGTTCCAGGGCGTACCCAGCAGGTTGGCGCAGGCCACGGGCGACGCCTCGGTCAGTCCGTAGCCTTCGGTGATCCAGCACCCGGTCACCTGCTGCCACCGTTCGGCCACGGGCTGCTGGACCGCGGCCCCGCCGCCGATCACCACCTTCAGCGCGGAAAAGTCGAGCTGGTCGAAGCCGGGGGTATGCAGGAGGCCGTTGAACAGCGTGTTGACGCCCGTCATGACGCTCCACTTCCACCGCCCGAGCTCCTTGACGAGGGCCGGCAAGTCGCGCGGGTTGGTGATGAGCACGGTCAGGCTGCCCCACTTCATGAAGGACAGCGTCGCGGTAAGGCAGAAGATGTGGTACAGCGGCAACGGCGCAATGGCGATCTCGGTGCCTTTCTTGAACCTGGCCGAGATCCATGCGCCGGTCTGCACAGTGTTGGCAATGATGTTGCGGTGGGTCAGCATCGCGCCCTTCGAGACGCCGGTGGTGCCGCCGGTGTACTGCAGGAACGCGATGTCCTCGCCCGACAGGTCCACGGGCTTCGGGGCCGCCGCCGCGCCGCGCGCGAGCGCATCCCGGAAGGCGATGGCGCCGTCGATGTTCCAGGCAGGGACCATCCGCTTCACGCTCTTGACCACGAAATTGACCAGCCAGCGCGTCGGGACCGGCAGCAGGTCGCCGAGCTGGGTGGTGATCACGTGGTCGACCGGCGTGTCTCCCAGCACCTGCTGCAGGACGCTGGCGAAGTTCTCGACAATGACGATGGCTTTCGCGCCGGAGTCCTTCAGCTGGTGCTCCAGTTCGCGCGGCGTGTACAGCGGATTGACGTTCACCACGACCATGCCGGCGCGGAGAATGCCGAACAGCGCGACGGGGTATTGCAGCAGGTTCGGCGCCATGATGGCGACCCGCTCACCCCTGGCCAATCCCGGCAGCCCCTGCAGGAAGGCGGCAAAATGTCCTGACAGCCGCTCCAGCTCGGCATAGCTCATGGTGCAGCCGAGGTTGTGAAAGGCCGGCTTGTCGGCAAACTCGACGACGGACTTCTCGAGCAGGTCCGGGACGGAGCTGTACTGGTCGGGGTCGATTTCCGCGGGCAGGCCCGCCGGGTAGTTGTTGAGCCAGATCCTGTTCATCGTCATCGCCCCTTGCTGCTGTTGGTCGACGTGCACCGCTTCGCCCGCCGCCGCGGAGCCGTCGTCGCGACGGGCACGGAAGCGCCCCGACGCCGACACCACTCCCATCGTTGTCCATTCTGGCGTTGGCGGAAAAATGTGGTTTGACCCCCGTCAAGCCACGCGCACAGCGAATGAGCGACCTTCGAGGTCCCGTGCCTGCCGGCTCCTCTATACTCGCCGGTCGATCATTTCGTAGAAGTCGCGAGGCGGCGCATGAATTGGAAGATGAACGAGCGGTCGCTGTTCGCGATCCTGCTTCGCTCGCAGTGGTGGATCAGTTTCGCCATCGCCGGCGCGGTGGCCGCGATCGCGATCGCGCTGCTGCCCGAGGCCTACCGGACCATCGGCGCCGTCGCCGGCTTGCCGTTCCTGGTGGTCGGGTGCATCGCCGCCTGGAAGCAGTTGCAGGCACCGTCGATGGCGCGCATCGACGCCACGCTCGCCGCGGTTCGCGCAATGTCGTGGATCGAGTTCTCGCGCGCCATCGAAGCCGCCTATCGGCAACAGGGATACGGGGTCCGCGCCGTCAGCGGCACGGCCGCCAACTTCGAGCTCACGAAGGAGGGGCGCACCGCGCTCGTCAACTGCAAGCGCTGGAAGGCGGCACGCACGGGCGTCGACGCCCTGCAGGAGCTGCAGGCGATGAAGGAGGCCCGCGACGCGCACGAGTGCATCTACGTGACCGTCGGCGAGGTCACCGACAATGCGCGTGCCTTTGCCGTCAAGCACGGCATCAGGCTGGTCGGCGGCGCCGAGCTCGCGCAACTGCTGCCCGCCGGCGGCCGCGGCAGGAAGGCCCCCTGAACCGGCGCGTTCGGGAGAGCCACGAACGCGGCGGACGCCGGTCCGCAAGTCCGGAGCTCGAGGCAGTCCGCCCCGTCGGTGCGTCGAAGCCTCAGGCCCCGGTGCCGTACGACGAGCGTTCGACGATGCGCGCCGCCTGTGCCTGCGACACGCCGGAGGACATCGCGCCGAACAGGCTGCCCCAGTTCCCTGCCGGCCCGCCCAGGCGGGTGGCCATGAACGCATCCACCACCTCGACGGTGGAGTGCTGCAGCAACTGCGCGCCCTGCACGGCGCGTGCCATCGCCTCGGCCATCGGCCGCGCATGGAACTCGTCGGCCAGTCCCTGATCCAGCAACCGGTCGAGCGCCACCAGGAAGCCGTCGAACCGGGCGTCCATCCCGCGCACCCTGTGCAGCTCGGCCGCAAAGCCCTCCCGGCAGGCCGGGTCGCGGCGCATGGCCCGGCGCACGTCCATGCACATCATGTTGGCGGTGCCTTCCCAGACGCTGTTCAGCGGCGCCTCCCGGTAGACCCGCGCCATCGGATTTTCTTCGATGAAGCCATTGCCGCCGTGGCACTGCAGCGCCTCGTTGGCAATGGCCGGTGCGCGCGAGCAGTTGAAGAACTTGGCCATCGGCGTGGCCACGCGGGCGAAAGCCCGCTCTTCCGGGTCGACCTCCAGGTGGTCGGTGGCCCTGGCAACCCGCAGCGCCAGCAGCGTCGCGGCCTCGACCTCGATCGCCATGTCGGCGAGCACGTTGCGCATCATGGGTTGCTCTGCCAGCGACAGACCGAATCCCCGGCGCGACCGGGTGTGCTGCAGGGCGAGCGCAAGCGCCTGCCGCATCAGCCCGGCAGACCCGATCGCGAAGTCCAGGCGGGTCAGATGGGAGTGGGAGAGGATTTCCCGTATGCCCGCGCCCTCGGCGCCGACCCGAAGCGCCAGGGTGCCGGCGAGCTCGATTTCACTCGAAGCGTTGGATCGGTTGCCGCACTTGTCCTTCAGGCGCTGGATGTAGAAGCGGTTGTAGCTGCCGTCGGGCAGCGTGCGCGGAATGAAGAAGCAGGTGACCCCGCCGGCCACCTTCGCCAGGGTGAAGAAGCCGTCCGATTGCGGCACCGAGCAGAACCACTTGTGACCGGTCAACTCGTACCACTGCGCACTCGCGCCGTGGTACTCGGCGGCGTGCGACCACACGGCCGTGGTCTGGGTCTGGCGCAGGTCCGATCCGCCCTGCTTCTCGGTCATCGCGTAGCCCACGACCACGGCGGGCTTGTCCGCCACCTCGCGACGGCTGAACTCGTATTCGGTGCCCTTGAGCTTCTCGGCCCAGATGCGCAGTGCGGGCTCGGCCCGAAATCCCGCGTAGGACGCGTACGCCATGCCCGTCGGGCAGCCGACGCCGTGCTCGACCTGGTTCCACAGATAGGACAACACCGCGCGGGCGAAATGCGGCTGCGGCTCGGAAGCGGTCCAGGCCAGCGAATGGACTTCGTGCTTCCAGGCCAGCGCCATCAGCTGGTGCCAGCTGGGATGAAAATCGACCCAGTCGATGCGGTTGCCGTAGCGGTCGTGGGTCTTCAGTTCCGGCAGGTGACGATTGGCCAGCCGGGCCAGTTCCTGCACACCTTCGTCCCCGGCAAGCCGTCCCAGTGCCGCGCACCGGGCCGCAGCCCAGGGAACCTCCCGGGCCACCGCAGCCGTCAGCACGGCGTCCTGGGTGTATGCGTTGAAGCCCGAGGCGCCTTCGGCCTGGTTCTGCACCTCGTGCGTCGCGTAGCGGTCGGCGGGAGGCGGGTCGAGTCGGGCGTTGCCCTCCGGCGCGTTCATCGCTGTCTCCTCCAGGTGGTCGGTCCGGTGATGGAGGAGCGAACATAGGCCCCGGTGCTTCCCGCGTCAATGAACGGCGCCAACCATTGACGACACCATCCGTAGGGCTTGCCAAACCTGGGCGATCGCCATAAGATAGTAACCAAATACTTACTTGTCGACCGGACTCCCGCTTCCATGACTGCCGCAGCCGCTGTCCTCCCCGCGCCGCGCCACCGCCTTTCCACCGGCCAGCGCCAGCGCGAAATCGTCGCGACCGTGCTGGCGCTCGCGCGCGAACGCGGACCGGAGGCGATCACGACGCAGGCGATCGCCGACCGGATGGGCGTCACCCAGGGTGCGCTGTTCCGGCACTTTCCGGACAAGGAGGCGATCTGGCTGGCGGTCTTCGCCTGGGTGCGCGCGTCGCTGACGGCGGTGTTCGCCGCCGCGACCGCGAAGGAAGGCTCCCCGCTGGCCAAGCTGGAGGCCGCGTTTCTGGCCCATGTCGCGTTCGTCGCCGCGAACCCGGGGGTGCCCCGCGTGATGTTCCACGAGCTGCAGTACCCCGGCGACACTCCCGTGCGCGCGGAAGTCCGCGCGATGATCGCGGCGTACCGCAAGCGGCTGGCACTGCTGTTCGCGCAGGCCAAGGCGGCCGGCGAGCTTCCCGCCGATCTCGATGCGTCGCTGGCGCCGGTGCTGTTCCTCGGGGCCGTCCAGGGACTGGTGATCCAGGCGGCGCTGGTCGGCGACGAGGCCGGGATGACGAAGCGCGCCCGGCAACTGTTTCCCCTGCTGCTGCACGGCTACCAGGGGCGGAGGCAGCGATGAACTGGCGTTGGAGTCGCAGGACGGCGATCGTCGCGGCCGGTATCGGGGGCGCCCTGCTGCTCGGCTGGCTGGTGGCGAGCCAGGGACCGCTGGCGCCGGCCAAGGTCACGGCCGCGACGGTCGAGCAGGGTGGCCTGGTCGCGAGCACCTTCGGCATCGGCACCGTCGAAGCGCGGCGCAGTTACGCGCTGGGCCCCACGCTGGCGAGCCGCGTGGCGCGCGTGCTGGTCGACCAGGGCGATGCCGTCAGGGCGGGACAACTGCTGGCCGAGCTCGACCCGGTCGATCTCGAGGATCGCGTCACCAGCGGCCAGCTCGCGGCCGAGCGCGCCACCAGCACCATCCGCGCCGCCGAAGCGCAGCTGGCCGAGACGCAGAGCCGCGCGCAGGTCACCATCGCCAGCGCCCGCCGCTCCGCCGAACTGCGCGCGCAGGGATTCGTCAGCCAGGAAGCCACCGACGCCAAGGCGCACGAAGCCAACGCCGCGAAGTCGGCCGTCGACGCGGCTGCCGCCCAGCTGGCCGCGGCGCGGCGCGACCGCGACCGCGCGCTGGCCGATGTCGCGGGGGTCGGCAAGCTGCGGGCGCAGGCGCGCCTGGTGAGCCCCGTCGACGGGGTCGTCAGCGCGCGGCTGGTCGAACCGGGAACCACGCTCGTCGCCGGTCAGGCGGTGGTGCAGGTCATCGACCCGGCGAGCCTGTGGATCCGGGCCCGCATCGACCAGGGCCAGGCCGGCGGCGTGCGCGTGGGCCAGCCGGCGGAAATCGTGCTGCGCTCCGATCCCGGGCGGAAGTTTCCGGGGAAAGTCGAGCGCGTCGACTGGGTGAGCGATGCGGTGACCGAGGAGCGGATCGTGAACGTCGCCTTCGTGCACCGGCCGGACGGGATCCCGGTCGGCGAACTGGTCGAAGTGACGATCCGCACCGCCGATCTCGCCGACGTCCGTTCCGTGCCCGCCGCGGCGGTGAAGCGCGTCGATCGACAGGAGGGCGTCTGGCAGGTCGCCGCCGGCCGCGTCGCGTTCCGGCCGGTGCAGGTCGGGATCACCACCCTCGACGGGCGCACGCAGATCGTCGACGGCCTGAAGGCGGGCGACGAAGTCGTCGTGCACAGCGAACGCTCGCTGCAGCCGGACGCCCGGGTCCGCATCGTCCCGGCCATCGTCGACGCCGCGCCATGATCAACCTGGCCGGCCGCGACATCCTGCATGGCTGGGGCAAGTTCGTGTTCACCGGCGTGGGACTGGGCCTGCTCATCGGCGTCACGCTGTCGATGGCCGGCATCTACCGCGGCATGGTCGACGATGCCAAGGTGCTGCTCGGCAACGTCGGCGCCGATCTGTGGGTGGTGCAGCGCGACACGCTGGGCCCCTACGCGGAACCGTCCAACGTGCGTGACGATGCCTACCGCGCGCTGCTCGGCGTGCGGGGCGTCGCCGAGGCCGGCAACGTCACCTACCTGACGATGCAGGTCCGGCACGAAGGCGGCGACGTGCGCGTCATGCTGGTCGGCTTCGAGCCGGGGCACCCCGGCGAACCCGGGAACCTGGTGGCCGGCCGCCCGATCACGCGCTCGCACTACGAGGCGGTCGCCGACGTCCGGACCGGGTTCCGCCTCGGCGAGCGGATCCGCATCCGCCGGCACGAGTACACGGTCGTCGGGCTGACCCGCCGCACGGTGTCGTCGGGCGGCGATCCCATGGTCTTCGTGCCGCTGCAGGACGCCCAGGAAGTCCAGTTCCTCAAGGACAACGACGCGCTGGTCAACGAGCGTGCGCGGACCGCCGCCAATCCCGCGTTCAACCGCCCCGGCGTCCCGGGGCTGCTGGAGGCGGTGCAGGCCAGCCAGGCGAGCAGCCGCACCGTCAACGTCGTCATGCTGCGGCTCGCGCCGCACGCCGACGAGGCGGTCGTCGCACGCGAGATCCGGCGCTGGAAGCACCTGGAAGCGTACACGCGGACCGACATGGACGAGATCCTCGTCGCCAAGCTGATCGCGACCTCGGCCCGGCAGATCTTCATGTTCCTCGTCATCCTCGCCGTCGTCAGCGCCGCGATCGTCGCCTTCATCATCTACACGATGACGCTGAACAAGGTGCGCGAGATCGCGGTCCTCAAGCTGATCGGCGCGCGGAATCGGACCATTGCCGGCATGATCCTGCAGCAGGCGCTGGGCCTGGGGGTCATCGGCTTCGCCGTCGGCAAGACCGCGGCGACGCTGTGGGCACCGATCTTCCCGAAGTACGTGCTGCTGCTCCCCGGCGACGCCGTGCTGGGCGGCGTGCTGGTGCTGGGCATCTGTGCGCTGGCGAGCGTGGTCGCCATCCGCGCCGCGCTGCGCGTCGATCCGGCGACGGCCATCGGAGGCTAGGCGATGACCCTCCCGGCGATCGAGATCAGCGGCCTCACCAAGCGCTACGGCGAAGGCGACACGGCGGTCGATGCGCTGAAGGGCGTGGACATGGTCGTCCAGCCGGGCGAGGTCGTGGGGCTGATCGGCCCCAGCGGCTCCGGCAAGAGCACGCTGCTGAAATGCCTGGGTGCGGTGATCGAACCGACGTCGGGTCGCATGGCCCTCGCCGGGGAGACCATCTACGACGGCGGCTGGAAGGTGGCCGACCTGCGCGCGCTGCGGCGCGACCGCATCGGCTTCGTGTTCCAGGCGCCCTATCTCATCCCGTTCCTCGACGTCACCGACAACGTTGCCGTGCTGCCGATGCTGGCCGGCATGGCCAACGGCAAGGCGCGCGAGCGCGCGCGGGAGATGCTCGCCGCGCTGGACGTCGGCCACCGCGCGCGGGCGCAGGTGCCGCAGCTGTCCGGCGGCGAACAGCAGCGCGTCGCGATCGCCCGCGCACTGGTCAACCACCCGCCGATCATCCTGGCCGACGAGCCGACGGCGCCGCTCGACACCGAACGGGCATTGACCGTCATCCGGATCCTGAACGAGATGGCGCAGCGGTTCGGGACGGCGATCATCGTGGTCACGCACGACGAGAAGATCATCCCGACGTTCCGGCGGATCTACCACATCCGGGACGGACGCACCTACGAGGAGGCGGGCGAGGCGCGCGCTGCCTGATCCGCCCGCGCCCCCGGTCCTGAGCCGAAGACGAAAGCGAAAGCGAAAGCAAAGGTGAAGGCGAAACGGAAGCCGACGCCGCCGGTGCGGACGCGGGTGGGGGCGCGTCGCTATCCCGGCTTGCCGTCGAGCCGCGGCCGCGACAGCACCGGCCAGTAGCGTACCGCGTAGAGCGCGAACGCGGCGGACCAGCACAGGCCGGAGACGACGACCGTCGCCACGTAGGCGTCGGGCAGCAGCATGCCGCCGAAGACGCGGATCGCCGCGGCGAGCGCCACCAGCACGTAGCACGCCACCTCGAAGCCATCCGCCACCAGCGGGCGCCCGGTGTGACCGCGCGCCGTGCGCGTCATCATGCCGATGGTCATGCCGCCGATCGCCCCGATGGTCAGCGCGTGGACCGCGAACAGGTCGCCGACGAGGCCCAGGCCGGCGAGCCCGCGCAGGACCAGGTGGATGACGATCCAGAGGTAGGCCAGGTGCAGCACCCACACGATGGGGGTGCCGAGCGTCCGCCACGGCTGCCAGAGCCGGAGGCGCGCTGCGTGGGCAACGGCGACGGCCAGCGCGAGCCCCGCGCCGACCACCGGGGGCAGTTGCAGGACGTCGGCAGCCAGCAGTGCGAGCACACCACCCAGCGCCAGCTTCTCGATCACCGGGTGCCGCGTGGCCTGCACGCCCGGGATGCCGTTGCTGGTGAACATCGGAATCACCCGGCCGCCCATCACCGCCATCACGAACAGGACGACGTCGAGGCCGACCTGCAGGCTCGCCCGCTCCGGCCAGGCCAGGAGGCCCAGGTGCGAGAGATGAAACCCGAGCACGGCGGCGCCCAGCAGCAGCAGCAGCCCGACGAAGAAGTAGTTCCGCCGGTTCCGGCTCCGGACGATCGGGATGCCGATGCCGACGGCGACGGCGATCGGGAACGCCGCGTTGACCACCGCGGCGGCGACGGCGAACGGCGTCAGCACCAGCACGCGACCGGCGAGCCACAGCGCCGCGAGCGCCATCAGCGTCGCGCCGGCCGGCGTCGGCTTCCCGGTCCAGTTGCGAACGGCGGTGAAGAGGAACCCGGCGACCACGGCCGTCGCGTAGCCGTAGAGCATTTCGTGGCCGTGCCACGCCGGCGTCCGGGCGTAAGCGGCCGGAAGCAGGCCCGCGTACTGGCCGACCCAGAACAGGATGGACAGCGCGGCGAAGCCGCTGGCGAGCAGGTAGAACGGCCGAAAACCCAGGTTCCAGAGCGCGAATCCGGCACGGCGGGACCCGCCTGCGGCCGGAGGTTGTCGAACGGGCGGATGTCCAACGTCAGTTCCGGAGGAAATCGATGACGATCGCGCCGGCATCGCGCTGCACGTAGCGGATCGTCACCGCTTCCCCGTATCGCGCCACCAGCTGGTCGAGCAGCGGCAGCGGGTCGTGATCGTTGACGAAGCGCATGGTCTCCCCGGACCGCAACGCGTCGAGGGCGCCGAAGATCGCCGCGTGGCGGAACCGCTTGGCGACGCCGCGGGCGTCGAACGGATAGATCGCGTCGGGGGACAGGTGGGAATGCGCGGGATGGGACATGGCGTGAACTCCGGTGGGCTTGAAAGATGTATTATTCGTGCAGCTTCATGCTACGCCGGGCTCTCCGCAAAAGCAATATCTCCCATACCGCTTCAAGACCCCATGCGCCTCACCGTCTTCTCCGACTACACGCTGCGGGTGCTGATGTACCTGGCGCTCGACCGCACCCGCCTCGCGACCATTCCCGAGATCGCGGCCGCCTACGGCATTTCCGAGAACCACCTGATGAAGGTGGTGCACCAGCTGGCGCGCGCAGGCGTCGTCGAATCGGTACGGGGCAAGGGCGGCGGGGTTCGCCTGGCCCGGGCGCCGGAAGAGATCCGTCTCGGCGAGGTCGTGCGCGCCAGCGAGGGCGACACGCCGATCGTCGAATGCCTGTCGGGAAATCCGACCGCCTGCCGGATCAGCTCGCCCTGCCGGCTGAAGGGGATCCTGGTCGACGCCTTCGCGGCGCTCTACGATTCGCTGGACGAGCACACGCTGGCCGACCTGGTGGAAACGCCGCGCGCGCTCCGACACGCCCTGGTTCGCAGCTGATGTCCCCCGCCGATCCCGCGTCGAATTCGCCGGTGCCGGCGCCGCGCAAACGCCGGCGCTGGCCGGGCTGGGCGGCCGAGATCGGCCTCGTCGTCCTGGTCGTCGTCGCCATCCAGTGGTGGCAGGCGCGCGACGTTCCCCGGGGGCCGGCGCCGGCATTCGCGGCCCCGCTGGCGAACGGCGGCAGCGTCAGCCTCGCCGAGTGGCGCGCCGCGCACCCCGGCCGGACGGTCGGCGTCTATTTCTGGGCGGACTGGTGCCCGATCTGCAAGGCGCAGGAAGGAAGCGTCGACGCGCTGCGTGCCGACTGGCCGGTGCTCACCGTGGCGATGCAGTCCGGCGACGCCGCGGCGGTGGCAAAGGTTCTGCACGACCGCGGCCTCGAATGGCCGACCGCGATCGATGCCGACGGCGGCATTGCCGCACGCTTCGGTCTGCACGGCGTGCCGGCCCTGGTGGTGATCGATGGCCGGGGCGAGATCCGGTCGGTGCTGGTCGGCTACACCACCGGGCCCGGCATGCGGCTGCGGCTGTGGTGGGCGGCGTCGAGCGGTTGACATGCCCTCGATCGCGACATCGCTGGCCGTCGTCGGCGCCATGGGCACCATGGGCGCCGGGCTCGCGCTGCTGCGCGGGGTGCTGCACCGGGGCATCCGCGCGGGCCTCGCGGCACCGCGGATCCCGCACGATCGCACGCCGGCCGCGCTGGGCCTCGCGTTCGAGACGGTGCGCATCGGCACCGCCAACCGGCGCCGCGTGCACGGCTGGCTGATCCCGCCGGCCGGCGGCGCCGGCACGGCCCATCCCGCGGTGGTCGTGATGCATGGGTGGGGCGGCAACGCGGCGATGATGCTGCCGCTCGCGCGACCGCTGCACGACGCGGGCTTCGCAGCGCTGTTCATCGACGCCCGCTGTCACGGTGCCAGCGACGACGACGGCTTCGCGTCGCTGCCGCGCTTCGCCGAGGACCTGGAGCACGCGGTGGACTGGCTGGCGGCGCGAGCGGAAGTCGACGCGGGGCGGATCGCGCTGCTCGGGCACTCGGTCGGTGCCGGCGCCGCGCTGCTGGTCGCGTCGCGCCGGCCGGACGTGATGGCCGTGGCGAGCGTGGCGGCCTTTTCGCATCCGGCGACGATGATGCGGCGCTGGCTGGCGACGAAGCGCGTCCCCGAGTGGCCGGTCGGCCGCTACGTCCTCCGTTACGTGCAGCGAACCATCGGCCATCGCTTCGACGACATCGCGCCGGTCAACACCATTGCGCGGGTGCGCTGCCCGGTGCTGCTGGTGCACGGCGCCGACGACGACGTGGTGCCGCTCGACGATGCGCACCGGATCTTCGCCGCCCGGCAGCACGACGCGGTCGAGCTGCTGGTGCTGGGCGGCCGGCACGACTCCTTCGCCGACCTCGAGCAGCACATGGAGCGGCTCGTCGGCTTCCTGCGCACCGCGACGGCGCCGCGTTAGGGCGACGGTCCGGCGCGCGAGGCCGCCGGCCTCCGGTCCGATTGGCGACGGGCGGCCTGTGCTATCATTTCCAGCTGTTCCGGTCGTCGCGTCGACCCCATCCGTCACGAATGGGCGCGCGGGGTTCCGGAGCCGTTTCGACCGTCCGCAAGCGCCGCCAGCGGCCCGCGGGCGGAACGCGATACCCGAGTCCGACCGGCGCCCGTAGCTCATCTGGATAGAGCACCGGCCTTCTAAGCCGGCGGTAACAGGTTCGAGTCCTGTCGGGCGCGCCAGTTCAGGCGCGTACGGCGGCGCAAGGCCCGAGGGCGTCCTGCCCGACGGCGCTGCGGCGTCGTGCGCCGCATCAGCGGTGGCTGTAGCTCAGTTGGTAGAGTCCCGGATTGTGATTCCGGTTGTCGTGGGTTCGAGTCCCATCAGCCACCCCACCTCCTTCCCGCCGGTCCCGGCGGGGCCGTTGCCCGGCGTCAAACGAACGCCCGCGCTCGCGCGGTAAGATCGCCCATCGGCTTTCGGTCAAGCCGCAGGAGGATTCATGCCGGCCAGGATCACGCAGGAAGCGGCGTCGCGCGTCGCCGAGGTGTTGGCGCTGGTGCGCGAGCGCATCCCCGTCACCGATCGCGAGCGCGCCGAGGTGTTCGCGCGCGAGTACTTCCGCGGGATGGACGACGAGGACATCGTCACCCGCGCCCCGGGCGACCTCTACGGCGCCGCGCTGTCGCTGCTGCAGTTCGCCGGGCGTCGCGCGCCGGGCGCCGCGCGGCTGCGCGTGTTCAATCCGAAGCTGGACGAGCACGGCTGGCAGTCGTCGCACACGGTCGTCGAGATCGTCAACGACGACATGCCGTTCCTCGTCGATTCGGTGACGATGGAAGTCGCGCGGCTGCGGCTCGACCTGCACCTCATCGTCCACCCGATCCTCGCCGTCGAGCGCGGCGCCGACGGCGCGCTGGGGACCGTGGCCCCCGGCGCCGACGCGCCGCGCGGCGCGCGCGAGTCGCTGATGCACGTCGAGATCGACCGCATCGCGGATCCCGAGCGGATGAAGTCGCTGGCCGCCGATCTCGAGCGCGTGCTCGCGGACGTGCGCGTCTGCGTCGACGACTGGGGCGCGATGCGCGCGCGCATCGCCGACGTCGTCGCCGAACTCGACCGTCAGGCGGCGCCGCGGTCGGCGGCGGAGGTCGCCGAAACCAAGGCGTTCCTGGCCTGGCTGGCCGACGGCCATTTCACGTTCCTCGGCTACCGCTGCCACGACCTCGTCGCGGCCGACGACGGCGATGCGCTGGCGATCGTCGAGGGGTCGGCCCTGGGGGTGCTGCGCGGCGAGAAGGGCGGCCGCTCGCAGAGCTTCTCCCAGCTGCCGCCTGCGCTGCGCAGCTACGCGCGGGCGAAGGACCTGCTGATCCTGACCAAGTCGAACTCGCGCTCGACGGTCCACCGCCCGGGCTACATGGACTACATCGGGATCAAGCGCTACGACGCCGCCGGGGAGGTTTGCGGCGAGCACCGTTTCCTCGGTCTCTATGCGTCGACTGCGTACAGCGCCAACCCGGCGGACATTCCGCTGCTCCGGAGCAAGGTCGCCGACGTCATCGCGCGCACCGGCGTGCTGTCGGTCTCCCACGACGCCAAGGCGCTGACCAACATCCTCGACACCTATCCCCGCGACGAACTGTTCCAGGTGTCGGTGGAGCGCCTGACCGAGATCGCGCAGGCGATCCTGCGCCTGCACGGACGGCAGCGGCTGCGGATGTTCGACCGTCGCGATCCCTACGGGCGCTTCGTCACCTGCCTGATCTACGCGCCGCGCGAGCACTACACGACGGCGCTGCGCAGGAAGTGGCAGGCGATCCTGGTCGCCGCGTTCAACGGGACCGGATCCGATTTCAGCGTGCTGCTGTCGGAGGCGACGCTCGCGCGGGTGCTGATCACCGTGCGCACGGTGCCCGGCCGGCTGCCCGAATACGACGTGGCGGCGATCGAGGCCGACCTCGCCCGCGCGGCGCGCGGCTGGGAAGACGACCTGCGCGACGCGCTGGAGGAAACGCTGGGCGAGGCCCGCGGCAGCGGCCTCGCCCACCGCTACGCGCAGGCGTTTCCGGCGGCGTACCGGGAGGATTTCACGGCACGCAACGCGGTGCCCGACGTCGAACTCGTCGAGCAGGCGCTCGCCGGCGACGCGCCGGCGATCAGCCTGTACCGCCCGCTCGAGGCCGCAGCCGGGACGCTGCGCTTCAAGCTCGCGCACCGGGGCGGCCCGGTGCCGCTGTCGGATGCCCTGCCGATGCTCGAGCGGATGGGCCTGCGCGTCATCGAGGAGCGCCCGTACCGCGTGGCCCCCGAAGGCGGCGAGCGGGTCTGGCTGCACGACTACGGGATGACCGGTCCGATGGAGGCCGCCGCCGACCTCGACAGCGTCCGGGCGGTGTTCGAGGACGCCTTCGCGCGCGTCTACGCCGGCGAAGTCGACAACGACGATTTCAACCGGCTCGTGCTCACCGCGCGGCTCGCCGCCGACGAGGTCGTCGTGCTGCGCGCCTATGCGCGCTATCTGCGGCAGACCGGATTCACGCTGTCGCAGCCCTTCATCGAGGCGACCCTCGGCAACCAGCCGGCGATCGCGCGACTGCTGGTCTCGCTGTTCCGGTTGCGTTTCGATCCGGCCGGGCGCGACGACGACGCGGCGGCGCGGCAGGTGCGCGCGATCGAGGCTGCGCTCGAACACGTGACCAACCTGTCCGAGGACCGCGTGCTGCGCCAGCTGCTGGCGCTGATCCTGGCGACGGTGCGCACGAATTTCTGGCGCCGCGACGCGGCGGGGCGCAGACGGGCCTACCTGTCCTTCAAGTTCGACCCGGCGAAGGTGCCCGGGCTGCCGGAGCCGAAGCCGAAGTTCGAGATCTTCGTGTACGCGCCGCGATTCGAGGGTGTGCACCTGCGCGGGGGCAAGGTCGCGCGCGGCGGTCTGCGCTGGTCGGACCGGCCGGAGGACTACCGGACCGAGGTGCTGGGCCTGATGAAGGCGCAGATGGTGAAGAACATCGTCATCGTGCCGGTCGGCTCGAAGGGCGGCTTCGTGCTGAAGCGCGCCCCGAATCCGGCCGACCGCGACGCGTACCTCAAGGAAGGCGTCGCCTGTTACCAGGACTACCTGCGGGGCCTGCTCGACCTCACCGACAACCTCGTCGCCGGCGCGGTGGTGCCGCCGCCGGACGTCCATCGCCACGACGGCGACGACCCTTACCTGGTCGTCGCGGCGGACAAGGGCACCGCGTCGTTCTCCGACTACGCCAACGCGATCGCAAAGGAATACGGCTTCTGGCTCGACGACGCCTTCGCCTCGGGCGGATCGGTCGGCTACGATCACAAGAAGATGGGCATCACCGCGCGCGGCGCCTGGGAATCGGTGAAGCGGCACTTCCGCGAGCTCGGCATCGACACCCAGACGACGCCGATCACGGTCGTCGGCGTCGGCGACATGTCCGGCGACGTGTTCGGCAACGGCATGCTGCTGTCGCCGCACGTCCGGCTGCTCGCCGCCTTCGACCACCGTCACGTCTTCCTGGACCCCGCTCCCGACGCGGCGGCGAGCTTCGCCGAGCGGAGGCGGCTGTTCGAGCTGCCGCGCTCGTCGTGGGCCGACTACGACGAGAAGCTGATTTCCGCGGGCGGCGGCGTGTGGCCGCGGTCGGCGAAGGCGATCCCGCTCTCGCCGCAGGTGCGCGCGGCGCTGGGGGTCGACGCCGACAAGCTGCCGCCGAACGAGCTGATCAGCGCGATCCTCAGGGCGCCCGTGGACCTGCTCTACAACGGCGGCATCGGCACCTATGTCAAGGCGACGACCGAGACGCACGCCGAGGTCGGCGACCGCGCCAGCGACGCCGTGCGCATCAACGGCCGCGAACTGCGCTGCAGGGTCGTCGGCGAGGGCGGCAACCTCGGCTTCACCCAGCGCGGCCGCATCGAGTACGCGCAGGCCGGAGGGCGCATCTACACCGATGCCATCGACAATTCGGCCGGAGTCGACACCTCCGACCACGAAGTCAACATCAAGATCCTGCTCGGGCTGCCGATCGCCGACGGGGAGCTGACGCTGAAGCAGCGCAACGAACTGCTGGCGTCGATGACCGACGACGTCGCGGCGCTGGTGCTGCGCGACAATTACGCGCAGACGCAGGTGCTCTCGGTGGGCGAGCGCATCGCGCCGCGTCTGCTGGAGCCGCAGGCCCGGTTCATCCGGTTTCTCGAGAAGGCCGGCCGCCTGAACCGCGCGATCGAGTTCCTGCCGACCGACGAGGCGATCGCCGAGCGGCGCGCCAAGGGCGGGGGCCTGACCGCGCCGGAGCGCGCGGTGCTGCTCGCGTACTCGAAGATCTGGCTCTACGACGAACTCCTCGCGTCGGCGCTGCCCGACGACCCGTGGGTCGGGACCGCGCTGGCGCGCTACTTCCCGGCGCCCCTGCGGGAGCGCTACGCCGGCTACATGGCGAAGCACCCGCTGAAGCGCGAGATCATCGCGACGCACGTGGTGAACAGCATGGTCAACCGCGTCGGCAGCACCTTCGTCCACGGGATGATGGAGGGGACCAGCGCGCCGCCGGCCGACGTCGTGCGGGCGTACCTGCTGGCGAGGGAATCGTTCGCCTTGGTGCCTTACTGGAGGGCGGTGGAGGCACTCGACAACGTGGTCGCCGACGAAGTGCAGGCGGAACTGGTGATCGACGCCGGCCGCCTGGTCGCACGCGGAACGACGTGGTTCCTCCGCAGCGCCCGGCTCGCCGACGACATGGCGGCGACCATCGCCCGATTCGCGCCGGCGGTCGCCACGGTCGCGGCGCGGCTGCCCGACGCCCTGGCGGGCGACGCCCGCGCCCGGGTCGACGCCCGCGTCGCCGCGCTCGTCGCTGCCGGGGTGCCCGCAGCGCTGGCGCTTTCCGCGGCGACGGTCGAGCCGCTCGCCGCGGCGCCCGACATCGCCGAATGCGCGGGCGAGGGAAGGGACGACGTCGCGCTGGTCGCCGGCGTGCATTTCGCGCTCGGCGCGGGCCTCGGCCTCGACGGCCTGAAGCAGGCGGTGGCCGCACTGCCGTCGGACGGGCACTGGCAGGGACTTGCGCGCGCCGCGCTGCACGACGACGTCGCCGGCCTGCACCAGGCGCTGACGCGCGAAGTGCTCGCGGCCGCGCCGGCCGGGACGGTGGACGCCCGGGTGGCCGCATGGCAGACACGGCACCGCACCGCGCTGGAGCGGGCGCAGCGCCTGGTCGACGAGCTCGCGCACGCCGGCACGCTCGATCTTGCGCGGGTGTCCGTCGCGCTGCGGGAATTGCGGCACCTGGCGGCGGCCGGGCGGGGCGGGGCGTCGTGACGGCGCGCCGTGTCGATGCCGCCCTGCCGGGTTCGGCTAAGATGATGCCCCGTGCCGCGCGCCGCGGTGCGCTGATCCCCGTCGCCCCGGGTCCGTCGTGCGCTTCACCGTCGCCACCTACAACATCCACAAGGGCTTCTCGTACTTCAAGCGGCGCGTGGTGATCCGCGAGTTGCGCGACCGCCTGCACGGGCTGTCCGCCGACATCCTGTTCCTGCAGGAGGTCCAGGGCGGGCACGAACGGCATGCCGGCCGGTTCGTCGACTGGCCCCTCAAGCCGCAGCACGAGTACATCGCCGACACGGTGTGGCAGGAGGTCGTCTACGGCAAGAACGCCGTGTACCAGCACGGGCACCACGGCAACGCGTTCCTGTCCCGGTTCCCGGTCGTCGCGCACGAGAACATGGACATCTCGGCGCATGCGTTCGAGAGCCGCGGGCTGCTCCACTGCGAGGTAAACCTGGGACCGCGCAGGCCGTCGCTGCACTGCCTCAACGTCCACCTCGGGCTGTTCGAGCGCGGGCGGCAGTGGCAGATCCGCGCGCTCTGCGAGCGCATCCGCGACACCGTGCCGAAGGATGCGCCGCTCATCATCGCCGGCGACTTCAACGACTGGCGCCACAAGGCGAACCGGGTGCTGACCGACACGCTCGGCGTCGAGGAGGTGTTCGAGTCGGTGCGCGGCCGGCCGGCGCGGACGTTTCCGTCGGTGATGCCGGTGTTCCGGCTCGATCGCATCTACGCGCGCGGCCTCAAGATCGTCGAGGCGCACGTCCACTACGCGTATCCCGGGGCGCGCGTGTCCGATCACGCCGCGCTGGCTGCGACCTTCGACACCCTGCCGCGGCGGCGATGAACCGCTTCCAGCCGGGCAATCGGATCGCGCTGCTGCGCAACGGCACCGAGTATTTCCCGGCGCTCGTCGCGGCGATCGACGCGGCCGAGCGCGAGGTGTGGGTCGAAACCTACATCTACGCCGACGACGACGCCGGCAAGGCGGTGACCGGCGCGCTGGTGCGGGCCGCCGGTCGGGGGGTGCTGGTGCGGGTCCTCGTCGACGGCTGGGGGGCGCGCCTGTACCTGACGCCGGCGCTGGAGGCGACGCTGGCGGCCGCGGGCATCACGCTGCGCAAGTACCGGCCCGAGATCGCGCCCTGGCAGTTCCGCTCGCATCGGCTGCGGAGGCTGCACCGCAAGCTGGTGCACGTCGATGCGCGCGTGGCGTTCGTCGGCGGCATCAACGTGATCGACGACATGCACACGCCCGGGCATCGCCCGCCGCGGATCGACTTCGCGGTGCGGATCGAGGGGCCGCTGCTGGTGCCGATCGTGCGCACGATGCAGCGCGTGTGGGCGCTGGTCGAGCTGGTGCAGTTCAATCGCAGCGACGTGCCGCTGTTCCCGTCGCCGCGCCGGGCGAAGCGCGCGGGCGGCCAGACGGCGAAGTTCGTGATCCGCGACAACCTCCGGCACCGCCGCGACATCGAGCGTGCCTACCTTGCCGCCATACGGACGGCCCGGCAGGAAATCCTGATCGCGAACTCCTACTTCTTTCCCGGCATCCGCTTCCGGCGGGCGCTGATCGCCGCCGCCGGGCGCGGTGTCAAGGTCACTCTGCTGCTGCAGGCGCGCGTCGAGTACGCCCTGCTGCACTATGCGTCGCGCGCGCTGTACGGACAGCTGCTTGCAGCCGGCGTCGAAATCCAGGAGTACCACCTGTCGTTCCTGCACGCGAAGGTCGCGGTCGTCGACGACCGCTGGGCGACGGTCGGCTCGTCGAACATCGATCCGTACAGCCTGCTGATGGCGCGCGAGGCCAATGTCGTCGTTCGGGATCCCTATTTCGCGGATCAGCTGCGGCTGGAGTTGACGCAGATGATCCAGCACGGCGCCGAGCCCGTCCGGGTCGCGCGCTGGCGGCAGCGGCCGCGGCTGTACAAGCTGCTCAACTGGCTGGCCTACGGCGTGGTCAGGGTCGCGATGGGCATGCTCGGCTACGGCCGTGACGATTGGTTCCGCCGCCGCCGGCACCGGCCCGTCGGTTCGGCAACCCCCTCTTCGGGGTCAGGTTCAATTTAGGGCAGCAGCGGCTCTTCGCCCCGGAATTTCCCGCTTATTGCACGGTAGCCGGCGGCGACCTGCGCCGCCATCGTCCGGAAAGACGATGGCAGGGTGCGCTGCGAACCGTCATCATTGCCGAGACGATGGGCGCCGGCGGCGCAGTTGTCCGGGCGCGATTGACCTAAATTCGACCTGACCCCGATTCGGGCTAGACTTCGACGATGCGCCGAACCAGTCCGTCAACGGTATCTCCTCCGGCCGCCGGGGCCGGTGGCGACTGGGGCACGATCCGCCGCCTGCTGCCCTACCTGTGGACGTACCGCTGGCGGGTGGGCGCCGCGCTGGCCTGCCTCGTCGTCGCCAAAGTCGCCAACGTCGGCGTCCCGCTGCTGCTGAAGGAGATCGTCGATCGGCTCGATCGCGAGTCGGCGCTGCTGGCCGTGCCGCTCGCGCTGCTGGTCGCGTACGGCGCGCTGCGGCTGTCGACGACGCTGTTCACCGAGCTGCGCGAATTCCTGTTCGCCAAGGTCACCCAGCGCGCCGTCCGGACGATCGCGCTCGAGGTGTTCCAGCACCTGCATGCGCTCAGCCTGCGCTTCCATCTGGCCCGGCAGACCGGCGGCCTGACGCGCGACGTCGAGCGCGGGACGCGTGGCATCTCCACGCTGATCGGCTACACGCTGTTCTCGATCCTGCCCACGCTGGTCGAGATCAGTCTCGTCTCGACGATTCTCGCCACCCGCTACGAATGGACGTTCATCGCGATCACGCTGACCGCGCTGACGCTCTACGTCGTCGCCACCGTGGCGATCACCGAGTGGCGGACCAACTTCCGCCGGCAGATGAACGAACTCGACTCGAAGGCGAACACGCGCGCGATCGACAGCCTGCTCAACTACGAGACCGTCAAGTACTTCGGCAACGAGCAGTTCGAGGCGCGGCGCTACGACGAGAGCATGCAGCGCTGGGAGGTCGCCGCCGTGAAGAGCCAGACCTCGCTGTCGCTGCTCAACGTCTCGCAGAGCGCGATCATCGCCGTCGCCGTCACGCTGATCATGTGGCGGGCGACCGTCGGCGTGGTCGACCGCACGATGACCGTGGGCGACCTCGTCCTCGTGAACGCCTTCATGATCCAGGTCTACATCCCGCTCAATTTTCTCGGCGTCGTCTACCGCGAGATCAAGCAGGCGACCGCCGACATGGAGCGGATGTTCGCGCTCGCCGCCGAAAACACCGAGGTCGCCGACGCCCCTGGCGCGCCGCCGCTCCCGCCGGGATCCGGCGTAGTCCGCTTCGACCGCGTCGACTTTTCGTACGAGCCCAACCGGCAGATCCTGTTCGGCGTCAGCTTCGCCATTCCCCCGGGACGCACCGTTGCCGTCGTCGGACCGTCCGGGTCGGGCAAGTCGACGCTCGCCCGCCTGCTGTTCCGCTTCTACGACGTCGGCGGCGGCAGCGTAGCCATCGACGGCCGCGACCTGCGGGACGTCCAGCAGGCGAGCGTCCGCGCCGCGATCGGCATCGTCCCGCAGGACACGGTGCTGTTCAACGATTCGATCGAGTACAACATCGCCTACGGGCGGCCGGGGGCGTCGCGCGAGGAGATCGAGCACGCGGCGCGCCTCGCCCAGATCCACGACTTCATCGTGTCGCTGCCCGAGGGCTACGGCACCCCCGTCGGGGAACGCGGGCTCAAGCTCTCGGGTGGCGAGAAGCAGCGGGTCGCGATCGCCCGCGCCATCCTGAAGAATCCGCGGATCCTGATCTTCGACGAGGCGACGAGTGCGCTGGATTCGAAGTCGGAGAAGGCGATCCAGGCCGAGCTGAAGCGGATCGCCGAGAACCGCACGACGCTGGTGATCGCGCACCGGCTGTCGACGATCGTCGACGCCGACGAGATCCTGGTCCTCGACGGCGGGCGCATCGTCGAGCGGGGTCGGCACGCGGCGCTGCTCGACGCCGCCGGGACCTATGCGCGGATGTGGCAGCTCCAGCAGACCGAGCGCGAAGGCGAGCCCGCATCCGCGGTGGGCGAGCCGGCCTTCAGCGCCTGAACGGCTCCCGCCCCGGCGGGACGGGTCCGCGACCGTCCCCGGGGTCGCCCGGCGACCGCGCTTCACCCTCCGACCATTCCCCCGTCCCCCGCCCCCGTCCCGTCGTCCCCCGGCACGCGCCGGGGCCGGCACCGACGCCCCTGCTGTTGCGTCGTGGTCCCGCAACTCCATGATTTGCATGACCTCGATCTGCGGTGGGGATTGTCGCGTGCCGGCGAGCCGTGCTATAAGGCCTTTGGACTTGAGGCCAAACCTGATGATTCGCGCCCTCTTCATTGTTTTTGCTGCGCAAATCGCCTGCGCGTCGTTGACGCCTGCGGGCGCGCAGTCCTTTGCCGCCCCGGATCCCGGCAAGCTGAAGCTGGCCTCGGCGAACGCCATCGTCATCGACGCGGCGGACGGAACGCCCGTCTACTCGAAGGCCGCCGACGAAGTGACGCCGATCGCCTCGCTTACCAAGCTGATGACGGCGATGGTCACGCTGGATGCCGGACTGTCCCTGGACGAGCCGGTCGCGGTCGATGTCGGGGACCTGGATTACATCAAGGGCACCCGGTCCCGGCTCGGCATGGGCGTGGAATTGCCGCGACGGGAAATGCTGCGCCTTGCGCTGATGGCCTCCGAAAACCGTGCATCGTCGGCGCTGGCCCGGCACTACCCGGGTGGCACGCCCGCGTTCGTCGCGGCGATGAACGACAAGGCGATCGCGCTCGGCATGCAGCGCACGCACTTCTCCGACGCAACCGGGCTTTCGGCCGAGAACGTCTCGACGGCGAACGATCTGGCGCGCATGGTCGCGGCCGCATCGCAGTACCCGCTGATCCGCGAGTACAGCACCACGGCGTCGTACTTCGTCGAGGTGCAGCCGTCGGGCCGCATGCTCGGATTCAACAATTCGAACGCACTGGTCCGCGACGAGCGCGCAGGCTGGGACATCGTTCTGTCGAAGACCGGCTACATCCGCGAGGCCGGCAAGTGCCTGGTCATGCTCGCGAACATCGGCAGCCGGCCGTTCGTGATCGTGCTGCTCGATTCCCTCGGGCGCTATACCCGGCTGGGTGATGCACAGCGGGTGCGGCACTGGCTGGAGACCGGCGAGGGGATGCCGGTGCCCGGCAGCAAGGCCTCGGCACGCGTCGCCAACGTCAAGGTCGGGTCGACCTACAGGAAGTCGCCCACGGCGTCGCGCGCCAGGGTCACGGGCTCGCTCCCGCTGCGCACGACGTCGGGCGTCGCCATCCGCGCGCGCTGACGGCCTGCGGGCCGGACGTGCTCAGGCGGCACGCCGGCGGTGCTGCTCGTAGAGTTCGCGGGCGTGCGCACGGGTCTTGGCGGTGATCGCCGAGCCGGCCAGCATCCGCGCGAGTTCCTCGACGCGCGCCGTGGCGCCGAGCTCGGTCACCGAGGTCCGGACCGTTGCCTCGTCTCCCAGCTTGACCACGCGGAAGTGCGCGTCGGCGAACGCGGCCACCTGCGGCAGATGGGTCACCGTGAGCACCTGCCGCCGTGCCGCGAGCGACTGCATCAGCCGCCCGACCGTTCCGGCCACGGCGCCGCCGATGCCGGTGTCCACTTCGTCGAAGATCAGCGTCGGCACGGCCCCGGCCTCGCTCGTGACCACCTGCACGGCCAGCGCGATCCGGGACAGCTCGCCACCCGAGGCGACCCGGGCGAGCGGTCCCAGCGGCTGCTTCGGGTGCCCCGCGACGCGGAACTCGACCTGCTCCGCACCGAAGCTCGCCGGCGCGGCGACCGGCACCAGGGCGACTTCGAAACGGCCGCCGTCCATCGCCAGCTCCTGCATGGTGTCGGTGACGCGATGCGCGAGCTCGTTCGCGGCGAAGTTCCGCTTGCGGGTGAGCTGGTCGGCAAGCGCCAGGTACGCGACCTGAGCCGCCTCCGTGCGCCGGGTGAGGGCGGCGACGTCCGCCGACTCGGCCAGTGCGGCGAGGCGGGACTCGGTGTCCGCGAGCAGCGACGGCAGCGCTTCCGGCCGCACGCGGTGCTTGCGCGCGACATCGTGGATGGCGGTCAGCCGTTCCTCGACCCGCGCGAGTTCGCCGGGATCGAGCTCGAGCTTCTGCCGGTAGGCCCGCAGCGCCCGCGCGGCCTCGTCGAGCTGGATGCGCGCCGGTTCGAACAGCGCGACGATCCCGGCCAGCGCCGGGTCGTGCGCCGTGTTCTGGTCGAGCCGCGTGGCGAGCGCCGCCAGCCGGCGGAGGAGTGCGTCGTCGCGTTCGGCGAGCTCGTCCTCGGCGGCGGTCGCGGCCTCGAGCAGCGCCGCCGCGTGGGCGAGCCGCGTCTGCGCGGTCGAGAGCTCGGACCACTCGTCGGCGGTGACGGCCAGCGCGGCCAGCTCGCGCTGCCGGGCCTCGAGGAAATCGCGTTCCGCCGCCGACGCCTGCGCCGCGACCGCGGCGGCGTCGAGGCGCTCGACCGCGGCGCGCCACTCGCGCCAGGCCGCCGCGGTCTCGCCGGCGAGAGCGGTGAAGCCGCCGTAGGCGTCCAGCAGCATCCGCTGCTGCTCCGGCGACGAGAGGGTCTGGTGCGCGTGCTGGCCGTGCAGGTCCACCAGCTTTCCGCCGATCGCCGCGAGCTGCGCCAGCGTCGCGGGCCGGCCGTTGATCCAGGCGCGGCTCCGGCCCTGCGCGTCGAGCGTCCGTCGCAGCAGCAGCGTGCCGTCGTCGCCGGCGAGCCCCTCCTCGTCGAGCCAGGCGCACGCCGCCGGGTGGTCGTCGACGTCGAACGACGCGGCGAGCTCCGCCCGTTCCGCACCGGGCCGCAGCTGCCGCAGCTCGAAGCGATCGCCCAGCAGCAGCGACAGCGCGTCGAGCAGGATCGACTTGCCGGCACCGGTTTCGCCGGTCAGCGCGGTGAAGCCCGGCCCCAGCTCGAGATCGAGCGTGTCCACGACGACGAAGTTGCGAATCGAAAGCAGGCGCAGCATGGACGACGTGACGAAGCGTGCTTCAGCGCGGCGCGCCGGCGACGCGCAACCGCTCGGGCGTTTCGCTCCAGTGCAGTTTCTCGCGCAGCATCGCGAAATGGTCGTGCCCCTCGGGATGCAGCAGCCGCGCCGGATGGTCGGCACGGCGGATCGCCACGTGGTCGCCCTCGGCCAGCGCGAAGCGCGCCTGCCCGTCGCAGAGCGCGAGCGCTTCCTTCCCGCGCAGCAGCGTGACGTCGATCTGCGCCTCGTCGGAGACCACCAGCGGACGATTGGTCAACGCGTGCGGCGCCACCGGGACCAGCAGCAGTGCCGGCACCTGCGGATGCACGATCGGGCCCTGTGCCGACAGCGAGTACGCGGTCGATCCGGTCGGCGTGGCGACGATCAGCCCGTCGGCCCGCAGCGCGCAGACGAAGCGGCCGTCGATCGCGATCGCGCTCTCGATCATCCCGCCCTGCATGCCGCGCGACACCACGACCTCGTTCAGCGCCAGCGCGTCCTGGACCACGACGCCTTCGCGGCGGATCGTCGCCACGAGCAGCTGGCGCCGCTCCTCGACGTAATGCCCGGCCAGCATCGCGGCCAGCACGTCCTCTATTCGCGCCAGCGGCACGTCGGTGAGGAAGCCCAGCCGGCCCTGATTGACGCCGATCAGCGGCACGCCCTGGGGCGCCAGCTCGCGCGCGACCGACAGCATCGTGCCGTCGCCGCCGACGACCACGGCGACGTCGACGCGCGGACCCATCGCGGCTCGGGCCACGGTCGGGATCTGGCGCAATCCGGTCTCGCGGGCGGTTTCCGCGTCGAGCAGCACCTCGTGCCCGCGGGCGGCCAGGAACGCGGCGAGCGAGGTGAGCGGCTCGCCGATGCCCGGCGTGTTCGGGCGGCCGACCAGCGCCACGCGCCGCAGGACCTGCCCCATCGGCGCCGCACCGGTCGACGATGCCGCCGCCACCGGGGCCGGGTTCGGGTCGGTCCGCGCTGCGGTACGACGGGGCGCATCGAGTGACATGGCTGCGATTAAAGCACAGCGGCGCACCCGCCCCAAGTCGCCGAACGGCCGAGCCGGCGCGATCGGACCGCTTCCCGCGGCCGCCAGGCCGTAAAATGGCGGTCACGATGGATCCGCGCGCCCAACACCTGCTGAAGACGCTGATCGAGCGCTACATCGCCGAAGGCCAGCCGGTCGGCTCCCGCGCGCTGTCCAGGCAGTCGGGGCTGGAGCTCTCGCCGGCGACGATCCGCAACGTGATGGCCGACCTCGAGGAGATGGGCTTCATCGCCAGCCCGCACACCTCGGCCGGGCGCGTTCCGACGCCCAAGGGCTACCGCCTGTTCGTCGACAGCCTGATGGTGGTCAAGCCGCTGGAATCGGCCGAGATCACGCGGCTGGAGGGCGAACTCTCCGCCGACCGGCCCCAGGCGCTGGTCAGCGCCGCCGCGGGGCTGCTGTCGCAGCTGACGCATTTCGCCGGCGTCGTGGCCACGCCCCGTCGCCGCGAGTCCGGCTTCCGCCACCTCGAGTTCCTGCGCCTGTCCGACCGCCGCGTGCTGCTCATCATCGTCACCCCCGAGGGCGACGTGCAGAACCGCATCCTGCATACCGATCGCGCATACTCGCAGTCGCAGCTGGTGGAGGCGACGAACTTCCTCAACCACCACTACGCCGGCACGCCCTTTGCGGCCATCCGCGCACGCCTCGCCGACGAGCTGCGCGAACTGCGCGCGGACATCGCGCTGCTGATGACCGCGGCCGTCGACCTCGGCGAGGGCGCGCTCGACGAAGGCGACAGCGTGGTCGTCGCCGGCGAGCGCAACCTGCTGCAGACCGAGGACCTGGCGTCGAGCATGGAGCGGCTGCGCCGGCTGTTCGACCTGTTCGAGCACAAGACGTCGCTGGTGCACCTGCTCGACACCTCGCAGCGCGCGCAGGGCGTGCAGATCTACATCGGCGGCGAGTCGCAGCTGGTCCCGCTCGACGAAATGAGCGTGGTCACGGCGCCCTACGAGGTCAACGGCCAGGTGATCGGCACGCTGGGCGTCATCGGCCCGACGCGGATGGCGTACGAGCGCATCATCCCGATCGTCGACGTCACCGCGAAGCTGCTGTCGAACGCGCTGACGCTGCAGCGCGCCGACGGCTAGTCCCGTGCCGGCGATGCACGACAACGCGCAGCTGATCGATCGCCTCTACGCGGCGTTCGCGCGCCGGGATGCCGCCGCGATGGCGGCGTGCTACGCCCCCGACGCGACGTTCCGCGATCCGGTCTTCGAACTCGCCGGCCCGGAGATCGGCGCGATGTGGGCGCTGCTCTGCGCGCGCGGCAAGGACCTGGCGCTCGAATGGCGCGACGTGCGCGCCGACGACCGCACGGGGTCGGCGCACTGGGAGCCGCGCTACACGTTCTCGGCCACCGGGCGCCCGGTGCACAACGTCATCGACGCCGAGTTCAGCTTTCGGGACGGTCGGATCGCGGCGCACGTCGACCGCTTCGATCTCTGGCGCTGGAGCCGGATGGCGCTGGGCGCCAAGGGGACGCTCCTCGGCTGGACGCCGCAGGTCAGGAACGCCGTGCGCCGCCAGGCGCGACACGGACTCGACGCCTGGATCGCCCGCCACGGAGCTGCCGGCGGCGCGCCATGACGGCGACGGCACCGCCCGTCCCGGCGAACGAAGCAGGCCATCGTTGCCGCGCCCCGCGCCGGCAACCGGCGACGTCCCGGGCCGCCGCCCCAACCCCCATCGACGACCACTGACATGTCCTTCGCACCCGCGCCCCCCTTTGCCCACGACCGCGCGACGCGCGTCGGCGTGCTGCTCGTCAACCTGGGCACCCCGGACGCCGCGACCGCCCCGGCGGTGCGCCGGTACCTGGCCGAGTTCCTGTCCGATCCGCGCGTGGTCGAGATCCCGCGCGCGCTGTGGCTGCTGATACTGCACGGCGTGATCCTGCGCGTGCGACCCGCGAAGTCCGCGGCGAAGTACGCGCTGGTGTGGACGAAGGACGGCTCGCCGCTGCTCGTTCACTCGATGAAGCAGCGCTCGCTGCTGCAGGGACTCGTCGGCCAGCGGGCGAAGGCGCTCGGGCTGCCGGCCGATTTCGTCGCCGTCGAACTCGCGATGCGCTACGGCAACCCGTCGGTCGGCTCGGCGCTCGACAAGCTGGCCGCGGCCGGCTGCGACCGCATTCTGGTGGTGCCGATGTATCCGCAGTACGCGGCCAGCACCACCGCCTCGGCGCTGGACGCGGTGTACGCCTGGTCGCGGATGGCGCGCCGGATGCCCGCGCTGCGCGCCGTCGACGCCTTTCACGACCATCCCGGCTACATCCGTGCGCTGGCCGCCTGCGTCAACGACTACTGGATGAAGCACGGGAGGCCGGACAAGCTGGTCCTGTCGTTCCACGGCGTGCCGCGGCGGTCGCTCGAACTCGGGGATCCGTACCACTGCCATTGCCACAAGACGGCGCGGCTCCTTGCGGCCGAGCTGGGACTCGAGAAGTCGCAGTACGTGCTGACCTTCCAGTCGCGGTTCGGCAGGGCGGAGTGGCTCCAGCCGTACACCGCGGAGACGCTGGCCCGTCTGCCGGGGGAGGGCGCCAGGCGCGTCGACGTGTTCTGCCCCGGGTTCGTCGCCGACTGCCTCGAGACCCTCGAGGAGATCGGCATCGAGGGCAAGGCGACGTTCATCGATGCGGGCGGAAGCGAGTACCGCGCGATTCCCTGCCTCAACGAGCACCCGGCGTGGATCGCCGCGCTGGCCGACATCGCCGTCGCCGAACTGGCCGGCTGGCTCGTTCCGCCGCCGGACGCCGCGGCGCGCGAGGAAACGCTGCGCCGCGCCCGGGCGCTGGGCGCCGCCCGCTGACCGACCCGCGACCCGCCGGTCGCGGTGCCGGGGCGGCGGGCAGCGGCGCGAGGCAGGGGCGTGGCAGGGGGTGGCGGGGGTGGTGGGGGCGGAGGCAGGGTGCGGCGGCCAAGGGGCAGGGGGCCGGAAGGATCTGTCGCCGGGGCCAGGTCCCGACCTTCGGCCCCGGCACCGCCCGCGGCGGCAGGGATTCCCGCCATTCCGCGCCCCGGGCGCCTTGAAACGCGCGGAAATGACCCCACCGTCGATACGGTGCCCGTTCAGCGGGCGAAAAATCGTATTGCAGAGGTCGACGGACCTCTCCCGCGCCCACCCCACCTGCCATGGCTGCCCAACACAACGCTTCCCCAGGGGACTCCCCGGTCCCGCCCACCGGCAAGTCGAATCCCCCCGACCCGCTCACCCCGTCCGCGCCGAGCCCCGCCACGGCAACGCCGCACCCGACCGACCGCGTCGCCGATGCGCCTCCGGCCGATCCCGCCCCGGACCTCGCCACGCTCCTGACCAAGGCCGAGACCGAGGCCGGGGACCTGCGGGACGCGTGGCTGCGCGCCAAGGCCGAGACCGACAACGTCCGCAAGCAGGCGCTGAACGACGTTGCCCGGGCGTCGAAATTCGCGGTCGAGCGGTTCGCCGGCGACCTGCTCGCCGTTCGCGACGCCCTCGAGCAGACGACCGCGGCGCTGGCCAAGGAAGGCGGCAGCGACGCGCTCAAGTCCGGCGTCGAGCTGACGCTGAAGCAGCTGGTCGCGGCGTTCGAGCGCGCCCAGATCGCGCCGGTCGACCCGGCCGGCGAGAAGTTCGACCCGCATCGCCACCAGGCGATGGCGATGGTCGACGCCGACGCGCCGGCCGGCACCGTCGTCACGGTGTTCCAGAAGGGGTACCTGCTGCACGACCGCGTGCTGCGCCCGGCGCTGGTCGCCGTCGCCAAGCCGAAGGACGCGACCCCGCCCGCCGCTTGATTCCCCCCCGCCCGGACCCCATTTCCCGGTCAGGCAACGATTTCCGCACCAAAGGAGACAGATTCATGGGCAAGATCATCGGCATCGACCTCGGCACCACCAACAGCTGCGTCGCCATCATGGAAGGCGGCCAGTCGAAGGTCATCGAGAATTCGGAAGGTGGTCGCACCACACCGTCGGTCGTCGCCTACGCCGACGACGGCGAGATTCACGTCGGCGCGCCGGCGAAGCGGCAGGCGGTGACCAACGCCAAGAACACCATCTTCGCCGTCAAGCGGCTGATCGGCCGCCGGTTCGAGGAAAAGGAAGTCCAGAAGGACATCGCGCTGATGCCGTACGGCATCGTCAAGGCCGAGAACGGCGACGCCTGGGTCGAGGTGCGCGGCAAGAAGATCGCGCCGCAGCAGGTGTCGGCCGAGATCCTGCGCAAGATGAAGAAGACCGCCGAGGACTACCTCGGCGAGGAAGTCACCGAGGCGGTCATCACCGTTCCGGCGTACTTCAACGATTCGCAGCGCCAGGCGACCAAGGACGCCGGACGGATCGCCGGCCTCGAGGTCAAGCGCATCATCAACGAGCCGACGGCGGCGGCGCTCGCGTTCGGCATGGACAAGAAGGAAGGCGACCGCAAGATCGCCGTCTACGACCTTGGCGGCGGCACGTTCGACATCTCGATCATCGAGATCGCCGAAGTCGACAAGGAGCACCAGTTCGAGGTGCTGTCGACCAACGGCGACACCTTCCTGGGCGGCGAGGACTTCGACCAGCGGCTGATCGACTACATCGTCACCGAGTTCAAGAAGGACCAGGGCGTCGACCTCAAGAACGACGTGCTGGCGCTCCAGCGCCTGAAGGAAGCCGCCGAGAAGGCGAAGATCGAGCTGTCGAGCTCGCAGCAGACCGAGGTCAACCTCCCGTACATCACCGCCGACCAGTCGGGCCCGAAGCACCTGTCGATCAAGATCACGCGGGCGAAGTTCGAGGCGCTGGTCGAGGAGCTGATCGAGCGCACGATCGAGCCCTGCCGCATCGCGATCAAGGATGCCGGCGTCAAGCTGTCCGACATTTCCGACGTCATCCTCGTCGGCGGGCAGACGCGCATGCCCAAGGTGCAGGACAAGGTCAAGGAGTTCTTCGGCAAGGAGCCGCGCAAGGACGTGAACCCGGACGAGGCGGTCGCGGTCGGCGCAGCGATCCAGGGCGGCGTGCTGAAGGGCGACGTCAAGGACGTGCTGCTGCTCGACGTGACGCCGCTGTCGCTCGGCATCGAGACGCTGGGCGGCGTGATGACCAAGCTGATCCAGAAGAACACGACGATCCCGACCAAGGCGCAGCAGGTCTTCTCGACCGCCGACGACAACCAGTCGGCGGTGACGATCCACGTGCTGCAGGGCGAGCGCGACGTGGCCTCGGGGAACAAGAGCCTCGGCCAGTTCAACCTCGAGGGCATTCCCCCGTCGCCGCGCGGCATGCCGCAGATCGAGGTCCAGTTCGACATCGACGCCAACGGCATCCTGCACGTGTCGGCGAAGGACAAGGCGACCGGCAAGGAAAACAAGATCACCATCAAGGCGAGCTCGGGCCTCAACGACGAGGAGATCCAGCGGATGGTGAAGGACGCCGAGGCGCATGCCGAGGACGACCGCAAGCAGCTCGAGGTCGTCCAGGCGCGCAACGCGCTCGACTCGCTGGTCCACAGCGTGAAGAAGTCGGTCGGCGAGTACGGCGACAAGATCGGCGCCGAGGAGAAGGCGAAGATCGAGGAAGCCGTGAAGGACGCCGAGGCGCTGCTGAAGCAGCCCGACGCGGGCAAGGACGCACTCGAGGCGAAGGCCGAGGAGCTCGCGAAGACGTCGCAGAAGCTGGGCGAGATCATGTACGCGCAGGCGCAGGCCGAGGCGCAGAAGGCCGGCGGCGGCGCCGAGGGTGGCGCCGACGCGGGCGGGGCGGCCGGCGACAAGGCCGAGGAAAAAGTGGTGGACGCGGAGTTCACCGAGGTGAAGGACCGCAAGGGCTGAGCCTCGGCGGCGCGCGCAGGCCGCGGGACGCTGGCCGGGTTGCCTCGAGGGGCGGCCCGGCCGTTGCGCTTGCGGGGTTCGAAAGTGTTCGACTGGGGATTCGACTGCCGCCGGCTTGAGCATCGGCAGACGCTCGGGCGGGGTTCCTGACTATGGCAAAACGCGACTACTACACGGTGCTGGGCGTCAATCGCGACGCCTCCGAGGAGGACATCAAGAAGTCCTACCGGAAGCTCGCGATGAAGTTCCATCCGGACCGCAATCCCGACGACAAGGGCGCCGAGGAGAAATTCAAGGAGGCGAAGGAAGCCTACGAGGTCCTTTCCGACGCCAAGAAGCGCGCCGCGTACGACCAGTTCGGGCACGCCGGCGTCGATCCGTCGGCGGGCTTCGGTGCCGGCCGCGGCGGGCCCGGTGCCGGGCCGGAGGGCTTCGGCGGCTTCGCCGACGCGTTCGGCGACATCTTCGGCGAGATCTTCGGCCAGCAGCGCGGCGGCGGCGGCCGGGGCAACGGCGTCTACCGCGGCGCCGACCTGCGCTACAACCTGGAGCTCGGCCTCGAGGAGGCGGCGCGCGGCACCGAGGCGAAGATCCGCATCCCGGCGCTCGAGGAATGCGAGACCTGCAAGGGCACCGGCGCGAAGCCCGGCACGCAGCCCAAGACCTGCACCACCTGCCACGGCCGCGGCGAGGTCCGTGTCTCGCAGGGCTTCTTCTCCATCCAGCAGACCTGTCCGACCTGCCACGGCACCGGCAAGGTGATTCCCGAGCCCTGCGCGACCTGCCACGGCGCGGGCCGCGTGAAGAAGTACAAGACGCTGTCGGTGAAGATTCCCGCCGGCGTGGACCAGGACGACCGGATCCGCCTGGCCGGAGAAGGCGAGGCCGGCGTCAACGGCGGACCGCCCGGCGACCTCTACGTCGTCGTCAACCTGAAGCCGCACTCGGTCTTCCAGCGCGAAGGCGCCGACCTGCACTGCGAAATGCCGATCAGCTTCGCCACCGCCGCGCTGGGCGGCGAGATCGAGATCCCGACGCTGGACGGCCACGCCAAGATCAAGGTGCCGGCGGAGACCCAGACGGGGCAGGTCTTCCGTCTGAAGAACAAGGGCATACGCCCGGTGCGCGGATCGGTCACCGGCGACCTGTTCTGCCACGTCGCCATCGAGACTCCGGTCAAGCTGACCTCGCGGCAGAAGGAGCTGCTGCGCGAATTCGAGGCGATCAACCAGCAGGATCCGGCCGCCCACAACCCGCGCGCGAAGACTTTCTTCGACAAGGTGCGCGACTTCTTCGCGCCCTGAGCGCGCCGCGTTGGACGCGCGCGGCTTCGACGTCGTCGTCATCGGTGCCGGCGCCGCCGGGATGATGTGCGCGGCGGTCGCCGGGCAGCGGGGCCGTCGCGTCCTGCTGATCGAGCACTACCACGCCGTCGGCGAGAAGATCCGCATCAGTGGCGGCGGCCGCTGCAACTTCACCAACCTCAACGCGGGCCCGGCGAACTACCTGTCGCAGAACCCGGACTTCTGCCGCTCGGCGCTCGCGCGCTACACGCCGCGCGACTTCATCGCCCTGGTCGACCGGTACGGCATCGCGTGGCACGAGAAGAAGCTGGGCCAGCTGTTCTGCGACGACAGCGCGGTCGCGATCATCGAGCTGCTGCGCGCCGAATGCGCGCGCGGGCACGTCGAGTGGCGTCAGCCCTGCCCGGTCGACGGGGTCACGCGCGAGGGCGACCGCTTCGTCGTCGCGACGCCGCAGGGTCCCGCCAGCGCGGCGTCGCTGGTGGTCGCCACGGGGGGGCTGTCGGTCCCGAAGATCGGCGCCACGCCGTTCGGTTACCGGCTGGCGGCGCAGTTCGGCCTGCCGGTGGTGCCGCCGCGTCCGGCACTGGTCCCGCTGGCGTTCGCGCCGGACGCGCTCGCGCGCTTCGGCGACCTCGCCGGCGTGTCGCTCGACGCCGAGGTCGCATGCGGCGGCGCGCGGTTTCGCGAGCACCTGCTGTTGACGCACCGGGGGCTGTCGGGCCCGTCGATCCTGCAGATCTCCTCGTACTGGGACGGCCGCACGCCGCTGTCGATCGACACGCTGCCGGGCATCGACGCGGCCGGGTGGCTGGTCGCCGAGCGGGCCGGGGCCGCTCGGCTCGACCATCTGCTGGCCACACGGCTGCCCCGGCGCTTTGCCCAGGCGTGGTGCGAGGCCAACGATGCGGCGCGGCCGCTGCGCGAGCTTTCCGAGCGGCGGGTGCGCGAAATCGCCGCCGAACTCCATCGCTGGCAGGTGCTCCCGTCGGGCACGCTGGGCTGGAACAAGGCCGAGGTGACGCTGGGCGGGGTCGACACGCGCGCGCTGTCGTCGAAGACCATGATGGCATCCGCGGTGCCCGGGCTCCACTTCGTCGGCGAGGTCGTCGACGTCACCGGCTGGCTCGGCGGCTACAATTTCCAGTGGGCCTGGGCGTCGGGCCACGCGGCGGGACAGGCAGTCTAGCGGGCGCGCGCGTCGGCCGTTGCGCCGGCCGATCGCGTGGCGCGGCGCGGTCCGCCACCGCCGCGGGGTTGCACGGGACCGCGACTACCGGCGAATCGGGATTCGGGCTAGCATTCCGGATTGTCCGCATTCATTTCGGGGAGTTGCCGTCCATGTTCCGTTCCCTTTCCATCGCCGCCGCGGCGCTGGTCATCGCGTCGGGTTCCGCCTTCGCCCAGGTCAAGATCGGCCTCATGGTGTCGGCCACCGGGCCGACGACGGCCATCGGCACGCCGCAGAAGAACACCGGCGAGCTGCTGCCCACGCGGATCGGCCTGATCTCGGTCGAATACATCCAGTACGACGACGGCGGCGACACGACGCGCGGCGTGCAGAACGCCAAGAAGCTGCTCCAGGAACACAACATCGACGCGCTGATCGGCCCGTCGACGACGCCGATCGCGCTGGCGATCCTCGACCTCGTCGCCGAAGCCAAGGTGCCGCTGATGGCCACCGTCGGCACGTCGAGCGTCGTCGAGCCGCTGGACGCGAAGCGCCGCTGGGTGTTCAAGACGACGCAGAACGACGACCTCATCGCCGGGGCGCTGATCAAGCACATGAGCAAGGCGGGCGTGAAGACGATCGGCTTCATCGGCTTCAACGACCCGTACGGCGAGAACTGGCACAAGGTGTTCACGCCGCTCGCGGAAAAGGCCGGAATCCGCGTCATCGCCAACGAGCGCTACTCGCGCACCGACCAGAGCGTCACCGGCCAGTCGCTGAAGATCCTGGCGGCGAAGCCCGACGCGGTGCTGATCGCGGCGGTCGGCGGCCCCGCGGTGCTGCCGCAGGCCACGCTGCGCGACCAGGGCTACAAGGGCACGATCTACCAGACGCACGCCGTCGCGACCGACGACTTCATCAAGCTCGGCAAGGACAAGGTCGAGGGCACGATTCTCGCGGCCGGCCCGATGCTGGTCATCGACGAGATTCCCGCCGGCA
Source organism: uncultured beta proteobacterium (assembly GCA_963810815.1). Lineage (GTDB taxonomy): Bacteria > Pseudomonadota > Gammaproteobacteria > Burkholderiales > Casimicrobiaceae > CAVQWT01. Next base: position 610,273 of record CAWEPB010000004.1, on the reverse strand, counting down.
ACCCGACCAGGAAGGTCGCGCAGACGTACATCGCGGCCTACGAGAAGCAGTTCGGCGTCAAGCCCGCGACCTTCGGCGCCAACACCTGGGACGGCGGCATCCTGCTGGAACGCGCGATTCCCATCGCCGCGAAGGCCGGCAAGCCCGGCACCGAGGCGTTCCGCGTCGCGCTGCGCGACGCGCTCGAGCAGCAGCGGGAGGTGGTCGGCTGCCAGGGCGTGTTCAACATGTCGCCGACCAATCACAACGGCATGGACGAGCGCGCCCGCGTGCTGGTGACGATCCGCGACGGCAAGTTCCGGCTGCTGCCGGAGTGACCGTCGCGCGCCCCGCCGGTCCGCCCGTCGCGCCGGCCACCCGAGCCGCGCCATGACCGGCGTCGTCGGCGTGCTGCTCGCCGCCGGCCGCGGCGAGCGTTTCGGCGGCGACAAGCTGCGCGCGCCGGTCCCCCCGTCGGCAGGCCTGCACTGCGGCGGGGGCGACGCGAACCGCGGCGACCCGCCGGGACCGGCCGGCGGCGCGGCGGCCGCGGCGGGGCCGCCGGGAGAGTGCGTCGGCGTCGCCGCCGCACGCGCGCTGCTTGCCGCGGTGCCGACGGTGGTGGCCGTGGTGCGCGCGGACGACGACGCGCTGGCGCACGCGCTGGGCGCGGCCGGCGCGACCATCGTCCGCTGTGCCGACGCCGGGCGCGGCATGGGGGCGAGCCTCGCCTGCGGCGTGCGCGCGGTCCGGTCGCGGCATCCGGGCGCCGCCGGCGTGATCGTGGCGCTCGCGGACATGCCCTGGGTCCGCAGCGCGACCATCGCCCGCGTCGCCGCGGCGGTGGCGGCGGGCGCGACGGTGGCGGCGCCGTTTCACGCGGCGCGCCGGGGCCACCCCGTCGGGTTCGGCGCGGCCTGCTTCGGCGAGCTGGAGGCGCTCGACGGCGACGACGGCGCCCGGTCGGTCGTCGCCGCGCATGCCGACGCGGTGCTGCGGCTCGATGTCGACGACGCCGGCGTGCTGCGCGACGTCGACACCGCCGCGGACCTGACTGCCTAGGCGCGGTTGGCGCCGGCGGCCCACATGTCGGGCTGGCGCCCGGAGCGGTGCTGCTCGTCTTCCTGCGTGCGCCACCACGCGCGCAGCTCCTCGTCGGGCAGCGGCTTCGAGATCAGGTAGCCCTGCGCTTCCTCGCAGCCGTGGCGCTTCAGGAATTCGAACTGCGCCGGCGTCTCGACGCCTTCGGCGATCACCCGCAGGCCCAGCGAGTGCGACAGCGCGATGATCGCCTGCGTGATCGCCTCGTCGTTCCTGTTCTGCTCGATGCCGTGGACGAAGCGCTGGTCGATCTTCACGCTCTGGATCGGCAGGCGCGCGAGGTAGGACAGCGACGAGTAGCCGGTCCCGAAGTCGTCGACGGTGATCGACACCCCGCGCTGCTTCAGCTTGACCAGCGTCGCCACCGCCTTCTCGGGGTGCGTGATGATGATGCTTTCGGTGATCTCGAGGTCGAGATACTGCGCCGCCAGGCCCGAAGCCGTCAGCGCCTCCTCGACGATGGACAGCCAGCTGTCGTGCTGCAGCTGCTGCACCGAGAGGTTGACCGACAGCCGCAGCATCATGCCCAGCCGGTGCCACTGCACGACCTGCCGGCAGGCGTCGCGCAGCACCCGCGCCCCGAGCGCCTGGATCATCCCGGACTCCTCCGCGACCGGGATGAACTCGGACGGCGAGATGACGCCGCGCTCGGGATCGCGCCAGCGCAGCAGCGCCTCGACGCCGCAGGCGCGGCCGGTCTGCATCTCGATCTGCGGCTGGTACACGAGGAAGAACTCGTCGTCCATCAGGCCGCGGCGCATGTCGGTCTCGAGCTGCAGCCGCTGCTGGACGCGCGCGTTCATGTCCGCGGTGTAGAAGCGGTACGCGTTGCGCCCCGCTTCCTTGGCCGCGTACATCGCCGTGTCGGCCTGCTTGATCAGGTTCACCGGGTCCGGGGCGTCGAGCGGGTACATCGACACGCCGATCGACGACGTCAGCGTCGGCATCTGGTCGGACAGGCGGAAGGGCGCCAGGAACGACTCGCGGACGCGCGCGAGCACCGTCATCGTCTCGAAGGTCGCGTGCGCGGGGTCGAGGCCCGGCAGGATCAGCACGAACTCGTCGCCGCCCAGCCGCGCGACGGTGTCGGATTCGCGCACCGCGCTGGTGAGGCGCTGCGCCACCGCCTGCAGCAGCTGGTCGCCCGCGTCGTGGCCGAGCGTGTCGTTGATCCGCTTGAAGTGGTCGAAGTCCAGGAACAGGCAGGCGACGTGCGTCGCGTCGCGCTGCGCCTGCGCCAGGATCTGCTTCAGCCGCTGGTTCAGCAGGCTGCGGTTCGGCAGCCCGGTCAGGATGTCGTGCTGGGCGAGCTTGTACGCGTGCGCCGTCGCGATCTCGAGTTCCTTGGTGCGCTGCGCAACCTTGTCCTCCAGCGTGCGCTGGTAGTTCGCCACCTCCGCCTGCGACTCGGACAGGCGATGCGTCATGTGGTTGAACGCGTGCGTCAGCAGGCCCAGCTCGTCGGAGCTGCGCGCCGGCACGTAGACGTCGAGCTTGCCGGCGCCCACCGCGCGGGCCGCCCGCATCAGCCGTCGCATCGGCGCGACGAGGCGCCGCGTGATCAGCAGCGTGGCGCCGATGGCGATCAGCGTCAGCAGGCCGACGACCGACAGCGTGCCGGCGAGCTGCGCCCGCATCTGCGCCCGTTGCCGCTCGAAGCTCATGCCGACCCGGACGTATCCGAGCGTGTCCGCGCCGGCCGCCGCGGCAGCGCCGGCCTCCGGTGCGGCGCCGGCCGCGCCTTGGGCGGGGCCCGGCGCCGGCGGGGCCGCGCCGGCGATCACCGGGGTCACCAGCTCGATGTAGCGGGCCCCGGCGATCGAGCGGTCGAACGCGCTGACCACGCCGGGGGCAAGCTGGCCGGTGGTTTCGAGGCCCGCCAGCGGTGACTTTCCGGCCTGCCGACCGATGATCCTTTCGGCCAGTGGCTGCAGCCGGGCGTCGAGGATCGACGCGTAGGCGACCCCGGTGTCCGCCGACAGCCGCTCCAGGATGGCGTCGAGGGACGCGCGGTCCCCCGTCGACAGGGCGTGCCCGGAGGCCTCGGCCAGCATCAGCAGCACGTTGCCGCCCTGCGCCCGCAGTGCCGCTTCCTCGTCCTGGTACTGCTGCCAGTGGAACCAGCCGCTGATCGCGAGCGCGGTGAGGAAGATCAGGCCGACGGTCAGCAGGTTGAGCTTCGTCAGCAGCCCCAGCCGCACCGGCGGCAGGTTGAGCGGGGCGATCGTGTCGGACCCGAGCGGCGACAGGTGCTTGCGCAGGCGGCGCATGACGTCAGCGGAGCGGGCGCGCGGGTGCGTTGGAGGTCATGGCGGGATGACGCGCAGCATACACCGTGCCTCCCACCCCCGCGACGGCCATTCGTCGCACTGGCGCCATGGGCGGGGCAGCCACCCCGGCGGTCGCCCCCCAAACGCCGCCGGCGCGCGACCGGCGGCGGCCGGTTCAGGCGGTCACGACCGGGATCTTCCCGATCTTCATCCGCCATTCGGCCGGGCCGGTCTTGTGCACCGACTGCCCGGTCGAGTCGACGGCGACGGTGACCGGCATGTCCTTGACCTCGAACTCGTAGACCGCCTCCATGCCGAGTTCGGGGAACGCCAGCACCTTGGCGGCACGGATCGACTTGGCCACGAGGTACGCGGCACCGCCGACGGCGATGCAGTAGAGCGCGCCGTGGCGCTTGATCGATTCGATCGCCGCGGGGCCGCGCTCGGACTTGCCGATCATGCCGATCAGGCCGGCCTGCGCCAGCATCGGCTCGACGAAGCGGTCCATCCGCGACGACGTCGTCGGTCCGGCCGGGCCCACGACTTCGTCGCGCACCGGATCGACCGGGCCGACGTAGTAGATGAACCGGTTGGTGAAGTCGACGGGCAGCTTCTCGCCGCGGGCCATCATCTCGGTCAGGCGCTTGTGCGCGGCGTCGCGGCCGGTGAGGATCCTGCCGGACAGCAGCAGCCGGTCGCCGGCCTTGAACGCGGCGAGTCCCTCGCGGGTCAGCGTGTCGACGTCGACACGCTTGCTGGACGAGAAATCGAGCTCGAGCTTGGGCCACAGGTCCAGCGACGGCGGCGTCAGCGTCGCCGGGCCGCTGCCGTCGAGGACGAAATGGGCGTGGCGGGTGGCCGCGCAGTTGGGCAGCAGGGCGACGGGCTTCGACGCCGCGTGCGTCGGATACTCGGAAACCTTGACGTCGAGCACCGTCGTCAGCCCGCCCAGCCCCTGCGCGCCGATGCCCAGCGCGTTGACCTTGTCGTACAGCTCGAGCCGCAGTTCCTCGGCGTGGCTGGCCGGTCCGCGGGCGATCAGCGCCTGCATGTCGATCGGGTCCATCATCCCCCACTTGGCCATCAGCATCGCCTTCTCGGGCGTGCCGCCGATGCCCAGCGAGAGGATGCCGGGCGGGCACCAGTCGGCGCCCATCGTCGGCACCACCGACAGCACCCAGTCGACGATGCTGTCGTTGGGCAGCAGCATCGCGAACTTCGACTTGTTCTCCGATCCGCCGCCCTTGGCGGCGACGATCACCTCGACCTTGTCGCCGGGCACCATCTCGACGTGGGTGACGGCGGGCGTGTTGTCCTTGGTGTTCGTGCGCTTGCCGTCCGGGTCGGAGAGCACCGACGCGCGCAGGATGTTGTCCGGATCGGTGTAGGCGCGGCGCACGCCTTCGTTGACCATTTCGCCGACCGTCATCGTGGCGTCGAAGCGCGCGTTCATACCGATCCGGACGAACGCGATCGCGATGCCGGTGTCCTGGCAGATCGGCCGGTGGCCCTCGGCGGCCATCCGCGAATTGATGAGGATCTGCGCCATCGCGTCCTTCGCCGCGGGCGACTCCTCCTTCCGCCAGGCGGCGGCGAGGTCCCGGATGTAGTCCTCGGGGTGGTAATAGCTGATGAACTGGAACGCGTCGGCGACGCTCTGGATGAAATCGTCCTGGCGGATGGCGGCCATCGGGGGGCTCCCTCGGTTCAGTGTTGCGCCTTCCCTTCGCCAGCCGCCACCTTCGCGGCGTGCGACCTGCCCTGCGGCATCAGCCGGTCGGTCACGGCGATGGCCATCGCCGACAGCAGGAAGGTGATGTGGATCGCGGTCTGCCACAGCAGCGTCTTCTCGTCGTAGGCCGCGGCGTTGATGAAGGTCTTCAGCAGGTGGATCGATGATATCCCGATGATGGCCGTGGCAAGTTTGACCTTGAGCACACTTGCGTTGACGTGGGAGAGCCATTCGGGCTGGTCGGGATGGGATTCCAGCCGCATCCGCGATACGAAGGTCTCGTAGCCGCCGACGATCACCATGATCAGCAGGTTCGAGATCATCACCACGTCGATCAGGCCCAGCACGACCAGCATGATCACCGTCTCGTTGGGCGTCTTCATGCTCGCGAGGACCTGCCCGGGCGGCGTCACCGCCGACACGATCTGCTGGATCGCGGCCTGGTTGCCGAAGGCCGCCTCGACCAGGTGCGTCAGTTCGACCCAGAAATGCCAGACGTAGACGCCCTGGGCGACGATCAGGCCGAGATAGAGCGGCAGCTGCAGCCACCGGCTCATGAAGATGAGGTGCGGCAGCGGCTTCATCTTCGCGCTGGCGAGCGAAAGGGGATCGGGCATCGGGGCGGACATGACGGGGGAGGGGGATGGAAATTCTAGCATCCGGCGGGGCGTGCCCCGGCCGGCGCGGACCCGGTCGGGGCCGCGCTTGCGCAAAGTCTTGTATCTTATATAAGATTGCGTTATCGGGGCGTTCCGGCGCCGACCCTTGCGCTGCATCAAGCCGGCCGCGTTGCGCCGATCGCCGCCCGTTGGTTAGACTGCACTGGCACGCTTCCACCATCGTGAGGCGCGCGCGGGGTCTTGCGCGCGCTCCCAGGACTCAGGCAATCCCCCAGGAGGAACACGGCATGTCCACCGCCATCGAATCGGTACTGAACGAAACCCGCGTGTTCGAGCCGTCGCCCGCGTTCGTCGCGCAGGCGCACCTGTCGAAGGCGGACTACCATCACCTCGTCGCCGAGGCCAACAAGGACTACGCCGGCTACTGGGCCCGGCTCGCCCGCGACAGCCTGATCTGGCACAAGCCGTTCACGCAGACGCTCGACGAATCGAACGCGCCGTTCTACCGCTGGTTCGCCGACGGCGAGCTCAACGCGTCGTACAACTGCCTCGACCGGCACATGATGACGACGCCCAATCGCCTCGCCATCATCTTCGAGGCCGACGACGGCACCGTCGCCAGGATCACCTATCGCGACCTGTACGAGCGGGTCTGCCAGTTCGCCAACGGCCTGAAGAAGCTCGGCATCAAGAAGGGCGATCGCGTCCTCGTCTACATGCCGATGTCGGTCGAAGCCGTGGTCGCGATGCAGGCCTGCGCCCGGATCGGCGCCATCCACTCCGTCGTGTTCGGCGGGTTCTCGGCGAAGAGCATCAACGAGCGGATCATCGACGCCGGCGCGCGCCTGGTGATCACGTCGGACGGCCAGTTCCGCGGCGGCAAGGAAATCGCGCTCAAGCCCGCCGTCGACGAGGCGCTGGCGATGGGCGGCTGCCAGTCGATCGAGGGCGTCGTCGTCTATCGCCGCACCGGCGGCCAGGTGGCCTGGGACGACAAGCGCGACATCTGGTGGCATGACCTCGTCACCGGCCTGCCGCACGAATGCACGCCGACCCCGGTCGAGGCCGAGCACCCGCTGTTCATCCTGTACACGTCGGGTTCCACGGGCAAGCCGAAGGGCGTCCAGCATTCGACCGGCGGCTACCTGCTCGGCGCCGTGTGCTCGCTCAAGTGGACCTTCGACATCAAGGACTCCGACGTCTTCTGGTGCACCGCCGACGTGGGCTGGATCACCGGCCACACCTACGTCGCCTACGGGCCGCTGGCGGTCGGCGCGACGCAGGTCATCTTCGAAGGCGTGCCCACGTACCCGTCGGCGTCGCGCTTCTGGGAAATGATCCAGCGGCACAAGGTCACGATCTTCTACACGGCGCCGACGGCGATCCGCTCGCTGATCAAGCTCGGCGCCGACCTGCCGAAGCAGTTCGACCTGTCGAGCCTGCGGCTGCTGGGTTCCGTGGGCGAGCCGATCAACCCCGAGGCGTGGATGTGGTACCACACGCACGTCGGCGGCTCGAACTGCCCGATCGTCGACACCTGGTGGCAGACCGAGACCGGCAGCCACATGATCTCGCCGATGCCGGGCGCGACGCCGCTGAAGCCGGGTTCGTGCACGTTCCCGCTGCCGGGCATCCAGGCGGCGATCGTCGACGAGACCGGGCACGACGTCGAGTGGGGGAAGGGCGGCTTCCTGGTCATCAAGCGGCCCTGGCCCTCGATGATCCGGACGATCTGGGGCGACCCGGACCGCTTCAGGAAGTCCTACTACCCCGACGACCTCGGCGGCAAGCTCTACCTCGCCGGCGACGGCGCGAACCGCGACCTCGACGGCTACTTCTGGATCATGGGCCGGATCGACGACGTGCTGAACGTCTCCGGTCACCGCCTCGGCACGATGGAAATCGAGTCGGCGCTGGTCGCGAACCCGCACGTGGCCGAGGCCGCGGTGGTCGGCCGTCCCGACGACCTCACCGGCGAGGCCGTCTGCGCGTTCGTCGTGCTGAAGCAGGCGCGGCCGTCCGGCGCCGAAGCCGACAAGATCGCCAAGGAGCTGCGCGACTGGGTGGCCAAGGAAATCGGCCCGATCGCGAAGCCCAAGGACATCCGCTTCGGCGAGAACCTGCCGAAGACGCGCTCCGGCAAGATCATGCGCCGGCTGCTGCGGTCGATCGCGAAGGACGAGGAGATCACGCAGGATACGTCGACGCTCGAGAACCCGGCGATCCTCGACCAGCTGAAGCAGGTCAACTGACCCCCGCCAGATGTCGCCGCCGCGGCCCGGTTCGGGCGCGGCGCCGCACGCCCCCCCTTCCCCGCGCGGGCCGCGGGGGGGGCGTCGGCGGGCCCTTCGTCCTGAACCGTCGATTCGCGATTGCGGGGCGCATCGGCTACCATCGCAGGTTGGCCCCGCCCCGAAGCGGTGGCGCCGACGCGGCGCGCCGGGATTGCGCCCCTCCACCTCTGCTGATGCGATCGCCTTGACCGAGATACCGTCCTCGCTGTTCTGGTTGCGCCTGATCCAGCTCGTGCTGGCCATTCCCCTGCTGGCCATCCTCGGCCAGGGGCTGACCTGGATCCTGGCCCGCGGCTTCGGGCAACCGCCGGAGAAGAATTTCTTCTTCCGCCTGCTGCAGGTGATCGCCTCGCCGGCGGTCAAGCTCGCGCGTCTGATCACCCCGAAGCAGGTCGCCGACGCCCACGTGCCGCTGGTCGCGCTGTCGCTGCTCGTCGTCGCGTACGTCTGGGTGATGCTCGAGATCGGCAACGCCTGCACGCGAGCCGGGCTGCCGATCGCCCAGTGCCTGGGAGGCGGCTGACCGTGTCGTCCTTCGAGACCTGGGTCTGCCGGCGCATGGTGGCGCTGTCGCTGCTCCTCGGCCAGCGCGAGGCGGCCCTTCGCTACCTCGGCCGGATCCTCGCCGTCGACCCGCAGGACGCGAGCGCGGTCGCCGCGATCGGCTACCAGTGCGCCCAGGCGGGCCGCAAGAGCGAGGCGCTCGCGTACTTCGACCGGCTCGTCGCGCTGCAGCCGGACAACGCCGAGGCGCATTTCAACCGGGGCTTCCTGCTGCAGGAACGGACCGACCACGAGGCCGCGCTGGGCGCGTTCCGCCGCGCGCTCGAGCTGAACCCGAAGCACGACCGCGCCCTGTACGGCGTCGCGCTGTCGCTGATCGCGACCCGGCGGCTCGAAGAGGCGGTCGCGCCGCTGAAGCAGAACACGAAGCTGCAGCCGATGAGCCCCTACGGCTGGTACCAGCTGGCGCGGGTCCAGTTCGAACTCGGGCGCCCCGACGAGGCGCAGAAGGTCCTCGATCACCTCCAGCGCTTCGAGCCCAAGGTCGCGCGCCAGCTGGAGCGGGAGACCGGCCTCAAGGCGACGCCGACCTGAAGCCGACTGTTGCGGCATTGCCGCAACTGCCGCGGTTTCCACAAGCCGGCAACCGCCGTGCGGGGCTGTTGCGGCCGGGAAAACGTAGCTATACTCCGCCAAGTCTGGCCGGCCGCCTCCCTCGCGGGAAGGCGCACGAGCGCACGAAGAAATGCGCGCCGGCCACGTCTCGTTCGGGGATTTCCGCGCTTTGCCCACCGTCCGTTAGGAGGAGTCTGTCATGCAGTTGACGGAAAGACATCGGGAGTACTGGAGCAAGAACCTCCGTATCACCGGCATCCTGCTGTTCATCTGGTTCGTCGCGACCTTCGTGGTGGGCTTCTTCGCCCGCGAGCTCTCGTTCAACTTCTTCGGCTGGCCATTCGCCTTCTGGATGGGCGCCCAGGGCTCGCTGGTGATCTACGTGATCATCATCTGGTTCTACGCGCGCTACATGAACAACCTGGACCTCGAATACGACGTCCATGAAGGGGAGGAAGACTGATGGCCGGGCCCGTCGAAACCAAAGCAGGGGGCATGTTCAGCGCCGGCACTCAGCGCGGATTCCAAGCCCAACTGAAGAAGGTGTACACCTGGTACACGGGTGGATTCCTCTTCTTCGTCGTCGCGCTGGCGATCCTCGAGCAGATGGGATTGCCGCGCAACTGGATCGGCTACGTCTTCCTGCTGGCGACCGTCGGGCTGTACGCCGGCATCGGGATCATGAGCCGGACGTCCGACGCCGCCGAGTACTACGTGGCGGGGCGCCGCGTGCCCGCGCTGTTCAACGGCATGGCGACCGGTGCGGACTGGATGAGCGCGGCGTCGTTCATCGGCATGGCCGGCACGCTGTACCTCACCGGCTACGGCGGCCTCGCGTTCATCCTGGGCTGGACCGGCGGCTATTGCCTGGTCGCGCTGCTGCTGGCGCCGTACCTGCGCAAGTTCGGCCAGTTCACGATCCCGGACTTCCTGGGCGCGCGCTACGGCGGCAACATCCCGCGCTTCATCGGCATCCTGATCGCGATCCTCTGTTCGTTCACCTACGTGGTGGCGCAGATCTACGGCGTCGGCCTGATCACGACGCGCCTCGTCGGCGTGCCGTTCGAGATCGGCATCTTCCTCGGCCTCGGCGGCATCCTGGTGTGCTCGTTCCTGGGCGGGATGCGCGCGGTGACGTGGACGCAGGTGGCGCAGTACATCATCCTGATCGTCGCCTACATGATCCCCGTGGTCTGGCTGTCGGTGAAGTACACCGGCGTGCCGGTGCCGCAGCTGGTCTACGGCAAGGTGCTGGAAAAGGTCTCGGCCCGCGAAGAGGTGCTGCTCAAGGATCCGAAGGAGCTGGAGGTCCGCGGCATCTTCAAGGCGCGCGCCGATGAGGCGAGCGCCAAGCTGAAGGGCCTGCCGGCCAGCTACGAGGACGGCAAGAAGGCGCTGACCGACGCGATCGAGAAGGCGAAGGCCGACAACGCCGCGCCCGAAGCCGTCGCCGCCGCCGAGAAGGCGCTCTCCGCGTTCCCGAAGGACGCCGCCACCGCCAAGGCGCAGTGGACCAAGGACGCCGGCGCCGCCGCGCGGGCCGGCCCGCCGCTGCGGCACGCCGAGGCGTTTCCCGGCAAGGACGATGCCGCGCGTGACGTCTCGCGCCGCAACTTCCTCGCGCTGGTGTTCTGCCTGATGGTCGGCACCGCGGCGCTGCCGCACATCCTGATGCGCTACTACACCACGCCGTCGGTGCGGGAAGCGCGGCAGTCGGTGTTCTGGTCGCTGTTCTTCATCTTCCTGCTGTACTTCACGGCGCCCGCGCTGGCCGTCCTGGTCAAGTACGACGTCTACAACTTCCTCGTCGGCACGGAGTTCGCGAAACTGCCGCAGTGGGTGGCGTCGTGGGCGAAGGTCGATCCAACGCTGATGTCGATCGTCGACGTCAACAAGGACGGCATCGTCCAGCTCGCGGAAATCGCGATCGGCGGCGACATCGTCGTGCTGGCCACGCCGGAGATCGCCGGCCTGCCCTACGTCATCTCCGGCCTCGTCGCCGCGGGTGGCCTGGCCGCGGCGCTGTCGACCGCCGACGGGCTGCTGCTGACGATCGCCAACGCGCTGTCGCACGACTTCTACTACAAGATGCTCGATCCGAGCGCGTCGACCACCCGTCGGGTGACGATCTCCAAGGTCCTGCTGCTCGTGGTGGCCCTGGCGGCGGCGTCGGTCGCGGCGCAGAAACCGGCGGACATCCTGTTCCTCGTGTCCGCGGCGTTCTCGCTGGCGGCGGCGGGTTTCTTCCCGGCGCTGGTCTGCGGGATCTTCTGGAAGCGCGCCAACAGGTGGGGCGCCACGCTCGGCATGGCGGGTGGCGTCGGCATCACGGCCTACTATATGGCCACCACCCAGCCGTGGCTGCGGGGGGTGTTCGGGGTGACCAGCCCCATCGCCGACCACATCTGGTGGGGCATCCAGCCGATCTCGGCCGGCCTGTGGGGCGTGCCGCTGGGCTTCCTCATCATCATCATCGTCAGCATGGTCACGCCGGCGCCCGACAAGGACACGCAGGACCTGGTCGAGCACGTGCGGTACCCGGCGATCGCCGGCGACGTGATGGTCACCGAAGGCCGCTGACCTCCCGCGGTCTGCTCCAAGGAAAAGGCCCGCAGCGATGCGGGCCTTTTTCGTTGCCTGGCGCGCCCGGTCGGGCGGCCCCCGCGGCGGCGCTCAGGCCGCCGGCGGCGCGGTTTCGGCGAACGACGCGCGCTTCGCCAGCTTTTCGGCGAGGCGCGCGAGGTTGGCGTGCTGGCCGCGCCAGTCGACATCGGGATGCCGGAGGTCCAGGTAGCCGAGCGCGCAACCGACGGCGATGTCGGCCAGCGAGTACGCGTCGCCGCTGCACCAGGGCTTCTCGCCGAGCTCGCGGGCGAATTCGGCCACGCCGCGCTCGAGCTTCTGCCGCTGCCGGTCGATCCATTCGGCGCTCTGCTGGCCCGCCGGCCGCTTGCGCTCCATGATGATCGCCACGGCGGCGTCGCTCACGCCGTCGGCCAGCGCCTCCCAGCGCTTGACCGCGATGCGCTGGCGCGACGGCTCGGGGATGAGCCGGCTGACCGGACTGACGGTGTCGAGGTACTCGACGATGACGCGGGAGTCGAACAGCGTCGCCCCGTCCTCCATGATCAGCACCGGAATCTTGCCCAGCGGATTGAAGTCCGACACCGACGAATCGGGCCCGTACGGCGCGGCGTCGACGAGCGTGTACTCGATCTTCTTTTCGGCGAGCGCGACACGCACCTTGCGGGCATACGGACTCGTCGGTGAGGCAATCAGCTTCATCGAGGCGGGAGGGTGACTGGAACGACGATGAGTATAGCACCGGGCAACGCGGTGCCGGACCGACGCCCGACGCCGCCGGCGGGCGTGCGGCGAGGGGTGCGCGCCTGCGTGATAAACTCGATCGCGCACCCCGTCCCGCAGGGCGTCAATCCCGTTCCGATGGCCCACACCGATCCCGAGACCGCCGCGCTGCTGGCGCTTTCCCCGCTCGACGGGCGCTACGTCGCCAAGGTCGCGCCGCTTGCCGCCCACTTCAGCGAGTACGCGCTGATCCGCGCCCGTGTGCGCGTCGAGATCGCGTGGCTCGACGCACTGGCCGACGAGCCTGCCGTCGTCGAGGTGCCTCCGTTCGCGCCTGCCGTCCGCGCGATGCTGCGCGCCGCCGCGGACGCCTTCTCGCCGGCCGACGCCGCGCGGGTCAAGGCGATCGAGCGCACGACCAACCACGACGTCAAGGCGGTCGAGTACTGGCTGAAGGAGCGCTTCGCGGGCGTGCCCGACGTCGCCCGCGTCGCCGAATTCATCCATTTTGCCTGCACGTCGGAGGACATCAACAACCTGTCCCACGGACTGATGCTCGATGGCGCCCGGCGCGGGATCCTGCTGCCGGCGCTCGAGCGGATCGCCGCGGCGCTGCGGTCGCTGGCGCACGCGCACGCCGACCTGCCCATGCTCTCGCGCACGCACGGCCAGCCGGCGACGCCGACGACCCTGGGCAAGGAGATGGCCAACGTCGTGGCCCGGCTGGACCGCGGGCGGCACGCGCTCGAGCGGGTGCCGCTGAAGGGCAAGATCAACGGCGCCGTCGGCAACTACAATGCGCACCTCGTCGCGTATCCCGATGTCCACTGGGAATCGGTGGCGGCGAAGGTCGTGACGGGCCTCGGCCTGGAGTTCAACCCGTACACGACGCAGATCGAGCCGCACGACTGCATGGCGGAGTTCTTCGACGCGGTTGCGCGCGTCAACACGATCCTGATCGACCTCGACCGCGACGTCTGGGGCTACGTGTCCCTGGGGTACTTCCGCCAGCGGGTGAAGGAAGGCGAGGTCGGCTCGTCGACGATGCCGCACAAGGTGAACCCGATCGACTTCGAGAACTCCGAGGGGAACCTGGGCCTCGCCAATGCGATGCTGCGGCACCTCGCGGAGAAGCTGCCGGTGTCCCGCTGGCAGCGCGACCTCACCGACTCGACGGTGCTGCGCAACATGGGCGTCGCGCTCGGCTACGCGCTGCTCGGCTGGGTGTCGCTGGAGCAGGGGCTCTCCAAGCTGGAGGCGGACCCGCTGCGGCTGGCGGCCGACCTCGACGCGAACTGGGAGGTTCTCGCCGAGCCGATCCAGACGGTGATGCGGCGCCACGGCATCGAGCAGCCGTACGAAAAGCTCAAGGCGCTGACGCGGGGGCGCGGCGGCATCACGCGCGAGACGCTGCACGCATTCATCGACGCCCTCGAACTCCCGGCCGACGCCAGGGCGCGGCTGAAGTCGCTGACGCCGGCAACGTACGTCGGCGCCGCGGCGGCGCTGGCGCGGCGCGTCTGACCGGGCGGCCCGGCGCGGCGCCCGCGGGGCGCTTCAATCCCGGTGGCGGGCGTGCTCGCGCAGGAATGTCGTGATGGCCGGAAGCATCGATACCACGACGATGCCGATCACCAGCAGCGTGAGGTTGTTCTTCACCCACGGGATGTTGCCGAACAGGTACCCGGCGTAGACCAGCGACGAGATCCACAGCACGCCGCCGATCACGTTGTAGGTGAGGAAGCGGCGGTAGCTCATGCCCGCGACACCGGCGAGGAAGGGCGCGAAGGTCCGGATGATCGGGATGAAGCGGCCGATGACGATCGTCACCGCGCCGTAGCGGTCGTAGAACGCCTGCGTGCGCCTCAGGTGGTCCTGCCGGAACCAGCGCGAGTCGGGCCGATCGTAGACGCGGGGCCCGATGAAGTGGCCGATCGAGTAGTTGACCGAGTCGCCCAGAATCGCCGCGACGCAGAGCAGTGCGACGAGCACATGGACGTTGAGCCCCGCGGTCGCGACGACGGTTCCGGCGATGAACAGGATCGAGTCGCCGGGCAGGAACGGAAACACGACCAGCCCCGTCTCGGCGAAGATGACCAGGAACAGGATCGCGTACAGCCAGTGGCCGTACTGCGCGGCCAGGGTCGCGACCGTCTGGTCGAGCGACAGCAGCGAGTAGAAGAACGTCGTCAGCACGGCGATCCGGGCAGGCCCGGGTGGGGCGTCAGGGGAGGATCTTCTCGCCGTCCACGCCGGCCTTGCGTTCGGGCTTGACCAGGTCCTCGCGCGACACGCCGAGCCACATGACCAGCGGCGCCATGACCAGCACCGACGAGTAGATGCCGAACAGGATGCCGATGGTCAGCGCCAGCGAGAAGTAGTGCAGCGTCTCGCCGCCGAAGAAGAAGATCGACAGCACCATCAGCAGCGTGCTGCCGTGGGTGATCATCGTGCGCGAGATGGTGCTGGTGATCGCGTTGTCGATCACGTGCGTCACGCTCGCCTTGCGCATCTTCCTGAAATTCTCGCGGATCCGGTCCGCGATGACGACCGACTCGTTGACCGAGTAGCCGAGGATCGCGAGGATAGCGGCCAGCACCGGCAGGCCGAACTCCCACTGGAACAGCGCGAAGAAGCCGAGGATGATGATCACGTCGTGCAGGTTCGCGATGATCGCCGCCACCGCGAAGCGCCACTCGAACCGCAGCGCGAGGTAGGCGACGATGCCCAGCGACACCAGCAGCAGCGCCAGCGCCCCGTTCTCGTAGAGTTCCTTGCCGACCTGCGGCCCCACGAACTCGACCCGCTGCAGCTTCACCGACGCGTCGTCGGTGCGCAGCGCGTTCATCACCCGCTCGGACAGCTGGGCGCTGGACACGCCTTCCTTCAGCGGCAGGCGGATGAGCGCGGTGTCCGAACCGCCGAACGACTGCGCCGAGTACTCGCCGAGCTCGAGCTTGTCGATCGCCCCGCGCAGCCGGTTGAAGTCGACCGCGTGGCTGTAGCCGACCTCGATCACGGTGCCGCCGCGGAAGTCGATGCCGAAGTTGAGGCCCTTCCAGGCGAGGAAGACGACGGCCAGCGCGAACGTGACCAGCGAGATCACGTTGAACACCAGCGCATACCGCATGAACGGTATGTCGCGCCGGATGCGAAAGAATTCCATGGTCAGTCTTCCCGAAGGGCGGTGGAGGCGGGCGGGGCGCGCCGGGTCACTTGGTGGCGGCGGGGGCGGTCCCGGCCGGCGGGCGCCACACCTGCCCGATCGAGATCTTCTCGAGCTTCTTGCGGCTGCCGTAGACGAGGTTGACGATGCCGCGGGAGACGACGACGGCCGAGAACATCGAGGTCATGATGCCCAGGCAGTGGACGACCGCGAAGCCCCGCACCGGACCCGACCCGAAGATCAGCAGCGCCACGCCGGCGATCAGCGTCGTCACGTTCGAGTCGAGAATCGTGCCCCAGGCCCGCTCGTAGCCGGCCTGCAGCGCCGCGTGCGGCGTCGCGCCCCAGCGCAGCTCCTCGCGGATGCGCTCGTTGATCAGCACGTTGGCGTCGATCGCCATGCCGAGCGTCAGCGCGATGGCGGCGATGCCCGGCAGCGTCAGGGTTGCCTGCAGCATCGATAGCAGCGCGACCAGCAGCAGCAGGTTCACGGTCAGCGCGATCGTCGAGATCAGGCCCATCAGCATGTAGTAGACGCACATGAAGACCGCCAGCACGACGAAGCCGTACTTCACCGAGTTGAAGCCCTTCTCGATGTTCTCCTTGCCGAGCGACGGGCCGATGGTCCGTTCCTCGACGATCTCCATCGGCGCGGCCAGCGCTCCGGCGCGCATCAGCAGCGCGACGTCGGCGGCCTCGCGCGTCGACATCCGGCCGCTGATCTGGACGCGGCCGCCGCCGATCTCCTCGCGGATGACCGGGGCAGTGATGACCTCGGCCTTGCCCTTCTCGACCAGCACGATCGCCATCCGCTTGCCGACGTTGTCGCGGGTGATTTCCTTGAAGATGCGGCCGCCGCTGCCGTCGAGGTTGACGTGCACCGCCGGCTCGTTGCTGCGCTGGTCGAAGCCGGGCTGCGCGTCGTTGATGCGGTCGCCGGTCAGCACGACCTGGCGCTTGACCAGCACCGGCGTGCCGCCGCGCTCGGTGAAGAGGTCACTGCCGAAGGGCACGGAGCCCGCCAGCGCCTGCTCGAGCGCGCCCGGGTCCTCGTTGACCATGCGGATCTCCAGCGTCGCGGTGCGGCCGAGGATGTCCTTGGCGCGCGCGGTGTCCTGCACGCCGGGCAGCTGGACGACGACGCGGTCGGCGCCCTGCTGCTGGACGATCGGCTCGGCGACGCCCAGCTCGTTGACGCGATTGCGCAGGATGGTGATGTTCTGCTGGACCGCGCCGTCCTGGATGCGCTTCTGGGCCTCCGGCTTCAGCGCGGCGACCAGCCGCAGTTCGCCGCCCGTGCCTTCGGCCTCGCGCAGCAGGAGGTCGGGAAAGCTCTTCTCGATCTCGACGCGCGCCTTGGTGCGCTCGGCCTCGTCGCGGAAGCGGACGATGACGTTCGAACCTTCGCGCCCGACGCCGCCGTACTGGACCTTGCGGTCGCGCAGCAGCGAGCGGATGTCGCTGGTGTAGCGGTCGGCCGCCTTGTCCAGCGCCGCCTTCATGTCCACCTGCAGCAGGAAGTGCACGCCGCCGCGGAGGTCGAGGCCCAGGTACATCGGCAGTGCGCCGATGGCCGTCAGCCACTGCGGTGACGACGAGAGCAGGTTCAGCGCGACGATGTAGTTCTCGCCCAGCTTCGACTGCAGCGCGTCCTTGGCCTTGATCTGCGTATCCGGGTCGGCGAAGCGGACCTTGACGCCGGTGGCGTCGAGCGTCGCCCCCCGGAACGGGATCGCGGCGGCCTTCAGCGCGTCCTCCACGGTCGTCAGCAGCGACGCGTCGATCTTGATCGTCGCCTTCGACGAGCTGACCTGCACGGCCGGCGCCTCGGGGAAGAAATTCGGCAGCGTGTAGACGAGGCCGACGATCAGCGCGACGGCGATGACCAGGTATTTCCAGAGCGGGTAGCGGTTCATGGCGCGACGTTACGTTGGGGCACGTGTCCGGCGCGCGACCGCGGCGGACAGGGGACGGCCGGCGGATCGCCGGCCGTGCGTGGCGTCAGAGCGCCTTGATCGTGCCTTTGGGCAGCAGCTGCGCCACCGCGGCACGCTGCACGCTCATCTCGACCCCCGGCGCGACTTCGATCGCGACGTACTGGTCGGTGAGCCGGGCGACCTTGCCGACGACGCCGCCGGCGGTGACCACCTCGTCGCCCTTCTGCAGGGCCTCGAGCAGCGCCTTGTGTTCCTTCGCCTTCTTCTGCTGCGGACGGATGAGCAGGAAATAGAAGACGACGAAAATCGCGATCATCGGCAGCAGCGACGTCATGAGGTCGCTTCCGCTGGCGGCGGCGCCCTGCGCATACGCAGGCGCGACGGCGAATTCGATGAGATTGAAGCCCACGGTGTTCCTCCGGCGGTTGGGTGCGCCGCGCGTTCCGGCGCCGCGATTGCAGGGGGCGGCGGGGTGCGCGGAAAACTCGCCATTCTACCATGCCGGTTTGACCCGGCCCCCCGGGCCTCGGCCCCCGCCGACTCCGCCCGCCGACCCTGCGGCGGCCGCGTCGCCGGCCGCTTCAGGCGTCGTTGGCGCCGCGGGCCCGGTCGGCGCGGAACCCGGCGACGAAGGCGTCGAAACGCCCGGCCTCGATGGCGGCGCGCATCTCCCCGGTGAGCCACAGGTAGTAGTGCAGGTTGTGGATCGTCGCGAGGCGCGCCCCGAGGATCTCGTTGACCCGCTGCAGGTGGTGCAGGTATGCGCGGGTGTAGCCGCGGCAGGTGGCGCAGGCGCAGTCCGGGTCGAGCGGGCGGGTATCGGTGCGGTGCCTCGCGTTGCGGATCTTGACGTCGCCCCAGCGGGTGAACAGCCAGCCGTTGCGCGCGTTGCGCGTGGGCAGCACGCAGTCGAACATGTCGATGCCGGCGGCGACCCCCGCGACGATGTCCTCGGGCGTCCCCACGCCCATCAGGTAGCGCGGCCGGTCGGGCGGCAGCCGCGGCGCCGTGTGTTCGAGGACGCGCAGCATCTCCGGCTTGGGCTCGCCCACCGACAGCCCGCCGATCGCGTAGCCGTCGAAGCCGATGTCGACGAGGCCGGCGAGCGAGGCGTCGCGCAGGTCCTCGTGCATGCCGCCCTGGACGATGCCGAACAGCGCGTTGCGGTTGCCCAGCCGGTCGAACTCCGCGCGCGATCGCGCGGCCCAGCGCAGCGACAGCTCCATCGATGCCGCGGCTTCCTCGTGCGTTGCCGGATACGGCGTGCATTCGTCGAACACCATCACCACGTCGGCGTCCAGGGTCCGCTGGACCTGCATCGATATTTCGGGCGTCAGCAGCAGCCGGTCGCCGTTCACCGGCGACGCGAAGGTGACGCCCTCCTCGCGGACCTTGCGCAGCGGGCCGAGGCTCCAGACCTGGAACCCGCCCGAGTCGGTGAGGATCGGCCGCCGCCAGTGCATGAAGCGGTGGAGCCCCTCGTGGGCACCGATGACCTCCAGGCCCGGCCGCAGCCAGAGATGGAAGGTGTTGCCGAGGACGATCTGGGCGCCGACGGTCTCGAGTTCGTCGGGCGACATCGCCTTGACCGTGCCGTAGGTGCCGACCGGCATGAACACCGGGGTCTCGACGACGCCGTGGGCGAGCGTCAGGCGGCCGCGCCGGGCGCGGCCGGCAGTGGCCAGCACGTCGAACGACATGGCGAAGGCGGGTCGCGCCCGGGTCCGCGCGCGACGATCAGCGACGCGCGAGGCGTCGGCGCGAGGCGAAGGCGATTCCGGCGAGCAGCAGCGCGGTCAGCGCCAGCAGGCTTCCGGAAAGCGTGGGAATGATGTTCGGATCGGGCGGGACCGCGCCGCCGCCGTTGGTCGCGCAGCCGCCGGCCGCGAACCCGAACGCGTTGCTCCAGGCGCGGTAGAAGTCGCCCCCGACCTCCCCGGCCGCGCCGGGAATAACCAGGTAGTGCGGCGCGATGGCGACGTGGATCACGCAGGCACCCTCGGTGACCCGGTACGCGATGGCCGGATCGACCTGGCCGCGGGCGTTGGGCTCGGTCCAGCGGGCGACGACGATGCTGCCCGGCTTGACCTGGTTCCCCCCGGCGAACCGCGTCGACGTCAGCGCCGTCAGGCCCGCCGTCAGCGGGTGCGGGGACAGCGTCGCGATGTCGAGCGTTCGCGGAACGTACGGCGTGCCGACACCGTCGGTGGTGTTGGGGTCGAGATTCTCGAGCGGGCCCCAGCCGTGGGGGGTGTTCACGAGGGCGCCGTCGCTGCGGTCCTGCTCGTAGAACGTGCCCAGCACCACGGCGCGGCCCGACTGCGCGTACGACGCAACGGTCGCGCCGACCAGCGGTGCATTGGCGAACGTCGCGTCCTCGAACAGCAGGATCGAATCGAACGCGGCGGTCAGCGAGGCCAGGGTCGGCACGCCCAGCGACAGGTCGACCCCGGTGAACGTGTGGCCCGTGATCCGGGCATTGAAGTCGGCCGCCGTCTCGGCCGAGTACTTGTTGGACAGGACGCCGATGCGCGCCGCCTCGGCCGGGTCCATGGCGAGCGTCATGGCCAGGCCCAGCAGCAGCGCAGCGAAGGCGGCCGCAGGGCCGCGTAGAATTTGGGTCACAGGGTTGCCGGTGAAAAAGTCTGGATAAATGGCGGGAATTCGCAGGGCGCCGTCGCCGCCGCGCTTTCCGCAATGATTGCCGTTGATTCGCAGGGTATCGGTTCGCGCCGTCGCTGCCAAGCAAACAGCGGCCCCAACCGCCTGCCGGAGCAGGAAATGTTGCACCTGACGTCGAAATACCCGCGTTTGTCGTCGAACGGCGACGCCGCCGGGTGTCTGCTTTCGGCGTCAGGCGCTGGCGGGCGCTCTTTCCAGCAGCATCGCGTCGCCGTAGCTGAAGAATCGGTACCGCTCCCGCACCGCGTGCGCATAGGCGGCGCGGATCGAACCGACGCCGGCGAATGCGCTGACCAGCATCAGCAGCGTCGATCGCGGCAGGTGGAAATTGGTCAACAGCCGGTCGACGACGCGGAACCGGTAGCCGGGGGTGACGAACAGCGCCGTCTCGGCCTCGCCGGCGACGAGCGCGCCGCCGGCGGCGGCCGATTCGAGCGCGCGCAGGCTGGTCGTGCCGACCGCGATCACGCGCCCGCCGCGCGCGCGGGCCGCGGCGATGGCTTCGACCGTCGCGGCGGGAACGTTGAAACGCTCGCGGTGCATCCGGTGCTGCGCCAGATCGTCGACCTGCACCGGCGCGAACGTGCCCGCCCCGACGTGCAGTGTCAGCCAGGCGAGCGCGATGCCGTCGGCACGCAGCCGCTCCAGCATCGGCTGGTCGAAGTGCAGCCCCGCCGTCGGCGCGGCGACGGCCCCGGGGTGGCGGGCGTAGACCGTCTGGTACCTGACCTCGTCGTCCCGGGCGGCGGGCCGTCCGATGTAGGGCGGCAACGGCACTTCGCCGTGCCGCTCGAGCCAATCCGCCACCGACGGTACGGTGAGGCGCAGGTGGAAGAAGCGGTCGGCGCGTCCGATCACCTCGGCCTCGGCGCCCCCCGGCAGCTGCAACCGTCCCCCCGGTTTGGGCGGGTGGCTGGCACGGAGCTGGAACAGCGCGGTGTCGGCGCCGGTGATGCGTTCGAGCAGCAGCTCGACCCGCCCGCCCGAAGGCTTGGTCGCCGCGACCCGCGACTTGATGACCCGCGTGTCGTTGAACACCAGCAGGTCGCCGGACCGGACCAGCGACGGCAGGTCGGAGAACGCGAGATCGCACAGTCGGTCGCCGGCGACGTGCAGCAACCGGCTGCCGGTGCGTTCGGCGGCCGGCGTCTGCGCGATCAGCTCCTCCGGCAGATCGAACTCGAAATCGCGCGGCGTCAGCGGAGCCATGTCGGTGGGGGTGGTGCCGGGAGGGGGAATCGAACCCCCACGAGGGATTAGCTCGGCGGATTTTGAGTCCGCTGCGTCTACCAGTTCCGCCATCCCGGCCGCCGCGCACCGGGAGCGGGCGCGCAATCCGCCATTATCGCGGAATCCGCGCTGCCCGCACAAACCCGCGGGCTGCCGGAGGTCGATCCCCGCGGCGGAGCCCCAGGCGCGGTGCACCGACGCGCACCGCGCCCGCGGGTCCGCGCTAGCGGTCGCGCCAGCCCAGCGGCACGTCGGTCGCCGCGCCGTAGCCGAACACGAACTGCGCGATCCCGTTGCGCTGCGTGCTCACGTACCAGATGCCCGCGCGGACGATGACGAGGTCCGCACGACCGTCGCCGTCGTAGTCGAACAGCAGCGGCGCGTCGCCGGCCCCGCCGCCGAAAGCGACGACCTGGTCGGCCGTCCCGTCGCGGTTGGTGTCGAGGTACCACACGCCGTTGCGGTAGACGGCGAGATCGGCCACGCCGTCGCCGTCGACGTCCCCTCCCAGCGGAACGTCGCCCGGGGCGCCGAAGCCCAGGACGAGGTTCGCGGCGCCGTCCTGGCCGGTGCTGACGAACCAGGCGCCGCCGCGGAAGATGACCAGGTCGTCGCGGCCGTCGCCGTTGAGGTCGGCCAGCAGCGGCCGGTCGCCGGGAACGCCGCCGAAGCCGATCGTCACGTCGGCGACGCCGTCGCGGTTGGTGTCGGCATACCAGACCCCGTTGCGGTAGACGACGGGATCGTTGCGCCCATCGACATCGATGCGGCCGGCGAGCGGCACGTCGGCGGCGCCGCCCATGTAGAGCTTGAGGTCGGCGACGCCGTCGCGGTCGGTGTCGACGTGGAAACGCGCCTGCGATGGACGGAAGATGGCGACCGTCGGCGGCACGATGAACGGCGGCGGTGCGCTCTGCGTCGTCAGCGGGTCGGTGCCGCCGAGGTATTCGGACAGGTTGCTGGCGCCGTCGCCGTCGGCATCGGCGCCGGGCGCTGCATCGACGACGCCGAAGTAGGCGGTCTCCCACCAATCCGGCAATCCGTCGCCGTCGGTGTCGTTGGGGTCGATCCGGTAGACGGTGCCGTTGCCGTAGCCGGCGACGTAGAGCTCGCCCGACTCGTCCTCGCCGAATGCGCTCATGCCGGTCGGCGCCGTCCGTACGAAGGTCGCGGTCCAGGCGCCGGCGTCGTCGACGGTCGCCGCCCACATCCGGCTGCTGCCGAAGTCGCCGTACAGGTACGCGCCCGCGAGTCCGGGCACCCGGCTGCCGCGGTAACGGAAGCCACCGGTGATCGACACCCCACCCGCCGCGTCGTGGCTGTATTCGAGGACCGGCGGCGTGTGGTTGGCGGGTGGCGTGCAGCTGGGGTTCACGCCCGGAGTGCAGATCGTGCCTTCCATGATGCGCCAGCCGTAGTTGCGGCCACCCGCGGCGCCGGCCGGTTCGAAGTCGACCTCTTCGCGCGCGCCCTGGCCGACGTCGCCGATGAAGAGCGCGCCGGTGGCGCGATCGAAGCTGAAGCGCCACGGATTGCGCAGCCCGTAGGCCCAGATCTCCGGGCAGGTGCCGACGCCGGCGCCGTTGCAGGTCTGGCCCGCGTAGGGGTTGCTCGCCGGCACCGCGTACGCGAGCCCGGGGATCGGTGGCGCGTCGACGTCGATGCGCA
This sequence comes from uncultured beta proteobacterium, assembly GCA_963810815.1. Classification (GTDB taxonomy): domain Bacteria; phylum Pseudomonadota; class Gammaproteobacteria; order Burkholderiales; family Casimicrobiaceae; genus CAVQWT01. The sequence continues at coordinate 587,170 of CAWEPB010000004.1, read as the reverse complement.
GCATCTTGCCGAGTCGCGTGCCGAGGTTCTGGCCGTTCTGGTCGGGATCGTTGCCGCCGCCGCCATCGCCGGTGCCGATGTACAGGTAACCGTCGCGGCCGAATGCGAGCTTGCCGCCGTTGTGGTTGCTCGCCGACGCGTGGGGAATCGTCAGCAGCGTCTGCACCGTCGCCGGCGTCTGGGCGACCAGTTCGACGTTGCCGGTCGAGCGCTGGTAACGTTCGATCACCAGCGCGCCGTCGGCACTGCGCGTGTAGTAGACGAACAGCAGGCCGTTGGTCCGGTAATTCGGGTGGAACGCGACGCCCAGCAACCCGCGCTCGCCGGACGCCGCGGTCTTGCCCGTGATGTCGAGGAAGGGGGTGGCGTTGAGCACGCCGTTCCGCACGATCCGGATGCGACCCGCCTGCTCGACGACATAGAGGCGGCCGGAGCCGTCGTTCGCCGACGCGATGTCGATCGGGCTGGACAGCCCGCTGACATGGGGCGTGAGGCGGAACGGCGCGCCGGCGGCGAGGCTGCCGACGCTGAACGGGCTGTCGGGCGACCAGGCCGGCCCGTTGGCACCGCCGCCGCGCCTGATCAGGCCGTCGGCGCCACGAGTTTCGTCGTACAGCGAGGTGCCGTTGCCGCCGTCGAAGTGATAGAGCGCCGCCGTGTGCCGGTCGACGACGAACGGTGCGCGCGGCCGCGGGAACGCCGTCGCGTAACGCAGTCGCGTCGAGACGCGGAATTCGTCGAGCCAGCCGGAGAACGACGGATACGCAGGGCCGGCGTCGTGCTTTTCGGCGCCGAGCACGAGGAACGGGTCGCTGGCGGTGCAGGGGCCGCCGCAGAAGTTGCCGGGCACGCCGTCGTCGGGATACGAGACGTCGCCGTCGGGGCCGTCACCCGACGCCTCGAGGGTTCCATCGACGTAGAGCCACAGGAAGCCGTCGCTGCGGCGGCGCTGCACGGCAACGTGGTGCCAGGCGCCGTCGAGGACGCTGGTCGTGCCGCACAGCGTGCGGTCGCCGGTGCCGGCGCCCGACACGCCGAAGACCATGCGGCCTCCCGCGATCGAGACACCGAACTTGCGGTCCTGGTTGTAGCGGTCGCGATCGACGACGACGTTGCCGTTGACCCACGCGGCGTTGGCGCCGCAGGTCACGGCGGCCGCGGTATTGCCGCCGGGGGCGCCCTTCAGCCAGAACTCGAGCGTGAAGTCGGCGCCGCCGACGTCGATCGCCGGACCCGGCAGCGTCGTCACGGGGTCGTCGACGCGGATCTTGACGCGATCGACGTCGCCGGCGCCGGTCCCGAAGAAGCGCAGCGAGTGGCCCGCGCCGAATGCCGGCGCAGCCAGCGCGACGACCGTCACGGCGGCGATGTTCATGGCGACGGCCGCGACCTGCCGCCGGCAGCGGCGGGTCGCCGAGGACGTTTCGATCGTACGGGCGGCATGACGCATGGCGAACTCCTGGCGACGGTCTATGACGTTATCATAATGCGCGCCGTGCCGGGGTGGCCACGCCGGCCGTCGCGGGACCGGTGGCCCGGTCGGCGGCCGCGACTGCGTCTGCGCCTGCGCCTGCGCCCGGGCCGCGGTCATCGTGGGGCGTGCTTGCGGGACCGACCGGCGCAGAGCCGGCGCGCGCGGGGGCGCACGTCGAACGGCGCCGGGGGCGCTAGCGGCGTTCGTAGGTGACGAAGTCGTAGCCGAGCCCGCCGGGGTCGGCGGCGCCGGCGACGCGCGACGTCTCGCGCCAGATGCTGCGATCGACCGGCGGAAAGCTCGCGTCGCCGGGAACGGCCTGATGGATCTCGGTGAGATGCAGCGTGGTCGCGCGCGGCAACGCCTCGCGATACAACTCGCCGCCGCCGATGCAGAACGCCGGGCCCGGCATCGTGACGGCAGCGAGCGCCGCGTCGAGCGAATCGGCGACATCGGCGCCCGCCGCCGCGTAGCCCGACCTGCGCGTGACGACGATGTTCTGCCGGTCCGGCAGCGCGCGGCCGATCGATTCCCACGTCCGGCGCCCCATGATGATCGCGTGCCCGGTGGTCAGTGCGCGAAACCGTTTCAGGTCCTCGGGCAGGCGCCATGGCAGGCGGTTGGCCGCGCCGATGATGCCGTTTCGCGCGACCGCGACGATGATTGCCAGTGCGGGAAGCGGGCGCGGGGTGCGGTGAGGTGTCATAATTCCCGGCGGATTATAGCGGTGGGCCTCTTCGCGTGTACTACCCGCGGTCATTCCTCAAGTTCATTCTGCTGGGCTTCCTGCTGGTGAGCCTGCCGCTCGTCTATGCGCTGGCGGAGCTGATCCTGTCGCTCGACCGGCTGCAGTCGCAGGCGCAGCAGGCGGTGACGCAGGCGGCGGAGGCCGGCCGCGCGAGCCGCCAGTTCTACGAGCATTCGGTCACGCTCGAGCGCATCGTTCGCCAGTACCTCATCCTCGACGACGCGGCGCTGCTCGAGGACTACGGCCGCATCCGCCTGGAATTCGGCCAGGCCGCGAAAGCGCTGTCGCAGCTGCCGCTCGAGCCGGCGCAGGCGGCGACGCTGGCCGCGCTGACGGCGAGCGAGGGCCGGTTGGCCGAACGGCTGGCGGCGCACGAGCGCGGTCCGGACGCGCAACTGCAGCTTGCCGACGGTTTCGCGCGCCTCGCCGACGGCGCGCAGTCGCTGCAGGTCGCCGCCCGCGCGCTCACCGACCGCGCGACCGAGGATCTCGCCAAGACCGCCGCCGCGGGGCGACAGAAGTGGATCTGGCTGGTGTTCGCGACGGCGGGCATCGCGCTGGCCTTGGCGATCCTGTTCGCCGTCCTGATCGCGCGGCCGATCCGCCAGCTCGACCAGGCGATCAGGCAGCTCGGCACCGCCGACTTCACCCACGCGATCGAGGTCGACGGGCCGCAGGATCTGCGCTACCTCGGGCAGCGGCTGGAGTGGCTGCGCGCGCGCCTCTCCGATCTCGAGCAGCAGCAGAACCGCTTCCTGCGCCACGTCTCGCACGAGCTCAAGACGCCGCTGACCGCAGTGCGCGAAGGCGCCGAGCTGCTGCGCGACAACGTCGGCGGCACGCTGTCGCAGCAGCAGAAGGACATCGTTCGCATCGTGCGCGAGAACACGCTGTCGCTGCAGAAGCTGATCGAGGACCTGCTCAGGTATCACCAGACGCGCGCGGTGGAGCCCGCGACCGTCGGGCCGGTGCACCTGCCCGACGTCGTGCGCCGGGTGCTGCGCGAGCACAAGCTCGCTGCGTTCGCGCGGATGATCACGTTCGACGCGAAGCTGGAGCCGGCGCTGGTCACCGGCGATGCGGAGAAGCTGCGCACCGTCGTCGACAACCTGGTCTCGAATGCGGTCAAGTACTCGCCGCGGTCGGGCGTCATCCGGCTCGATCTGGCCACCGCCGACGGCATCGCGCTGCTCGACGTCAGCGACCAGGGCCACGGGGTCGACCCGGCTGAACGCGACCGCATCTTCGATTCGTTCTATCAGGGGCAGGCGCCGGTCCAGGGCCGCGTCAAGGGTTCCGGACTCGGGCTCGCGATCGCCCGCGAATACGCGCTGGCGCATGGCGGCCGGATCGAGGTCGGCGACCGTCGCGACGGCAGGCGCGGCGCGCGTTTCCGCCTGATGCTGCCGCTGGCGCTCGGCGATGCGACGATCTCGCCGACATCGCAGGGTGCGGTCACGGTTTCCGGCGCCCCGCCGCGCCGGCGCGACGTGACGACCGCGACGGGAACTTCATGAGCCGGGCGCGACGGTCGGCTCCGCACTCGTCGGGACCGCTGCGCTGGCGGCTTGCGGCGCTGCTGGCGGCCGCGCTGGTCGTCGGCGGTTGCGCGACACCGGCACCGGCGCCGTTGCTGGCTGCCGACGACGAGGGCGACGATGCGGCGCTGATCGCGTCGGTGCCGCCGCCCGTGCCGATGGTCGAGTACCCGCCGGTGGAGCCGGTCGAGCCGCCGATAGAGACACCGCCCGAGCGCCCCGAGGCACCGTCGCCCGCGCCCGTCCCGGGCACGATCGAGCCGTCGCCGACCGTCGGCGTCCCCGCCGCGGCGCCGGCTCCGACACCGCCGGCCGCGGTGCCACCGCCGGCGGAACCCACCGAGGAGCAGCAACTGGCGGCGCTGCTGGCCGACCTGGCGCGCTTCACCGCGTTGAATGCCGACGACGTCCGGCGGGAGACTGCGGCGGCGACCCAGGCGCTCGCGCGCTCGCGCAACGACGCCAACCGGATCCGGCTGGCCATGCTCTACACGCTGGGACGCGCGGGACCGGCCGACGACCAGCGCGCGCAGCAATTGCTCGACAACGTGCTGAAGGGACCGTCCCCGCCGGGCTCGCCGCTGCGCACGCTCGCCGCGGTGCTGAGCGCGCAGGTGCAGGAGCGGCTGCGCGCCGTCCGCGACGAACAGCAGAAGGCCGACGTGCTGATCCAGAAGCTCGAGGCGCTGCGCGCGCTGGAGCGGAACCTGCTGCGCGATCGCGTCCGCAGCGGCGGCGGCGATGGCGGGTCGGGTGGCGGGTCCGGCGGCGGGTCCGGCGGCGGACGCTAGCGGCGACCGAACACGAGGCTCCCAGATGAACATGGCGCATTCCGGCGACATCCTGCTGGTCGACGACGATCCCGACCTGCTGAAGCTGATCAGCCTGCGCCTGGTGTCGGCCGGCTATCGCGTGCGCACCGCGGACAGCGGCGAAACCGCGCTTGCGGCGCTGACCATCGCGCGGCCGGGCATCGTCGTCACCGACCTCAGGATGCCCGGCATCGACGGCATGCAGCTGTTCGAGGCGATCCACCGCCAGCATCCGTCGCTGCCGGTGATCATCCTCACCGCGCACGGCACGATTCCCGATGCAGTCGCGGCAACGCAGCAGGGCGTGTTCGGCTTCCTGACCAAGCCGTTCGACAGCCAGGACCTGCTGGCCAAGGTCGCGGCGGCGCTCAAGGTCGCCGGCAACGACTCGATCGGCACCGACGAGGTCGGCGGCGCGTGGCGCGAAGGCCTGATCACCCGCAGCCCGCAGATGGAGGACCTGCTCCGGCAGGCCAAGCTCGTCGCCGACTCCGACGCCAGCGTGCTGATCTACGGCGAATCGGGGACCGGCAAGGAGCTGCTCGCGCGGGCGATCCACCGCGCCAGCCCGCGGCGCGACAAGCCCTTCGTCGCCGTCAATTGCGGCGCGATCCCGGGCGAGCTGCTCGAATCCGAGCTGTTCGGCCACGCCCGGGGCGCGTTCACCGGCGCCGTGCAGGCGCACAAGGGGCTGTTCCAGACGGCCGACGGCGGGACCCTGCTGCTCGACGAAATCGGCGACATGCCGCTGCCGTTGCAGGTCAAGCTGCTGCGCGTGCTGCAGGAAGGCGAGGTGCGCCCGGTCGGCGCGACGCAGCAGATTCCCGTCGACGTGCGCGTCATCTCCGCCACCCACCGCAACCTCGAGGAGGCCCGGGACGCCGGGCAGTTCCGCGAGGACCTGTATTACCGGCTGAACGTGGTGTCTCTGAAACTGCCCGCGCTGGCCGACCGCCGCGAGGACATTCCGCTGCTCGCGACGCACTTCCTGCGCAAGCTCGCCGAGCGTTACAAGCGGCCGGCGCTGACGCTGGCGCCGGAGGCGATGGCGATGCTGATCGCCGCCCCCTGGCCGGGGAACGTGCGGCAGCTCCTCAACCTGCTCGAGCAGGCGGTCGCGCTGGCGACGACCACGGTCATCCCGGCGACGCTGGTGCAGACGGCGCTGCGCGAGGACGCGAGCGCGCTGGTGCCGTTCGAGGAGGCGCGCAAGACCTTCGAGCGCGACTACCTCGTGCGGCTGCTCAAGATCACCGGCGGCAACGTCACGCAGGCGGCCGCGATGGCCAAGCGCAACCGCACCGAGTTCTACAAGCTGCTGCAGCGCCACCATCTCGAGCCGGGAATGTTCAAGGAAGGCAAGGGCTGACTGCGCTGCTGCGGCACGGCATCGCCGCGCTGTCGCCGGCGGGCGACAGAACAAATGCATTTTATTCAATGACTTGGGTTTGCGCGCCGTTATGCTGTCGGCATAACGCGACAATCGCGCATCGCGCCGGTTGGCGCGCTGCGGCATCGGCCGCGGTTCGAGTCGAGGCGTTTCGCCGGGCGGCAGAGGGAAGAACCGGTGAACGGACGCGCCGGCGGCCGCGTCGCCGCCCATCGGCTCGTGCGTGGCACGGTGATTGCTTGATTGAACGCGCAAGCAACCGAACCCACCGGACCCCGACCATGGACAGCTTCTCGCCCGACTTCGCCCAGCACTGGCTGGTCGCTCCGTCGACCCGCGACGACTCGTCCGCGTCCGGTTGGCGCGACGACGACGCGCCGTCGCCGTCGCAGCAGGCCGCGCTGGACGCGCTGGCCGACCGCATCAGCGCCGCGCGCTCGATCGTCTGACGCCGCCGCCGTCCGGGGGCGATACGCCCGGAACGATCCCCCTTGCCCGCCCACTTCCTCCCGGCGGGTTTTTTTTGCGCCGCGCTTGGCCGCACGCGAGGATGCACCGGCGGCGCGGCGTGGGCGGGCCGGCGCGGCCGGCGTGGCCACGCGGCCGGTCAGACCGCGACCGGCGCCCGGATCCCGGGATGCGACTGGTAGTCGACGAACCCGATGTCGTCGTACGCGTAGTCGAAGATCGTCGGCGGCCGCCGGCGCAACTCGAGCCTCGGCAGCGGGAACGGCGTGCGGCCCAGCTGGGTGTCGACCTGCTCGAGGTGGTTGCGGTAGAGATGGCAGTCGCCGCCGGTCCAGACGAAATCGCCGACGCCGAGGTCGCACTGCTGCGCGACCAGGTGCGTCAGCAGGGCGTACGACGCGATGTTGAACGGCACGCCGAGGAAGATGTCGCAGCTGCGCTGGTAGAGCTGGCACGACAGCCGCCCGCCGGCGACGTAGAACTGGAAGAACGCGTGACACGGCGGGAGCTTCATCTTCGGAATCTCGCCGACGTTCCACGCCGAGACGATCAGTCGCCGCGAATCCGGGTTGCGCCGGATCTCGGCGACGACATTGGCGATCTGGTCGACGTGGCCGCCGTCCGGGAGGGGCCAGCTGCGCCACTGCGAGCCGTAGACCGGCCCCAGGTTGCCGTCGGCGTCGGCCCACTCGTCCCAGATCGTCACGCCCGCCGCCTGAAGCGACCGCACGTTTGTCTCGCCGCGCAGGAACCACAGCAGCTCGTGGACGATCGACTTGGTGTGAACCTTCTTCGTCGTCACCAGCGGGAACCCCGCGGCGAGGTCGAATCGCATCTGGTGCCCGAACACCGACAGCGTGCCGGTGCCCGTGCGGTCGTCCTTGCGGTGGCCGTGGTCGCGGACGTGCCGCATGAAGTCGAGGTATTGGCGCATGGGCGGGCGGGGCGGGTCGAATGCGGATTCTAGCGGAACGCGGGCCGGCGGCGCCGGCCCTTGTCGGAATGCCGCGCGTCAAGCAAGCTCCGCGACAATCCACGCGACCGGCCGCCCAATGCATGCCCCGAACCAGTTCGACCTGCTGAAGCAGCGCCGCTTCGCGCCGTTCTTCTGGACCCAGTTCCTCGGCGCCGGCAACGACAACGTCTACAAGAACGCGCTGGTCATCTTCGTCGCGTTCCAGGCGGCGTCGATGACCGCGCTCGACCCCAACGCACTGGTCAATCTCGCCGGCGCGGTCTTCATCCTGCCGTTCGTGCTGTTCTCGGCGACCTCGGGCCAGCTCGCGGACAAGTACGAGAAGTCGCGGCTGATCCGCTGGATCAAGCTGCTCGAGATCGCGATCATGGTCATCGGGCTGGCCGGCTTCTGGCAGCGCAGCCTCGCGCTGCTGTTCGTCGCGCTGGCGCTGCTGGGCGTGCACTCGACGCTGTTCGGCCCGGTGAAATACGCGATCCTGCCGCAGCACCTGTCGAACGCCGAACTCGTCGGCGGCAACGGCCTGGTCGAGATGGGCACCTTCGTCGCCATCCTGCTCGGCACCATCGCCGGCGGGCTGGTCGTCGCGATGGAGCCCGCCGGACCGGTGTACGCGGGCGCGCTGTCGATCGCGATCGCCGTGGCCGGCTGGCTCGCGAGCCGCGGCATTCCGCACACTCCCCCCGTCGACGCGGATCTGCGGATCAACTGGAACCCGTTCACCGAGACCTGGAAGAACCTCCGCTTCGCGCAGGGCAACCGCGTCGTCTGGCTGTCGATGCTGGGCATCTCGTGGTTCTGGTTCTACGGCGCGACGTTCCTCGCCCAGTTCGCCGGCTTCGCCCGCGACACCCTGGGCGGCGACGCCCGGGTGGTGACGATGCTGCTGGCGCTGTTCTCGGTCGGCATCGGCGTCGGCTCGCTGCTGTGCGAGCGGCTGTCGGGGCGCAAGGTCGAACTCGGGCTGGTGCCGTTCGGATCGATCGGGCTCACGCTGTTCGCCGTCGACCTCTGGTGGTCGAGCCGCGGCCTCGCCGCGCAGGGCACCGGCGGGCTGGCGGTGTTCTTCGACGACCCGCGGCACTGGCGCGTCGCGATCGACCTGGTGCTGATCGGGCTCTTCGGCGGCTTCTACATCGTGCCGCTGTACGCGCTGATCCAGGAGCGCAGCGCGCCGTCGCACCGGTCGCGGATCATCGCCGCCAACAACATCCTCAACGCGGTGTTCATGGTCGCTTCGGCGCTGCTGGCGATCGCGCTGCTGGCGATGGGGCTGTCGATTCCGGAGCTCTTCCTGGTCACCGGCCTGATGAACGCCGCGGTCGCGGTGTTCATCTACGGCCTGGTGCCCGAGTTCCTGATGCGCTTCCTCGCGTGGCTGCTGGTCCACACGTTCTACCGCGTGCGCAGCCAGGGGCTCGAGCACCTGCCGGACGAGGGCCCCTGCGTGATCGTCTGCAACCACGTGAGCTACGTCGACGCGGTCGTGATCGCCGCCAGCGTCCGCCGGCCGATCCGCTTCGTCATGGACCACCGGATCTTCCGCGTGCCGGTGCTGTCGTTCATCTTCCGCACCATGCGCTCGATCCCGATCGCGCCCGCCAAGGAGGACGCGACGATGAAGGACCGCGCGTTCGCCACGGCGAAGGAGGCGCTGGAGGCGGGCGAGATCGTCGGCATCTTCCCCGAAGGCAGGCTCACCGAGACGGGCGAGATGAACCCGTTCCGTCCCGGGGTCGCGCAGATCGTCGCCGCGACGCCGGTGCCGGTGATCCCGATGGCGCTGTCGGGCCTGTGGGGCAGCTTCTTCAGCCGCTCGCACCGGGGCCGGGCGATGCGCCGAGTGCGCGGCATCTTCTCGCGCATCGCGCTCGTCGTCGGGGCGCCGATCGCGCCGGAGGAGGCGTCGTCCGGGCGGCTCGAGGCCGCCGTGCTCGCGCTGCGCGGCGAGCAGCGCTGACCGGCCGCGACCCGTCCGGCGGGCCACGACCGCGGGCGCCGCTGCCGCCCGACCCAGCGGCAGGTCGCCCCTAGCCGAAGGCCGCGCGCAGCAGCGCCGGCAGCACGTCGGCGGCGGAGCCCCGCAGCACGACGTCGACGCGCGGCGTCAGCCGCGTCGGGCGCGCATTGATCTCGACGACGGTGGCGCCGTGATGGTGCGCGTACGCCGGCAGCAGAGCGGCCGGATAGGCCTCGGCCGCGGTGCCCACGACGAGCAGCACGTCGCAGCCGCGCGCCGCACGCTCGACCGCACCGACGACGTCGTCGCCGATGCTCTCCTCGAACCAGACCACGTCCGGACGCAGCGGTGCGCCGCAGCCGGCGCAGGTCGGGGCCAGCCGCGGGCTCGAGTCGTCCCAGGACGCCGCCGGCGTGCCGTCGCGCGAGCAGCGGGCGCGTCGCAGGTTGCCGTGCAGCTCGACGATGTCCGTGGTGCCGGCGCGCTGGTGCAGGCCGTCGACGTTGAGCGTCACGACCAGGCAGCCGGGAACGTGCCGCGCGAGATCGGCCAGTGCCACGTGGCCGGCGTTGGGCCGGACGTCCGCGAGCAGTTCGCGCCGCCACGCGTACCAGTCCCAGACGAGCTTGGGATTGCGGGCAAACGCCGCGGGTGTCGCGAGTTCGAGCGGATCGAAGCCGGCCCACATCCCCGTCCGCGCGGCCGACAGCGAGGGGACGCCGGACTCGGCGGCAAGCCCGCCGCCGGTCAGCGCCACGACCGAGCGCGCGCTGCGCAGTTTCCCGATCAGGGCGGCGGGCAATGCGGGGATGTCGACGGATGGAATGGCGGTGGCGATGGTCGCGCTCGGGGCGGTGATTCGGGTCGGCTTGCCTGCCCGGAATTCTAGGTCAATGCCGTGCGCGGTGCGCGTCGGGAGTCGAACGAAAGCCCCCCTCGCTGCGTGCTACACTGAAACGCAGCATCGCGTGATCTTGTTCACTACGTCTTCGACGCGCTCAGCGTCGCCAGCGCCATGTCCGGCAACACCATCGGCAAGCTCTTCTGCGTCACCTCGTTCGGCGAGTCGCACGGACCGGCGATCGGCTGCGTCATCGACGGCTGCCCGCCGGGCATGGTGCTCTCCGCCGACGACATCCAGCGCGACCTCGACCGGCGCAAGCCGGGCACCTCGCGCCACGTCACGCAGCGACGCGAGTCGGACACGGTCGAGATACTCTCCGGCGTGTTCGACGGTCGCACGACCGGCACGCCGATCGCGCTGCTGATCCGCAACGAGGATCAGCGCAGCAAGGACTACGCCGGCATCGCCGCGACGTTCCGGCCGGGTCACGCGGACTACACGTACTGGCAGAAATACGGCATCCGCGACTATCGCGGCGGCGGCCGGCAGTCGGCGCGCGAGACCGCGGTGCGGGTCGCAGCCGGCGCCGTCGCCAGGAAGTGGCTCGAGGAGCGCTACGGGGTCGTCGTCCGCGGCCATCTCACGCAGATCGGGCCCAACGCGATCCCGTTCGCGTCCTGGGATCACGTGCACGACAACCCGTTCTTCGTCGCCAATGCCGCCGTCGTGCCCGGTCTCGAGGCGTTCATGGACCGGCTGCGCAAGTCGGGCGATTCGGTCGGCGCGCGGATCGAGGTCATCGCCTCGGGCGTGCCGGTCGGCTGGGGCGAACCGGTGTACGACCGTCTCGACGCCGACATCGCCCACGCGATGATGGGCATCAACGCGGTCAAGGGCGTCGAGATCGGCGCCGGGTTCGCGGCGGTCACGCAGCCCGGCACCTTGCACTCGGACGAGATGACGCCGCAGGGATTCGCGTCCAACCACGCCGGCGGCATCCTCGGCGGCATCTCGACCGGGCAGGACGTCGTCGTCTCGATCGCCGTCAAGCCGACGTCGTCGATCCGGCTCGACCGCCATTCGATCGACCTCGCCGGGTCGCCGGTGATCGTCAACACGCACGGCCGCCACGACCCCTGTGTCGGCATCCGCGCGACGCCGATCGCGGAGGCGATGCTGGCGCTGGTGCTGATCGATCACGCGCTGCGGCACCGCGCGCAGAACGCCGACGTCGTGACCGACACGCCGAAGATCGCCGCGCAGGCGCCCGCCGACGTCATCGCGCGGCTGCGCAGCGGGAACGCGGTCGACGACCCCGACCCCGACGAGGCCTGACCGGCGTCGCACGGGTTTCGGGCTCGACGCCGGCGTGGCGCGGCAGCGCTGCGCACTGCGGCGGTCCGACCTGCGCGTGGCGCGGCGGCGCTGCGCACGTTTCCAGCAACGCTCGCGGGACCCGGAAGCTACTTGCGCGTCATCCCGATCCCGGGCGCGTGATCGTCGCGCCGGCGCGGCCGCGCGCGAGCGCCAGCTCGACCGCGTCGCCCGGCGCCAGCGTCGCGGCGTCCTGGACGACGCGCCCGTCCGGCCGGGTGACGATCGCGTAGCCGCGGTCGAGGACCGCCTGCGGGCTGAGGTGCGCCAGGTTCTGCGCCAGCGCCGCGACCCGGTATTCGATGCGGTCGACGCCGATGCGGCCGGCGCGGGCGAGCGCCGTCGCCGCCGTGCGCGTCGCAGCGAGCTGCGGCAGCGGGGCGCGCACGACGACGGTGTAGCGATGTCGGAGGTTGTCGGTCGCCCGCGCGGACATCGCGTGGGCGTGGGCGAAGGCGCGCGCGAGGCGCGCCGCCAGCGCGCCCAGGTCGCGGCGCTGGCCGTCGAGCCGCGCGCTGGGGTGCGTGAGCCGGCGCGCGAGACCGTCGATGCGCTGCATCGGCAGCTCCACCGCCCGCGCCCCGGCGCGCGCGAGCCGCTGGGCCAGCGCAGCCGCGATGTGCGCCAGCGCCGCACGGTCGGGGGTGACCAGCGCGGCGGCGGCGGTCGGCGTCGCCGCGCGCGCATCGGCGACGAAATCGCAGATGGTGAAGTCGGTTTCGTGACCGACGCCCGACACGACCGGGAGCGCCGACTCGAACACCGCTTCGGCCACGACCTCCTCGTTGAACGCCCACAGGTCCTCGATCGACCCGCCCCCGCGCACCACGAGCAGCACGTCGACCTCGGCCCGCGCATTCGCCGCGCGGATCGCCTGCGCGATCTCGGTGGCGGCACCGTCGCCCTGGACCGCGGTCGGATAGATGATCACCGGCAGCGCGGGCCAGCGGCGGCGCAGCGTGGTCAGCACGTCGCGCAGCGCCGCGGCGCGCGTCGAGGTCACCACGCCGACGGCGCGCGGGTGCGCCGGCAGCGGACGCTTGCGCGCGGCGTCGAACCAGCCCGCCGCCTCGAGCCGCGCCTTCAGCCGGGCGAAGCGCTCGTACAGCACTCCGACGCCGGCGAGGCGCGCGGTCTCGACGTTGAGCTGGAATTCGCCGCGCGCCTCGTACAGGCTCGCCGTCGCCCGCACCTCGACGGCGACCCCGTCCTTCAGCGTGAAGCCGACGTGCTGCGCCTTGTGGCGGAAGAACACGCAGCGCACCTGCGCGCCGGCGTCCTTCAGGTTGAAGTAGCAGTGACCCGAGGCCGCGCGGGTGAAGTTGGAGATCTCGCCGGCGACCCAGACGAGCCCGATGTCGCGTTCGAGCAGCAGCCGGACCGACGCGACGAAGCGCGCCACCGGCAGGACGGTGTCGGGCGGGGTCATGGGCCGACGCGGCTCGGGCACCGAGAGGCCGGGCGGAGGCGCCGGGAAGGAGTCGGGCATGGTGGCGTTACGATACCCGCGAGGGCAGGCTCCAGGCGCGACGTACGCGCGGGTGGCGGTTCGACAAGGCGACCGCAGCAGCTCGTTTGTCCTGGACGGAAATGGCGGGCTGAACGGTCATCGGACGGTCATCCAGGCGGCAAATCCGGTCCGGACGACCCGCGCGGCGCTCGGGGAACGCTGCTCCAACTGCTTGACGCGACGGTGAAAAAAGTCGGCCAAATTCTGGGCACCGCAACGAATTTGCCGGCGGGCGTGGGACTTAGCGGCCGAATGTACAAGATATGCACACTATTATCCACAGGATTTGTGGAAAACCCGGCGCCGCGGCGCGCGGCGACCCCGTGGAAAGCCTTGCCCGGCGCGGGTTTCGGGGCGACGCCCGGGGGACCCGGGGCAGGTGTCGAATGACGGGCACCCCCCCACCGGTTAGAATGCGCTGATCGACCGTCTTGTTCATGAACAAACGCCAATGAGTGTTGCAACGCGGCAAACGCCAGGAACCCCCCGGAACGCGGGCAAAGGCCGCGCGGCCGACGAGGCGCCGGCCTCGAATTTCCTGCGCGCGGTCATCGCCGAGGACAACCGCAGCGGCAAATACGGCGGCCGGGTGGTCACGCGCTTTCCCCCCGAGCCGAACGGATACCTCCATTACGGGCACGCCAAGTCGATCTGCCTCAATTTTGGCCTCGCCGCCGAGAACGGCGGCCGTTGCCACCTGCGCTTCGACGACACCAACCCGGTCAAGGAGGACGTCGAATACGAGGACTCGATCGCCGACGCGGTGCGCTGGCTCGGCTTCGACTGGGGCGAGCACCGCTACCACGCGTCCGATTACTACGGCGACCTCTACCGCTTTGCCGAATGGTTCATCGAGCAGGGGCTGGCCTACGTCGACAGCCAGTCGGCCGCCGAGATGCGGGCCACGCGGGGCACGCTGACGCAACCGGGCGCACCGAGCCCGTGGCGCGACCGCGGCGTCGCCGAGAACCTCGACCTGTTCCGGCGGATGAAGGCCGGCGAGTTCCCGGACGGCGCGCACGTGCTGCGCCTGAAGATCGACATGGCGAGCCCCAACGTCAACATGCGCGACCCGGCGATCTACCGGATCCGCCACGCCTCGCACCACCGCACCGGCGACGCCTGGTGCGTGTACCCGCTCTACGACTACACGCACTGCATTTCCGACGCGCTCGAGCGGATCACGCACTCGATCTGCACGCTGGAGTTCCAGGACCACCGGCCGCTCTACGACTGGGTGATCGAAAGGCTCGCCGACGGAGGCCAGCTCGAGCGGCCGCTGCCGCAGCAGCACGAATTCGCGCGGCTCAACCTCACCTACGTCGTGCTGTCGAAGCGCAAGCTGATCGAGCTGGTCGGAAACCGCCTGGTCGATGGTTGGGACGATCCGCGGATGCCGACGCTGGTCGGCGCGCAGCGGCGCGGGTTCACGCCGGAGGGCTTCCGCCTCTTCGCCGAGCGCATCGGCGTGTCCAAGGCGGACTCCTGGATCGACATGAGCGTGCTCGAGGACTGCATGCGCGAGGATCTCAACGCGCGGGCCGAGCGGCGCATCGCGGTGCTGGACCCGCTCAAGCTCGTCATCGACAACTATCCCGAAGGCGCGACCGAGGACTGCCTGGCGCCGAACCATCCGCAGCATCCCGAGCTGGGCAAGCGCGCGCTGCCGTTCGGGCGCGAGCTGTGGATCGAGCGCGACGACTTCAGCGAGGCCCCTCCGCCCGGCTACTTCCGGCTCGCGCCGGGGGCCGAGGTCAGGCTGCGCTACGGCTACATCGTCAAGTGCGTCGGCGTCGAGAAGGACGCCGGGGGCCGCGTCACGGTCGTCCACTGCACCTACGACCCGGAGACCAAGAGCGGCACCGCCGGCGCGGATGCGCGCAAGGTCAAGGGCAACATCCACTGGCTGTGCGCGACGGGCGCCGCGCCGGCGGAAGTGCGCCTGTACGACCGGCTGTTCCGGGTGCCGTTTCCCGGGGCGCGCAATCCCTGGGGCGCGCGCGGCGACGCCGCGGCTGCCGAACCCGAGGCGCCGACGAAGCCCGTCGTCGTTGCCGGCGACGACGACGCCGAGCCCGAGGTCGTCGAGCGCAACTATCTCGACGACCTCAATCCCGATTCCAAGCGGGTCATCGCCGCGTATGTCGAGGCGGCGCTGGCCGGGGCGCCGCCGGAAGCGCGCTTCCAGTTCGAGCGGCACGGCTACTACGTTGCCGACCTCGCGGATCACGTGCCGGGCAAGCCCGTCTACAACCGCGCCGTGACGCTGAAGGATTCCTGGACCCGGCCGGGCCCGGGCGCATGACCGGCGGCAGGGTCCTTGTGCGGCGCCGGCCCCGCCCGCATCTGTCGGGCGTGCCGGGCCGGACGCCGGGAAATCTCCGGCGGCCCCCGGCGTACCGGGCCTCCTCCCGCGCTATCTCCCGCGCTATCATTTGCCGCGCCTTCGACTCCCCAACGGAGCCTTCATGAAACGTATCGCCCTCTTTCTCCTGACCAACATCGCCGTGATGGCGGTGATCACGATCATGCTGCGCGTGTTCGGGCTGGACCGCGTCGCGACCTCCGCGACCGGCCTGCAGTTCGGGCAGCTCCTCATGTTCTCGGCGGTGATCGGCTTCACCGGTTCGATCATCTCGCTGCTGTCGTCGAAGATGATGGCCAAGATGTCCACCGGCGCGCAGGTCATCGAGACGCCGTCGAACGACGCCGAGCGCTGGCTGGTCGAGACCGTGCAGCGGCTCGCGCAGAAGGCCGGGATCGGCATGCCGGAAGTCGCGATCTACGAGGGAGATCCGAACGC
Organism: uncultured beta proteobacterium; assembly: GCA_963810815.1. Lineage (GTDB taxonomy): Bacteria > Pseudomonadota > Gammaproteobacteria > Burkholderiales > Casimicrobiaceae > CAVQWT01. The sequence goes on along the minus strand of CAWEPB010000004.1, from coordinate 571,273 downwards.
CTTCGCCACCGGCGCGTTCCGGAATTCTGCCCTGGTCGCCGTCTCCACCGGCCTGCTGCAGACGATGAACAAGGACGAGGTCGAGGCAGTGCTCGCGCACGAGGTCGCCCACGTCGCCAACGGCGACATGGTGACGCTGACGCTGATCCAGGGCGTGGTCAACACCTTCGTCGTCTTCCTGTCGCGCATCGTCGGCTCGATCGTCGATCGCGCGGTGTTCCGCACCGAGCGCGGCACGGGACCCGGTTACTTCGTCACCGTCATGGTCTGCCAGATCGTGTTCGGCGTCCTCGCGTCGGTGATCGTCGCGTGGTTCTCCCGCCGGCGCGAGTTCCGCGCCGACGCCGGGTCGTCGGAATACCTGGGTTCGCCGCTGCCGATGATCAACGCGCTGAAGCGTCTGGGCGGCGTCGAGGCGGGCCAGCTGCCCGAGGCGATGCACGGCTTCGGCATCACCGACAAGGCCGGCTTCATGGCGCTGTTTTCGACGCACCCGCCGATCGAGCAGCGCATCGCGGCGCTGTCGGGCCGCCGCTGACGATCCCGGGCCGACGGACGCCACCGGCGTCGGGCCCACGCGTCCTCCGGGAGAACCGCCGATGATCGACCTCTACACGTGGCCCACGTCCAACGGGCAGCGCGCGGCGATCGCGCTCGAAGAGTGCGGGCTGGCGTACCGCGTGCACCGCGTCGACCTGTCGAAAGACGAGCAGCACGCCCCCGCGTTCCTGGCGATCAATCCCGCCGGCGTGATTCCCGCGATCGTCGATCCCGACGGGCCGGGCGGCGCGCCGCTCGCGCTCGCGCAGTCGGGCGCCATCGCCCTCTACGCGGCGACCAAGTCCGGCCGCTTCCTGCCCGCCGACCCGGCGCAGCGGGCGATCGCGCTGCAGTGGCTGTTCTTCGCCTGCGCGGACGCGGCCTCGGCCTCCGGTGCGCTCTATTACCTGGGCGTGCGCGCGCCGGAAAAATCGGAACCGAACCTGCGCTACCTGTCCGAGCGGCTCGTCGGCATCCTGCGCGTCGCCGACCGCCACCTCGCGCGGCAGGACTGGCTGGCCGGCGAGCTGTCGATCGCCGACTTCGCGCTCTATCCGGTCGTCGCCGTGCGCCGCGCGCTGGTCGACGCGGCGGGTGACCTGCCGCACCTCGTGCGCTGGGCCGACGCGCTGGGGGCGCGGCCCGGCGTCGCCCGCGGCATGACCGCCGCCGATTGAGTCGGCAATCGGGTCGGCTATCGGGTCGGCAGTGGGGTGCAACCGAGGTGGCAACCCACGTGGCAACCGAGGTGCCGACCACGATAGAAAACGGCCGGGGCGCAGGGCGCCACCGGCCGTCGTCGCGGGAATTGCTTCCGCTTACTTGAGGTGGTTCGAGACCAGCTTGGTCATCTCGAACATCGACACCTTGCTCTTGCCGCCGAACACGGCCTTGAGCTTGTCGTCGGCGTTGATCTGCCGGCGATTGACGGCGTCCTGCAGCTTGTTCTTCTTGATGTAGTCCCAGATCTTCTTGGTGACTTCGGTGCGCGGCAGCGGATTGGCGCCAACCACGGCGGCAAGCACCGACGACGGCGTCATGGCCTTCATGAACGCTGCGTTCGGCTTGCGCTTCGCGGCGGGTTTCTTCGCGGCGGGCTTCTTCGCGGCGGCCTTTTTCGCCGGCGCCTTTTTCGCCGGCGCCTTCTTGGCGACGGGCTTCTTCGCGGCCGGCTTCTTCGCGGCGGCCTTTTTCGCGGCGGGCTTCTTTGCTGCTTTCTTGGCGGTAGCCATGGTCTCCTTCCTATGGATTGGTGCTTTCTGACAACTACGCCGTACAGTCTGAAGCAGACCCTCCTGTCGCGGGTACGTCCTGCTTCATCGGCGGGAACTATACCGCATTCCCGAGGGAACGGAATGCCCCGCAGAGGGAAAATTGGGTGGAGCTCCCGGGCCTGCCGTCCGTCGCCGCGCGCGGCCGCTGGCCGCAGCTGCGTCGGGCGCGGGCCCGAAGCGGCATCGCGTCGACGGTCGCTGCGGTGCCGATCGGCGTGTCGGTGACCGGCGACACTGCTGCGCGGCGCGCCGTCGGCGTAAGATGCCGAGGGCAGTTCCGGGCGCCGCGACGCAGAGCCGCGCAACGGCATCAGGACTTCCCGCCATGCCGGCGGTGACCCGATCCGGCGCCGACGCAACTCCTTCGGCACCCGGCGCCGACTCCGCACCCGCCCTCGCTGCCCCTCCATCCATCACCCGTGAACAACGTCGACCTCCGGCGCGGCGCGCGTCGGCGCACGCTGCTGGCGCTGATCGTCCTCGGGGTGGCCAACCACATCGTGCTCACCGGCACGCGCGTCGCGGTCACCCTCGACGCGCTGGCCGGCGGCGCCACCGCGGCGACGGCGGGCCTGCTGATCGCGCTTTACGCGTTCCTGCCGATGCTGCTCGCGGTCCCGGCGGGTCGCGTGATCGACCGGATCGGCGTGCGTCGACCGATGCTGGCCGGGTCGATCGGCGTGGCCTGCGGCGCGGCGCTGCCCGCGCTGTGGCCGGGGCTGCCGGCGCTCTACGTCGCGGCGACGCTGATCGGCGCCTCGTTCATGACCTTTCAGGTGGCCACCCAGTACGCGACCGGGGAACTGTCGGGGCCCGATACCCGTGCCGAAGGCTACAGTCTGCTGGCGCTCGGCTATTCGCTGTCGAGCTTCGCCGGGCCGCTGGTCACCGGGTTCGTCATCGACCACTGGGGCTTTCGCAGCGCCTACGCGCTGCTCGTCGTCTTTCCCCTGGTGCCGATCGTCGCACTGGCAGCGGGCCGGCTGGGGCTGCCGCGGGCGACACCCCGGCCGGCGTCGGCCGCGCCGGGTGGCGGCGTGCTGTCGCTGCTCACGCACGCCAAGCTGCGCCGGGTGTTCGCGCTGAACGTGCTGTTCGCGCTGGCGTGGGATCTGCACACGATCTTCGTCCCGGTCTATGGCGCCAGCACCGGGCTGACCGCGTCGCAGGTCGGCATGGTGCTGGCGTCGTTCGCGCTGGCGACGTTCGCCGTCCGGCTGGCGATGCCGCTGATCGCCCGGCGCTTCACCGAGTTCGAGGTGCTCACCGCGGCGCTGTTCGTCGCGGCCGTCGCGTACTGCGGTTTCCCGTTCACGACGGGTGCGGCGACGATGATGGCGCTGTCGTTCGCGCTGGGCCTGGGCCTCGGCAGCGGGCAGCCGATGGTGATGTCGCTGCTGTACACCCACTCGCCGCCCGGTCGCATGGGCGAGGCGGCGGGCGTGCGGATGTCGGTGGTGCAGTCGATGGCGGTGGCGGTACCGCTGGTGTTCGGCGCGCTCGGCGCGACCATCGGGCTCACGCCGGTGTTCTGGGCGGTCGGTGCCAGCCTCGCCGCGGGTGGCTATCTCGCCCGGCGCCCCGCGCGCTGACCGGACGCGGGCTTCGTCGCGCCGCCTCGGCGGAGGGGCGGCGGCCGGCCCGGCCGGTCACCCGGCCGGCTTCTTCAGCCGCTCGACGAAGTGCTTGCGGAATTTCGCCACCTTGGGCGCGACGACGAATGCGCAGTAGGGCTGGCCGCCGTTGCGCGCGAAGTACTCCTGATGGTCGACCTCTGCCGGCCAGAACGGCGCCGCCGGCGCGATCTCCGTGACGATCGGGTTCGGGAACAGCCCGCCGGCGTCGAGTTCCCGGACCACGGTGACGGCGGTCGCGCGCTGCTCCGGGGTCTGGCAGAAGATCACCGACCGGTACTGCGGTCCGACGTCGTTGCCCTGGCGGTCGCGCGTCGTGGGGTCGTGGATCGCGAAGAACACCGTCAGCAGGTCGCGGAAGGAGATCGTCGCCGGCTCGAACTCGATCCTGACCACTTCGGCGTGCCCGCTGCGCCCGGTGCACACCTCCTCGTAACTCGGCTGGGCCGACGCGCCGCCGGCGTAGCCCGACACCACGTCGCGGACGCCGGCGAGCTCGTCGAACACGGCCTCCAGGCACCAGAAGCAGCCGCCGCCCAGCACGGCGGTCTCGGGCACGGGGGCGGGTCGGGCGGCAGGCGGCAGGGTCGACATCGACTTCTCCGGAACGTGGGACAGGGGATGCGGCACGGGGGCGTCGGGCTCGCCGCGGGTCGCCGGCGTTCACGATCGGTCGCGGCGCGGTGCCCGGGGCGGGCGGCCTTCGCGTGCGATAATTGCACGTCGTTCGGGGAGGATAACCAAAAAATGGGCCTGTTGCCTCGCGAGGGGCGTTTCTTCGACGCCTTCAACCAGCACGCCGCGCTGGCCGTTTCCGCCGCGCGCGAGCTCTCGGCGCTGTTCGAGGACCTGCCGAGCCTCGAGACGCGCTCGAGGGCCATCGAGTCGTTCGAAAAGCAGGCCGACCGGGTCACCCACGAGACGGTCAACATGCTGCACCAGACGTTCATCACCCCGTTCGACCGCGAACAGATCCACGGGCTCATCACCGACATGGACGACGTCCTCGACCTGATGGAGGACGTCGCGCAATGCCTGTTCCTCTACGACGTGCGGCACGTCGGTCCCGAGGCGCAGCAGCTCGCGGCGCTGTGCGTCGACACGACCGAGCGGATGCAGGAGGCGGTGGCGCTGCTGTCGTCGATGAAGAACGCCGACGCGATCCTGCGCATCTGCGGCGAGATCGACCGGCTCGAGAGCCAGGCCGACCGCGTCTTCCGCACCGCGCTCGCGAAGCTGTTCCGCGAGGAGCCCGACGCCAAGGAGATCATCAAGCAGAAGGAAGTCATCCAGCTGCTCGAGGCGGTCACCGACAAGTGCGAGGACGTCGCGAACCTGATCGAGGGCATCGTCCTCGAGAGCGCGTGACGCGGTCCGGTTGCGGCCCGCAGGCGGCGATGACGCCAGGTTGATGCCCCGATGACGCCGATCAGCTTCGAGATGCTGGTGCTGCTGGTGGTGCTCGCGCTGGCGTTCGACTTCATGAACGGCTTCCACGACGCGGCGAACTCGATCGCGACGATCGTGTCGACGCGGGTGCTGCGGCCCCAGTTCGCCGTGGCCTGGGCGGCGTTCTTCAACTTCATCGCGTTCCTGTTCTTCGGACTCGCGGTGGCCAGGACCATCGGCCGCGGCGTCATCGACGCCTGGGTCGTCGACCAGTACGTGCTGATGGGCGCGCTGATCGGCGCGACCTCGTGGAACGTGATCACCTGGTGGGTCGGCCTGCCGTCGTCGTCGTCGCACGCGCTGATCGGCGGGCTCGCCGGCGCGGCGGTGTCCAAGGGCGGCTTCGCGGCGCTCGTCGGCAGCGGCTTCCTGAAGATCACGCTGGCGATCGTGCTGTCCCCGGCGCTGGGTTTCGCGCTGGCGATGCTGCTGATGACGGCGGTGGCGTGGATCTTCGAGAAGCATTCGCCCTACCGCATCGACCGCTGGTTCCGCCGCCTGCAGCTCGCGTCGGCGTCGCTGTACAGCCTCGGCCACGGCGGCAACGACGCGCAGAAGACGATGGGCGTGATCGCGCTGATCCTGGTCGCGCACGGCTCGCTCGATGCCGACTTCGGCGCGTCCGACATTCCGCTGTGGGTGGTGCTGTCCTGCCAGGCGGCGATCGCGCTCGGCACGCTGTTCGGCGGCTGGCGCATCGTCAAGACGATGGGCATGAAGATCACCAAGCTGAAGCCGGTCGGCGGGTTCTGCGCCGAGACCAGCGGCGCGCTGACGCTGTTCCTCGCCACCGGGCTCGGCATCCCGGTGTCGACGACGCACACGATCACCGGGGCCATCGTGGGCGTCGGCGCGACGCACAAGCTGTCCGCCGTCCGCTGGGGTGTCGCCGGACGGATCGTGTGGGCGTGGGTGCTGACCATCCCGGGTTCCGGCCTGATCGCCGCCGCGGCCTGGTGGCTCGCCCGGCTGGTGGCGTGAGATCCGGCGGTCGCGTGGGGCCGTTCGCGCTGTTTGCCGGCGTTCGCGCCCGGCTGACGGGGGTCGGACTCGCCAAGACGGTCGCGGCGCTCTCGTTCACGACGGTGCTGGGTCTCGTCCCGATGTTCACCGTCGCGTTCGCCTACGTCGCCCGGTATCCGCTGTTCGAGCGCTGGCTGGATGCGCTCGAACGGTTCCTGCTGCGCCACATGGTGCCCGGGAGCAGCGCGATCGTCCGCCAGTACCTGCGCGAGTTCGTCGCCAAGTCGGCCGACCTGCAGGGCGTGTCGATCGCGCTGGTGCTGCTGACGGCGCTGCTGCTCGCCGGCACGATCGAGCGCGAGATCAACGCCATCTGGGACGCGCACGACCCGCGCTCGGGGCTGCGCCGCCTGCTGGTGGCGGGAATCGGCACCACCGTGGGCCCGGTGCTGGTCGGCGCCGCCGTCTACTCGACCTCGTGGCTGCTCGAGATGACGTTCGACAGCGTGCCGTGGGCAGCGCGGGCGCTGCCCTCGATCGCGACGCCGATCGCGGTGGCGCTGGGCATGCTAGCGTTCGCGCTGCTCTACAAGCTGGTGCCGGCCCGGCCGGTGCGCTGGAACGCCGCGTTCACCGGCGCCGCGTTCGCCGCGCTGGCCTTCGAGGCGGCCAAGCGCGGTTTCGCCGCGTACGTCGTCGCGGTGCCAACCTACCAGATTGTCTACGGCGCGCTCGCCGCGCTGCCGCTGTTCCTGCTGTGGATCTACCTCTCCTGGTTCATCGTCCTCACCGGTGCGGCGATCACGGCGACGCTGATGGAAGGGCCTCCGCGCGGGCGCCGGCGCTAGCGGCGCCAGTGCCCTTCGGGACCGCCGCCTTGCCCAAAGGCGTGCGCCAAGCTACATTCAGGACACTTTTCGTTCCCCGGAGCCGCCCCATCGTGTGGTCCATCATTCAAGCCGCAGGCTGGCCGATCTGGCCCCTGATCGTCGCCAGCATCGTCGCGCTGGCACTCATCTTCGAGCGGCTCTGGTCGCTGCGGGCGAGCGTCGTCGCGCCCGCCGGCATGGTCGAGCAGGTGCTGGCCGAGGTCAGGCAGGCCGGCGTGACGCCCGAACTCATCGGCAAGACCGCCCAGCGCGGGCCTCTCGGCCGCCTGCTCGCGGCCGGTCTCGCCAACATCCGCGCCCCGCGGCCGGTGATGAAGGAGGCGATCGAGGAAGTCGGGCACGGGGTCATCCACGACCTCGAGCGTTTCCTCACCACGCTGGGCACGCTGGCGGCGATGGCGCCGCTGCTCGGCCTGCTGGGCACCGTCATCGGCATGATCGAGATCTTCGGCTCGCAGGGCGCCGCCGGTTCCGACCCGATCCAGCTGGCGCGCGGCATCTCGATCGCGCTGTACAACACCGCGCTGGGCCTCATCGTCGCGATCCCGAGCATGATCTTCTACCGGCATTTCCGCGGCAAGGTCGATTCGCTGGTCGTCGAGATGGAACAGCAGGCGATCCGCCTCGTCGATTCGGCGCACGGCGAGCGGAAGTAGGGCCATGAACCTGCGCGGCACCCGCACCCGCGACGAGCCGGAGATCAACTTCATCCCGTTGATCGACGTCCTGCTCGTCATCCTGATCTTCCTGATGGTCACGACCACCTACCAGCGCGTGGCCGAGCTGCAGATCACGCTGCCGGAGGCCGATGCGGACCAGGCCAAGCAGCGGCCGAAGGAGATCAACGTCGGCGTCGATGCGCAGGGCCGCTACGTGATCGACCGCACCGTCGTCACCTTCACCGGCGCGGCGGCGCTCGCCGAATCGCTGAAGCGCGTCGCCGGCGACGCGAAGGACCCGGTCGTCGTGATCAACGCCGACGCCAACGCGACGCACCAGTCGGTGATACACGTGATGGAGGCGGCACGCCTGGCCGGGTTCGTCCACATCACCTTCGCCACGCAGACGCCCGCGAAATGACCTCCGCGTCCGGCGCCGCCGGACCGCCTGGCCGCCACGTCATCCCGTTCGACCCGTGAGTTTCGCGACCCGCCTCGAGGCCGCGTGGTACCGGCCCGGACTGACCCCGCTCACCGCGCTGCTGACGCCGCTGTCCGCGCTGTTCGCGCTGGCAGCGGGAACGCGCGCAGCGCTGTATCGCGTCGGCGTGCTGCCGACGCGGCGCCTGCCGGTGCCGGTGGTCGTCATCGGCAACATCACCGTGGGGGGCAGCGGCAAGACGCCGCTCACCATCGCGCTCGCCCGCGCGCTGACCGGCGCCGGCTTCACGCCCGGCGTGGTGAGCCGGGGCTACGGCCGCGCCGACGCGTCGGGGGCGCCGGCGCTGGCCGGCCCCGATTCGACGCCGGACCAGGTCGGCGACGAGCCGCTGCTGATCGCGCGCGCGGGCTTTCCGGTCGCGGTGGCCGCCGACCGGGTCGCCGCGGGGCACGTGCTCCTCGCCGCGGAGCCGAGCTGCGACGTGATCCTGGCCGACGACGGGCTGCAGCATTACCGGCTCGGCCGCGACGTCGAGATCGCCGTCGTCGACACCGCGCGCGGCTTCGGCAACGGCTGGCGGCTGCCGGCGGGGCCATTGCGCGAGCCGCGGTCGCGCTGGACGCGCTGCGACGCCGTGGTCGCGCTGATGCCCCGCGGCGCGTCCGCGCGCGGACCGAAGGCGACGGGCAGGGCATGGCAGGCGCTGATGATCGTCGCGCACCGGATGACGCTCGCCGGCTCGGTGTTTCGCCGCGTGGCGCCGGCGGGGGACGGGACGCAGCGCCCCGGGGGCGCCGACGACGCCGACGACGTGGCGCTGCCGGACCGCTTCGTCGGTCCCGGTGTGCACGCGGTGGCGGGGATCGGCGACCCGCCGCGCTTCTTCGCCACGCTGGCCGAGCTTGGCATCGTGGCCGAGCCGCACGCCTTCCCCGATCACCACGACTTTCACCCTTCGGACCTGGACTTCGCCGGCGCGACGGCGATCCTGATGACGGCGAAGGATGCGGTAAAATGCGAACGCTTCGCGACCCCGGCGATGTGGTACCTGCCGGTCGAGGCGACGGTCGATCCGGCGCTCGTCGCGCGCATCGTCGAGAAGCTGCGCGGCCGCAGCGCCTGACTGCCGCCCGGCGCCGCTCCCCGCGTCGCGCTCCGCGTCGCATGACTCCATCCCACCTCAAGGCGAGTCCCGCATGGATCCCAAGCTGCTCGAAATCCTCGTCTGTCCCGTCACCAAGGGTCCGCTCGTCTACGACAAGGCGAAGCAGGAACTCGTGTCCCGGTCGGCGCGACTCGCGTACCCGGTGCGCGACGGCATACCGGTGATGCTGGAGGACGAAGCCCGCAAGCTCTCGCCCGAGGAAATCGAGGCACTCCCGGCGTGAGCTTCACCGTCCTGATCCCGGCCCGCTACGCCTCGACGCGGCTGCCGGGCAAGCCGCTCGCCGACATCGGCGGCAAGCCGATGGTCGTGCGCGTGGCCGAGCGCGCGCTCGCTTCCGGCGCGACGCGGGTCGCCGTCGCCACCGACGACGAGCGCGTGCGCGCGGCCGTCGTCGCGCACGGCTTCGCGGCCTGCATGACCCGCGCCGACCATCCGACCGGCACCGACCGCCTGGCCGAAGCCGCCGCGCAACTCGGAACTCCCCGACGATGCGATCGTCGTCAACGTCCAGGGCGACGAGCCGCTGCTCGCACCGGCGCTGATCCGCGCGATGGCGGACCTGCTTGCCGCGAAGCCCGATGCGGCGATCGCGACCGCCTGCCACGCCATCGACGACCCCGCCGAGGCGTTCAACCCGAACGTGGTGAAGGTGGTCGCCGATCGCGACGGCTACGCGATGTACTTCTCGCGCGCGACGATTCCCTGGGCGCGCGACGCCTTCGCCGCGACTGCCGCGGGCGGGGGGCCGCCGGCACTGCCGCCGGGGCTCCCGCTGTTCCGCCATTACGGCCTCTACGCCTACCGGGTGTCGTTCCTCCGCGCGTATCCCGGTCTCGCGCCGGCGCCGATCGAGCGCTTCGAGGCGCTCGAGCAGCTGCGGGCGCTGTGGCACGGTTACCGGATCGCGGTCGCGGTGACCGCGGGCACGCCGGCGCCCGGCGTCGACACCCCCGAGGACCTCGAGCGCGTCCGCGCGATCTACGCCACCGGCACGACCTGAGGGGTGCGCATTTGACCGGACGGACGGATGCCGCGAGAATCGTCCGGCGCGGCCGGAAGCCGGGCGCCGCCCGCGGGCGGAGAGGCCCGGCGCCGCGCCACGCCGGCGCGTCATCACCGAAAGAGCCACGACCATGCGATTGATCCTGGTTGGACCCCCGGGCGCCGGCAAAGGCACCCAGGCGAACTTCGTCAAGGAGGCCTGGGGCATACCGCAGATTTCCACCGGCGACATGCTGCGGGCCGCGATCAGGGCGGGCACGCCGCTCGGCGTCGCCGCGAAGAAGGTGATGGACGGCGGCGGGCTGGTGTCCGACGGCATCATCATCGGCCTGGTGAAGGACCGGCTGAAGGAGCCCGACTGCGCGACGGGCTACCTCTTCGACGGCTTCCCGCGCACGATCCCGCAGGCGGACGCGATGAAGGACGCCGGCGTCGCGATCGACTACGTGGTCGAGATCGACGTTCCCGACGCCGCGATCGTCGAGCGGATGAGCGGCCGCCGCGTCCATCCGGGTTCGGGCCGCACCTACCACGTCAAGTACAACCCGCCCAGGGTCGACGGGCGCGACGACATCACCGGCGAGCCGCTGATCCAGCGCGACGACGACCGCGAGGAAACGGTGACCAAGCGGCTGGTCGTCTACCATCAGCAGACCGAGCCGGTGGTCGCCTATTACGCGAAATGGGCGGCGACCGGCGACGCCCGCGCGCCGAAGTACCGCAGGGTCGACGGCATGGGCGCCGTCGAGACGATCCGCGACGCGGTGCTCGCCGCGCTGAAGTCGTAGCGGCGCGAACGGCCGGGACCGTCATCGTGCCGCAGGTCAGCGTCGTCGTCCGCAGCATGGGACGGCCGACGCTTGCCGCCGCGCTGGCGTCGATCGCCGCGCAGCAGGGCTGCACCGCCGAAGTGCTGGTCGTCGCCGCCTGCGGACCGGGCCATCCGCCGCTGCCGGCGACCTGCGGCGTGCACGCGCTGCGCCTCGTCGCAAGCCCCGTCCGGCTGCTGCGGCCCGCCGCCGCCAACGCCGGCCTCGACGCGGCGGCGGGCGACTGGGTCACCTTCCTCGACGACGACGACCTGTTCCTGCCCGACCACCTGGCGGGCCTGCTCGCCGCCGCCGCGACGGCACCCGCGGCGCGCGTCGTCACCTCGTACGCGAAGGGCGTGTTTCGCGACGGGCACGTCGAGTGGTTCGGGCAGCCGTTCTCGCTGTCGCAGCTCTACGAGCGCAACTTCATCCACCTGTCGGCGGCGCTGTTCGCGCGCGAGCTGGTCGCGGCCGGCTGCCGCTTCGACGAGTCGTTCGAGATCCTCGAGGACTGGGAGTTCATGCTGCAGCTGGCGCAGCGCGCGGCGTTCCATTTCGTGCCGCTGGGCTCGTTCCAGTGGAACGCCGACGCCGGCGATTCCGGCGCCGCCGGCGGCGCCAACCACGACGCGGCCCGGTTTGCCGCGAACCGCGACCGTATCTACGCCAAGTGGGCCGCGGCGCAGGCCGCGCTGATCGAACGCGTCGCGCCGAAGCTCGAGGCGGCCGCGGCGCGTGCGCAGGCGCGGGACTTCGCCGGTGCCGAGGCGCTTTGCCGCGACGCGCTCGCCGTCAGCGCCAACGACCCCTGGGCGCTCAACCTGCTGGCGATGGCGCTGCGCGAGCGGGGGCGCCTCGCCGACGCGCGCGCGGCGCAGGAGCTCGCGGTCGCCGTGCGGCCGCAGGACGCATCGTTGGTCTACAATCTGGCCTTGCTCGCCCGCGCGCTGGGCGACCTCGAAGCCGCGCGGCGCCACGCGCGGCGCGCAGCGACGCTGGCGCCCGATTTCGCACCGGCCCGCGCGCTCGCCCAGGCGCTCGCGCAGTTGCCGCCACCGGCGCCCCCTGCGCCGCCGAATCCACCGCCCACCCGAACCTCGCCATGACCCGACGCAACGCCTTCTACGCCCAGTCCGGCGGCGTGACCGCCGTCATCAACGCCTCCGCCGCCGGAGTGATCGAAACCGCGCGCAGCAACCGGGCGCGCATCGGCAAGGTCTACGCCGGACGCAACGGCATCATCGGCGCGCTGACCGAGGACCTGATCGACACGTCGAAGGAGCCCGCGCGCGCGATCGCGGCGCTCAAGCACACGCCGGCCGGCGCGTTCGGCTCCTGCCGCTACAAGCTGAAGGGCCTCGAGGAGAACCGCGCGCAGTACGAGCGGCTGATCGAGGTGTTCCGCGCCCACGACATCGGCTACTTCTTCTACAACGGCGGCAACGACTCGGCCGACACCTGCCTCAAGGTGTCGCAGATCGCGGCGAAGCTGGGCTACCCGCTGACGGCGATCCACGTCCCGAAGACCGTCGACAACGACCTGGCGCTCACCGACAACTGCCCGGGCTTCGGCTCGGTGGCCAAGTACGTCGCGACGTCGATGCGCGAGGCCTCGTTCGACGTGGCGTCGATGGCCAAGACGTCGACCAAGGTGTTCGTGCTCGAGGTGATGGGCCGCCACGCCGGCTGGATCACCGCCGCCGTCGGCATGGCCGAGGACCGCGACACGCCGATTCCGCTGCTGCTGCTGTTCCCGGAGGTGCCGTTCGACGAGGCGAAATTCCTCGCCGCCGTCGACGCGAAGGTGAAGGCGTCGGGGTACTGCTGCGTCGGGGTGTCCGAGGGGCTGCGCAACGCGGCCGGCGAGCTGATGGGCGAGGCGGGCGGCAAGGACGCCTTCGGTCACGCGCAGCTGGGCGGCATCGGACCGCAGATCGCGGCGCTGGCGAAGGACCGCCTCGGGCTCAAGTACCACTGGGCGGTGGCGGACTACCTGCAGCGCGCGGCCCGGCATCTCGCATCGAAGACCGACCTCGACCATTCCTACGCGGTCGGCAAGGCGGCGGTGGAAATGGCGCTGGCCGGGATGAACGCGGTGATGCCGGCGATCGTGCGCGTCGCCGACAAGCCGTACCGCTGGAAGATCGTCCCGGCGCCGCTGGCGAAGATCGCCAATCACGAGAAGATGCTGCCCCGCGACTTCATCAGCCGGGACGGCTACGGGATCACCGACAAGGCGCGCCGCTATCTGGCGCCGCTGATCCGTGGCGAGGCCCCGCCGCCGTATCGCGACGGCCTGCCGCAGTACGTGCGGCTGAAGAACGTCGCGGTGCCGCGAAAGCTCGCCGGCGACTTCAAGCTCTGAATCCGCATCGGGGTGCCGCCCGCGGCCGTGCCTTGCGCGCCGCGGCGCGACGCCGCGTCCTGCGGCCGTCGCAACCGACACGCCACCTCGACGAAAGGGAACGCCCACCATGACCCGCACCATCGACTACTACTTCACCCCGGTGTCGCCGTGGTCCTACTTCGGCCACGACCGCTTCGTCGCGATCGCCGCGCGCCACGGCGCGACCGTCAACGTGCTGCCGGTCGACCTCGGCAAGGTGTTCCCGGTCAGCGGCGGCCTGCCGCTGGCCAAGCGCGCGCCGCAGCGACAGGCCTACCGCCTGGTCGAACTCGCCCGCTGGCGCGATTTCCTCGGCCTGCCGCTCAACCTCCAGCCCCGATTCGCGGCGTCGGGGCCCGACCTCGCCCACCGGTGGATCGTCGCGGCCGCCGAGCAGGGCGCGAAGCCGGCGCTGGACCTCGCGGGTGCGACGCTGCGCGGCCGCTGGGCCGGCGAGCGGGACATCGCCGACCCGGCGACGCTCGCGGAGTTTGCCCGCGACGCCGGCCTCGACGCCGCGGCGCTGGCCGAGCGGGCCGGGGCCCCGGACATCGCCGCCCGTCTCGACGCCATCACCGCGCAGGCGATCGACGCGCAGGTGTTCGGCGTGCCCTGGTACGTCTGCGAAGGCGAACCGTTCTGGGGACAGGACCGGCTCGACTTTTTGGACCGCAAACTGGCAAAATAGCGTGTTTGCCATCGGCGCGACCGGCTCGACCGGGCCGCGCCGACGGATCGGGAAGACCCGGGGGACGGCAGCTGGGCTCTCCGGCCTCGTCAGCGACGGGGCCGGGCCAGCGGCGGCCGTCCCGGCCCGAGGGCCGGTGAACAGGCCCAAGTCGCGGTTTTTCCGAACCTTTTTGCTCATCTCGGGAGAAACACCATGTCAGCAGGACTGCTCCTCGCGCTCATCTGCGCGATCGCCGCGATCGTCTACGGCGTGGTATCGATCAAGTGGATCATGGCCAAGCCGGCCGGCAACGAGCGGATGCGCGAGATCGCGGCCGCGATCCAGGCCGGCGCGCAGGCTTATCTCAACCGCCAGTACACGACCATCGCCGTCGTCGGCGTGATCCTGTTCGTCATCATCGGGGTGTTCCTGAACTGGACGACCGCCGGCGGCTTCCTCGTCGGCGCGGTGCTGTCCGGCCTCACCGGCTACATCGGCATGAACGTGTCGGTGCGCGCGAACGTGCGCACCGCCGAGGCCGCGCGCAAGGGCCTGAACGACGCGCTCTCGGTCGCGTTCCGCGGCGGCGCGATCACCGGCATGCTGGTCGTCGGCCTGGGCCTCCTCGGCGTCGCCGGTTTCTACTGGTTCCTGCTGGGCTCGGCGCATTGGGCGCCGAATCTGATGAAGGACGACCTCCACCACGTGATCCAGCCGCTGGTCGGCCTCGCGTTCGGCGGCTCGCTGATCTCGATCTTCGCGCGGCTGGGCGGCGGCATCTTCACCAAGGGCGCCGACGTCGGCGCCGACCTCGTCGGCAAGGTCGAAGCCGGCATTCCCGAGGACGACCCGCGCAACCCGGCGGTGATCGCCGACAACGTGGGCGACAACGTCGGCGACTGCGCCGGCATGGCGGCCGACCTGTTCGAAACCTACGCGGTGACGCTGGTCGCGACGATGCTGCTCGGCGCGCTGATGCTGCCGGTGGTCGGCGAGGCGGCGGTGACCTACCCGCTGGCGCTCGGCGGATTCTCGATCCTGGCGTCGATCATCGGCTGCTACTTCGTCAAGGCGGTCCCGGGCAGCAAGATCATGAACGCGCTGTACAAGGGCCTGATCGTCGCCGGCATCATCTCGGTCATCGGCTTCTGGTTCATCACGCAGTGGATGATGGGCAACGTCGGCGCCGCGTATCCGGAACTCTCGCCGCTGCGGCTCTTCGGCGCGTCGCTGGTCGGCCTCGCGCTGACCGCGGCGATGGTCTTCATCACCGAGTACTACACGGCGACCGAGTTCAAGCCGGTGCGCCACATCGCCGAGGCCTCGACCACGGGCCACGCCACCAACATCATCGCCGGCCTCGGCGTGTCGATGAAGTCGACCGCCTGGCCGGTGCTGGCCGTCTGCGCGTCGATCCTCGCGTCGTACTGGCTCGCGGGCCTGTACGGCATCGCCATCGCCGCCACCGCGATGCTGTCGATGACCGGCATCATCGTCGCGCTCGACGCCTACGGCCCGATCACCGACAACGCGGGCGGCATCGCCGAAATGAGCAACCTGCCCGATTCGGTGCGGGCGATCACCGATCCGCTGGACGCGGTCGGCAACACGACCAAGGCGGTGACCAAGGGCTACGCGATCGGATCGGCGGGCCTCGCCGCGCTGGTGCTCTTCGCCGACTACACGCACGCGCTGGAGTCGCGCGGCATGGCGCTGTCGTTCGACCTGTCGGACCCGATGGTCATCGTCGGCCTGTTCCTCGGCGGTCTCATTCCCTACCTCTTCGGCGCGATGGCGATGGAAGCGGTGGGCCGGGCCGCCGGTTCGGTGGTCGTCGAGGTGCGGCGCCAGTTCCGCGAGATCAAGGGCATCATGGAAGGCACGGCCAAGCCGCAGTACGACGTGGCGGTGGACCTGCTGACCAAGGCGGCGATCAAGGAAATGATCATCCCGTCGCTGCTGCCGGTGCTGGTGCCGGTGGTCGTGGGCCTCGCCCTCGGCCCGAAGGCGCTGGGCGGCCTGCTGATGGGCACGATCATCACCGGCATCTTCGTCGCCATCTCGATGACGACGGGCGGCGGCGCGTGGGACAACGCCAAGAAGTACATCGAGGACGGCCATCACGGCGGCAAGGGCTCCGACGCGCACAAGGCGGCGGTGACCGGCGACACCGTCGGCGACCCGTACAAGGACACCGCCGGTCCCGCGGTGAATCCGCTGATCAAGATCATCAACATCGTCGCGCTGATGATCGTTCCGCTGCTCGGCGTTTCCGCGGTCACCAAGGCGCCGGCGGCGATGGCGCCCACGGCGGCACCGGTCGCGGCGACCGCTCCGGCCGCCGCGCCCGCAGTTGCGGCGGCGCCGGCGGCACCGGTGATGGTGGTCGAAGTGATCAAGATCTACTTCGACTCCGGCAAGTCCGACCTGCCGGCCGACGGCGCGAAGGCGCTCGAGCCGGCGATCGCGAAGGCGAAGGCCGGCGCCGCCGCCAAGGTCGTGATCTCGGGCTACCACGACGCCACCGGCAGCCTCGAGCAGAACCAGGAACTCGCGAAGAAGCGGGCGTTCGCGGTCCGCGACGCGATCAAGGCCGCCGGCGTCGCCGACGATCGCTTCGAGCTGAAGAAGCCCGAGCTGACGCAGGGCTCGGGCGACGACCGCGAAGCGCGTCGCGTCGAAGTGCGGGTGCAGTAGACGCCGCGCCGGGCGGGAAGCCGCCCGCCACGAAGCACGAAGGGGCGGCCCGCGGGTCGCCCTTCTGCTTCGCGCGCGACCTGCGACGACGACCGGCACCGAACGACACCGCCCACGACCCACGATGCACGCGTCGAGCACCGACGACACCACCGCGCCGGACGCGCCGCGCTCGCGCCTCGAGGCGCTGTACGCGACGATGCTGCGGATCCGGGCCTTCGAGGACGCCGCCGAAGAGGCCAGCCGGGGCGGCGTCGCCGCGTTCGGGCAGCAGGCGTCCGGCGTTCCGGCGGCCGTGCGCGGACCGCTGCACCTGTCGACCGGGCAGGAAGCCGTCGCGGCCGGGGTCTGCGCCAATCTCGACGTGCGGGATTACCTGACGTCGACGCATCGCGGCCACGGCCACACGATCGCCAAGGGGGCCGACGTCGGCCGGATGATGCTCGAACTGCACGGTCGGGCGGACGGCGTCTGCGGCGGGCGCGGCGGGTCGATGCACATCGCGGACTTTGCGGTCGGGATGCTCGGCGCCAACGGCGTCGTCGCGGCAGGGCTGCCGATCGCCGTGGGGGCCGCGCACTCGGTGCGCATCCGTGGCGGCCGGGAGATCGTCGCCTGCTTCTTCGGCGACGGCGCGATCAACCGCGGGCCGTTCGCCGAATCGCTCAATTGGGCCCAGGTGTTCCTGCTGCCCGTGCTGTTCGTCTGCGAGGACAACCGCTGGTCGGCGACCACGCCGACGCGCACGCTGACGGCGGGCGAGGGCGCGGCCGCACGCGCGCTGTCGTACGGCATTCCGGCGCTGACGGTCGACGGCAACGACGTCGAGGCCGTCGACGCCGCGGCCGCGGCCCTCGCCGCCGAGGTCCGGAGCGGCGGCGGTCCGCGCCTGCTGCACGCGATCACCTACCGCGTCAAAGGCCACGTCTCGGTCGATCCCGCCGCCTACCGCGATCCGGACGAGCACCGGCGCGCGCTGGCCGACGATCCGCTGCCGCGTGCCCGCGCGCGGTTGCAGGCGCTGGGTGTCGGAGAGGGCCGCCTCGTCGCGCTGGAGACCTCGGCGCGGGCGGAAATCGCCGCCGCGGTCGCCGCCGCGGCCGCCGCAGCGGCACCCGCCGCCGAGTCGGCGTACGGCGAGATCCAGGACTGCGGCGCCGGGCGGTGGCGCTCGTGACGCGCGCGGTCGGGGGGACGACATGGCGGTGCTGACCTACGCGGCGGCGGGCGCGGCCGCGCTGGCGCGGGCGATGCGCGACGATCCCCGGGTCGTGGCGCTGGGCGAGGACGTCGGGCGCGGCGGCATCTTCGGCCAGTACCAGGGACTGCAGCAGGAGTTCGGCGCGGCGCGGATCATCGACACGCCGATCTCCGAGGCGACGATCATGGGCGCCGCCGTGGGCATGGCGCTCACCGGCCTGCGACCCGTGGTCGAGATGCGCGTCGTCGATTTCGCGCTGTGCGCCATCGACGAAATCGTCAACCAGGCGGCGAAGAACCGGTACATGTTCGGCGGCCAGGGCCGCGTGCCGCTGGTGGCGCGGCTGCCCTCGGGCATCTGGACCGCGTCGGCGGCGCAGCACTCGCAGTCGCTGGAGGCGTGGTTCGCGCACATCCCGGGCCTCGTCGTCGTCGCCCCGGCGACGGCGCAGGACAACCATGCGCTGCTGGCCGCGTCGATCCGCTGCGACGATCCGGTGATCTACCTCGAGCACAAGGAGCTGTGGGGCGAGCGCGGCGAAGTCGATCCCGGCGCGGACGCGGAACTCGGGCGGGCCCTCGTCCGCCGTCCGGGTCGCGACCTGACGCTGGTGACCTGGAGCAAGGCCGTCCACTGGGCGCTCGCCGCCGCGGAGGCCGCGGCGGCCGGCGGCAGGGACGTCGAAGTGATCGACCTGCGCACCCTCTGGCCCTGGGATCGGGAAACGGTCCTGGGATCGGCCGCGCGGACCGGCCGGCTGCTGGTCGTCCACGAAGCCGTCGAGGTCGCCGGTTTCGGCGCGGAGATCGCGGCCACCGCGGCCGAGGCGCTCGGCGTGCGCGTCGCCCGCCTCGGGGCGCCGCGCATTCCCGTCGGCTATGCCGCGGCGCTCGAGGCGGTGGCGCGACTGTCGCCCGAGTCGATACTCAAGAGGATAGAATCGATGCTCGCATGAGCGCGGAAGACGCTCGGCGGCAGCTTGCCACGTTCCCACCCCAGTCCAAGGAGAAACCCATGCGCCGAACCGCGCTCAAGTCCGTCGCGATCGCCGTCGCGGCCCTCGCCCTCGCGGTGCCCGCCGCGTTCGCCCAGTCGAGCTACAAGCCCGAGTACAAGCTCTCCACCGTCGTCGGCCCCGCGTTCCCCTGGGGCAAGGGCGGCGAGATCTGGGCCGACCTGGTCCGCGAGCGCACGAAGGGCCGCATCAACATCAAGCTGTACCCCGGCGCGTCGCTGGTGAACGGCGACCAGACGCGCGAGTTCACCGCGGTGCGGCAGGGCGCGATCGACCTCGCCATCGGCTCGACGATCAACTGGTCGCCGCAGATCAAGGAATTCAACCTGTTCTCGCTGCCGTTCCTGGCGCAGGACCACGCCGGCCTCGACGCGCTGACGCAGGGCGAGATCGGCAAGGAGATGTTCGCGCTGGTCGAGAAGGCGGGCGTCGTGCCGCTGGCCTGGGGCGAGAACGGCTTCCGCGAAGTCACCAATTCCAAGCGCGAGATCCGCAAGCCCGAGGACATGAAGGGCCTCAAGTTCCGCGTCGTCGGCTCGCCGATCTTCAACGACACGTTCACGGCGCTGGGTGCCAACCCGACGCAGATGAGCTGGGCCGACGCCCAGCCGGCGCTCGCCTCGGGCGCGGTGGACGGGCAGGAGAATCCGCTGCACATCTTCACCGCGGCCAAGCTGCAGAACGTCGGCCAGAAGTACGTGACCGTCTGGGGCTACCTCGCCGATCCGCTGATCTTCGTCGTCAACAAGGAAGTCTGGAACTCGTGGACGCCCGAGGATCGCGCCATCGTCAAGCAGGCGGCCCTCGACGCCGGCAAGCAGGAGATCGCGCTGGCGCGCAAGGGACTCACCGGCAGCGACGACGCGATGTACAGGGAAGTCGCGGCGCTCGGCGTCACCGTGACCCGCCCGACCCCGGCCGAACGCCAGGCGTTCGCCGTGGCGACGCGGCCGACGTACGACAAGTGGACGCAGACGATCGGACCCGACCTCGTCAAGCGCGCCGAGGCCGCCGTCGCCGCCCGCAAGCAGTGACCGCGGCGGCATGAGCCAGGAAGCCGCCGGCGCGGGCGGGCCGCCCGTGCCGGGTCCGGCGCCCGCCGGCGCGCGGGACGGCGCGCCCGCGGGGTCGGTGGACCTGCCGCCGGTCCCGGCCGAGGACCGGCCGCGCATCGGCACCGCGTTCGAGGAAGGCGCGGCGGCGATCGCGATGGCGCTGATCTGCGTCATCACCTTCGCCAACGTGCTCGTCCGCTACCTCACCAACGTATCGTTCGCGTTCACCGAGGAGTTCTCGGTCTTCCTGCTGGTCGTGATGACGTTCTTCGGCGCGTCGGCAGCGTTCGCGCGCAACCGCCACATCCGGCTCGAATTCTTCGTCCAGAAACTGGGCCTGCGGCTGCGGCGCCGGATCGAGATCGCCGTCACGCTGTGCGGGCTGGCGCTGTTCGCGGTGCTGGCCTTCTACGGGACGCGGCTGTTCTGGGACGACTGGACCTACGGCACCACGACGCCCGGCATCGGCATTCCGCAGTGGATCTACACGGTCTGGCTGCCGCTGCTCTCCGTGCTGATCACGCTGCGGATCGCGGGGCGCCTGGCGCGGCTCGCGCTGCTGCCCTCGAAATGACGCGGCTGCTTCGCCGCCGCCAGCCGACATGCTCGCCGAAGGCACGCTGATCCTGCTGGGCGGCTTCGCGCTGCTGCTGTTCCTGGGCGCGCCGCTCGCCGTCGCGCTCGGCATCACCGGGATGGTCGTGATCCTGCGCGAAGGCCTCGGCATCATGTCGGTGCCGACCAACGTCTACGCGGGGATCGCCAAGTACCCGCTGCTGGCGTTGCCGGTGTTCGTCCTCGCCGGCATGATGTTCGAGCGTGCGGGGGTGGCGGAGCGGCTGGTGCGCTTCGTCTCGGTGTGCGTGGGCAGGCGGCCGGGCGGGCCGGCGATCGTCGCCGTGCTGGTCTGCATGTTCCTGGGCGGGATCTCGGGCTCCGGCCCCGCCGACGCCGCCGCCGTCGCGATGGTGATGATCCCGGGCATGGCCGCTGCGGGCTATCCCCGCGAATTCTCGGCCGCGCTCATCGCCGCGGCGGGTTCGACGGCGATCCTGATCCCGCCGTCGCTGGCCTTCATCGTCTACAACATCCTGGTGCCGTCGGCGTCGATCCCGGCGCTGTTCGCCGCCGGCCTCGTCCCGGGCCTGCTGGCGGGATTCGCGCTGCTGATCCCGGTGCTGTGGCTGTCGATCCGCGAGGGCTGGGGCCGCGACCAGCCGGCGGCGACCGCGGGCTTCTGGCAGAGCTTCCGCGAGGCGATCTGGGGCCTGCTCGCGCCCGTCATCATCCTCGGCGGGCTGCGCATCGGCGCGTTCACCCCGACCGAGGCGGCCGTCGTCGCGGCATTCTACGGATTGTTCGTCGGCCTCGTCGTCTACCGCACGCTGACGCTGCGCAAGGTCTACGAAGTGCTGGTGGAGTCGGCCGAGATCTCGGCCGTGGTCATGATCATCATCGCATTGGCCAGCGTGTTCGCCCACGCCGGCTCGACGCTCGGCGCCTTCGACGCGTTCGCGCGGCTGCTGCTGGGCTTCACGGGCAACGAGACGGCGATGCTGGCGATGATCATGGTGATGCTGCTGATCGCGGGCATGCTGCTCGACGCGATCTCGATCTTCCTGGTCTTCCTGCCCATCCTCCTGCCGATCATGAAGACGTTCGGCTGGGACCCGGTGTGGTTCGGCGTCCTGCTGACGATGAACATGGCGATCGGCCAGTTCACGCCGCCGATGGCCGTCAACCTGATGGTCACCGCGCGGATCGCCGGCGTCAGCATCGAGTCGACCGTCCGCTGGGCGATATGGCTGGTCGGGGCGATGCTGATGGCGCTGGTCTGCGTCGCCGTGTTCCCGGGCCTCGCGATGTGGCTGCCGCGGCGGCTGGGGTACTGACCGGGGGCGGGCCGACGCCGGTCATCGCCTCCCGCACATCATGACGCCCGCCGGCCTGCGCCCCGCCACGCTGTTCTACCTGACGCTGCCGCCGCTGATGTGGGCGAGCAACGCGATCGTCGGTCGCCTGTCGGTCGCCGGGGGCGAACCGCTGATCTCGCCGATCGCGCTGAACACGCTGCGCTGGCTGGTCACGCTCGCCATCGTCGCGCCGATCGTCCTCGTCGGCGCCCGGCGCGCGGCCCGCCCCGCCGCGGAGGCCGCGGCCGGGACGCCGGCGCGGTCCTGGCACCGGGGCGACTGGCGCGTCTACGCGATCTTCGGCCTGCTCTCGGTGACCAGCTACAACGCGCTGCAGTACATGGCGCTGCGCACCTCGTCCGCGATCAACGTCACGCTGATCGCGGCCGGCGGCCCGCTGTTCGTGCTGCTGATCGGCCGGCTGTTCTTCGCCGCGCACGCCCGTCGCTGGGCGTGGATCGGCGCCGGGCTCTCGCTGGTCGGCGTGCTGGTCGTGCTCACCGGCGGCGACGTCGAGCGGCTGGCCCGATTGCGGCTGGTGCGGGGCGACCTGCTGATGGTCGCGGCGACGGTCGTCTGGGCGCTGTACTCGTGGCTGCTGCTCCGACGGCGCCCCGACGTCCCCGTGCTGACGCTGCTGATGCTGCAGACGGCGTGGGGCGTCGCGCTGTCGATGCCGGTGGTGGCGGTCGAATGGCTGGCCGGCGACTTCGTGCTGCGGCTCGAGCCGCGCACCGCGGCCGTCGTGCTGTGGGTCGCGCTGGGGCCCTCGCTGCTCGCCTACTGGTGCTGGGACCGCGGCGTCGCCCGCGCCGGCCCGCTGCTGCCGTCGTTCTTCGCCAACCTGACTCCGCTGCTGGCGGCGCTGATGTCCGCCGCGCTGCTCGGCGAGCCGCCGCAGGCGTTCCACGCGGTCGCGTTCGGGCTGATCGTCCTCGGCATCGTCGTCTCGCAGCGTCGCGGCTAGCTGCGGCACGAAGCGCGTATAGTCGGGGCACCGAGTTCATCGGTACTCCCTGGAGGCACCCCATGTCGCATCAGCCGCCGAAACAGCAGAAGAAGAAGCCCCAGCTCTCCCCGAAGGAGAAGAAGCAGATCAAGCAGCAGAAGAAGCACGCGGGGGACGCGCTCCCGCTGATCCGGACCTGATCCGCTCCGGTCGCCGGGGCCTCGCTGTCACCCGTCAGCGCTGGCCGCAGCGCTCCATGGGCGCGGCGACGATCGCGTTGACCGCCGCCTGATCGAGCAGCTGCGCCGTATACGGCACGCCGGTCAGCGCCTCGATGGCGTTGACGAACGCGCGCAGGTGATTGCGCGAGCCGCAGATCAGGTTCTCGTAGACGGCGGTGATGTCGGTCTTCGTCGATCGCTCGATGGCGGCCAGGATGTCCCTCATGTCGACTTCCTCGATGAGGGCGCCGACCTTCAGCCCTTCCACGGCGCTTCCCAGCCCCCTCGCGATCAGCGTGTCGTAGAGGGTCTGCAGGTCCGGATCGGTGAACGCGCCGATCGGGTTTCCCGCGGCCGGATCGGGCAGCCCGTACCTGCTCAGCAGCAGCAGCATGGCGTTCATGTGGCTCTGCTCGGACACGGCGATGTTGGCGAACGGGGTCAGTCCCCAGGCGTCGAAAAGGGTGATGTAGACGTCGCGCGCGAGCTTCTCCTCCTCGCGCATGAACAGCATGTCCGCGGCTTCCTCGGCCGTCGGCGCGGTGTAGGTGGACGCTGCCTGGTCCGGCGACCGCGGCGGGGTGCCGGGATTGCCGCCGTAGAGCGGCGCGCTGACCAGCATCAGCAGCGCCAGCGTGATTGCGGAAACGGTGCGTTTGGACATCATGGGCTCCTTCCATCACGATGGGAGCCTCGCCTCGACGGAGCATCGTCCCGGCCGCTCACCGCAGCCTTCCGGACCCGGTGCGGCCTCATGGACCCCGACTGCCATGCCTCGCGTTGCCGGAGGATGGTGT
Organism: uncultured beta proteobacterium; assembly: GCA_963810815.1. Lineage (GTDB taxonomy): Bacteria > Pseudomonadota > Gammaproteobacteria > Burkholderiales > Casimicrobiaceae > CAVQWT01. The sequence goes on along the minus strand of CAWEPB010000004.1, from coordinate 547,536 downwards.
CGGCGGCGCGTCGGCGGATGATTGCCTCCGCGCTTCCATGCCCGCATCACGCGGGGCGCCTCCCGTTCAGGGTAGCGCGCCCCCAGCACCGTCGCTCTGACCCATGTCAACGACCGCCGCTTCGATCGCGCGCGCGCCACCACGCCTTGAGCACTTCGCGGGCCGCCAGGACCGTAAGTGCGACCGAAAGACACAGCCCCCAGTCCTGCACCGTGAGCGGCACCGTCCCGAACGCAGCGCCGAGGGCGGGCACGTACAGCACGGCCGCCTGCAGCGCCAGCGCCCCGGCGATCGACGCCCACAGCCAGCCGTTGTCGAACGGGCGGACGAAGGCGGAGACCTCGTCGGAACGAACGCACAGCGCGTCGACCAGCTGGTAGAGGACGAGCACGTTGAACGCGAGCGTGCGGGCGTAGCGCACGTCGCCGTCGCCGTCGATCAGGCCGCCGGGCAGGCCCGCATCGAGCAGCAGCAGCGTGCCGGCGGCCATCACGACCGACGCCACCATGATGCCCACCCACATCCGCGGCGTGATCACGCCCCGGTGCGGGTCCCGCGGCGGCTGGAGCATCAACCCCGGGTCGGGCGGGTCGACCCCGAGTGCCAGCGCCGGAAAGCCGTCGGTGACGAGGTTGATCCACAGAATCATCGCCGCCAGCAGCGGCAGTACCAGCGACTCGCCCGGCCCGGCGACCAGGCCGAAGATTCCCGCCGCCGCCACGCCGGTGAACATCACCAGCACTTCGCCGAGGTTGGTCGACAGCAGGTAGCGCAGGAACTTGCGGATGTTCGAGTAGATCGAGCGTCCTTCCTCGATCGCGGCGACGATGGTGGCGAAATTGTCGTCGGCCAGCACCATGTCGGCCGCCTCGCGCGAAACGTCGGTGCCGGTGATGCCCATGGCGATGCCGATGTTGGCAGCCTTCAGCGCCGGCGCGTCGTTGACGCCGTCGCCGGTCATGGCGACGACGTCGCCGTTCGCCTGCAGCGCGCGCACGATCGCGAGCTTGTGTTCGGGCGCGACCCGCGCGTACACCGTCACCCGGCCGACGGCGTCGCGCAGCGCCGGCTCGGTCATCGCGGCGAGCGCCTGCCCGGTGAGCACCGGGTCGCCCGCCGCGGCGATCCCGAGTTCGCCGGCGATGGCCGCGGCCGCCGCCGGATGGTCGCCGGTGATCATCAGCACGCGCACCCCGGCCCGATGCGCCGCCGCCACCGCCGCGCGGGCCTCCGGCCGCGGGGGGTCGATCATGCCGACGACCCCCAGCCAGACCAGCGTCGCTTCCGCGGCCTCGTCGAGCTCGTCGCCGGCAACGGCCGGCAGCCGGCGGTACGCCACGCCCAGCGTCCGCAGCGCCTCACCCGCCAGCGCGTCGGTGGCGCCGGTGATGGCCGCGCGGCGCCCGTCGTCCAGCGCAACTTCGGCAGTCCCCGACGCGCTCGAAGTCGCAGCGCCCCAGCAGGACGTCCGGCGCACCCTTGACGAACAGCGTGCGCTGGCCCTCGAGGTGCGAGTCGGCGTACGCCGCGCTCATCAGCTTGCGCTCCGACGAGAACGGCAGTTCGGCGGTGCGCGCGAAGCGGCCTTCGAGCCGCTCGGGCGTGTGCCCGGCTTTCAGTGCCGCCGACTTGAGCGCGCCCTCGGTCGGATCCCCCAGCACCGTGTGGCGACCTTCGCGCAGGACCAGCTCGGCGTTGCTGGCGAGGGCACCCGCGGCCAGCAGGCGCCGTGCCTCGGTGCGCAGCGGCCCGGCTTCGAGCGCCGTGCCGTCGACCAGCAGCTCGCCCACGGGTGCGTAGCCGGTGCCGGTCACCTCGACGCGGCCCGATGCCGTCACCAGCGCGCGGACGGTCATCTCGTTCTGGGTCAGCGTCCCGGTCTTGTCGCTGGCGATCACCGTCGCCGATCCCAGGGTCTCGACCGCCGAGAGCCGGCGCACGATCGCATTGCGGCGCGCCATCCGCTGCATGCCCAGCGAGAGCACGACGGTCGTCACCGCCGCCAGGCCCTCCGGCACGGCCGAGACCGCGAGCGACACCGTGTACAGCAGGACGCCGACCAGCACCGCCGTCGTGATGTCGCGCTGCATCAGCAGGATCGTTGCGCCGACGACGATGGCGATGACGATGACGATCGCCCCGAGGATCTTGCCCAGGCGATCGAGTTCGCGCTGCAGCGGCGTGGCCTCCGGCTGCGTCGCCTGCAGCAGCCCGGCGATGCGGCCGAACTCCGTGCGCATGCCGGTCGCGACGACGACGGCCCGCCCGTGCCCGTACACGGCGGCGGTCCCGGCGTAGATCATGTCGAGGCGGTCGGCGACCGCGGCGTCGGCCGGCACCGGCTCGGCGTGCTTGGCGACCGGCACGCTCTCGCCGGTGAGCGCGGCTTCGCCGGTCTTCAGCGACACCGAATCGAGCACGCGCGCGTCGGCGGCGATCGTCATGCCTTCCTCGACCAGCAGGACGTCGCCGGGGACGACGGCGGCGGCGGCGACGGTGGACCGCTCGCCATCGCGCAGCACCAGCGCGGTCGCGGCCGACATCCGCTGCAGGCCGGCGACCGCCTTTTCCGCGCGCGATTCCTGGACGTAGCCCAGCACCGCATTCAGCGCGACGATCGCCAGGATGGTCAGCGCTTCGTACGGCGGGGTGTCGCCGTGTTCCATCGCCCACACGCCGAACGAGACGGCCACCGCGGCGAGCAGCAGCAGGACCAGCGGGCTCTCGAACTGCGCGACGAACTTGCGCCAGCGCGGCACCGGCCGGGTCTGCGTGAGGACGTTGGCGCCGAAACGTGCCAGCCGCGCCTCCGCTTCCGCCGTGGCGAGGCCGCATTCGGGATCGACGCCCAGCGCGGAGCACAATTCCGCCGTCGCGAGCGCGTGCGCGCCGGGCGGCGGCAGGTCGGGCGGGGAGGGCATGGCTGCCACCATTGTCGCGCGACGGCGCCGGCGGGGGCTGACGCGGGTCAACGCCGGCGCCGAAAGTCCGCGATGCCCGCCCGGCACGTAACAGGGGGAGCGGGCCGCCCGGGCAGCCCGCTCCCCCCGGTCGGTCACGTCACTGCGGCGCGCACATGACGACGCCTTCGCCCTTCCAGCCGCCGGCGATCATCGCGTTGTACGTCGCGATGTCCGCCGTGAAGCGGTGGTTGACGTCGAGCATCGTCGTCGGGTTGTTGTAGAGACGGTAGACCGGCAGCAGCGGCGACGCGCACTGACCCAGCGTCGGAACGCGGGCGCTGAACGCATTGCCCTCGAACACCCAGACCGGATTGGCCTTGAGGCCCGCGCACTCGGCGGTGTCGGCCGTGTAGAAGTGCGAGTTCGGCCCCGTGGGCGGCTTGCCGTAGAAGCGGCACACCGCCTTGGCGTCGGCGGGGGCGTCGTGCGTGTACCCCTTGAACGACTGCCCCGTCCGCGACCAGCCCGGCACCAGGATGCCGGCGTCGAGCATCGCCGCCTCCTCCGGGAAGGCGGTGACGAAGTAGTGGTTGAGCGACTTGTTGTAGTACTCGACCACCGCGTTGGCATTGGTCTCGACCTGCCCCAGGTGCGTGCTGCGGAACAGCGCGTCGCTGGTGGCGCCGGACGTTCCCCACACGACGTACATGCGGCTGCCGTCGGGCGACACGCGGAGCTGGGCCTCGGCGTCCTCGGAATGGTCGTCGTCGCCGGCCAGCGCATTGCCGGCGGAGACGGCGACCGTATCGGTGAACGTCATGCCGAAGTCGCCGGACTGCCGGGCGAAGAGGTCGACGTCGACCGAACCGCCCAGTTGCTCGTAGACGTTGGTTGCCGTGCCGTAGACGAGGTAGAGGGCGTCCGTGTTCTGGCAGTCGGCAGGATCCTGCGCGCAGCGCGGGCCGCTTCCCGGCGTGCCGACGATCCGCGGTTCGCGCACCGTGAGCCCGGAGGCAACGGGCACGTTCGAGACATTGACCGGCGCCGAGAACGTCTGGCCGCCGTCGGACGAGCGACGGACGTAGAAGTTGTAGTTCTCCTGCGCGGCGTAGCGCGCCTTGGCCTGATCGGGGGTGTAGCTGTAGCCGATCACGACATCCTTGCCACGCAGCACGCCACGATGCGCGAGCGCGTCCTCGATCGGGTTCGCCTCGCTGTCCGCCTTTTCTCCCAGCACGCTCGACAGGTTGACCGCCGGGTTCTGCCGGTACTGGGCGTTGTTGCCGATGATGCTCTGGATCGTGGGCTCCAGCGCGCAGTTCGCCGGCAGCGGCGGACGGACCTTGTCGGGGCTCATGCCGCCGACGGCGCGGCGCATCATGATGTCGGACGGCGCGCCCGAGTCGCCCTCGCCCTGCTTGTAGATGAACACGATCCGCGTGTCGCCGGCGCTCGCTCCCTGCGTCAGCATCCGCGGTCTCCGGGCATTGCGCAGCGGGTCGCTGAGGATGCATCCGACCCCCGCCGTGACGTCGTCCCCGGCCTCCCCGGTTCCCAGCTTGTTGTAATCGAACGTGTGGTAGCGGACGTACTTGCCTTCCTCGAACCCCTCGAGGCCCTTGGTCTCCTCGTACATGAGCACGACCGTCGGGCCGACCATCGAGATGACCGGCCGCGACGCCCCGGCACCGCCCGACTCGTCGCCGTCGGTGTCGAACCGGGTGAAGTTGTTGGTGATGCGCCTCCGGTTGTCGCGAAGGATGGGGCTGAACTGCGGGTGCCGTTCCCAGGTCATCCACAGGTCCGTGCCCTTGTTCACCTTTGCGCCGCTGGCGCCGTCGCCGGGCCCGTCGGCATTGCCGATTTCCAGGCCCTTCGGGTCCTCCTGCCACACCACGACGAACGCGTTGCCGTTGACGGCGCCGACGTCGTTGATCGCGTCACGGTTGCCGTTGGTGAGCGGCCGGGACGTGAGCACGCTCATCGACCGGGAGGCAGGGTTCCACTGGATCTGCCCGGCGTAGACGCAGCTGAACGGGACGGTGACCCCGCCGAGCTCGTTGTAGGTCCGCGTCCGCTGCTGGAACGGGTCGCAGTACTTGCCGACCCAGGACACGTAGACGTAGTTGCCGAAGATCACGATGTTCGGCTTGCGGCTGTCCCCGAACCACGGGATGACTTCGTGCTCCAGCACGATGCCGTCGCCGTCGAGGTCGACCCGTCCCGACGCCGAGGACTGGAGCGCCGTGTTGGACAGGTTCACCGGGGTGCTCCACGTCGCGCCGTCGTCGGTCGAGTACGCGGCGAAGATGTCCTGCGGATTGCGCAGGATGCGTTCCTTCACGTCGAACACCTGGTACCCGCCGGGCACGTCCACGCCTTCGGCGTACACGGCGATCAGGGCGCCGTCCGGCATGCGCGCCAGCTTGGGCTTGTCGGTCAGCTGCGCCGGAAGCCGCGAGATGTTGACGGGAGTGGCCTGATCGACGATCAGGCCCGGTTTGGTATCCGCCACCGCGACGCTTGTCGCGGCGAGGAGGGCGGTCGAGACGGCCGCCCAAACCAACGAGCGCTGGAATCTGGGCATGAGTGTCTCCGGATGACGGCAGGTACGGCGGTGGCTTTGCTCCGCGTGTGATGCAGGGGGATGCGTCCGGGTTGAAGGCTCGTGTCCGGCGGGTGCCGGACACGAGCCGATGCTTCACGGAGTCGTCAGCGATCGCGCCATGCGAGCGGGACGTCGGTGCCGATGCCGTAGTAGAACCAGGCCTGCTGCGTGCCGTCGAACTGCGTGTTCACGAACCAGACGCCGTCGCGGACGATGACGAGGTCCGACTTGCCATCGCCGTTCCAGTCGACGAGCAGGGGCTTGTCGCCCACGCCGCCGCCGAACCACGCGCGCTGATCGGTCGCGCCGTCGCGGTTGGTGTCGACATACCAGACACCGTTGCGATAGATCACGAGGTCGGCGATGCCGTCCCCGTCGACGTCCCCGGCCAGCGGGATGTCGCCAGGCGCGCCGCCGAAGGCAAACAGCAGATCGGCGACCGAGTTGTGGCCGGTGCTGACGTACCACAGCCCGTTGCGATAGACGACGAAGTCGTCGAACGAGTCGTTGTTGAAGTCGGCGAGGAGCGGCAGGTCTCCAGGCGCACCGCCGAATCCGGTCACGTACTCCGCAGTGCCGTCGCGGTCGAGGTCGGCGTACCAGACGCCGTTCCTGAACAGGACGAGGTCGTACACCGGGTCGCCGTCGATCCGGCCGGCCAGCGGCAGGTCGGTCGGGGCGCCGAAGTCGACCTTGAAATCGGCCGTCGAGTCGAGCGTCGTGTCGATGAACCAGCGGGCGTTGCTCGGCCGCCAGACAGCGACCGTCACGTGCGGCGCGACCGCAACTTCCGGAACGCTCGTGAGGTAGATGCCCGCCCAGCCGATGCTCGTCAGCGGATCTTCGTAGACCATGCTCGCGGTGATGGCGATGCGGCCTTCGCGGAAGCCGTCACGCTCGATGCCGACCGCGGTGATGATCGAATTTGCCGGTGCTTCCGGGTCGATCGCCGTGCCGCTGCCGAGAATCTGGGCAACGGTGACCAGCGGCGAAAACGTCAGTGCGTCCTTCCGGAGGTAGAGACCATCGACGCCACCACGATTGGCCTTGAAAACGGTCTGGAAGACCTTGCCGCTGCCGCCCGAGAGGGCGCTGAACGCCGAAGAACGCCACCGTGGCGGCTCCGCGCTCGCGTCGACGTCCGGGTCGAGGCCCATGATCTCGCCGCCGACGCCGGGAGGCGCGCCGGAGAACACCCAGTACAGGAAGTCCGTGATGCCGTTCTGGCCGGACTTGGCGACGGTGTAGATGTCACCGGACGTTGCATCGACGACGAAGATGCCCTGGTTCGCCGGGATGTTCACCGCGTATCCGGCGGGGTATTGCTCGAGACACGCCGCGATGACCGCCCCCTGCCCGTCCGCCGGACAGAACAGCGTCTTCGGGAACGTTTCGTTGCCCCACGTTGCCCAGAACGAGACATAGCGCGCGTCGGAACTGATCGACAGTCCTTCGCCGAACATCCTGAACCCGACGCCCGGAGCTTCGCCGGGCACCTGGTCGCCGATGCCGACGAGCGTCTGCAGCACCGGTGGCTGTGCCAGCGCGGCGCGGTAGACGCCGCCCAGCGTCGGCGCTTCCTCGATGTCCGAGCCGACGAAGACCATGTAGCCGTTGGCGGCGCTGGGAGGCGCCGTCGAGCCGAACTTCGTCGTGCCGCCCGGAGGCTGATTCGGAATCACCGTGTTGCTGCTGGCGATGACGTAGGTCGGCGACGTTCCGGACGACGCGACCACGTCGCGGTAATAGACGCCGGTCCTGCCGATCCCGTCGCTCGGGTCGGTGTAGTTGCCCTTGTAGGCGATGATCGTGCCGTTGGTGACTGCGATCGAGCCCGGGAACTGGTCGAACTTGGTCCCCGCGGGTGCGTCGGGCACCGCGTAATACGGGAACGTGAGCACGCCGTTCTCGAGGACCACGCCCAGCTGGCTCGCGCCGGTGATGAGCGCTCCGCCCGGGTTGGTGTAGGCGCCCGACGTGCCGACGCGGGTTTCGGTCGCACCGAGCAGGTAGGTGTACACGGGCAGCGACTGTCCGCGCACCGCCATCGTCGGCGACGCGATGTCGATGCGGGGCACCGACGCGAACGCGTTGAAGGTCGAGAGCACGCCGTTGTACATGGTGTTGTTCGGCTGCGGAACCACCGAGCCCATGCTGGTGATGTGGAACGGAGCCGCGGCGGCAAAGCATGTCGCGCCCGTAGATGCCGTGAACCACCGTCGAGCCGCTCGCGCGGCCCTGGAACACGATCAGGCCGGCTGCGTTGACGGACGGCTGGCTGTAACTGTTGAACGTCGCGGTCGAGCCCGGCATGGTGTCGCCGTTGTTCACGACCGTCTGCCACGTCAGTGGCTGGGCGGTTGCCGCGGCGGCGACCCCGCCCAGGACGACGGCGATTGCGAACTGCCTCGTGTGCCTGAACTTCATGCTGCCTCCCGATGTGTCCCGGTAGGCGCCGTTGGAGGCGAAGTTGCCTCGGTCCGCGCCAACCGTACTCAGTGCTGCACCAACATCCTGCTGCCTGACTGCATCGGCTTCGCGCCGCTGCGGTTGCCAGCCGCCCGGAGCCGGTATCCGTTCCCCTGTCTCCTCGCTTCGCCTCCCTGCTTCAATCACCGGTTCGGTTCACGGGCGCGCGACCGCGAAATTCCCGTCGGTCCGGCAGCCGGCGTTGTCGGCACCGAACAGCCGGCCCATGAAGGCGAAGCGCTGGACGTTCATCTCCTCGAAAAAGAGCGTTCCGAATTCGCCGTTCGTGCAGGTGTACGTCGACGCGAAGTTGCCCAGCCGGCCGGATTGCGAGTACGTCCCGCCATAGGTGCAGATCTTTCCCGGCAGGGCGGCGACGATCGACATCGCCGTGCCGCTCTGGGTGACGGTCAGCGCCGCCGGCAGCGTGCGCGTGCCGTCGTTGGCCGGGTTCGTGCACTTGGAGGTCGTGACGACGAACGCGCCGTCGTACCCGCCCGCGTAGTCGTCGAGGCGGAAGGTCAGCCGCTCGATCGCCTTCTGCACCGCGACGCCGTCGACGGTGTAGAAGAGCGTCGCCCGCGTCATGCTGTCGCCCGCCACGCGCATCGTGCCGACCTTGCGGTACACGACGGCGGACGTCGCGAACACCGGCGCGCCGAACCATGGACCGGTCGTCTGGTAGAGGTCGCCCTCGTAGTTGGGGGTGTGCGCCTGCGCGGTGAGCCCGGTGAAGGCCAGCGCACCCGAGTACCACCGCGGCGTGCCGTCGGGGCCGTAGACGTACAGCGATGCGAACACGATGTCGCGCTGCTGGACGAACTGCAGCCCCCAGCCGGACTCGGTGGGCGTCCACCACGAGTCGCTGTAGTCGTAGCCGGAGGCGGCGAACGCGGGGGAAACCGCGAGGGAAACCGCGAGGATCAAGCCGAGCACGCCTGTCCACACGCAGGAAGCGATCGATCGCATCGAATCTCCTCTCTGCAGCGCTGCCGGCGACGAGCGTACCGCCGGTGCCGGCGGCTGCGACTTGATGCTCTGAACGACATTCGGTTGGATGAATATTCCGCGTTCACCGCATCGCGGTATTGATGGCTAGTCAACGCGCACGTAACATGCGTCGAGGCGCATGCAGCGCCTGCGACAAAGTGTCCCGTCGGCGAACGCTCGATTCAGGTTCCGTTAAGGTTCGTCCGGCACAATGCCGGTGGCCGCGACCGGCATCGTGCCGGCGCCTCGGCCCGAAGGAGCGACCATGCAACTGCACAGCTTTCTCTTCATCGCGGTCGCCGCGTTGCCGCTCGCGGCGACTGCGCAGACCGCCGCTTCCCCGCCGGGCCGCCTGCTCGCGTCGAACTGCTTCCAGTGCCACGGCACCGACGGCCGGGGCGGCTTCGACAAGCTGACAGGCGAGTCGGCCAGCGAGATCTACAACGAGCTGCGCGAGATGCGCGCGGAGAACAAGCCCGGCAACATCATGAACCGCCACGCCGCGGGCTACACCGACGCCCAGCTCAAGCTGATCGCCGAATATTTCGCCACCCGCCGCTGAGGCCAGGGAGACCGCGATGAGAGCGAAGATGAATCGCCGGCAGATGCTGGCCACGCTGGGCGGGCTTTCCGCCGCGGCGCTCGCGGCCGCGCTGCCCGCGCGCGCCGACGACCACGAAACGAGGAGGGCATCGAAGCCCCGGACCGCGGTGGCGCCGGTGCTGCCGATCACCGGCCTGAGGAACCGCGTCGTGGTCGTCGGGGGCGGCATGGCCGGCGCGACGGTCGCCAAGTTCCTGCGGCTCTGGGGCGGCGCGGGGATCGACGTCACGCTGATCGAACGCGAGGCCGTCTACACGTCGAACATCCTGTCGAACCTGGTGCTCAACGGCAATGTCGCGATCAACAGCCTGTACTTCGACTACGCGAAGCTGCGCGCGAACTACGGGGTCAAGGTGCTGCAGGCGAACGTCGACGCGATCCTGCCCGACCAGCGCAAGGTGCTGTACACGCAGAACGGCGTGCCGGGCGAAGCGGCGTACGACCGGCTGGTCGTCGCGCCGGGCATCGACTTCGACTTCCCGCCCGGTCTCACGACCGCCGAGGCGCAACTCGCGGTGCCGCACGCGTGGAAGGCGGGTGCGCAGACCCTGACGCTGCGCGACCAGCTGCGCGCGATGGCGCCCGGCGGCACCTTCGTCCTCACCATCCCGGCGAAGCCCTACCGCTGCCCGCCCGGCCCCTACGAGCGCGCGTGCGTGGTCGCCGACTGGCTGAAGCGGAACAAGCCCGGCTCGAAGGTGCTGGTGCTCGACGCCAATCCGTCGATCACCGCCGAAGCGGCGACGTTCACCCAGGCGTTCAACGTCACCTACAGCGGCATCGTCACCTATCTGCCCAACGCCGACGTCGTCAGCGTCGACGTGGCGGCGAAGAACGTCTACACGACCTTCGGCAGCGCCCCGTACCACGGCGACGTGCTGAACGTGATCCCGCCCCACCGCGCGGGCAGGATCCTGGCCGGGACCGGGCTTCTCAACGACACCGCGGGCCGCTTTGCCGTCGTCGACGTGCTGTCGTACGAGTCGACCGCAGTCAACGGAGTCCACGTCCTCGGCGACGCCGCAGCGACGACACAGCCGAAGGCCGGCCACATCGCCAACCAGGAAGCCAAGGTCTGCGCCGATGCGATCCTGCGGGCGTTCGCCGGCAAGTCGCCGGACCCGTCGCCGGTGACCAACTCGGCGTGCTATTCGCCGATCAGCGCCACGTCCGCGTCGTGGCTCACGGCCGTCTTCGCCTACGACCCTGCAAGCAGGACGATGGTCCCGGTGCCGGCATCGTCGGGCGAGGCGAACGGTCCGTCGGGCGACCACTACGAGGACATGTTCGTCTGGTTCGACACGCTGATGAAGGATTCCTTTGCCTGAGGTCTTGGAAACGCCCCGCCGGCCCGGTAGTGTGGCGCCATGCGAGTTCTGCTGGTGGAGGATGATCCCGCGCTCGGCGGGGCGATACGCGACTACCTGACGCGGGAAGCGTACGTGGTCGACTGGGCGACGTCGCTCGCCGCGGCGCGCGCCAGCCTGTCCGCGGAGCACGAGTCGGTCGTCCTCGACCTGGGGCTGCCCGATGGCGACGGACTCGCCCTGCTGCCGCTGGTGCGGCGCCTGGACGAGCCGGCCGCGGTGCTGATTCTGACGGCGCGCGACCGGCTGTCGGACCGGGTGCGCGGCCTCGACGCCGGCGCCGACGACTACCTGGTCAAGCCGTTCGACCTGCCCGAGCTGACCGCGCGGCTGCGCGCCGTGGCCCGCCGCCGCGCCGGCCGCAGCGCGCCGCTGATCGCGCTCGGCGCCCTGTCGATCGATCCCGCGGCGCGCGAGGTGCGGCTCGACGGAGTGCCATTGAGCCTCACCGCCCAGGAGTACACGCTGGTGATGGTCTTCGCGCGCCATCCGCGGCACGTGCTCACCCACCGCCAGCTCGAGGACGCGATGTATGCGCTCGACGCGGGTGCGGCAAGCAACGTCGTCGAAGTCTACGTGTCGCGGCTGCGGCGCAAGCTCGGCCGCGACGCGATCCGCACGATCCGCGGCCTCGGCTACCAGTGGGGCCAGCCGGGGCCCGTTGCGCCGGAGGCCGACGCGTGACGCGCAAGGGAGTCGGCTCGGCCACGGCGGCATTGACCCGCAGCCTGCTCGTGGGTCTGACGCTGATCTGGCTGATCGGCGTCGTGGGCAGCGGTTTCGTCCTGAAGCGGCTCATCGACCTGAAGTCCGACGACGAGATGCAGGAGAGCGGCGCCATCCTGATGTCGCTGATCCGCCACACCGACGACCTGCTGGTCACCGCCGCGGTGATGGGCGAGACGCAACCGCCCGCGGGATCGGGCACGCCGCACCATCGCTACGTCTTCCAGGTGCGCGATCCGAGCGGGCACCTGCTGCTGCGCTCGAACCACGCGCCGCCGCAGCCGTTCGACGTGCCGTTGCTGGAGGGATTGGCCGACGCGTCCCCGTGGCGCGTGCTGACGCTCCACGACCCGGCCGGGCAGCGCTGGGTGCATTTCGCCGATCCGCTGGCGGAGCGCCGCGACGCCCTCTACGAGGCGCTGCTCTGGCTGATGCTGCCGCTCGCCGGCGTGCTCGCGTTCGCGGTGTTCATCGTCTACCGGGCATCGCGTTCCCTCACCCGTCAGGTCCAGCAAACCGCGCTCGCGGTCTCGCGCCAGGATCCGCAGGCGCTGGGGATGCTGCCGCTCACCGGCGTCGTCACCGAGATGCGGCCGGCGGTGGAGGCGACCAACCGGCTGATCGCGCGGCTGGCCGACGCGCTCGAAGGCGAACGGTCCTTCACCTACAACAGCGCGCACGAACTGCGCACCCCCATCGCCGCGGCGCTGGCCCAGGCGCAGCTGCTGGCGGCGAGCACCGTCGATACGGCGTTCCGGAAGCAGGCCGACGCGTTGGTCGGGTCCCTCGCGCGGCTCACGCGGCTGGCGGAACGGCTGCTGGCACTCGCGCGCGCCGAAGGGTCGGAGCCGCTCACGCGCGATCCGGTCGACCTGGACCGGGTCGTCCGCCTGGTCGTCGACGAGTTCGCGCGCGACCCGCGGCTCGCCCACCGCCGCATCGAGGCCGAGACCGCGCCCGTCCGCGTCCGGGGCGACCTCGACGCGGTCGGCCTCGCGCTGCGCAACCTGGTCGAGAACGCCGTCGTCCACGGCACCGGGGCCTCGGTGATCCGGGTCGCCTGCGGGAGCGCGCCGGACGGCGCGTTCATCACCGTGACCGACGACGGTGCCGGCGTCGGTGCCGGAGAGATCCCGCGACTGGCCAAGCGCTTCGCGCGCGGTGCGCAGGCGACGGGGCAGGGCGCGGGGCTAGGGCTGTCGATCGTGCAGACGCTGGCGCGACGCCTCGGCGCCAGCCTGGCGCTGGAGAGCCCGCCGGCCGGCGCTGCGCACGGATTCGAGGCTCGGTTGACGTGGCCCGCGCCGACGGCGAGGCGTCGCGGCGCGCCGGACCAATGAATCCGGGGCGCGATGCCGCGCCCGGGGCCCGGCTAAGCGACCGTGCCCGCCGGCGGCGCGACCGCCGCGCCTTCGACGCCGCTGCGCGCGAGGCCGGCCGCGACGAAGCCGGAGGCTTTCATCGCCTCGACGAACGCAGCGAGGTAGCGCGCGCCTTCGGGTCGGCCTTTCGGGGTCGCCATCGCCTGCTGGATGACCATGAACCGGCCGTCGAGCAGGCGCAGGCCCGGGACGCGTTTCGCGTCGGCCTCGAGCTGCTGCTTCACGCCGGCGGCGACCTCGAGGCGCTGCGCGACCATCAGGTCGACCACCGCCGCCGAGGTCGGCGCGGGCACGAGGGTCGCGTGTTTCAGTTCGCGTCGCAGGAAGAGCTCGTAGGCGCTCCCGCCGGCGGCGGCGACGCGCACGCCGTCGCGGTCGACGTCGTCGTTGGCGCGGATCGGCGAGTCGCGCGGCACCAGATACCCGCCCTCGATCACGACGTACGCCGCGGTGTAGTCGATGTCGACCGCCCGCGCCGGGTCGATCGCCAGGAACGCGACGTCCCAGGCGCCGGAGCGCGCGCCCTCGGTGACCTTGCCGGCGCCGGCGAAGAAGACGAGCTCCAGCGGCACGCCGAGCCGCCGCGCGAGTTCGCGGGCGAGGTCGACCGAAACGCCGCGGGGCTCGCCGGTGGCGGCGTCCCGGAACGCCAGGACGGGGTTGCCGTAGTTGATGGCCGCGCGCAGCGGTCCCGTCGGCGCGAGTGCGGCGATCGCGCCCGCGGGCGCAGGCTCGACGACCGCGCCCGTGGGCGCAACGGGCGGCGGCCCCTCCGGCGCGCCGCGCCCCCGGTCGGCCGCCATCGGGGCTACCGGAACGCCTCGGCGCGCTGCAGCAGCTCGTCCAGCCCGGGCTCGTTCGGGTTCCAGGGCTTGCCCGGATGGATGATCGCCACCTGGCAGCTCTCGGCCGCCTCGATCATCTGGCGGTAGGTGCCGGCGCGGACGTCGGCGATGTAGGCCTGCTTGTTCTCGTTGTACTTGAACATCTTGTCGTTGATGTTCTGGCACTCGTTGCAGCTCGGGCAGCGCGCGGTGTCGATCCACGCCTCGTCCGGGTCGCGTTCCGGCGCGGCAGGCTCGGCGGCGGGTGCTGCCGCCGCGGTCTCGCCGGCGGGGGCGGCGCCCGTTGCCGCGGCGGCGGCCGGGCCCCCGGCAGTCGCCGGCGCGGCCGCCGAAGCGGACGCAGTGGCCTTGGCTTCGTCGAGTTCCTTCGCCTTCGCGGCCTCCCACTTCGCCTTCTCCCGCGCGAGCAGGATGTCGGCGTGCGAATTGTGGATGCCGCCCTGTTCCTGCAGCCGGTGCCAGAAGGTCCGGCTCCTGGCGACCGTCTGCATCAGCCGGGTGTCGACGATCACGCGCTGCAGCCGGTCGTCGCCGTCGACGGCGAGCACGAACGGGACGGCGTCGCCGATGCTCTTCGGATCGCGCGCCAGCCACTCGTCGGCGGGAATCATCGCCGAGTTCCAGCGTTCGCGCGGCACGCGGGCGAAATGCGCCGCGTAGCGCGAGTCGCACAGGACGAAGTCGGCGACGGTGAACGGCATTTCCTCGATCACGCGCTGCAGGTTCTCGTCGGCGTACTCGAACGCGTCGACCGGCCAGTCGGCTTCGGGCTGCGGGTTGTCCTCGAGCGAGAAGCGCGCCGCCAGGTTGTCGCCGGCGTAGGGGTCGTAGGTGAACGCGGGAAAGGCGCGCGAATCCATCGCCGCCGCCGCGATCAGGTACAGCGGCAGCTCGCCGGCGGTGCCGGCGCCGGCGTAGACGCTGACGAGGCCCGCACCGCGGTGGGCGAACGCCTTGTCGAGGCGGTCGCGCAGCGCGTAGAGGTTCGAGCTCGCGGTCTGGACGACGAAGACCCCGCCCAGCGCGGTCGCGGTATTGGCCAGCCGCGAGCTGCGCACGCCGAAGGCGAAGTGGCCGGTGCCGACCGCGGCTTCCTCGAGCAGGTCGGACGTCTCGACGAGCACCTTGACCGGCAGGCCGGCCGACAGCGTGTCCATCAGGCCGGCGTTCTCCGGCGCGTCGTTGCGGTCCGGCGGGATGCAGACCAGGTAGTCGGGGAACATCGCGATGTCGTCGGCGGACAGCGCGCTGTCGTCGAAATGCGCGAAGAACGGATCGTGCTGGGCCTCGCGGTAGGCGCCGGCGACCTCGAGCTCGGCGATGGAGATCGCCTTCACCACCTCGGCGAGCTTCGGCAGGCGCTCGCGGTAAGCCGCCGCCGCCGCCGCGCAGTTGTCGTAGTCGAACGCGTACGTCGCCGGCGCGCCGGGGCGACCGGCGAGGCGCGGGTCGGCGAAGAACGGCTGCGTGGTCAGGATCGCGAGGGCCGCCTCGATGCGGCGGCGCCGGCTCGCCGGCAGCTCGTCCTTCGGCGCATTGCGGCCGACGAGGCGCGACATCACCGCCGAAGTCGAACACCTCGCGGTGCGTGCCGCCCAGCGCCGCGCGCAGCGCCGCGGGCTGCTGTCCGGCCGCCGAGTGGATGAACGCCGCGCGCAGGATGTCGGTCAGCTTGACCACCAGCCGCTCGACGGTGGTCCGGAACGCGTCGCCCTTGCGCCGCTGCGCCGCCTGCCAGGCGTGGGTGAGCGCGCGCGCGGGCATCGAACGGTCGCAGTCGACGACGTCGCCGTCGAGCTGGAGCTTGTCGGCGATGTGCGTGAGCACGGTCGCCGCCAGCGGGTCGGCGGGCGCCGCCAGCCGCGGCGCGGCCTCGGCCCACAGCTCCGACAGCGTCCCGCTCGCGCCACCGGCGAGCAGCGCGCGGATTTCGCGCTCGAGCCGCAGCACGTGCTTGCGCAGGCGCTCGCCGTCGATGCCGCGCGGCGCCACCTCCTGCAGCACCTCGTCGACGACCGACGACAGCGAGCGGATCGTGCCCGCGTCGGGGCCGCGGGCGACCAGCACCAGCGGGAAGTCGTAGCGCAGACGCGTGAGGTCGCGGTAGCGGGCGAGGAGCGCCGGGCGCAGGCCGAGGCCGTCGATGGCGTCGACGCCTTCGCCATGCCGTCTCCCCGTGGAGAAGAACAGCTGTTGCTCTTGATGTCGGGCGGCCATGTCCATAGCGGGCTTGCAGTGCGGGAATCGGTTGATCGGGGCCCGGGCGGGCGTCACGCCACCTGGCGCGACGGTGCGTCTTCGTCGGGCCACACGGTGACCTTGTCGAGCTCGCTCTCGAGTCCGGCGCGGATCTGCTCGGAGGTTCGCATCGGGCTCACCGCGCGCAGGTCGTCGTAGCAGGGCACCGCGGGGTTGTGATACAGGATGCCGACCGGAATCGGATCCTCGGACGACGCGATCTCGCGCGCGCGGTCCATGTTCGACGGATCGTGCTCGATCTGGTTCTTGTAGGTGCGCGAGATCTCCGGCGACAGCGTGAGGCCGTTGGGGTGCGACAGCAGCAGCGTCCGGCCGGGATCGTGCAGCCAGGGCTCGAACATCTTGGGCAGGAACTCGGGGCAGCGCTGGATGATGCGCACGAACGAGAAGCCGCGGTGGTGGTACGCCTTCTGGATGATGTCGTAGAGCAGTTCGGGGATCCAGTCGACCGCCTGCGCGATGAACGACGCGTTGGTCACGCCGAGCGAGACCGTCAGCGGGTTCATCGCCTCCAGCGTCGACCCGCGCGGCGTGGTGTTGCTCTTCAGGCCCCGCGGCGAGGTCGGCGACGCCTGCTTCTTGGTGAGCCCGTACACGTGGTTGTCGTGCAGGATCACCGTCAGGTTCATGTTGTAGCGGAGCGCGTGGATCCAGTGCGCGGTGCCGATGCTGCAGCAGTCGCCGTCCCCGGTGTTGACGAACACGTCGAGGTCGGGGCGCGCCATCTTGACGCCCTCCGCGATCGGGAACGCGCGGCCGTGGATGCCGTGGAAGCCGTAGGTCTTCATGTAGTGCGGGAAGCGCGACGAGCAGCCGATCCCGGACACGAACACCGTCCGCTCCGGCGCGAGGTCCTCGTCGCGGCACAGCCGCTGCACGGCGGCGAGGATCGCGTTGTCGCCGCAGCCGGTGCACCAGCGCGGCACGCCGCCCTGGTAGTCCTCGAGATTGTGGTGCGCCTCGTGCAGCTTGATCAGGCGCTGGGTGACGGGCAAGGTCATGGCGGTTCTCCGGCTAGGCCAGCGGCTCTGCGAGCTTCTTGCGCAGGACGTTCACGGCTTCCGAGGGTTTGATCGGCTGGCCGCGCGACTGCGTCCAGCAGTCGACGTCGACCAGGAAACGCGCGCGCAGCATCATCGCCAGCGCCGCGTAGCGCCGGTTGTCCTCGTCGATCAGTTCGTCCTCCAGGCGGTCGGCCCAGTTGGCCTCGATCGTCATCACCCGCTTGAAGCGCTTGAGGATCTCGCGGATGCCCGAGGGCATCGGCTGGATGAAGGTCAGGTGCAGCGACGACACCTTGAGGCCTTCGTCGCGCAGCCGCTCGACCGCTTCCTCGATCACGCCCTTGGTGCTGCCCCAGCCGATGACCAGCAGGTCGCCTTCGGGGTCGCCGAACACCGGGGGCGTCTTCAGCGTCTTCTGCAGCGCGGCGATCTTGAGGCTGCGGTTGCGCAGCCCCTCCTCGTTGATCTCCGGGTCGTACGCGACCTTGCTGCCGCGGTCGTGCGCGAGGCCGGTCAGCGTGTGCATGCCGCCCGGCTGGCCCGGCACGAAGCGGCGCGCGATGCCGGTGACCGGATCCCAGTCGTAGGGCTTGACGCCTTCGGGCACCGGCGTCTGGTCGAGCGGCGGAGCGAGCCAGTCGGAGTCGAACTGCGGCCGCGGGAACGGCTGCTGCGCCGTGGCGAGGCTCGCGTCCGACAGCACGACGACGACGGTGTTGAACGTCTCCGCGATCTTGCGCGCGGTGATCATCGAGTAGAAGCAGTCCTCGATCCCCGACACCGCCAGCACCACCTTCGGCGCGTCGCCGTGGCTGCCGTAGATCGCGGTGAGGAGGTCGCCCTGCTCGACCTTGGTCGGCTGGCCCGTGGACGGCCCGCCGCGCTGGACGTTGACGACGACCAGCGGAATCTCGGCCATGACCGCGAGCCCGATGCCTTCCTGCTTCAGCGAGTAGCCCGGGCCCGAGGTGATCGTCACCGCGCACTTGCCCGCGTAGGAGGCGCCGATGGCGAACGCGCAGGCGGCGATCTCGTCCTCGGCCTGGTGGACGATGCCGCCGACCCGCTCGAACACGTCCGACAGGTAGTGGGAGGCCGACGTCGCCGGCGTGATCGGGTACATCGCGCAGATGTCCATCCCGGAAGCCAGCACGCCCAGCGCCAGCGCGGTATTGCCGTTGACGACGATCTGCGGCTCGGTCGAGCGCGTCGCGGGAATCCGGTACTTGAAGTCGAGGTTGCGCTCGGCCCAGGCGTAGCCGGCCTCGAGCAGCCCCTGGTTGACCTGGATGACCTTCGCGTCCTTCTTGCCGAAGGTGCGCGCCACCTGCTCGTGGCCGAGCTTCGGGTCGAGGCTGTACAGGTTGCACAGCATCCCCAGCACGAACATGTTCTTGCCCTTGCGGGGATCGGCCACCAGCTTGCGGCACTCGCTCTCGAGCGGCACCTCGTAGACCCGGAAGCCGGCCTCCTTGAGCATGTCGACGGTCTCGACGTAGGACGCGACGATCTTGGGGTCGCGGTGCTCGCGCCACATGCTCTCCAGCAGGATCTGGGCGCCGGGCTTCAGCTCGCCGGCGCGGACCCGGCCGATCAGCACCTGCTCGTTGAACGCGACGACGAGGTTGGTCTCGTCGCCGCCGTTGGTGACTTGCTTGGTGCCGATGCGGATGCGGATGCCGGAGGCGCCGGCGGTGCTGCGTGCCGGCGGCTGGATCTCGGCGGGGATGATCTCCGTGGTCCAGATCCCGTTGCCGGCTCTCGCGGCGATGGCGCCGAGCGACTGGCCGCAGCGCTGCGCGCCTTCGCCGGAGTCGCTGATGACCTCGACGATGTGCTCGGCCAGCGTCTGCGCCGGACGCAGCTCGGTGGGCAGGGCCGGGGCGCGGGTGGCGTCCGGGGTCAGGGTGGCAGCTTCGGTCATGGTCGTTCCAGCCTCATCCGTGCATTCCTTCGGCGTGGCGGGAACCGCTGACCCGCGCCGGCCGCTCGATCGGTCTCAGACCACGCGCACCCGCGCGTAGCCGTGCTGCTCCGCGGCGAAGCCGAACCGGCGGCCCGCGTGCGGCGCTTCGGGTGCGTACACCACGTCGGTGTCGCGCAGGCCCAGCCAGGCCTTCATCGCCCGCGCCGCCTTGCGTCCGGCGCCCATCGCCTCGATGACGGTCGCCGCGCCGGTCACGATGTCGCCGCCCGCGTAGACGCCGGCGATCGAGGTCGCGAGGTTGTCGTCGGTCTCGATGTAGCCGCGCTTGTTGAGCTTGAGCTTCGCCGTCTGGCCGAGGATGGGATTGGCGTTGGTGCCGATCGCGTAGACGACGCTGTCGCACTCGAACTCGAACTCGCTGCCCGGGACCGGCACCGGACGGCGGCGGCCCGAGGCATCCGGCTCGCCGAGCTCCATCTTCTGGCAACGCATGCCGCGGACGCGCTTCTGGTCGTCGCCGAGCACCTCGACCGGGCTCGTCAGCCAGTGGAATTCCACGCCTTCCTCGCCGGCGTGGTGGATCTCCTCGGCCCGCGCCGGCGCCTCGGCCTTGCTGCGGCGGTAGACGCAGTACACCTTCTCCGCGCCGAGGCGCAGCGACACGCGCAGCGCGTCCATCGCGGTGTTGCCCGCGCCGATGACGGCGACCCGCTTGCCGGGCTGCATCGGCGTGTCGTAGTTCGGGAAATCGCGCGCCCGCATCAGGTTGCAGCGCGTCAGCAGCTCGTTCGCCGACAGCACGCCGTTCAGCGACTCGCCGGGGATGCCCATGAAGCTCGGGTAGCCGGCGCCGGTGCCGAGGAACACCGCGTGATAGCCCATCTCGGAGATCATCTGCTCGATCGTGAACAGGCGCCCGACCAGCGTGTTGCACTCGAAGCGGACCCCGAGCTGCTTCAGCTTGTCGATCTCGACGTCGATCACCGCGTTGGGCAGCCGGAAGTCGGGGATGCCGTACTTCAGCACGCCGCCGGGCTCGTGGAAGGCCTCGTAGACGACGACTTCGCAGCCGGCCTTGGCCATGTCGGCCGCGCAGGCCATCCCCGCCGGCCCCGAGCCGACGATGCCGACCTTGAAGCCGCTCTTCTCGATGTACGGCAGGTTCACCCAGCCTTCGCGCACCGCCATGTCGCCGACGAAGCGCTCGAGCCGGCCGATCGCGACGGGCTCCAGCGTGTCGCCGACCGTGCACACGCCCTCGCACTGGTTCTCCTGCGGGCAGACGCGGCCGCAGACGGCCGGCAGCAGGTTGGTGTCGGTGATGACGTCGTAGGCGCCGTGGTAGTGCTTTTCGGAGATCTTCTGGATGAACGCCGGGATGTCGATGCCGACCGGGCAGCCGCGCACGCAGGGCTCGTCGGCGCACTGCAGGCAGCGCTCGGCTTCGCGCAGCGCGTTCTCCAGCGTGTAGCCGCAGGCGACTTCCTTGAAGTTGCGCGCGCGCACCTTCGGATCCTGCTCGGGCATCGGCGTCCGCTCCTGCGGAATCGACCGGATGGTTTTCTTCTTGGCCATGGCTGGGCTCGCGTGTTCGAAGGGTGCGTGGTCCGGGGAGGACGATCGGGTCAGTAGCGCTCGCTGGTGCCGGCCGCGGCGCCGCCCATCTTGCAGCTCTCTTCCCACTTCTTCAGCGCTTCCTGCTCGGTGGGGCGGAACCGGCCGAGTCGGGCCATCAGGTCGTCGAAGTCGACCTCGTGGGCGTCGAAATCGGGGCCGTCGACGCACGCGAACTTGATGCCCTCGCCGATCTTGACGCGGCAGCCGCCGCACATGCCGGTGCCGTCGACCATCACCGGGTTGAGGCTGACCAGCGTCTTGATGTGGCGGGGGCGGGTCACCTCGGCGCAGGCCTTCATCATGATCGGCGGGCCGATCGCGATCGCCTCGTCGATGTCCGGGTGCGCGGCGAGCGCCTGCTCCATGCCCTTGGTCACCAGGCCCTTGATGCCGGCCGAGCCGTCGTCGGTGCAGACGATCAGCTCGTCGCAGACCGCGCGGAACTTGTCCTCCCAGAACATCACGCCCTTGTTGCGGAAGCCGACGACGCCGATCACGTAGGCGCCGTTGCGGGCGTAGGCGCGGGCCTGCGGGTAGACCGGCGCGACGCCGAGGCCGCCGCCGACGCAGAGCACCTTCTTCGGGCTGCCGATGTGGCTGGGGATGCCCATCGGGCCGACCACCGCGAACAGCTTGGTGCCGACGTGGCAGTTCTGCTGCATCTCGCGCGTCGTCTTGCCCACCGCCTGGATGACCAGCGTGATGGTCCCGTTGTCCGGATCGAAGTCGGCGAGCGTCAGGGGAATGCGCTCCCCGTGCTCGTGCTCCATCACGATGACGAACTGGCCCGCCTTGGCGGCCTTGGCCATCACCGGATGCCGGATCTCCAGCAGGTAGGTGACGTCGGAATAATCCTCGCGCCCGACAATCTCGAAATTCGACATTTCCGCCAGCCTCGGTTGAGCTCGTTTGAATTGTCCACGGGCCTGCGGCCGGCCGTTTCGGCCGCGCCCCGGTCATGGTTCGACGATGCTACGCCGCGCTGCCGCAGGGGGGGCGTCCATTTGCCGCACGGTTTGATCTGCGTCACATTTTTGCCGGTTTTCCGCCGCTGGCCGGGCGTGCCGCTCGCGCATGCGCGGCGAGGCATGGAACGCCGGCGGTCGGCAGCGGCGTCCGCGACGAGGGCGTGCGGGGCGCTCGGCTAGAATGGCGCCGTTCCCTGTCCCGGGTGGATGCATGCGCGGCGCCGTTCGATCCGTCGTTGTTGCCGTCGCCGTCGCGGTCGCTGCAGCCTTCGCGGCCGTGGGCCTGGCGCCCGGCGCGTTCGCGCAGGCGCCCGCGCCGAACGTCCCCGAGGGCGCGTCCGGCCGAACCGACCGGGCGCCGGTCACGGCGCGCCGATTCATGATCGCCGCGGCGAACCCGCACGCGGTGGACGCGGGCTACGCGATCCTCGCGCGCGGCGGCAGCGCGGTCGACGCGGCGATCGCCGCGCAGCTGGTGCTGAACCTGGTCGAGCCGCAAAGCTCCGGCATCGGCGGCGGGGCGTTCATGCTGGTCCACGACGCGAAGCGGCACCGCCTGATCGCCTACGACGGGCGCGAAACGGCGCCGGCGGCGGCGACGCCCGGCCGCTTCCTCGACCGCGACGGGAAGCCACTCGCCTTCCGCGACGCGGTCATCGGCGGCCATTCGGTCGGCGTGCCCGGCACCGTCGCGCTGCTCGAGGCGGTGCACCGCGCGCACGGGCGGCTGCCCTGGGCCGAGCTCTTCGCACCGGCGATCGCACTGTCCCGCAACGGCTTCGCGGTGTCGCCGCGGCTGCACGCGCTGCTCGCCGCCGAAAGGCTGCTCGACGGGCCGCGCGCGCACGCCTACTTCTACGCCGGACCGGGCCGGCCGCATCCGGTCGGCCACGTGCTGAAGAACCCGGCGTTCGCGCGGACGCTGGCGGCCATCGCCGCCGGAGGGGCGAAGGCGTTCTACGAGGGCGAGATCGCGCAGGACGTGGTCGACACCGCGAACCTGCACCCGACCACCCGCGGCGACCTCACGCTCGCCGATCTCGCCGCGTACCGGGTGGTGGTGCGCGAGCCGGTCTGCGGCGCGTACCGCGGCTATCGCGTGTGCGGGATGCCGCCGCCGTCGTCGGGCGGCGTCACGCTGCTGCAGATGCTCGCGTTCCTCGAGCCGTTCGACGTCGCGGCGATGGGGCCGGCGTCGTTCTGGAGCGTGCATTTCATGAGCGAGGCCGGGCGCCTCGCCTTCGCCGACCGCGGCGCGTACATCGCCGACCCGGCGTTCGCGCCGCCGCCGGCGGGACTGCTCGACCCCGCCTACCTCGCGGCGCGCGGCGCGCTGATCTCGCCGCGGTCGACGCTCGGCCGCGCGAGTCCCGGCGACCCGCCGGAGCGGATGCCCGCGCGGCGCCGGCAGGCCGCGACCGCCGCCGACGCCATCGAGCTGCCGTCGACCTCGCACCTGTCGGTCGTCGACCGCGACGGCAACGCGGTGGCGATGACCACCTCGATCGAGGACGCGTTCGGCAGCCGGCAGATGACCGCCGGCGGCTTCCTGCTCAACAACCAGATGACCGATTTCTCGTTCGCGCCCGAGGTCGACGGCCGGCCCGTCGCCAACCGCATCGAGCCGGGCAAGCGCCCGCGCTCGTCGATGGCGCCGACCGTCGTCTACGACCGCAACGGCCGAGTGTTCATGGTCGCGGGGTCGGCGCTCGGCGCCAACATCATCAATTTCGTTGCCAAGGCGCTGCTCGGTGTCGTGGACTGGAAACTCGACCCGCAGGCGGCCGTCGCGCTGCCCAATTTCGGCAGCACCAACGGGCCGACCGAGCTCGAGCGCGGCACCGCCGTCGCGGGGCTGGCGCCGAAGCTCGCCGCGCTGGGCCACGACGTGCAGGTGGTCGAGCGGACCAGCGGGACGCAGGTCATCGTGCGGACGCCGCAGGGCTGGATCGGCGGCGCCGACCCGCGGCGCGAAGGCACGGTGCGCGGCGAATGACCACGTCGCGCGCGTCGCGCAAACCCGCCGCCGGGACACCCCGGGGCGACCGGGACGGCGCTCGTGCCGGTGCCGGCGACGGCGCCCGCGCCGGCGTGCAGCCGGCGGCGCTGGCCGCGTTCGCCAACCGGCTCGCCAAGAACCGCGCGCACTGGGGGCGCTGGGCGCGCCGGCGCGACTACGGCGCGTACCGCGTCTACCACCGCGACCTGCCCGAATTTCCGCTGGCCATCGACGTGTACGTGGCCGAGGATCCGGCGGTGGGCACGCGCGTCCACCTGCAGGAAATCGAGACCGGCTGGCAGCAGGACGACGCCGACGCGGCGGCGTGGCGCACCGCGGTGCACGCGACGGTCGCGTCCACGCTCGAGTTGCCGGAGCGCGCCATCGTGTTCAAGCAGCGCGTCCGGCGCCACGGCCGCGAGCAGCACGTGAAGACCGGCCGCGCGGCGCGGCCGTTCGTCGTGGTCGAGTCGGGCCTGCGCTTCGAGGTCGATCTCGACTCGTATCTCGACACCGGGCTCTTCCTCGATCATCGCGCTCTGCGGGCGCTGGTGCGCGAGCGCGCGGCGGGGCGGCGGATGCTGAACCTCTTCGCCTACACCGGCAGTTTCACCGTCTACGCTGCCGCCGGCGGCGCGATCGGGTCGGACACGGTCGACCTGTCCAACACCTACCTCGACTGGGCCGGCCGCAATTTCGCCCGCAACGGGCTCGATCCGGCGCGGCACGTCCGCGTGCGCGCCGACGTGCTGGCGTGGCTGCCGCAGGCGGCGGAGGAGGGGCGGCGCTGGGACCTGATCGTCCTCGACCCGCCGGCGTTCTCCAATTCGAAGGCGATGAGCGACGTGCTCGACGTCCAGCGCGACCACGCGGCGATGATCATGGCCGCGCGGGGCCTGCTGGCGCGGGACGGCGAGCTCTACTTCTCGACCAACCTCCGGAGCTTCGTCCCGGACCCGCGCCTCGCCGCCGACCCCGCGGTCGAGGACATCACCGCGCGCACGCAGCCGGAGGATTTCCGCGACGCGCGGATCCACCGGTCGTACCGGATCCGCGGATGAGCGCGCCAGGAGCCCGCCGGGCCGTCCCAAGGTCGAATACCGGAGTGCGCAGCACGAAGGTAGTCCGGTGAGCCCGCTGCTGACCGGCCTCACCTGGCTGCTGGTGTTCCAGTGCATCGGCGAGGTGCTCGTCCGCGCGACCGGCGCGCCGGTGCCCGGGCCGGTGGTCGGGATGGTCCTGCTGTTCGCGTGGCTGCGCTGGCGCGCCGCGCGTGCCGGCGCCGCGTCGCACGAGCCACCTGAGCCGACCGAGCCGGCGGGCCTGGCCGTCGCCGCCGACGGGCTGCTGAAGCACCTGTCGCTGCTGTTCGTGCCGGCCGGCGTCGGCGTCATGCTGCACGCATCGCGCCTCGCCGACGAGTGGCTGGCGATCGCCGTCGCGCTGCTGGTCAGCACCGTCGCCGCCATCGCCGCCGCCGCGCTGACGATGCGCGCGCTGATGCCGCGGGAAGCGAAATCCGACCCGCCGGAGGCCGCGCGATGACGCCGGCCTTCACCGACCTGTGGGTCTACCTCGCGGCCAGCCCGCTGCTGGGCCTGACGCTGACCCTGGTCGCGTACCAGTCGGGCTACGCGGTGTACACCCGCGCGGGCTTCGCGCCGCTCGCCAATCCCGTGCTCATCGCGGTGGCGCTGATCGTCGGCGTGCTGGCGGCGACCGGCACCGACTACCGCACCTACTTCGACGGCGCGCAGTTCGTCCACTTCCTGCTGGGACCCGCGGTCGTCGCGCTGGCGGTGCCGCTGGCGCGCGCCTGGGACGACGTGCGCCGCCTGGCGCTGCCCATCGCGGGCGGACTGGTCGCCGGATCGCTGGTGGCGCTGGGCACCGCGATCGCGCTCGCGTATGCGCTGGGCGCGTCGCCGGCGACGCTGCTGTCGCTGGCGCCGAAGTCGGTGACCGCGCCGATCGCGATGGGCATCGCCGACAAGCTCGGCGGGCTGCCGGCGCTGGCGGCCGTCTTCGCCGTCACCACCGGCGTCATCGGCGCGGCACTGGGCAAGTACGTGCTCGACGCCTGCCGCATCGCCGACTGGCGCGTGCGCGGCTTCGCGCTGGGCGTCGCCGCACACGGCATCGGCACCGCGCGCGCGTTCCAGGTCAACGCCGAGGCGGGCGCGTTCGCGGGGCTGGCGTTCGGCCTGCACGGCGCGCTCGCGGCGTTCGCGTTTCCGCTGCTCTCGGCGATGCTGCCGCGCTGACGGCGGCGACGTCGGCCGGCCGTCCCGGGAGGGCCCCCGCGCTATACTTCGCGCCGACCCTCCTGCCTGCCCCCCGCCGACCGTCCGCATCGCCGATCCGGGTGAAGGATCCCGGGTCGTGCCGCGCCATCGTCCATGTACGCCGAACTCCTCTCCGCGACCGTCCTGCTGATCCTCGTCACCGACCCGTTCGGCAACGTGCCGCTGGTCGTCGCGGCGCTGCGCGAGGTGCCGCGCGAGCGGCGGCTGCGCGTCGTGGTGCGCGAGTGCCTGATCGCCTACCTGCTGCTGCTGGTGTTCCTGTTCGGCGGCAAGGCCTTCCTGGCGCTGATGCACCTGTCGGAGACCTCGGTGTCGATCGCCGGCGGCGTGATCCTGTTCCTGATCGCGCTGAAGATGGTGTTCCCGGCGCCCGGCGGCGTGTTCGGTGACGGCGCAGCCGGCGAGCCCTTCATCGTGCCGCTGGCGATACCCGCCATCGCCGGCCCGTCGGCGCTGGCCACGGTGATGCTGCTCGCGTCGCGGTCGCCCGAATCGCTGGGCCTGCTGGTCCTCGCCGTGTCGATCACCATGGCGATCAGCGTCGTCGTGCTCGCCGGCGCCGACCGCGTGCAGCGCGTCGTCGGCGAGCACGGCGTGCTGGCGCTCGAGCGGCTGATGGGCCTGGTGCTGACGGCGCTGGCGGTCGAGATGCTGCTGTCCGGCATCCGGACGTTCGTCACCTCGCTGCATTGACGCAGCGCCCGCGCGTTCACTAGCATCGGTGCTGCGTCCACCCTGCCCTCGGACCTGCCGATGAACGCCAACGATCCGGACTCCGCACCCGCGGCCGGCCCCCCCGCCACCGATACGCCGTCCCGGCCTCCCGCCACCGTCGGTGATGCGGCGTCCCCGGCCACCGTCGACGTCCGCGTCTGGGAATGGCCGGTCCGGGCCTTCCATTGGACGATCGTCGCGCTGCTGGTCGCGCTGGTCGTCACCGCCAAAGTCGGCGGCAACTGGATCGACTGGCACATGCGCGCCGGTTACGCGGTGCTGGCGCTGGTGGTGTTCCGCGTGCTCTGGGGTTTCTTCGGCGGGCCGCACGCGCGCTTCTTCAGCTTCGTCCGCGGCCCGGGCGCGGTGCTGCGCTACGCGCGCTCGATGGTGCTGGGCACGAAGGAATGGCACGTCGGCCACAACCCGCTGGGCGGCTGGAGTATCGTGCTGCTGCTGCTCGCGCTGTTCACGCAGGCCGTCACGGGGCTCTTTTCGAACGACGACGTCGCCAGCGAGGGACCGCTCGCCCGGTTCGTCACCGGGGACCTGTCGTCGACGATCACCTGGTTCCACCGCCGGCACGTGTGGTGGATCTACGCGCTGGTGGCCGTGCATCTGACCGCCGTCCTCACCTACCTCGTCGCGTTCAGGGAGAACCTGATCCGCGCGATGGTCACCGGCAGGAAGCGGCTGCCCGCGTCGGCGGCGCCGCCCCCCGAGCCCGGCCCGGTGACGGGGCGGGCGCTGGTACTGCTGGCCCTCTCGGTGGCCGCCGTCTGGTGGGTGGTGAAGAAGCTCTGACCCGCAGGATCGGAAGCTCAATGCCCAGGCAGGGGAAGTCGAATGAAGTACAAGGACTATTACGCGATCCTCGAAATCAAGCGCGACGCGACGGCCGACGACATCAAGACGGCCTATCGCCGGCTCGCGCGCAAGTATCACCCCGACGTCTCCAAGGAAGCGGACGCCGAGGAGAAGTTCAAGGAGATGGCCGAGGCGTACGAAACGCTCAAGGATCCGGACAAGCGCGCCGCGTACGACCAGCTCGGCAGCCACGCGCCGGGCCAGGAATTCCGCCCGGATCCCGATTGGGGCCGGCAGTTCGGGCAGTCGCAGGACGGCTTCGACGAGGGCGACCTGTCCAGCCTGTTCGCGGGGCTCGCGGGGCGCCGGGGCCGTGGCGGGGCGCGTCGCGCGGACGCCCCGATGGCCGGCAGCGACTACGAGGCCGTCGTGCGCATTTCGTTCATGCAGGCGTTCAACGGCACCGAAGTCGACCTCGAACTGTCGGTGCTCGAATGGGGCGCGGACGGCGGCGTGCGGCGCGTGCCGCATCGCGTGAGGACGCGCATTCCGCGCGGCGTCGTCGACGGCGAGAAGCTGCGCGTCCCGGGCAAGGGCGGCAAGGGCGCGAACGGCGGCCCCGACGGCGACCTCTATCTCGACATCGAGGTGGCCGGGCATCCGCTGTATCGCGTGTCCGGCAGGGATCTCTACGTCGATCTGCCGCTCGCGCCGTGGGAGGCGGTCCTGGGCGCCGAGGTGCAGCTGCCCACGCCCGCCGGCGCCGTCGCGCTCAGGGTGCCGGCCGGCACGCGGTCCGGGCAGCAGCTGCGCCTGGCGGGCCGTGGCGTTTCGCGCGGCGCCGGCGCGGCGGGCCATCTGCATGCGGTCGTCCGCATCGAAGTGCCGACCGTGCTGGACGATCGGCAGAACGCGCTCTACCGGCAGCTCGCCGAGATCTCGAACTTCAATCCGCGGGCCCACTTTGACCAGGAGGCCACCTGATGGTCGCTCCCATCGAAGACGCGATGTACCTCGACGCGATTGCCGAGGTGACCTGGACGCAGCTGGTGCGCGCGTCGGGACTCCCCGAAAGCGAGCTGCGCGAGCTGGTTCGCTACGGTGCGCTGGTTCCGCGCGATCCCGGGGCGCCGACGTGGACGTTCGAGGCCCGGTGGCTGGTGGTGGCGAAGGCGGCGTCGCGCATCCGCCACGACTTCGAGCTCGATCCTTACGGCGTCAGCGTGGTGCTGAGCTACGCCGAGCGGATCGAGCGGCTCGAAGCGGAAATCCGGGCGCTGCGCGCACAGCTGGGCTGACCACGGCCGCGAGCCTGGCCGCGGTCGGATCGCGCTGGCGCGTTGCCGGCGCCGCGACGACTACTTGCTCTGGAAGTCGTCGTGGCAGCTGTTGCAGGACTTGTTCAGGTCGCCGAAGGGGCCCTTGACGGCGTCCAGCGTGCCGACTTTGGCGGCGGCGACCAGCTTGGCCGCGGCGGCCATCGTGTCCTCCTGGTGCTGCTTGAACTTGGCGGGCTCCTTCCAGATTTCCGGCTTGGCCTTCGTCGGTGCGCCGGCATCGGTCCCCGGTCCGAACGCCTCCCACGACATCGCCAGCAGCTGCTCGACGCGGGTGGCATTGCGCAGGAACAGGTCCTTGTCGTACGGACGGTCGCCCTTCACCATCGCGGCCAGCGGGCCCAGGTTCCAGCCCTGCGCGCCCATCACGCCCTGCCGGTACTTGATGGCGCGGTCGGGGCGCGGCGCCTGCGCCTGCGCGACGCTGACGAAGGCGAGCGCCACTGCGGCGCCGAGGACGAGTCGAGCGGACTTCTTCATGCGAAATTCTCCGGATCTGGATGGGTGGGGATGGGCAGCGGCGAATGGCCGGTGGGTGCCGCAACGGATTCCTGCTTCGGGGTGCGGCGATCGGCGCGGTCCGGAAGATCCGGCCCGAATCGGGCACCGACCGGTGATGAACATCGAACCGCGCGGGATTATTCCCGAAGCCGCCCCGCGCGTCATCCCCGCGGGGGCGGGATGCATGCCGCGTCAGCTCGGGACGAGGAATCCGCCGTCCCGTCGGACCGCGCCGGCCCGCTCGAGTTCCCCGACGATCATCGCCGCCATGTCGGCGGCCGGCATCCGGAACAGCGCGGTGTTGAGGTCGCGGTAGATGCCCACGGTTTCGAAGTGCTCGGGCAGCTCGGTCAGCGACATCCGCCGGACGTCGAGCAGCGTGAACGACAGCAGCGCCTTGGCCACGTAGCGCGCGACGCGGACGGGGTCCGCCTCGAACGCCGCGAGGCGCTCGTAGGCGCGCTCCAGCGCCGCGGCCACGCCGGTGAACGGCTCGCCGTGCCCGGGGATGACGACGCGCGCGCCCAGTGCGGCGATGCGGTCCAGGGTCGCGCGCGTCGCGGGCAGCGCCGCCGGATCGAGCTCCCGCGGCAGCACCAGGCCGAAGCCGCGCTCCCACAGCGCGTCGCCCGAGATCAGGATCCGGTGCTCCGCGTTCCAGTACACCAGCGCGCCCATGTCGTGGCCGGGCGCGGCGAGCGCGCGCCACTCGAGGTCGCCCCAGACGTGCGAGGTGTCGGGCGGCACGACCTCGTCGGCGGCGAAGCGGTCGGCGCGCTGGCCCGCGTAGTCGAGCAGCAGCGCGCGCTGGTCCCATTCCTCGATGGCCTTCGCCTCGCCCAGCGGCACCGCGATGGGGCAGCCGTACTTGCGCGCGATCGCCGCGTTGCCGCCGATGTGGTCGGAATGGCCGTGGGTGTTGACGAGCTTCGCCAGCGGCTCGGCGCCGAGCCCGCGCGGGCTTTCCAGCAGCGCCAGCGTCAGCGGCACGTGCCGGACGTAGGCCGAATCGATCAGCACGTGGCCGTCGCGGCTCTTCAGCAGCACCTGGTTGGCCGACAGCCAGTCGCGGACGAACACGTGGACCTGCGGCGGCAGCAGATTGGCGAACATGGTCAGCGCAGCCGGGACAGGAATTCGCGCAGCATCGTCACCCGCTCGGCCAGCGTGGGCGCCGCGCGCTCGATGCGGATGCGGTCGGGACCGGCGAAGCGGATCCGGCCGTCCTTCTGCACCATCAGGATCAGGTTGCCGGCGTCGAACGGCGGGTTCGGCGCGAACTGGATGACGCTGCGCTCCGGCCCGGCGTCGATCCTGACCACGCCGCGCGGCCGCGCTTCCAGCCGCAGCCGGTGGCAGGCGACCAGCGCCTGCGCCGGCTCGGGCAGCGCGCCGAAGCGGTCGACGAGTTCCTCCTGCATCCGCTCGAGGTCGTCGAGCGACTCGCAGTTGGCGAGCCGCTTGTAGAGCACCAGCCGCTCGTGCACGTCGCTGCAGAAGTTCTCGGGCAGGCGCGCCGGCACGTGCAGGTTGATCTCGGTGGTGACGCCGAGCGGCGCCGCGAGGTCGGGCTCGCGGCCGGACTTCAGCGCCGACACCGCCGACTTCAGCATGTCGGCGTAGAGCTGGAAGCCGACCTCCATCATCTCGCCCGACTGCGACTCGCCCAGCACCTCGCCGGCGCCGCGGATCTCGAGGTCGTGCATCGCCAGGAAGAAGCCCGACCCCAGGTCCTCCATCATCTGGATCGCCTCGAGCCGCTTCTTCGCCTGCGCGGAGAGCGCGTCGTCCGGCGGCGTCAGCAGGTACGCATACGCCTGGTGGTGCGAGCGCCCGACGCGGCCGCGCAGCTGGTGCAGCTGCGCCAGGCCGAAGCGGTCGGCGCGGTCGATGACGATGGTGTTGGCCGTCGGCACGTCGATGCCGGTCTCGATGATGGTCGAGCACAGCAGCACGTTGATCCGCTGCTGGTAGAAGTCGCGCATCACGTGCTCGAGGTCGCGTTCGCCCATCTGGCCGTGGGCGATGGCGATCCGGGCCTCGGGCACCAGCTTCGCGAGCGCCTCGGCCTTGGTGGCGATGGTGTCGATGTCGTTGTGAAGGAAGTAGATCTGGCCGCCGCGCTTCAGCTCGCGCAGCGCCGCCTCGCGGACGATGCCCGGCGAGTACGGCGCGACGAAGGTCTTGATCGACAGCCGTCGCTGCGGCGCGGTCGCGATCACCGAGAAGTCGCGGATGCCCTCGAGCGACATTGCCAGCGTGCGCGGGATCGGCGTCGCCGTCAGCGTCAGCACGTCGACCTCGGCGCGCAGCTTCTTCAGCTGCTCCTTCTGCCGGACGCCGAAGCGGTGCTCCTCGTCGATGATGACGAGCCCCAGGTTCCTGAACTTGACGTCCGCCTGGATCAGCTTGTGGGTGCCGATCACGAGGTCGATGCTGCCGGCGGCCAACCCCTCGAGCGCGGCCTTCACTTCCTTCGGCGAGCGGAAGCGCGACAGCTCGGCCAGCCGCACCGGCCAGTCGGCGAAGCGGTCCGAGAAAACCTGGAAGTGCTGCTCGGCCAGCAGTGTCGTCGGCACCAGCACCGCGACCTGCTTGCCGTCGGCCAGCGCCACCCACGCCGCGCGCAGCGCGACCTCGGTCTTGCCGAAGCCGACGTCGCCGCAGACCAGGCGGTCCATCGGCTGGCCGGACCTGAGATCGGCGATCACCGCCTCGATCGCGCCCTGCTGGTCGGGCGTCTCCTCGAAACCGAAGCCGTCGGCGAAGCGCTCGTAGTCGTGGGCATTGAAGCCGAACGCGTGGCCCTTGCGCGCCGCGCGCTGCGCGTACAGGTTGAGCAGCTCCGCCGCGGTGTCGTGCGCCTGCTTCGCGGCGCGCTTCTTCGCCTTCTCCCACTGGCCGCTGCCGAGCTCGTGCAGCGGCGCGGCCTCGGGCGAGGCGCCGCTGTAGCGGCCGATGACGTGCAGGCTCGACACCGGCACGTAGAGCTTGGCGTCGTTGGCGTAGAGGAGCTGCAGGAACTCGGTCGGACCTTCGCCCAGGTCCATGGTCACCAGCCCCAGGTAGCGGCCGATGCCGTGCTGCTCGTGGACGACGGGGTCGCCGACGCGCAGCTCGGAGAGATCGCGCAGCATCGCGTCGACGCTGCTGCGGCGGCCGGCGTCGCGGCGCGAGCGCCGCACCACGCCCGCGTAGAGCTCGGCCTCGGTGACGACGGCAAGCCGCGCCGCGGGCCAGTCGAAGCCCGCGTGCAGCGGGCACACGCCCAGCATCGCCGGCGCGTCGCTCGCGGCGAAGCTCGCCCAGTCGTCCGCCAGCGGCAGGTCGAGGCCGTACTCGGCGAAGTACTGCTGCATCGTCTCGCGGCGGCCGGCGCTCTCGGCGGCGATCAGCACGCGCCCGGTGGCGCCGGCGACGAAGCGCTTCAGCGCGACCAGCGGGTCGTCGGCACGGCGGTCGACCTGCACCGCGGGCAGCGCGCGCGTGGGCAGGGTCCCGGCGTCGGTCGGAGCAACGGCCGGCAGCGTCAGCCGCGCGAACGGCTTGAGGGTGCCGAAGAACGCCTCGACGGGGAGGAACACGTCGACCGGCGGCAGCAGCGGCCGCGCGCGGTCGCCGCGCAGCAGCCGCCAGCGCGACTCGGTGTCCTGCCAGAAGTGCGCGATGGCGTCGTCGACGTCGCCGTGCAGCGCGACGATCGCATCGGCGGGCAGGTAATCGGCGAGCGTGGCCGTGGCGTCGAAGAACAGCGGCAGGTAGTACTCGATGCCGCCGGGCGCGATGCCGTTGCTGACGTCCTTGTACAGCGCCGACTTCGACGGGTCGCCCTCGAAGGCCTCGCGGAAGCGGCCGCGGAAGCGGGTGCGCGCGGCTTCGTCCAGCGGGAACTCGCGCGCCGGCAGCATCCGGATCTCGGGCACCGGGTACAGCGTGCGCTGGGTGTCGGCGTCGAAGGTCTTGATGCTCTCGATGTCCTCGCCGAAGAGGTCCAGGCGGTACGGCAGCGCGCTGCCCATCGGGAACAGGTCGATCAGCCCGCCGCGGATCGAGAACTCTCCGGGCGAGACGACCTGCGTGACGTGGCTGTAGCCACCCAGCGCCAGCTGCGCGCGCAGCTCGGCGACGTCGAGCCGTTGGCCCTGCTTGACGAAGAAGGTGAACGCCGCGAGGTACGACGGCGGCGCCAGCCGATGCAGCGCCGTCGTCGCCGCGACGATCAGCACGTCGACCTCGCCGCGCCCGGTGCGGTAGAGCGCGGCCAGCCGCTCCGACACCAGGTCCTGGTGCGGCGAGAAGTGGTCCCAGGGCAGCGTTTCCCAGTCGGGCAGCAGCGCCACCGCGAGTCCGGGCGCGAACCACGCGACCTCGTCGGCGAGACGCTGCGCGGCCAGCGCGTCGGCGCAGACGACGGCGACCATGCGCCGCGCGGGTCCGGCCCGTGCCGCGACCGCGAGCTGGGCGATCGCGAGTGCATCGGCCGAGCCGGCCAGCGGCGGCAGCGCGGACTTCTGCCCGGGCGGCGGCAATTTCGGGGCGAGCGGGGGCAGCGCGGCGAGCGCGGCGGCGCTGGCGGCGGCGAGGGCGGGCGCTGGGGCGGCGGCGGGAACGGCGTCCGGCGCGGGCATCGACCGCCCCGCCGGCGCCGGCGCGGCGACCGTCCCGGCAGGCGTGGCGGGTGCGGGCACGGACGACGGGAAAACGAAGGGAGAATTATACGCGGCGCGGCGCCGGCGCCCCTGCCGACGGGCGCGGCGCGCGTGCCATAATCGGCGCGTGTCGCCGCCCGTCCGCACGTCTTCCGCCTCGCCGGCCGTGGCGTCGTCCGCCACGGCGGCAGGGGTTCCGCATGCCGGGCCGTCGCCCTACCTGCTGCTGACGCTGACGCCGCTGTTCTGGGCGTGCAACTGGATCGTCGGACGCGGGCTCGCCGCCGACATCCCGCCGATGGCGATGACGTTCCTGCGGTGGTTCTTCGCGCTGCTGATCCTGGCGCCGTTCGCGTGGCCGCACCTGAAGCGCGACTGGCCGATCGTGCGCCGCCACTGGAAGGTGCTGGTGTTCCTGGGCGCGATCGGCGTGGGCACGCACAACGCGCTGGCCTACCTCGGCCTCAACTACACGACGGCGACCAACGGCGTGATCCTGAATTCGTTCATCCCGGTGATGATCGTCGCGCTGTCGCGCGTGTTCCTGCGCGAGCGCCTGACGCCGCTGCAGCTCGCCGGGGTCGGCGTGTCGCTCGCCGGCGTGCTGACCATCCTTTCCGGCGGCAGCCTCGAAGCGCTGGCGTCGTTCCGCCTGAACCAGGGCGACCTGCTGATCGTCCTGTCGATGGCGATGTGGTCGGTGTACACGATCTGCCTGCGCTGGCGGCCGCCGGGGCTGCACCTGCTGACGTTCCTGTTCGTGCTGGCCTGCGTCGGCGACCTCGCGGTGCTGCCGCTGTTCCTCGGCGAGCTCGCCTGGGGCCGGCACATGGCGGTGACCGCGACCAACCTCGGCGCGCTGGCGTCGGTGGCGCTGTTCTCGTCGGTGCTGGCGTACATCTTCTGGAACCGCGGCGTCGAGCTCGTCGGCGCCAACGTCGCCGGCCTGTTCGTCCACCTGATGCCGGTGTTCGGCGTCGTGCTGGCCTGGGCGTTCCTGGACGAGCGGCTCGGCGCCTTCCACGTCGCCGGCATCGCGCTGATCCTCGCCGGCATCTTCGTCACCAGCCGGTACGCCCCGCGCCGCGGGACCGTTCCCGTGCCGGCCGGGACCGATTGATCTAAACTCGGACCGAACGACCCCCACCGGACCCGCAGCGATGGCCGACGTCTTCTCCCTCGATCCCTCCGGCGCCAGCACGCGCCGCGTCGAACTGATGCAGCGCCTCGTGCAGGTCACCCTCGAGCACCGCGACCTCGACGACGTGATCGAGCGGATGTCCTGCCAGCGCGACTGCAGCGAACTGCAGCTGAAGCGCCTCAAGCGGCGCAAGCTGCTGCTGAAGGACCAGATCGCCTGGCTTCAGCGCCAGCTCGATCCGGACGTCATGGCCTAGGGCCGGGGCACGCGCCCGGCGCGTCGGGCCGGCGACCCGTCGGACGGACCGACCGGCGGCGCGTCGTCCGGCGCCCGGTCAGGCGGGCGGCCGCACGCGGCCGTAGATGTCGTCGAAGCGCTCGATGTCGTCCTCGCCGACGTAGTCGCCGCACTGCACCTCGATCATCAGCAGCGGCTCGGTGTCGCGGTTGGCCAGCCGGTGCTTGGCGCCCAGCGGGATGAACGTCGATTCGTTGGCGGTGATCGAGAAGACCTCGTCGTCGCGCGTCACCTCGGCGCGGCCCTGCACGACGACCCAGTGTTCGCTGCGCCGGCGGTGGCGCTGCAGCGACAGCGCGGCGCCCGGCTTGACCTCGATGCGCTTGATCTTGAACCCGGCCCCTTCCTGCAGCACCGTGTACGCGCCCCAGGGCCGGGCGACGGTGAGGTGGAAGCGATACGACTCGTGGCCGCGCGACTTCAGCTCGGCGACGACGTCCTTCACCCGCTGCAGGTGGTCGCGGTGCGCGACCAGCACCGCGTCGGCGGTGTCGATGACGACCAGGTTGTCGACGCCGACCGCCGCCACCACGCGGTCGCCGGCGTGCAGGTAGGTGTTGCGCGTGCCGATGTGCACGCGCTCGCCCTGGCCGCGGTTGCCGTCGGCATCCTCGGGCGACAGGTCGGCGATCGCCTGCCACGAGCCGATGTCGCTCCAGTCGAACGCGCCGCGGACGACGGCGACCTCGCCGGCCGCGGCCGCCGGCTCCATCACCGCGTAGTCGATCGAGACGTCGGGCGCGGCGGCGAACGCCGTCGGATCGATCTCGAGCATCGCCTCGCCGCGGGCGGCGCCGGCGGGCAGTGCGGCGCGGGCGGCGGCCAGCACCGCCGGCGCGTGCCGCGCGAAGGCGTCGAGGATCGCCCGCGCGGTGAAGCAGAACATGCCCGAGTTCCAGACGAAGGTGCCGGCCGCGACGTAGGCCTTCGCCCGGTCGAGCGGCGGCTTCTCGACGAAGCGCAGCGCGGCGAACGCGGGCACCGGGTCCTGCGCGTCGCCGACGCCGGCGCCGCATTCGATGTAGCCGAAGCCGGTCTCGGGTCCCGTCGGCGTGATGCCGAAGGTGACCAGCCGGCCGTCCCGCGCCAGCGCCGCCGCGCGCGCCACCGCGGCGGCGAAGGCCGCCTGGTCGTGGATCAGGTGATCGGCGGCGAGGACCAGCAGCACCGCGTCGCCGCCGTGCCGCGCCTCGGCGGCGAGCGCCGCCAGCGCCACCGCGGGCGCGGTGTTGCGGCCGAAGGGTTCGAGCAGGTAGCCGGTCGCCGCGGGTGGCGCGACCGGGAGCGCCGCGTAGACGTCCTTGGTCGCGAAATAGTGCTCGCGGTTGGTGACGGTGAGGATCGCCGCGACGCCGGGCAGCGCCAGCGCGCGGGTCGCCGTCTTCGCGAGCAGCGACTGCCCGTCGGGCAGCCGCATGAACGGCTTCGGCGACGCCTCGCGCGACAGCGGCCACAGCCGGGTGCCGGCGCCGCCGGACAGGATGACGGGAACGAGGGGCGATGGAGGCATGATCTCTCGGGTCGGGAGACGGGTCGCGGGGGGGCCGCGGCACCGGCGGCGGACGGGGCCGACGGCGCGGCGGGACGGGCCGCGGCGGCAACCGCGGCGAGTTTACCGCACGCTCTCGCGCGCCGGCGTCAGCGCGGACGGGCGGCGCCGGCGGGCGGAGCGGCGCCCTTGGACGTCGCGCCGCCGGCAGCGCTGGAAGTGCCGTTGAACGTCGCGGCGCCGGCGGATTTGGCGGCGGGCGGCGGGTCGTCGTCGCAGACCGCCGACTCGACCTGCGTGCGGCGGAACGGCGCCGGCGGCGACGACAGCGACTCGAGGAACGCGATCAGGTCGGCGGTCTCGCGCGGGTCGAGCTTCAGCGGCACCAGGATGCGCTCGCCGTCGGCGTGCAGGCGGTCCGGATCGATCTCCGAGTAATGGCGGACGACGTCGGCCAGCGTCTTCAGCCGGCCGTTGTGCATGTACGGTGCGGTCCGCGCGACGTTGCGCAGGCCCGGCACCTTGAACTCGCCGAAGTTGCGGTGCGCGAGCGCGACGTGCCGCGTCGACACCGCGGTGCTGCGGCTCGGATCGTCCGACCACGGCCCCAGCAGGTTGTAGCGGCTGGCGGTGACCTTCTTCACGCCTTCGTGGCGGCCGGGGTCCACGCGGCCGGGGCCGATGAAGAACGGCACGCCGATGTCGTGGAACTCGCCGTTGGTGAACGCCGGACCGGTGTGGCAGAAGTCGCAGCGGCCGCGGCCGACGAAGAGCTGCGCGCCGCGCCGCGCCGACTCGGGATAGCGCGCCGCCGCCGCGGTGTCGCCGCGCGCCAGCGCGTCACGGAAGTCGTCGAACGGCGTGCGCTCGGACCACATGGTTTCCTGGAACGCGGCCAGCGCCTTGGCGGCGTCGACCGCCACCGCCTCGTCGTCGGCCGGGGGCGCACGGCCGAACGTGCGCCGGTAATGGCAGGCGAAGTCGGGAATGCTGCGGACCGCGCGCGCCACCGACGCCGGGCTGCCGCCCATCTCGCGCGCGTCGAACAGCGGGCGCAGGCTCTGCGACCACAGGTTGTCGTGCGCGCCGTCCCAGCCCAGCCAGCGCGCCAGCGCGACGTTTTCCAGCGTCGGCGTGTTGCGGTCGGTGACGGTGAGGCCGATCGCGCGCTCGCGGCCGTCGGTCCAGTGCTGCTTCGGCTGGTGGCAGCCGGCACAGGAAACGAAGCCGGTGGACGACAGCCGCGTGTCGAAGAACAGCCGCTCGCCGAACGCGATCGCCGCCGGCTGGCCCGACACGCGATTCGACGGATCGCGCACCGGCGCCGGCGGCCACGGCCCGTGCGCGACGATGGCGGCGACTTCGGCGGCGGAGAGCCCGAGCGTCGGAGCGGCGGGCGCCTGCGCGCGAGCCGGTGCGGCCATCAGCCATGCGGCCATCAGCCATGCGGCTGAGACCCATGCGCCAGCGAGGCGCGCCGTCGCGAGCCGCGCCGCCGGCAGTCGCAGCGACGCGCGCGACCACCTCGCGGAACGTGCCGGAACGAGGGGAACCGCAATCGCGCGCGGACTCGCCGGCATCGGCCTACCTGACGTCGAGGTCGACGGCGACGCGCTCGGCGCGCCCCGCCCCCGCGGCGAACACCAGCTCCCAGCGGCCCGGCATGTGGAACAGCAGGCCCTCGGCGCGCCAGCGGCCGGGACCGATCGCCGCCACCGTCGGCGTGTAGTTCATCCCGTGCCGGTGCGCCGGCATCGTCGCGTCGACGGCGAGCGACGCCGGCATCGCCGCGCCCGCGCGCGGGCAGACTTCGATGTCGAGCGCGAAGTGCCGCCCGACCGGGACCGGCGCCGGGTCCGCGCGCCACGCGACGGTGTAGCGGTCGCCGTCGACCCGCGCCACGCCGGCGCCCAAGGCGTCGCCGCAGGCGGCGTGGACGCTCGCGGGCGCGAAGGCGGCCAGGAACGCGGCCGCCAGCGCTGCCGTCAATGTCGAGCGCGGTGTCACTTCGCGGCGCGCGCCGCGGCGGGCGGCGGGAACACCGCCTCGGCGTTCTTCCACGCGATCTTCTCGGCCAGCGGCGCCGGCAGCTTGGCGAGCCACGCCCGCGACCAGTTGGCGTGCTCGCCGATGTAGTGCCAGCGCTCCGGCGTGAAGGTGTCGGTGCCGACCATGAAGCGGTCGGGGAACGCCTCGAACAGCGCGCGCCACTCCGCCGGCACGTCGCCGCCGTGCTCGGAGCGGAACGCGAGGTCGCACCACAGCTTCGGATGCTTCTTCAGCATCGCGGCGATGCCGCCCGGGCGCTCGAAGCCCGAATGCGCCCACAGGATCCGCGCGTCCGGGTACTGTTTGAACAGCCGCTCGATGGCGTCGGCGTCGCTGTGCGCGTGCAGCACGAGGTTGTGCTTCCTCGCCAGCGCCACCGCCTTCCGCACCACCGGCAGGTCGGCGTCGGCGCCGTAGACGTGGAACTCGCCCAGCGCCACGTAGCGCGACGCGGCCAGCCGCTCCTCCAGGAACGCGACCACCGACTCGTCGCGCACCCAGGTGCCGATCTCGCCGCGCGACCGGTACGGCCGCAGCGACGGCAGGATCAGCTCCGGCGCCAGCGCCAGCAGCTTCTGCGTGCCGCCGTCGCCCGAACTCGACACCAGCGCGCGCCGGATGCCGGCCTTGCGGAGGATCGCGATCGCATCGGCCGGCGGCAGCAGGTCGACCGCGTCGTGGCTGTAGTGGATGTGGGCGTCGAAGATCGGCAGCTCGGCCGCGCGGGCGGCGGCCGGGGCCAGCGCCAGCGCGGCGGCGACGGCCAGGGCGGCGGCGACGGCCAGGCGGGCAGCGGAGGCCAAGCCGGCAGCGGAGGCAAGCGCGGCGTGGACGACGGCATCGACGCGGGTGGCGACGGCGGCGGCGGGCGCGCAGGCGCGGACAACCGGGCGGGAGGAAGCGGAGGCGGGTTTCATGGGCACAAGAATACCGTCCCGGCGGGGCGGGGGAACAGGGGCGGCGGGCGGGTGTCCAACTCCACGAGAACGGGAACGTGTATGGGTCCGAACCCTTGTCCAGATCCACATCGTCCCAATATTGGAACGCAATGGATGGTCCGCCGCTGCCGACCGGGAAGGTTCCGGGAGGCCGACGAGTATAATGAACCTTGAAATTCTCGACGCTGCCGGGCTTGTCCGCCCGGGGGCCGTCGCCGATCACCGGGGGTGTACCGGTTTCGACGGGGGTTGCAACGCAGCGCGGGGCATGCCGAGGCGCTTGTCCTCGTTAATCCCGAGCAATCGCAAACTTAACTGCGAACGACGAAACGTACGCTCTGGCGGCTTAACCCCGCCGGACCTCGCACCGGGCGGCGCTGAGCCCGGGCGGTGAGCGGGCAACCGCAAGCCGCAGCGAGGACATCTACAGCGATCGCGTCCGGCCGGGTCACTTGGTCGAGGCGTCAAATCAAGGTGACTGGTCCCGCCGTCGTATGTCCGTCAACGGCGTCGGGGCAAGAGCACAATGACCGGACTAAGCATGTAGTCCTGACTGCCGAGTGCCTTCGGACGCGGGTTCGACTCCCGCCACCTCCACCAACCGCAGCAAGAAAACGGCCCCGAGCGGGGCCGTTTTCCTTTGCCGCATCCTGCGAGATCGCTCACCGCGCGCTGTCCGGCCTGTCGGTGCCGTCCAGCCGCGCGGCCAGCGCGCTCCACCACGCCGGCTCCGGCCCGTCGCCGATCGACGACCCGTTCTCGTGGCGCAGCACGAACGGCATCTCGTCGGCCGCCAGGGACTCCTGCGTGCGCAGCTGGTGGTCGAGCACCGCCGCGTCGGCTTCCGACGGATCGTTGCCCCTGCGGGCGCGGGCGTCGATGCGCGCGCGCAGCGTCGACTCGGGCGCCGTGCAGTCGACGATGACGAACGGCACGCCGAGGGTCGCGGCGAGCGAGCGGAACCGGTCGCGGTGCGCGCGCCGGAGGAACGCCGCGTCGGCGACGGCGACGTGGCGGGCCTCCGCCACCCGGCCTGCCGCCTCGGCGACCCGCGCATAGGTGCGTTCGGTGGCGTCGGCGGCGTACAGGTCGGCGCCGATCGCCGATCCGCTGCGGTCGTTCGCGGCGAGCCCGTGCAGGCGCTTGCGTTCGACGTCCGCGCGGATCCGGATCGCGCCCAGCGCCTCGACCAGCGCCTGCGCCAGCGTCGACTTGCCGCTTCCGGCCAGGCCGTGCGTGATCACCACGGCGCCGCTCGAAGGTGCCGCGTAGTGCCGCGCGAGGTCCACGTAGCCCAGGCACTCGTCCAGCAGCGCTGCGCGCGGCGTGCCGGTATCGAGCGGCAGCGCGCGCAGGCACGCGACCTTCGCGCGCACCATCGCCCGGTAGACGAGATAGAAGCGCAGGACCGCGACGCCGTCGTAATCGCCGGTCGCCTCGGCGTAGGCGCTGACGAAGCGGTGGGAGAGGTCGGGATGACCGCGGTCGGCCAGGTCCATCGCCAGGAACGCCGCTTCGCTCATCGTGTCGATCCACCGCAGCTCGGGATTGAACTCGAGGCAGTCGAATATCGTCAGCCGGTTTTCGATCAGCGCCATGTTGCCCAGATGCAGGTCGCCGTGGCACTCGCGGATGAACCCGCTGCGCCGCCGCTCGGCCAGCACCGGCCGCAGCGCCGCGTAGGCGGCCGACGTCCACGACTCGAGCCCGGACAGCGCGTGCGCGTCGCCGGGAAAGTCGGCCAGCTTCCGCACCTGGGTGAAGTTCTGCACCGCGTAGTGCAGGATGTCCGCCGGCACGCCGTACGGTCCGTCGGCCGGCGCCGCCTCGATGCGCCGGTGAAACGCCGCGACCTCGGCGGCGAGGTCGTCCACCAGCGCGGCCGTCAGCGCCCCCCGTTCCAGCACCCGCGGCAGCAGGGCGTCCTGCGGGAACTCGCGCATCCGCACCGCATGGTCCAGCACCGGGCCGTCGCCGTCGAGCGTCGGCGCGGCCGGAGTGCCGCGGATGGCGACGACGTCGAGGTACAGGTCCGGCGCCAGCCGGCGGTTGAGCCGCAGCTCCTCGTCGCAGAAGTGCCTGCGCAATTCGGGCGTGGTGAAGTCGAGGAACCCGAGGTCGACGGGCTTCTTGATCTTGTAGGCGAATTCGCCGGTGAGCAGCACCCAGGAGATGTGGGTTTCCACCATGGCGACCGGCCGCCCGGTCTGCTGCGCCAGCCGCTCGCGCAGCCGCTCGACGAGCTGTTCGCCCGGTCCCCGCGGCGGGCGGCTCGGGGCCCCCGGTGCGGGCAACGTGGTGGGCGTCGACATGCGGCTCCCGGCTGTCCGATCGGCGGGCCGGTTACGCCTGCGTCGCGTACCCGACCGTCTGCGCGAGCACGATCCGCTGGTCGATCGAGAGCTGCAGCGCCGCCGCCAGCTTGCGGCGGTCGACGAGCCCGCGCACCACGCAGGCAAGTCCCGCAGCCGCGCAGTACAGGTACGCGTTCTGCGCAACGAAGCCCGCGTCCGCCGACGCGTAGAACGTCCGGTCCTCGGCGCTCGCCTCGCCCATCTTGCCGAAGTCGGCGACGTAGACGAGGTTGAGGGGGGCGGTCCCGACGAAGTCCTGCATGCCGGTCGCGGCACGGAGGTCGCCGGCCACGACCAGCCGCAGCGCGTGATCGCGCGCGTCGTAGCGGTAGGCGCCGTCCGGCAGGGCGGCGAAGACCTCGATCTCCTGCCAGTTGTGCGCCGACGGCGCCGTGCGTCCGCCGCTGTCGGGCCGATTGACGCCGAAGGCGCTCCACAGCAGCGTCGACAGCACCTCGGGCGGCAGCGGTCGCGACGAGAATTCGCGAGTGCTCCGGCGGGACCGCAGCGCCTGCATCAGCGACACGGTGCCGGCGGTCTGCGGCGGCGGCAGCGCGATCGCGCCGCCGCCTTGGGCGAGGACGGTCTTGGACATGAGCATGATCCCCAGGAATTGGCGGCGATCTACCATTGCCACTCCGTGCGGCGGGGGCCGCACCTGGCTTTGACGTTACGCCGGCCCGGGGGCGTCGGTATTGATCGTCGGCAACCGCAGTCGCTGCGGTCCGGCGTGCGGAAACGCGTTCGACGGCAGGGGCCTGCCACGCTCCGGACCATGCACGTCGGCGAAACCCGGGCCGCCGATGCCCTATCGACGGGTCAGGGGGCCAGTCGTTGCCGCAGCCAGCTGCCGTCGGCCTGCAGCGTGTAGCGGAGCCGGTCGTGCAGCCGGCTCCGGCGGCCCTGCCAGAACTCGAACGTGTCCGGGATCAGCCGGTAGCCGCCCCAGTGCGGCGGGCGCGGCGGGTCCAGCAGGTACCTGGTGCCGATCCGTGCGGCCTCGGTCACCAGGACGGTGCGCGAGGCGATCACCTGGCTCTGCGGCGACGCCCACGCGCCGATCCGCGAGTCCAGCGGCCGGGTCCGGTAGTACGCGTCGGATTCGTCCGCGCTCGTCGTCCCGACCCGGCCCTCGATCCGCACCACGCGCTCCAGCTCGACCCAGTGGAACTGCAGCGCCGCCTGCGGATTGGCGGCAAGCTCCTGGCCCTTGCGGCTCTGGTAGTTCGTGTAGAAGACCAGGCCGCGCGCGTCGCAGCCCTTCAGCAGCACCACCCGCGTCGACGGCCGGCCGCCGGTGCCGACCGTCGCGAGCGTCATCGCGGTGGGCTCGGGAAGCTCGGCCGTCAGCGCCTCCTGCAGCCAGTGCTCGAACTGCTGCACGGGATCGCTCGCCGAGTGTGATTCGTCGAGCTCGGCGCGCTCGTAGCTCTTGCGGAGTCTGGCAGAGATCCTTCATGCGTGCATTTTGCGGGCCGGCCGTGATTGCCGCAATCGCGGCGGCCTCAGGGAGCGGCGAGGGCCCCCGGGTACAGCATGTCGAGCACCGCGCGCGCGGCGTCGCCGAGGAGCGAACGCAGCTCCGCCTCGATCGTCGCGCTCTCCTGGGCGGACGCGCGTCGGTCCCACAGGCTCGCCAGCGCCGGACGGCGCGCGTCGACGGCCTGCTGCACGACCGGGCGCCAGAACGACGGGTACTCGGCCTCCTTCCATTCGCCGCGGCCGCGACCGAAGTGAGCGATGGCGAGGTACCGCAGCAGCGCCGACACCACGAGTCCGTCGAGGAGTTCATCGTCCCAGCGCAACCTGGTGTCGCTGCGCCCGCGCAGAACGTTGAAGCCGCGCGCGAGTCCGGCGCCGCCGGCGGCACCGGCAAGCGCGCCGACCAGCGTGCCGGCGCCGAAGGTAAGGCCGCCGGCGGCGAGGTCCGCGGCCAGCCCCGTCAGCGCACCGGACAGGACGCCGCCCATCATCGCCGCCTTCCCTTCGTGCACCGGCGCGTCGGTGCGTACGTGCTCGACCAGTCGCTCGCGCACCGCGTCGGCGGCACGGCCCTCGAGGCCGTGGATCGCGATCAGGCGGTCGGTGCTCTCGCGCAGGCCCGCGTCGAGGCGGTCGGCGAGCGCGCGCGCCGCGCGCTGCCGGTCCTCGTTCTCCGCCGGACCGGCGACGACCGAGCGCAGCGCGTCGCGCAGGGTGTCCCGGAGGTCGCGATTCGGCAGCGTCTCCTCGTCGGCGGCAGCGCGGGCGATCGGCCCGGCGAGCGCCGCCATCGCCTGCTCGAACTGGACGCTGCGCCGCGCCTGCCACGCCGCGGCCAGTCGTCCGTAGGACGGTTGCTTGGCGGGCGGGATGGCGGGCGCCAGCGCGCGCAGCAGGACGATCTCCTGCACCCAGCATCGGGCGAAGGCGTCGAGCGTGAGGACGCCGTGGACGAACGGGCGGCGCCCCAGCGCGTCGCGCCAGCGCGACTCCTCGGCCTGCTCCTCGACCTGAGGACGCGGCCGTCCCGTCTGGTTGAGCAGCACGAACACGGGCCGGCCGATCCAG
Organism: uncultured beta proteobacterium; assembly: GCA_963810815.1. Taxonomy (GTDB): domain Bacteria; phylum Pseudomonadota; class Gammaproteobacteria; order Burkholderiales; family Casimicrobiaceae; genus CAVQWT01. The sequence continues at coordinate 502,737 of CAWEPB010000004.1, read as the reverse complement.
GCGAGCACGTCGAGTTCGGGCTCGAGGTAGCCGGCGTCGACGGGCGCCTCGGAGGCGTTGACCAGGTAGAGCACGACGTCGGTGTCGTCGGCGACGGTGCGCACCGCCTGCTGCGACAGGTAGAACGGCTGGTCGCGGAAGCGGTCCCACACCTGCGAGAGAAACCAGCCGATCGGATTGCCCTGCTGGCCGAGCCGCCGCGCGAGGCGCGCGCTGTCGCCGAAGCCCGGGCGTGTCCCACAGCACCAGCGCGTCGCCCTCGGGCGTCTCGACCAGCGGGTAGGGCGTGGCCGCGGTGGTGACGTGAGGGGCATCGCGCACCTCGCCCACGTCGCGTCCCAGCAGCGTCCGCGCCAGCGTCGTCTTGCCGGCGTTGGTGTGCGAGATCAGCGACAGCGCGATCGCCCGGGGATTCCCGCTCATCGGACGGCGTCCTCCAGCGCGCGTTCGAGTTCGGCCGCGGCCCCGGCGATGTCCGCTGCGGCGAGGTCGGCGAACGCGCAGGGCACGCGACGCTCGTCGCACAGCGCGCGCCAGCTGGCGCGGCGGCTCTCGAGCCGCGCCGGTTCGTCGTCCCAGTGGGTGCGGAAGGGGCCGTCGTCGATCAGCGCGACCAGCGTGCCCGCGGGCCCGAGCTGCGCCGCCAGCCGGTCGAGGAAGGCGCCCTGCGGCTCGCGCTCCGGCGTCGCGGTGGCGTTGAACAGCGCGATCACGGTGCCGGCCGCCTCCGCCGACGCGGCCGCGGCGGGCGCGCCCTCGTCGCCGTAGCCCACGGGTGGCGCAATCGTCACCGCGGCACCGCCGCCGAACGCGCGCGCGACGAGCTGCTCGATCCCCGCGGTTGCCGCCGGCGAAACGGCGTAGCTGTACGGGATGACCTGCACGCGGGCCCGCCCGCCGCGGAAGCCTCGCAGCAGGCGCTGGAAATAGGGCTCGTCGAGTGCCAGCGCCAGGTGGGTCGACCGGTATCGCTCGACCATCCACGCGGACAGCGCGAGCAGCAATCTCGGGACGATCACGACCAGGACGACCGTCGCCGCCATCAGGTGCAGCCAGCGCGCGGCGTTCTCGCTTGCCGGCGCGCGGATCGCCTCGACCTCGGCCGCGGAGGGAACCGGAATCCCGGTCAGCGCCGCGCCAGGCGCGAACGCGATCGCGAGCAGTCGCCGCACGTTCACGGCGTCGAGGAACGTGCTTTCCCAGCTCGCGCGGTATTCGAGCGCGATCCCGCGCAGGTAGAGGCCGGCGAGCAAACCCGCCGCCAGCGCCGCGGCGCCAAGGTGGAGCAGGCGTGCCGCGCGGGCTCCGTAGAGCGGCGCGGATATGCGCGTCCAGTCGCCGGCGAACCGCGCCATCACGGCGCCGAGCTCGCCGCCGCCCTGCGGCTTCATCAGGCCGCCCGCGACTGCCGCCACGGCGCGCCGCAGCAGCCCGGACGGCTGGGCGTCGCCGTACCGCACGACGAATCCGACCAGCAGCAGGCCGTACACCACGACGTTCCAGACCAGCACCGCGAGCACCGGCGGCGCGAGCACGTTGATCCGCTGCGCGCCGCCGATGCGGTCGATCGCCACGCCGGCGACGAACGCCGCCAGGACGATGAGGGTGCCCACCCACGGCCGCCAGCGCAGCGACCGCACCGCGCGGGGCAGCGCCTTGAAGCGCTCTCCGGCTCGCCCGAGGGCCAGCTGCGCGCGGTGCGCGAGGAATGCCTGCGGCGTTCCTCGCTCGCCGACGACCTCGGCGGCGGCCCGGCTGGCCCAGGCCCGGTCGGCGTCGGTCCAGAGCGTGCGCGTGCGTTCGGTGCTTTCCAGCGCGCGCACGGCGACGACGTCGAGGGCGCCGCCTTCGTCCAATGCCACGGTCAATGATCCTTCGCGGCGCGGCGCGAGCGCAGCGTGCCGCCGGTCGACGCGCCGGCCGGCAGTGCGGCCAGGGTGACCGGAGCGAATCCGTGGAACGACGCGAACATCGTTTCATTCTCCCACGGACCTGCCGGCGGCGCGGAGGATCTCATCTCGCCGTCCAGTTCCGGAGCGGCCGGATCGAGTGCGGCGTCGCCTCCAGCCACAGGCACTCGCCGTTCCTGCGCTTCATGTGCAGGATCGTGCCGCGCGGCAGGTGGTTCGCGTGGCGGGTGAGGACGTCCATCACCCAGCCGTGCGTGACCACCAGGACGCGCTCGCCGGGGCTGTGCTCGGCGATGCGCATCACCGCCTCGACGATGCGCGTCGCGAAGTCGTCCATCGACTCGCCCTGCTCGAACACGGCCGCGGGGTTGCGGGTCAGGATCTGCCGGCAGAGCATCGGATCCTGTTCCGCCAGTTCGGCCTTCGGGATGCCCTGGATGACGCCGAAGTTGCGCTCCTTCAATCCGTCGTCGCAGGTCGGCGGCGGCAGGTTCAGCTGCGCGGCGATGATCCCGGCGGTTTCCAGCGCCCTCCCGAGCGGGCTCGAAAAGATGCGCGAGCAGCCGGCGTCGGCGAACTTGTCCGCCATTTCACGCGCCTGCTTCCGGCCGCGCTCGTTCAGCGGAACGTCCAGCCAGCCCTGCAGCACGCCCTCGGTGTTCCAGTCGGTTTCGCCGTGGCGGACGACGCCGATCTCGGTGGAATCGCTCATGCGCGTCGCGGATTGCCGGTGCCTGCCCGTCAGATCGGAAGGAACGCCGCCGACGCGAGGTTCTGGACGACCCTGCGGATCGCCCGGTTGGTGCGCTGGGCGGCGATCTGCGCCATGACGTCCTGGTAGCCGATCATCTTGCCGAACTCGCGCTCGAAGGACAGGTTGCGCACGTCGTCCGCGATTTCGTTGGACAGGATGAGCGGCGCGCCCTGCGCATCGCGGGCGTGCGCGAGCCGCCACGCCGCGATCTCGATGTTGCGTGCCGAATTGTAGAGCTTCTGCGGGTCGAGGCTGTCGGTGAGGTAGAGCTCGGTCTTGCCGTTGTAGGACAGGAAGACCGTGCTCGCGAGCCCCACGCCGAACGCGAAGACACGGTCGCCGGCGTAGTCCGGCTTGAGCGCGAGCACGATGGCGTCGGCGCCGCGCGCGTTGCCGAGCTCGGCGAAGCGGAACTCGGACCGCTCGTCGAACGCCCGCGCCATCGCCGCGTCCATGTTCGGGTGCTTGCCCTTGTGCCATTCCCGCGGATTGCGCCGGTAGAGCTTTTCCATCAGCAGCCGCGCCGAACCGAGCCCTTCGCGCAGGTGCGTCTCGGCGACGCTGTCGACGTCCGACTTCGCGAGATCGGAGGCGCGGAAGGCGCGCTCGGCGGGGGGCGGGCGCTTGCCGGTGCTCGGCGCGGCCGGGGGGAACGTCGGCTTGGAGGTGCACGCGGAAAGCAGGGCGGCGAGGGCGAGCGCGATGCGCGCCGAAGCCGTTCGTCGTCCGTGCCTGGTCACGGCGTTGCTTCCCCCTGGCGACAACCCGCAACTCCCCGCGATCGTGGCGCCCTGCTGCGGCCCCCCGCGTATTCAGTCAGGGTACCAAAAAAGTCCCGCCGGGCGATGGCGACATTCCGGCCAAGAAAAAAGCCGGCGGGTGCCGGCTTTCTTCCTGCCCTGGGGGCGATCGGCTTACATGCCGAGGATCCACTTCACCAGAATCTTGTTGTCGGCGCCCGTCGACTTGACCTTCGGGTGACCCTGGCCGGAGTCCAGCGCGGCGACGATCTTCGCCTCGGCGTCCGCCTTGCCCTTGTTCTTGGCGGCGATGTCCTTGAACGACGGACCCATCTTCTTGGTGTCCACGGCGTGGCAGGTCATGCAGCCCGACTTCTGTGCGAGGTCTGCCTCGCCCGCGGCGTTCGCCGCCCCGGCGACGCCCAGCGCGGCCGCCGCCACTGCCATCAGCACGATCGATTTCATGTTCATCTCTCCTTCGACATCGCCGCCCGGTGCGGCATACGGTTACCCTCCGTCGCGACCTGGCGGCCGACAACGCCGTTCGAGATTAGCACCGCGGCGCGGCGCCGCTTTGACGCAGGTCAGGTCGACGGCGACTCGAGGGGCCCCCGCCGCGGCTTCCGGTCGCAGGTCCTGGCCGGGTTCTTCCCGCGCCGCACGCATGCATCACTTGCGGGCAGCAAGCCCCTGAGGTCGGTTTCCGCGGGAGGACGCCGGCCCGGACACCTCCGGGAAGGTCGCCCTTGCCATTGCGGGGCCCGGTCGATAGCATCACTGCCCGGGGTGACGGCAGGGCTTGGGGCGCGGCGCGCCACCCGAACGAAGTGAACGGAGGATCGGCGATGAACGGAAACTCACTGTTTCGGGCCGTTGCGCTCGGTGCGGGCCTGCTGTGGGCCGCGGCGCCTGCCTTCGGCGAAGGCGGGGCGAACACGAGCGCTCAGGCCGCCTACGTCATCTGGCCGGACGGGGTGGCCGTCACGGACTCGATACCGCCGACGACGGGCATCAGCAACGAGGGCACGCCGCAGTGGTTCCGCTTCGGCAGCGGCGCGAGGCGTTCGTACAGCGTGGAAATCTTCCAGCTGCGGGAGAACGGCGTCAATTCCCCCGCCCAGGCGACCTTGTCCGGGGCGTTCAGCGACATTCTCGGCACCGTTCCGGTGACGTTCTCCGACCTGAGTTTTGCAGATCCGGGGGGCGGCGACTTCAACCCGCCCGCCATCCGTCGGTTCGTGATCCGGGACGTCCCGGTGGCCGGCCGGGTCCTGCTGAAGGTCGTGTCCAGCCTCAACGGCCAGACGAACCAGACGCAGACGTTCCAGCTTCGCGTCGTCGACACGACGCTGATCGGCACCCGGGTGTCCACGCTCGGCTACGACACGTTCGTCGCACTGCATAACTCCGGGGATTACCAGGTCTCCGCATCCATACATTTCTACAACGAGTCCGGCGTGTTCGTGGGCACCCAGGTCCGCCCGATCAACGCCCGTGGCAGCGTCCAGCTGCGATACGCGCAGGACGATCCGACCTACGGTGGACTGCGCGGATCGGTGGAAGTGACGCACGACGGCAGTCCCGGCTCGGTCGTCGGCCACACCTACTGGTACAACCCGACGACCGCGCAGTTCGGTCCGCAGATGGAACTGAAGGCGTCACGGTCCTGGGGCCGCGGTTCGTTCTAGCGACAACGCGCTCGGGATCTGACAGGAACGGGCCCCTGGGGGCCCGTTGTGCTTATGGCGGCACGCACATGATGACCCCGAGCGGGCCGTATCCCTCCGAAACCCACCGCTGCCCGAGCATCAGCTCGCGCAGGCCGAGATCCGGCGTATAGCGATGGTTGGGCGCGTCGCCCGCGCCGTCGTTGTAGAGTCGATAGACGGGTACGGTTCCCGCCGCGCAGGTTCCGTCGGAACCCGGGACCACGACGCGAAAGACCAGGCCTTCGAACCCCCAGTCGGGATTCGCCTTGACGGTCTCGCATTCGGAGGCGATGGGCGTGTAGAAGTGGGAACTCCTCTCGCCGAAGCTGGTGCCGAAGAAGCGGCAGACGTCGCTCCCGACCGACGAACCCGGCGCGAGGGCCCTGAAGCCGTAGCCGGTGCGCGTCCAGCCGGCGAAGCTGCCGGCGTCGAGCTTGGCGATTTCCTCCGGCGCTCCGGTGATGAAGTAATGATCGAAGTCGGCGTGGTAGTACTCGACGACGTCGATCGTCGTCACGTCGATCGGCGCGCCGGACGTGACGATCAGCGCGACGTCGTTGGAGTAGCCGGACTGCACGCCCGACCAGTCGTGCGCGGTCACGGCGAAATGAAGGATCGCGCCCTCCGGAAGGCTGGGGACCGTCGCGGTCGTCGCATTGCCGATGGCGAGCGAGGTCGGGTAGTAGCCGGGGGCCGGTCCGTAATGCAGCGTGTAGCCGGCCAGCACCGGGCTGACCACCGGATCCCACGTCAGGGTGACGCTTCCTGCCAGCGCGCGGATGGGGACCAGCGACAGGATAGCCAGCAGGACCAGCGAGGCGAATCCCACCCGCCGGCCAGGGTTGCCCCTGTCCGGCGCAGCAGCGCGCGCTGCGCGGTGGCGTGGTTTCGGAGCTTGCGCGAGGCGCCCATGGGCGCCAGGCAAGTGCGATGGCATGTTCAGCCGACCTCGATCAGGACCTGCGGAGACTCCTCCTGGCGACCGGGGCACCGCCCGCCGACGCTCCAGGCGGTCCACCCGCGGCCAAGCCGTACATAGTTGGATCGCGCGGTCGCGCATTGGTTCGAACCCGGCCCGGTCCGGTCCGTGGATCGATTGTACGGCCGCGCCGGGCCGGATCGGCGACGGATCAGCGACGGATCGGGGAGAATCCGCCGGCCTGCCGCAGCCGCGCGGCGGTCGGGCCTGCCAGCATGTCGACCAGCCGCCGCGCCAGCTCCGGATGCCTCGCGCGGCTGCCGACGGCCGCCGAATACACGGTCGCCAGCTCGAATTCGGCCGGCAGCGGACCCACCAGCTCCACGCCGGGCGTGTAGCGGATTTCCGTGATCTGCGTGCAGCCGACCAGCCCGGGCTCCGGCGTGCGCGCGAGCTCGGCCATCGCCACCGCGCCCGACGGGTACGACCGCAGTCGCGGCGCCACCTCCGGCCAGAGACCGAGTTCGCGCAGCACTTTCACGAAATGGATCCCGGCGGTGGCGCGCTCGGGATCGGGGCAGTACAGCGCCCGTGCCGCCGCCAGGCTCGCGCGCAGCGCGGCGCGATCCGCGATCGCGGGATGCGGCTGTCCGCTGCGTACGGCGATCCCCGTGTGCACGCGGCCGAGCGGCGCGATGCTCCCGGCGACGATGTCGCCGCGCTGCGCGAGATCGGCGAGCATCGTCTCGGTGAGGATCAGGACGTCGCAGGCGGGGTTCGCCAGGAACTGCTCGCGGATCGTGCCGACCGCGCCGAAGGTACCGGTGATGCCGACGCCGGTCTCGTCGTGAAACGCGGTCCGCAGGGCCTCGACCAGGCCCTTCGCGGCGCCGGCGCTCAGCAGGATCAGGTCCATGTTCGGTTCGGCGGTCGGGGTCGGTCGGCGGCGCGGCGCCGCTTCACCGGTCGGCCTTGGCGCCGGAAATCCGGACGACCTTTTCCCACTTCACGATGTCGTCGGCGACGAACCGGGCGAACTCGTCCGGCGGCATCGCCATGCCGACGGCGCCCTGCTTCGCCCAATCCGCGCGCACCTCCGGCCGGGTCGCGATCTTCGTCACCTCGGCGTTCAGGCGACCGACGATCGCGGCGGGCGTGCCCTTCGGCGCCATGACGCCCAGCCAGATCACCGCCTCGTAACCCGGCACGCCGGCCTCGGACACCGTCGGCACGCTCGGCATCACCGACGAGCGCGCCTTGCCGCTGGTGCCGAGCGCCCGTACCTTGCCGGCCTTCGCCTGTTCGCTCATCGTCGTCACCGCGTCGAACATCATCTCGACCTGTCCGCCCAGGACGCCGGCGCGCGCGGCCGAGCTTTCCTTGTAGGGCACGTGCACGATGTCGACGCCGGCCATCGCCTTGAAGAGCTCGCCGGCCATGTGGTACGGCGTGCCCGGTCCCGACGACGCGTAGTTGAGCTTGCCGGGCTGCGCCCTGGCGAGCGCCAGGAACTCCGGCAGCGTGTTCGCGGCCACCGCGGGATTCACGACCAGCACCAGGTCGGAGTAGTTGATCGGCGCCACCGCGGTGAAGTCGCGCAGCAGCGCGTAGGGCTTGTTCGGTATCAGCGTCTCGTTGACCGTGTGCGCGTTCGAGATGAGCAGCAGCGTGTACCCGTCCGGCGCCGACCGGGCCGCGGCATCGGTGCCGGTGACCGCGCCCGCGCCGGGCCGATTCTCGACGATGAACGGCTGTCCCATCGACTCCTGCAGGCGCGCGCCCAGGAAACGCGCGTAGACATCGGCCGGTCCGCCGGCGGCGAAGGGCACGATGATCTTCACCGGGCGCGAAGGGTAGTCCTGGGCGGTGGCGGTGGTGCCGGCGAATGCGGCACAGGCCGCGGCCAGCAGCAGGGCGAGAGTGCGGGTCATCGAGTTCTCCTGGCGGGGTTGGCTACCCCTCGTTGCGGCAATCTACCGCAATGCGGGCCTCGGGGCCATTGGTGCCGGACGACGCCAGGGCTCGCGCGTCACGTCATGTGGCGCGTCATCGGGGCATCGATGGCGCGCACGTCGCCCGGATGACCGCCCAGGTTGAACGGGATCGACAGGAAGGCGGTCAGGATTACCGGCAGCAGCGCAGCGACGACGACGGCGAGGTACTGGCGGGCGAACTGGCGAAGAGAGGGATGCATGTCGGCGCTCCTGCGGGTTGGGGAGGCCTCATTGTCGGTGCCGAGTCTTAACGCCGCCTTATCGGGATCCGGCGCCATCGCCGGGGGCGTGGCGCGCCGCCTTAAGGAAGCCGTAAGGTCGCGCAACTACGATGGGATCCCGGAAGTCGCCATGAACCCGGAGAGCCCCATGCCCCTGACCCCGTTGTTCCCTGCCCCGCGCCCGTCCGCCGCCAACGCCTCGCGCGGACTCGTTGCCGCCGCGCTGCTGTCGGTCGCCGCCGTCATCGCTCCCGCTTCGCGCGCCGCGACTCCGTCCGAGCTGCTGGCCGGATACGCGGCCCAGGCGGGGTCGTCGCCGTTGCCCACCCGCGGCCAGCAACTGTTCACCGCGCCCCACGGTCGAGAATGGAGCTGCTCGTCGTGCCACGGCGCCCTGCCGACGCGCGCCGGCAGGCACGCGTCGACCGGCAAGGCGATCGGCCCGCTCGCTCCGGCTTTCAACGCCGAGCGCTTCACCGATGCCGCCAGGACCGAGAAGTGGTTCCGCCGCAATTGCAACGACGTGATGGGCCGCGAGTGCACTGCCGGCGAAAAGGCCGACGTGCTGTCCTGGCTCCTGACCTTCAAACCATGATGATCCGCGCCCGCCGCGCGCCCACCTCGACTTCGTTTGGAGATCCGCCCGTGCCTGTTCGCCCCCGCGCCTGCGCGCACCCGGTAGCTCGTGCGCTTGTCCTCCTGGTTGCCGCTCTTGGCTTCGCCCAACCGGCACTGGCCGACAGCTATGAGCGTGCCGCGCGCGCGCCGTTGTTGCTCCCGCCGTTGCCGGCCTACAAGCAGGAATGCGCCGCCTGCCACGTCGCCTACCCGCCGGGAATGCTGCCGGCGGCGTCGTGGCAGCGCCTGACGTCGAACCTCGGCCGCCACTACGGCACCGATGCGTCGCTGGAGCCGGCGACGGTCAAGGAGCTTTCCGCGTGGCTGACGGCAAACGCGGGCACCTACAAGCGCGTTGCCGAGGCGCCGCCCGAAGACCGCATCACGCGCTCGGCGTGGTTCATCCGCAAGCACGACGAGGTTCCCGCCACGGCGTGGAAGCTCGCTGCGGTGAAGAGCGCCGCCAACTGCAACGCCTGCCATGCCCGTGCCGATCAAGGAGATTTCAGTGAACGCAACGTCCGCATCCCGCGCTGACCCGTCGATCAACGACGGGGTGAGCAAATCGGTGGCGTCCCCCGCGACGCGCCGCACCCTCGTCTGGGACGCCCCCGTCCGTGTATTCCACTGGCTGACGGTCGCGAGCTTCGCCGGCGCCTGGATCACCGCCGAGAGCGAGCGGTGGCGGCTCATCCACGTGACGTTGGGCTACACGGTGGCCGGGCTGGTGGTCTTCCGCATCCTGTGGGGCCTGATCGGCACCCGCCATGCCCGATTCTCGAGCTTCGTGCGGGGGCCGAGGGCGGCGGCGCACTATCTCGGCTCGCTGCTGCGCGGCCGGCCCGAGCGCCACGCCGGACACAACCCGGCGGGAGCGCTGGCCATCGTCGCGCTGCTGGGGCTGGCGCTAGCCGTCGTCGCGTCGGGCTGGGCGACGTACAACGACCGCTTCGGCGGGTGGATCGAGGAAGCCCACGAGGCCCTGGCGACCGGCATGCTCGCGCTCGTCGGCGTGCACGTCGCCGGCGTGCTGCTCGGCAGCTGGCTGCACCGCGAAAACCTGGTTGGCGCGATGATCACCGGGCGAAAGCCGGTCGGGCCGGACGAGGGCATCCGCCACGCGTGGCATGCGGTGGCGGTGCTGATGCTGGTGGCGGCGCCGGGCTTCTGGTGGCTGCAGTGGCAGGGCACGGCGGCGGCCGATGGATTCACCGACCGCCCGATCGCTGCGGCGAAGGCGGCCCGGGGGGCGCATGATGACGATTGACCTGCCATCACGCGACAATACGGACCATGCGCATCCTGCTCGCCGAAGACGACCCGCTGCTCGGTGACGGCCTGCGTGCGGGCCTGCGCCAGCAGGGCTTTCAGGTCGACTGGGTGCGCGACGGCGTGGCGGCGGAACGCGAACTCGGCGCCCATCCTTATGCGGCCGCGGTGCTCGACCTCGGGCTGCCGCTGAAGGACGGCATGGACGTGCTGGCCGCCGCGCGCCGCGCCGGCATCGACGTGCCGGTGCTGGTCCTGACCGCGCGCGACGCGGTGCCCGATCGCATTCGCGGTCTCGACGTCGGCGCCGACGACTACGTGGTCAAGCCGGTCGATCTCGACGAGCTCGCGGCGCGGCTCCGGGCACTGGTGCGCCGTGCGCACGGACAGCTGGCGGAACGGCTGACCGCGCAGGACGTCGTCCTCGATACCGCGGCACGCACGGTGGAAAAGGCGGGTGCGCCGGTGACGCTGTCGTTGCGCGAGTTCGACTTGCTGCATGCGCTGATGCTCAACGCCGGCCGGGTGCTGTCGCGCGAGCAGCTCGAGCAGCGCCTGTACAGCTGGGGGCAGGAGGTCGAGAGCAACGCGGTCGAGGTGCACGTCCATCATCTGCGGCGCAAGCTCGGCGCGACACTGATCCAGACGGTCCGCGGCGTGGGCTACACGTTGTCGCGCGACGAGGCTTCGCCGTGATGCGGCTGCCGCGCTCGCTGCAGGGCCGGCTGCTGGTGCTGGTGCTTGGACTGGTGACGGCCGTGTGGCTGGCCACCGCGGTGATGACCTGGTTCGACGTTCGCCACGAGCTCGACGAGCTCCTCGACAGCCACCTCGCGCAGGCGGCGGCGCTGCTGGTCGTCCAGCAGATGCGCGAAGTCGAGGACGACGACCGCGCGGTCGACGCGCCCTCGCTGCATCGCTACGCACCGAAGGTGGCGTTCCAGGTCTTCCACGACGGCCGACTCGCGCTGCGCTCGGCCAACGCGCCGGGCCCGCCGATGATCGAACCCGGCGAACGCTTCCGCAGCGGGTTCAGGACGGTGCAGATCGACGGCACGGCCTGGCGCGTCTTCGCCGCGCACGGCGGCGAGCGCGACGTCCAGGTTTACGTCGGCGAGCAGGTCGCGTCGCGGCTGTCGATATTGTGGGCCGTGCTGCGCAGCACGCTGTGGCCGATGGCGGTGGCGCTGCCGCTGCTCGCGCTGGCGGTCTGGTGGGCGGTGTACCGCGGCGTCGCGCCGCTGCGCCGGCTCGGGCAGACGCTGGCCCTGCGCCGGCCGCAGGCGCTGGATCCGGTGGTCGTCGACCGCGCGCCGACGGAGATGGCTCCGATGGTCGACGCGCTGAACGGACTGTTCGAGCGGATCGGCGCGCTGATGGAGTCGGAGCGCCGCTTCACCGCCGACGCGGCGCACGAGCTGCGCACGCCGATCGCCGCGATTCGTGCGCAGGCGCAGGTGGCGCTGGCCGAAAGGGGGGACGAGGCGCGCCGGCACGCGCTGGCGGCAACGCTCGAAGGGTGCGACCGTGCGACGAGGCTGGTCGAGCAGTTGCTGATGCTTTCGCGGCTGGAGGCCGGGACCGCGCCGGCGATGGGCCCGGTGGAGCTCGGCGCGCTGGTCCGGCGCGTCGTGGCGGAGGTCGCGCCGCAGGCCCTGCGCAAGGGGCAGGCGATCGAAGTCGATGCGCCCGCCGCGCTCGAAGTCCCCGGCGACCCGACGCTGCTGGCGGTGCTCGTCCGCAACCTCGTCGACAACGCGATACGCTACTGTCCGGCGAACGCGATGGTGAAGGTGGCCGTGGCCGGTCACGACGGTCGCCCGCAAGTCAGGATCGAGGACAGCGGACCGGGCATGACGGAGCAGGACGCCGGGCGTCTGGGCGAGCGCTTCTTCCGCGTGCTCGGCAGCGGAGAGATCGGCAGCGGCCTTGGCTGGTCGATCGTCCGGCGCATCGCGGCGGTGCAGGGCGCCGAGGTTCGCGTCGGCCGGTCGCGCTCGCTCGGGGGACTCGAGGTCGTGGTGGGGTGGCCTGAAGTGGTGAAAGTCATGCCCCGCGCCTAGTGGTCGCCACCGGGCTTCGTGGCCCCACGACCTTGCGGCTGCTCGGCGAGCCTGGCGTCGCGGTTTGCGGCCCGGCCGCACGCCACGGCCGCTTGTCGCGGTATGCTTCGCGCTGCGCCGTCACGGCATCCGGCGCCGGAGGACAACCGCATGCGCACCCAGGTCGCCATCGTCGGCGCCGGCCCCGCCGGCCTGCTGCTGGCCCAGCTGCTGCACAACGAGGGCATCGACTCGATCGTCGTCGAGAACCGATCCCGCGAGTACGTCGAGGGGCGCATCCGCGCGGGCGTGCTGGAACAGGGGGCCGTCGACATTCTGAACGCCGCCGGCGTCGGCGACCGGATGCGGCGCGAGGGCCTGGTGCACGACGGTTTCGAGATGCGCTTCCACGGCCGGGGCCACCGGATCGACCTCGCCGGTCTCACGGGCGGCAAGTGCATCACCGTCTACGGCCAGCACGAGGTGGTCAAGGACCTGATCGCCGCGCGCATCGCCAGCGGCCGTCCGCTGCTGTTCGACGTGTCCGACGTGCGCGTTACCGGCGTGGAGACGAAGACCCCGCAGGTCCAGTTCACGCACGAGCGGAAGGGCCACGTGATCGACTGCGATTTCGTCGCCGGATGCGATGGCTTTCACGGGGTCTGCCGGGCGGCGATGCCGGCGCACATCCTGCGCGTCTACGAGAAGCTGTATCCGTTCGCGTGGCTGGGCATCCTGGTCGACGCGCCGCCGGTGCAGAACGAGCTGGTCTACGCGTACCACGACCGCGGGTTCGCGCTGTTCTCGATGCGCTCGCCGACGATCTCGCGGCTGTACGTGCAGTGCGCGCCCGAGGACGAGATGTCCGCGTGGCCCGATGCCCGCATCTGGGACGAGCTGCACACGCGGCTGGAAACCCGCGGGGGCTGGAAGCTCAACGAGGGACCGATGCTGCAGCGCGGCATCACGCCGATGCGCAGCTTCGTCGCCGAGCCGATGCGCCACGGGCAGTTGTTCCTCGCCGGCGACGCCGCGCACATCGTGCCGCCGACCGGCGCGAAGGGGATGAATCTGGCGGTGGGCGACGTGGCGGTGCTGGCGCGGGGATTCGCCGAGCACTATCGCGATCGGAGCGACGCGCTGCTCGAGCGCTACTCCGAGATCTGCCTGCGGCGCGTGTGGAAAGGCGAGCGCTTTTCGTGGCACATGACGTCGATGCTCCACCGCTTTCCGGGGAACGACGGATTCCAGTGGCGGATGCAGCTCGCCGAGCTCGACTACTACACCGGGTCGATCGCGGGGCGCACGACGCTGGCCGAGAATTACGTCGGGCTGCCGATCGAGATCTGAACCCGCGCGGCGGCACGTGCCGGGATCGGCCGATCGGCCGATTGGCGTCGGTCGTCGCCGGCTGCAGAATGGGTACGGGCGCGCCGATCGACGCGCCCGCGTCCATGATCGCGGTGGCTGCGTAGGGCGACGCTGACCTAAATTCGACCTGACCCCGAAAACCGGGCTTCGATCTTGGCCATGCCCCAGGCGGCGAAGAGCAGGAAGGCGACGAAGCCGGCGGCCCACCAGCCCATGGCGATGCCGGTGGCGGCGGGCAGGGTGATCTCGCCCTGTGCGGTCGCCGTGTACCACGCATCGAGGCCGGGCGTCAGCTCGGCGTAGGTGTACACGCCGGCGAACATGCCCAGCGCGAAGAGCATCCCGTCCTTGCGTCCCGTGGCGATGGCGGCGATCGACGTGCCCGGGCAGTAGCCGCCGACGATGAAGCCGGCGCCGAACAGCAGCCCGCCGACGATCTGCGCGGTGTAGTTGGTCTGCTCGAGGTACAGCTCCTTCAGGTCGAGCGCTCCCGCGGCGGCCAGCACGGCGAGCCCCACCATCGCGGTGACGATGGCGGTGAACATCACCTTCACGACCGCCATGTCGCGCAGGTAGAAGACGCTGGTCAGCTTGCGCGCGCTGCCGAAGCCCGCGCGTTCGAGGCAGAAGCCGAAACCCAGGCCCAGCACCGCCGCGAGGACGAGTTCGGTGCCGGCGGTGAATTCAACGGTAGACGAGAGGGGAAACATCACAGCCACTCCTTGCGCACGAAGTACGCGAGACCGTACGCGGCGGCGAACACCGCGAGCATGAACACGAGACTGCCGGCGTTGAGCATCGCGCCGCCGGTGAGCGCCTGGCCGCTGGTGCAGCCCTTGGCGATCTTGGCGCCGTACGCGGCGACGAAGCCGCCGGCGAAGGCCAGCGCCAGCCGTTGCCCGTCGCTGATCCGGGGGCCCCGCTCGACACTGAAGGCGATGCGCCGGCCCAGGGCGCCGGAAACCAGCGCGCCGACGAACGAGCCGCCCAGCAGCACCAGCGTCCAGTTGGCGAGCGGCGCGCCGCCGTTCCAGTACTTCGCGTGGACCGCGTTGGCCGCGACGTGCTCGGGCGAGAAGATCCCCGCGACGAACGACGCGACGGCGGCAAAGCCGGCGGTGGCGCCGAGGCCGCGGCCGGTGACGAGGTACGTCGCCAGCAGCACCAGTCCGAGCAGGACGCCGACGAGGTAGGGATTCCAGTACGGGCGGGGCGCGTGGTCCGCCCTCGACACGACGCCGGCGCCCGGGCCGGCGTGCAGGGTTGCAGAATTCCGGGTCATTGGGGGTTCTCCTTTCGGCAGCGGGCTCTGCCCGCGCGATGCTTGCAGCAGGATGATACGGTGACGGCGCCGCGCGGTGTCATCCGGTCGGCAACGGCCGCGTGCCGCAGACCTTGATCAGTCCCATCCGCGCACGGTCGGCGGCCGAGACGGGATCGGCTTCCGCGGCTTCCGCCAGCTGCTGGATGACGCGCACGGCCCACGCCGGCACCTGCGGATCGAGCGCGTAGATGATCCACGTCCGGTCGCGGCGCGAACGCAGCAGGCGCGCCTGGCGCATCAGCGCGAGGTGGCGCGAGATCTTCGGCTGCGGCTCCGCGAGCCCGCCGACCAGGCGGCACACGCAGACTTCGTGGTGGTCGTAGATGAGCTTCAGCAGCCGCCGCCGGGTCCGGTCGGCGAGCAGCTCGAACAGGGTGTCGGCGCCCAGCGAGCCGCCGGCGGGCCCGCCTTGCGCCGGTGCGGGCCGCGGCGCCTTCGCTGTCCGGCGGGCGCGCGCGACGGGGCCGGTGGCACTCGTGGGGGTCATCGCGGCTTCCACCGGATTCAGAGGCCCGGCGAGGCGACGAGCTGGCTCATCTGGCCGGCGTTGACCATCACCCAGCGCAGCGTGAACCCCCCGACCAGCACCAGCAAGGCGGGCACCACGGTGTGCGGAATCGTGTGCCGCAGCTCGAGCACCTGCAGCGCGATCGGCACCAGCACGCCGGCGAAGACGATGATCCCCCAGAACGCCATCGCGTACGGGCCCGACGTGATCAGCCGACCCGCGGCCGCATGCGACTCGGTCGACGTGAACAGGCTGATCAGCAGCAGGCCGATGAGCACGAGTTCCACCGCCAGGAAGGCGAGGTCGTAGCGGATCAGGCCGTCCATCGTCTTCGGCTCCGGCGGCTCCGGCGCCAGCGGCTGGATCATCGCGCCGACGGCGCCGAGCAGCATCCCCTGCGGTGCCGGCGACCGGCGCAGCAGCACGCCGGAAAGGTGCACCGCGGCGGCACCGGCGGACAGGCCCGAGAACAGGAACAGCGGGCCGAGGATCGCGGTGTTCCACAGCGGCCGTGCCACCATCGTGTTGAGCAGGATGCCGGTGTAGATGCCGAGCCCGACGCCGAGCCCGATGTTCGCCCAGGCGAGGGCGCGCAGGTACGCGGGATTGGCGGTGATCGCGTCCGACAGCCGCCGGATCACCGGCAGCTTCCGTCCCAGCCACGGCCAGGCCTCGTGCAGGCGGATCAGCGCCGACGCCAGCAGCACGCCGTACACGATGATCAGCACCCACGAGCCCCACGACATCGGCGACGACGGCTGCACGGTCATGTAGATGCGCCAGACGTACAACCGGTGCGTGAGGTCGAGCAGCAGCGCCAGCATGCCCAGGTTCAGCAGCATGAACCCCAGCAGCGGCGTCTGCATCGAAAAGAAGTCGCGTCCGCTGTCGCCGCGGGCGACGCGGAGCATCGCCATTCCGGCCAGCACCATCATCCCGGCCACCAGTCCGCCGAAGAAGAGGTAGACGGGGATCTCCCAGCTCCACACCGCGAGCTGCGGGTCGATCAGCGGGTTGTGGCGGGTCGTCGTGATCTCGAGCATGAGCTTCGCTCCTTACGTCAGGTAGAAGACCCGCGGCTTGGTTCCCGCCTCGGGCAGCAGCGTGTGGTGGTTCCGCGAATTCAGCAGGGCGTTCACCGCGCTCGCCGGATCGTCCAGGTCGCCGAAGGTCATGCAGTGCGTCGGGCACACCGACACGCAGGCGGGATCCTTGCCTTCCTTGACGCGGTGCATGCAGAACGTGCACTTGTCGACGTAGCCGTCCGGATGCACGTAGCGCGCACCGTACGGGCAGGCCGAAATGCAGGCCTTGCAGCCGATGCACTTGTTCGCGGTCACCTGGACGACCTTGCCGAATTCCTCGACGTGGCTGGCGCCGGTCGGGCAGCAGGAGACGCAGGGCGGGTTGTCGCAGTGGTTGCAGCGCTCCGACCGGATCTCCAGCGAGAGGGTCGGGAACGTGCCGCGGACCTCGGTGGTGATCCAGTCCCGGCAGTAGCCCTGCGGTACGTCGTTTTCCGTCTGGCACGCGACGACGCAGTCCATGCAGCCTACGCACTTGCGCGTGTCGATGACCATTCCGAAGCGGGGCATCTCACGCCTCCTTCACGAAACTGACGAAATTGCTGTGGATGCTGGTGCCGCCCATCAGCGGGTCGGTCACGTAGCGCGTGGTCAGCTGGCCGGCGCTGGCGCCGTTGCGGTGGGCGGACTTGCGCATCGCGTTGGCGTGTCCGAAGCCGTACACCAGGTAGACGCAGTCCTGCCGGATCCTCTGCGTGGCCTTGACGCGGACGCGATTGCTGACGACGCCGTCCTGGTTGCGCAGCTTCACGTAGTCGCCGTTCCTGATGCCCTGCCTGGCGGCGACCGCCTGGTGCACCCAGACCTCGTTCTCGCGCATCATGTCCCGCAGTAACGGATTGGACTGCGTGCGGCTGAACGTGTGCACGGGCGCGCGACCGGTGATGAGCCGCAGCGATCCTTCCGGCCCGGCCGCCGGCGGCGTGAACTTCGGCACCGGGTCGAAGCCCTTCGCCTTCAGCTGTTCAGACCAGAACTCGACCTTGCCCGACGGCGTGTCGAAGCTCAGTGCCAACCCGTCCTCGACGGTGATCGGCTCCTTCGGCCCGATGACGACGCCTTCCTTCTGCACCGTGTCCCAGTCCATGCCGGACGAGGTGACGCGGACCTTCAGGTATTCCTCCATGTCCTTGAACGGCATGCACTCGGGGATGCCCAGCTTCGCCGCGAGTTCCTTGGCCATCCACCAGCCGGGCTTCTGGTCGTGCGGCGCCGGCATCACCGGCTGGCGCAGCGACATCCAGCCGGTGCGGCCGAAGCCGGTCAGCAGCTCGTCGTGGCGTTCCAGGAACGTCACCTCCGGCAGCACGACGTCGGCGTAGCCGGCGATCTCGCTGGGCAGGGTGTCGATCACGACCAGCAGGTCGAGTGCGTCGATCGCCTTCAGCGTCTCGGCCCGGTTCGGCAGCGCGTTGATGAGGTCGGTCGAATAGACGAACCAGCCCTTGATCGGGTACGGATTGGCCGTGATCGTCGCCTCGCGGATGCCGGTGGTCACCTGCTCGTCGGCGAACGGATACTTCGCCCCGCCCGGGTTGTCGGCGAACGGCTTGTCCGACTTCGGATACTTGGGCAGCGGGAAGGGCTTGACCTTCATGCCGGCCGAAAGGAACAGCCCGCCCTTGCGGCCCCAGTTGCCGAGCAGCGCCGACAGCAGCGCGACGGCGCGGCTGCGCTGGGTGTCGTCGCCGTGCCAGTTGACGCGGCGTCCGGGGTGGATGATCGTGGCCGGGCGATGGCGCGCGAACTCCCGCGCGGTGGTGCGGATCATCGCCGCATCGATGCCGGTCTCGGTCGCGGCCCATTCGGGCGTGTACTGCCCGATCTCGGCGACGAACTTGTCGAAGCCGTGGCCGTACTTGTCGACGAAGGCCTTGTCGTAGAGTCCCTCGGTCACCAGCACGTTCATCCAAGCGAGCAGCAGCGCGAGGTCGGTGCCGGGCTTGATCGGCAGCCAGTGCCTGGCCTTGCTGGCGGCGACCGAGAAGCGCGGGTCGACGACGATGATCGGGATGCGCCGCTCGATCGCACGCGCGAATTCCTGCACCTGGCTGTTGTGCATGTTCTCGCCGAGATGCGAGCCGATGAGCACCAGGCAGTCGGTGTTTTCGATATCGGTGGGCTCCGGCGAGCCGAGGCCGGTGCCGAAGGTCAGCAGGAAGCCGACGTCGCGCGGACCGCGGCACTGCGCGAACGACGGTCCGGCGTAGTTGATCGCGCCCCAGCTCCTGAGCATGTGCTGGATGAAGCGCTGGCCGAGGCCGTGGTTGAACAGCGCCACCGATTCCGGACCGTGCGCCGCCTTGATCTTGTTCATCTTGTCGGCGATGTACGTGAACGCCTCGTCCCAGGTCACCGCCTTCCACGCGTCCTTGCCGCGTTCGCCGGTGCGGATCAGCGGACGCTGCAGGCGGTCGGGATCGTAGTACGAGCCCACGGCGCCGGTGCCGCGCGGGCACAGCCGGCCGCGGCTCTGCGGATCCTTCGGATTGCCGACGAACTTCCACAGCTTGCCGTCGCGGACGTGTGCGAAGCCGCTGCAGCGCCAGAAGCACATTTCGCAGAACGTGGCGACGGTCCGCACGCCGGCTGCCGACGAAGCGGCCATGTCCGCGGCGGAGGCGAACCGCGTCAGCGGCTCCCATTGCGTCGCCGCGGCCGCGGCGCCGAAAGTTCCCGCCGTGATCTTCAGAAACCGCCGGCGTGAGATCTGTTCCATGTCTTGACCTCGAGGTTGGGTAGGGGCGGTCCGCACACACCAAGCCTCCGCGGCCGCCAGTCACAGTGCGCAATCTGCACCGGCGCGGCGACCGCGGGCTTGATGTGGAACAAATGCGTTTCAATGAATGTGTGACGATGGTCAATTCGTCACATGCGCATAAAGGAATCCAAGCGTGCGGAGCGAGCCGACGACGTCGGCATGAATATTCGCGAAGTCGCATATTGCGACCGCTGGCTCGCGCGCTCAGAGCTGGAGCCGCGAACTCGGCGCCAGTGCCGCGAAGCTAGAACCGCGGCGCGTCGATCGGCAGGTCGGCGTGGGTGAACGCGCGCGCCCGCGCGGCGTCGGTCGCGGTCGCCTCGGCGCCGCGTCCCTGCGCCCGCAGGGCCGCGGCCAGGCCCGCCAGCGCGTAGCCGTTGGACGGTCGCCGGGCGAGGTCGGCGCGGAACGTCGCCTCGGCATCGCCGGCGCGGCCGGCGGCGAGTTCCAGCGCGCCCTGCGTGTGTCGCGCCGGCACGTGCCATGCCGGCGGTTCGTCGCGCTCGAGGCCGTCCTCGAGCGTCGCCGCGTGCCGCGCGGCAATCAGCGCCCGCGCAGTGTCGCCGTCGGCTGCGGCGAGCTCGGCGTCGAGCGCGTCGACGGCGATCGTCAGCAGCGCCGACAGCCGGTTGGTTTCCTTCAGCATGGCCGTGTCGAGGCCGGGCTGGCGCGCGAGCGCCCGTGCTGCCTCGAGGTCGGCGCGCGCGCCGGTCGCGTCGCCGCCGCGCAGCCGCGCGATGCCGCGGGTCGCGTGCCAGACGCCGTCGGTGTACGGGTGCGGCGGCTGCGGCCGCGGCGCCGCGCGCAGCGCCTCGAAGCGGCCGAAGCGCCACATCGTGTAAAGCGGCAGCGCGCGGAAGTGCGCGCGCGTGCCGGCCGTGGCGTTGCGTCCGGCGCCCTTGTCCGCGCCGAGCGCGAGCGTCTGCGCCGAGCCCAGCGCGACCGCGCTCTCGCCCGAGAGCATCGCCGCGGCCCACTGGTAGTGGACGTTGTGCAGCACGTAGCCGGCCGCGTAGTCGGGATCGGCCCGGGTCAGCTCGAGATAGGCGCGATCGGCGGTGATGGCGTCGCGGTTCGCCACCACGGCGTCGTGATAGCGCCCGAGCGGGAAGTACACGTGCGACGGCATGTGCACCAGGTGCCCGGCGCCGGGGGCCAGTGCGGGCAGGAGGTCGGCGGCCGCCAGCGCCGGGGTGACGTCCGGCGCGTCCTCCCAGGCGTGGATCTTGAGGTGCAGCGCGCCGGGATGCCGCGGCGAGGCGGCGAGCGCGCGGTCCAGCCGCGCCGACAGCTCGGCCGTCCATGGTTGCGCGCCGCCGTCCGCGCGCCAGTAGTCGCGCGGGTGCAGGTTGGCCAGCGCGTCGGCGGCCAGCCAATGGAGATCGGCGTCGGTGGGATGGGCGTCGGCGGCGCTGCGGGCGGCCGCTTCGTAGGCGCGGTCCAGCGGCGGCCGCGGCGCCGTGGGCGACGGCGCGTGGCGCTTCGCCAGCACCTCGATCAGCAACCGGGTCCTGTCGTCGGCGCCCGTCGCCAGCGACCGCGCGCGCACGATCGCCGCGTGGGCGGCGCGGGCGTCGCCGGTCGTCATGTCGTGGTTGATGCTGGGGCCGAGTGCCAGCGCCTCGCCCCAGGCGCACAGCGCGCAGCGGGGATCGCGGCGCGACGCCTCGCGGAACGCGCGCACGGCCTCGCCGAAGTTGAAGCCCCACACCAGGGCCATGCCCTGGTCGAAGTAGGCCTGGACGTCGGCGTCGGCGCTCACCGGTGCGATCCGGTCGCCGCCCAGGCCGGGCAGCCGCGGCGGCGGGCCGGGCATCCGCGCCAGTCCCGCCGGGGCCACGCGGCAGAGGTCGCGCGCCGGCAGCGGCAGCTCGGGCGCGAGCGCGAGGCCGCTCGTCGCGAGGGCGAGGCCGCCGACGAGCACCAACGCCGCCGGCAGGCCGCTGGCGGGGCGATGGGGGCGGGCGAAAGGCAGTCGATTCATCGGTGCGGGGCGCCGGAGCGGGCGACGACAGGACGCGTTGGGCCCGGTCGCCGGCGCGAAGGCCGGGGCCGAGGGTGGCGGCGGCTGCAAAGCAGTCAGCCGGGGGCCGAATGGTGGCGCAATCCCCCCCACAGCGCAAACCAATGCCGGCGGCCCGTTCCTGTTCAGGTCATGCGGGTCGCGGGTGCCGGCAGGCTCCGCCCGGTGACGCATGGGCAAAGGCGCACAAATGGCCGGATTCAGCCGCTGCTGCCGCTTCGGCACGCGCTGCGGCAAATTTCCGCGACAAGTTGTCGCGGTGGGGCAACGCATGTCCAGGACATCGAGATCAGACGAGAGCGGGCAGCTGTAACCGGTCCCGTTCCTGAATATGCGTGCTGAGGCATTTTTGCAACATCTGGACACGCCGACGACGTGGAATCGTTGACCCCCGCCTCCGCGTGGAGAACCATTGCGGTTGGGAGGGAGGCCGCGCCGGACCCGAGTCTGGTGCGGGGGGCAACAGGTGGAATCGGGCGAATGTGCTTTCGCCGCCTGCAGACAGATTTACAACGCTCCAGTTCCCCGTTTTCCGCCGATTTCAGCTTGGCTTGACCGATATCAAACCGGCGTGCGGCGACCGTGCTTTGATCGACACCGTGCAGCAGTAGACCCAGGATCCAGGCCCGCCGCGGCACGCTCCCGCGCGACGCAGCGGTCGGATTACAAAAATGCAAAGGAAAGGGGTATCCATGCGACTCAAGTCCCTCATCGCCACTGCCGGCGCGATGGTCATCGCGGCGTTGCTGGCATCGCCTGCGTTCGCGCAGACGAAGGCGGGTCCGACCCAGCCCATCTGCGCCAGCTGCCACGAGGCGCAGTGGAACTCGATCGACCTCACGGCGCACGGCGCCAAGAGCGATGCGGGCGGCAGCATGTGCCAGGCGTGCCACGGCGACGCCACGGCGCACCTCGCGAACCCCATGACCAAGCCGGACAACCCGTTCCGGGCCGGCGGCGAGGCCGGCAAGCAGGCCGCCGTGTGCCTGACCTGCCACAGCGGCAACCGCAACCTGGCGTTCTGGACTTCCGGCAAGCACGCGATCAACGACGTCGCCTGCACCAATTGCCACAGCATCCACGGCAAGAACCTGACGCCGACGGTCAACAAGTTCACCACGACCTTCCTGCCCAACCAGGCCGACGCCTGCGGCACCTGCCACCAGCAGATCCGCGCCGCGACGTTCAAGCCCTCGCACCATCCGATCCAGGAAGGCAAGGTCAAGTGCACGGACTGCCACAACCCGCACGGCGCGCTGTCGCCGTCGATGGTCAAGCAGCCGACGATCAACGACCAGTGCTACTCCTGCCACGCCGACAAGCGCGGACCGTACGTGTTCAACCACCCGCCGGTCGAGGAGAACTGCGCGTCCTGCCACAACCCGCACGGCTCGGTTCACTACAAGCTGCTGAACACGCACACGCCGAACCTCTGCCAGGACTGCCACGAATGGTCGCGGCACCCCGGCACGATCTACGGTGCGGCGGGCGGCTGGACCTGTCCCGAAGCGGCGACGCAGGATCCGACCAACACGGCCTGCTACAAGAAGCCCGCCGGCGCGTACAACACCGGTGTCAGCACGCGCCTGATCGACCGCAACTGCCTGAACTGCCACAACTCGATACACGGCTCGAACGCGCCGGGTAATCGTGGCAAGTTCCTCACGCGATAAGGACAGGGGAGAACCATGAGCAAGAAGCTGCTTTCCACCCTCATCGCCAGCCTGTTCGTTGCCGCGCCGGCCCTCGCCCAGAGTGACGACCCGATGCGGGTCCAGGGCACGGCGACCATCGGCGGCATCTACAACAACCAGAACGCCAACGACACGGCGAAGCTCGAGGAGTACCAGGACGTCGGCAGCGGCGTGCTGTCCAGCTTCGGAGCCCAGGGGCGCAGCAGCTCCGCGTGGTTCCAGGGCTACGCCGAGAACATCGGCCGCTCCGACCAGTACCTGTTCCTGCGCGGCGGCATGTTCGACGTCTTCAAGGCCGGCGCGTACCTGAACGACATGCCGCACAACTTCTCGAGCAACGCGATCACGCCCTACAACGGCGTGGGCGGCAACACGCTGTTCTCGACCTTCCCGCAGCTCAGCACCAGCGGCTGGAACCAGTTCAACCTCGGCTACGACCGCCAGGACGCCGGCGGGTACTTCGAGTGGCAGAAGAACAGCCCGTGGTACTTCCGCGGCGACGGCAACCAGGTGAAGTTCGACGGCACCAAGGCCGGTTCGGCCGCGCTCGGCACCAGCCCGGGCAACGGCTACGTCGCGCTGCCCATCCCGGTCCAGTCGACCACCGACAACATCGGGGTCGAGGCCGGCTACCAGACGTCCAAGGCCACGTTCGCGCTGCGCTGGGACTACAGCAAGTACAACAACGACAACGGCCAGCTGAACTGGACCAACCCGTTCTTCGGCAACCTGGCCGACGCGACCTCGCTGGCGCCGGACAACACGTTCAACAAGTTCACGGCGACCGGCAGCTATCGCGACCTGCCCTGGCGCTCGGTGATCTCGGCGCGCTACACCTGGGCGAAGACCGAGAGCGACACCGCGCTCGCCGCGACGGCGCTCAACAGCGCGACGGTGGCCGCGAACAACCGGACCTACCCGAGCGAGGACACGTTCAACGGCGAGCACGTCAACCAGTCGTTCGCGCTGTCGTGGACGGCGAACCCGATGACGGCGGTCGACTCGCGCGTCTACTACTACTGGACCAAGCTGCAGAACAATTCGGACCTGGTCGAGTACGGCAATGCGCCGGCCCAGCCGCTTCCCAGCGGACTCGGCTGCGGCACCGTCGGCACCTCGACCGTCGTCGGCAACTGCGACAACGAGCTGTTCGACTACACGAAGAACAACATCGGGTTCGACGTCTGGTGGCGTTTCGCCAAGGGACAGAAGGTCGGCTTCGGCTACGACTACCTGGACCTGGAGCAGGAGCGCTTCGACTACAGCGAGACCCAGACCGGCAAGTTCTTCGTCGAGTACAAGAACACGATGCTCGAGAATCTCACGGGCCGGATCAAGTACCAGTACATCTCGCGCGACGCGACCAGCAACTTCAGCAACGTCGGCGTGAGTCCCAACAACCCGAACTACCTGTACCCGTACACCTCGGCGTTCGACATGCAGGACATGACGGCGAACCAGGTCAAGCTGAACCTCGACTGGACGCCGACGCAGCTGCTCGCGCTGTCGTTCGAGGCCAACTGGATCAAGCAGCAGTACGACGACGTCACGTTCGGTCGCACCGACGCGGACCGCCAGGGCTACTACCTGACCGCGAACTGGGGCGATCCGAACAAGTTCATCGTCAACGGCTTCGGCAGCTGGGAAGAGGCGAAGTACCCGTCGAGCCACCGCTACATCGGCACCATCGCCGGCGGTCCCACGCCGCCTTCGGGATGGTGCACGGCGGCGAACCCGAACTGCTTCAGCCCGGGTGCGGCGCCGACGTCCGGCTCCTACAACTGGGATTCGCAGTCGAAGGACCAGACGTGGATGATCGGCGTCGGCGCGGATTGGCCGGTCAACCCGAAGTGGATGCTGAAGGCGTCGTACATCTACGTCGAGAACGACGGCGAGGCGACGTTCTCGTCGCAGAACAACTACGGCAACCCGCTCAACATCGGCAACTGGGACGACACCAAGCAGCAGTACTTCAACCTCAAGGCGATCTACACGCACAACAAGAACCTGTCGTTCACCGGCGGTTACGCCTACGAGAAGTTCGAGCGCAGCGACATCAGCGCCGACGGGTTCAAGTACACGCTGCCGTCGCCCCCGGTCGCCAACAACACCGGCCAGAGCTATCTCAACGGCTACTACCTCGATCCCAACGGCAGCCAGAACATCTTCTACCTGATGGCGACGTACCGGTTCGACGCACCGCCGCTGCCGGCAGCTCCCGTGAAGGTCGCGGAAGCGCCGAGGCCGGCCGTCGCGCCGCCGCCCCCGCCGAAGCCCGCTCCGGCGCCCGCTCCGGCACCGGCGCCGCAGGTGCAGAAGATCACGCTGGACTCGAAGGTGCTGTTCGACTTCGACAAGGCCGATCTCAAGCCCGAAGGCAAGGCGGCGATCGACGCGCAGGTGGTCGGCAAGCTCGCGCAGATCAACAAGCTCGAGGTGGTGCTGGTCACCGGGCACACCGATCCGCTGGGCACCGAGCAGCACAACCAGAAGCTGTCGGAACGTCGGGCGGCGACGGTGCGCGACTACCTGGTCAGCAAGGGCGTGCCGAAGGACAAGATCGAGGCGCTGGGCATGGGCGAGAAGCAGCTCATTCCGGGCCTGGTCTGCGACCAGAAGAACCTGAAGGAAAAGATCGCCTGCCTGCAGCCGAATCGCCGGGTCGAGATCCAGGCGAAGGGCGAGACGACCAAGCCCTGATCCGCGGTTGCGTCACATCGAGCCCCGCTTCGGCGGGGCTTTTTCTTGCCGGTCGGCCCCGGGGCGCGCGTCACGCCGCGTAGTTCAGCACCGCGAAGAAGTGGAATGCGGTGCCGGCCACGACGAAGGCGTGCCAGACCGTGTGCGCGTAACGCACGCGGGAATCCAGCATGAAGAACACGACGCCTCCCGTGTAGGCGAGCCCGCCCGCCAGCAGCAGGGCCAGGCCCGGCGGCGGCACGCGCTCGACCAGCGGCACGGCGGCGATCACCACCAGCCAGCCCATGACGAGATAGAGTCCCGTCGAGAGCCAGGGGTGCGACAGCCGGTCGAAGGCCTTCAGCGTGACGCCCAGCGCCGCCAGCGACCACACCAGTCCGAACAGCGTCCAGCCCCAGGGCCCGCCCAGCACGCCCAGCGCGAACGGCGTGTAGCTGCCGGCGATGAAGATGTAGATCGCGCCGTGATCGAGCTTCATGAAGATGCGCTTGGCACGGCCGGCAGGCAGGGCGTGGTACAGCGTCGAGGTCAGGTACAGCAGGATCATCGTCGACGCGAACACCGCGGCGCCGACGACATTGGCGACGCCGAACCGGCGCGCGGCGGCGATCAGGAACGGAACCGCGACGATCGCAGCCAGCAGCGCGACGCCGTGGCTCACGCTGTTGGCGATTTCCTCGCCCAGGGTCTGCGGACGCTCGATCATGGGCCCATTGTCGCACGGGCGCGGAGGCATGCCGGCGGCGCACCGGCGGTGGCGGCGGGCGGCGCGCCGGGCGTCGCGGGGGCAGGGCGACGCGACTCGCGCGACGGCGACCGGTCGCGCCGTTCCCCCGGTCAGTACTTGCCGTGCTGCTTGTAGATGTAGTTCGACAGCTCGGTCTGCTGCATCGCCAGCCGGCGCTGGATCAGGTGCGTGACGCGGACGATCGCGCGCATCACCCGATAGACGAGTTGGGGGTCGCTCGGCAGCAGCGACTCCAGCCGCTCGCGCGTGATGCCGATGACCCGGCCGTCCGAGAGGGCGACCAGCGACGCGTAGCGCTCCATCCCGTCGAGGAAGCCGAGCTCGCCGGAAAAGTCGCCCGCGGACAGCGTGTTGAGCGTGACCGCCTCCTCGGTTCCGTGGTTCTTGACCACGCCCATCACGCCCTTGGTCACCACGTACAGGTGATTGTCGGACGTGCCCTCGCGCACGAGGACGTCGCCCTCGGCGACGTCGGTCAGGACGATCAGGTCGGCCAGACGGCGGCACTGCTCGTCGGTCAGTTCGGTGGCGAGGCGGGTGCCGCGCAGCGTCGCGTACCGTTCGTCGGTGGTCATGCGGAACTCCTGGTCGATGGCTCGGGGGAGGGAAGGAGAGGCGGGAGCGGGCGCGGGCGCGGCGTCAGCCGGTTCCGCCGCGGGGGCGGGGGTGGGCGCAGCGTGGATCGGTTCCGCCGCGGGGGCGGGCGCGGACACAGCGTCGGCCGGTTCCGCCGCGGCGGCGGGCGCGGGCGACGGCATCGGCGCGGACGTCGCGGCGGCGTCCGCCGGGGGCGGGGTGTCGACGAACCGGCGGTCGGCATGCGTCACCAGCGCGTCGAGCAGGGTGTCGGCGATGCGGTCGAACACCGGCGCGGCGAGGCGCTTCATCAACGTGCTGTCGAATTCGTACCGCAGCATGAACGTGACGCGGCAGCCGGCGTCGCCGAGCGGCACCAGCTGCCATTCGCCCTCGAACCGGCGGAAGGGTCCCGAGATCAGCTGCACCTGCAGCCACTCGGGCCGGCGCTTCGGGTTGCGGGTGGAGAACGAGAACCGCACGCCGCGGAAATCGACGTTGATCGTCGCCGCCACGACGTCGTCGCTGCGCTCCAGGATCGTCGACGACGCGCACCAGGGCAGGAACTCCGGGTAGCCCTCGGCCTGCTCGATCAGGTCGAACATCGCGGGGGCCGGCCAGCCGACCAGCATTTCCTTGCGGATTTCCATCGGGGGCAAAGGGAGCGGCGACGGAGGGCCCGCCGGGACGCTGCCCGTAGTTTACCGGGTGGAGCGCAGCAGGATCGCATCTTCCTGCTCGAGTTCCTCGAGCCGGGTTTCGATGTCCACGATGGTGCGATCGAGTTCCGGCAGCAGCACCTCGGACAGCGCGCGGGCGCGACGCACGGTCCGGCGGTATTCGCGGGACAGGCGTTCGAGATTGCCGGCCAGCGCACCCAGCACCGCGCCCCGCGCGACCAGCGCGGCGAAGGCGGCGGCGGCCGCGGCGGCCTCCGGCGACGACCCGGGTTCGGCGGACGCCGGCGCGCCTTCGCCGGCGCCGCCGCCTTGAGCCCGGGCGGGCTGCCACCCGGCGTCGGCCAGCGGGACTCCCATCAGCGACCGCCGCGCGACCGACAGCGTCCCCGCTTCCGCGGGGCCGGGCGGCAGGACTTCGACGGCGTCGAAGCCGTGCCGGGAAACCGCCGCGGCCAGTGCCACCGCCGCGGCGGTGCCGGCCGCGCGGAACCCGCGCGCGGCCTCGGTGTAGCGGTCGATCTCGGCCAGCATCTCGGCCGCCAGCACCAGGCACTTCTCGTCGAGGAAGGTATAGCCTTCCTGCATCGCGCGGCGCTCGTCCCGGAGGTCGAGCGCCGCGCTGCGGGTCGGCGTGAGGTCGCGGTTCATGCCGGCGGCACCGCCCCGGCCGCGGCGGCGCGGGCGCGCAGCGGCGCGACCTGCCGCGCGATCTGCTCGTCGGCCAGCCGCGTCAGTTCGACGTCGGGCAGGTCGGCCAGCAGCCGCCAGCCTTCGTCCATGCTCGCCGCCAGCGTTCGCGGCGCCTCCTGGTGCACCAGCCGGCGCTCGAACGCGTCGCCGAAGCGCAGGTAGCGCCGGTCGGACGCGGCGAGGCCTTCCTCGCCGACCACGCTCGCCAGCACGCGCGCCTGCACCGAACGCGCGTACGCGGCGTAGAGCTGGCTCGCCAGCGCCGGATGATCCGGATGCGTGTACGCGCCGCCGGTGCCGTCCTTCATCAGCCGCGACAGCGACGGGAGCACGTTGACCGGCGGGTACACGCCGCGCCGGTCGAGGTCGCGCGACAGCACGATCTGGCCCTCGGTGATGTACCCGGTGAGGTCCGGGATCGGATGGCCGATGTCGTCGGCCGGCATCGACAGGATCGACAGTTGCGTCAGCGTCCCCGGCGTCCCCTTGAGGGCGCCGGCGCGCTCGAACAGCGTCGCCAGGTCCGAGTACATGTAGCCGGGGAAGCCCTTGCGGCTCGGCATCTCGCCCTTCGACGACGACACCTCGCGCAGCGCCTCGGCGTAGTTGGTCATGTCGGTGAGGATCACCAGCACGTGCTTGCCGCAGCCGAACGCCAGGTACTCGGCGGCGGTCAGCGCGTAGCGCGGGGTCAGCAGCCGCTGCGTCGACGAGTCCGACGCGAGATTGAGGAACAGCGCCGTGCGCTCGAGCGCGCCGCTCTTCTCCAGGCTCGCCCGGAAGAACTCGGCGCTGTCCCACGGCACGCCGATGCCGGCGAACACCAGCGCGAACTCGCCCCGGGCCCCGCGCGGCAGCCGCGCGTGCGCCGCGATCTCGACGGCGAGGCGATCGTGCGGCAGGCCGCCGCCGGAGAAGATCGGCAGCTTCTGGCCGCGCACGAGGCTGTTCATCAGGTCGAGCGTCGTCACGCCCGTCTCGATGAAGTCGCGCGGCGTCGCGCGCGCGGCCGGGTTGATCGGCAGGCCGTCGATCCGGCGCGTCTCCTGCGCCGACAGCGGCGGGCCGCCGTCGATCACCTGTCCCACGCCGTTGAACACCCGTCCCAGCATCGACGGGGCCAGGCCGAACGACAGCGGCTCGCCGAAGAACCGGACGACGGTGCCCGCCAGCGTGAGGCCGGACGTCGACTCGAGCACCTCGATGGTCATCAGGTCGCGGTCGAGTGCGGCGACGCGCCCCAGCCGCGCGCGGCCGTCGACGCCGCGCACCTCGACCGCGTCGTTGAGGCCGACGTCCAGCGTGCGCTGCAGGAACAGCAGCGGGCCCTCGAGGCGCGTCGCGGCGCCTTCAGCGGTCAGGCGCATCGCCGGCCTCCGGGTTGGGCGCCGGAACGAGCGCCGCGAACTCGCGCTCCATCGCGGCTTCGAGCGGCGCGAACGCCGCGAGCTCGTCGTCGCCGATGTCCTCGCCCATCCGCACGAGCGGACGCAGCACCTCGAGCGCCGCGATCGCGTCCGGCGCGACGCCGGCCGCGAGCGCCGCCTCCGCGAGGTCGACGAAGCGGCCGATCAGCTTCATCATCGCGCCCTGCCGCGCCGGGCTGCAGACGCGGTCCTTCGGCGAGAACGCGTTCTGGCGCAGGAACCCCTCGTTGACGAGGCCCGCGGCGAGCAGCACGATCTGCTGCCGCGGCGGCAGCGCGTCCTTGCCGATGATCCGCGCCATCCGCTCCAGCCGCGCCTCCTCGTCGAGCAGCGTCAGGAACCGCCGGCGCAGCGCTTCCCACCCGGCGTTGCCGTTCTCCGCCCACCAAGGTGCGAAGCCGCGCGCGTCCTCCGCGTACGAGGTCAGCGGATGAACCGCCGGATAGAACCGCGCCTGCGCGCGCTTGACGTCGAGCGCCCAGAACGCCTTCACGTAGCGCTTGGTGTGCGAGGTCACCGGTTCGGAGAAGTCCCCGGACGGCGGGCTGATGGCGCCGATGACGGTCACCGAGCCGATGCCGCCGGTGAGCGTCTCGACGATCGCGGCGCGCTCGTAGAAGTCGGCGATGCGGCTGGACAGGTAAGCCGGATAGCCGTTTTCCCCGGGCAGTTCGCCGAAGCGGCCCGACACCTCGCGCAGCGCCTCGGCCCAGCGCGACGTCGAATCGGCCATCAGCGCGACGGCGAGTCCCTGGTCGCGGAAGTACTCGGCGACGGTGATCGCCGCGTAGATCGACGCCTCGCGGGCGGCCACCGGCATGTTCGACGTGTTGGCGATGATCACCGTGCGTTCCATCAGCGGCCGCCCGGAGCGCGGGTCCTCGAGCCGGGGGAACTCGTCGAGCACGCCGGCCATCTCGTTGCCGCGCTCGCCGCAGCCCAGGTAGACGATGACGTCGGCGTCGCAGCCCTTCGCCAGCGCCTCCAGCAGCACCGTCTTGCCGGTGCCGAAGCCGCCCGGCACCGCGGCCTTGCCGCCCCGGGCGACCGGGAACACGCTGTCCAGGATCCGCTGCCCGGTGACCAGCGGCGCGCGCGGAGGCAGCCGGCGGGCGATCGGCCGCGGCACGCGCACCGGCCAGGCGTGCGCGAGCGCGAGCTCGCGCGTCCCGCCCGCCGGCGTGCGCAGGGTCACCACCGGCGCGTCGTCGGCATACGTTCCCGGTGCGGCGACCGCGACGATCGTGCCTACCGCGTCCGGCGGTGCGATCACGCGCTCGGTGCGGCCGTCGGCGCTGGCGCTGCCGATCACCGCGCCACCGGTGAGCGCCTGGCCGGCGGCGACGGCGGGCGCGAAGGCGAAGGGACCGCGCGGATTCGCGGCGAGCCCCGGCTGGACGAAGGCCGCGCGCTCGTCGCCCAGCGGCCGCAGCAGCCCGTCGAACAGGTGCCCGAGCATCCCGGGCCGACGCGGATCGACAGCGGCGCGCCGTCGCCCAGGAGCGGCGTGCCCGGACGCAGCCCCGTCGTGTCCTCGTACACCTGGACGGTGATCTCGTCGCCGGCGATGCGCACCACCTCGCCCAGCAGTCCCAGCGGGCCGACGCGCACCGCTTCGCGCAGCGCGAACGGCCCGTCGGCGGTCGCGCGCAGCACCGGACCGCTGATCCAGTCGAGCGTCGCGCGGCTCATCCGGGGCCCCCGCTGCCGGCGGCCAGGAGGTCGAGATGATGCAGCAGCCGCGCGCCGACGGCGGCGGTGTCGGCGAGCAATCCCCCGGCCGTGCCGTCGACGATGTTGACCCCGGCAACGACCTTTACAGCCCGCGGCGATTCCGGTGTCGGGCCGGAATTCCGGCGCCGTGCCGGTGCGCGCCGCGACGTCCCGCGCGAAGGCTTCCTGCTCCCGATCCGCCCAGGGGACCGGATGCGCGATCCGCCACGGCCCGTGCGGCAGCACCGCGGCGGCGGCGCCGAGCACCGTCGCGAGCCACGCGGCGCGAGTGTCGTCGTCGCGCCAGCGCGCCGTCAGCGCGGCCGGCAGCTCCGTCCGGGCCACGTCCAGCAGCGCCACGGCGCGTCGCTGCCGGGCGAGCCGGCGGCGCGTCGCGAGCTCGGCGCCGACGGCCTCGATGCGCTCGTCGCTGCGCGCGCGCTCCTCGGCGAAGGCGTCGCGCATCCGGGTCCGTGCGGCCGCGTGGGCCGCCGCGACGATCGCCGCCGCGCGCGCGGCGGCATCGCGCCTCGACGGCGGCGCAGCGACGCGCCCGGTCGGCCTCGACCAGCGCGAGCAGCGCGTTCATTCTTGCCTCGACGGTCATCCGGCGAGTCCCAGTTGCGCCTTCAGCCGCGCGGCGAGATCCGGCGGTGCCGCGCCGCCGGTGAGGTCGGGAACGACGGCGACGATCGGCGCCAGCGCCGCGAGCGCGGCGGACAGCTCGGCGGGCGGCACCCGGGCCGCGACCGACGCCGAAACCAGGACCAGCGGCGCCGCCTCGCGCGCCGTTCGCAGCGCCGCGCGTTCACCGCCGGGCGGCGGCACGATCGCGCGCACGCCGGCGAGCCGGAAGCCCGCGGCGCTGGTCGCATCGCCGACGAAAACGACGGCGGTCATGCGAGCCGGTTGAGGATGAGGATCGACACGATCAACCCGTAGATCGCGATGCCCTCGGCCAGACCGACGAAGATCAGCAGCCGGCCGAAGAGCTCCGGCTTCTCGGCCAGCGCGCCGACCGCCGCGCTGCCGACGCGGGCCACCGCGAAGCCGGCGCCGAGCGCCGACGCGGCGGTCGTCGCCGCCGCGGCGTACAGGCCGGCGGACCAGGCCTCCGGTGCCAACCCGGCACCCGCCGCGGCGGCGGCGAGGGCGGTGGGCGCCAACAGCAGCGCCGTCGTGCCGAGGGCGAGGGCCGCGGCCAGCGCGACGAGGGCGGCGACGAAAGCTGGCGTGCGTTTCATGACGATCTCCCGTTCAGGTCTCCGGCGACAGCGAGGGGGGCGGCGGCAGCGGCCGGAAGGGCCGCCCCGCTGCGGTGAGGAAGCGGGTGAAGAATTCGAACAGCACGAGGCGCGTGGTCTGGATCGACACGACCATCGCCTCGAGCACCAGGATCAGCGCGTTGCCGAGAATCAGCACCAGGCCCTGCAGCCACAGGGCGTCGGCGCTGGCGATCAGCGCCGCGATCGCCGACGAAAGTCCCGCGTGCGCGAGCGCGAACGCGCCGACGCGCGCGAACGACAGCGTGTTGATGAGGAGCTGCACCATCCGCTCGACGAATTCGGCGATCGCCGCCAGCGCGGCGGCGGCGCGGCGCTCGACCCACGCGTGGCCCGCGCAGAAGGCGGCGAACGCCGCGGCGGCGACGTACAGCGCCGCCGTATCGGCAACGCTCGCCATCAGCGCGATGTACGCGACCAGGAACGGCCCGCCGGTGGCGAGCCACGCGGCGAACGCGTGCCGCCAGTGCGCCTCGATCGCGCCCAGCACCAGCCCGACCGTCAGCAGCACCGCGCCGCCGGCGATGGGCGCGGCCAGCACCCGCAGCGGCTCCGCCAGCGGCTGCACCCACAGCGGAGCGAGGATGTGCAGGCCGAACACGCTGCCGAACGCGAAGCCGAACACGATCGCGGCGAGGCCGCCCACGAACACCAGCTTCGCGATCGGGTGCCGGCGCCGCAGCGTCCAGCCGGCGACGGCGAGCACCGCGCCCTGGCCGACGTCGCCGAACATGTACCCGAACAGCAGCGGCACCGCGACCGCCAGCAGCACGGACGGATCCGCCTCGTCCTGCGCGGGCATGCCCAGCGCCCGCGTGAAGATCTCGTAGGGCCGCGCCCACCAGGGGTTGGCGAAGAGCAGCGGCGCGTGCGCGCGGCGCGGCGGCGCCGGGAAGTGCAGCAGCGCGCGCGCAGCCGACGCGTCGAGTGCCGCCGCGACGCGCTCGCCCGCTACATCGCTGGTCCAGCCGGTGATGCGGCAGAAGAGGTCGGTGGTCTCCAGCGCCTTGACGTTCGCGAGCACCCACTCGAGCCGGCGGGCGACCGCCAGCGCCGCGGGCAGCGCGTGCGCGCGCGACAGGGCGGCGATTTCCTCGCGCCGGGCAGCGATCTCGCGCTCGGCGTCGGCGATGCGCGCGGCGAGCGCCTGGCCGTTGGCCGCGGCGTCGGCGGCGAGCCACGGCGGCAGGCCTTCGTCGCGACCTTTCTGCGCCGAAACCGAGAGTGCCAGCGTCGACAGCGCGTCCGCGGTGCCGACTGCGATCAGGTGCGGCGCGCCGTCGACGGCAAAGGGCACGGTCAGCACGTCGTCGGCTGCCGATCGCGAGTTGCCGAAGCTGCCGCCGGCTTCGAGGGCGGCGGGGCCGCTGCCGGTGAGTTCGCTGCCGGTGAGTCCACCGCCGGAAAGTCCAATGCCAGCCGGCCCACTTCCGGCGGGTCCGGTGCCTGGCGGCAGCGCGAACACCCGCGCGCCGAGCAGCGGGCCCGCACCGGTGAGCCGCACCGCGTCGAAGGCTCCCGCCGGCACCTGCGCCAGGATCCGCTGCCACCGCCGGAGCTGGTCGTGGGTGGCCGTCGCCGCCTGCAGCGCGCGGATCGGCGCCTCGGCATCGGCGGCCCAGGCGCGCAGCGCGGCCAGCGCGCGCGACAGCGCCTGCGCCGGCGCTTCGGGCAGCGCCTGCGGCGCCGCGGCGGGCGCCGGCCAGTACGCGCGGTAGCGCTGGGCGAGCTCGGCGAACGCGGCGACCAGCGGCGCGACCTCGGCCAGCAGCGCGGGCATCGCGACGCCCTCGCGCGGTTCCAGTTCGACGGCGCCGGTGCCCGCCAGCGCCTCGAGCGCACCTGCCGCGTCGTCGCGCGCGACGAGGATCTCGAACCAGCGGGCGGGCTGCGGGCGGATCATGCGGCGAGCGGAAGGTCGGGGAACAGCGCGCGGCGCGCGAGCTCGCCTTCGAGCCGCTCCAGGTCGACGAGAACGAGGCCCAGGTACGCGAACGCGGCCGCGGGCTCGCTGCTGCAGCGACGGTAGAGCCGGGTCAGCCGCGCCGACAGCGCAGCGCGCGCGACGCTGGCAGGCGCTGCGGGCGGCGGCGCGGCCTGGGGAATGGCCGCGGCGGACGCGGTCCGCGACGCCGGGCCATGCGCAGCGGGGGACGACGGGCCGAAGGCGGCGCCGAAGTGCGCGGCGACGCGCAGTCCGGCCCCGGCGAGCGTCGGCGAAGCGGCTTGCGGGAGGCGGCGGTGCCATTCGGCCCGCCAGCGGTCGCCGACCGGCGATGCATCGCTCCCCGCGGCCGCGAGGGCGGCGAGCGCCGCGTCGGGGGCGACGCGTCCCGGGCGTGCCGGAGCGTCGTCGGGACCGGCATCGTTGCCGGCGGCAAGCAGGGCCCCGTACACGGCGTCGTCGCGCATCCACGGCCGGGGCGGACGTCCGGCGGCAAGGTGTGCGCACACCGGCAGGTCCGGCGCGACGGCGAGCCACGCCAGCGCCGGGCGCCACCCGGCGGGCATCCAGTCGCCGATTTCACGCGCCAGCGCGCGGCGGTGGCCGCGCAGCACCGCGGCGATCGCGTGCACATCCTGGCCCGACGCGACCCCCGCGGTGTGGCGCGCGAGCGGCGTGCCGCGCGCCGCTTCGAGCAGCGCCGCCAGCGCGCGCTGCAGCTCGATGCGGTGCCAGTCGGCGTCCTGGGGCCGCGCGCCGAAGCGCGCCGCGATGCGCGCGGTCGCATAGGCGACGTCGTTCATCCCGGACTCCTCGCGGGACCGGTAGGGTTCGCGGTCAGTTCGGCCGCGAGCGCGGCGGCGGCAGCGCGGGCGAGCGTCGCGTCGGCGGGGGAAAGCAGGTGCGGCGCGTCGAGTCCGGCCGCCTCCTCCGCGGCCGCCGCGACGGCGCGCGCGGTCCGCGCGGCGAAGGCGGCGCGCACCGCCGCCAGCCGGCGTTCGGTGCGCTCGGCGATCGCGCGGGCCTCGGCGCGTGCCGCATCCTCGCGCGCCGCGGCCTCGGCTTCCGCGCTGCCGGATTCGTTCGCGCGCGGCACGCTCGGCATCGAGGACACGCGCGATCGCTTCCACCGCCGCGCGTTCATCCGCGCGGGCGGCCGTTGCGGGCGACACCGGAAGGCGCGTCATCGTCAGGCACCCCTTTCCACAGGCGGAAAGAAGCCCATCCTCCTGCCCCATCCTGCACCGGCGCGGTGCCGGGATGCTTGATCTGCGTCAGCTTGCCTTGCGTGTGCCGCAGCGGTGCGGCACGGTCCGCCGCTCGTCGCTCGCTCGTCGCTCGCCGGTCGCTGGTCGTCGCTCGTCGGTCATCGGTCGTCGCTGGCTGGTCGTCGCGCGCTGGTTGCCGGCCGTGGACCGGAGCCTTCGCGGCCGGCCGAGCGGCGGCGAACGGGACCCCGCGGACCTGTTACGGCAACCGTTACATTTTCATCGTGCAGCGCGTGTCGTTCGGCGCGCGCCCGACATCGTTGGCGCGGGTTGACCTGCGTCAATTGCGGACCCGGTGCCGAGGTTCCTAATACGCTCGTTGTCCGCCATTCGCGCGGGACGCGGAACACATACCGACCGCGCCCGCGGCCCGCCTCTCGAGGAGAGATCGATGACCGAAACCTATTACGAGCTGATGCGCCGGCAAGGCATCTCGCGTCGCAGCTTCCTCAAGTTCTGCAGCCTCACCGCGGCCTCGCTGGGGCTCGGCGACGCCGGCGCGCAGCAGATCGCGCAGGCAATGCAGACGAAGCAGCGCACCCCGGTGATCTGGCTGCACGGCCTCGAATGCACCTGCTGCACCGAGTCGTTCATCCGCTCGGCGCACCCGCTCGCCAAGGACGTCGTGCTGTCGATGCTCTCGCTCGACTACGACGACACGCTGATGGCGGCGGCGGGCCACCAGGCCGAAGAGGTGCTGGAGCAGACGATCTCGAAGTTCAAGGGCAACTACATCCTCGCCGTCGAGGGCAATCCGCCGCTCGCCGACGACGGCATCTACTGCATCCCGGGCGGTCGGCCGTTCGTCGAGAAGCTGCGCCACGTCGCGAAAGATGCCAAGGCGATCATCTCCTGGGGCAGCTGCGCGTCCTGGGGCTGCGTGCAGGCCGCGAAGCCGAACCCGACCCGCGCAACGCCGGTGCACAAGGTCATCACCGACAAGCCGATCATCAAGGTTCCGGGCTGCCCGCCGATCGCCGAAGTGATGACGGGCGTCGTCACCTACATGCTGACGTTCGACCGCCTGCCCGACCTCGATTCGCAGGGGCGCCCGAAGATGTTCTACAGCCAGCGCGTGCACGACAAGTGCTACCGCCGGCCGCACTTCGACGCGGGCCAGTTCGTCGAACACTTCGACGACGCGGGTGCGCGGATGGGCTACTGCCTCTACAAGGTCGGCTGCAAGGGCCCGACGACGTACAACGCCTGCTCGGCACTGCGCTGGAACGAGGGGCTGTCGTTCCCGATCCAGTCCGGCCACGGCTGCATCGGCTGCTCCGAGGACGACTTCTGGGACAAGGGCTCGTTCTACCAGCACCTGCCGACGGTCGGCATTCCGGGCATCGCCGGGGTCGAAGGCACGGCCAACCGCATCGGCCTGACCGCGCTCGCCGCGGCCGGCGTCGCGGTGGCGGCCCATGCCGCGGTCAGCGCGATCAAGCAGGCGCGCAGCAAGAATCGCAATGACCAGCTGTCCGACGTGGAGAAGTAATCATGGCCATCACTCAAACCCAAGGTTTCACGCTCGACAACAGCGGCAAGCGCATCGTCGTCGACCCGATCACCCGCATCGAGGGGCACCTGCGGATCGAGGTCAACGTCGACAAGGACAACGTGATCCGCAATGCGGTGTCCACCGGCACGATGTGGCGCGGTCTCGAGGTCATCCTCAAGGGCCGCGACCCGCGCGACGCGTGGGCGTTCGTCGAGCGCATCTGCGGCGTGTGCACGGGCGTGCACGCGCTGGCGTCGGTGCGCTCGGTCGAGGACGCGCTGGGCATCAAGATCCCGAAGAACGCGAACATCATCCGCAACCTGATGCACTCGACGCTGTACGCGCAGGACCACCTGGTGCACTTCTACCACCTGCACGCGCTTGACTGGGTCGACATCGTCTCGGCGCTGAAGGCCGACCCGAAGAAGACCTCGGAACTGCAGCAGAGCATCTCGCCGTGGCCCAACAGCTCGCCGGGCTACTTCCGCGACGTGCAGAGCCGGCTGAAGAAGTTCGTCGAGAGCGGGCAGCTCGGCATCTTCGCCGGCGGGTACTGGGGCAGCGCCGCGTACAAGCTGCCGCCGGAAGCGAACCTGATGGCGACCACGCACTACCTCGAGGCGCTGGACTTCCAGAAGGAGATCGTCAAGATCCAGACGATCTTCGGCGGCAAGAACCCGCACCCGAACTGGCTGGTCGGCGGCGTGCCCAGCCCGCTCAACGTCGACGGCTCCGGCGCGGTCGGCGCGGTGAACATGGCCACGCTCAACATGGTCAAGGACATCTGCGACCGCACGATCGAGTTCGTCGACCAGGTCTACATCCCGGACCTGCTCGCGGTCGCCAGCTTCTACAAGGACTGGTCCAAGATCGGCGGCGGGCTGTCCGGCCAGAACCTGATGTCCTACGGCGATTTCCCGGACATCCCGAACGACTACTCCAACAAGAGCATGCTGCTGCCTTCGGGCGTGATCATCGGCGGCGACCTCAAGAACGTGCTGGAGGTCGACCTCAAGGCGGCCGACCAGGTGCAGGAGTGGGTGACGCACAGCTGGTACAAGTACGCGGACGAGGGGAAGGGCCTGCATCCCTTCGACGGCGTCACCGACCCGAACTTCGTGCTCGGCGCGGCCACCAAGGGCACGCGCACCAACATCGAGAACATCGACGAGAGCGCCAAGTACTCGTGGGTGAAGTCGCCGCGCTGGAAGGGCCACCCGGTCGAGGTCGGCCCGCTCGCCCGCTACGTCGTCGCCTACGCGCGCGGCAACAAGGAGATCCAGGAGCAGGTCAACGGCGTGCTGAAGGCGCTCGACGTGCCGATCACCGCGCTGTTCTCGACGCTCGGACGCACGGCGGCCCGCGGGCTGGAGTGCCAATGGGCGGCGCACAAGATGCGCTATTTCTACGACCAGCTGATGGCCAACATCAAGGCCGGCGACCTGGCGACGGCCAACGTCGAGAAGTGGGATCCGTCGACGTGGCCCGCGGAGGCCAAGGGCGTCGCGCCGGTCGAGGCGCCGCGCGGCGCGCTGGCGCACTGGGTGAAGATCAAGAACACCAAGATCGAGAACTACCAGTGCGTGGTGCCGACGACGTGGAACGCGGGTCCGCGCGACCAGAAGGGACAGATCGGCGCCTACGAAGCGGCGCTGATGAACACCCCGATGGTCAATCCGGCCCAGCCGCTGGAAATCCTCCGTACGATCCACAGCTTCGACCCGTGCCTCGCGTGCGCCACGCACGTGATGAGCCCGGAAGGCGAAGAGATCGTTTCGGTCAAGGTGAGCTAACGAGAAGGAGACGACGATGCGCGTCGAACCTGTCTCCGGCCGCGTCCTGGCGGGGCCCCTGACGGACGTCTACGTGTACGAGGCGCCGGTGCGCCTCTGGCACTGGGTGACGGTTCTGTGCTTCACGGTGCTGGGCGTGACCGGGTACTTCATCAGTGCGCCGCTGCCGGCGCTCGCGGTGGGAGCGGATGCCAGCGACTACTTCGTCACCGGCTGGATCCGGATGGTGCACTTCACCGCCGGCTGGCTGCTGGCGGTGGCGTTCCTGGTGCGGCTGTACTGGGCGATCGTCGGCAATCACCATGCGCGGACGATCTTCCACATCCCGTTCTGGAGCGGTGAGTGGTGGAAGGGCCTCTTCCGGCAGGCCGGGTACTACGCCTTCGTCCGCCGCGAGTCCGACCACTGGGTCGGCCACAATCCGATGGCGCAGGCGGCCATGTTCTTCATGTTCACGCTGGGGATCATCGTCATGATCCTGACCGGCTTCGGACTCTACGCGCAGCAGTACCCGTGGGGCACGACGTGGATGAACCTGTTCGGCTGGGTGACGGTGCTGCTGGGCGAACCGCAGACGGTCCGCACGGTGCACATCTTCACCATGTGGTACCTGCTGATCTTCGCGTTCATCCACATGTACATGGTGTTCCGCGAGGACATCATGAGCGGCGAGTCGGTGATCGGCACGATGATCAACGGCATCCGCATGTTCAAGCGCGAACCCCGGGCCTGACCAGGGGATGCCCTCCGTGCACGGGTGACGCCGGACCCGCCAGGACCGAGACGATGCTCGCACGCACAGGAAGTGGTTCGCGCCCGCAGGGCGCCGGCCGGGGAGGGCCGGCGCCCTTCGCGGCCTCGCCGCGGCGGCCGCCGCATCCGGGGCAATTCCTGGAGTCGCGCTTCCTGCGGCCGCTGAAGATCACGCAGACGGACCTCGCCGCGGCGCTGGGCGTGTCGCGCCGGCGCGTCAACGAGCTCATCAACGGCCGGCGGGCGATCACGCCGGACACCGCCGTGCGGCTGGGCGCGTACTTCGGCAACGACGCCGCGTTCTGGATGTACCTGCAGGTTGCCTGGGACATGCACGCCGCGGTGCGCCGCGTGCGCGCCTCCGGGCGGCGTTCCGGCACCGCCGGTTCCTGAGTCGGCCGGCGCCCCGCGGTTCGCCGGGGCGGCGCCGCAGGAACCCGCCGGCCCCGGCATCGCACCCGTTCCCCGTTCCCCGCTCCCGTTGACGTAGCTCAATACGCGGCGCGCTGCCGCAGGTAGCCTTCGCTTTGTTACGACCGACGTAACAGGCGGAGGGCGGGTGGAACAGCGAATTGCGGCAAGGGTTCTGGGCATCGGCAACGTGCTCTGGGCCGACGAGGGGTTCGGGGTCCGGGCCGTCGAGGCGCTCAACGCGGCGTTCGCGTTTCCCCCGGGCGTCGAACTGCAGGATGGCGGAACGCTCGGACTTGCGCTGTACGACGCGGTCGCATCGGCGCGACGCGTGCTCGTGTTCGACGCCGTCGATTTCAAGCTGGTGCCCGGGACCATCAAGGTGCTGCGCGACGCCGAGGTGCCCGCCTGGGGCGCGGCGAAGCTGTCGCCGCATCAGACCGGCTTCAACGAGGTGCTCGCACTGGCGGCGATCAAGGATCGCTACCCCGACGCGATCACCGTCATCGGCGTGCAGCCGGTCGAACTGTCCGACTTCGGCGGCAGCCTTACGCTGCCGGTGCGCGCCTGCCTCGCGCCGGCCGTCGCGCTCGCGGCGCGCGAACTGGCCGCGTGGGGGCTCGCCGGCCGCGCGCGCGCCGAAGGCGAAACGGTGCCGCCGCTCAACGCCGCGGCGCTCGCGCTCGACGAGTACGAGCGCGGCCGGCCGTCGGCGGCCGACGCCTGCCGCATCGGCGACGAGCGGCTGCTGGCGCCGCTGGCGACGCGCGAAGGCGGCTGACATGTGCGTCGGCATCCCCATGTGCATCGCCTCGGTCGAGCCCGACCACGGGACCGCCGTCGGCTCCGGTCGCGGCCGCACCGAGACCCTCAACGTGCTGCTGGTCGAGACCGTCGCCCCCGGCGACTGGGTGCTGGCGTTCCAGGGCAGCGCCATCCGCAGGCTCTCGCCCGACGAGGCGCGGGAGACCGACGCCGCGCTCGACGCGCTCGAGGCGGCGCTGGCCGGCGAAGGGTCGTACGACGCCTTCTTTCCCGATCTCGCCGACCGCGAGCCGCAGCTGCCCGCGCACCTCAAAGGAAACTCCCGATGACGCTCGACCCGACCGCCCCTTCGCCACTCGGCCCACCATCCGCCCCGCCGGTCGCGTCGCCGTCTGCTGCACCTACCGCTGCCGCCGCTGGCGCCGGAACCGCCGCATCCTCTGGTCGCG
The DNA here is from genome assembly GCA_963810815.1 of uncultured beta proteobacterium. Lineage (GTDB taxonomy): Bacteria > Pseudomonadota > Gammaproteobacteria > Burkholderiales > Casimicrobiaceae > CAVQWT01. The sequence continues at coordinate 461,099 of CAWEPB010000004.1, read as the reverse complement.
CAGCTCCAGACCCGGCACGGCTTCGAGGCGCCGACGGCGGCGACACTCGACGACTTCCTCGACGCGCCCGGCCACGCGCTGCTGGTGTTCACCGAGGACCCGATCCGCTTCAAGGAGACGCTCGATCTCGCGGTCATCGCGCCGGAGATCCTGCGCGCGTTTCCCGGCCGGCTGCGCGCCGCCGTGCTGTTTCCCGAAGTGGCGCGCGCGGTGCACGCGCGCTTCGGCTTCCGCCGGTGGCCGGCGCTGGTCGTGCTCAGGGACGGCCACTACGTCGGCACGATCGACGGCCTGCGCAACTGGGACGAATACCTCGAGGAGGTCGCCGCGCTGCTCGCCGCCGAGCCGATCCGCCCGCCCTCGATCGGCATTGCGGTGACCGCGGCCGGTGCGGCGCCTCCCGCTTCCTCCAATTCCTGCGGAGCCTGACATGGATCGCGATGTGGTGAACCCCTTCCCGGTGCGCGTCGTCGGGCCCGGTACCCAGCCGGAGGACGACGCCGAGCTGCAGTATCTGGCGATGCCGCGCGACATGAACACCTTCCGGATGCCGATCCCGCCGGAGCACGCGGACGCGCAGGCGATGACCGCCGCGCGCGACACGCTCGCCGCGTTCCTCGCGCGGCTCGAGTCCTGGGACCCTGCGACCGGGTCCCCGGGCCCCAGCATGGAGCTCGCGCAGCTGCCGCCCGCGACGATGGCGCTGGTCAACGAAATGCTGGGCGAGGGCGAGGTCGTGGTGCAGGTGAAGGGCGCGACGAGCTACCGGATCCAGGAAAGCGTGTTCACCGGTCTGTGGCGCGTGCTCGCGTTCGATGCCGGCTTCAACCTCGTCTCCGACACCATCGAGGCGGCGCCGCTGCCGCGCGTGGTGATCGAGGCGGCGCGCGCCGGCGCGTCGTCGTCGCTGCCCTCGGTCGACGTGCCGCCGGGGGCGATGAACTCGCCGGCGCTGCTGCACGAGATCGGCGCGCAGATGCGCGAGCTGCGCGCGCCCGGCGCGCCGGCGCACGTGGTCAACCTGACGCTGTTCCCGATGACGCCCGAGGACCACGCGGTGCTCGAGTCCGCGCTGCCGGTGGGCGCGGTCGCCATCATCTCCCGCGGCTTCGGCAACTGCCGGATCACGTCGACCGGCGCGCGCGACGTCTGGCGCGTCCAGTACTTCAACCAGATGAACACGCTGATCCTCAACACCATCGAGGTCGTCGTCGTGCCCGAAGTCGCGCTGGCCGCGACCGAGGACCTCGAGGACACGCGCGAGCGGCTCGCCGAGCTGGTCGCGTGGATGAGCGAATCCTGTCCGGCCTGACGCCATGTCGCTGAAGCCGCCGCCGACGTTCGAGGGGTACGGCGATGCCGCCGGGGGCGGCGCCGACCGCCGGATGGAATGCAAGGTCTGCTGGTACGTGTACGACCCGGCCGAGGGCGACAGCGTCTGGCAGATCCCCGCCGGCACGCCGTTCTCGGCGTTGCCGCCGCACTGGACCTGCCCCAACTGCTCGGCCACGAAGGACCAGTTCCTCGTGCTGGCCGACGATTGAGCGTGGTGCGATGACCGTCGCCACTGCGCTGCTGCCGGACCCGTCGCCGCGCTTCGAGGCAGCGACCCGCGCCGCGGCGGCGCGCATGGCCGGGCTGCCGATCGTCAACCCCGCGCTGTCGGTCGAGGCGGTCGGCTTCGTGCCCTGGGAGGGATGCTGGCTCGGCATCGTCGTCGCGCCGTGGTTCATGAATCTGGTGCTGGCGCCGCGCGATCCGTCGGCCTGGCAGCCGCTGGCGCGCGGGGAGAAGCGCAAGTACCACTTCCCCGCCGGGACCTACGACTTCATCGGCGCCCGCGACGACGTCGCCGGCGAGCACCTGTCGTGCGCGCTGTTCTCGCCGATGGACCTCTTCGACGACCAGCCGACGGCGGTGCTGACCGCGAAGCTGGCGCTCGCCGCGCTGTTCGACGCGGCCCACGCGCCGGTGCCGGAACCGCCGCCGGGCGAACCCACCGGTCGCCTGGACGCGATCCGGGAGGCGGTCGCGACGCCGATGTCCAAGCGCGACTTTCTTCGCGCGCGGTTCATGGACAAGCCGCGTGAACCTCGAGGGTGAGCTGGTCGTGCGCCTGGTCACCGACGGCGCGACGGTGCGCAGCGTGACGATCCGCTCGTCGCGGCCGCTGGCGGCGGCGCGGGTGCTGACCGGCCGCACGTCCCGCGAGGCGGCGGCGCTGGTGCCGCGCCTGTACTCGATCTGCGCCCGCGCGCAGGGGGCGGCCGCGGCCGCGGCGCTCGACGCCGCGCAGGGCCGTCGCAGCGTCGTCGCGCACGCGGCGCGGGAGCTCGCGGTGCGGCTGGAGGCCCTGCAGGAAGGCCTGTTCCGGCTGCTGATCGACCTGCCGCAGGCGGCCGGGCTCGCCGGCGACGTGGCCCCGGTCGCCGCCGCGCGGCGCGCCGTCGCCGCGGCGTTGACCGCGCTGGACGCCGGCGACGACGCCCGCGCCGTCGGCCGCGCTGCCGGCGCCGCGCTGGCTCCCGTCTTCGCCGCGCACGTCCATGGCGCGCCGGCGGGCGCATGGCTGGCGCTGACCGACGCCGCCGCGATCGATCGCTGGGTGGCGACGTCGGCGGTGCCGCCCGCGGCGGTGCTGCGCGCCTTGGCCGGCGACGCGCCCGGACTGGGCCGCTCCGACGTCGCGTCGCTGCCGGCCGCCGGGGCGGCGACGCTGGCCGCGAAGCTGTTGCCGGCGATGGACGCCGACCCCGCGTTCGCGCATGCGCCGCACTGGCAGGGTGCGCCGGCCGAAACCGGAGCGCTGGCCCGCCGCGGCGCCCATCCGGGACTGGCAGCGCTGGTCGCGCGCGACGGCGCCACCGCGGCGGTGCGCATCGTCGCGCGGCTGGCCGACCTCGCCGCGCTGCTGGTCGCGCTCGACGGCGACGCGGGCGCGGACGGTCGCGCTGCCGGCGAGCCGCGCTGGGTCGACGCCATCGCCCCGGCGCCGGGCGAGGGCTTCGCCACGGTCGAGACGGCCCGCGGACTGCTGGTCCACCGCGCGCGCGTCGACGGCGACATCGTCACCGGGTACGCGATCGTCGCGCCGACCGAATGGAATTTCGGCGCCGGCGGGCCGCTGGTCCGCGGCCTCTCCGGCCTCGCCGCCGCCGACGGCGCGACGCTCGAGCGCCGTGCGCGCCTCGCCGTGCACGCCCTCGACCCCTGCGTCGCCTGCCGCATCGAGGTGGCCCATGCATGAGATGGCGCTGGCCGAGGGCATGCTGGCGATCGTCGAGGACACCGCGCGCGCGCACGCCGCCGCACGCGTCACCGGCGTGCGGCTGTCGATCGGCGCGCTTTCGCACGTCGAGCGCGAGGCGCTCGCGTTCTGCTTCGACGTCGTCACCCGCGGCGGCGTCGCCGACGGCGCGACGCTCGTCATCGACACCGTCGACGGCGCAGCCTGGTGCATGCCCTGCGGCGAAACGGTGGCGCTGGCCCGCATCGGCGATCCCTGCCCGCGCTGCGGCAGCTTCCAGCTCACGGTGACGCAGGGCGACGACATGCGGGTCAAGGACATCGAGGTCGCCTGACGCGGCCCGACCGGATCGACGGAGACGAACCATGTGCACCACCTGCGGCTGTGGCAGCGACCAGGTCAGGATCGACGGTATCGACGCGCATCGGCCCGAACACGAGCACGAGCACGTCCACGCCGACGGCACCCGGCACGTGCATGCGCACGACCACGCCGACGGGGCCGCGCACGTGCACGACCACGGCGATGGTCGTGTCCATGTGCACGACCACGGCGATGGTCACGTCCATGCGCACGACCACGCCGACGGGCACGCGCACGATCACGCGCACGCACTCCCGGCTGCGCTGCGCGGCCCCATCGGCGCCGTCCATGCGCCGGGAGTCGCGCCGTCGCGCGTCGTCGACGTCGAGCGCGCGTTGCTGGAAAAGAACGACGCGCTGGCGGCGATCAACCGCCGGCGCTTCGCCGACCGCGCGGTGCTGGCGCTGAACCTCGTCTCCAGCCCCGGCTCGGGCAAGACGACGCTGCTGGTCAAGACCATCGAGGGCTGGGCCCGGCGCACGCCGGTCGCGGTGATCGAGGGCGACCAGCAGACCTCGCGCGACGCCGACCGCATCCGCGCGACCGGCGCGCCGGCGGTGCAGGTCAACACCGGGAAGGGCTGCCACCTCGACGCGCAGATGGTCGGCCAGGCGCTGGACAAGCTCGACCCGGCCGACGGCAGCCTGCTGCTGATCGAAAACGTCGGCAACCTCGTCTGCCCGGCCGCGTTCGACCTGGGCGAGGCGCACAAGGTGGTGATCCTGTCGGTGACCGAGGGCGAGGACAAGCCGCTCAAGTACCCGGACATGTTCCGCGCGGCGGACCTGATGCTGTTGTCGAAGACCGATCTGCTGCCGCACCTGGACTTCGACGTCGACGCTGCGATCGGGTACGCGCAGCGCGTGCGCCCCGGCCTGCCGGTGCTGCAGGTGTCGGCGACGACCGGCGCGGGGCTGGCCGAGTGGCTGGCGTGGCTGGAGGCGGAACTCGCCGCCGTGCGGGCGCGCCGCGACACCGACCTCGCGGCGCTGCGCCGGCGGGTGGCGGAACTCGAGGCGAAGGCGGGCGCCGCCTGAACCCGCTGCCCGCTGCCGCCGTTCCACCCGACATCGTCCCCCGACGCCCGCCCGACCGCAGCCACCGGCAACCGATGGACCGCCACCGCCTCGAAGGTATCGCCGTCATCGGGTCGCCGCGTGACGGCGGCGTGGCGTTCGCCCCGCCGGAGGGAACGGCGCGCCGCCGGATCCTGGTGTCCGGCGTCGTCCAGGGCGTGGGATTCCGGCCCTTCGTCCACCGCCTGGCCCGCGAGCTCGGACTCGCCGGCTTCGTCCGCAACGACGGCGGCGGCGTGACCATCGAGGTCGAGGGCGTCGAACCGGCGCTCGACGAGTTCGCGCGGCGCCTCGTTTCCGCCGCGCCGCCGCTGGCGCGCGTCGACGCGGTGAACGCGCAGCCGCTGCGTTGCAGTGCGCGCACCGAGCGCGGGTTCGCGATCGTCGAAACCGCCGGCGGCCGCGCGACGACCGCGATCGGCGCCGACACCGCCGTCTGCGCCGACTGCCTCGCCGAGCTGTTCGATCCCGCCGACCGTCGCTGGCGCTACGCGTTCATCAACTGCACCAACTGCGGGCCGCGCTACACCATCACCCGCCGGCTGCCCTACGACCGCGCCGAGACCAGCATGGCGGCGTTCGACCAGTGCCCCTCGTGCCTTGCCGAGTATCGCGCGCCGGAGCACCGCCGCTTTCACGCCGAGCCGAATGCCTGCCCCGCCTGCGGCCCGCGGCTTGCGCTGCTCGCGCCCGACGGCACGCCGCTGGCCGGGGTCGACCCGGTCGCCGCCACCGTCGCGCGGCTGATGCGCGGCGAGATCGTCGCGATCAAGGGACTCGGTGGCTTCCACCTCGCCTGCGACGCCCGCAACGCCGATGCCGTGGCGCGCCTGCGCTCGCGCAAGTCGCGCGAGGCGAAGCCCTTCGCGGTGATGGTCGCGAACGCGGCATCGCTGGCCGGGCTGGCCGAAGTCGGCGCGGCCGATCGCGCGCTGCTCGAGTCGGCGGCGCGCCCGGTCGTGCTGACGCCCAAGGCGGCCGGTGCCGACGCGGCACTCCCGGGCGTGGCGCCGGGACTCGCCTGGCTGGGCGCGATGCTGCCGTACACGCCGCTGCAGTACCTGCTCTTCCACGAGGCCGCGGGCCGGCCGGCGGGCACGGCGTGGCTGGCGGCGCCGCAGCCGCTGGCGCTGGTGATGACCAGCGCCAACCCCGGCGGCGAGCCGCTGGTGATCGGCAACGACGAGGCGATCGCGCGCCTGGGCGCCATCGCCGACGCGCTGCTCGTGCACGACCGCGACATCGTGATCCGCTGCGACGACAGCGTCGTGCGCACCGCGTCGTCGGGTGCGCCGCAGTTCCTCCGTCGCGCGCGCGGCTACACGCCGCTGGCGATCCGGCTCGCGCCCCGGTGGGGTCCGGGGGCTCGTCGGCGGCGACGTCGCCTGCGGTCGCGGTCGGCGGCGCGTCACGGGCCGCCGGGTCCGTCGTCGCCACCGGCGGCTGGTACAAGAACGCGCCCTGCGTCACGCGCGGCGACGAGGCCTTCCTCGCACAGCACGTCGGCGACCTCGACAACGCGCCGACCTGCACGGCGCTCGACGCCGCGATCGATCACCTGGTGGCCACGCTCGAGGTCACGCCGGCGGCGGTCGCGCACGACCTGCATCCGGATTTCTACAGTTCGCAGCTCGCGGCGCGGCTGGCCGCGGCCTGGGACGTGCCGGCCATCGCCGTCCAGCACCACCACGCGCACGTCGGCGCCGTGCTGGCCGAGCACCGGCACGAGGGCCCGGTGCTGGGCGTCGCGCTCGACGGCGTCGGCCTCGGCCGCGACGGCGGCGCCTGGGGCGGCGAACTGCTGCTCGTCGACGGCGCGACCGCCGCGCGCGTCGGCCATCTCGCGCCGCTGAAGCTCCCGGGAGGCGATCGCGCCGCGCGCGAGCCCTGGCGCATGGCCGCGGCGGCGCTGGCGCGCGCCGGACGCGGTGCCGAAATCGCAGTGCGGTACGCCGACGAGCCGGCGGCGGCGACCGTCGCCACGCTGCTCGCGCGCGACCTGCACGCGCCTGCCACCACCAGCATGGGCCGCTGGTTCGACGCCGCCGCCGGGCTGCTGGGCGTGTCGCGCCGGATGGCGTTCGAGGGCCAGGCGGCGATGCTGCTGGAAGGCCTGGCCGCCGCGCACGGTGCCGTGGCGCCGGACTTCGCCGGCTTCGCGATCGGCGCCGACCGGGAACTCGACCTGACCCCATTGTTGGTGCGGCTGGCGGACGAGCGCGACGCGGGGTTCGGCGCGGCGCTGTTCCACGCGACGCTGGTCGCGGCGCTCGCCGAGTGGATCGCGGCCGCAGCGGCGACGCACGGTCTCGCGGTCGTCGCCGGCGGCGGCGGCTGCTTCCTCAACGCGGTGCTCGCGCGCGGACTGCGCGCGGCGCTCGCAGCGCGCGGCATCGCGCTGCTCGAGGCGCAGCAGGCGCCCCCCAACGACGGTGGCCTGGCGCTCGGCCAGGCCTGGGTCGCCCGTCACCTGCTGTCCAAGGAGTCCTGACGATGTGCCTCGCCTTGCCTGCGCGCGTGGTCGCGCTGACCGGAACCGACACGGCGAAGATCGACCTCGCCGGCGTGCAGAAGGAGATCTCGACGGCGTTGCTCGACCACGTCGCGCCCGGCGACTATGTGATCGTCCACGTGGGCTACGCGCTGACGCGGCTGGACCCGGACGAGGCGGAGCGCACGCTCGCCGAATTCGCGAGTGCGGGGCTGATCCCCGTCGCGCTCGACGTCCCGCCGGCCGCCGCGGCGAACTGAAGCGAACGGAAGCGAACTGAGGCGACGCCAATGCGCTACATCGACGAGTTCCGCGACGGGGGCGTCGCCCGCAAGATCGCCGACAGGATCGCCTCCGAGGTGCAGCCGGATCGGCGTTACCGGCTGATGGAGTTCTGCGGCGGCCACACGCACGCGATCGCGCGCTACGGCCTCGCCGACCTGCTGCCGCCGAACATCGAGATGATCCACGGGCCCGGCTGCCCGGTGTGCGTGCTGCCGATCGGCCGCATCGACAACGCGATCGCGCTGGCGCAGCGTCCCGGCACGATCCTGTGCACCTACGCCGACACCATGCGCGTGCCGGCGTCGAAGGGGCTGTCGCTGCTGAAAGCCAAGGCGGCCGGCGCCGACGTGCGGATGCTGTACTCGGCGGCCGACGCGGTGCGCATCGCGCAGGAGCATCCGGACCGCGAGGTCGTCTTCTTCGCCATCGGCTTCGAGACGACGACGCCGCCGACCGCGCTGGTGATCCGGCAGGCCGAGGCGCTGGGCCTCGCGAACTTCACCGTGTTCTGCAACCACGTGCTGACGCCGGCGGCGATCAGCCACATCCTCGAGTCGCCCGAGGTCCGCGAGTACGGCACGGTGCCGCTCGACGGCTTCATCGGGCCCGCGCACGTGTCGACGGTGATCGGCAGCCAGCCGTACGAATACTTCGCCGAGGAGTACGCGAAGCCCGTGGTGATCGCCGGCTTCGAGCCGCTCGACGTGATGCAGGCGATCCTGATGCTGGTGCGGCAGCTCAACGAGGGTCGCGCCGAGGTCGAGAACGAGTTCACCCGTGCCGTCACCCGCGAAGGCAACACGAAGGCGAAGGACCTCGTCGCCGAGGTCTTCGAGCTGCGGCGCACGTTCGAGTGGCGCGGCCTGGGCGAAGTGCCCTACAGCGCGCTGAAGATCAAGCCGAAGTACGCGGCGTTCGACGCCGAAGCGCGCTGGGGCATCGAGTACGTCTCGGTTCCCGACCACAAGGCCTGCGAGTGCGGCGCGATCCTGCGCGGCGTCAAGAAGCCCGTCGACTGCAAGGTGTTCGGCACCGTCTGCACGCCCGACAACCCGATCGGCTCGTGCATGGTGTCCTCCGAGGGGGCCTGCGCCGCGCACTACACCTACGGCCGCTTCCGCGACGCCGGGACGGCGGCGGAAGGGCGGGGGGAAGCGCGATGAAGGACGACGCAGCCACCGCCGCCGCGGCGCGCAAGGTCCGCACCGGCTACGTACGGCCGATCGACTTCCGGCACGGCCTGGTCGACATGACGCACGGCAGCGGCGGCCGCGCGATGGCCCAGCTGATCGACGAGCTCTTCGCGCGCGCCTTCGACAACGAGTGGCTGCGCCAGGGCAACGACCAGGCGGCTTTCGCGGCGCCCGCGGGGCGCATGGTGATGGCCACCGACAGCCACGTCGTCTCGCCGCTGTTCTTTCCCGGCGGCGACATCGGCTGCCTGTCGGTGCACGGGACGATCAACGACGTGGCGATGGCGGGCGCGACGCCGCTGTACCTCGCCGCCGGCTTCGTGCTGGAGGAAGGCTTTCCGCTGGCGGACCTGAAGCGCATCGTCGAGTCGATGGCCGCCGCCGCACGCGAGGCCGGCGTGCCGGTGGTGACCGGCGACACCAAGGTCGTCGAGAAGGGCAAGGGCGACGGCGTCTTCATCACGACGACCGGTGTCGGGGTCGTGCCGCCGGGCGTCGAGCTTTCCGGCGATCGGGCGCGTCCCGGCGACGCGATCCTGGTCTCGGGCATGCTGGGCGACCACGGCGTGGCGATCATGTCGCTGCGCGAGAACCTCACGTTCGAGACGACGATCGAATCGGACACCGCCGCGCTGCACCGGCTCGTCGCCGCGATGCTGCCGGTCGCGCCGGGCCTGCGCGCGCTGCGCGATCCCACGCGCGGCGGCCTCGCCACGACGCTGAACGAGCTGGCGCGCCAGTCCGGCTGCGGCATGGTCATCCGCGAAGCGGCGCTGCCGGTGCGGCCGCAGGTGGCGGCGGCCTGCGAATTCCTGGGCCTCGATCCGCTGTATGTCGCCAACGAGGGCAAGCTGGTCGCGATCTGCGCGCCCGGTGATGCCGCGCCGCTGCTCGCGGCGATGCACGCGCATCCGCTCGGCCGCGACGCCGCGATCGTCGGCCATTGCATCGAGGATCCGCACCACTTCGTCCAGATGGACACGAGCTTCGGCGGCCGGCGCGTCGTCGACTGGCTCACCGGCGAGCAGTTGCCGCGGATCTGCTGAGCCGGGTGCGCCTGCTGCTGCTCTGCCATTCGTTCAACAGCCTCTCGCAGCGGCTGTGGGTCGAGCTTGCCGCCGACGGCCACGAGGTCTCGGTCGAGTTCGACGTCAACGACCGCGTCACCGGGGAAGCGGTCGCGGCGTGGCAGCCCGACGCCGTCGTCGCGCCGTTTCTCAAGCGCCGCATCGCCGACGAGGTCTGGCGGCGGACGCCCTGCCTCGTCGTCCATCCTGGCATCGTCGGCGACCGCGGGCCGTCGGCGCTCGACTGGGCGCTGCAGGAGGGCGCGGCGGAATGGGGCGTCACCGTGCTGCGGGCGAACGCCGAGATGGATGCCGGCGACGTCTGGGCGACGGCGACGTTTCCGCTGCGCGCCGCCACCAAGTCGAGCGTCTACCGCAACGAGGTCACCGAGGCTGCGGTGACCGCGGTGCGCGAGGCGCTGGCGAAGCTGGCGGCCGGCGTCGCGCCGACGCCGCTGGCGGCGCTCGTCGCCGCGGACGCTTCCGTGCCGCATGCCGTCGCGGCGCACGGCCGGCTGCGCCCGCTGATGACGCAGGCCGACCGCGCGCTCGACTGGGGCCGGGCCGACACCGCGACGGCGCTCCGCCACCTCCGCGCCGCCGACGGCTTTCCGGGGGTGCGGGACGAATTGCTCGGGCTGCCGGTGCTGCTGTTCGACGGGCACGCCGACGCCGTCGCGCGCGGCGCGCCCGGCCGCGTGATCGGCCGTCACGGCGACGCGATCCTGCGCGCGACGGTCGACGGCGCGGTGTGGATCGGGCACCTGAAGCGCGCCGGCGACGCGGACGCGTTCAAGCTGCCCGCCGCGCAGGTTCTGGGCGAGCGGCTCGACGGCGTCCCGCAGGTGACCCCCGCGCCGGTTCCCGGCGACGCCTGGCCGCCGATCCGCTACGAGGAGCACGGCGCCGTCGGCGTGCTGCACTTCGCGTTCCACAACGGCGCCTTCGACACCGCGCAGTGCGAGGCGCTGCGCGCCGCGTTCGTCGCCGCGACGGCGCGGCCGGTGCGCGTGCTGGTGCTGGCCGGCGGCCCCGACTTCTGGTCCAACGGCATCCACCTCAATGCGATCGAGGCGGCGGCGCTGCCCGCCGACGAATCGTGGCGCAACATCAACGCGATGAACGACCTCGTCCACGCGATCGTCACCGCCGATCGGCAGCTCACCGTCGCGGCGATGCAGGGAAACGGCGGCGCCGGCGGCGTGTTCCTGGCGCTGGCCGCCGACCGGGTCTGGGCGCGCGACGGCGTGGTGCTCAACCCGCACTACAAGGGCATGGGCAACCTCTACGGCTCCGAGTACTGGACCTACCTGCTGCCGCGACGCGTCACGCCGGCGCAGGCGGCGGCGGTGACGCAGGCGCGGTTGCCGGTGGGGGTGGCCGAGGCGAAGGCGATGGGCCTGATCGACGACCACTTCGGCCGCGACCCGGCGTCGTTCCTGGCGACCGCGATCGCGCGGGCGCAGGCGCTGGCCGGCGACCCCGGCTTCCCGTCCGCGCTGGCCGACCGCAACGCCCGGCGCGCCGCCGACGAGGCCGTCAAGCCGCTGGCCGCCTACCGGGTCGAGGAACTCGAGCGGATGAAGCTCAACTTCTACGGTTTCGACTCGAGCTACCACGTGGCGCGCTGGCACTTCGTCCACAAGTCGCCGCGCTCGCGGACGCCGCTGTGGCTGGCGCGGCACCGCAGGCGGGCGGCCGGCCGTCCGACCGGGATGTAGCGGCAGTCCAACCGGGGTGTAGCGGCCGTCCAACCGGGGTGTAGCGGCCGTCCGGCCGGGCTGCAACGGCCGCGGTGCCGGCGCACCAGGTCAACCGTTGCGGCGCCGCCGCGTTACAATCGCACGGGTCTGGCGCCAGGCGGCGCCGGTGCGTTGCCCACCCGGGCCGCCGGGACAAACTCGATCAAGGAGCGTGTAAATGAAGTCGATGCTGATTGCCGCGGCCGCGCTGGCCGCCATGACGATGGCCGGTGCCGCGAACGCCGCGACCGCCGAGGACGCGACCAAGGGCGGCTGCATGACCTGCCACGCCGTCGACACCAAGAAGATGGGCCCGTCGTTCAAGGACGTCGCCGCCAAGTACAAGGGCAAGGCCGACGCGCAGGCGACGATCGTCGCCAAGCTGTCCGAAGCCAAGGGCCACCCGTCGGTCAAGCCGAAGGGCGACGAGCTCGCCGGCATCGTCAAGTGGGTGCTGTCGAACTGAGTTGCGGTTGCGCCAAGCGAAAAAGCCGGCCAGGTGCCGGCTTTTTTGTTGCGGAGGGGGTGACGGACCGGCGCGTCGGGGTCGTTGGCGCGGCTTGAGACCGAAGTGCGGGGGGCGGGCGAAATGGGTGAGTCCTGCGCAATCGCCGCGGCGAAAGGCTCAGCGTATCGTGAGCATGTAGATGCCGACGCCGGAGAACGAGATCGGGACAGCATTCAGGTTGCAGAACCGCGTCGTGACCAGGCCGGCGGCCGGCACCCGCAACGGCTGGACGAGGACCTTCTGCGGCAGGGCTTCGGCAGCCTGCAGCGAGAAGATCGGGATATCGCCGGCGACAGCCCCCGCAACGCCGATGTCGACATCCCCGCAGGAATTGGCGGCCAGGTTGATGGCGATGTTGCCGCTGGCATATCCACCCTGGATCTTGCCCCGGGTGATGCTGTCGTTCGCGATCTTCGAGTTCGTCACGGCGAAGGAGGCGATCTTCGAGCTGGTCACGGCGCCGGACGCGATCACCGGGTCCGGATAGTTCCCCGCGAGATCGCCACCGGCGGGCCCCGACAGCGCCGCCACGTCGAGACAGGACGCGGTGACGATGGCGCCGCTGGTCGCGAATCCGTTCGCGACCAGCAGGTTCGAGCCGCAGGCCTGCAGCAGCCCCGACGAGGCCTGCTGGAAGCCGATGCCGTTGCGCGTGACCGCGGTCTCGCGCACGTAGGCGGTCGACCCGGCGTTGATGCTCGCGACGCCGGCCTCGACGTTCTCGCTCGCGACCGACTGGGTGACGACCAGCGTCGCGGTCGCGCCGGCGCCGGCGGCGGCGACGAGGCCCGCGCCGTTGCGGGTCACGCTGGAGCGCTCCACGGTCGCCTGCGCGTTGGCACCGGCCGCGACGGGCGCGATGGCGACGCCGGCCGCGACGTTGTTCGAGAACTCGCTGTCGCGCACCAGCACGCTGGTCGTGCCGGCGCCGGGCACGACCAGCAGCCCGATGTCGCCGCTCGAGCGGACGACGGTCGCGGACACGCGCACCGAGCTGCCGCCCTCGACGAGTATTCCCGCCCACCCCATGTTCGAGATGACCGTCGACTCGATGTGCACCTCGCCGGCCTGCACGCGGACGCCGTTGTTGCCGCCCTGGCCGTTGATGGTCAGGCCGCGCAGCACGACCCGCGTGGCCGGCGCGGTGACGACGACGCCGTCGCCGCCGGCAAAGACGGAAATGCCCGCGTAGACGCCTGCCGGCGCCGCGATGGTGACGTTCTTGTTCACGGTGACCGGACCGTAGCCGCCCGAATCGAGGACGACGATCTCGCCGCCCGGGTCGGTGACGGTCAGCGCCTTGGCGAAACCGCGGCAGGGTGCGGCCAGCGAGCAGGCAAAGGCGTCCTGCCCGATGGTCGAGACGAAGGTGCGCTGCGCCGCGTCGACCGTCGTCGCCACCCCGAGCACGAGGGGCAAGGCAGCGACGGCGAGACGGCGCGCGATGACAGTGGACATGGCGTTCTCCTCCGGGCGCGGCCGGGGGGAGCGCCGCAGCGAGACTCTAAGACGCCGGAAAGTGCGGGTCAACGCCCCGGGCACCCCGTCGGCAAGCAAGGCGGGGGGCGGTGGAGACTCCTCCACCGCCCCCCGGCGCCGGTTCGGAAACCCGCGCTCAGCTCTTCGCGACCGTGACCTTCCCGGCCTTGTCGATCGACATGTCGGCCTTCACGAAGCCGACGTTGTAGCCGGCGGCCTTGAGCTTGTGGTACGCCATCTCGGCGCGGACGCCGGTCGAGCAGTGCGTGATGATCCGCTTGTCCTTCGGGACTTCGCTCATGCGGGCCATCAGGTCCTCGTCCGGGATCAGCTTCGCGCCCTTGATCATGCCGGCGTTCGCCTCGTCCTGGTTGCGCACGTCGAGGATCAGCACGTTGGCCGGCGTGTTGGCCGCCAGCGCCAGGAACTCGGCGACGGGGATCTCGCCCGGACGCGGCTTCGGCGCATACGCGATCTTGGTCAGCGGCGTGCCCGTGGCGACGGTGAAGCCGGCCGCCTTCCAGGCGTCGAAGCCGCCGGTGATCACGTTGACGTTCTTCTGGCCGGCGTCGTGGATCGCGCGCGCGGCGATGTGCGCCGCAGTGCCGTTGTCGCCGTCGTAGACCATGATCGGCGCCTTCATCTTGCCCGGGGGCAGCGTGGCGAGCACCGAGGCGACCTGCGAGACCGGCACGTTGACCGCACCGGGGATGAAGCCGTCGCGCGCGACGGTGGATGCCGGCCGCACGTCGACCAGCACGTGGGGGATGCCCTTCTCGATCCACGCGTCCTTGAGGGACGGCGCGGCGATCACGCCGACGTTCTTCTCCAGCCACTCGGGCGCACCTTCCGGGTACACCCTGACGTTGGTGTAGCCCATGCCCTCGGCGCGACGCAGCGAGTTCGGGCTCATCATGCAGGTGACGCCCTGGCAGAAGAACACGATCAGCTTGTTCTTTTCCTTCGGCAGCCGGTCGGTGAACTTGTCGAACGCGGGATACGGGAGATTGATCGCACCGGGAATCGTCCCTTCCTGGAAGCGCGGCAGCGGCCGGGAGTCGATCAGCACGGCATTGGACTTCGCCGGACCCTGCTCGACGAGCGCGAGCACCTGGCCGTAGTTGAACACCTTCTCGGGCGCGATCTTGATCGGGCCCTTGAACGAGATCAGCGTCGCCGTCTTGACGCCGTCCTTCTCGGTGTACTCGACGCGCGCTTCGCGGCCCTTGGCGATGTCGCGCAGCATCTCGCCCTTGCCGGTCTTCTCGACGTCGACGACCTTGAGCGTGCCTTCGTCGAACTTGATGATCTCGGTGCTGGCGTCGAGCTTCAGCTGGATCGACTTCGACTTGAACGCGACGTTCTCGAAATAGCCGCGAACCGTGGCCGGCGCCGCCTGATGGCAGTTGGTGCAGACCTGCGGCATCGTCGGCTTCGCCGCGCCGGCCGGGGCGGGCGCCTGGGCGGCCGCTACGGTGGCAAGGGTCGCCAGCGCAATGCCGGTGAGTGCCAGGGACAGGTGTTTCATCTGCTTCTCCTTCGCTGCGACGGAAGCGGGAACGTACGCGCGGGTGCGCGTCGTCGATCGTCCGTCACGGTTGAAATCGTCCTCGTGCTTTCGAATGGGCACGGGGGCTGCGCAGGTGAAGCGTGGTGCGGGCAGCCCCGTGGGCCCCGCGTGGTGATTGCTGGTGGCGCTATTTAATTACGATCCAGCTATAACGGGTTTGACCCTGGGCAAACTCGCGGCGCTTGGACACGGTTTGCCCGGTCGCCGCGCGTCGGCTCAGGCGCCGGCGATCGCGAAGGTGCTGTCGCCGGTTCAGGTGCCGGCGCTCGCGCGGGTCCCCGAAAGCCCGTGGCTGCGGACGGACCCGCGTGCAGGCGCCGCCGACGAACCGGCTTCGGCCGCGGGATCGAGCGCGGCGCGGGCGCGCCACCAACCGACGACGGCCAGCGCGCCGCCACCGATGGCCAGCGCCAGCGCCGACACCGGCTTCATGCCGCCGTCGACGAGCTGGATCAGCCCGATGGCGAATCCGCTGGCGCCGGCGAACGCTGCGCGCAGCCACAGACCGCAGGCGAGGAGTGCCGGCCCGGGTCGCTCGACCGGCGCGGGACTGGGCAGAGGTTTCACGCTGGAGTCTTCCATGGGTTGCCTTTCAGTTTGGTCATGGTTCGCCGCCGCGCGGCGCGGCCGGTGCGGCCGGGCGCGGCGGCGGGTCAGTAGTAGGGGTGCGGAATCCCGCGTTCGGGCACGCGCCGCTGCGCGGCGACGGCCGGCGTGTTGGTCGCCGGGGAAGTGACCGTGTCGACGGCTTTCGGGCCCTCATCGCGGAGCCAGCGGGCGACCCGCGCGAGCAGGTGGTGCGGTTGCGCCGACCCCACGACGGGGTCGCCGTTCGCGCCGGCCCGCAGGGATCCGACGGCAGCGGAACCCGGTACCGGATACGCCAGCGCCTGCGCCATCAGCGCGAACACGCCGAGTTCGTCCAGGTGGTTCGGTGAAACCTGATTGCTGCGCATCGGGAACTCCCATCATCCGGTTGGCGATTCGTGCCTTGCAGGTGATGCTGCGGTGCACAAATGCAAGATGGGGCTCGGAGATAATCCCGTCAAATCAGTGTTTTCGATCAACCTCATCGGGCGTTCCGATGATGCCGCCAACTCGTTGTTGCAACGCAATAAATTCGGCGGTCGGTCGCTTGGGACCGCAGGACGCCGGCTGTGGCAACGCCGCCACACAGCGGAATCAACGCGCAGTTGCACCCAACTTGCCTGAGATCCGGGCACGCGCCGGATCGGTCGGGATGGGCGACGAACGGCCGAGGGTCGGAGCGAAGCGGCCAGAAGCGGGCAGGAGCGGTGAACCGAGGCAGGAAGGCTTGGGTCCAAATTTGTGTGGGGTAGCGTACTGACGGGGGCGCGGCGTCCGGTTACGTTGATGCGGATGGGTTGTTAGCCTCGAGTGCAAGCGTGTGTCGGTCTTGGGATCGGTCACCACGCGTGAACTTGTGTCATCGTTTGTGAGCGGAAGGACTGAAAATGCGCAACTTGCTCGTCGTCGTGTGGGCCGTCCTGTTCTCGATCACCTCCGCCAGCGCACAGCTGAGCGTCGGGATCGGACTTCCCGGCGTCAGCATCGGGATCAACTTGCCGGTGTATCCGCAGCTCGTTCCCGTCCCCGGTTACCCGGTCTACTACGCGCCGCAAGTCAGTTCGAATTATTTCTTCTACGACGGAATGTACTGGGTGTTCCAGCGGGACAACTGGTACGCGAGTTCCTGGTACAACGGGCCGTGGGGGCTGGTGGCCCCGGAAGCAGTGCCGCTGTTCGTCCTGCGCATTCCCGTGCGCTATTACCGACACCCGCCCGTGTACTTTCGCGGCTGGCAGTCGGACGCGCCGCCGCGCTGGGGTGAGCACTGGGGCAATACGTGGGTGCAGCGTCGGCAAGGGTGGGACAACTGGGATCGCAATGCGGTGTACCGGCCGGCTCCGCTGCCGGCATACCAGCGTCAATACTCCGGAACCCGCTATCCGCGCGCCGAGCAGCAGCAGGTGCTGCAGAGCCAGCATTACCGATACCAGCCCCAGGATGCCGTCGTGAAGCAGCACTATCAGGCGCAGCAGGTGCGGCGTGCGGCTGCTCCCCAGGGGAACCAGCAAGCCCGTCCGGAGAGAAGTTCCCCGCAGCCGGTGCAGCAGCAACCGCATCAACAGCAGCGACAGCAGCCGCAAACACAGGCACAGAGGCAGCAGCAGGGGCCGGACCAGCATCAGCAGCGGGCCCAGGGGCAGCAAGGGCAGCAAGGGCAGGACAAGAAGGCGCAAGGCAGGAGTTCCGCGCCGCAGTCGAACCAGGGGCAGGACAAGCAGGGCGACCGAGGCGAGGGGCACGGCGGGGGGCGCGGCAATTGACGCCGCCCGGGCGAGCCTGCTGCACGCGCGCTCGCGCCGGCGCTCCGGACGGCCCGCGTTGTCCGGCGCGCGGCGATCGCCCCGCCGACTATCGTGCCGGGCCGGACGTCACAGGCTGTGCGTCACCAGCATGAAGTCGGGATCCTCGGCGAACGGCTTGACCGAGAAGCCCAGCCGCTTCATGAGCTTCAGCATGCCGGGGTTCTTCACCAGCACCAGCCCCTCGATTTCCGCGAGACCCTTCTCACGCGCGACGTCCATGATGCTCTCCATCAGGCGCGCGCCCAGGCCCTTGCCGGTGAAGTCGTCGGCGACCACCAGCGAGAATTCGCAGCTGGACTGGTCGATGTTGGTCACGTACTGGGAGACGCCGACGATGCGCTCGGTCTCCACGATCTCGCCGTCGGGGCCCGCGCTTCTCTGCTTGAGCACCGCCACCAGCGCCATCTCGCAGTCGTAGTCGATCAGCGTGAAGCGCGCGAGCATCGACGGCGGCAGCTCGCGCATCGACGAGACGAACCGGGTGTAGCGGCTCTCGGGCGAGAGGTGCTGCACGAGGTCCTGCAGCATCTGCGCATCGTTCGGGTGGATGGGTCGAACGGTGTACTGGCCGCCGCCGCGCAGCGGCCACACCTGCTCGTGGCGTGCCGGGTAGGGCAGGATCGCGAGATGGTGGTAGTCGTTCGAACGCCCGCTGGCGGCCTGCGGCGCGCTGTCGATCACGATGCGTGCGTCCACGGCCACCGCACCGTGCTCGTCCACGATGATCGGGTTGATGTCCATCTCGCGCAGCTGGGGCAGTTCGCACACCATCTCCGAAACCCGCAGCAGCACCTGCTCGAGCGCGTCCATGTCGACCGCGCTGGCGCCGCGCCACGCGCCGAGCGTCTCGGCGACGCGGGAGCGCTCGATCAGCCGGCGCGCGAGGTACTGGTTGAGCGGCGGCAACTCCATCGCGCGGTCGTTCAGCAGCTCGATCATGGTGCCGCCGGCGCCGAACACGATGACCGGGCCGAACGGATCGTCGGTGACGAGACCGATGTAGATCTCGCGTCCGCGCCGCGCGCCCGCCATCTTCTGCACGGTCACGCCGTTGATGCGCGCCTCAGGATGCAGGCGCTTCACGCGTTCCACCATGTCGGTGTAGGTGTCGCGCGCGCCGGTGCCGTTGATGATGTTCAGCGCGACGCCCTGCACGTCCGACTTGTGGCTGATGTCGGGCGAATCGATCTTGAGCGCGACGGGAAACCCGAGCTGCGTCGCGATCATCATCGCCTCGTTGGCATTGCGCGCGCAGATGGTGTTGGTCACCGGGATGTGGAACGACGACAGCAGCGCCTTCGACTCCATTTCGGTCAACACCTTGCGCCGCTCGGCGAGCACGCTCTCGATGACCAGGCGGGCCGCTTCGATGTCGGGCTTGGCCAGCGCGGACAGTGGCGGCGGGGTCTGCTGCAGCAGCAGCTGGTTCTGGTAGAACGAAGCGATGTTGCCGAACGCGCCCACGGCGGCTTCCGGCGTGCGGAAGCTGGGGATCGCCGCGTCGTTGAGGATGCTGCGGGACGCCGCGACCGAGGTGTCGCCCATCATGCAGGTCAGCAGGGGCTTGCCCATCGAGCGCTTGGCCTCGACCAATGCGCGCGCCACCGACTCGACGTCGCCGCTCGCCTTGGGCGAGTAGATGGCCAGCACGCCGTCGACTCCGCTGTCGTTGCCGGCGACCTCGACGGCGGCCTCGAAGTGCTCCGCGCCGCCTTCCTCCGACAGGTCGATCAGGTCCGACAGCGACGCGCACCCGGGCACCCGGGGTCGCAGCGCACCGACGGACTCGGGGGACAGCTTGCCGAGCTGCAGGTCGATCTCGCTGACCCAGTCGGCCGCCAGCACACCGGGCCCGCCGCCGTTGGTGACGATCGCCAGCCGCCGGCCGACCGGGCGGTAGCGCGACGCAAGGCACTTGGCCGCCGAGAACAGCTCGACGAACGACCGGACCCGCACCGCGCCCGCGCGACGCAGCGCGGCGTCGAACACGTCGTCGCTGCCGACGATGGTGCCGCTGTGCGTCTGCGCGGCCTCGTTGCCGGCCGGCTTGCGGCCCGACTTGAGCACGACCACCGGCTTGGCGATGGCGGCCGAGCGCAGCGCGCTCATGAAGCGGCGCGCACTGGTGATTCCCTCGAGGTAGACGACGATGCTCTGCGTCTGCGCGTCGTGGGCCAGGAAGTCGAGCACCTGCGCGGTGTCGACCGCCGTGCCGCGCCCGAGCGACACGACGCAGGAAAAGCCCACCGCGTTGCCCGCCGCCCAGTCGAGCATCGACGACGTCAGCGCTCCGGACTGCGAAACCAGGGCGAGCGGCCCCGACCGGGCCAGCGGCCCGATGGCGCTGGCGTTGAGGTTCAGCGGCGGACGCTGGAAGCCGAGGCAGTTCGGGCCCAGCAGGTTGATGCCCTCCCGCTGCGCGATCCGCTTGAGCTCGGCGGCCTGCTCCGGGCCGATGCCGCTGGAAACGACCAGTGCGGAGCGACAGGCCATGCGTCCGGCAAGCTCGAGCGCCGCCGCCACGTCCTGGGGCGGCAGCGCGATGATGGCCAGATCGGCGCGCGACTGCGCGAGTTCGGCCAGCGTGCCGCTGGTGTGGATGTCCAGGAAGTGCAGCGTGCCGGAATAACGCTGCGCACGAAGCGCCGCGTGCAACGCGCGGCCGTGCGTGGTCTGGCTCGCGGCGTCGTCGGCGTGGCCGGCGAAGACCACGATCGACTCGGGCGCCAGCAGGGAGGTGAGGTAGTGTTTGTCCATGGTCTCGGTCGGCGCCAATCGCGGGGGGCCGCAGGCGGTCGTCAGGGTGCGAGCAGCCGGTCGAACAGCTCGTTCAGGGCCGGTGCCAGCTGGTCGAAATCGAGGTCCGGCTCGCGCAGCGCGCGGATCGCCATGCCCTCGATCACGCACTGCATCAGGATGGCGCGCGACTCGGCCAGCTCCTTCGGCACGCCGCGGCCGCCCTCCTGCCTGCTGCGACCGAGCCAATCCTGGAGGTTGGCACGCGTGAGCCGGTCCGACTCGCGCAGCGCCCTGGCGATCTGCGGATCGCGGCGGGCATCGGCGCTCATGGCCAGGAACAGCGCCGCGTTCATCGCGTCGGGGACTTCGGATTGCCATTGCGCGAAGGATTGGCGGAGGTTCGGCGTGATCTCCGTCGACGCATGCAGCTCCCCGATCTTGGCGCGATTCTCCTCGAGCTGGCGCTCGATGATGGCGAGCACGATCGCGCTCTTGCTCGGGAAGTAGCGATACATGAGGCCGGGGCTCATCTGCGCCGCCTCGGCGATGCGGGCCATGCTGGCCGCGTGGAAGCCGTGCTCGACGAAGCACCGGGTCGCCGCGGCGAGAATGCGCGCGCGCTGCGCCGTCGCGCGCACGCCGACCCGGGCAACGCCTTCGCCGCCGGCGACCGGCGGCGCCGATGCGGGGGCCCGCGCGACGGCGTCAGCCTTGCTCACCCGACCCCGCTCCCACGACAGGCACCGCCTGCGTCGCGGCAGGCTTCCCGGAAACGAACAGGCGCTGGACGACCACGTAGAACAGCGGGATGAACACGACGCCGAGGAACGTGCCGACGATCATCCCGCCGAGCACGCCGGTGCCGATCGCGCGCTGCGCGCCGGATCCCGCGCCGGTCGCGACGGCGAGCGGCAGCACGCCGAGGCCGAACGCGAGCGACGTCATCAGGATCGGGCGCATGCGGTCGCGGCCTGCGGCGATCGTCGCCGAGATCAGGTCCATGCCGCTGGCGCGATACTGCTTGGCGAACTCGACGATCAGGATCGCGTTCTTGCTCGACAGGCCGACGGTGGTCAGCATCGCCACCTGGAAGTAGACGTCGCGCTCCATGCCGCGCAGCCAGGTCGCGAGCACCGTGCCCAGGATTCCCATCGGCACGATCAGCAGCACCGCGGTGGGCACGGTCCAGCTCTCGTACAGCGCGGCAAGGCACAGGAACACGACCAGGATCGACAGCGTGTAGAGCAGGGGGGTCTGGGCGCCCGCCGCGCGCTCCTGGTACGAGGTTCCGGTCCACTCCATCCCGATGCCCTGCGGCAGCTTCGACACCAGTCGCTCGACTTCGGCCATGGCGTCGCCGGAACTCACGCCCGGCGCCGGCTCGCCGTTGATGTTCATCGCAGGCACGCCGTTGTAGCGCTCGAGCCTGGGGGAGCCGTAGTCCCAGTGGGTCGTCGCGAAGGCGCGGAACGGCACCATCTCGCCCTTGCCGTTGCGCACCGACCAGCGGTTGAAGTCCTCGGGCAGCATGCGGAACGGCGCGTCGCCCTGGATGATCACGCGCTTGACGCGCCCGCGGTCGATGAAGTCGTCGATGTACTGGCTGCCCCATGCCGCCGCCAGGGTTTCGTTGATGCCGGCAATCGTGAGCCCGAGCGCACCGGCCCGCTCGGTGTCGATGTCGACGCGGAACTGCGGTGTGTCCTCCTGGCCGTTGGGACGAACGTTGGCGAGCAGCTTGCTCTGCGCCGCGGCGCCCAGGAACTGGTTGCGCGCCTGCGTCAGCGCGTCGTGACCGAGGCTGGCGTTGTCCTTCAGGTAGAAGTTGTAGCCCCCGGCGATGCCGAGTTCGGGCACGGGCGGCGGAGGGAAGGCGAACACGAACGCGTCCTTGATCTGGCTGAAGGCTGCCATCGCGCGTCCCGCCACGGCGCCCGCCGAGAGTTTGGGCGACGCGCGCTCCGACCAGTCCTTCAGGCTGACGAAGGCGATGCCGGTGTTCTGGCCGGAGCCGCCGAAGCTGAAGCCCTGGACGGTGAACACCGACTGGACGGCATCCTTCTCGTTGTCGAGGAAGTGCCGCTCGACCTTGCGGATCACGTCCATCGTCCGCTCCTGGGTCGCGCCCACCGGGGCCTGCACCTGCGTGAACAGCACGCCCTGGTCCTCGGCGGGCAGGAAGGCGGTGGGCAGGCGCAGGAACAGGAACACCATCAGCGCCGCCATGACGACGAAGACCAGCAGGAAGCGCTTCGAGCGCGACAGGATGTGGCGCACGACGCCCTGGTACGACCGGTTGCCGCGGTCGAAGTTGCGGTTGAACCAGCCGAAGAAGCCCCGATCCGAGGCGTGGTGGCCCTTCTCGATCTGCTTCAGCATCGTCGCGCACAGCGCCGGCGTCAGCACGATCGCCACCAGCACCGACAGCGCCATCGCCGACACGATCGTCGCCGAGAACTGCCGGTAGATGACGCCGGTCGAGCCGCCGAGAAACGCCATCGGCACGAACACCGCCGACAGCACCAGTCCGACGCCGATCAGCGCGCCGGTGATCTGGTCCATCGACTTGCGCGTCGCCTCCAGCGGCGTGAGGCCCTCCTCGCTCATCAGCCGCTCGACGTTCTCGACCACGACGATCGCGTCGTCGACCAGGAGCCCGATCGCGAGCACCATCGCGAACATCGTCAGCATGTTGATGGAGAAGCCGAGCGCGGCGAGCACGCCGAAGGTGCCCAGCAGCACGACGGGCACCGCGATCGTCGGGATCAGCGTCGCGCGGAAGTTCTGCAGGAAGAGATACATCACCAGGAACACCAGCGCGACCGCCTCGAGCAGCGTCGTCGCCACTTCCTTGATCGAGGCCCTGACGAAGGGCGTCGTGTCGAACGGGATCACCGCCTTCAGCCCCGGCGGGAAGAACGGCTGCAGGTCCTTGATCAGCGTCTCCATGCGTTTCGCGGTCTCGAGCGCGTTGGCGCCGGTCGCGAGCGCGATGGCGACGCCGGTGGCCGGCTGGCCGTTGAAGCGGGCGATGACGCTGTAGTCCTCCGCGCCCAGTTCCACGCGGGCGAGCTCGCCGAGCTTCAGGACGGAGCCGTCGGCCTGGCTGCGCACGACGATGGCGCGGAACTGTTCCGGCGTCTGCAGCCGGCCCTGCGACGTGATCGTCGCGTTGAGCCGCTGCCCGGGGACCGCCGGCGTGCCGCCCAGCTGCCCCACCGCCACCTGCTGGTTCTGCGCGCGGATCGCGGCGATGACGTCGGCGGTCGACAGCTTGTACGTATTCAGCTTGTCCGGGTCGAGCCAGATGCGCATGGCGTAGCGCGCCCCGAACACCTGCACGCTGCCCACGCCCGCGACGCGGCTGATCGGATCGGTCAGGTTCGCGATCAGGTAGTCGGCGATGTCGCGCTGGTCCATGCTGCCGTCTTCGGACACGAAGCCCAGCACCATCAGGAAGCCCGGGTTCGCCTTGTTCACGCTGACGCCCTGCTGCTGCACGATCTGCGGCAGCAGCGGGGTGGCGAGCTGCAGCTTGTTCTGCACCTGCACCTGCGCGATGTCCGGGTTGGTGCCGTTCTGGAAGGTGACGGTGATCGTCGCCCGCCCGTTCGACTCGCTGGTCGACGACAGGTAGAGCATGCCGTCGAGGCCCTTCATGTTCTGCTCGATGACCTGCGTCACCGAGTCCTCGACCGACTTCGCCGACGCGCCCGGATAGGAGGCGCTGATCGTGACCGTGGGCGGCGCGATCGTCGGGTAACGCGAGATCGGCAGCTGCGTGATCGAGATCCCGCCCGCCAGCATGATGATGATCGCGATGACCCAGGCGAAGATCGGCCGATCGATGAAGAAGCGTGCCATTCGGGGATCCCGTCTACTTCTTGTCGGCGGCCGGGGCCGACTTCGCCGGCGCGGGCTCGGGCGCGGCCGGCGCCGACTTGGCGGTCGCGGCGTCGGACGCGGCCGGGGCCGATTTGGCGGGCGCGGCGTCGGTCGCGGCGGGCGGCGACACGGCCGGGGCGGCTGCGGTCGCAGCCGGGGCCGCTTGGGCCGCCGCCTCGACCGCCTTTACCGGGACGCCGGGCCGGATCTTCTGCAGCCCCTCGACGATCACCTTGTCGCCGGCGCGCAACCCGTCGTCGACCAGCCACTTGTCGCCGATCGTCTGCGCGACCCGCACCGGGCGCACGGCGACCTTGCCGTCCTCGCCGACGACCATCGCGGTCGTGTTGCCCTTCGGATCGCGCGCGATCCCCTGTTGCGGCACCAGCAGCGCATCCTGGCGGATGCCGCGGCCGACCACGGCACGCACGAACATGCCGGGCAGCAGAATGCCGTCCGGATTGGGGACCACGACGCGGAGCAGGAAGCTGCCGGTACCCGGATCGACGGTGACGTCGGTGAAGGTGAGCTTGCCCTCGTGCTGATACCGGCTGCCGTCCTCGAGCACGATCGTCACCGGCAGGTCGCGGGCCTTGTCGAGTTTGCCCGCGGCGACCTGCCGGCGCAGTTCGAGCAGTTCGGCGCTCGATTGGGTGACGTCGACATAGATGGGATCGAGTTGCTGGACCGTCGCCAGCGCGTCGGCCTGGTTGGCGGTGACCAGCGCGCCCTGCGTCACCGCGGACTTGCCGATGCGGCCGGTGATCGGCGAGGTGATCCGCGCGTGCGCGAGGATCACGTTGCCGCGCGCGAGGACCGCCTGCGCGGCGACGACGTCGGCCTCCGCCTGGCGCAGCGCGGCAACCATGTTCTCGTTTTCCTGCTTGCTGACGTTGCCGGTCTTGACCAGTTCGGCCCAGCGGGCGGCCTTCGCCCTCGCCGCGGCAAGCGTCGCCTGCGCGTGCACGAGCGAGGCCTGGGCGGTTTCCTGGTCCGCGCGGGGAATCGCGTCATCCAGCTGGTAGAGCGGCTGGCCGGCCTTGACGATGCTGCCCTCGGTGAACAGCCGCGACTTCACGATCCCGCCGACTTGCGGCCTGACCTCGGCCACGACGTAGGGACTGGTCCGGCCGGGCAGTTCTCGCGTCTGCGTGACCGTCTGCGGCTGCAGCGTGACGACGCTGACCTCCATGGCGGGCGGGGCCGCGGGGGGCGGCGGTGCGGACTGGCCGCACGCCGCCAGCAGCGCGCTGACGATCAGGGTGGGGACGGGCCAGCTGGGGAGGGACCAGCCGGCGACGGACCGGCTTGCTGCGGGATACGGCGAGGGCATGGCAACCTCGTTGGGACGGACCTCGAAGCCCGAGCGGGCGATGCGGCTCCGCGCGTCGCCTCGGCAGGGCGGGCGCGGGCAGGAGAAAGCAGACAAGAATGAACGATCATTCTCTTTTTGTCAAGGCATGGGGCGGCCACTCTGCCGCGTCGCAACAGCACGCGGCAGCCGGAAGGGGCGCCCGTGGGCCCGAGGGCGCAGTTCACGCCGGGTCCAAATGAAAAGGCCGCCCGAAGGCGGCCCTTTCGTGCCGGCGACCCGGAAACCGGGCCGCGAGCGGAGGGCGACGGTCAGCAGCCGCCCTTCTTCTTCTTTTCCGGCGCGGCGGGGGCGTCCTTCTTCGGGGCGGCGGCCTTGGCCTTCTCGACGGCCTTCGCCTTGTCGGCGTCGCTCATCTTCGCCCAGGCTTCGGCGGTGACGTCGGCCGGCTTCTGCAGCGCGGCAGCGGCGGGGGCCGCCGGAGCAGCGGCGGCGGGCGCAGCGGCTGCCGGAGCGGCGGCGGCCTTCGGCGGGTCCGCGGCGAAGGCGGTGGCGCCGGACAGCGCAAACGTCGACGCGACGAGGAGGGTGTGCAGCTTGTTCATCAGGTAACTCCAGTGGGTAGGTTTTGACGTGCGCCCAAAGCGGAATGGCGCGGCAGATTCGCCGAGGGCGAACGTTACCCTAAACGGACGAAGGGCGGCGGCGTTGACACCCACCGCTCGCGGGAAAAACCTTGACCGGCGTCAAACGATTGCCGAAAAGGCCCCGACCCTCGCGGCGGGGACCGGTCGCCGGCGGGACCACGCCGGCGAGCGAGCGACGATCGTGCGCGGCCGCAGCGTTCGCGCAGCCGCAGTTTGATCCTGGTCAGCCCGGCGCCGGGCGGATGCGTGACAATCGGTCACACAGGGGCGCGCTGCCGCACCGAAAGCGTGGCGGAGCGCAGCGAGATGACCGGCAACACACTTTCCCACCCGCCGCCGATCGGCAACGTCGCATCGGTCGAGGTCGCGTGCGCCGGCGCGTCGGCGCGCGACGGCGACCCGCGGGAATCGACGACGGCGCCGCCGATCCCGTCCGATCCGCGGCCCGATGCGGAACAGCGCCTACGGTTGGCCGAACTCGCCCGCCTGCGCGTCATCGCCCTCGGTGGCCAGGCGCTGACCATCGCCGGTGCGATGGCGTTCGACGTCGCGCTGCCGCTGGCACCGATGCTCGCGGTGCTCGCCGCACTGGCCGCGGTGAATCTGCTGACCCTGCGGCGACTGGCGCGCGCGGCGCCGATCGCGGACGGCGCGTTGCCGATCCAGCTGGCGCTCGACCTCGCGGCGTTCTCGCTCCTCATCGCCTTCGCCGGCGGGGCCGGCAATCCGTTCGTGCTGCTGTTCCTGCTGCACGTCGTGGTGATCGCCCTGATGCTGCCGCGACGCACGGCGGCCATCGGCACGCTGGCCGTGGTCGTCTCGGCGTCGATCGTCGCGCTGCTCGCGCCACCGCTCCAGCTCGACGGCGGCCTGCCGCTGCCGCCGGCAATGCGCCACGCCGGCTGGGCCGTCAGCTTCGCGCTGACGGCGGCGGTGATCGCCTGGTTCACGGTGCGCCTCACCCAGGCGCTCGCCGCGCATGCGAGCGCGCTCGCCGACGCGCGCCTCTCCGCCGCCAACGACGCCGCGGTGCTGCGCGTCGGCACGCTGGCCGCCGGCGCCGCGCACGAGCTGTCGTCGCCGCTCGCGACCATGGCGATCGTGGTCGGCGAAATGCGCCGTGCCGACAACGCGGCGGACCGCGAGCGCGACCTGGCGATCCTCGCCACGCAGATCGACGCCTGCCGGACGACGCTGTCGAACCTGCTGTCGGCCGCGGGTCACGCCCGCGCCGAGGGCGGTGGCCGCGAAGCGCTGGATCACCTGGTCGAGGGCGTCGTCGCGCGCGTGCGCTCGGCGCGACCGCAGTCGCGGCTGTCGGTCGACCTCGGCGGCGACGGACCGGCGCCGACGATCTTCGCCGACGCCGCGCTCAAGCAGGCACTGGTCAACCTCGTCGACAACGCCGCCGACGTCTCGCCCGACGACGTCCGTATCGACGCGCGCTGGAGTGTCGAGGCGCTCGACTTCGTCGTCCGCGACCGCGGCCCGGGCATTCCGCCCGACGTGCTGCCGCGGCTCGGGCGCGCATTCTTCAGCACCAAGCCGCCGGGGCGCGGCACGGGCCTCGGGCTCGTGCTCACCGCGGCGGTGCTCAACCGGCTCGGCGGCAGCGTCCGCTGGGCCAACCGCGACGGTGGCGGTGCCGAGGCTTTCGTCCGGCTCCCGCTGGCGTCGCTCACACTCCCCTCGAGGCAACCATGAACATCAACTATCGCGACGGCGACGACCGTCCCTCGCTGCTGCTGGTCGACGACGACGTCGTGCTGTCGGACGTGCTCGCCCGCGCCCTCGAAGGGCGCGGCTACGCGGTGCGCGTCGCCGGCACCGTCGAGGCTGCGCTCGCGGCGATCGCCGCGGATCCGCCCGAGTACGCGGTCGTCGACCTGAAGCTGACCGACGGCTCCGGGCTCAAGCTCGTCGGTCCGCTGAAGGCCGCCGACCCGCACACGCGGATCGTCATGCTGACCGGCCACGGCAGCATCCCGACCGCCGTCGAGGCGATCAAGCTCGGCGCGACGTACTACCTCACCAAGCCGGCGAACGCCGACGAGGTGGTGGCGGCGTTCTATCGCGAGAACGGCGACGAGGAGATCGCCGTCGCGGCGAAGCCGATGTCGGTCGAGCGGCTGGAGTGGGAGCACATCCAGCGCGTGCTGCGCGAGTGCGGCAACAACGTGTCGGCGACGGCGCGCGCGCTGTCGATGCACCGCCGCACGCTGCAGCGCAAGCTGCGCCGGCAGCCGCTGGCGGCCTGACCGGTTCGTGGTCCGGGGGCGCGGCCACCGCCGCGCCTTCGCTGGAGAATTCGCGCCCCCTGGCCATACCCACGCGACGGCGCGCGGACCGGTGCCTCGTTGCGAGGTCCCGTCGCCACGGCGGCCCGCCGCGCGTCCTCCGGGTGTTCAGTCGTCCGCACGGCGGGCCGCCGCATCGACGGGACGTGCCGTGCGACCGACGCTGCCGCCGCATCGACGGGACGTGCCGTGCGACCGACACCGCCCCCGCAACGAAGCTGCCTTTGTTCAGCATGGCGCGACCGGGCGAGGCGGGGCGGCGGGCCCTGCGAAGGAGTGGGTCATCGACGCAGCAGGGCCCGCCGTTTCGCCTCGCCCACGGCTTGCGTCCCGCATCCCCGCCTCGCCCACGGCTTGCGTCCCGCATCCCCGAATTGCCTGACGCCAACGCGCCCGCCCGCGGCGTATCGCGCTCACTGGACTACCTTCGTGCTGCGCACTCCGGTGTTCGCCCTGGGACGGCCCGGCGCGCTCACGCGCTGTGCCGCGCACGTCGATGAGTCAGGCCCCGGATCAGCGGCTGACGACCGGAAACGACAACGGGCGCCCGGAGGCGCCCGCTGTGTCATCCCCGCCGGACCGGCGCGGCTACGGCCACTGGAAGTTGATCAGCGCGTTGCAGGTCGCGTTCTGGCAGCTCACTTCACCCGTGTTCGGGTCGCGGTTGCGCATGTTGATGTAGTAGGTCTGGCCAGGCTGCAGCATGTTGCCGATGTTCCAGTACACCGACGGGTACTGGCCGTAGCCCACGGCCATCGGGCCGTTCGCTCCGGTCGGGTCGATCGGGCGGAAGTCGCAGCGCTCCTTCGACAGCGTCAGGTGCCGTTGCGTCGGCGGGCCGTCCCACTCGGCGCCGTTGGCCGTCCCGTTGCCCGACGTCCGGGTCGTCGGCACGGTGAACTTGACGACCCAGGCGCCGGCGCCGAAGTTGCCTTCGTCGCGCGAGTGCAATTCGCTGCCGCCCCAGGGCATCGTCGTGCTCAGGACGCCGTCCGCGTAATACGGCTCGCAGCGATCCGACGACGGCGGCGACCAGGTGATGTCCTTGGTCGCCGTGTTGCCGGGGCCGGCAGCGTTGGTCGCGGTCACCGTGTAGGTCACCGTGCCAAGCGTCGCCGACGTCGTCTGGCAAGTGGCGCTCGAGCTGCAGCCGGTGTTGGCCGACCACGACCAGCTGGTCGGCGCGCCGCTGCAGACCGCGGTCAACGTCACGTTGGTGCCGATCGTCGGCGTCGACGTGTTCGCCGAGATCGTGCACGAAGGCGGCGGCGGCGGATCCCAGGTGACCGCGACCGAAGCCGGCGCGCCTGCGCCGCCCGGATTGGAGGCGGTGACCGTGTACGTCTGCAGGCCCGCGGTCGGCGCCGTCGTCGTGCAGGTCGCCGACGTGCTGATGCCGCAAGGGGTGTTCGACGACCACACGAAGCTGTACGCGCCGTTGACGCAGTTCGCCGTCAGCGTGATGTTGGTGCCGGCCGGCGGATTGGTCGCCCCCGAGCTCGACGTCAGCGTGCACACCGGCGCCGGCGGCAGCGGCTGCCAGGCCAGCGTGATCGGGAGCGCCGGGCTGGTGCCGATCGCGTTGGTCGCGGTCACCGTGTAGGTCTTGTTGCCGGTGACGGCGACGTTGTCGGTGCAGACGCTGCTGCTCGACGTGCATCCGGTCCACGCGTAGCTGGTCGGCGAGTTGGAGCAGATGGCCGTCAGCGTCACGTTGGTGTTGATGATCGGCGACAGGTTGCTCGCGCTGATCGTCGTGCACACCGGCGCGGAGGTCGGCAGTCCGACGGTCCAGGTCAGCGACAGCCTCGCCTCGTTGCCGGCACCGGTGTCGTTGGCGCCCTGCACCGCGTAACTCCGCGTGACGGCGGTGGTGGACGTCGCGATGCACTTGTTGCCGCTCGGCGTGCAGCTTCCCGACCAGATGAAACTCGTCGGCGAGTTGGTGCAGGTGGCGGTGAGCGTGACGATGTCGCCGGTCAGCGGCGCGTTGTTGTCGGACGCGAGCGTGCAGGTCGGGACCGGGCCCGTCGGCGGCGGATTGCCGTTGCCGGTCCAGGTGACCGGGATGGCGACCTGCGCACCGGTGCCGTTGGCGTTGATGCCGGACACGGCGAAGGTGAGCGTCGTGGCGATGTCCGACGTATAGGTGCAGACCGGGCCGGTCGTGCTGCAGCCGGACCAGACGTACGACGTGGCCTCCGGCGAGCAGCTGGCGGTCAGCGTGACGGGGGTGCCCGCCACCGGATTGATGCTGCTGGCGGTGACCGAGCAGACCGGGGTCGTGGTCACCGGCTCCGGCGCGCACATCACGACCGGCGGCTTGCCGTAGCCTTCCTCGACGTAGCCCTTCTGGACCATCGCCGCCTGCACGGAGGGGTCGGTGGTGTAGCGGTGATTGACGTCGCTGCGCGGGAAGTTCAACGTCCGCTGGACCGCCTTGGTGCCCGACGGGCAGGTGCCGTCCGGCAGCGAGACCGGCGTGACCTGGAACACGATGTTCGCCTCGAGCAGCCAGCTGTCGGGGAACTTGGCCTTGACCTCGTCGCACTCGACGGTCGACGCCGAGTAGAAGTGCGAGTCGAGCCCCTTGGCCGGGTTGCCGTAGAAACGGCAGACGGGCGCGGCGCCCGGGACCGGCGGCGTGGCGGGCCAGACCTTGAAACTTTTGCCGGTGCGCTTCCAGCCCTGGATCTTGGTGCCTTCGTCGAGCAGGCCGATCTCGGCGGGGTCGGCGGTGATGAAGTAGTGGTCGAGCGCCGCGTGATAGAACTCGACGGCGTCGATCGTGGCGGTGGGTGTCTGGGTCGGGGGGGTGCTCTGGGCAGCGGCGGGCAGCGCGAGCGCGCCGGCGGTGGCGACCAGGGCGGCCAGCGCGATCAGGCGGCAACATCGGGCGAGGCGGGCGAACGGGCGGGGGCGGCGGGTCGAAGTCATCATTCCCTCAATGTAAGCAATATTCGCACCGCCGGCGGGCGACGGAACCAAGACGGTGGGCAGCGGACAGCGGGCAAAAGTTCCCCATGCTGCTGGAATTAATGCGTGCAGGCAAGGCCGATACTGCGACCATACGCCGCGATCGCCGATTTCTGCAAACTTTCGGGGCCGGAAACGTCGCCGCTCGGGCGACAAAACTGCCGCTGGGCGGCAGCGCCGCCGCCTCAGGCCCGGTGGGCGCGAGTGGCGGCGGGAGCGGATGCAACGAGTGCAGGGTCGAAACGCCGTCTGGTGGCGGGGTTTCGTCGCCGGCTCGCCGGGCGGTCAGACGCGACGACGGTATTCGCCGGTGCGGGTGTCGATCTCGATGCGGTCGCCGGTGCTGACGAACAGCGGCACCTGGACCATGAAGCCGGAACCCAGCTTGGCGGGCTTCATGACCTTGCCCGAGGTGTCGCCCTTGACGGCGGGCTCGGTGTAGATCACCTCGCGCTCGACCGAATTGGGCATCTCGACCGAGATCGCCTTGCCGTCGTAGAACGTGAGCTGGCAGGGCAGGCCGTCCTCGAGGTAATTCAGCGCCTCGCCCATGTTCTCCTTCTCGACCTCGTACTGGTTGAACTCGCCGTCCATGAACACGTACAGCGGATCGGCGAAGTACGAGTAGGTGACTTCCTTGCGATCGAGCTGGATCACGTCGAACTTGTCGTCGGCGCGATAGACGCTCTCGGTGCCGGAGCCCGAAAGCAGGTTCTTGAGCTTCATCTTGACGACCGATGCGTTGCGGCCGGACTTGCTGAACTCGGCCTTCTGCACGACCATCGGGTCGGCACCGATCATGATCACGTTGCCGGCCCGCAGTTCCTGAGCGATTTTCATCAAAGCACCTGGTAGCGACATTGCGCGCACCGAAGGGCCCGACGGGGGCCGCGGTACGCGCCGGGTTGGAATTTGGAAAAGCCTTGAATTATAACCCGAAACCGGACGCCTTGGCCAGCCCGTCCGCAAGCTCGGGCAAGCCGGCGAGTTCGGCCGCCCAGGCGTCGTCTTCGGCGTCGACCTTGCCGCGGGCGTGGGCGAACCGGCGCCAGGCGTCGGCCGCCGGCCCGGCCGCCGGGTCGCCGTTCCAGACCCGGAACAGCCCGCGTATCGCCGTCTCGGCACCGGGACCGAACCGCGGCGCGTAGCGGTCGAGGAAGGCGTCCAGCTTGGCGAAATGGGCGCCGCCCTCCTGCGGATACGCCTGCCAGACGAACGGGCGGCCGGCCCACTGCGCGCGGACGAACGAGTCCTCGCCGCGGACGAAGTTGACGTCGGCGGCCCAGAGCAGCCGGTCGTAGTCGTCCTGCGGCAGGAACGGAACCGCGTGCAGGGTCAGCGCGTCGCGGGTGTAGCCGCCGTCGCCCACGCGCGGCACGCGGCCGCCGGTCCACGCGTCCAGCGCCCCGGCCGCGACACCCTCCGGTACCAGGCAGGTGACCGGCTGCGGCGACCCGGCCCAGGCCGCGAACAGCGCCGGCAGGCAGGGGTTCGGGTAGCAGAACAGCGTCAGGCGCAGTTCGCCGGCGGCGGGTGCCGGCACGCCGACGCGGCGCCACAGCGCATCGCGCGCCGCCGCGTCGCTGCGAAAGACATCGCGGGCGGCGAGCAGCCCGGGCTCGCGCAGCAGGCCGCCGGTGCGCTCGGTGAAGCCCGGGAACCAGAACCGGCGCAGCAGCGGCAGCCGCGGGTGCGGCGACGGCAGGCCGTGCGACTGCTCGACCCAGGCCTCCGCCGACAGGTACTCCAGCACGAACCACAGCGGCGGCGATTCGCATCGCGCCATCGCCTCGACGTAGGCGTCGGGGGCGCCGCCGCCGAAGGCGTCGATGACCGCGTCGGGGGGCGCCGCCGCGATGGCGCCCGCGGTGGCCGCCGCGGCTCCGGCGGCGCCGGTCGGCAGGGCGAGGGCGGCGTCGGCGCGCGGCCGCACGGTGATGCCGGCAGCCGCCGGTGCGCCCGCCGCCGCCGTCGCCAGCGCGACGCCCGGCGCCATCCGCGCCAGCGGCGCGACGTCGTCGATCCACAGCGTCACCGCGGCGCCGTAGCCGGTGGCGAGGCGGCGCGCCAGCCGCCACGAGACGCCGGCGTCGCCGTAGTTGTCGACGACGGTGCAGAAGATGTCGACGCGCGGGGCGCGCACGCCGGAGTGCGCGGTGAGCTGCGGTGACGGTGGGGCCGGCGCGGGACGCATGGTCCGATTATCGCTCCGGGGCGCGGTGCATAATTGCGGGATCGACACGCCGGAGTCCGCATGAGCGCCGCGCCCGCCCGTTTTCACATCGATGTCGTGTCCGACGTCGTCTGTCCCTGGTGCTTCATCGGCAAGCACCGGCTCGAGGCCGCGATCGCCGAATGGCGGCGCGGCGATCCGGAGGCGACGTTCGCCGTCGACTGGCATCCGTTCCAGCTCAACCCCGATCTGCCGCCGGAGGGGGTCGACCGCCGCGCGTACGTCGAGGCGAAGTTCGGCGGCGCGGAGCGTGCCGCCGCGATCTACGACCGCGTCCGCGCTGCCGGACGCACCGCGGGCATCGCGTTCGAGCTCGACCGCATCGCGCGCCAGCCCAACACGCTGGACGCGCATCGGCTGGTCTCCTGGGCGCAGGCCCGGCACGATGCCGGCGGCCTGGTCGAGGCGCTGTTCCGCGCGTATTTTCTCGAGGGTCGCTACATCGGCGACCGCGCGGTGCTGGCGGAGATCGCCGGCGCGACCGGCTTCGACGCCGCGGCGGCACGCGCCATGCTCGACTCGGACGCGCTGGCCGCCGAGATGACGGCGATGGACCGCCGCGTGCGCGAGCTCGGGGTCACCGGCGTGCCGTACTTCATTCTCAACGACCGCATCGCCGTCGAGGGCGCGCAGGAGCCGTCGACGCTCGTCGCCGCGTTCGCCGAAGCGCTCGTCGCCCCGGCCGTCGACGGGTCCGCGCAGGCCGACCCCGCGGCATGACCCGCACCAAGGCCGTCCAGGGCATGGCGTGGCTGTCGATCGCCACGTCGATCGCCACGCTCGGGCTCAAGTTCGGCGCGTACTTCCTCACCGGCTCGGTCAGCCTGCTGTCCGACGCGATGGAGGCGTTCGTGAACCTTGCGGCCGGCACGGTGGCGCTGGGGGCGCTGACCTACGCGGCCCGGCCGGCCGACGACGACCACGCCTTCGGCCACGACAAGGCCGAGTACTTCGCCAGCGGCGTCGAGGGCGCGCTGATCCTGGTCGCCGCGGCGTCGATCGCCTGGGCGGCGATCCAGCGGCTGCTCCACCCGGCGCCGATCGAGAGCCTCGGCTGGGGACTCGCGGTGTCGGTCGTCGCGGCGGGCATGAACTTCGCCACCGCGCGGATCATGCTGCGCGCGGCCCGCGCGCACGACAGCATCACGCTCGAGGCCGACGCGAAGCACCTGCTGACCGACGTATGGACCACGGTGGGCATCGTCGCCGGCCTGCTGGTGGTGATGTGGAAGCCGGCGTGGTCGATCCTCGATCCGCTGATGGCCATCGCCGTCGCGGTCCAGATCGTGTTCACCGGCATCGACCTGCTGCGCCGCTCCGCCGATGCGCTGCTCGATGCCGCGCTGCCGCCGGACGAGCTGGCGCGCGCGGAGGCGGCGATCCGCCGCGCGCTGCCGCCGGAGGCCGACTTCCACGCGCTGCGCACGCGAAAGGCGGGCTCCCGGCGCTTCCTCGACCTGCACCTGGTGGTGCCGGGGACGATGAGCGTGGCCGAATCGCACGCGCTGTGCGACCGCGTCGAGGCGGCGATCGAAGCGGAACTGCCGCGCGCCGACGCAACCGTGCACGTCGAGCCGCGGGAGAGCGCGGCGCCCCACCGCTGAACCGGCCGCCGGCTAGATCGCCTGGCTCCAGGGCAACGACAGCCGGATCGCCGACGTGATCAGGCCGACCATGCTGTACGTCTGCACGTAGTTGCCCCAGGCCTCGCCGGTCGCGGGGTCGAGGTGCTCGGACAGCAGGCCGTGGCGGTTGCGGCACCCGAGCAGTCGCTCGAACCGCTCGCGTGCCTCGTCGTGGCGGCCCAGCGCCGCCAGCGCATTGACGTGCCAGAAGGAGCACACGACGAAGGCGTTCTCGGGGGCGCCGAAGTCGTCGCTGTCGACGTAGCGGAACACGAAGTCGCCGCGCTTCAGCTCGCGCTCGATCGCGCCGACGGTGCCCGCGAAGCGCGGATCCGCCGGGTCGAGGAAATGCAGGTCGGCCAGCAGCAGCAGGCTCGCGTCGAGGGCGTCACCGCCGACCGTGGCGACGAAGCTGCCGCGCTTTTCGCTGTAGCAGCGTTCGTGCACGAACCGCGCGATGCGGTCGGCGTCGGCGCGCCACGCCGCGGCGCGGCTGGGAAGCTGCAGCCGCGTGGCGATCCGCGCCAGGCGATCGCACGCCGCCCAGCACATGACGCTGGAAAACGTGTGCACCTCCTTGCGGCCCCGGAGTTCCCACAGCCCGGCGTCGGGTTGGTCGAACACGGCAACCGCCTGTCGGCCGAGCGATTCGAGTCGCTCGAACAGCACCTCGTTCCCCTGCGCGGCAAGCCGCTGGTCGAAGAACCGGTGGGTCGCCGCCAGGATCGCCGAGCCGTAGACATCGTGCTGCGCCTGCCGGAAGGCGTCGTTGCCGATCCGCACGGGCCCGATGCCGCGATACCCTGGCAGGCTGGTGACGACGTGCTCGGTCAGCGCAGCGTCGCCGTTGATGCGGTACACCGGCTGCAGCGGCCTGACGTCGGCGCCGCTGGCGATGTTCGCGATGTAGCCGAGGTAGCGCTCCATGGTCGCGGTCGCGTTCAGCCGGTTGAGCGCGTCGACGACGAAGTACGCGTCCCGCAGCCAGCAGTAGCGGTAGTCCCAGTTGCGCGTCGACCCGGCCGACTCCGGAATCGACGTCGTCAGCGCCGCGACGATCGCGCCCGTGTCGTCGAAGGCATTCTGCTTCAGCGTCACCGCCGCGCGGATGACGGCGTCCTGCCATTCGAACGGGATCGCGAGGTGGCGCACCCAGCCGCGCCAGTACGCCGCCGTCTGCTCGACGAAGCGGCGGCCGGTGTCGCCGACCTCGTCCACCAGCGGCTCGTCCGGGCCGAGCAGCAGCGTCAGCTCCCGGTCGAGCACGAAGCCGCGTTCCTCGTCGATGGCGGTGAGCGAGGCGTCGGTGGTCAGGCGCAGCGTCACGTCGGCGCCGACGTAGCGGAGGTGGTGGCTGCCCGCGGTCCGCGTCGGGACGAGGCTGCCGTAGCGCGACGCGGGACGCAGCCGTATGGTCACCCGCGGGCTGCCCGCGATGGGCCGCACCCGCCGCGCGAGCATCATCGGGTGGAACGCGCGTCCGTGCTGGACGAAGCGCGGCACGCAGTCGGTCACCTCGACGCCGTTGCCGGCCGCGTCGAACAGCCGGGTGATCAGGATCGCCGTTTCCGACAGGTAGGACTGCTCGCTTCGGACGCAGTCGGCGAGTTCGACCGCGAACACGCCGCGTGCGGTGTCGGTGGCGGCGTTGTCGAGCAGCGCGCAAAATACCGGGTCGCCGTCGAAACGCGGGAAGCAGCCCCAGACCACGGCGCCGCGCGCGTCGACCAGCAGGCCGATCTGCCCGTTGCCGATGATCGCGAGGTCCAGGTTCGCGCTCATCCTGCCTCCGTGTACAAAGCGGTGGTGTCGGCCGCCGGCGCCGCGAGCCAGCCGCGGACCGCGGCGACATCGGGCAGCCGGAAACGGGCACGCGTCGGGCCGGGCCCGACCTTGATCGCCAGTCCCTTGCGGGCGGCGACGACCGCGAAGCCGTGCTCGTCGCCAGCGTCGTCGCCGACGAACACGGCCTGCCGCCCCGCGAACGGCGGCTCGCGGAGGAACTCGCGGATCGCGGTGCCCTTGTCGCGGCCGCCGGGCCGCAGTTCCAGGAGCTTCTTGCCGGGCTGCAGCTGAAACCCGCCGGCCGCGTCGCCGGCGACGGCGTCGCGGAGCGTCCGGTGGACGTGCGCCGCGAGTCCGGGCGCCTGCCGGTAGTGCAGCGCCAGGCTGGCGCCCTTGTCCTCGACCCGCAGTCCCTCGTGACGCGACGCGAAATCGGCGAACAGCGTGCGCAGCCGCGCCAGCGTCCGCTGGTCCGCCGCGTGCAGGTGCAGCGTCCCCATCGCGTCGCGGCGCTCGCAACCGTGCTGGCCGGCGATGGGCAGCCGCAGCCCCGGGAACAGGCGGTCGGCGTCGCCGATCGAGCGCCCGGTGATCAGCGCGACCGCGCCATCGAGCCGCAGGACCAGCTCCGGCAGCAGTGCGACGAGGCTGGCGTCGACGCGCACCGCCTCCGGCGTCGGGGCGAGATCGAGCAGCGTGCCGTCGATGTCGAGGAACAGCGCGTGGTCGGGCCGCAGCGCCGGTGGCGGTCCCAGCCGAACGCCTGCGCGAAAGGACGGCAGTGGCGAATCGGGCATCGGGATCAGGTTCCCTTGTCACCGCGCCGGCCGGCACGGTAGCGGCGGCGCTGGCGCATGACCGCTGCGTCCAGCAGCATGCGCCCGGCCCAGCGGTAGACGTTGAACTCGCGGACGATCGCGCGCATCAGCCGCATCCGCTCCCGCTGCTCCTCCGGCGCCATGGTCAGCGCGAGCTGCAGCGCGGCGGCGCACTGGTCGGCGTCGTACGGGTTGACGACCAGCGCCTCGGGCAGCTCGCGCGAGGCCCCGGCGAACTGCGACAGGATCAGCACGCCCTGCTCGTCGTCGCGGGCGGCGACGAACTCCTTGGCGACCAGGTTCATGCCGTCGTGGAGGCTGGAGACGAAACACAGGTCGGCGGCGCGGTGGAACCGGTAGACGTCCTCGGGCTCGTGGTGCTGGGCGAGCAGGATGATCGGCGGAGCCGCCGCGTCGGGATAACGCGCGTTGATCGACGCGGCAAGGGCGCCGACCCGCTCCGCGTAGTCATGGTACTCGTCGATCATCCCGCGCGTCGGCGCGGCGATCTGTACGAACGTGAATTGCCCCGCCCACCGCGGATTGAGCTCGAGCAGGCGTTCCACCGCCCGGAAGCGCTCCAGGATGCCCTTGGTGTAATCGAACCGGTCGATGCCGATGCCCAGCCGATGGTCGATCGGCAGTCCGAGCCGGGTGCGCACGTCGCGCCGGCAGTCCGCGATGCCGCTGCAGCCGGCGAGCGGCGCCGGCGGCCACTCGATCGAGATCGGGTAGCGATGAACGGCCGTCGACTCGCCGCCGCAGGTGATGGTGAACGCTTCGCGATCGACACGGGCCTCGATCAGCCGGTCGACGGTGTCGAGGAAGTTGTTGCAGTGAAACTGGGTGTGGAAGCCGAGGATGCTGCTGCCGAGCAGGCCGTCGAGCAGCTCCTCGCGGAACGGGCAGATCGCGAAGGCTTCCGGGTTCGGCCACGGGATGTGCCAGAAGGTGATGATCGTTGCCTCCGGCAGCAGCTCGCGGACCATCCGCGGCAGCAGCGCGAAGTGATAGTCCTGGACCAGGACCACGGGGTTTCGGGTCTTCGCCTCGTCGACGACCGCGTCGGCGAAGCGCTGGTTGATCTTCCGGTAATAGGCGTAGTCGGCCGCGCGAAAGGTCGGCCGCACGTGGGCGTTGTGGCAGAGCGGCCAGATGCCCTCGTTGGCGAACCCGGCGTAGTAGCCCTGTTCCTCCTCGGGAGTCATCCAGATGCGCCGGATCCGATAGCGCGGGTCGCCGGGCGGGACGGTCACCCGGTCGTGCCGGTCGACGGTCTCGCGGTCCGCCGAACCGCTGCCGTGCGCGATCCAGGTGCCCGAACACGCGCGCATCACCGGCTCGAGCGCGGTGACGAGCCCGCTCGCCGGTCGCTGCACCCGGATGCCCTGTGCGTCGCGCACGTGGATGTACGGCTCGCGGTTCGCGACGACGATGACTTCGTCGCCGTGCAGTTCGCTGCGCAGCGTCGCGCGCAGGGCCTCCTGGTCCCAGATGCGCTGGCTGCCGTCCAGGGGCCGGTATTGCCGCTCGAGGTCCCGGATCAGCTCCTTCAGGTCGCGCTGGATCGGCCGCAGCTCGGGGGGCGGCGCGGTGGCGGGGCGCAGGATGCCCTCGCCGCGCAGCAGCGACCGCAGACCCTGCACCCAGCCGCGCCACGAGAGCTGCGCGATGACGACGGTGATCAGCGCGACGCACAGGCCCAGCACGACGAAGAAGTAGAACAGGTAGCGCCGCGTCTCCGCGCTCCGGCGCTCGATGAAGCTCATGTCGTGGACCAGCACCAGGGTGGCGGGCTCCGCGTCGCCCGCGCCGATGTTGCGGACCGAGAGGTGAAGGGGCCCGTTCGCCGTCTGGATGACCCGCGCGGTGGAATCGGTCGAGGTGCCGAGCGCCGCGCAGCGGATCTCCTCGGGAAAGGTGCGCGTCGCGAGCGGTTCGGACCGGCCCGGCAGGCAGAGGCCGACGGCGAACAGACGCTCGTCCAGGATCAGCCGGCCGAACAGGTTCGCGATGTCGCCGGTGGCGTTCTGGTCGATCAGCGCCGCGAGCGGCTCCTCGACGGCCGACGCGACGAGGCTCGAGCGGATGTCGAGATCGCGGACGAACCAGCGCTGCATCAGCGTGTCCACCAGCGGCACCGAGGCGTAGGCGAACGCGGCCAGTGCGAGCATCAGCGGAACCAGGAACCGCAGGGAGAGCCTCATGGACGATCGCACTGCGGCAAGCGGTGCTCCTGATCGGTGATGTTCGCTCGACGGGCGACCGCCGTGCGCGGGAGGAGTGGGGAACGGCAGGCGCGGCATGGCCGACCGGCCACGCCACGTACCATTTTAACTGACCCCGACCCGGCGCGTTGAGTTCCCTCGCCGGCCGCACCGCGGCGCGCTGACGGCACCTCCCGCGCATTCAGCCTGCGGGCGGCGACGAGCCGGCTTCGCGGTGGCTGTCCCACCACGCCGCCGCATCCCGCTGCGTCCAGGCGAGCCGGCTCGCCAGCCCGTCCAGTGTATCGATGACTGCCGCCATCGACTGCGGCCGGCGCAATCGGTCCTTTTCCAGGCAGGCTGCGATCAGCGCGTCGAGTCCCTCGGGCACCACCGCCGCACCGCCCGCCGAGGCGCGCGGCGCCGGGGCGTGCAGGACCTGCTGGCCGATGGCGACGTTGTCCTCGCCTTCGAACACGGGCCTTCCTGTCAGCAGGAAATAACCGACGGCGCCCAGCGCGTAGATATCCGCCCGCGCATCGACGTCCGAGGGATTCAGTATGCGCTCCGGCGCCATGTAGCGCGGCGTGCCGAGGATCCGGATCTGCCGGGTGATGTCGCTCGTCTGCTCGGTCTCGAGGCTCTTGACCAGGCCGAAGTCGAGCAGCTTCACCACGTCGTCCTCGCCGCGGCGGCACAGCATGACGTTCTCGGGCTTGACGTCGCGGTGGATCAAACCGTGCTCGTGCGCTTCGCGAAGCGCGGCGGCGACCTGGCGAAGCACGTGGATCGCGCGTCCCGGCGGCGTGGGACCGAACCGGGTGACGAGCTCGGCCAGCGTCACGCCGTCGAGGTACTCCATCACGTAGTAGGGCTGGCCTTCGCGCGTGCGCCCGAAGTCGTAGATCCGCACGGTGTTCGGATGCAGCAGCTGGCTCGCCGCCTGGACCTCGCGCTCGAAGCGGCGGATGAACTCGTCGGTGGCGACGCTCTTCTTCAACACCTTGATCGCCGTCGGCCGCTTGAGCAGCGCGTGGCGGGCGAGGTAGATATCCGCCATGCCGCCCTCGCTCAGCTGCCGTTCCAGCGTGTAGGCGCCCAGGCGCTGCATCCGGCCGAACTGCCGCTGGAGCTGCGAGAGCGAGACGCCCGACGACAGCGCCGCGCCCAGCATCAGCACGGTGAACACGCCGATGACGGCGAAGCTGATCCACAGGTAGCGCATCGCCGCGAACGCCTCGGCCGCCGACCGCTCGGCGACGATGCCGATGTCGTACTGCGGCAGCCAGCGCCAGGCGCCGATCACCTCGCTGCCGCGATAGCTGCGGTAGCGCCCGGTGATGACGCCCTGGAGCTCCTCGTCGAGGCTCTTCCCCCGCGCGGCCAGCGCGAGCGCCGCCGGCTGCGTCAGCGGCCGGGCCGCGGCTTCCAGTGCCGGCCGGTGTCCAGCGGTCAGGTCGCCGCCGGGATCGCGCACCGGGATCACGAAGGCGCTGGGCACGGGACCCTCGTCCGGCAGCGCGCCGGCTGCCACGAGGTCATCGGCGAAGCGCGAGGGCGTCAGCATGAATCCGTCCGCGGCGAACGCGTAGGCCTCGGTGCTGATGCCCGAGCGCGCCGCGGTGAACACTGCCGCGAGCGCGTGGTCGGCGAGCGTGCCGACGGCCAGCGCCACCGTGGCGGGCCCCCCGTCCGCGCCGATGGCGGCGATCGTCCACGCGACCGGCCGGCGGCGACCGTTGACGCCCTCGATCGAGAGTTCGATGTCCGGGTACGGCCGGACGAACTGCGTGCCGCCGTCCAGCGCGCGATCCAGCCGCGACCGGAACGACGGGGAGTGCATCCGCTGCCCGCAACTCGCCGGGTTCTCCGACGCCACCACCAGCCCGGTGCGGTCGACGACGAGGTACGCGATCACGCCATGGACGCCCAGCCGCGAGCGCAGCATCTCCGACAGCGCCATCGCGTCGGCCGACTTGCATCCGGCGCGCGGGTCGCCCGGGTCGCGGGCCGCCCGCGCGGCGAGCCGGATCGCGGACCCGGCCAGCCACGACTGCTTCGCCAGCCGCTCGGTCTCCGCCCGGTGCTCGCCGACCCAGACGTCGATGCCGGAAGCGACGGTGCCCAGCAGCGCCTGCAGGCCCAGCACCTGCGTGGCGGCGATCGACTGGCGCACGCCCGAATACGCCCAGTAGCCGAGGCCGAGCAGCAGCGTGCCCATGAGGATGGTCGCGGCGTTGCGCCACGTCTCCGTCTCGACCAGGTGCGCGATGATGTTGGGGATCGCGTTGGCCGGGGCCTCGGCGTCGCCGACGCCCACGTCGAGGATGCGCGCCTTCGCCGATGGCGTGCCGGGCCGGGGCCTGGGGGTGGCCGCGTTGCCGGGATCGGAGGCCATCGCGTGCGACGGTTCAGGCGCGGGCCACGCGCCGCCCCGCGGAGAGCACGTTGCGTCCCAGGATGGCGACCACGACCAGCGTGCCGACGACGTTCGGCCAGAACTGGTTGAACACCAGCGCGAGGCCGGCGACCGTCAGCACGGTCTTTTCCCAGCGCCGGATCGTCGTCGCGAACCAGCCGATGTACGCGGCCGACAGCGCGACGATGCCGACCGCGCCGCAGAACAGCGCCGACAGGAACGGCGCCCAGGCGAAGTCGATGAACAGCAGGCTCGGCGTGTAGACGAACATGAACGGCACCAGCGCCTTGCCCATCGACAGCCGGAACGCCGTGAGGCCGGTGCGCATCGGCTCGGAGCCGGCGATGCCGGCGGCGGCGTAAGCGGCCAGCGCCACCGGCGGCGTCACGTCGGCGAGCACGCCGTAGTAGAAGACGAAGAAGTGCGTCGCGAGCAGCGGCACGCCCAGCGTCGACAGCGCCGGCGCGGCGATCGACGCCAGGATGATGTAGGTGGGCGTCGTCGGCACGCCGGTGCCCATCAGGATGCAGGCGATGGCGACGAACAGCAGGCCGAAGAAGATCTTGCCGCCGTTCTCGGTGGCGATGCCGAAGGGGTCGATCGTCTGCACCCAGGTGCCCACCTGGCCGGCGAGGTCGACGACGGCGCCCGAGAACTTGAAGCCCAGCCCCGACAGCGTCAGCGTGCCGAGGATGAGCCCGACGCAGGCGCAGGCGGCGCCGATCGCCAGCGCGTACTTCGCACCCTCGGACAGGCCCTCGATCAGCGGCCCCCAGGTCAGCGTCTGTCCCTGCAGCCGGTGGTGGCCCAGCTTGCGCGCGATCAGCGGGATGTACGAGCAGAAGAAGCACAGCACGATGCCCCAGAACGCCGACAGGAACGGCGTGAAGTCGAGCAGCAGCATCGTCACCAGCGCGATCAGCGGGAACACGAGGTGCCAGCTCTCGCCGATGACGCGCGACAGCCTCGGGATGAGGTGCGATTCGACGCCCGACAGCCGCAGCCGCTTCGCCTCGAGGTGGACCATCGTCAGGCAGGCGAGGTAGTGGAACAGCGCCGGCACGATCGCGACCAGCACCAGCAGCTTGTACGGCACGCCGAGGAGTTCGGCCATCACGAAGGCCGACGCGCCCATCACCGGCGGCGTCACCTGGCCGCCGCACGACGCCGAGGCTTCCACGGCGCCGGCGAAGCGCGGCGAGAAGCCGTACT
This sequence comes from uncultured beta proteobacterium, assembly GCA_963810815.1. Taxonomy (GTDB): domain Bacteria; phylum Pseudomonadota; class Gammaproteobacteria; order Burkholderiales; family Casimicrobiaceae; genus CAVQWT01. The sequence continues at coordinate 417,530 of CAWEPB010000004.1, read as the reverse complement.
TCTTCATCAGCGGGATCGTCAGCGCGCCGGTGGTCACGGCGTTGGCGACGGCGGAGCCCGAGATCATGCCGAACATCCCCGACGACACGACGCACACCTTCGCCGGGCCGCCGGAGAAGCGGCCGGCGACGATGGTCGCGAGGTCCATGAACAGCCGGCCCAGCCCCGTCATCTGCGCCAGGATGCCGAACAGCACGAAATGGAATACGTAGGTGGCGACGACGCCCACGGCGATGCCGTAGATGCCCTCGGTGCCGACGTAGATGTGGTTGACCACGCGCAGCACCGAATACCCGCGGTGCGCGAGGATCCCCGGCATGTAGCGCCCGAGCAGTGCGTACAGCAGGCAGGCCATGCCGATCGCGGGCAGCAGCGGACCCATGGTGCGGCGCGAGGCCTCCATCACCATGATGATCGCGAGCACGCCCATCATGTAGTCCTGCGCGACGGGCGAGCCGACGCGCTGGATGAACACCGCGTCGAAGAACACCAGCAGGTACAGCGAGATGCCGGCGGCCGCCGCGGCGAGCGGGAAGTCGACCCACGACGGCCGGTCGCCGGTGCCGCCGTACTGCGGCAGCGGCAGCGAGATGACGACGAGCAGCGCGACCAGCGCCAGGAACGCGGTGCCGTGCTCCATCCCGCCGTCGGCGGCGAGCCGCACGTACAGGTCCCAGGCGAGGAACAGGTAGAACGCCGAGAACGCGATGGCCCAGGTCCACTCCCTTGCCGCGGCCTTCACGTTCGCCGGCGGGCGGGGGCGCGGGAACACCAGGAAGATGAGGCCCAGCACGAGCGCGAGGTGGAACGCCCGGTGCTTGATCTCGACCAGCAGGCCGAAGCCGGCGGTGTAGATGTGGAACACCGACAGCACGACGGCGATCGTCGTCACCATCAGGCCGATCGGACCGGCGAGCTTGCGGAAGTTCGATTCGGTGTCGAACTCCCGGATCAGCTCCGCCTGCTTCTCGACGGAAACGGCTCTCCACGGCGCCGGCCAGCGCGCCGGCGTGGGGGTTCGGCGGGGAGGTCGTCATCGCGGCTTCGGCGCCGCGGGGGCGTCGCCAATGGCGGGCGCCGCGAAGGCGCTGGCGCCGTCGGGGCAGTCGACCGGCACGACCATCAGCGCGCGGTCGCCCCAGCGCGCGAGGTCGACGCGGCCGCTGCGCGACGACAGCGTCGGATGCTGGTCGTGATGAACGCGCATGCGGATGCCGTCGAAGCGCCGCGACATCCGCGAGACGAAGCGGCCGTCTTCGGTGGTGAAGCTGCCGCCGGGGTCGGCCTCGGTCGGCAGCCCCGGTCCGTGCTGCTCGAAGCGCATCTCGGTCTGCACCAGGGCGCCGCCCTCCACCCGGTAACGCTCCTCGACCAGCGTGCGCGTCACCGAGTGCAGGTACGACACCGAGAACGCCGCCGGCGGGTCCTGCAGCGTCACCAGCGCAACGGGGCGCTCGTCGGGCACCGTGGCGACCGCGAGGCAGACGAGCGCGCCCGCGGCCGCGACGATCACTTCAGCAGGCCCTTTTCCCGGTAGTAGCGTTCGGCGCCCGGGTGCAGCGGGATCGAGACCGAAAGCAGCGCCGTCTTGAGCGAGATCTCCTTGCCCTTCGGGTGCACCTGGCCCAGCGTCTCGGTGTTCTCGAACAGCGCCTTGGTCACTTCGTAGGCGGTCTGGTCGGAAAGCCCGTCGTGCGTCGCCCAGATCGCCATCACCGCCAGCGTGTCCACCGGCGCCGTCTGGCCCTTGTAGGTGTTGGCGGGCAGCTGGACCATCGCGTAGTACGGCTGCTTCTTGCGCAGCGTTTCGATCTCCGGGCCGGACAGCGGGACGATCCGCAGCTCGCGGGCGTTGGCGAGGTCGGTGATCGACGACGTCGGCGCGCCGGCGGTGATCAGCGACGCGACCAGGTTGCCGTCCTTGATCTTGTCGACCGACTGCGCGAACGACGACAGGTCCTCGCCGATGTCCTTGCGCGTCATGCCGTGCGCCTCGAGCAGGTCGCCCAGCAGCTGCCACTGGCCCGAGCCCGGCGAGCCCGACGACACGCTCTTGCCCTTGAGGTCCTTGAACGACTTCACGTTCGCGGACGCGAGCGTCACCAGCTGGACCTGCTCGGGATACAGCGCACCCAGCGCGCGCAGGTTCTTCACCGGCTTGCCCTCGAACTGGCCCTTCCCGTTGTACGCGGCGTCGAGGATGTCGGCGGCGACGAAGGCGCTCTCGATGTCCTTGCGCGCGAGGAGCTGCGCATTGGCGACCGAGGCGCCGGCGGTCTCGGCGGTGGCGGAGAGCTTCTTGCCGTTGAGCGTGACCTTGTTCGAGATCAGCTGCGCGAGCATCCCGCCGAGCGGGTAGTACGTGCCGCCGGTGCCGCCGGTGGCGATGCCGAAGAACACGCGGTCCTGTGCGACGGCGGCGGTGCTGAAGGCGACGGCGGCGGCGAGTGCCGCGGCGGCGAGGCGGGTCCGGAACATGCGATCTCTCCTGGTGGTGAATGCGTCGCCGCGGGCCCGGGCGGGCGCCCGGGCGGCGGCGCGGTCGACGGAGTATGCCGTGACGCGCCGCGCCAGCCAAGCGGCGGACGTCGCCCCAGCCGCGCAGTGCGCCGGACCGTTCGTGAAGCGCCCGGGCCGCCAGGCCCGCGTGAGGCGCCCGGGCCGCCGGGCCCGCGTGAGGCGCCCGGGCCGCCGGACCCGCGCGTCAGGACACCGCGCCGGCGCCGTAGCGGCCGGCGAGGAGGCGCCCGCCCGCGAAGCGCGACAGCGCGTACGGGGCGGGATCGAGATCGGGTGCTTGCCCCAGCGCCATCTGCGCGACCAGCCGGCCGACCACCGGGGACAGCTTGAAGCCGTGGCCGGAAAAGCCGTAGGCGACGACGAGTCCCTCGAGTCCCGGCAGCGCGCCGAGCACCGGGTTCCAGTCGGGCGTCACGTCGTAGACGCCGGTCCACGAGGCGGCGAGCCCGGCCTCGGCGAACGCGGGGAGCCGGTGCGCGACCTCGCCGCCCAGCGCGAGGACGTGGTCGAGCGGAACGTCGGCCTGCTCGGTGTTCGGCGCGTCCAGCGTCTCGCCTTCGTTGCCGTCGCCGACCAGCAGTTCCCGGCCGCCGTAGCTGCGCAGGTACAGCTTCGACGGCGACGCGAGGTCCTTCAGCACCGGCAGGTCGCGCGTGTACGGCGCGGGGCCGGCCAGGGTGAACACCGCGTGGCGCGAGCGGACGAGCGGCAGCGCGACCCCGGTCCAGCGCGCGAGCTCGTCGGTCCAGATGTTCTGCGCGCTGACGACGACCCCCGTGTCGATGCGGCCGCGCGTCGTCTCCACGCCGGTGATGCGCGCGCCGTCGCGGACGAGGCCGGTCGCGGCGATGCCCTCCTCGAACGTGACGCCCAGCCGCCGCCCGGCGCGGACGAACGCGGACAGCGTGAGATAGGCGTCGGCGTAGCCGGCGTCCGGCTCCCAGCCGATGCAGGCGATGTCGTCGAGGTGCAGCAGCGGCAGCAGCCGGCGCGCGTCGTCGGCGCCGATCTCGCGGGCGTCGATGCCGAGCTCCCGCTCCATCGCCAGCGAGGCGCGCACCGCCTCGGCGGGCGCGCCGTCCGGCGCGACGATCAGGTAGCCGCAGCGGGTGAAGCCGCAGTCGGCCTCGGGATCCTCGAGGTAGCGCGGAAGGTCGGCGAACACCTCCAGCGCGGCGCGCGCGAGCGCGGCGTTCTCGCGCACCGAGTAGTGCGTGCGCAGGATGCACGACGACTGCGCCGTGGTGCCGCCGCCCAGCGTGCCGCGCTCGATCAGCCGCACCTTGCCGGCACCGAAGCGGGCCAGGTGCCAGGCGACGGCCACGCCGACGACCCCGCCGCCGACGACCACGGCGTCGCAGCGCTCGGGCATGCTCAACGGAGGTCCCCCGGCGGGCCGTCGGGCGCGCCGAGCGCGCGGGCGAACGTCCGGTGCCGAGCGAGCGCGGCGCGCTCGTCGATGCTGACGATCCGGCCGTCGCGCACGACGATCCGGCCGTTGACGATCGTCAACGCCGCCGGCTGCGGCGCGCAGAACACCAGCGCCGCCAGCGGGTCGTGCTCGGCCGCGCCGGCATAGGCGGGCCGGCCGAGGTCGAAGGCGGCGAGGTCGGCGGCCATCCCGGGCGCCAGCACGCCGATGTCGGCGCGGCCGAGGACCGCGGCGCCGCCGCGCGTTGCCAGCGCCAGCGCCTCGCGCGCCGACAGCGCGGAGGGTCCGCGGGCGACGCGCTGCAGCAGCATCGCCGCGCGCGCCTCGCCGAGCATGTCGGCGCCGTCGTTCGACGCGCTGCCGTCCACGCCCAGACCGACGCGCACGCCGGCGTCGAGCATCGCCCGCAGCGGCGCGATGCCGGAGCCCAGCCGCTGGTTGGAGCACGGACAGTGGGCGACGCCCGTCCCGGTGGCGGCGAAGCGGGCGATGCCCGGCGCATCGAGCTTCACGCAGTGCGCGTGCCAGACGTCGGCGCCGGTCCAGCCCAGTGCCTCGGCGTACTCGGCCGGCGTGCGGCCGAAGCGCTCGAGCGAGTAGGCGACGTCGTCGTCGTTCTCGGCCAGGTGCGTGTGCAGCCGGACCCCCAGCGAGCGCGCGAGCGTCGCCGTTTCGCGCATCAGCCCGGCCGACACCGAGAACGGCGAGCACGGCGCCAGCGCCACCTGCAGCAGCGCGCGCGGCCGCGGATCGTGGAACGCGGCGACGACGCGCGCCATGTCGGCCAGGATCGCGTCCTCGCGCTCGACCAGCGAATCGGGCGGCAGCCCGCCCGCCGAGCGGCCGACGCTCATCGCGCCGCGGCAGGCGGTGAAGCGCATGCCGATCTCGCCGGCCGCGGCGATGGTGTCGTCGAGCCGGCTGCCGTTGGGGAAGAGGTACAGGTGGTCGCTGGTCGTCGTGCAGCCGGAGTGCAGCAGTTCGGCCATGCCGGTCAGCGTCGACACCCGCAGCATGTCGGGCGTCAGCCGGGCCCACATCGGATAGAGGGTCGACAGCCAGTCGAACAGGCTCGCATCCTGCGCCGCCGGGACCGCGCGCGTCAGCGACTGGTACAGGTGGTGATGCGTGTTGACGAAGCCCGGCAGCAGCGCGTGGCCGCCGAGGTCGATCACCTCGTCGGCGGTGTCGGGCAACGCGGCAGTCGGTCCCACGGCGGCGATGGCGTCGCCTCGGATCAGCACGGCGCCGTCCGCGATCTCGGTGCGCGCGTCGTCCATCGTCGCTACGACGGTCGCGTGGCGCAGCAGCAGCGTGCGATCAGCCATGCCGGGAGTTTAGCGGATCGCCGTGGTCCGCCTGGCGCCGGTGTCGCGCCCGCAGACGCTCCCTTCGCAATGACACCGTGCTATGTACGGAACCGAACGGAGCCTGTCCGGCGAACGGACTAGGCTGCGCGGTGGGGGCCTTTGCGCAGCAACCTGCGGAGAAGGTCGATCCGCCGCCCACGTGGCAGCGGGGCGCCTGGCGGGAAGGATCGAAATGTCGTTGAACTGGATATTGCTTGCCGTGGTCGGCTGGTCCCTGATCCTTGTCTTCGTGGTTCTCCTGCTGCGCATGGCTGGCGATCAGGATCGCGCCGCCCGCCACGTCGAGAGGAAGCTCGTCCCCTACTCCGACGTCACGATCACGCGATTCGGCACCTGACGCCATGCCGTGCCGGGCGAGAACGCCGTGGCGAGGCAGTCGGCCGACGCCGCCCGATGATCAGCGTCCGGCGGGCGCGAGCTGCTGCCGTGCCTTCTCCGCCGCGTCGTGGGCTTCGAGCAGCAGCTTGTACGCGACGTAGTACTTGTAGATGTTGCGCACGTAGGTGGTGGTCTCGATGCCGATCTTCTCGGCCGTCACGATCTCGACGTTGTTGAACCATTTGTCGGGATCGAGACCGCGCCTCGCCGCCTCCCGGCGCATCTTCGCGACGTTGCCCGGCCCGCAGTTGTAGCTTGCGAACGCGAACAGCGGGCGGTTGGCCTCGCTGAACCTCGCGTCGGGGAAATACCTGGCCATCAGCTGGTCCATGTACTTGGCGCCGCCGTGGATGTTGGGCTCGATCTGCCGGATGTCGCCGACCTTCAGCTCGGCGCCGGTGGCGGGCATGATCTGCATGACGCCGATCGCGCCGACGTGGCTCTTCGCGTTCTGGTCGAGCGTGGATTCCTGGTAGCCCTGCGCCGCCAGCATCAGCGGGTCGAAGCCGTACCGGTCGCCGTATTTCTCGAACAGCGCGAGCGTCTCCTTGAACCGGCGCCATTCGCCGGTCCCGGTCGGGTCCTTCAACTCCTTGACGCGCTTCATGTACTGGGCGAGACGGTAATCGATCACGCCCTGCTTCGCCGCCCAGTTCCGGTGGAAATCCTCGATTTCGGCGGCCAGCCGCGGGCTGTCCTTGCGGATCGCCCAGCCGATGCGGCCGTTGTCGCGCAGCACGAGGTCGGGGTGCAGCACGAGTTTCGGCAGCGCCTGCGCCCACATCCTCGCCTTCCAGTCGTCGACGACCATCACTTCGAGCAGGCCGGTATTCAGCATCTCCAGCATGTCCTCGTCCTCGAGCGCGTCGGGAACGAGCACGAGCCTGATCTCCGGCTTGCCGGCCGCGCGCAGGCGTGCGCTCAGCGCGACCAGGCTCTCGTGATAGCTCGAGGCGCGGCGCACGTGGACCGTCCTGCCCGCGAGGTCGTCGAGGGAGGCGATGGGCGGCGAGGCAGGGCCGGTGACCACGATCTCGTCCACCGTCCTCACCGCCGCGGGGGCCACGAAGTCGACCAGCTTCAGCCGGTCCTCGGTGACGGTAAGGTTGCCCACGGCGATGTCGGCCAGTCCGTCGAACACGTCCGGCAGCAGCTTGTCGCGGGTGGCCGGCACGATGTAGATCGTGAGGGGCCGCTTGCCGAGCTGCTTGGCGTACTTCTGGTTCACCCAGCGCTCGAAGTCGCGGACAAGCTCCGCCGAAAGGCCGCGTTCGCGCCCCTTGTCGTTGAAGTAGAGCGATCGGCTGTACGGCGCGTAGACGCGGATCATCCGGCGCTCGAGCATCCGGTCGAAGTCGCCCGTCCACGGCTTATTGGCGACCGAGAGGCCGCGTGCCGTCGCGGCCTCGTTGGTGGCGGCGGGGGCCTTAAGCGCGTTCGACGGCGGACCCGGCGGCTGGCCGAAGGCCGCCGTCGCCGCCGCGATAGCTGCCGACGCGGCGAGGATTCGGAGGATGCTCATGGCTATCTCCGCCTTGCGGAGGGGGGGCGTTTCGGGCCGCGCCCGCGGACGACCGGCTACTTGTCGCCCGCGCCGCGCGTCACGGCCTCCATCACCCGGTCGAGGTTGAAGCTGCCGGGCTTCTGGCGCGGGGGGAAGTCCTTGAAGCTTTGCAGCCACTGTCCGACATACGCGCCGGCCGGTGCGATGAGGAACATGCGCTCCAGGTACCAACGCTGGAAGCCCATCGCGTTCTCGTGCTCGGCACGCTCGAACGGATCCATCCGCAGGTTCGCGATCGTCGGCGCACGCATCTCGGTGAACGGCTGCTGCCAGACCTTGAGCCCTTCGTGCTCCTGCTTGAGGAACGTCACCTTCCAGTTGTCGTAGCGCAGCGCCGCGACGCTGCCGTCGTCGGTCCAGTAGAGGAACTCGCGGCGCGGCCACTTGGCCTCGCCCTTGAGCGCCGGCCCGAGGTCGTAGCCGTCGAGGTGGACCTTGTACGTGCGGCCGCCGATCGCCCGGCCCTTCAACAGGTCTTCCTTGGCCGTCCTGTCGCCGGCCGCGGCCACCAGCGTGGTCAGCATGTCCTCGTGCGCGGCGATGTCGTTGACGACGGTGCCGGGCTTGATGACGCCGGGCCACCTGATCACCGTGGGCACGCGGTAGCCGCCTTCCCACTGGGTGTTCTTCTCGCCGCGGAACATCGTCGTGCCGCCGTCGGGCCAGGTGAAGGTCTCGGCGCCGTTGTCGGTCGAGTACATGACGATCGTGTTCTGGTCGAGGCCCAGCTCCTTCAGCTTTGCCAGCACCTGCCCGACGTGGCCATCGTGCTCGACCATGCCGTCGGCGTAGATGCCCAGCCCGGTCCTGCCTTCGGATTCCTTCCTGAGATGCGTGAAGATGTGCATCCGCGTCGAGTTCCACCAGAGGAAGAACGGCTTGTTCGCCTGCTTCGCGCGCGCCATGAAGTCGAGCGCCTTGGCGGTGACTTCCTCGTCGATCGTTTCCATGCGCTTGCGCGTCAGCGGGCCCGTATCCGTGATGCGGCCGTCGGCGAAGCTGTGGATCACGCCGCGTGGTCCGAACTTCTTCCTGAATTCGGGGTTCGTCGGGTAATCGGGGTTCTCCGGCTCCTCCTCGGCGTTCAGGTGGTAGAGATTGCCGAAGAACTCGTCGAAGCCGTGCACCGTGGGCAGCATGTCGTCGCGATCACCCAGGTGGTTCTTGCCGAACTGGCCGGTCACGTAGCCCTGCGCCCGCAGCAGCGTCGCGATCGTCGGGTCTTCCTTCTTCATGCCCTCGGGTGCGCCGGGCAGGCCGACCTTGGTGAGACCGGTGCGGATCGGCGACTGTCCGGTGACGAACGCCGCCCGGCCGGCGGTGCAGCTCTGCTGGCCGTACCAGTCGGTGAACAGCGCGCCCTCCCTGGCGATGCTGTCGATGTTGGGGGTCCGGTAGCCCATCATGCCGTTGTTGTAGGCGCTGATGTTGAACTGGCCGATGTCGTCGCCCCAGATGACCAGGATGTTGGGCTGCTTCGCCGGTTGCGCGAAGGCTGAAGTCGTCGCGGCAAGCCCCAGCAGCAAGCCTGCCACTCCACGAGCCAATCCTGTCTGGATCCGTTTTCGCACGATGTTCGCCTCCCGAAGATTGCTCTTGCTTGCTCTTGTTGGTGTTGGTGTTGGCCCGGGCGCCGGGAAAGCCCCGGTGACGTCGCCGGTGTGATCCCCCGAACCGGGACTTTGGGCGGGGACGAGGGTCGGAACCGTGGTTCCGCAAACGGCTGCGAAGGCTACCTACGGCTCTTCGTGCCCGTCCAATGACTTTGCGGCATCGGCTGATAAACTGCGGGCATCGTGCTCGACCTTCGACTCCTGCACCAGGCCATCACGCTCGCCAGCTATCGGAACTACGCCCGGGCGGCGCAGGCGCTGCACATGACCCAACCGGCCCTGTCGCGCAGCATCGCCGGACTGGAGGGGCGCCTCGGCGAGAAGCTGTTCAACCGGACGCCGCGCGGCGTCGAGCTGACCTCGTTCGGCGAGCTGGTGCTGTCGCGGGGACGGGCGCTGATCGACGACGCGGCCGATCTGGAGCGCGAGCTCAAGCTGATGCGCGGTCTCGAAATCGGCGAGCTGCGTGTCGGGGCCGGCGCCTACCCGGCCCAGATGTCGGTCGGCATCGCCGTCGGCCGCCTCGCGGGCCTGCACCCGTCCCTTCGAATCGAAGTGATGGCGGACGACCTGCGTGCGATCGTCGATGCGTTGCTGGCGGGACGGCTCGATCTCGCCGTGATCGAGCAGAGCATCGTCGCCGGCGAAGCGCGGATCGCTACCGAGAGCCTGCCGCCCCACAAGGGCTACTTCTACTGCCGCGCGGGCCACCCGCTGCTCGCCGGGAAGAACCTCACCATCGAACGCATATTGAAGCACCCGTTCGTCGGGACCCGAATGACGCCGCGGGTCGCGCGGGATTTCTTCGCCCTCGCGAAGGTCGGCATCATCGATCCCGACACCGGCGATTACCTGCCGCCGATCAAGGTGGACTCGATCCGGATGGCCAAGGACGTCGTGCTCGCCAGCGACGCGGTCGGCGCAGCACCGATGGCGTTTCTCGCCGAGGAGATCGCCGCGGGAAAGCTCGTCGCGCTTCATCCGCGCGCCGCGTGGATGCAAACGGGCTACGGCTTCGCCTGGCTGCGCGACACTGCGCTCTCGCCGGCCGCGGAAGCGTTCCGGCAAGCGGTATGGAGCGTGGAGCGGGAGATCGCGGCCAGGGAGGCGGGTACGGACGCAGCGGATGGCGCGAGGATGCCGGCCCCGGGTCGCGCGACCGGCTCCCGCCGTCGCTGATCGGCGCCGCGCGAGCCGGATTCCGCGGGCCACCGTCTTCGAAGCCGCAGTGCACGACGTGCCACGCCCACCTGCAACGCGGACGCGACGCGGCGTCGTCGCCGCGTGGATCCTCTACGACGTGGCCATGCACGGCTACGGCATCATGATTCCCGGCGTCGCGTACGCGATCTTCTTCACGTCGTACGTCGCGGTCGACGGCGGACGGGCCGACCTGCTGTGGTCGCTGGCCGTCGGCCTGTCGCTCATCATCGCCGGTGTGCTCGCGCCGTGGATCGGCGCCGTCGCCGACGCCAGCGGACGGCGCCGGTCGATGCTGGCGGCGGCGACGATCTGCTGCGGACTCGCCACCGCGCTGCTCGTCACCGTCGGTCGTGGCGACGTGTTCGCCGGCGTCGCGCTGTTCGTGCTTGCCCACGTCGGCGCCACGATCGGCGCCAGCCTCTACAACTCCTTCCTGCCGCTGGTGGCGACTGGTCACGGCATGTCGCGCCTGTCGGGGCTGGCCTGGGGCCTGTCCTATTTCGGCGGCATCGCGTGCTTCCTGCTGTGCCTGCCTTTCACCCGCGGGGGCCTGGACGCCGCGAGTGCCGCGAACTTCGCCAACGCGTTCCTGGTCACCGCGGCCTTCCTGCTGGCGATCGGCCTGCCCGCCGTCGCCGCGCTGCCGGCCGCCGCGCCGGCCCGGGGCGGCGCCGGGGATCCGGGTCCCTACCGCCGGATCTGGGACACGATCAGGCGGTGGCGCCGCGAGCGCGAGGTGCCGAAGTTCCTGCTCGCCTATTACCTGGTAAACGATGCCGTCGTGACCGTCATCTTCTTCACGGCGGTGATGCTGAAGACGACGTTCGGGCTCGACGTGCAGGAAGTGCTCGTGCTCTCGCTGGCGTTCCAGGCGATCGCGATCCCGTCGACGGTGTTCTTCGGCTGGCTGGGCGGGCGCTGGTCGCAGCGCGGCGCGATCTACGTGACGCTCGCGCTGTGGATGGTGACGCTGGGGCTCATGGCCGTGGCGCAGGGCCACGCCGGCGCCCTCATGATCGCGGTTTCGCTGGGCCTCGTTCTCGGCTCCACCCAATCGCTGTTCCGCAGCCTGTTCGCCGCGATGGTTCCGCGCGACCGCGCGTCCGAGTACTTCGGCTTCCATGCGCTCGCCGGCCGCGCGTCGTCGGCGCTGGGCCCGTTCCTCTTCGGCGCGGTCAGCGTTGCCACCGGAAGCCAGCGCTGGGCGATGGCGTCGCTCGCCGTGTTCTTCGTGGCGGGCGCCGTCGTGCTGGCGACGGTGCGCATCCCGGGGCCGGTCGCGCCGGAAGGATCGCGGCGATGATGCTGCCCACGACCTTGCCCCTGGTCGAGGCGTTCCGGCGTCTCACGGCGTCGCGCCGCGACCGCCTCGAGTTGCTGGCCTGTGTCGTCGCCGGATACGTTGTCGCGTGGATGCTGTTCGGCATCGCGGTGCACGGCCTGGACGCCGCCCTCCACATGGCAGCGGCGCGCAGCGACTGGCTGACGGCCCACGGGTGGGCCGTCGGCGCCGCGGTCCTGGCCCTTGCCGGTCTCTACCAGTTCAGCCGGCTCAAGTACGTGTGTCTCGACCGCTGCCGGTCGCCGGTGTCGTTCATCACCGAGAACTGGCGCGGCCGCGACCCGCGCCGCGACAGCCTGCGCCTCGGCCTGCGCCACGGCATCTTCTGCATCGGCTGCAGCTGGTCGCTGATGGTCGTGATGTTCGTGGTCGGCGCGGGAAGCATCGGCTGGATGCTCGCGCTCGCCGCGGTGATGGCGGTCGAGAAGAACCTCGCGTGGGGACGGGTCCTGGCGCGACCCCTCGGCCTCGGCCTGCTGCTCTGGGCCGGTGCCATCGCGTTCGGCCATTCAGGATGGCCGGTGTCGTGACCCCGGGCGCGACGCGGGCCGCGGCCCGGATTGCAGGCAATAGCAGTTGCCTATCGACAGGTTAGCTACAATCAATTGGAATTCTGGCAGCCCTCTGGCTAAGATCCGAAGTCGACATCGACGCATCGTGCGCCAGGCGCGATCGCCGAACGCCTCCGCACGTCGGGCCATCCGGCGCCCGTCGATTCCGAACCACGACCGTCCGCATCAGCGAGGTGACCGCAGATGAAAGCGCTATTGATTACCCCCGAAAACCGTTCGATCGAAGCGATCGACATCGGCGGCCACGACGACATCGCCAGGCTGATCGGTTTCGACACCATCGAATCCGATGCGGTCGGGACCGAAGGCGACCGCCTGTACTTCGACGAAGAGTGCTTCCTGCGCGGGGCCGGCGGCCGTTTCCAGGTCGACAGCATCATCCCGATCTCGGGCAAGGCGGTGATCGTCGGAACGACGGGCAACGGCACGGCGCTGCGCGACGCGACGACGGACGTGGACAGCCTGCGCAGTCGCATCAAGTACCTTTGACCCGGTTGCCGGCGGCGCCGGTCCTCGGCGGCGCCGCCATGCCGTCAGCGACCTGCATTCTCTGTATGGGCGTTCGGTCGGGGTGCGATAATGAAGAATTAACGTGAAGGAATCCGTCATGCCCGATCCTGTGATCACCCAGAAAGCGCCGTACGCAGTCGACCTGAAGGCCGGCGATCATTTCTGGTGCGCCTGTGGACGCTCGAAGAACCAGCCTTTCTGCGACGGCTCGCACAAAGGCACGGGTTTCACGCCGACGAAATTCACGATGACCGAGGCGAAGACGGTCTACCTGTGCGGCTGCAAGCACACGGGGACAGCGCCATTCTGCAACGGCGCACACAACAAGCTGTAGACCAGGACGCGCCGGACGCCCTGCGTCCGGCCGCAGCGCCTGCCAGGAGCCCTCGGCGCCGGGGACTGGTCACTCTCCGGGCGTGAGCTCGCTCTCGTGCCAGCGCGAGAGCGAGATGCGTGCGACCCACACCGTCGCGGCGAAGAACGCGACCCCGGCCAGCGCGATCAACACCAGCGCCGCGAACAGCCGCGGGATGTTCAGCTGGATGCCGGCGAGCAGGATCTGGTAGGCGAGGCCCGCGCCCTGGCCGCCGGTGCCGGCGACGAATTCCGCGACCACCGCACCGATCAGCGACAGCCCGCCGGCGATGCGCAGCCCGCCGAAGAAGTACGGCAGCGCGGAAGGAACCCGCAGCCGCGCCAGCGTCTGCCACCTCGTCGCGCGGTTGAGGCGGAACAGGTTGAGCAGCCCGGGGTCGACGCTGCGCAGGCCGAGCGTGGTGTTCGAGATGATCGGGAAGATCGCGACGACGGTCGCGCACAGGATCAGCGCCGTGCGCGTGTCCTTCACCCAGATGATGATCAGCGGTGCGATGGCGACGATCGGGGTCACCTGCAGCAGGATCGCGTAGGGGAAGAAGCTCGCCTCGATCCAGCGACTCTGTACGAACAGCAGTGCGATCGCGGTGCCGACCACCGTCGCCGCGGCCAGCGCGGCCAGCGCGATGCCGACGGTGACGCCGAGCGAGTCGAACAGCAACGCGCGGTCGGCGATCAGCGTCTGCGCGACCTTCAGCGGCGAGGGCACCAGGTACGCCGGCACGTCCCAGTAGCGACCACCAGCGCTTGCCACAGGCCCAGCGCGACCAGCGCGACCGCGAGCGGCGCGCCCCATCGCAACCAGCGCGACTCGTCCCGGCTCATCGCGGCCGCGCGCCCGGGGGCGAGTCGTCGGCGTCGGCACCTGCGGCGGCGACGCACGCCGACAGCCGGCGGGAGTGCCCGGCGAACGCGGGCGAATGGCGAAAGGCGTCGTCCCGCGGATACGGCTCGGGGATCGCTTCGTCGGCCAGCACGCGGCCCGGCCGCGCGCCCATGACGACGACGCGGGTCGACAGGAACACCGCCTCGGCGACGCTGTGCGTGACGAAGACGACCGTCAGGCCCCGTCCGGCCCACAGCGCGAGCAGCTCGCCGTCGAGCCGCTGCCGCGTGAACTCGTCGAGCGCACCGAACGGCTCGTCCATCAGCAGCAGGTCCGGCGCGGTGACGAGCGCGCGCGCGATCGACGCGCGCATCTGCATGCCGCCGGAGAGCTCGCGCGGAAAGTGGCGCGCGAAATCGCGCAGACCCACGAGCGCGAGCGCGGCGTCGACCTCGGCGGCGGCCCGGGCGCGCGGAACCCCGGCGAGGTCGAGCGGCAGGCGCACGTTGGCATCGACGCGCGCCCAGGGCATCAGCGTCGGCGCCTGAAACACGAACGCGAGCCGCCGTCCCGCTCCGCCGGTCGCGTCGAAGCCGCCGCCCCACCACGACAGGGATCCGGTCGTCGGTGCGGCGAGGCCGGCGACGAGGTTCAGCAGCGTCGACTTGCCGCAGCCCGACGGTCCCAGCAGCGTCACGAACTCGCCGGCCCGGACGACGAGGTCCACGGGATCGAGCGCGCGCGTGCCGCCGCTCCAGGTCTTGCTCGCACCGGCGATCGCAACGACCGGCGACGCCGGATCGGGGTTCCGCGCCGCCGATGCGATCGGCCCGCCCGGATCGGGGTTCCGCGCCGCCGCCGCGACCGGCCCGCCGTACGGGGGCGCCGCCGGCGCGTCCGCCACGCTCATGGCAGCACGCGCACGTCCTTCACGACGTCGAGCGTCCACGCCTTCGCGTAGTCGACGCCGGGCCGGGCCAGCCCCGCGCCGCGGATGAAGTCGACCGTCGTCTGCCAGCGCGCGGCGGTCATCGTCAGCAGCCCCAGCGACTTCGCGTCGCCGCCCTCGACGATCGCGTACTCGCGCATCTTGCGCACGCCGTACGCGAGCAGCGCGTCGCTCATCTGCGGGTTGTCCTTCCGGATCAGCGCGTTCCCCGGCGCGGGATTCGCGAGGTAGCTCTTCCAGCCCTCGGCCGATGCGCGGACGAAGCGCTTGAGCGCGTCGGTGCGCTTGCCCAGCGTGTCGCGCGTCACGATCAGCGCTTCGGAGTACGGCGGATAGCCCTGGTCGGCAAGCAGGAACACGACCGGCCGGATGCCGGCCTGCTCGATCGAGAACGGCTCGGAGGTCGCGAAGCCCTGCTGCGACAGCGCCCGGTCGACCAGGAACGGTTGCACCGAGAATCCGTACGGCCGCTTCTGCTCGTCCGCGAAGCCGTACTTCTGCTTCAGCCATGGCCAGAACGTCGTATTGGCCGCCGCGCCGATGGCGATCGGCCGCCCCTTGAGCTCCTCGAGCCGGGTCACGCCGGGATGCGAGATCAGCACCGTCGGATTCTTCTGGAACGTCGCCGCGACGGCGACGACGGGCACGTCCTGCTCGACCGCCGACAGCACCTGCAAGGCGTCGCCCATCGCGACGTCGAGCTGACCGGCGGCGAGAAGCTGCAACCCGTTCACCTGCGGCCCGCCCTGCCGGATCGTCACGTCGAGCCCGTGCTTGCGGTACGTGCCTTCGGCGAGCGCCTGGTAGAAACCGCCGTGCTCGGCCTGCGCCAGCCAGTCGGTGGCGAATACCAGCTTGTCGGGAGCCTGCGCGGCCGCGGCGATCGGCAGCAGCGCCGCGGACAGGAGGACGGCGGCGGCGAGGGCGCGGAACGGGCGAGGGGTCATGCGGGCGATCTCCGGAGGCGGGGACGGACGGCGTATCGCGATTATGCGGGAGCTTCGCCGCCCGCGGCAGGGGACGCACCGACCGCGCGGCGCAGGCGCGAACGCGCCGGGCGACGACCGCGGCCGGGGGAGGGTCGGACGGGGGTCGGCGTCGGCGAATGCCAGGTCCGAAAACGGCGAGCGACGGACAGGTACGCGGGCGATAATGCCGCCATGCGCCTCGACCCCGACGCCTGCTACCGCGCGCTCTCCGCCCACGACGCGCGCTTCGACGGCCGCTTCTTCGTCGGCGTCACGTCGACGCGGATCTACTGCCGGCCGGTGTGCGGCGTGCGCACGCCACGGCGCGAGAACTGCCGCTTCTTCGGCAGCGCCGCCGCGGCCGAGGTGGCGGGCTTTCGCCCCTGCCTGCGCTGCCGGCCGGAGCTCGCGCCGGGACAGGCCGGCATCGACGCGCCGGCGCGACTGGCGCAGGCGGCGGTGGAACTGATCGAGGACGGCGCGCTGGCCGACGGTGGCGTCGAGGAGCTCGCGGCGCGCATCGGCGTCACCGCGCGTCACCTGCGGCGCGTGTTCGCCGACGCGTTCGGCGTGTCGCCGGTCGAGTACGCGCAGACGCAGCGGCTGTTGCTGGCCAAGCGCCTGCTCACCGATACCTCACTGCCGGTCACCGACGTCGCGTACGCCAGCGGTTTCGCCAGCGTCCGGCGCTTCAACGCGCTGTTCCGCGCGCGCTACCGGATGGCGCCGGGCGCGTTGCGCCGGGCGCGCGAAGCGCGCGTGGCCGGCGGCGGGGTTTCGGCCGCGACAGCGCGGTTCGGCACGAGCACGCTCGCGGCGACCGCCGGGTCGGGCGCCAGGGCCGCTGCCGTCGACCGGCCGCTGGTGTTCGAGCTCGCCTACCGGCCACCGTACGACTTCGCCGCGATGCTCGGCTTTCTCGGCGCGCGCGCGATCGGCGGGGTCGAAGTCGTCACGGCCACGGCGTACCGGCGCACGCTTGCCGTCGCGGCACGCGGCGCGACGCATGCGGGCGTGGTCGAGGTGCGCCGTGCGCCGCGACGGCACGCCCTGACGGTGTCGCTGTCGTCGTCGCTCGCCCGCGCCGTGCCGGCGGCACTGGCGCGGGTCCGGGCGGCGTTCGACCTCGGCTGCGATCCGGCCGCGGTGGCTGCGGCGCTGGGGCCGCTCGCCGCGGCAAGGCCGGGGCTGCGCGTGCCCGGCAGCTGCGATCCGTTCGAACTCGCCGTGCGCGCCGTGGCCGGCCAGCAGATCAGCGTCGCCGCCGCGCGGACGCTGCTGACGCGACTCGCCGCGGCGATCGGCACACCGCTGGCCGACGCGGCGGCCGGTCGCCGCGCCGTCCCGTCGCGCCTCTTTCCGTCCGCGGCGGTGCTGGCCGGCACGCCGCCGCAGGCACTGACGGCGCTGGGGTTCACCGGAGCGCGCGCCGCCACGCTGGTCGCGCTCGCCCGCGCGGTCGCCGCGGGCGAAGTCGTGCTCGAGCGATCGGTCGATGTCGACGCCACGCTGGCGGCGCTGACCGCGCTGCCCGGCATCGGTTCGTGGACCGCGCAGTACATCGCGATGCGCGCGCTGCGCTGGCCCGATGCGTTCCCCGACGGCGACCTCGTCGTGCGCCGCGCGCTGGGCGGCGCGAGACCGGCGACCGCCGCGCAGGCGCGGACGGTGGCCGAGCGGTGGCGGCCGTGGCGCGCGTATGCCGTCCTGCACCTGTGGGCCGGCGCCGCGGTCGATGCGGCCCAGGCGACCCCCGCGGCGCAATTCCTCTTCCCCTTTCCTCGACGCCGGAGTGACCCGATGACTGCCCAGCCCGCGACGGAATCCGCCGCCGCAATCCCGACCGCCTACGCCCATCTCGCCAGCCCGCTGGGCCCGCTGCTCGCGTGCGCGCGCGGCGGTGCGATCACCGGCCTGTGGTTCGAGGAAGGCCCGCACCCGCCGGCGCCCGGCCCGGACTGGCGGCACGCGCCGCAGGATCCCGTGCTCCGCCAGCTCGCGCGCGAGCTCGCCGAGTACTTCGCCGGCACGCGTCGCGTGTTCGACGTGGCCGTCGCGCCCGACGGGACACCGTTCCAGCAGGCGGTGTGGGCGGCGCTGCGGACGGTGCCCTGGGGTGCGACGGCGAGCTACGGCGCCATCGCCGCCGCGATCGGTCGCCCCCGCGCCGTCCGCGCGACGGGCGCGGCGAACGGCCGCAACCCGGTGGCGATCGTCATTCCCTGCCACCGGATCGTCGGCGCCGACGGATCGCTGACCGGCTACGCGGGCGGCGTCGCGCGCAAGGAGTGGCTGCTGATGCTGGAGAGCGGCATCGTCGCGACGCCCCCGCGCGGGGCGGGCGCTTGAGGCCGCTCGCCGGCGCCGACATCGCGCGGCTGGTGACGCTGGCGGCGATCTGGGGCGCGAGCTTCTACTTCTTCCGCATTCTCGCGCCGGTGCTGGGTCCGGTGGCGACGGCGGCGGCGCGGGTCGTCATCGGCGGCCTGGCGCTGGTCGCCTGGCTGAAGGCGATCGGGTTCGACGCGGAGCTGGCGCGGCACGGGCAGCACTACGCCGTGATCGGCGTGATGAACTCGGCGATCCCTTTCTCGCTGTTCGCCTGGGCCGCGCTGACGCTGCCGGCGTCGTACTCGGCGATCCTCAACGCCACGGCGCCGCTGTTCAGCGCCCTGCTGGGCGCGATCTGGCTGGGCGAGCGGCTCACCGCGCGCAAGCTCGCGGGTCTCGTCGTCGGCATGGGCGGCGTCGCGCTGGTCACGCGCGCGGGACCCGTCGTCGTCGATGTCCGCGTGCTGCTGGCCACCGGCGCCTGCCTCGTCGCCACGTTCTGCTACGCCGCGACCGGCGTCTACGTGAAGCGCCGCGCGAGCGCGGCGCCGCCGCGGGGCATCGCCGCCTGGAGCCAGGTCGCCGCGGGTGCGGTGCTGCTGCCGCTGGTGCCCTTCAGCCCGCCGGTGGCTGCGGTGACGCTGCCGGTGGTGGCCGCGGTGCTGGCGCTGGCGCTGCTGTGCAGCAGCGTCGCGTACGTGCTGTATTTCCGGCTGATGGCCGATCTCGGGCCGACGCGGACGATGACCGTCACGTTCCTGATCCCCGTGTTCGGCATGCTGTGGGGCGTGCTGTTCCTCGGCGAATCCGTCACCGGCCCGATGCTCGCCGGCGCCGCGCTGATCGTCGTCGGGACCGGACTGATAATGTCGCGAGCACCGGGCTGAACACCGGGCGGGCGCGGGGGCGCTCACGCGCCGGGCGTGGGACGGGTGATCGGTCGTGCGCCCCGCCGGGCGCCCGGGCGCGCGCGGCTATAATCATCGGTTGTCCCGACGCCGACAGGCCCCACGATGCGCCCCCCGTTGCTTTCCCGTTTCCCGATCCAGCGATGGCTGCTGGTCGCGCTCGCGCTGGTCCTTGCCGGCTGCGCGTCGCGGCCGATCAACCCGTCGCTCGAGAAGTCGCAGGCGGCGTATGGCTACCGGTTCGAAGCGCGCGCCCCGCTCGACCGGGACCGGGAGACGCTGTTCATCCTCGCGTTCTCCGGCGGCGGCACGCGCGCCGCGGCGTTCAGCTACGGCGTGCTCGAGGAACTCCGGCGCACCGAGATCGAGGTGCGCGGCAAGCGGATCCGCCTGCTCGACGAGGTCGACCTCATCACCGGCGTCTCCGGCGGGAGCTTCACCGCGCTGGCGTATGCGCTGCACGGCGAGAAGCTGTTCGATTCCTACGAAGCGCGCTTCCTGAAGCGCAACGTGCAGGGCGACCTGCTGAGCCGGACGCTGTCGCCGGTCAACTGGCCGGCGCTCTGGTCCGAAAGCTACGGCCGTTCGGAAATGGCGGCGCAGCTCTACGACGAGATCCTGTTCGAGAACGCGACCTTCGGCGACCTGATGGCGAGGCCGGGACCGACGGCGACGGTGACCGCCACCGACATCTCGACCGGCTCGCGACTCACCTTCACGCAGGGCGACTTCGACCTCATCTGTTCCGACGTGGCAAAGGTGCCGCTGTCGCGCGCCGCGGCGGCGTCGTCGGCGGTCCCGCTGGTGCTGTCGCCGGTCACGATCAACAATTACGGGGGCACCTGCGGCTACCGCAAGCCGCGCTGGGCGCGCGCCATGGAGGACCCGAACAATCCGTCGCGCCCCGCCGGCCGCGCGCTGCAGCGGCTGAAGGAACTCGATTCGTTCCAGGACGGCGTCAACCGTCCGTACCTGCACCTCGTCGACGGCGGCCTCGCCGACAATCTGGGCGTGCGCGGAGTGCTGGAGGCGCTGGAGCAGGTCGAGGCCTCGGATGCGGTCCGGAACGGTCCGATCATCCAGTCGCTGAAGCGCATCGTCGTGGTCGTCGTCAACTCGCTGTCGGTCCCGGAGAACGACTGGGACCGGCGCGAGCGGCCGCCGTCCGACCTCGCGATCCTGCTCAGGGCCACCGGCGTGCCGATCGATCGCTACTCGTACGAGGCGGTGGAACTCCTGAAGGACATCATCGCGCGCTGGAAGACGTTTCGGCAGTTGCGCGCGGCCGGGACGTTTGCGGGAGGCGGCAACCCGGTGCTGTCGCAGGTCGGCTCGGTGCCCGACATCGACATCTATCCGATCGACGTCTCGTTCGGCGCGCTGTCCGACGCCGGCGAGCGCCGCTTTCTCAACGACCTGCCGACGTCGTTCGTGCTGCCGCCGGAGGCGGTCGACCGGCTGCGCGCCGCCGCCGGACGCGCCATCCGCGAGTCGCCCGATTTCAAGCGCCTGCTGATCGAGATGCAGGCAGCCGTCGCGCCGCCGCCGCCGCCCATGCCCATCCGCCCATGTCGATTTCCGTGCCGCCGCCGGCAGCGACGCCGGCGGCGCCGCGATGAACGGCGCGATCCGCCACCCGACACCACCCGCCACCGACGACCGGACCCCATGAACGCCAAGAACGCTTCGCTGCCTGCCGCTGCCGCTCCGTCGCCGCCGCTTCCGCGACGACGGCGGCCGCACCGACCGCTCTGCCCGACGGGTCCGGCGCGGCCGGGAGTGCGGAGCTCGACCGCCTGTTCGCGCTGCAGAAGGCCGCGTTCGCCGCCGAGCCGAATCCCGCGCTGGCCGTGCGCCGGGAGCGCGTCGCGCGCATCCTCGAGCTCGTCACCCGCCACGAGGACGCGCTGGTGGCGGCGATCGACCGCGACTTCGGCCACCGGTCCGCGCACGAGACGCGGCTGGCGGAACTGCACATCGTCGCGACCGAGGCGCGGCTCGCGATGCGCAAGCTGCCGCGCTGGATGCGGCCCCGGCGCGTGCCCACGCCGCTGGAGCTGCTGCCGGGCCACGGTGAAATCCGGCGGCAGCCCTGCGGCGTGATCGGCATCGTGAGCCCGTGGAACTATCCGGTGCAGCTGGCGCTGGCCCCTGCGATCGGTGCCCTGGCCGCGGGCAACCGGGTGCTGGTCAAGCCGTCGGAGATCACGCCGGCCACGTCGGCGCTGCTGTCCGAGCTCGTCGCCGCGCGGTTCCGCGAGGACGAATTCGCCGTGATCCAGGGC
Source organism: uncultured beta proteobacterium (assembly GCA_963810815.1). Taxonomy (GTDB): domain Bacteria; phylum Pseudomonadota; class Gammaproteobacteria; order Burkholderiales; family Casimicrobiaceae; genus CAVQWT01. The sequence goes on along the minus strand of CAWEPB010000004.1, from coordinate 396,384 downwards.
GACGCCGACACGGGCCGCCGCTTCGTCGCGCAGCGCTGGGATCACCTGTTCTTCACCGGCTCGACCGCGGTGGGGCGGCACGTGGCGCAGACGGCGGCGGCGAACCTCGTGCCGGTGACGCTGGAACTCGGCGGCAAGAGCCCGGCGCTGGTCGTCGCCGACGCCGACCTCGCGCTGATCGTGCCGCGGCTCGTCGCCGGGAAGCTCCTCAACGCCGGCCAGACGTGCATCGCGCCGGACTACGCGCTGGTGCCGGCGGCGCTGCGCGACGCGTTCGTCGCGGCCGTCCGCGACAGCGTCGCGCGGCTGTACCCGACGATCGCCGCCAATCCGGATTACACGTCGATCGTCAGCGCCCGCCATTACGCGCGGCTCGACGGGCTGATCGAGGACGCGCGCGCGAAGGGGGCGACCATCCTTTCGCTGCTGCCGCCAGGCGAGTCGCCCGATCCCGCGGCGCGGCGGCTGCCGCCGACGCTGATCGTCGGCGCGCGCGACGACATGGCGGTGATGCAGGAGGAGATCTTCGGCCCGCTGCTGCCGATCGAGACCTACGCCACGCTCGACGAGGCGATCGCGAAGGTCAACGCGCGACCGCGGCCGCTGGCGTTCTATCTTTTCGGCGGCGACGCACGGATCCGGGAGCAGGTGCTCGGCGCGACCCACGCCGGCGGCGTCACCATCAACGACACGCTGTGGCATTTCGCGCACGAGGGGCTGCCGTTCGGCGGCATCGGCGATTCGGGCATCGGCGCCTACCACGGCGAACTGAGCTTCGTCGCCTTCAGCCACGAGAAGGCGGTCTTCCACCAGTCGCGGTTCGCGGCCGGCAAGCTGCTGTGGCCGCCGTACGGGGCGACCTTCGAACGGGTATTGGCGCTGCTGAAGCGCCTCGACGGCTGATCGCCTCGGCGCGCGGGCGCGCGTTTCCCGCGCGTTTCCCACGCGTTTCCCACGCGTTTCCCACGCGTTTCCCACGCGTCTCCCTTGACGCTCGTCAGCATCGGTCGCGGCGATACGCGCGACCATGACGGTGCGTCGACGGACGGGCCGCGCCGGCGCGGTCGCTGCTGCCCGGGCCCTCTCCAAGGCAACACGATCATGTCCCGCAAGTCCGATTCCGGCCGGTCCTCCCCGGCTTCGACCACCTCCCGCGCCAAGACCGAACGCCTGACCGCCCCCCGCGCCGAAGGCCGGGCGCGTGACCGCCCCCCGCGCTGCCGCCAGCCGGCGTGCCGCACCCGTTGCCTCGGCCGTGCGCAAGCCCCGGCGCGAGAAGATGGTGTACCTGTTCGCCGAGGGCGACGCATCGATGAAGGACCTGCTCGGCGGCAAGGGCGCGAACCTCGCCGAGATGGCGTCGATGGGGCTGCCGGTGCCACCGGGGCTCGTCGTCACGACCCGTGCCTGCAACGCCTATCTTGCCGCCGGCGGCTTCCCGCCCGAGCTGTGGGACGACGTGCAGGCAGCGCTGGCGAAGATCGAGCGCGCCGTAGGCCGGAAATTCGGCGATCCCGCCAACCCGCTGCTCCTTTCCTGCCGCTCGGGGGCGAAGTTCTCGATGCCCGGGATGATGGACACCGTGCTGAACCTCGGGCTCAACGACGAGGTCGCGCAGGGCCTGCTGGCGCAGCGCGGCGGCGACCGCCGCTTCGTCTTCGACGCGTACCGGCGCCTGGTGCAGATGTTCTCGACGGTGGTGCTGGAACTGCCCGACGGGCCGTTCGAGGAAGTGCTCGCGCGCCACCGCGCGGCCGCCCGCGTGGCCAACGACGCCGACCTGCCTGCCGCGGCGCTGGAAGCGATCACCGGGGAGTTCAAGGCGATCGTGACCGCGCGCACGCGCCGCCCGTTTCCCGCCGACCCGCTGCTGCAACTGCGGCTGGCCGTCGAGGCGGTGTTCCGCTCGTGGAACGGCAAGCGCGCGATCGACTACCGCAATGCGGCCGGCATCGCGCACGACCTGGGCACCGCGGTCAACGTCCAGACGATGGTGTTCGGCAATCTCGGCGCCGATTCCGGCACCGGCGTGGTGACGACGCGCAACGTGACCACCGGCGAGCCCGAGATCGAGGGCGACTGGCTGACCAACGCGCAGGGCGAGGACGTCGTCGCGGGAACCCGCGCGACGCGGCCGATCGCCGAACTGGCCGGCGCGATGCCGAAGATCTGGCGCGAGTTCGTCGGCCACTGCCGGCGGCTCGAGCGGCACTGCCGCGACGTGCAGGACATCGAGTTCACCATCGAGCGCGGCAAGCTGTGGATGCTGCAGACCCGCGACGCGAAGCGCACGGCGCAGGCGGCGATCCGCCTGGCCGTGGATCTCGCCGACGAGCGCCTGATCACCCGCCGGCAGGCGGTGCTGCGCGTCTCGCCCGACCACGTCGACTATTTCCTGCATCCGCAGTTCGATCCGGCGGAGCGGCGCGCCGCACGCGCACGCGGGGACCTCATCGCCACCGGGCTCAACGTCTCGCCGGGCGCGGCGTCGGGCGCGCTGGTCTTCGACGCCGACACCGCCGCGGCCTGGGCGGGCGCGGAACGGAAGGCCGTGATCATGGTGCGCGCCGAGACCAAGCCCGACGACGTCCACGGCATGCTCGCGGCCAACGGCATCCTCACCTCGCGCGGCGGCCGCACCAGCCACGCGGCGCTGGTCGCCCGGCAGTTCGGCAAGCCGGCGGTCGTCGGTGCGTCGACCCTCGACGTCGACGCCGAGCGACGGGTGCTGTCCGTCGGCGGCCGGGTGTTCCGGGAAGGGGACGTCGTGTCCATCGACGGCACCACCGGCGAGGTGTTCGCCGGCGCGCTGAAGACGGTCGTGCCCGACTTCAACGATCCGTACCTGCTCAAGCTGCTCGGCTGGGCCGACGGCTTCCGCCGGCTCGGCGTCTGGGCCAACGCCGACTACCCGCGCGACGCCGAGCGCGCACGCGAGTACGGCGCCGAGGGCATCGGCCTCACGCGCACCGAGCACATGTTCTTCGAGACCAGCCGCCTGCCGCTGGTGCAGCGGATGATCCTGGCGCAGGACGATGCGGAGCGCGGCGCCATGCTCGCGCAGCTGCTGCCGATCCAGCGCGACGACTTCGTCGGGCTGTTCCGTGCGATGGACGGGCTGCCGGTGACGATCCGCCTGATCGATCCGCCGCTGCACGAGTTCCTGCCGAGCCACGACGACCTGCTGCGCGACGTGACGGTGCTGGAGACCCGGCAGCAGATCGCCGGCGCCGAGCTCGCGGCGGGCGCCGATCCGCTCGGTCTCGCCGGGACGCTCGCGCAGAAGCAGCGGCTGCTGGCCGCCGTCGAGTCGATGCGCGAGGCGAACCCGATGCTGGGGCTGCGCGGCGTGCGGCTGGGCATCCACCTGCCGTCGCTGGTGCGGATGCAGGTGCGCGCGATCATCGAGGCGGCGTGCCTGTGCGCGCAGGAGGGCGTCCGGGTGAAGCCCAAGATCATGATCCCGCTCACCGCGCACAGCAACGAGCTCAAGGTCGAGCGTGCGATCCTGGAGGACGAGGCGCGCGCGGTGATGAAGGAGCGCGGGCAGCGCGTGCGCTACCAGTTCGGCACCATGATCGAGGTGCCGCGCGCGGCACTCACCGCCGGCGACATCGCGCGCGACGCCGAGTTCTTCTCGTTCGGCACCAACGACCTCACGCAGACGACGTTCGGGATCTCGCGCGACGACGCCGAGACGGGTTTCCTGCGCGAGTACCTGGAGAAGGGCATCCTCCGCGACAACCCGTTCGCGACCATCGACCAGGCCGGGGTGGGCCAGCTGATGGCGATGGGCGTGGCGGCGGGGCGCCGGACCCGGCCCCGGCTCGAGGTCGGCATCTGCGGCGAGCACGGCGGCGATCCGAAGTCGATCGCGTTCTGTCACCGCCTCGGCTTCGACTACGTCAGCTGCTCGCCGTACCGCGTGCCCATCGCGCGGCTGGCGGCCGCGCACGCCGCGCTGGCGGAGGTGAAGGCGGAGGCGGCGTAGTGCCTGCCCGGCGATCCCGCCGATGACGAAGAAGATCGCGAGCGCGGCCATCGGCCGGCGTTGACGGGGCGTTCATCGGAGGAGGCCTCGGGCGTCCGCGGGAAGCCGTCACTCCCCGGCCCCCTCGCAGGGGCCAGCGCATGGGGGAGGGTACGGCGCCCCGACCGCCATGCGTCCAGGTTATGACTCCGGTGCATTTCTGGCATTGGACAGGTGATCCGTTGAATGCAACACTCCCATGTTTTTTGCGGCGGCTCCCGGTTGCCATCCGACGATCGGCCCGGGGGGACGTCGCGGTGAGATCGGCAGGCCGCAGATCGACCGTGGTTCCCGCGTGCGGGAATGCAAAGTCGGGAGCGTCGCGGGTCGTTCCGCGACGGGCGGTTGCGGGGAACCGGGTGTCCATTCGAGAGCAGGGAGACAACAAGATGAGATGGAGTTCCGCGATGTCCAGGATCATCGGCGCGCTGGCGCTGATGCTGGGGCTTTTCCTTCCACCCGCGCAGGCGCAGGACGCCAAGCCGTTCAGCAACGAGCAGCTCGATCAGCTGACGGCGCAGATCGCGCTGTATCCCGATTCGTTGCTGGCCCAGCTGCTGATGGCCACGACCTATCCGGAGGACTTTGCGGCGGCTGCGGCCTGGTCGAAGGCGCATCCGGACGCCAAGGGCGACGACGCGGTGAAGATGGTCGAGAACGAGCCCTGGGATTCGTCGGTCGCGTCGCTGGTCGCGTTTCCCGAGGTGCTCATCACCTTTGGCGGGCAGCCGGACTGGGTGCGGAACATCGGCGACGCGTTCCTCGCGCAACCCGACGACGTGATGAACTCCGTGCAGCGGCTTCGCCAGAAGGCGCAGGCCGCGGGCAACCTTCAGTCGAACGAACAGGTCAAGGTGTCGATGCAGGCGCCGGAGCCGGCACCGCCGTCGGCCACGCAGACGGTGGTCGTGCAGCAGTCGGCGCCGCAGGTCATCGTGATCGAGCAGGCGCAGCCTTCCGTGGTCTTCGTGCCGTCGTTCAACCCGACGATCGTGTACGGACCGTGGCCGTGGGTGGCGTACCCGCCGTTCTTCTTCCCGCCGCCGCCCGGCTTCTGGTGGTCGCGGCCGATCGCCACCGGCATCGCCTGGGGAGTCGGCATCGGCGTGACCAACGCGCTGTGGGGCGGCGTTCGCTGGGGCGGTGGCTGGGGCCACAACAGCGTCAACATCAACGTCAACCGCTACAACAACATCAACGTCAACCGCCGGATCGACAGCAACAACAGGAACGCGAACTGGAACCACAATCCTGATCGGCGCGGCAACACGCCGTACCGCGGCGGCGACGCGACCCGCAGGAACCTCGAGAACCGGCGCGATGTCGCCAACCGCGAGCAGTATCGCGGCAGGGATGCCGGCCGGGACGCGAGCCGGGACGCCAGCCGCGAGCGCGCCAACCAGGCGATGCAGAACCGTGGCGTCGACGCCGGCAGCGGATCCGCGCGCGAGCGCGCGCAAAGCGTCGACCGCAGCGCCATGCCGGACCGGGCGCAGAACGTCGACCGCGGCGCCGCGCAGAACCGGGCGCAGAACGTCGATCGCAGTGCCGTGCAGGACCGGGCGCAGAACGTCGACCGCGGCGCCGCGCAGAACCGGGCGCAGAACGTCGATCGCAGTGCCGTGCAGGACCGGGCGCAAAACGTCGACCGGAGTGCTGCACAGAACCGCGCGCAGAACGCGGACCGCGACGCCGCGCGCCAGCGTGCCCAGTCCGCGAGCCGCGACAACGCGCTGCGCGGTGCCAACAGCCCGCAGGCAGGCGCCCAGGTGGATCGTGGCAGGGCGAGCGAGGCTGCGGCGCAACGTTCCCGCGATGGCGGCGGCGGTGCGCGTCCGACGGCCGGTGGTGGCGGCGGTGGCGCGCGTCCGGCGGCGGGTGGCGGCGGTGGCGGTGCGCGTCCGTCGGCGGGTGGCGGTGGCGGTGGTGCGCGTCCGGCGGCGGGTGGCGGTGGTCGCCCGGCCGGTGGTGGTGGCGGCGGCGGACGGGGACGTTGAGATGGAGCGCATGAACATGACGAATATCAAGCACCTTCTGCATATCGCGGCCGTGGCGGCGTCGCTCGCGCTGGCGCCCGCCGCTTTCGCGCAGAATGCCTATCCGACGCCCGAGGCGGCTGCGGACGCGCTGGTCGATGGCATCGCGCGGCACGACCGCGACGCCATCAAGGCCGTGGCCGGTCCCGATTACGAAAAGTATTTCCCCTCCAGCAGGACGGATCCGGAGGACGTCACCGACTTTCTTGCGGCGTGGGCGCGCGGGCACGCGATCGTTCCGGCAGGCAACGACAAGGCGTTTCTCGGCGTGGGAAAGAACGGCTGGACGCTGCCGGTCCCGATCGTGAAGACCGCAGCGGGCTGGCGTTTCGACACCAGGAGCGCGCCGGAGGAAATGCGCGTGCGCCGCATCGGTCGCAACGAGCTTGCCGCGATCCAGGTCGCGCTCGCCTACACGGACGCGCAGAACGAGTATCGCCAGTCCGACTGGAACGGCGACGGCGTCCTCGAGTACGCGAAGCGCCCATTGTCGACGCCGGGCAAGCGCGACGGCCTGTACTGGGCTTCGCTGCCCGGCGAGCCGGAGAGCCCGCTCGGCGCGGAATTCGCCGATGCGAAAGCCGGCCAGCCCTACCACGGCTATCTCTACCGGATCCTCACCGCGCAGGGGAAGGACGCGCCCGGCGGCGCCCGCAGCTACATCAGGAACGGGCGGATGACCGAGGGCTACGCGCTCATCGCCTGGCCGGCGAAGTACGACGACACCGGCGTGATGACGTTCATCGTCAACCAGGACGGCGTCGTGTACCAGAAGAACCTGGGGCCGGGGACCGATGCAGCGGCGCGCGCGGTCAATGCCTTCAACCCGGACGCGAGCTGGGCCAAAGTCGCGCCGGCGCGTTAGCGGCGGATCCGGGGCTCCATCGGCCGGCGCGGGATCGCCGGTCGCGTAAACCGGGCGGGCCGTTGGGGCGTTAGAACCCAACGGCGCCGACGGTGCGCCGCCAAACATGGAGTCCCGATGAAGAGCCCGATCACCGCCGTCCTCGCCTTCGCGGCCCTGCTGGGTTCGCTCCCGGCCGCCGCGCAGCTGACCTTCTACCAGAACGAGGGCCTGCGGGGCCGCTCGTTCGTCGTCGATCAAAGGATCGACAACTTCGATTTCTACGGCTTCAACGACCGCGCGTCGTCGGTGGTCGTCCAGCGCGGGCAGTGGGAAGTGTGCGAAGACGCCGACTTCCGGGGCCGCTGCGTCGTGCTGCGCCCGGGACAGTACCCGTCGCTCGCGTCCGTCGGCATGAACAATGTCATCTCATCGGCCCGGCCGGTGCGCGGCGGACCGAATGTCGCGTACGTGCCGCCGCCGCCGGTGCCGGCACCGTATCCGTTCTACCCGCAATCGGGCGAGCGGCTGTTCGAGGCCAACGTCGTCGCCGTCCGTGCGGTGCTGGGCGCGCCGGAGCAGCGGTGCTGGGTCGAGCGCGAGCAGGTCGCGGTCGATTCGGGTGCCAACGTCGGGGGCGCGATCATCGGCGGCATCCTGGGCGGGGTGCTGGGCCACCAGATCGGCGGCGGCCGCGGCAACGACGTGGCGACGGCGGTCGGTGCGGTCGGCGGCGCCGCGGTGGGCGCGAACGTCAACCGTGGTCAGCGGCAGCGTCTACACGCAGGACGTCCGTCGCTGCGCGGCGGTCCCCGGTTCGGCGCGACCGGAGTACTGGGACGTGACCTACGTCTTCCGCGGCCGCGAGCACCGCGCGCAATTGAGTGCGCCGCCGGGACCGACGATCACCGTCAATCGCCGCGGCGAACCGCGACTGTAGGCCCGATCGGGAGCGGGGGCGCAACCCTGCCCTCGGTTGCGCGTGTGTGCGTCGCACGCGGCGCCTCCGCCACGCTGCCCCATCCTCGGCCGCCCGATCGCCGGCGAAACCCGGGCGACGGATGTCGAGCGCTGTGTGCGACACCGCACGGACGCGGAGGCGCCGGTCGGCATAGTTGTTTCGGCATCCGCCAAGGAGGCCGTCGCGGATGGGGCCTTCGGTTCCGGGTCGCGCCGGCGCGCCGGGCGCGATTTCGAGGTCCCCTCGCACGAAGGAAACGCTCATGAACCGCATCGTTACATCCCCATAGTCATCATCATCGCTCTCCGTCGTTCTTCGGCTTGCGCTAGCGGCTAGAGCTTCGGGATGCGCAGCGTCTTGCTGATCATCAGCGTCCCCGACAGGACGAACAGCAGCGCCATCGGATGCAGGTCCCACGGCCCGATCGTCCAGACGCCCCAGTAGAGATTCTCGCCCAGCCGGCGCCTGCCAGGCCGCGAAGGCGAGCAGGCCCGTGAGCAGGACGCTGGTGGGAATGGGGGTCCCTTCGAAGTAGGCGACCTTGTCCTTCCCTGCCGAGAGATCCTCGGCGGTCACGTTGTAGCGGGCGAGCCGGCCGACGCCGCAGCACACGAAGTAGATCAGCGCCAGCCAGTCCCAGCCGCCCTGCAGGCCCGCGGCGAATCCGAGCGCGGCGGGCGCGACCCCGAACGATATGACGTCGGCGAGCGAATCGAGCTCGCGCCCCAGCGCCGAATGCGTTCGCCGCCAGCGCGCGACGCGGCCGTCGATGACGTCGAACGCGAAGGCTGCCGGGGCCAGCGCCGCCGCGACGAGGAAATACCGGACCGACTGGCTCTCGACATACTTCATCGCGAAGAAGACCGCGGCGACGCCGCAGGCAGCGTTCGCCAGCGTGAAGAAGTCCGCGAGGTGGAACTCGCGGATCATCGAGAAATGTCCGGGCCGGCTCATGGCGAGATCCTGGCCGCGATCCCGTCGACCCCTACTTGCCCGTCGGCAGCTTGCCCTGCACGCCCTCGACGTAGAAGTCCATCTTCGACAGGTCGGCGTCGGTGATCGTCTTGCCGGCGGCGAGACGCTCCTTGCCGTCGTTGTCCTTCATCGGGCCGGTGAACGGGTGCAGCTTGCCCGCGGCGATGTCGGCCTCCGCCTTCTTCATCTGGTCCTGCACGTCCTGCGGCACGACCTTGTTGAACGGCGCCATCTTGATCATGCCGTCCTTGATGCCGCCCCAGACGTTGTCGGGCTTCCACTTGCCGTCGACCGCGCTCTGCGCGACCTTGGTGTAGTAGTTGCCCCACTGGTGGGTGACCGCGGTCAGCTGGGCGTTGGGGCCGTACTTCGACATGTCGCTGTGGTAGGCGATCGCGTAGACCTTCTTCGCTTCGGCCGCCTGGACCGCGGCGGTCGAGTCGGTGTGGTGGGTGACGACGTCGGCGCCCTGCGAGATCAGCGTGTCGGCGGCCTGGCGCTCCTTGCCCGGGTCGTACCACGAGTTGACCCAGACGACCTTGACCTCGGCCTTCGGGTTGACGCTCTTCATGCCGCGGGTGAACGCGTTGATGCCCATCACGACCTCGGGGATCGGGAACGCGGCGACGTAGCCGGCGACGTTCGACTTGGTCATCCTGCCCGCGACGATGCCGGCGAGGTAGCGGCCCTCGTAGAAGCGCGCGTTGTAGATGCCGACGTTCGCCGCGCTCTTGTAGCCGGTGGCGTGCTCGAAGTGCGTCTTCGGGAACGTGCCGGCGACCTTGATGGTCGGGTTCATGTAGCCGAACGACGTCGTGAAGATGAGCTGGTGGCCGCTCTGCGCGAGCTCGCGGATCACGCGCTCGGCGTCGGCGCCTTCCGGGACGCTCTCGATGTACTTGGTCGTCACCTTGCCACCCAGCGCCTTTTCCATTTCCTTGCGCCCGGTGTCGTGCTGGAAGGTCCAGCCGGCATCGCCGATGGGGCTGACGTAGACGAAGCCGATCTTCAGCGGCTCGGCGGCCTTGGTCTGCGCGGCGGCCGGCAGCGCGACGGCGAGCGCGGCGGCGGCGCCGAGCGCGACGGCCAGCACGGTCCTGCGGGTGATTCGATGCATGAGCGGGGTCTCCTGAGGGGGCGGACGGGATGGGGGAGCGGGACGAAGGCGGGTGCGGTGACGGGCCGGCGGCATGTGGCGCGGACCGGCGAATCCGCCGCGCGAAGAATTTTACACCGCCGGTCAGGCGTCGGGATGGTACGGCTTGCCGAGCGCCGCCGGGGCGTTGAGCCGGATCGTCGCCGCGTCGCGCGAGATCGCCGCCAGCACGACGATCGTCGCGACATAGGGCAGCATCGACAGGTACTGCGAGGGGATCTCGACCCCCAGTGCCTGCACCTGGAACTGGGCGAGCGTGACGCCGCCGAAGAGGTAGGCTCCGGCCAGCACCCGCCACGGCTTCCAGGTCGCGAACACGACCAGCGCCAGCGCGATCCAGCCGCGGCCCGCGGTCATGCCCTCGACCCAGAGCGGCGTGTAGGCCACGGCCAGGTAGGCGCCGGCGAGGCCCGAGCAGGCGCCGCCGAACATCACCGTCAGGTAGCGGATGCGCACCACCGGGTAGCCGATCGCGTGCGCCGACTGCGGGCTCTCGCCGACGGCGCGCACGACCAGCCCGGCCCGCGTCCGGTAGAGGAACCACTGGATCCCCGCGAACAGCACCAGCGACAGGTACACCAGCGGGTTGTGCCCGAACAGCAGCTTGCCGACGAAGGGCAGGTCGGAGAGGCCCGGAATCGACAGCGGCTGGATGCCGTCGATGACGACGCTCACGTAGTCGAGACCGACGAACGCCGAGAGGCCGACGCCGAACAGCGACAGCGCGAGGCCGGTCGCGACCTGGTTGGCCATCAGCGACAGCGTCAGCACGGCGAACACCACCGACAGCGCGGCGCCGCCCGCGATGCCGGCGGCGACGCCGAGCCACGGACTCCCGCTCGTCGCGGCGACGACGAACGACACGACGGCGCCGACGAGCATCATGCCCTCGACGCCCAGGTTCAGCACGCCGGACTTCTCGGTGACGAGCTCGCCCAGCGCCGCGTACACCAGCGGCGTGCCGGCGGCGAGCGTCAGGACGAGGAGTTCGGCGAAGTGGTCCACGCGCGGCGGGTCCCGTCGGTGCCCGCTATCCCGCGGCCGGAGTCGCGGCCGCCGCCGCGGTCGCGACGCGGCGCACCCGCCGCAGCCGGTAGTGGATGAACACGTCGGCGGCGAGCAGGAAGAACAGCAGCGTGCCCTGGAACAGGCCCGTCACCGCGGAGGGCAGCGCCAGGCCCATCTGCGCCGACTCGCCGCCCAGATACAGCAGCGACATCAGCAGGCTGGCGAACACGATGCCGACCGGATGCAGCCGCCCGACGAAGGCGACGATGATCGCGGCGAAGCCGTAGCCGGGCGACACCGACGGCTGCAGCTGGCCCAGCGGACCGGCGACCTCGTTGACGCCGGCGAGTCCGGCGCAGGCCCCTCCGATCAGCATGCCCATCCAGACGGTGCGGCTGGCCGAGATCCCGGCGTAGTTGGCGGCGGCGGGGGCGAGGCCGGCGACCCGCATCCGGTAGCCGGCGAGGCTCCGGGTCATGAACACCCAGCCGGCGGCGACCGCCGCCAGCGCGACGAGGAACCCCGCGTTGAGCCGCGTCTCCGGCAGCAGGTTCGGCAGCAGCGTCGATTCGTGGAACATCCGCGACTGCGGGAAATTGAAGCCTTCGGGATCGCGCCACGCGCCGTGCACCAGCAGCGACAGGATCAGCGTCGCGACGTAGACGAGCATCAGCGAGGTCAGGATCTCGTTGGCGTTGAAACGCACGCGCAGGAACGCGGGGATTGCCGCCCACAGCATCCCGCCGATCGCCCCGGCAACGATCATCAACGGCAGCGCGAGGGCCGAGCCCGAGTCGTGGAACGCGAGGGCGACGCCGCCGCCGAAGATCGCGCCCATCGTCAGCTGGCCCTCGGCGCCGATGTTCCAGACGTTGGCGCGATAGCCGGCGGCGAGCCCGATCGCGCAGAGCATCAGCGGCCCGGCCTTCAGCAGCAGCTCGGCGAGTCCGTACCGCGACTCGACCGGCTTGATGAAGAACACGTGGAACGCCTGCCACGGGTCCTTCCCGAGGGCGGAAAACAGCGCGAAGCCGATCACCAGCGTCGCCGCGGCGGCGAGCAGCGGCGACAGCCAGCCGGCCAGGCGCGACGGTTCCGGACGGACCTCCAGGCGGAAGGGCAGCAGCCGCACGTCAGTCTTCCGGCAGGCCCAGCGCGCCGGCCGGCGAGAAATGGCGCTCCGAATGCGCGCCGCCCGCGACGAACGAGCCGCTCATCAGCAGGCCGACCTCCGCCGCGTCGGTCTCCGCGATCGGCTTGGCCGTCGACAGCCGGCCCTGCGCGATCACCGCGAGCCGGTCGCAGACCTCGAACAGCTCGTCGAGCTCCTCGGAGACCACCAGCACGGCGACGCCCGAGCCCGCGAGGTCGATCAGCGCCTGGCGGATCTGCGCGGCGGCGCCGACGTCGACGCCCCAGGTCGGCTGTGCCGCGATCAGCACCTTCGGGGCCAGGCGGATCTCGCGGCCGACGATGAACTTCTGCAGGTTGCCGCCCGACAGGCTGCGCGCCGCGGCCTGCGGCCCGCCGGCCTTGACCCGGTACGCGACGATCGTCTGCTGCGCGAACTCCCGCATGGCGTCGAAGCGGACGAAGCCGTGCTCGGCGAGCCCCGCGCGGTGCGCGGTCAGCAGCGCGTTCTCGGCCAGCGACATCTCGGGCACCGCGCCGCGCCCGAGCCGCTCCTCGGGGACGAAGCCGAGGCCCAGTTCGCGCCGCTGGGCCGCATCGAGCCGGCCGGCGGGCACGCCGTTGATCGCGATGGCGCCGGCCTGCGCGACCGGTCGTTCGCCGGACAGGGCGGCGAGGAGTTCCTTCTGCCCGTTGCCGGACACGCCGGCGATGCCGACGATCTCGCCCGAGCGCACCGTCAGGTGGATGTCGTGCAGCGCGGTGCCGAACGGGTCGTCGGCGGGCAGCGAGAGGTGGTCGATGACCAGCGCGCCGTCGCCGCGCACCGTCGCCTCGCGGTGCTGCGGATGCGGCAGGTCGCCGCCGATCATCATCCGCGCCAGCGAGCCCGAGCTTTCCTGCCGCGGGTCGCAGGTGCCGGTGACGCGGCCGGCGCGCAGCACCGTCGCCCCGTGGCACAGCGCACGGATCTCGTCGAGCTTGTGGCTGATGTAGAGGATCGAGCAGCCCTCGGCGGCGAGCCGGCGCAGCGTCTCGAACAGCTTCTCGACCGCCTGCGGCGTCAGCACCGAGGTCGGCTCGTCCATGATCAGCAGCCGCGGGTCCTGCAGCAGGCAGCGGACGATCTCGACGCGCTGGCGCTCGCCCACCGACATCGAGTGCACGTGGCGGCCGGGGTCGAGCGGCAGCCCGTATTTCGTCGACACGTCGCGGATGCGCGCGGGCAGGTCGGTCCCGGCGCGCGCGGGGTCGAGCGCCAGCGCGATGTTCTCGGCGACCGTAAGCGTCTCGAACAGCGAGAAGTGCTGGAACACCATGCCGATGCCCAGCTCGCGGGCCTTCGCCGGATTGGCCACCGTCACCGGCCGCTCGTTCCAGAAGATCGTGCCGGCGTCGGGCTTGGTGACGCCGTAGATGATCTTCATCAGCGTCGACTTGCCGGCGCCGTTCTCGCCCAGCACCGCGTGGATCTCGCCGGGCAGCACGGTGAGGTCGATGCCGTCGTTGGCGACGACCGAGGGGTAGACCTTGGTGATGCCCGACAGCCGCAGCCGCGGCACGCCGCCGGCGGTGGCAGGCGCTCCGGCGCTCACGCGAGGTTCCTTCGTGCGCTCACGCGCGGTTCCTTCCGCCGCTCACGTGCGGTTCCCCGCCGCCAATTCCTGCCGAGCCGGGTGCGCGCAGTTCGCCACCATGCAGCCGCGCCGGCGCGACACCTCCGCGCGCGTGCGCCTCGTGCCGCGCCAGCAGTTCCGCCGCGACCGCGACGGCGATGACGCCGGGTTCCTTGCCGATCAGGCCCGCGGCGGCGCCGATCGGGCAGACCACGCGCGCCATGGCGTCGGCCGCCCGCCCGCGCGCCGCGAGGCGTCGTGCGAACTGCGCGCGCTTCGACGCCGAGCCGATCAGCCCGAGGTACGCCCAGTCGTCGCGGGCGAGCGCGGCCTCGACGAGGTCGAAGTCCAGCGCATGGCTGTGCGTCATCACGACGACGTGGCTGCCCGCGGGCAGCGCGGCGATCTCGGCCGCCGGGACGTCGGTCGCGACGATCTCGACGTTGGCGGGGACGGTGGCCGGGAAATCGTGCTCGCGCGAGTCGATCCAGCGCACGCGCGCCGGCAGCACGCCCAGGACCCCGACCAGCGCGCGCCCGACGTGGCCGTTGCCGAACACCGCGACGTCGAACCCGGTCGGTCGATGGACCAGCACCAGCGGCGCGCCGGGCCGGGTCCGCCCGTCGGCGGCCGGGCCGCCGTCGCCGGGGTCCGCGGGCGCGGCCTCGGGCAGGAACGGCCCGGCGGTGTCGACCTGGCGTTCCGGCGAGCCGGCGCGCGCGAGCAGCGCGAACGGGCTGCCGGCGCGGCACGCCTCCCGCGCGGCCGCGACCCACGGCGCATCGGCGGCGCCGACGACGTGGAACGCCAGCGTGGCGACCCCGCCGCAGCACTGGCCGAGCCGCGCCGCCAGCGGGAAGCGGACGAGCCACGAGGGCACCGCATCCGGACCGGGTTCGGCGAGCGCGTCGCGGGCGATCCGCATCGCCTCGAACTCCAGGTGGCCGCCGCCGATCGTCCCGACGATGCCGTCGGCGGTCACGACCATCGCGGTGCCGGCGTCGCGCGGCACCGATCCGCGCGCCGCGGCCACCGCGACCAGCACCGCGACGCGCGCGGTCCCCGGCGCACGGCCGAGCGCGGCGGCAAGCGCGTCGGGCCAGGGCAGGTCGATCGTCGTCATCGTGGCGTGGGCGTCACGGGTTTGCCGCCGGGCGCGCCGCCGTGCCCACTTCCGGCGCGCGCGGGGGCGACCAGGTCCGCGATCGCGCCGACGATGGCCTCCGCGGTCGCCGGCGCGTCCAGGGCCACGGCGCGGCCGTCGCCGACGCTGCCGATCGCGTCGCGGATCGCGTGGAACGCCGACAGCGCCAGCATGAACGGCGGCTCGCCGACGGCCTTGCTGCGATGGACCGTGTCCTCGCCGTTGGGCCGGTCGAGGAAGTCGATCGCGAAGCGCTCGGGCCACTCGCGCGCGGTCGGGATCTTGTACGTCGACGGCGAATGCGTCGTCAGCTCGCCGGCGTCGTTCCACCACAGCGCTTCCATCGTCAGCCAGCCCCAGCCCTGCAGGAAGCCGCCCTCGATCTGGCCGCGGTCGATCGCGGGATTCAGCGACGACCCGGCGTCGTGCAGGATGTCGACCGCCAGCAGCCGGCACTCGCCGGTCAGCGTGTCGACGACGACCTCGGACACCGCGGCGCCCCAGGCGAAGTAGAAGAACGGGCGACCGGTCAGCGTCTTCCGGTCGTAGTGGATCTTCGGGGTCGCGTAGAAGCCCGTCGCCGACAGCGGCACCCGCGCGAAATACGCGCGGCGCGCGAGTTCGGCGAACGGCAGCGTTGCCGCTCCGGCGCGCACCTCGCCGCCGGCGAAGACCACGTCGGCCGGCTCGCCACCGAGCTTCGTCGCGGCGAATTCCGCCAGCCGGGCCTTCAGCGCGCGCGCGGCGTCGCGCGCGGCCATGCCGTTGAGGTCGCTGCCCGACGACGCCGCGGTCGGCGACGCATTGGGCACCTTGCTGGTGTCCGACGCCGACACGCGGACCGCGGCGAGCGGCACGCCGAGCTCCTGCGCGACCACCTGTGCGACCTTGGTGAACAGTCCCTGGCCCATCTCGGTGCCGCCGTGGTTCAGCAGCAGCGTGCCGTCGCTGTACAGGTGCAGCAGCGCGCCGGCCTGGTTGTAGTGCGTCGCGGTGAACGAGATGCCGAACTTGACCGGTGTCAGCGCGATGCCGCGCTTCAGCACCGGGCTCGCGCGGTTCCACGCGGCGATCGCCTGCCGCCGCTCGCGGTAGCGCGACGACGCCTCGAGTCGGTCGAAGAGCTCCGGTCCGAGGTTGTCCTCGATCGTCATTCCGTACGGCGCGACGTTGCGATCGACGGTGCCGTAGAGATTGGCGCGGCGCACGTCGAGCGGGTCGCGGCCGAGGGCGCGCGCGATCCGATCCATCACCATCTCGATCGCGAACATTCCCTGCGGGCCGCCGAATCCGCGAAACGCCGTGTCGGAGACGGTGTGGGTCCGGCAGCGGTAGCTGTGGATCGCCACGTCCGGCAGCCAGTAGGCGTTGTCGGCGTGGAACATCGCGCGGTCGTTGATCGGGCCGGACAGGTCGGCCGAGAAGCCGCAGCGCGACGCCAGCGTCAGGTCGAGGCCGAGGATGCGGCCGTCGGCGTCGAAGCCGACGTCCCACCCGTACCGGAAGGCGTGCCGCTTGCCGGTCAGGATCATGTCGTCGTCGCGGTCGACGCGGAACTTGACCGCCGCGCCGGTGCGCCGGGCGAGGATCGCCGCGAGGCAGGCGAACTGCGACATCTGCGTTTCCTTGCCGCCGAAGCCGCCGCCCATCCGCCGGCACTCGACGACGACGTCGTGCGCCGCCACGCCCAGCGCGTGCGCGACCATCTGCTGGACCTCGCCCGGGTGCTGCGTCGAGCACCAGACGCGCATGCCGCGCTGTTCCGTGGGCACCGCCAGCGCGACCTGGCCCTCGAGGTAGAAGTGGTCCTGGCCGCCGCTCGCGGCGGTGCCCCGCAGCCGGTGCGGCGCGCGCCCGATCGCGGCGGCCGGATCGCCGCGGACGAGGTGCGCCGGCGGCAGCACGTACGACTCGGCGGCCAGCGCCTCGTCGATGGTCAGCACGGCGGGCAGCGGCTCGAGATCGAAGCGGGCGAGCTTCGCGGCGGCGCGCGCGGCGTTGGCGGACGTCGCGGCGACCGCGAACACCGGCTGGCCGGCGAACAGCACGACGCCGTCGGCGAGAATCGGGTCGTCGTGCTGGATCGGACCGACGTCGTTGACGCCGGGAATGTCGGCGGCGGTGACGACGGCGACGACCCCCGGCGCGGAGCGTACCGCGGCGAGGTCGACCGAGCGGATGCGCGCGTGCGGCAGCGGACTCTTGCCCACCGCCGCGTGCAGCGTTCCGGCCGGTTCCGGGAGGTCGTCGGTGTAGGTCGCCTCGCCGGCGACGTGCAGCCGCGCCGATTCGTGCTCGACGCCGGCGCCGACGATGCGTTGGCCGACGGCGACGGGCGGGTGCGGGGCGTTCATCGCGGCGATCCGCTCAGGCGATTGCTTCGAACACGCGGGTCGGCGCGCGCGGCGCGTCCGCCGCCGTCTCGTGCCAGCAGCGCAGCAGCAGCGCGGCGAGCATGTCGCGGCGGTACGCGGCTCCCGCCCGCATGTCGGTGATCGGCGCGAATTCCTGTTTGATCACCGCCATCGCGGCGCGCACGGCGACCTCGGCCCACGCGCCGCCGATGAGCGCCGCCTCGGTCGCGACGGCGCGCGTCGGCGTCGCCGCTGCACCGCCGACGCCGATGCGCGCCGTCGCGATCCGGTCGCCGTCGAGATCGAGTCGAATCGCGACGAACACGGCGGAGATGTCCTGGTCGTGGCGCCGCGACAGCTTGTACGCGCGCAGCACGGTGCCCGGGCGGCGCCGCGGCACGCGGATCGCAGCGACGAACTCGCCCGGCGCGAGCGCCGTCTGCCGATACCCGACGTAGAAGTCCTCGAGCGGCAGCACCCGCTCGGTGTGCTCTCTGCGCAGCACCACCGACGCCGAGAGCGCGATCAGCGCCGGCATCGAATCGCCGATCGGCGAGCCGTTGGCGACGTTGCCTCCCAGGGTGCCCGAGTTGCGGATCGGCACCGACGCGAAGCGGTCCGAGGCCTCGCGCAGTTCGGGCCACTCGCGGTCGAGTGCCGCGAACGCTTCCGACAGCGTGGCGCCCGCCCCGATGACCAGCGCGTCGTCGTCCTCGCCGATGCGCGCGAGCTCGGCTACCGCGCCGAGATGAACCAGGTCGCCGAGCGAGCGGTGCTGCTTGGTCACCCACAGCCCGACGTCGGTGGCGCCGGCGACGATGCGCGCGTCCGGCCGCGCGGCGACGACCGCCGCCAGCTGGTCGACGGTGCGCGGCGCGAAGAAGCGCTGGCCGGCGTGCTCGTACTCGAAGGTTTCGGTGCGCGCCATCGCGGCCAGAGTGTCGGCCAGCGCCTCCTCGTCACGCGTGCAGCGGCGCGTCCCGTCGGCGCCGACGCCGGGACCGCGCCAGTCGGCCGGCGCGGGCAGCGCGAACATCGATTCCGCCGCGGCGAGAATCGGCCGGTACCCGGTGCAGCGGCAGAGATTGCCGGACAGTGCCGAGGCGACCGCGTCGCGCGACGGCCGGTGCGCGTTCTTGTAGAGACCGAACAGGCTCATCACGAAGCCGGGGGTGCAGAAGCCGCACTGCGACGCGTGCTCGCGCACCATGGCTTCCTGGACCGGATGCAGCGCGCCGTCGACACCCTTCAGGCTCTCGACGGTGAAGACCGCCAGGCCGTCCACCGTCGGCAGCAGCCGGATGCAGGCGTTGACCGGGCGCCAGTCGAGCCCGCCGGCAGCGGCAGGGCTCGCCAGCACCACGGTGCAGGCCCCGCAGTCGCCCTCGGCGCAGCCTTCCTTGGTGCCGGTGAGCCGCCGGTGGTCGCGCAGGAACTCGAGCAGCGTCGTCTGCGGCGCGGTGTCGGCCACCTCGACGAGGGCGCCGTTCAGCAGGAAACGGATCGGTTCGGGCTCGGCCACGTCGCGGGTCCGTGCGGATGGGAATGCAGCGGTCGACGATAGCACATGCCACGGAGCCGGCACACGAAAAAGGGGCCCCTCGCGGGACCCCTTCGACGGGCCGGACGCGACCGACGAAGCCGGTCGCGTCCGTGATGCCGTCGTTACTTCTTCGTGGCCGCGGTGACGTTGGCCAGCAGCTTGTCGGCGCCCTTGTTGCTGACGTTGGCGCGGACGAGGATGTCCGGCGGCAGCACCGGCTTGCCGAAGTAGGCCTTGTTCCAGTCGTCCGTCAGGTTCACCAGCGTGCCGTCGAGGTTCAGGCCGCCGTAGATGCCCTTGGCGCGGGTGAACGTGATCAGGTCGGCAACGATGTCCGACTTGGCGCCGGCGCCGACCGGACCGGCCGCGACGCTGGCGTCACCGCCCATCTTGAAGCTGGCGGCCAGCAGCGAGTTGAAGCCCTTGTCCGTCATCACGAGCGTGACCATTTCGGACACGGCGACGCCGGCCTGGAAGCCGACGCTGGCGGTGGCCATCGTGTAGAACGCGGGGCCGACCCACTTGCCGTCGGCCCGGGCGACGACGATCGCGCGACCGCCGGAGCCACCGAAGATGAAGCCGGCCTTGACGATTTCCGGCGAGATCATCACGGCCTTGGCGCGATGCAGGTTCTGCTGCAGCCACTTCATTTCCGGATCGCGCAGGAAATTCGTGAACGTGGCGTCCGCCGCGTTCACCAGGTTCTGCTGGTCCGCCTGCGCCTGTGCCGCGGGGGCGATCAACGCCGCCGCCGCGACGACAAGGGCGAACCCCGTCATGCGAATGCTCTTGGTCAACATTTTTGTTCTCCAGAAAATTTGAGGCGGGCGGCGCGCCACCTGTCCGGCCACGCGGACCAGCGCCGGATGTGGATGTGAATGTGGAAGCACCCCCATCACGGCGTCCGCAGGCATTGCCTGCCATTTACGCCCGGTAGCTGGATTATAGCCCTTTGCCGCCGGCGCTGCAGCGGGGCTCACTCCGGGACGGCATTGAGCAGGTACATCGCCGTCAGGAGGGGCGAAGGCTTGCCGAGGCGTCCCAGCCACTGCCCGAAGATGCGGTCGATGTCGCCCGACACGTAGACCTGTGTCAGGGCGCGGTTCACCTCCAGCCGGAACGATGAATCGCCGCGCGGCAGCGCGAAGGCCATCGGCTCGTACGACAGGTCGTCGGGCAGGATCGTCAGGGTGCGGGCATCCTTGCCCTGCACGATCAGGCCGATCAGCTTGATCTTGTCGGACGCGAACGCGTCGAGCCCGCCGGAGTCGAGCAGCGCGATGCCCTCGTTGCCGTCCTTGAGGCGCCTGACCTTCACGTCCATCCCCTTTTCCTTGATCACGGCGTCGAGGCGCTTCTCGGTGGTCGTTCCCTCGAGCACGCCGACCCGCTTTCCGGCGAGATCGCCGAAGCGCGCGATGCCGCCATCGACCTTGACGGCGAAGCCGCCGGCGTCGACGAACACGAGGTTGGAGAAATCGACGTCCTTCATCCGAGTCTGCGTCGCCGTCGTATTGGCGCAGTCCAGGTCGGCCTTGCCGGTCGCGACCATCGCGACACGTTCGGCGGCGGTGCCGACGATCCAGCGCACCTTGAGGTCGGCCACCCCGGTCGTGCGTCCGATGTGCGCGATCACCCGCTTGCACAGGTCGATCGAATAGCCGGCCGCCTCGTTGCCTGTGGCGACGTACGAGAACGGCAGCGAGTCGCCGGAAAACGCCACGTTGATCTGGCCGGCGGCACGGATCCTGCCGAGCGTGTCCGGCGTTTGCGCAAGCGCCGGCGCGGCGGACAGCGCGGTGGCGGCGGCGATCAGCGCCGCGGCGCCGATCAGGCCGAGGCGGAGGGCGCGACCGACGATCGGTGCGTGCAGGGCGGGCAGGGCGGCGATGGATGCGGACGACATGAGGGAGTCTCCAGGCGGGGCGAGCCGCGATTCTACCGGCTGGCGGCTCGTCCCGGTGACGCGCACGCGATCCCCCTCCGGCGCCGGAAGTGCGTGCTAAACTCACCCGCGCCAAATCGCGCCGCTCGCCCTGGATTCGCGCGCCACATTCGCGTTTTTCCCCACTGCCGCCGCCGGATGTCCCGCCCCCCCATCCTCGTCCTGCTGTTCGCCGCTGCCACGCTCGCCGCCGGGTCCGCCCAGGGGGCGCCGACGCTCGACCGGATCAAGTCCGGCGGCACCCTGGTGCTCGGCTATCGCGCCGGCGCAGCGCCGTTCTCGTTCGCCGACCGCGAAGGCAGGGCGCGCGGCTACAGCGTCGAGCTGTGCGAGGCCGTCGCCAGATCGGTGCAGAAGCAGCTCGGCCTGCCGTCGCTGAAGCTCGAATGGAAGCCCGTCGACGCGGCGGGCCGCCTCGACGCCGTCGCCAGCGGCGACGTCGACGTCGTGTGCGGCACGACCACCGTGACCCTGACGCGCATGGAAAAGGTCGACTTCAGCGTGCCGATCTTCGTCGACGGCGGCGGCGTGCTGACCCGGACCGGCACCAACATCGCGCGGCTCAATGACCTGAAGGGCAAGCGCGTCGCGGTGATCGGCGGCACCACCACCGAGCAGGCGCTGGTGCGCCAGCTCAACGCGCTGGAGGCGCCGGCGACGCTGGTGCCGGTCCGCGACGGCGCCGAAGGGCTCGCCGCGCTGCTTGCCGGCAAAGCCGACGGTTACGCCGGCGACCGCGTCGTCCTGGCGGCGCTGAAGCAGCGCAGCGCCAGTCCGGCCGCACTCGCCTTCGTCGACGGGGACTTCTCGATCGAGCCGTACGCGCTGGTCGTGCGCCGCGACGATCCGGATTTCCGGCTGGCCGTGAACCGGGCGCTGGTCGATCTCTACCGCGACGGCGGCATCGACCCGATCTTCCAGCGCTGGCTTGGCCATCTCGGCCGTCCGGGGCCGCTGCTGCACGCGATGTTCTACCTCAACACGCTGCCGGAGTGAGCGCGATGACCAGGTTGCTTGCCGCCGCGATCCTGCTGGCCTCCGGCGCGGGCCTGGCCCAGACGCCGCCCCCGGTTTCGTCGCAGAGCGCACCGCCGCCGGTCGCCACGCCCGGCACGCCGGCCAGGGCCGCCACGGGCAGCCCGCCGGCCGGCGATTGCGGCCCCTGCGGCAGCGTCGAGTCCATCCGGCAGGTCTCGGTTCGGCAGGAGTGGACCGCGCTCGGCGCCGGCGTCGGCGTCGGCGGTACCAACGCCCAAAGCGGTCCCGGCGGGACCGGCGGCGTGACGACGGCGTTCCAGATCGGCCGCGGCGGCGACAACCAGGGGATGGTCATCCTCGGCGCCGCCGGCGGCGCCAACTACCGCAAGTCGCCCAACGCGTACGATCAGTCGCGCTGGGACGTGACCGTCAAGCTCGACGGCGGCCGGACGCAGGTCGTGCGTATGGCGTTCGAGCCGTACGTCCGCGAGGGTGATCGCGTGCGCGTCGCCGGCAACAACGTCGAACTCCTCGACTAGCGGCCACGCGGGCGGGCACCGATGGCTACGCTCGCAATCACCGACGCCGCCGACGGCCGCCGCGTCCTCGCGCTGGCCGGCCGGCTCGACGCGACGACCGTGGCGCCTCTCTGGCGCGAAGCCCGCGCGGCGCTCGCCGGCGCATCCGGCCGGCCGGTGGTCGTCGACGCGGCCGCGGTCGACTACTGCGACGGCGCCGGCATCGCGCTGTTCGTCGAGCTCCAGCGCCAGGCCGGAAAGGCGCCGCTCGAGGTGGCCAATCTCGCCCCGTCGTTCGCCGCGCTGCTGCGCCAGTTCGACGCCCAGCGCCTCTCGGTCGACCTCGATCCCGAGCCGCGGCGCGGCCCCGCGATCGAGGAGATCGGCCGCGCTACGAACGCGGTCTGGCGCGACATCAGGATCCAGATCGCATTCATCGGCGAGACCACGGCGGCGCTCTTCTACGCGGCTATGCATCCGCGGAGCGTGCGCTGGAAAGACGTCATGCTGATCGCCGAGCGGGTCGGCGTCGACGCGCTGCCGATCGTGGCGCTGATGTCGTTCCTGCTCGGCATGATCCTCGCGTTCCAGTCGGCGGTGCCGATGAAGCGCTTCGGCGCCGAGATCTTCGTCGCCGACCTGATCGGCCTCTCGATGCTGCGCGAACTGGGCCCGCTGATGACGGCGATCCTGCTCGCCGGCCGCTCCGGCGCCGCGTTCGCCGCCGAAATCGGCACCATGCGCGTCAACCAGGAGGTCGACGCGCTGACGACGATGGGCCTCGACCCGGTGCGCTTCCTGGTGACGCCGCGGATCATCGCGGCCCTGATGATGACGCCGCTGCTGGTGCTGTTCGCGAACGTCGTCGGGCTCGTCGGCGGCGCACTCACGATGACGACGTTCTCGATCCCCTTCGTGACCTTCATCAAGGAGGTCGACAGCGCGGTGACGATGAACGATTTCCTCGCCGGCTTCGTCAAGTCGTTCGTGTTCGCCATCCTCATCGCCGGCATCGGCTGCTTGCGCGGTCTGCAGACCCAGGCCGGTGCGTCGGCGGTGGGCGATTCGGCGACGCGCGCCGTGGTGTCGGGCATCATCCTGCTGGTCGTCATCGACGGCATGTTCGCGCTGGCCTATTACGTTCTGGACATCTGAGATGCCGACCGGGGACCTCGCCACACGCACCGATGCCCATGGCGATGCCATCATCCGCGTCGAGAATCTCGCCGCCGGCTACGACCGCGTCGCGATCCTCAGGCACGTGAACTTCGAGATCCGCCGCGGCGAGGTGTTCGGCATCCTCGGCGGCTCCGGCGGCGGCAAGACCACGCTGCTCAAGCACATGATCGGCCTGTGCCCGGCCATCGCCGGTCACGTCTGGATCGACGGCGACGACATGGTCACCGCCGACGGGGCCGTCCGCTACGACATCCTGCGCAAGGTCGGCGTCATGTACCAGTCCGGTGCGCTGTTCGGGTCGATGACGCTGCTCGAGAACGTGCGGCTGCCGCTGGAGGTGTACACCGACCTGCCCGACGAGGCGATCGACCTCATCGCGCGTATGAAACTCGAGCTGGTCGGGCTGTCCGCCGCCACCGGCCACATGCCCGCGGAACTCTCGGGCGGCATGCAGAAGCGCGCGGCGATCGCACGCGCGATGGCGCTCGACCCGGCGATCCTGTTCCTCGACGAGCCGTCGTCGGGGCTCGATCCGATCACCGCGGCGTCGCTCGACGCGCTGATCCGCCGGCTGGCCGAGAGCCTCGGCGTGACCTTCGTCATGGTCACCCACGACCTTGCCAGCATCTTCGCGGCCGTCGATCGCGTGATCCTCCTCGACAAGCGCGCCAAAGGTATCATCGCCGAGGGCGATCCGCGGCGGCTGCGCGACGAGA
This sequence comes from uncultured beta proteobacterium, assembly GCA_963810815.1. Taxonomy (GTDB): domain Bacteria; phylum Pseudomonadota; class Gammaproteobacteria; order Burkholderiales; family Casimicrobiaceae; genus CAVQWT01. The sequence goes on along the minus strand of CAWEPB010000004.1, from coordinate 372,250 downwards.
GCACCGACCCCCGGGTGCACGCCTTCTTCAACCGCGAACCCGAAGTGGCGGCGGCATGAGCCCGCCGGGCCGCCCCAAGGGCGAATACCGGAGTGCGCAGCACGAAGGTCTTCCTGTGAGCCCGACGGGTCGTCCCGAGGGCGAAAGCCGTAGTGCGCAGCGCGAACGCAGTCCAGCGAGCCCGTTTCAACCGACCGTGAGCCGACCGTGAGTGTGCGAGCCAACTACTTCAAGCTGGGCCTGTTCGTGCTGGGGGCGATGGGTGCCGCGATCGTGGTGCTGCTGGTCGTCGGCAGCGGGCGCTGGTTCCAGCCGCGGATCACCTTCGAGACCTATTTCGACGAGTCGGTGCAGGGCCTCGACATCGGATCGAAGGTCAAGTATCGCGGCGTCGTGATCGGGGAGGTCACGAAGATCGGCTTCACCCACGTCGTCTATCCCTCCCTGTCCGACCGGCCGCTTGCCGAGCGCAAGCGCTACGTGATGGTCGAGGCCAAGCTGCAGCCGAAGCTGCTCGGCGGCCGCGCCGCCAGCGAAATCACCAGCCCGGAAAACGCCAAGGCCGAGGTCGAGCGCGGCCTGCGCGCGCGGCTCGCGCCCCAGGGGATCACCGGGACCAACTACCTCGAGCTCGACTACGTGGACCCGCAGAAGAACCCGGTGCTTCCGATCGACTGGGAGCCCGAGAACTTCTACATCCCGAGCTCTCGCTCGACGGTGCTGCAGTTCGTCAACGCGGCGTCGGAGCTGATCACGCGGCTGCACGACCTCGACGTCGAAGGCATCGTGGGCAATCTCAACCGGCTGCTCGTCCTCACCAACGAGCGGGTCGGGGCGATCGACACCAAGGTGCTGGCGCAGCGCGCCGACCGGGTCCTCGGCAAGATGGAAACCGCGCTCGACGGTGCCAAGCTCGGGAAAGTCTCGGACGAGGCGGTGGCGCTGCTCGCCGAGCTGCGCGCGTCCAACGCCGAGCTGCGCAAGACGCTGGGCAGCCCGGCGCTGCAGAAGCTGCCCGAGGATGCCGGCGCCACGATGGCGCGGCTGCGGACGCTCACCGAGGATCCGGCGCTGCCGAAGACGCTGCAGTCGATGTCGCGCACCCTCGGCCGGATCGACCGGATTCTCGGCGGCGGCGAGGCCGATCTCGCGGCCACCGTCGAGAACCTGCGGCAGATCACCGACAACCTGCGCGACCTGACCGAGGACACCAAGCGCTACCCGGCGCACGTGATCTTCGGCGAGCCGCCGCGACCGCTGGAAGGCCAATGATGACCGCCCCTACGATGCCCGCGCCGCGCGCGCCATTCCCGGCCTTCGCCAAGACGCTGGCATGGCTGGCCGCGAGCCTGCTGGTCGCCGGCTGCTCGCTGTCGCGCCCCGCGCCGGTGAAGCAGGTTTTCCTGCTCGAGGCGGCCACCCCGGCGCCGGCGGCCAAGCCGCAGCCGGGCACCCTGCGCGTCGGCACCGTCGGCGTCGCGGCGCCTTACCGCGGCAAGGCGCTGGTCTTCCGCGAATCGGAACTCAGGTACGAAGCGGACTTCTACACCGAATTCCTGGTGGCGCCGTCGCCGATGATCGGCGAGGCGACCGCGCGCGCCCTCGAGGGCGCCCGCGTGTTCACGCGCGTCATCCCGCCCGGTGCGGCCGCCGACGGCGACTGGGTGCTCGACGGCTTCGTCAGCGCCCTCTACGGCGACCGCCGCGATCCGGGCAAGCCGGCGGCGGAGCTCGCGATCACCTGGTACCTCACCCGCGCCGACGCGGCGACGCTGACGCCCTTCTGGTCGAAGGAGTACCGCCGGCGCATCCCCGTCGCAAGCAAAACCGCCGATGCCCACTCAGCCGCGCTGTCGGAAGCGCTGGGTGACATCGTGGCCGAACTGGCCCGCGACCTCGCCGCCGTTTCGCTGCCCTCGCGCTGACGACCGCCGGCGCGAGTCGGACAGCGTCAGATCTTTCCTGCGGCGGGTCGAGGCGCGACGCCGGGGCGCCCAAGGGGTTCCGCGTATCCCCGGCCCCGGTCACCGGGTGATCAGGAGAATCCAGGCCGTTCCGACCGCGAGGAACACGGCCAGGAAGAAGAGCGTCATCAGCAGCCCGAGCCGGTAGAGCTCGCGCTGCGTGAGGTAGCCGCTGCCGACGAAGATGACGTTCTGGCTGCCGCCCTGCGGCGTGATGACCGAGAAGTAGCTGCTCGCGAACAGCAGCGCGAACGCCATCAGCGGGGCCGGGACCCCGCCGCGGATTCCCACGTCGAGGAAGATGCCCAGGAGCGCCAGGACCTGCGACGACTGGCTCACGAACATGTAGTGGATCGCGACATACAGCACGACCAGCGTCAGATACGTCACCGGCCACGACAGGCCGCCCATGTGCGACGCGAGGCGCTGGCCGGCGTAGCCCATGAACCCGAGCTCGTTCAACTGCCCGCTCAAGGCGAACAGGACCGCCAGCCAGAGGAACGTCGTGAGCGTGTCGCCCTGCGCCGCGATGTCGTCCAGCGTCAGCACGTTGGTCATCAGCAGCAGGCCGAGCCCGGCGAAGGCGATGCTGGTCACGTTGATCTTCAGCGCGTCGGCGAAGATCCAGCCGGACACCATCAGCGCGAACGCCACCGCGGTGATCCGCTCGTCGCGGGTCAGCGGTCCCAGCGCCGCGAGCGCCTTGCGCGCGGCGACCGGGGCCTCCGGCGTCTCGCCCACACCGGGCGGGAAGATCCGCGCGACGACCCTGGGCAGCAGCAGGATCGCGGTCAGAGCCGGCACCGAGGCGACGAGGAGCCATTTGCCGAAGCCGATCTCCAGCCCGAACTCCCGCACGATCTGGATGCCGATCGGGTTGGCCGACGTGGCCGTCATCCAGAGCGCGGACGAGACCGCGAGGCTCGCCATCGCGCAGAACATCAGGTAGCCGCCCAGCCGGCGGCCCTCGGGGTCGTCGGGCCGCGAGCCCGACCCCTGCGCCACCGACAGCACGATCGGGAACAGCACGCCCCCGCGCGCGGTGTTGCTCGGGAACGCCGGCGCGATCACGGCGTCCGTGAGCACGATGCTGTACGCGAGCCCCAGCGACGACCGGCCGAAGCGGCTGACCATGAACAGGCTGATGCGCTGCCCGAGACCCGATTTCACGACCGCCTGCGCGACGAGAAAGGCGATCACCACCAGCAGCACGCTCGCGTTGGCGAAGCCGGCGAAGGCCTTCGCCGGCGAGAGCGTGCCGGTCATCACCGCGGCCGCCACCGCCAGCATCGTGGACGTGAGGAGCGGGAACGCGCCCACCAGCACCGCGGCGATCGACGCGACGAAGATCGCGAACAGGTGCCAGGCCGGTGCGGTGAGCCCTGCCGGAACCGGCGCGAACCAGATGCCGAGCGCCAGCGCGAAGGGCAGTGCGCGCTTGACGAGCAGGGCGGGGCTCGGTCATGGCCGCGCGACTCCGGCGCTGGGGCGTGGCCGGCGGCGCGCCGACGCGCACCCGGCCGCTGAGGCCCACCGAACTGCCCTGCACGGTCCCGTCCTCCGCCTCGAGCACGAATCGCCACGAGAACCGGTAGGTGCCCGTGGCGCCCGCGTAGCGTCCGGTCCCGCCGACGAAGGTGCCCTCGATCCGGTTTCCGGTCGCCGTGCCGTCGCCGCGCAGTTCGCTGTAGGCCTGGTCGCCGTGCTCATCGGTCCAGACCGCACGGCCGACCATGCCGGTGGCGCTGTCGTTGAGCACGATCGCCTCCGCGCGGAATCCCACCCCCGGTCGCCCGGGTCCGGCGAGCAGCAGCGTGCCCTCGAAATTGGCGATGGAGGTCCGCCGATCGACACCGAGCGGCATCGTGTGCCGGCTGCCGGTTGCGGTCCACGTTCCCTGGAACTCGTGCCACTCGGCCGGGGCAAGCGGCGACTCCGGCGCCGGGCCCCCAGGCGAGCAGCCGGCCAGCGCAACGAGTCCGACAACGAGGACCGACAGCCGGGCGCACAGCGAAACCAAGCTCGTGCGCCAGCGCGACATCTATCGCATCCTTGGCCGGAACGGGACCGGAATCCTCAGGGTGCGACTTCCTTCCACCCGGCGCCGAGGTCGAACGCCGTCATGTTCGCGCCGATGGCGGTGGAGTTCTTGCCGAGGTCCCGTTCGAACACCTTGCCGTTGTGGTTGACGATGAACGTCATCACGCCGGTCTCGCCGTAGACGGCCGGAAACGCCACCATCGCGAAGCCGGCGATCATGCGGCCGTTGATCACGTAGCTGTAGGCGCCGCCGGGGGCATTCTTGCCCTGGCGCGTCAGGATCCTGAAGTGGTAGCCGCGGTAGGCGTCGCCCGCCGCGTGACCCTTGAGGTAGGCCGAGCTTTCGGCGAGCAGGGGCCCGAATGGGCTCGCCTCTTCGCCCTTCGCGGTGTCGGCGGGCCAGTACAGCCCGTCGCGCTTGCCCGGTGTGCTGGCCACCTTCTGCGCGTACTGCAGCACGCCGTCGCCGTCGCGATCGCGCGCCGCGTAGGCGCGCTGGGCGTCGATGTACGCCCGCAGCACGTAGATGGCGTTGCGCTCGTTGCCGCCGATGCGGCGGTTGATGAGCTCGTCCTCGCCTTCCTCGGTGGCGAAGCGCCAGCGATCTGCCGTTCGCACGATCGGAATCGGCACCGGCCACGCCTCGTCGCCGATCACCAGCACCCGCCGGTCCGGACTCGGCGTCTGCAGCACCCGCAGCGTCTGCATCGCCGCGAGGATCTTCGCCCGGGTCGCGCTGGTTGCCGCGCGATCGGAGCTGATGATGAGGCCCTTGTGCGCTTCGCCGAAGATCCCGATCATCGCCGGATCGCTGTCGGCCTTGAGTGCGGCCATCAGCGCGTCGACCGCCGCTTCCGGCGTCGCGAAGGTTTCCTGCGGTGCCGCCGCCGCCGCAAGCGGCATGGCCACCAACAGCGCCAGCGCGAGCCGGCGCAGGTACGTCCAGAGGGGGGTGAGGTTCATGGCTGGGGCCTTGCTCTCGATTGAACGGAATGGGTTCATGACGATGCTCCTGCCATCAACGACGGCCACCGCCGCCGCGCCCGCCGCCGCCACCGCCGCCACCACGCGCACCACCACCGCCGCCGCTCGACATCGAACGCGAGCTCGCACCGGACGACGCGCTGCGGCTCGACGCACCGCGGGAGCTGTCCATCTGCGTCTGCCGCCCGGAGCCGGAACCGTAGCCGCCGAAGGCGTCGCCGCCCGAGCCGCCGCCCCGGCTGCCGCTGCCGCCGTAGTTGTCGCGCGCCGACGCGCTGACACCGCCCGGCTGGCTGCGCGCCGCCGCACCACCACCTGCCGCGCCGCCGCCGCCAGCCTGCGTCGACGGGCGTGCAGCGCGCGCCGCCGCCCGACCCGTAGCCGCCACCGCCGCCGGCACGCGCATCGCCCGCGCGAGCGGTCGAGGCGGTCTTGCCGACCGAACTGCTGACCTGGCCGGGCTGCTTGTTGGACTTCCACGCGGTGCCGCCGCCACTCGCCGGGCGCTGGCTCGCGCCGCCGCCGCGGTTGATGTCGCCCGTGTTGATGTTGGTGTTGCGATTGACGTTGATGTTGGCGTCCCCGCCGTAGTTCGCGCCATAGTGGTTGCCGCTCCAGGCGGCCCCGATCGCCGCGCCCCAGACGACGCCGGCCGCGAGCGCAGCACCAGGCGCGTACGGGTAGTAGTACGACGGGTAGGCCGTCGGGTAGTAGCCCCAGGCAGGCGCGCCGTAAACGACGACGGTCGACGGATTGTATTGCGGGACGTAGATCACCTGCGGATCGGCCGGCGCGATGGTGACGATCTCCTTCTCGACCACCACGACCTGCTTGGCGTCGGACTTGAGGTTGCCCGCGGCCTGCGCCTTGCGGCGAAAGGCCTGGATGGCGTCCAGCACCGCGCCCTGGTCGGTGACGACCGCTTCGCCCAGCGCGCTGGTCCAGTCGAGATCGCCGCTCATCGTCTTCACGACGTCCGGATAGTTGAGCAGCGACTTGACCGAGTCGTCCCACTTGTCGTCGACGGGCAGCTTCGGGTCGGCCTTCCGCTTGTCGAGATAGCGGTCCGCCTGCACCAGCTGCAGCGGATTGGTCGCGGCGGGCAGGATGATCGCGACCAGGTCGTCCGGATACAGCGCGATCGGGCCGACGAGCTTGGCCAGCTCCTCGCCGGACGGCGGTGGTGCGGCGCCCCCCGCCGCCGCCGGGGCCTGCGCGACGGCATTCACCGCGAAGACGAGCAGGAAGATCCCCTTCAGCAGCTCGAGCCAGCGCGAGGGGCTGTGGCGATCCACGGCGGCGTGGGTACGAAAACGGTTCGTCATGTGTGCTCCGAGTGCTGGTTGCGCGTTACGCATCGTGCCGATCGACAGCGGCCAGGCCGATGCGGCGGCGGTTCACTTGACAGTGTACCCGCGCCCCTCGAGGCACGCGGCACGCGCCTTGGCGAACGCTGCCTGCTGCTGCTGGTTGGCCGCCTGTGCCTGCTGCTGGCCCTGCTGGGTGGCTGCCGCGTTCTGCTTGCGGCTCTGGCTGCGCGCGACCGCCGCGCCGGCCGCGGCACCCGCGCCCGCGTCCCCGCCGACGACCTCGCCCACCACCGCGCCGCGCGCCGCGCCGCGAGCGCCGGCACCCGGAGTCGTGCCGGTCGCCGTGGTCGGCGGCGTGGCGGCGGTCGGCTGCGCCGGGGGCTTCGCGGGATCGAATCCGCTTTGCTGCACCGCCCAGGTATGGCAGGCGGCCTCGTCGCTCTTCTGCTGCTGCGGCGACTGCCCCTTGGCGGGGTAGACGAACTGCTGCGCACCCGCGGTTCCCGCCAGGGCGACCGTCAGCGCAAACATCAACGCAGTGTGTGGCCTCATTTCCACTTTCCTCCCGACTGTCGGTCGGCCGGCGCGATCGGATGCAATTCGCGAGGCATCCCGATGGTGCCGGCCAATGCGTGTCCGCGGATCTCGGACTGGCTCACTTCGACTTGGCCGCCGCAGGCTTCGGCGCGGGCTCGACGGAGAGCGCGAGCGCCTCGGTGTAGGTGACCTCGACCTGGTCGCCCTTCTTGACGACCTTGAACTGGTCGGGGTTCTTCACATTGAGCGTCACCACATTGCCCCGCGGCCCCTTCAGCGTAATCGTGCTCTTCTGGGGATCGACGGCCGTGACGTCGGCAATCGCGGTGACCTGCCGCGCGCCGCCAACGGCCGGCCGTTCGCCGGGCTTCGCCTTCCCGGCCTCTTCGCGCACGGTCACGTCGCCGGCGGCGACCTTCGTCTTCTTCAGTTCGAGCGACAACGCCTGGGCGTAGCGCGCGACGACGAAGTCGCCGAGCTTGATCTGGTCGAAGTTCCTCACTTCCTCGCCCGCGACGATGTCGACGCTGTCGCCCTTCGGTCCCTTCAGGGTCAGCGTCCGCGTCGCCTTGTCGATGGCCATGACCTGTGCGGAGATCTCCGCAGCGGCGACGATCGCCGCCTTGCCGGGCTCGCTGGCGACGATGGCACCGCCGGTGGCGCCGGGTTGCTGCGCGAGCGTGGTCGCGGCCAGGGCCGCGGTGATCAGTGCGAGCGCGATTTTGGACTGGGTGTTCATTTCAAACTCCATCATGTCGTGGAAAGGGGTGGACCGGGTCCGCTTGGCGCAGCGATGCCGCCGCCGTCGTGCCGGTATACATCAGGCAATTATGGGGGCCTGAAGCCGGGGCGCTGGACATTCCAAGACATCGACTGTACTTTTGTGGACAATCTTCGGCAATGGCCTTGCGTGAAATCAACGAAGCGACAATCAGGCGGCACGGGACGGCCACGGGCGATTCGCCGGTCCGTCGAAGGGACGGTTCGCATCGGCGCCACCGCGGCCCTTCCGGCCGTCCTCCGGCGTCTGGGCGCAGACCCGGCCCGGCTGATGGCCGAGGTGGGGTTCGACCTCGCGCTGTTCGACGATCCCGACAACGAGGTTTCCTTCGCAGCCCGCAATCGCCTGATGTCGCATTGCGTGGCCAGCACCGGCTGCCGCCACCTCGGAATCCTGGTGGGTGCGGAGGCGGGGCTGCATTCGCTGGGGCTCGTGGGCCTGCTGGTGAAGTACTCCCCGGACGTGGAAACGGCGCTGCGCAGCCTCGTTCGCCACATGCATCACCACGTCCGCGGCGCGGTGACGACGTTGGCGGTGGACGATGGCCTGGTGACACTCGGCTACGACATCTATCAGCCGCACACAGAGGCGATCGACCAGGTCGGGAGCGGCGCGGTCGCGATAATGGTCAACATCATGCGCGACCTGTGCGGCCCCCACTGGAAGCCCGTCGAGGTTCGTTTCGGCCACCGCAAGCCGGACGATGTCGGGCCCTACCGAAGGTTCTTCAAGGCACCGCTGCGCTTCGACGCCGAGCAGAACGCGGTGGTGTTCTCGGCCGATTGGTTGAGTCACACGCTGCGGAGCGCCGATTCCGAGGTGCGCCGGCTGCTGCAAGGGCAGATCGACGCGCTCGAGGTCCGGCATGGCGCCGACTTCCCGGAGCAGGTTCGCAGCGTGCTGCGCACGGCACTCGTCACCGGACACTCGAGGGCCGACCGGGTCGCGGCCCTGTTCTCGATGCATTCGCGTACGCTGAGTCGCCGTCTGGATGCTTTCGGCGTCAGCTTCCAGGCACTCGTCGACGAGTGCCGCTTCGAGATCGCCCGGCAGATGCTCGAGGACTCGGCGATGGACGTGAGCCAGATCGCCGTGCTGCTCGACTACACCGATCCCAGTGCCTTCACGCGGGCGTTCCGGCGCTGGAGCGGCACCACGCCAAGCCGCTGGCGGGCTTCGGCGGCCTCCGGTTCGCGACCGAACTCGATCCCGGTGAAGTAACGGCGCAGCGGGCAGGTCGTGTTGGGGGCGCAGACATGCTCGAGCGCGCACTGCCTCTGCGTCTGGTCGAGCAGCACGTACTGCCTGCAGATCGCGCAGAATTCGAATGGGGAATCGAAAATCGCTCCTCCCCGTGGGCAGGGGTGCCGGCCGGACCAGTCCGGCGCCATTGGCGCATCGCTGTTCCGCCGCCGCCCGGCAACTGATCTATACAACATATTCAGTATAGTCCCGCCGGGCTCGCCGTGGCGAACGCGAACGGTGCGACGCGTCCGCTCCCCGGTGTTGTAGACTCGCGCCTCGCCCGTCTGGCTGCTCCAGCGCGCGCACTACGAGACGACCATGACGCAGATCGAATCACTGTCCGAGCGGCCGGTGCGCGAGCCGGTGCTCAACGTCGTCGACCGCGTGTCCGAACTGCTGTTCGGCCTGTTCATGGCGCTGTCGTTCGTGGGTGCCCTGTCGGTGGCCGAGTCCGGCCGCGAGGAAGTCCGGTCGATGTTCACCGCCGCGCTGGGGTGCAACCTCGCGTGGGGGCTCGTCGACGCGGTGATGTACCTGGTGCGCACCCTCACCGAGCGCGCGAAGACGTTCACGCTGGTCGTTTCGGTGCGGTCCGCGGCCGATCCGGAAGCCGGTCGCGGCCTCATCGAGCGCTCGCTGTCGCGGCCGGTCGCGAAGCTGTTCTCGCCGGTGGAGCTGGAGGCGATCCGCGGGCGCATCGTCGCGCTGAAGGGCTTGCCCGCGCGGCCGCGTCTGCGGCGCGACGACCTGCTCGCATCGCTGGCGATATTCCTGATCGTCGTCGCCTCGACCTTTCCGGTCGTGCTGCCGTTCGCGCTGATCGGCGACGTCGCCACGGCGATGACCGTGTCGCGCGTGACCGCGCTCGCGATGCTCTTCTGGGGCGGGTTCGCGCTCGGCCACTACGCCGGCTACGGCAGCTGGAGGTTCGGCTTCATGATGGTCGGCGTGGGCGCGGCGCTGGTCGGCGCGATCATGGCGCTCGGCGGATGAGATCCGTGTCCCGCGGCCTCGCGACATTGGTCGCCCTCACCACCCTCACCGCGATCGGTGCCACCTCGGCCAGCGCCGGCGAGGGTGACCTCGGCGACGACCACGCCGGGCGCCGCGCGTCCCGTCCCGACAGGCCTTCCTGGGAGTTCGCGGTCACCGCCTATCCCACCGTGGTTCGTGGCGGCGACAACTACACCTCGGCCATCGCGGCCGGCGACCGCGGGCCGCTGCACCTGGAGGCCAGGTACAACTACGAGTCGGTCGGCGCGCGTTCGGCCTTCGTCGGCTGGACGTTTTCCGGCGGGGAGGCCGTCACCTGGGAGCTGACGCCGCTGCTGGGCGGGGCGTGGGGTTCGGTGCGGGCCTTCGTGCCGGGGCTGGAGGCGAGCGTCGCCTGGAAGTCGCTCGATTTCTACGTCGAGGCCGAATACGTCGACGACCGCGCGGAGAAGAGCGACAGCTACTTCTACGCGTGGAGCGAGCTGGGTTTCCGGCCGGTCGAGTGGCTTCGCATCGGGATCGCCGGCCAGCGCACCCGGGCCTATGGCGGCGACCGCGAGTTCCAGCGCGGCCCGTTCGTCCAGGGAACCTGGGGTCCCGTCACCCTCGGCGGGTACTGGTTCAACCCGGGAGCCGGGGACCAGGTCTTCGTCGGCTCGATTGGCGCAACATTCTGAGCGCCGCGGCGGACGAACTCGCCGGCCGGGCTTTGCCGCCTGCCGGGCCGGACGGCAATGCCGGACCCGGCGATTGATTCGCCGCAAGCTGTTCCGGCAGACTTGTCGGAAAATGCCAGACGCTGGCAGAAATTGCCGGCGTGTTCAGGGATTGGCGAATAATCGCGTTTCCACGGTCGAACATGTGGATCGGGTCGATCCCTTGTCGACGAGGACCGTCACCCCGGCCGAGGCGCGTTGGCGTGCCCGCCTGAAAGCGCAGCCCGAGTCTGCGGTAAAGGCGGTCCGTGAATTCGAATCTTGCCGCACGCGGCAGTGCCCGATGGGCGCAGCCGCGGGTGAGCGGCGGTCGGCGGGGCATCCCGCGGTCGCTCGCTGCAAGCCCATGGAGGTCTGTTCACCGATGAAGTTCCGCATTTCCTCGTCCGCATCGCGCTCCCCCTGGGCAGCGTTGGCGACTCGCCGTCGCCAGCCTGATCTTCCCGCCCGGAGCGCAGGCATCGTTCCTCCCGCCGGAACTCATGGACTCCGCGGCGATGTACCTCGCCTGGTTCGTCATCATTTTCGTCCCGATCGGCGGGATCGTGCTGTTCTGGCTGGTGCACATCCTGCCGGAGAAGATCGCCCACAAGCGCCACCATCCGCAGCGCGACGCCATCCAGATGCTGTGCCTGCTGTCGCTGGTGTTCGGCGGCATGCTGTGGCCGATCGCCTGGCTGTGGGCGTACGTGAAGCCGGTGACCTACAAGATGGCCTACGGGACCGAGAAACACGACGACTATTTCCACGAGATGGGCGCCAGGGCGCGCGCGGGAGAACTGCCCGGCCATGAGCTTGCGCACCTGCGCGAGGAACTCGACGCGATCGACGCCAAGGGCGGGCTGACGCCGGAACTCAAGGCACTGCGGCGCGAACTGGTCGCGGCGCAGGCAGCACCGGCCGCGCCCATCGCGGCGCAGCCGGCGCCGGCCGGTGCCGGCGGAAAGGCAGGGAGCGCCTGATGGAAGCCCTTCTGCTCGGAATCTATGCCTTCTTCGTCTGGCTGATCTTCATCAAGTTCAAGTGGCTGCCGTGGAACACCACGTCGCAGGTCACCGTCGTCGTCATCCCGATCGTCGCGCTGACGGCGCTGATCCTGACGCTCAACGTGGTGGCGCCGTCGTCGTCCGACGTGCGCGTCATCAAGTACGTCGTGCAGATCATTCCCCAGGTGCGCGGACGTGTGATCGAGGTGCCGGTCGAGCCCAACCGGCTGGTCAAGAAGGGCGAGCTCCTGTTCCGCATCGACCCGACGCCGTACCAGAACGACCTCAACGTCGCCAAGTCGAGGCTCGCCGCCGACGAGGCGAAGCTCGCGCAGGCCGCCGCGGGTCTGGTGGATGCCTCCGCCGGCGCCCGCCAGCTGCAGGAACAGTTGAAGTCGGCGAGTGGGCAGGTCAGCGCACTGCAGCCCAAACTGGAGCTCGCGCGGCTGCGGGTGCGGCAGTACCGTGAACTGGTCGCGACCGGCGCCGGCGACAAATTCACGCTGGAACAGGCCGAAGCCAACGTGACCGAACTCGAGGGCCAGATCGCCACCGCCGTTGCCAACGAGGCGCAGGTCACGCAGAAGCTGTCGGGGCAGGTGAACGGCGAGCAGGCCTCGGTCGCCGCTGCCCGCGCGCAGCTCGCGACCGCGAAGGCGCAGGTCGACTTGAGCCGTGCGGACCTCGCCAACGCGCAGTGGAACCTCGACCAGACGGCGGTCTTCGCGCCGACCAGCGGCTACGCGATCAACGTCCAGTTGCGGCCGGGTTCGTACACGGTCGCGATGCCGCTGGCCCCGGCGATGAGCTTCGTCGAGGAGGAGTATCAGATCGTCGCGCTCTACGCGCAGAACGAACTGCTGTTTGTGGAACCGGGCAACCCGGCTGAGTTCACGCTGCACAACTACCCGGGGCGCGTGATCAAGGCATCGGTGGACTCGATCGTCTGGGCGCAAGGCCAGGGGCAGGTGCCGCAGTCGGGCACGCTGCCGCAGACCGGCGCCTACCCGCAGGTGCCGGGCCGGTTCCCCGTCAAGCTTCTCGTCGCTGAACGGGACCGCGAGCTGTTCCTCCCGGCCGGAGCGGTGGGCGGGGGAGCGGTCTACACCGAGCACGCGCAGGCGATCCACATCCTGCGGATGGTGATCCTGCGCATCAACTCGATCATGGATTACCTCGTGCTCAAGCTGCACTGATGCGCGCCGCTTTCATTGCCCTCAGAGTCCTCGCGGCGGCGCTGGTGGCCGTCGTAGCGGGCTGCGCGCTCAACCCTCCGCCGTCGACGGACGACCTGCGGAAGCAGGCGCTGCCGCACACGGAAGTGCCGTCGGCGTTCAAGGCGGCCGGCGGCGTCGGGGCACCGGTGGCGGACCGCTGGCTGGCGACGTTCGACGATCCGGCGCTGCCCCCGCTCGTTTCCGAGGCGCTGGCGTACAACGCCGACCTGCAGGTGGCGGCGGCGCGCGTCGAGCAGGCCGCCGGGTACGTGAAGGTGTCGAGTGCGTCGTTGCTTCCCTCGGTGGGGCTGCTGGGCATGGGTGGCGGCAAGTCGGGAGGCAGCGGGGGCCTGGACGGGGTCTGGCTGAACGCGTCGCTGGAACTCGACATCTGGGGCCGCGTGCGTTACGGGCAGGCGGCGGCGGAAGCGCAATCCGCGGCCGCCGTGGCCGACTACGCCTATGCGCGCCAATCGCTGGCCGCGATGGTGGCCAAGAGCTGGTTCCTGGCCATCGAGGCCGGACTGCAGCGGGCAATCGTGCAGGAAGGGCTCCGCTCCTCGGAGTCGCTGCTGCGCGTCGCGCAGGACCGCCTGCGCGTCGGCAACGGCAACGAGCAGGCGGTGGCGGAAGCGCAGGTGAACGTCGGCACCTTCCGCGACCGGTTGCGCCAGATCGAGCTGGCGCGCGAGCAGGCGCTGCGCGCGCTGGAGCTGCTGCTCGGGCGCTACCCGGCCGCGGAAGTCGCCGTCGCCCTGCGCCTCGCGCCGATGCCGCCGCCGGTGCCGGTGGGCATGCCCTCGCAGCTGCTCGAGCGCCGGCCTGACGTGATCGCGGCGGAGCGCCGCGTCGCCGCGGCGTTCGACCGGGTGGGCGAAGCGCGCGCGGCGCAGCTTCCGCGCATCAGCCTGACCGCGGGCGGCAGCAGCGTGTCGAGCGACCTGATCGTGCTGAAGGACGCCAGCAACCCCATCTGGAGCTTCGGCGGCAACCTGATCGCGCCCTTGTACCAGGGCGGCGCGCTGCGGGCGCAGGTGGAGATCCGCTCTGCCGAGCAGAAGCAGGCGGTTGCCGAGTACGCACGCGCCGGGCAACGGGCGTTCGGCGAGGTCGAGAACGCGCTGGCGGCCGAGAACGCGCTGCGCGACCGCGAAGCGATCCTCGGGGCCACCGTCAGGGACAGCGAGCGGGCACTGGAACTCGTGCAGATCCAGTACCGCGTGGGCAGCGTCGACCTGCGCGCGGTCGAGCAGAGCCAGCTCGCGTTGTATTCGGCGCGCATCTCGCTGCTGCGCGTGCAGACCGAGCGGCTGGCGCAGCGCGTCAACCTGCACCTGGCGCTCGGGGGCGGATTCGATCTGCCGGCGATGGAGCCGGTGGCGGCACAGTGATGCAACGACGGACGCGGCCAGGATACGATTCTGCCCCGTTCGTGACGATCGACGAACGATCCGGCGCATCGAATCGATGGAGATGAGGATGGCAAAGTCAAGCACGCAGGCAAAGGCGAAACCCGCAGTCACGGCGACGAAGAGCAACGCTGGCGCGGCCAAGGAAGGCGCGGGCCCGCGCGACGATTCGAAGCCCGGCAAGAAGCTGTCGACCAAGGACTACGACCGCGAGCTGAAGAAGCTGCACGTCGAGCTGGTCAAGCTCCAGCAGTGGGTCGTGCACAAGGGCCTCAAGGTGTGCATCCTGTTCGAGGGCCGCGACGGCGCCGGCAAGGGTGGCACGATCAAGGCCATCACCGAGCGCGTGAGCCCGCGCGTGTTCCGGGTGATCGCGCTGCCCGCGCCGACCGAGCGCGAGAAGTCCCAGATGTACGCGCAGCGCTACCTGCCGCACCTGCCGGCCGCGGGTGAGGTCGTGATCTTCGACCGCAGCTGGTACAACCGCGCCGGCGTCGAGCGCGTGATGGGGTTCTGCACCAAGGAACAGGCGAAGGGCTTCCTGGAAGTCGTGCCGCTGTTCGAGAAGCTGATGGTCAAGTCCGGCGTCATCCTGCTCAAGTACTGGCTGGAAGTCAGTCCCGAGGAGCAGACGCGGCGGCTCGAGGCGCGGATCGGCGACGGACGCAAGACGTGGAAGCTGTCGCCGATGGACGTGAAGTCCTACGACCGCTGGGACGATTACACCAAGGCGCGCGACGAGATGTTCGCCGCCACCGATTCCTCCTGGGCGCCGTGGTTCGTCGCGCGCTCGGAGGACAAGAAGCGCGTGCGCCTGAACGTCATCAGCCACTTGCTGAAGCAGGTGCCGTACAAGGCCGTCCCCGCACCGAAGGTCAAGCTGCCCAAGCGCAAGATCGGCCGCTACAAGGCGGTCGACATGCCGTTCAAGTACGTGCCGGAGCGGTTCTGATCGCGCGGCGGGACGCGGCATGAACCCGCATCCGACCGACGCCACGGCGGTCCGGTCCGGCGCCCCTTCGCTGCGCTTCGACGTGGTGGCCGGACTGACGGCCGCCGCGGTCGTGCTGCCCAAGGCGATGGCGTACGCGACGGTGGCCGGGCTTCCGGTCGCGGTCGGGCTATATACCGCCTTCATCCCGATGGCGGTCTACGCGCTGCTCGGTTCGTCGCGCGTACTCAGCGTCAGCTCGACCACCACGCTGGCCATCCTGGCCGGCACGCAGCTCGGACTGGTCGTGCCGGACGGCGACCCGGCGAAGCTCGTCACCGCGACCGCCACGCTGGCCGCGCTGGTCGGCGCGATGCTGCTCGCGGCGAGGCTGATGCGCCTGGGATTCGTCGCCAACTTCATCTCGACGCCGGTCCTGACCGGCTTCAAGGCGGGGATCGGCCTCGTGATCGTGCTGGATCAGGTGCCGAAGCTCCTGGGGATCCACATCACCAAGCAGGGCTTCTTCGCCGACGCGCTGAGCGTCGTGCAGCACGTTCCCGACACGTCGCCGATGACGCTGGCGGTGGCGCTCGCGACATTCGCGGTGCTGATCGGCATGGAACGGCTGTGGCCGCATTCTCCCGCCCCGCTGGTCGCCGTCGGGGGCAGCATTGCCGCCGCATGGTTCTTCGGCCTGCAGGCAATGGGGGTCTCGACGGTAGGCCTGATTCCGCAGGGCTTCCCGTCGCTCACGCTGCCGGATCCTGCGCTGGTCGGGCAGCTGGTGCCAGGCGCGCTGGGGATCGCGCTGATGAGCTTCACCGAGACGATCGCCGCGGGACGCGCCTTTGCCCGACCCGCCGACCCTCCGGTCAATGCCAACCGCGAGCTGATCGCCACCGGGGCGGCCAATCTGGGCGGCGCGCTGTTCGGCGCGATGCCGGCTGGAGGGGGCACGTCGCAGACCGCCGTGGTGCGCGCCGCGGGCGGACAGTCGCAGAAGGCGTCGCTGGTGACCGCGGGCACCGCGTTGGCCACGATGCTGTTGCTGGCACCGCTGCTGGGCCTGATGCCGCACGCGACGCTGGCGGCGGTCGTCATCGTCTATTCGGTCGGGCTGATCCAGCCGGCGGAGTTCCGGGCGATCCGCGGCGTGCGCACGATGGAGTTTCGCTGGGCGCTGATCGCGTGTCTCGGGGTTCTGGTGTTCGGCACGCTCAAGGGCATCGTGGTGGCGATCATCGTGTCGATGATCGGGCTGGCGAGCCAGACCGCCCAGCCGCGCGTGTCGGTCATCGGTCGCAAGCGCGGGGCCGACGTGCTGCGCCCCCTTTCGCCCGAGCACCCGGACGACGAGACGTTCGAGGGGCTGCTGATCGTGCGGCCCGAGGGGCGCCTGTTCTTCGTCAACGCGCAATACGTGGCGGACCGTATCCACGCGCTGGTCGCGCAGCACAAGCCACGTGTGCTGGCGGTGGACATGAGCCGCGTGCCCGACATCGAGTATTCGGCCCTGCAGACACTGATGGAGGGCGAGCAACGCCTGACCGAAGGCGGCACCGTGGTATGGCTGGTGGGGCTGAATCCCGGGGTCCTGGAGACGGCGAGGCGTGCCGGGTTGGACCGGCGCCTGGGCCGCGAGCGGATGCTGTTCAGCGCGCGTGCAGCGATCGAGCGCTACCTGGCGCTGGGGGCGGCGGGCGTCGATCACGACCATTTCGGCAAGTGAAAGGAACGCCATGAAGCTCGAGAACAGGACGGCGATCGTGACCGGCGCCGCGAGCGGCATCGGCAGGGAGATCGCGCTCACCTTCGCCCGCGAAGGAGCGAAAGTCGCCATTGCGGACCTGAACGGGCCGGCGGCGGACGCCGTCGCCGCCGAGATTCGCGGAAGCGGCGGCGAGGCCATCGGCGTCGCGATGGACGTCTGCAGCGAAGACGCGGTCAACGCCGGCGTGATCGCGACGGTCGCCGCGTTCGGGGGCGTCGACATCCTCGTCAGCAACGCCGGCATCCAGATCGTGCATCCGGTCGAGGAGTTCAGCTACGCGGACTGGAAGAAGATGCTGGCGATCCATCTCGACGGCGCGTTCCTCACCACCCGGGCCTGCCTGCCGCACATGTACCGGTCCGGCCGCGGGGGCAGCGTCATCTACATGGGCTCGGTGCATTCGAAGCTGGCGTCGAAGCTCAAGGCGCCGTACGTGACGGCCAAGCACGGCCTGCTGGGGCTCGCGCGGGTGGTCGCGAAGGAGGGTGCGCCCTACGGCGTGCACGCCAACGTCGTCTGCCCCGGCTTCGTTCGCACGCCGCTCGTCGAAAGGCAGATTCCCGAGCAGGCCAGGGAACTCGGCATGTCCGAAGAGCAGGTGATCAAGGATGTCATGCTGAAGGACACCGTGGACGGCGAGTTCACGACGCTGCAGGACGTCGCCGAGGCGACCTTGTTCTTCGCGGCGTTCCCGAACAACGCGCTGACCGGCCAGTCGCTGATCGTCAGCCACGGGTGGTTCATGGAGTGAGGACAGCCCCGATCACCGCGCGTCGGGGTGGCCGATGAACGGGATCCGGCGGGTTTCATCGGAGCAATGGCGATGAGGGTCACGTTCTGGTGTGTGCTGACCGGGTTCATGCTCGCCGCGCATGCGGCGGCTGCCGACTTCGGGACCAGGGGCGGCCCGGAGCCCGCCAACGTCGGCGCGATCGCGGACGTCCTCAAGCAGGACCCGTACGACCTGGAGCTGCTGATCAGCTTCGGCACGTCCAAGGGCGGTTCGGCGGGCCACCTGGCCCTGGCGATTCGGGACCTGGCACCCGGCGATGACCTGGTCTACACGGCCAACTTCTACGCCGATCGGAACCCCGGGCACGAGAACGACTTCTACATCGACGATCTCATGCTCGGCATCCCGAAGAACGAGTACCTGTTCGGGACGACCTCGTCGCTCGGCGACAAGGCGTCGTTCGGCCTCGACTTCGGCGAGATCTACAAGCGATCGGTCGTCGGGGTGCGCGTCTACGGCGTCCCGGTCGAGGAGAAGGAGGCGCTGGCGGCCTACTTCCGGCGCATCAACGACGACTATCACAACCGGGTCAAAAAGACCGAGTACCACGACAGGGAGATCAAGTACGACTACCTGCGCCTCAATTGCGCCAAGACCATCGGCGCGGCGTTCAAGTTCGGCGCCGGCTACAAGGACCTCGAGGTCGGGAGCGCGAAGATTCTCTCCGGGCGAAGAGTGGTCGCGGCCGCCAATGCCAACATTCCCACCGAGATGGCGATGAAGCTCCTCAGGGAGTGGAACGCGCGCGGATACGGGCTGGACGTGGTGCTGTACCGGAAGTACGGGGGCTCGACCTGGGTGGATCCGCACGAGGACGAGAAGGTCGCGTTCAAGGACCTGCCCGACCGGTTCCCTTCCGTGCTGTCCCGTGACTTCCGGAAGGAACAGGGCCAGTACGAGGACCCCGACAACCTCTTCGCGATGTACGTCCTCTACAACCTGGGCAAGTACAGCGTACGGATCAACGGCGAGACGAAGCTGCTCGAGATCGAGATCGGCAAGCACCCCATGCCCTATCCGGAAGCGGCCGAGCGCGCGACGCGGAGCGCCCGGTCGGACAGCGAGGACTTTCGCCGGCACCAGGCGTTCCGGCCCAGCGGGGCGCGGATCGGGGAATCCACGGACGAGGGCAGGACGGAAACCGCGCCTTAGGCGTCCGTGTCCGACGACACGAGAGGGGCGGCCCGACGAACTTCCCGCACATTTTCGCAGGCGAGCATCAGGGGCCGCCGAGGCGCAGGCGGCAGAGCCGAACGGTCGAATCGTCCGGGTCGGGCGCGACGCTGAACCCAAGCCCGGCGGCAAGCCGCAGCATCGGTTTGTTCGCGGCCAGCACGTAGCCTTCCATGTCCGCGAGCCCGCGCCGCCTCGCGGCGCCGATCAGGGCGTTCATCAGCGTGCCTCCGAGACCAGCCCCGCCATAACCGGCGGCGACGTTGATAGCGAACTCGCCGCTGGAGGCGCTGTTCCCGACGACCAGGATCGCGCTCCCCACGATGTCGACGCCGTCCGCTGCCGGGATCGTTGCCACAATCCCGAATCCGCTCCCGGGAAACGAGGCGAGCACTTTGCGGACGCGCTCCAGATTGGGCTCGCGGACGACGCGCATGAACCGCATGTACCGGGCATCGTCACTCATGCGGCCGAAGGTCTGTACCAGTTCCGCCTCGTCCGAAGGTTGCATCGCACGGAGGCGCACGGCACGTCCGTCACGCAGGGCGACGTCGCAGTCAATGAAGCCGGAGTCCATCGTTGGTCCCCTTCGAGTCGGTGGAGCGCCGCGTGGCACGCGGCTTGGCGGCCCGCCCCGCCCGGGTGACGCCGCGTTGAATTGTCGCAAATGGGAATGAGCGATTGTCAACAATTGTCCAGTCGCTGTCGCAAACGATCCAGCGTCACAGCGGTCCGGCTTGATAATGGCACAAGGTGCGGCGCCCGGACGGTACGGCAAATCGTCGGCCGCGAAAGGGCGGGCGACGGGAGACGAATCATGAAAGTCATCATCGTCGGTGGAGTGGCCGGCGGCGCGTCGTGTGCGGCGCGCCTGCGCAGGTTGGATGAAGACGCGGAAATCGTGATGGTGGAACGCGGACCGTATGTCTCGTACGCGAACTGCGGGCTGCCCTACCACGTCGGCGGCGTGATCGAGAAGGAATCGAGCCTGATGGTGGCGGACGAAAGCACGTTTCGCTCGCAATTTGCCATCGATGTGAGAACACGCTGCGAGGCCATCAAGGTTTCGCCGGACACGAAGACCGTCGAGCTGCGCAATGTCGCAACCGGCCAGGTGACGACGGAGTCCTACACCAAGCTGGTGCTGTCGCCCGGCGCGCTGTCGATCCGGCCGCCGCTGCCTGGGATCGACCTGCCCGGCATATTCGAGGTCAGGACCGTGCCCGATGCGAGGGCGATCCGCGAGTGGATCGAACGCGGCACCACGTTCCTCGCCGGGATGCACCGGTACTCGGGCTTCCAGACCGTGCGCCCGAAGACGCGGGCGGTGATTGTCGGCGGCGGCTTCATCGGCCTCGAGACGGCGGAGAACCTCATCCACCGCGGATTCGACGTGACCCTGGTCGAGATGGGCGACCAGATCCTGGCGCCGATGGACAAGGACATGGCACGCATCGCCGAAGGCTATCTGGAGCGCCACGGCCTGCGCTTGGCGCTCAACGACGGCGTGGCCGGATTCGAGCAGGGCGACAACGGCTCGCTGAAGGTACTGACGCAGTCCGGCAAGGTGCATCCGGCCGACCTCGTGATTCTCGCCATGGGTGTGCGCCCGGATACCGCGCTGGCCAGGACCGCCGGACTGGAGATCGGCCAGCGCGGCGGCATCCGTGTCGACGACCAGATGCGCACGAGCAACCCGGACATCTTCGCCGTTGGTGACGCGATCGAGGTCATGGACTTCGTGACCGGCGAATGGAACCTGGTCGCGCTCGCTGGTCCGGCGAACCGGCAGGGCCGCATCGCGGCCGACGTGATCGCCGGGCGCGACTCGCGCTATCGCGGCACCCAGGGCACCGCGATCATCGGGTTCTTTGGCGGGGTGGCGGCCTGGACGGGCGCCACTGAGAAGACGCTAGATCGCCTCGGCGACAAGGATTACGAGAAGGTTTACCTCTATCCGAACTCGCACGCGGGCTATTACCCCGGCGCCAGACCGATTGCGATGAAGGTCATCTTCCGCAAGTCGGACGGGCGCCTCCTCGGCGCGCAGGCGCTCGGCGAGGATCTGGTGGACAAGCGGATAAGTGCGCTCGCGATGGCGCTCCAGATGGGCGCGACGATCTACGACCTCGAGGAAGCCGAGCTCTGCTACGCCCCACAGTTCGGAAGCGCGAAGGATCCGGTCAACTTCGCGGGGATGGTCGCCGCGGACGTCCTGCGCGGGGACATGCCGCTCAGCCACTGGGACGCCACCGGAAACGGCTTCCTTCTCGACGTGCGCGAGCCGGTGGAACTGGCCGTGGAAAGTGTGCCGGGCGCGATCAACATCCCGATCGGCCAACTCCGGTCGCGTCTCGACGAACTGCCTCGCGATCGCGAGATCCTCGTCGTCTGCCGTTCGGGACAACGGGCCTACTATGCGACGCGCATGCTGATGCAGAGGGGCTTCAAGGCCAGGACCCTCGCCGGCGGCATGCTGGCGCGAACCCACGCTGCGAACTTCTGGGAAACTTGATCCAAACCGCCAACCGGGTAACCGCACGCTGGATGTGCAGCGGCCTGGGCCCCTGCGCGTGCCTCGGCGAGGTCGCCGTAGCCAACGTTGACGTCGGAGCCAAGTAAGCCCATGAACCCCCTGCTCAAGGAAGTCCGCCACAACCCGATGCTCTGGCTGCTGGCCTTCGTACCGATCGTGTTCGCCGCCGCCAAGCTCAGGCCCGAGGCGCACACGCTGCTCTTCGTGCTGTCCGTGCTCGCCATCGTGCCGCTCGCGACGCTGCTGAGTCACGCCACCGAATCGGTTGCGGCCAAGACGGGCGACGCGGCCGGGGGGCTGCTGAATGCCACGCTGGGGAATCTCACCGAACTGGTCATTGCACTCGCCGCCCTGCGCGCCGGCGAATACATGCTGGTGAAGGCATCGATCGCCGGCGCGATCGTCGCCAACACGCTGTTCATGCTGGGGGCGTCGTTTCTGCTCGGCGGGCTCAAGTACCACGTGCAGGAGTACAACCGGGTCAGCGCCCGGGTGCAGGCCGGCCTGCTCTTCCTGGCCACGATCGCGCTGCTGATTCCTTCCGCTGTCGCGACGGCCGACTCGGCGGCGAAGGCCGCGTTCACCCAGACGCTGAGCCTTGGCCTGGCCGTGATCCTCATCGTCGCCTACGGACTGGGCATGGTGTTCTCGCTCAAGACGCACCGGGAGCTCTTTGCCAGCGCGGAGCACGCGGAGGACGGCGAGGACGGCGAAGCGCCGTGGCCCATGCGTCTGGCACTGGCCACGCTGGCCGGGGTCACGGTGCTGGTCGCGCTGGTCAGCGAGATCTTCGTCGAGTCGGTGCAGAAGGCGGCCGAGACCTTCGGAATGACTCCCGCGTTCGTCGGCTTCATCGTCGTGGCGCTGGTGGGTGGCGCGGCGGAGATGGCCTCGGCGTTTTCCGGCGCGCGCAAGAACCGGCTCGACCTGAGCGTGGGCATCGCGTTGGGAAGCGCGTCGCAGATCGCGCTGTTCGTGGCGCCGGTGCTGGTGCTGCTCAGTTACGTGATCGGCCCGACGCCGATGGACCTGCAGCTCTGGCCGGGTGCGGTGGTGATGGTGCTCATCGCCACCCTCACCGCATTCCTGGTCACGAACAGCGGGCGATCGGCCTGGTTCGTCGGCGTGCTGGTGCTGATGGTCTACCTGATCTTCGCGATGACGCTGTACCTGTTGCCGCCGCAGGTGCACTGAAGCGGAAGTCTGCTCGAGCGACGCGACGCCGGCGAGGCGCGTGAGGCCGGGCCGTTGACCGTGCCCCGGGCCTCCGCGATCGACGACCTCGGTGCCGCGAGGCTCGTGCGCGGATTCAATTGTGCAGGAAGGCCGACACGCCTTGCTGCGCATCGAGCAGCGTCAGCGTTTCGGGCGCACCCTTGACGTAGCAATCCAGGAATGCGATTGCGTAGCTGACGATCGAATCGCGGCTGGAAATCCCGAAGTCCGTCCAGGCCATGTGGTTCGCCCATGCCATCTTCACGAGGTACTTCGGCTCCGGCGTCTGGGCGTAGCCGAATTCCTCCAGCGGCACGGTGAAGACCGGGTCGAGCGTTCCCGCCTGGTACATGATCGGCGCGGAAATGTGGCTCAGACCTTCACTGCGCTGGAACGGGAGCGAATAGGGCGTCAAGGCCACGATGGCTTGTACGCCGGGCAGGTGCCACGACGGCCAGGCGCCGCCGAGCCCCAGCACCGTGTACCCGCCGAGCGAGTGCCCGACCAGGGCCAGGCGATTCGGATCGGTGCGGCTGCGATACCGCGGGTCTTCGGGCAGCGCGTTCAGGACGGTCCGGATGTCGTCGGCCCGGTCCCGGTAGTCACGGTCGGTCCACAGTGGAGACGGCTTCCCGCTCATCCGCCACACGCTGGGCAAGCTCGAAAAGCTGCAGGCGGAATCGGCGTGCCGCGGGGCGATCACCAGGTACCCGGCGTCCGCCAGCGCCCGGGTCAGGTAGCTCGATTGGCCGGGGCACATGTGCAGGGCGTGCGAGAACATGACCACGGGGAGAGGCTCGCGATCGCCGGTGGACGGTGTCCACACGACCACGTCGACTCCACCGATGCGTGTCGCTTCCTCGTCGGCCGCGCGTGCGGGAACGGCGGCCAGGACGAGCATGCCGACGAGCAGCGTGCGCAGGACGTTCAGCGGGCGGAAGTGCGGCGGCATAAGGGACGGGAGTGTGCGCGGTTGGGCCGCGGCGGGCAGCAAGATTCGGAGACTAGCAGATCGACACGGCAAGAGGTGCTGACGCCCCGGCGGGCAACTGAGTGAACCGTCATTGATTTCGGACAAGCAAGCCACGCGACGCCGTCTGCATTTGTCCAGCCAGCGTCTTAAAATGTTCAATGTAGTTGGGCGCCGCGCGGACAATTTCAGATGGCGGGTTGTGCGGATCGCCGGCATGCCGGCCCGGTTCGACCGCTTCCGTCGGACTAGCCGACCGGCCGTGAACCAAACCACACATCGCCGGTCCGAATTCGACGAGGCGGAACGCGCACGGCGTCCGAGGTGGCGACCTGCGCGGCTGGGCTGTCCGCCTACTGACTGGAAGGACGCAACGATGGACGCAGCCAAGCAAGTCGCGAAGAGTCTGGACATCTCCGGCAAGGTCGCGCAGCTCTACCAGAAGCGTTCGAAGCTGGCACAGGAGCATTTCAAGGAGCGGCTCTCCAAGGCCTACGCCGATTGCGCGGCGGGCCTCGCCAAGAGGCCCGCCACCCCCGCCGACTTCTGGTCGCAATGGGTTGAGTACGCGACCGATTTCACGCAGCGCTCGATCCTGTTCATGGACACGCTGCGCGAGCGCGGCAACAACTTCGTCGAGCACAACCGGCAGGGATTGACGCCGGTCCTGCACTTCGACTACGAGATCGTCGTCGATGGCAGGAAGCTCCATCGGCCGGTCAACTACGCGTTGGTGCGGATCGTCCCCCCGGAGGGCGTGAAGGTCGACCCGAAGCGGCGTCCCTACGTGATCATCGACCCGCGCGCCGGCCACGGCCCGGGCATCGGCGGCTTCAAGGACGACTCGCAGGTCGGGGTCGCGCTGCGCGAGGGGCACCCCGTCTACTTCGTGATCTTCTTCCGCGATCCGGAGCCCGGCCAGACACTGCTCGACGTCTGCGATGCCGAGCAGCAGTTCGTGAAGAAGGTGCGTGCGCTGCATCCGGCGAGTGCGAAGCCGGCGATCGTCGGCAACTGCCAGGGCGGCTGGGCGGCGATGATGCTCGCCGCGTCGGACCCTGACGACACCGGCCCGATCGTGATCAACGGTGCACCGATGTCGTACTGGGGCGGCGCGTTCCAGGAGGGCGCCGGCGACAACCCGATGCGCTACGCGGGCGGCATGCTGGGGGGCACCTGGCTGTCGTCGTTCGCCGCCGACATGGGTGACGGCATCTTCGACGGTGCGTACCTGGTCGAGAACTTCGAGAACCTCAATCCGGCCAACACCTTCTGGGACAAGTATTACAACCTGTTCGCGAACGTCGACACGGAGCCCCCGCGCTTCCTCGAGTTCGAGCGCTGGTGGGGCGGCTTCTATCTGATGAACCGCGAAGAGATCGAGTGGATCACCCGCAACCTGTTCGTCGGCAACAAGCTGTGGTCCGGGACCAAGGCAACGGGCGGCAAGTCCTTCGACCTGCGCGACATCAAGGCGCCGATCGTCCTGTTCGCGTCGATGGGCGACAACATCACCCCGCCGCAGCAGGCGTTCAACTGGGTGGCCGACGTCTACGGCTCGACCGACGAGATCAAGGCGCGAGGGCAGGTGATCGTCGGCCTGCTGCACCAGGACATCGGTCACCTCGGCATCTTCGTCTCCGGCAAGGTCGCGAAGAAGGAGCATGCGCAGATCGTGTCGGTGCTGAAATCGATCGAGATGCTGCCGCCGGGCCTGTACGGAATGCAGATCCACGAGGTCAAGGGGCGCGACGGCAAGGTCGAGTACGAGGTCGATTTCCAGGAGCGCCGGCTCGAGGACATCGCAAAGCAGTTGAACCGCCTGGAGCGCGCCGACGAGAAGCCGTTCGAGGCCGTCGCCGCCATGTCGGAGTTCAACCAGCGCGCCTACGAGTTGTTCGCGCAGCCGTTCGTCCAGTCGATGGGCAACGAGGTCACCGCGAAGCTGTCCCGGCAGTTCCACTCGCTGCGCTTCCAGCGCTGGGCGTTCTCGGACCTGAATCCCTGGCTTGCTTGGCTGGGCCCCGCGGCGCAGGCGGTCAAGGCCCAGCGCCAGCCGGCCACCACCGACAACGCGGGCGGCACGATCGAGAAACTGATGTCGGAGGCGGTCAGCGCGTCGCTCGACTATTACCGCGAGGTCCGCGACGCGACCAGCGAGGCGGCGTTCTTCCAGACCTACGGCAACGTGTTCTCCCTCTACCTCGCCGACAAGCACGAGGCGGAGGAACGGGCCGCGGACAGCGCGGCCGAGCCGCGCGAGCTGCCGTTCGTCAAGGAGGCGCTGGCGTCGATCGGGGACGGCGGCTTCGCCGAGGCGCTGGCCCGGGTCGGGTCGCTGCTCGCCCGGCGCGGGGCCCCGCTGCCGCTGGCGCGGCTCGCGCTCAAGCATGAACTCGCCACCGAGTACCACGATCTGCTGCCGGACTTCGCGCCGGACGAGTGGCGGCGCATCCGCGGCGAGCAGGACATCATCGTCCGCTACGAGCCGGAGAAGGCGATCGCGACGCTGCCAAAGCTGCTGTCGAAGCGCGGCGATCGCGAGCGGCTGGTGACGCTCGTGCGCAGCCTGCTGGCCGACGAGCGGATGCGGCGTTTTGCGCCGACGACCGAACAGCTGGCGATGATCGAGAATATCGGCGATACGCTCGACGTCACGCCGGGGAGTGGCCGCAGCAAGGCGACCGCCCGCAAAGCGGCGCGCAAACCGGCGGCCAAGCGGGCAACCGGGCGGCGCAAGAACGGGTGACACCCGGCGAAAGGCAACTGACTCGCGGCAACTGACCTGCGGCAACGGAGACGCGCATGGAACGCAAGCACGAGAAGTACCAGCGGCTGATCGATGTCTGCAAGACGCTGCCACCCACGCCGACGGCCGTCGCGCATCCCTGCGACGAGAGTTCGCTGCGCGGCGCCGTCGACGCCGGCAAGCTCGGCCTGATCGCGCCGATCCTGGTCGGACCGCGCGCGCGGATCGAGGCGATCGCGAAGGAGATCGGCATCGATATCGCCGGCCTGCCGATCGTCGACGCGCCGCACAGCCAGGCTTCGGCCGAGAAGGCGGTGGAACTGGTGCGCGAGGGCAAGGCCGAGGCGCTGATGAAGGGCAGCCTGCACACCGACGAGTTGATGGGCGCTGTCGTGAAGCGCGACACGGGGCTGCGGACCTCCCGCCGCGTCAGCCATTGCTTCGTCATGGACGTGCCGAGCTACGCGGAGACGCTGATCGTCACCGACGCCGCGGTGAACATCGCGCCGACGATGGAGGACAAGGTCCACATCATCCAGAACGCGATCGACCTCGCGCACGCGCTGCGCTTTCCCGAGGTGCGCGTCGCGATCCTGTCGGCGATGGAGACCGTCAACCCCAAGGTTCCGTCGACGGTCGAGGCCGGAGCCCTTTGCAAGATGGCCGACCGCGGCCAGATCACCGGCGCGATCCTCGACGGGCCGCTCGCGCTCGACAACGCGATCAGCCTGGAATCGGTCGCGATCAAGAAGATCGACTCGCCGGTCGCCGGGCGCGCCAACGTGCTGGTGGTCCCCGACCTCGAGGCCGGCAACATGCTGGCGAAGAGCCTGTCGTTCCTCGCCGGTGCCGACGCCGCCGGCATCGTGCTGGGGGCGAAGGTGCCCATCATTCTCACCAGCCGTGCCGACTCGGTGATGACGCGGCTCGCGTCCTGCGCCGTCGCGGCGCTCGTCGCGAACGCGCGGCGCGAGTCGGCGGGCAAGGCGGTGTCCTGACATGGCCGACGCGATCGCCGTAATCAACGCCGGTTCGTCGAGCATCAAGTTCTCGCTGTTCGCCGCGCAGGACGGCGACCTCGAGCTCGTCGCCCGTGGCCAGGCGGAGGGCCTGTTCACGTCGCCGCGATTCGTGGCCAAGGACAGTGCCGGCAAAGTGGTCTCCGAAAAGGCGTGGGGCGACGGCGTGCCGCTCGCTCACGCCGGCGCGCTCGACCACCTCGTCGGCGTCCTGCGCTCCGAATTCGGCGCGCATCGCCTCGTCGGCGTCGGCCACCGGGTCGTCCACGGCGGACTCGAGTACGCGGAGCCGGTGCGCGTTGACGCCGCGGTGCTGGCGGCGCTCGAGAAGTACGTGCCGCTCGCGCCGCTGCACCAGCCGCACAACCTCGCGCCGATCCGGATGCTGCTGGAGCGCTCGCCGCAGCTGCCGCAGGTCGCGTGCTTCGACACCGCGTTCCATCGCGCGCAGCCGCCGGTCGCGCAGGCATTCGCGCTGCCGAAGGCGATCACCGACCGCGGCGTGCGCCGCTACGGCTTCCATGGCCTGTCCTACGAATACATCGCCGGCGCGCTCCCGACGCACGACTCGGCGGCGGCGCGGGGTCGCGTCGTCGTGCTGCACCTGGGCAACGGGTCCAGCATGTGCGCGACGGTCGCCGGCCGCAGCGTGGCCAGCACCATGGGCTTCACCGCCGCCGACGGCCTGCCGATGGGCACCCGCTGCGGCAACCTCGACCCCGGCGTCGTGCTGTACCTGATGGACGAGCTGCGGATGGACGCGCGCGCCATCGAAAGGCTGATCTACCAGGAGTCCGGACTGCTCGGCGTGTCGGGCATTTCCAGCGACATGCGCACGCTGGAGGCGAGCTCGGAGCCCGGCGCCCGCGCGGCGATCGACCTCTACATCTACCGGATCGGCCGCGAGCTGGGCTCGCTCGCGGCGGCGGCGGGCGGCCTGGATGCCCTGGTGTTCACCGGCGGCATCGGCGAGAACAGCCGGTCGTTGCGCGAGCGGGTCTGCCGCGACGCGGCGTGGCTCGGGGTCGAGCCGGACCCGGTGGCCAACGCCGCCAACGGTCCGAGGATCACCACCGCCACGAGCCGCGTGTCGGCCTGGGTGATTCCCACCAACGAGGAGCTGATGATCGCGCGGCACACGAGGCGCGTGCTCGCGGCGGGCTGAAGGAGCGACCATGACATCGAATGCCAAGCTGGAGGTGCCGCGGCCGGTGCTGAAGGGCATGCGCGCGCTGGTCGTCGGCGTCGCCAACGACAGCTCGATCGCCTGGGGCTGCGCCAGGGCGTTCCACGAGCTCGGCGCCGAACTCGCGATCACCTACCTCAACGACAAGTCGAAGCCCTACGTCGCGCCGCTCGCCGCCGCGGTCGACGCGCCGCTGCTGCTGCCGCTCGACGTCGCGGTGCCCGGGCAGCTCGAGGCGGTGTTCGACGCCGTCACCCGCCTTTGGGGCGGGCTCGACATCCTCGTGCACTCGATCGCCTTCGCGCCGAAGGCAGACCTGCAGGGGGGGCTCCTGCAGTGCTCCGCCGAAGGATTCGCCAAGGCGATGGACGTTTCCTGCCACTCGTTCGTCCGCATGGCGAAGCTGGCCGCGCCCCTGATGAAGCAGGGCGGCACGATGTTCGCGATGAGCTACCACGGCGCGAGCAAGGTGGTGCCGACGTACAGCGTGATGGGGCCGGTCAAGGCAGCCCTGGAGGCCTGCTGCCGCTACCTCGCCTACGAGCTGGGCGGGCAGGGCATCCGCGTCCACGCCATCTCGCCGGGTCCGCTGAAGACGCGCGCCGCGTCGGGCCTCAAGGATTTCGACCTGCTGCTGACCGAGGCAGCGCAGCGCGCGCCGATCGGCGAGCTGGTCGACATCATGGACGTGGGCTTCACCTGCGCATACCTCGCCACGCCGTACGCCCGGCGCCTGTCGGGCGAGACGCTCTACGTCGACGGCGGCGTCAACATCATGGCGTAGGCGCCGGACGGTCCGGCGTCGCGCGGCCGCCGGCGAGGGTCGGTGTCACGCGACCGGCGACGCGGGCCACGCTGCTCCACGGCCGCTGCGCGGGCCGCGCTTCCGTCCCGATCAGTCCGCGAGCACGCCGTCGAGGTCGTGCGCCGTCGCCCCGGTGACGGTGACGCGCGCGAACGTCCCGGGCGCGAGCTGCCCGCCATCGGCGACGCGCACGACGCCGTCGATCTCCGGTGCGTCGGCGGCGCTGCGGGCGATCGCCACGCGCCGTTTCGCGCGTCCGCGCCCTTCCTCGGCGTGCCCGTCGACGAGCACGTCGAGCGTCTCGCCGACGCGAGCCGCGAGCCTGGCCGCGCTGATCCGCGACTGCACGTCCATGAAGCGCGCGAGCCGCGCTTCCTTCTCGTCTTCCGGCACCGGATCGGGCAGGGCGTTGGCGGCGGCGCCGTCGACCGGCGAATAGGTGAACGCGCCGACGCGGTCGAGCTGCGCCGCTTCCAGGAAGGCGAGCAGTTCGCCGAACTCGGCGTCGGTCTCGCCGGGAAAGCCGACGATGAACGTGCTGCGAACGACCATCCCCGGCTGCGCCGTCCGCCACGCGGCGAGCCGGTCGAGCACCTTCTCCGGCGCGGCGGGCCGCTTCATCAGCTTGAGTATCCGCGGGCTCGCGTGCTGGAACGGAATGTCGAGGTAGGGCAGCAGGCCGCCGGCCCCGGGCGAGTTCGTCATCAGCGGAATCACGTCGTCGACGTGCGGGTACGGGTAGACGTAGTGCAGGCGCACCCACGCGCCGTGCGCGCGGGCCATCGCGTCGAGCTCGCGCGCGAGCTCGGTCATCCGCGTCTTCACCGGCCGGCCGTCGAAGAAGCCGGTGCGGTACTTGACGTCGACGCCGTAGGCGCTGGTGTCCTGCGAGATGACGAGGAGCTCCTTCACGCCCGCGGCCAGCAGGCGGCGCGCCTCGAGCAGCACGTCGCCGACCGGGCGGCTGACGAGGTCGCCGCGCATCGACGGGATGATGCAGAACGTGCAGCGGTGGTTGCAGCCCTCGCTGATCTTCACGTAGGCGTAGTGCTTCGGCGTGAGCCGGATCCCCTGCGCGGGCACGAGGTCGACGAACGGGTCGTGCGGCTTCGGCAGGTGCGCGTGGACGGCCGCCATCACCTCGGCGGTCGCGTGCGGCCCGGTGACCGCCAGCACCTGCGGGTGCGCGGCGCGGACGAACCCGCCGCCGTCCTTCGCGCCCAGGCAGCCGGTGACGACCACCTTGCCGTTCTCGGCCAGCGCCTCGCCGATCGCGTCCAGCGACTCGGCGACCGCGGCGTCGATGAAGCCGCAGGTGTTGACGACGACCAGGTCGGCGCCTTCGTACGACGGCGCGATCGCGTAGCCTTCGGCGCGCAGCTGCGTCAGGATCTGCTCGGAGTCGACGAGTGCCTTCGGGCAGCCGAGCGACACGAACCCGACGCGGGGTTCGGTGGGGCGGGGCGGTGTCGTGGCGCGGCGAATGGGGGAGCGCGAGGTCATCGGCAATCGGCGGCTCGGGTGGCGGTGGCGTGGGGGATGGCGCGGCAGCGACGCTTCGGAGGATGCTGCGCCGCGGGATGAAGGTACGGCCGATCCGGATTGGTGCAATGCACAAAAAACCGGGCGCGCAGCCCGGTTTTTGCGGTGCTTCGGACCGTCAGCGGTTCTTGTCGTCGTCGGTGGCCGTTTGCTGCGGGGCACCGAAGTTGGGGAACGGAAACGCGGAGAACATGCCGCGGGTCTGGTCCTGCATTCGCTGCTGCATGTCCATGAACAGCTTCGCGCTCTGCTCGAGGTAGTTGCCGAGCATGCCCTGCATCGCCGGGGCCTGCATCTGCATGAACTGCTTCCACAGGTCCGGCGTGATCAGCATCTTGTCGCCGTAGATCTGCTTCGCCTGGTCCTGCAGCTTCTGCTGGATCCCGAGGAACGCCTTGACGTTCTGCTCCATGTACTGGCCCATGATCGTCTGCTGGGCGCTGCCGTAGAAGCGGATCATCTGCGCGAGCATCTCCGAGCTGAACATCGGCAGCCCGCCCGATTCCTCCTCGAGGATGATCTGCAGCAGGATCGAGCGCGACAGGTCCTCGCCGGTCTTGGCGTCGATCACCTGGAAGTCGATGTTGTCGAGCACCATCTGGCGCACGTCGGCCAGCGTGATGTAGCCGCTGTTGGCCGTGTCGTAGAGCCGGCGGTTCGGGTACTTCTTGATAAGCCGGGGCGTATCGGTCATTGCGGCCTCCTCAGGCGGAATGTGCCCATTATAACTCGCTGATTTGTCGGTGTTTAGGAATCACGCCACGAGCGGTCCAGGGGCGAATGGTGCGGTGCACCAAAAAGTCCTTGACTTCGGCTTTCGGCGTCCCTACAATGAGTTTGTGCGGTGCAGCATTCCGCTCGGAGTGCCCTCCCAGAGGGGCATTTCCGGGACGGCGCTGCCGCCGGTATCAAGCCAGCGGGTCGCGGGTGCGGCCCTCGTCCAAACGAAGGAAAGGGATCGCCATGAACACGTTCAATTTCAATGCCACCGAGCAGTTCGCCGAACTCAACCAGGCCAATGTCGCGCAAGCCACCAAGCTCGCCGCGCTGGCCCTCGAGAATGCCGAGAAGCTGATCAAGCTGAACCTCGTCGCCACCAAGGCGGCGATCGCCCAGGGCGTCGAAGGCGCGCAAGCCGCCGCGTCGATCAAGGACGTTCAGGACCTGTTCGCGCTGCGCGCCAAGTACGCCGAGTCGGGCGTCCAGCACGCGACCGCCTACTCGAAGAGCCTGTACGAAATGGCGTCGGAAGCCCAGGCGCAGTACACGGCAATGGCCGAAGAAGCGTGGGCCGCCTACACCAAGGGCGTCGCCGCGTGGGTCGAGAAGGCCTCGAAGTCGGCTCCGGCCGGCTCGGAAGTCGCCGTCAACGCGATGAAGCAGGGGTTCGCCGCTTCGACCGCTGCGTTCGACCAGTTCCAGAAGGCTTCGAAGCAAGTCGTGAACCTCGCCGACGCGAGCGTTCGTGCCGCCGCCGCGAACGCGTCGAAGGCCACGACCAAGGCCCGCAAGGCTGCGTAAGCTTCGCGTCGCCTCGACGGACCGCGGGATTGCCCGCGCCGCCGAGCGACACCGAGGGGGTTGAGCTCGCGCAGCGCGACCCCATCTCGGGAACAGGGCTGTACCTGTATCCTCCTCCTCCTCCTGGACGATACAGCCTCGACCCCGGCGTCCGCGCCGGGGTCGTTTTTTTGGGCATCGCGTCTGCACCTTCGTGGCGCGACCTTCGTGGAGCGGTCGCCCGTGCGTGGTGCGACGTCGCTTTAGAACCCCGACTCTAATCGGCATCGCCATAATTTATCGCGTGGGCAGCGTCGACGATCGATGCTCACCTTCGGTGTCGTCGCACCGACCGGTTGCTTCCGGTGCGACGCGGGGTGCGCATACAGCGCCCGCCGCTTCGAAGCGACCGCGACTTCCCCCTGTATCTTCATCCTCCTCCTCCTAGAAGATACAGCCTCACCCCGATCGAATGGTCGGGGTTTTTTTCGGCCAGACGGCTGGAACTGTCGCAGAATGGGAGTGCATGGGCGATCTCGTCATCTTCACCCTCGCTGTTTCGGCCTTGCTGCAATTGGGTGCCGCGCTGCTGGCGTTGCGCGCGGTGCCGCACAGTGGATCCTTTCGCTATGCGTGGATCGCGCTGTCGCTCGCCCTGCTGCTGATGGTCGAGCGACGTGTCCAGCCGCTCCTCGAATTTCGCGATGGCGCGGCAGATCTTGCCAACGCACTGTTCGCGCTCCTCATATCGGCGCTGATCGCCTTCAGCGTGGTCGGGCTGGATCGCCTGCTGCGGGCGATCCGCGCGCACGAGGAGCAGCTCACCCGCCTCGCCACGACCGACGCGCTGACCGGCCTCGCCAACCGGCGCCACCTGCTCGCCGAACTGGAGAAGGAGCTGCGCCGCGCCGCGCGCAGCGGGCGGTCCCTGTCGATGCTGATGGTCGACCTCGATCGCTTCAAAGGCGTCAACGACCGGTACGGGCATGCCGCGGGCGACGCGGTGCTGGTCGCGGTGGCCGACAGGTGCCAGGCGCGACTGCGGGCGATCGACCTGTGCGGACGCATCGGCGGCGAGGAATTCGTGGTGCTGCTGCCCGAGACCGACGCCGAAGGTGCCGCGACCACCGCCGAACGGCTGTGCGCCGACCTGGCCGGGACTTCGATCGAAACCACCGCCGGCCCGGTCACCGTGACGATCAGCGTCGGCGTGGCCGCCCACGTTCCGCGACGCCCGCACCCGGACGAAGCAGCGGAGGACGACGTGACGGCCCAGGCGCAGACTCTGCTGCAACGTGCCGATCGCGCGCTCTACGAGGCCAAGGCCGGCGGGCGCAGCTGCGTGCGGGTTGCCGACGGCGATTCCTCCGCGCCCGCGGGAACCACCGCATCCGCCGACGGGTAAGGCCGGGGCTTCACCGCCTGGTCGCAGGGCGCGCCGGTTTGCCGGCCGCAAATGGACGAAGGGCGGCCGGATCGCTCCGACCGCCCTCGCGGTTCACCAGGTGCGCGCGCCGGAATCGCGTCCCGACGCACTGCCGCGGGTGCCGTTCAGAACATGTGCTGCCCGCCGTTGATGGCGATGTTGGCCCCGGTGACGAACGCCGCCTCGTCGCTCGACAGGTAGACGACCAGCCCGGCCACTTCCTCCGGCTTGCCGAGGCGGCCCATCGGAATCTGCGGGATGATCTTGCTGTCCAGCACCTCCTGCGGGATCGCCATCACCATCTTCGTGCCGATGTAGCCGGGGGAGATGGTGTTGACGGTGACGCCCTTGCGCGCGACCTCGAGCGCCAGCGCCTTGGTGAAGCCGTGCATGCCGGCCTTCGCCGCCGAGTAGTTGGTCTGGCCGAAGGCGCCCTTCTGGCCGTTGACCGACGAGATGTTGATGATCCGGCCCCAGCCGCGGTCGGCCATGGCGTCGCAGACCTGCTTGGTCATGTTGAAGCACGAATCGAGATTGGTCTTCATCACCGCGTCCCAGTTCGCCTTGTCCATCTTCTTGAACGTCATGTCGCGGGTGATGCCGGCGTTGTTGATCAGCACGTCGACCGGGCCGACCTCCTTCACCACCGTCGCCACGCACTGCGCGGCCGAGTCCCAGTCGGCGACGTCGCAGGGGTAGGCGCGAAAGCCGTAGCCCATCTTGTTCATGCCGTCGAGCCACTCCTGCGCCTTGGTGTTGCCGGGCGAGTACGTGGTGACGACCTTGTAGCCGAGCGCGGCCAGCTTGATGCAGATGGCCTCGCCGAGGCCTCCCATGCCGCCGGTCACGAGCGCGATGCGCGGGGTCTTGTTGGGCATGCCGTTCCTCCTCGTTGCAGTGGTTGGTGCCCGGGGGCTTGCGCGATCGCGGTGCTCCCGTGACGACTTCGACGCGAATCCTGTTTCGCCGCCGCGCTCCGGGGCGTCGGCCCGGTCGCGGCGCTCCTTCGATCCCGGCCGGTCAGCGCTCGACCGCCAGCGCGACGCCCATGCCGCCGCCGATGCACAGCGACGCGAGCCCCTTCTTCGCGTCGCGCCGTCCCATTTCGTGCAGCAGCGACACCAGCACGCGGCAGCCGGATGCGCCGATCGGATGGCCCAGCGCGATCGCGCCGCCGTTGACGTTGATCTTCGCAGTGTCCCAGCCCATTTCCTTGTTCACCGCGCAGGCCTGTGCCGCGAACGCCTCGTTGATTTCCATGAGGTCGAGGTCCGCGGGCTTCCAGCCGGCCTTCTCGAGGCAGCGGCGCGACGCCGGCACCGGACCCATGCCCATGATCGCCGGGTCGATGCCCGCCGACGCGTAGGCGCGGATCGACGCCAGCGGCTTCAGCCCGAGCTGTGCCGCACGCGCCGCCGACATCACCATCACCGCGGCGCCGCCGTCGTTGATGCCCGACGCGTTGGCCGCGGTCACCGATCCGTCCTTGGCGAACGCCGGCTTCAGCCCGCTGACGCTTTCCAGCGTCGTGCCGGCCTTCGGAAACTCGTCGACGGCGAACGCGACCGGGTCGCCCTTGCGCTGCGGGATGAGCACGGGGGTGATCTCGGCGGTGAAGCGCCCCGCCTTCTGCGCGGCCTCGGCCTTGTTCTGGCTGGCGACGGCGAATTCGTCCTGCTGCGCGCGCGTGATCCCGTACTGCTTCGCCACGTTCTCGGCGGTGACGCCCATGTGGTACTGGTTGTACACGTCCCACAGGCCGTCGACGATCATGGTGTCGACGAGCTTGGCGTCGCCCATGCGGAAGCCGTCGCGCGAGCCCATCAGCACGTGCGGCGACGCGCTCATGTTCTCCTGGCCGCCGGCGATCACGATGTCGGCGTCGCCGCAGCGCACCGCCTGGGCCGCGAGCATCACGGCCTTGAGGCCCGAGCCGCAGACCTTGTTGATCGTCATCGCCGGGATCGCGTGCGGCAGGCCGGACTTGATCAGCGCCTGCCGCGCGGGATTCTGGCCGCTGCCGGCGGCCAGCACCTGTCCGAGGATCACCTCGGAAACCGCCTCGGGCGCGACGCCGGTTTGCGCGAGCAGCGCGCGGATGACGGTGGCACCCAGTTCCGGGGCGGGGGTCTTGGCCAGTGCGCCTCCGAACTTGCCGATGGCGGTGCGGGTGGCGGCGACGATGACGATGTCGGACATGCGGTACTCCCGTGCGAGGTTGCGGTGGGGTCAGGGACGGTGCGATCGGAAGCGACCGCGCGGACCCCGACTTGGAATGTTAGCGCGGAACGCGGACTTCAGGAGCGCTCCCGCACGTACGACCCCGGTGCCGGCTCGAGCGGCGGCCAGGCTGCGCTGCCGGCATGCCGGGGTGCCGGCTTGTGCGGGCCGCCGTGCGGCGCCAGCCACTGCGTCCAGTGCGGCCACCAGCTTCCGGGCTGCGGCTGCGCGCGTTCGAGCCAGTCGTCGGCGGCATCGGTGAGCAACTCGTTGGTCCAGTAGTTGCGCCGTTTTGTCGCCGGCGGGTTGACCACGCCGGCGATGTGACCCGACGCGCCGAGCACGAATGTCGCGTCCCCGCCGACGAGCCCTGTCGTCCGGTACGCGCTGCGCCAGGGAACGATGTGGTCGTCGCGCGTGGCGAGCACGTACGCCGGCATGGTGACCCGCGTCAGGTCGATGGATTCGCCCGCCATCGTCAGCGCTCCCGGCTCGCGCAGCCGGTTGGCGAGATACATGTTCTCGAGGTAATACGCGTACATCGGACCGGGCAGGTTCGCCGAGTCGCCGTTCCAGTACAGGAGGTCGAAGGCCGGCGGCGTCTCGCCCTTGAGGTAGTTGCCGACGACGTAGCTCCAGATGAGGTCGTTGGCGCGCAGGCTCGCGAACGCGCCGGCCAGCTCGCTGCCGTGCACCCGCTGGCCCGACATCAGCGACGGCTTGCGTGCCTCCAGCATGTCGCGCGAGATGTAGACGCCGATCTCGCCCGGGTCCTCGAAATCGAGCATCGTCGTCAGGAACGTCGCGCTTTCGACGCTGCGGTCGCGGCGCGCGGCCAGCACCGCCAGCGTGCAGGCGAGCAGCGTGCCGCCGACGCAGAAGCCCAGCGTGTTGACGGTGCGGCTGTCGCCGACCTCGCGCACCACGTCGAGCGCGGCGAGCACGCCTTGCTCGAGGTAGTCGTCCCAGCCGAGGTGCCCGAGCTCGGGCGGGATGTTGCGCCAGGAAATCAGGAACACCGTGTGGCCGGCGGCGACGGCGTGACGGACGAACGAGTTCGACGGCTGCAGGTCGAGGATGTAGTACTTGTTGATGCAGGGCGGCACGATCAGCAGCGGGCGCCGGTGCACCTGCGCGGTCGACGGCGCGTACTGGATGAGCTCGATCAGCTCGTTGCGGAAGATGACGTCGCCGGGTGTCAGCGCCAGGTTGCGGCCGACCTCGAACGCCGCTTCGTCCGCCATCGTGATGCGGCCCTTGCGCGCGTCGGCGACGAGGTTGGCGGCGCCCTTGGCGAGGCTCGCGCCCTCGGTCGCGATCGCCCGCTTCAGCACCTCGGGATTGGTCGCCGGGAAATTGGCCGGCGACAGCGCGTCGACGTACTGCCGCGTCGCGAAGGTCAGCCGGTGCTTGTCCGCGGGCGGGAGCGGCGCCAGCGCGGCGAGCTCGTTCAGGTACTCGGCGGTGACCAGGTAGCCGTCGCGCAGGAACGCGAAGTACGGCAGCTCCTGCCACTCGCGCGACGCGAAGCGGCGGTCCGCGTGCGCGGGGGCTGTCGGTGCCGGCGCCTCGGCCGCAGGACCGACCGCCGCCGTGCCGGTCGCCGCGCCGGGCAGCAGGAAGGCGGACTGCGCCCAGAGCGCCTGGAAGCGCGGCGCGTATTTCGCGTTGAGCGCGGCGAGTTCCTGCGGGTCGATGAGTCCCGGCGCCAGTGCGGGAGGGATGTCGAACGAGGGCGTCGTGGCGTGGCCCGGCGTCGGCGCCGGAGCATGCGTCGACTGCACCCACCAGCGCGCCCATTCCTGCGCGATCTGCTGCCAGTGGGCGGCGAGGTCGACCCACGGTGCGGGTTCGCTCGGAGGCGGGGACTGCGGCGCGACGGAGGGCGGCATCGGGGGATCGGGCGATCGGGGGAAGGGGAATGCGTGAAGAATATCCGCGGCCGCGGCACCACGGATCCCGAGGGCCGCGGCGGGCCGAGGCGCGCCGGGGACTCGGAGCATCGGATGGTATCGTGCGCGCCGGTCCGGTTCAATCCGGACACCGGGCGGGGCCCGGGGCACCCAGGGAACACGAGCGCATGCACATCGTGCTGATCGCGTGGCTGTACGTCATCGGGACGATGGCCCTGACTTCGTCGTCGTGGGCCGGCGGTGTGGTTCTGTTCGCCGGCGCCGGGCTCGCTCCCGCGCTGCTTTGGCTGTGGTTCGCGGCGCGGCGCGCGCGGGCCCGTCGGGACGCGGTCGACCGCGCCGCCGCGGACGGCGAAGCCGAAGGCGGCGCGCCGTCAGTGCGCGAGCAGCGCGTGGGCGCCGGCGATGACGGCGACGCCAAGCCCGATCAGTAGCGCCTGCTTCGCGGTTTCCAGCGGCTCGGACCGGCGGTGCAGGCTGGGGATGAGGTCGGCGACCGCGACGTAGAGCAGGCTGGCCGCGGCGATCGCCAGCACCGTCGGCAGCGCCTGCTGCATGTCGGCGAGCGCGTAGTAGCCGGCCAGCGCGCCCGCCAGCGTCGCCAGGCCCACCGCCACGTTGGTGCCGAAGGCGCGCCCGCGGCTGTAGCCGGAATGCACGAGGACGGCGAAGTCGCCGACCTGCTGCGGCACCGCGTGCGCGACGATCGCGACGGTCGCCGCGATCCCCAGCGTCGTGTTGGCGAGGAACGACGCGGCGATCACGACGCCGTCGCAGAAGTTGTGGACGCTGGTCCCGATCAGGATCATCAGGCCCGAACGGCCGCCGTCGTGGCCGTGGCTGTGCAGCGCGTGGTCGTGTTCGGTTTCCTCGGCGTCGGGCAGGTGCTCGTCGTGGCCGTGGCTGTGCCGCCACAGCACGAGCTTCTCCAGCAGGAAGAACGCGAGCAGCCCGATCAGCACCGTCACCATCACCCGCTCGGCGCTGCCGGTTTCCAGCGCGTGCGGCAGCAGCTCGAGGAACACCGCCCCCAGCAGCGCGCCGACGGCGAACGACACCAGCCGCGATATCCACCCGGCGTGCAGCGTGAGCGTCGCCGCCGCCGCCAGCGTGGCGAGGACGCCGCCGGTGAGCGCGGCGATCACGATCTGGAGGAGGACGGGCATCGGTGGGGAGGTGGTGACGGCATCCGAGGGGACACGCAACCGGGTTGCATTGTACCGCGCCCGCGGCGCGGCGGATTCAGCCGCCGGGCGGGGTTTGGCGCCAGATCAGCGCCGCCATCCGGCCCGGCGAGCGATCGCGCCGCCACGAATGGAATCGCGCCGGCGTCGCGACCGTGCACCACCCGCCGCCGGCGACGTCGCCTACGCCGAGGGCGGCGAGCCGCCGCCGCGCCAGCGCCGGCAGGTCGGCCAGCAACCGGTCGCCGCGGTGCGCCGCGAAGTGCGCCGCGGCGCCGCGGTCGGCGGCCTCGAACGCCGCGCGCACCTCCGGGCCCACCTCGAACGCGGCCGGTCCGATCGCCGGCCCGATCCACGCCACGATGCGCGAAGGCGCGACCGCCATGGCGGCGATCGTCGCCTCTAGGACGCCGGCGGCGAGCCCGCGCCAGCCGGCATGCGCGGCGGCGACGACGGTTCCGTCGCGATCGGCAAGCAGCACCGGCAGGCAATCGGCGACGCGGATCGCGAGCGGTGTGTCGGGCAGGCGGGTGACGATCGCGTCGGCGACGGGCGGCTCCGCGCGCGCGCTGTGGGCGTTGGCCGCGTCGATCACCGCGACGGCGACGCCGTGTACCTGCTCGACGTAGACCGGGGGCGCCGGCAGGAACTGCGCGACGCGCCGGCGATTCTCCGCGATCGCCGCGGGATCGCTGCTGTCGCGCCGCGGGTGCGAACTGCCGAGGTCGAGCGACGCCGTGGCGCCGGTGCTGACGCCGCCGTGGCGCGTGGTGAAGAACGCCTGCACCGTCGGCGGCGCGGCCCAGTCGGGGACGATCCAGTCGAGCCCCGCGGCGGCGAAGCGCGCCGCCAGCGCGCCGGCCGGGCCGCCGCTCATCCGGGGCCCGTCGCGCCGCCCGCCGGGCCGCGCGCGCGCAGGGCCGCGAGCAGCGCGGCAAAGTCGGCCGGAAGCGGCGACGTCCACGACCGCGCCGCGCCGGTGACCGGATGCACGAGCGAGAGCTTCGCGGCGTGCAACGCCTGCCGCGCGAAGGCGATCGCCCCGCGCCGTCCGTAGGCAGGATCGCCGACCAGCGGATGGCCGATCGACGCCAGGTGCACGCGGATCTGGTGCGTGCGCCCGGTCTCGAGCCGGCAGCGCAGCAGCGTCGCGTCGCCGAAGCGCTCGACCACTTCGTAGTGGGTCCGCGCCGGCTTGCCCGCGGGCACGACCGCCATCGTGGTGCGACGGGTCGGATGACGGCCGATGGGGGCGTCGACGGTGCCGCCGCGGGCGACGTCGCCGCGCGCGAGGGCCACGTACTCGCGGCCCATGCTGCGCGCCTGCAGCTGGCGGACGAGGCTGGTCTGCGCCGCCAGCGTCCTGGCCACGACGAGCAGCCCGCTGGTCTCCTTGTCCAGGCGGTGGACGATGCCAGCGCGCGGCACGCCCGCCAGGGCCGGCGCGTGGTGCAGCAGCGCGTTCAGCAGCGTTCCGTCCCAGTTGCCGCTGCCCGGATGGACGACGAGGCCCGCCGGCTTGTCGACGACGATCAGCGCGTCGTCCTCGTACACGATCGCCAGCGCGATCGGCTGCGCGGCGTGCGCGCTGTCGCGCGGGTCGGGTGGCGGGAGCACCTCCACGGCTTCGCCGCCGCGGGCCTTGCGCGTCGGGTCGGCCGCGACCCCGTCGACGGTCACGCGGCCGGCATCGATCCAGGCGCGCAGCCGCGCGCGCGAGAATTCAGGCAACGCCTGCGCCAGCGCCGCGTCGAAGCGCAGGCCCGCGGCAGCCGCCGGCAGCGTCAGCGCGCGCGCCGCGGCGGCGGGGTCGAGCGTTGCTTCCGCGGCGGCCGCGGAGGGGGCAACGCCGTCGTCGAGGTCGTCGGCATCGAGGTCCTCGCCGGCACTCCCGACCGGGTCAGGTCTCGGGGCGGCGGCAGCGCCGCGTGGGCGGGGGCGGGGGCGGGGCATCGTGAGGGTGGGGGAACGGGGCGTCGTCCGGACCGGCGGCGGCCAGCCGCGGCCCGTCGGCTATAATCATACGGTTTCGCCGCTGCGCGAGGATGCTTCGATGTTTCGCTTGCTGTTTCCCTGGTCGTTTCCGCGTTTCGCCCCGCTGGCGGGGGCGCGCGCGCTTGCGCTCGCGTTCGCCGCCGCCCTGACGCTCGCCGGCTGCGGCATGCTGCCCGAGTTCCGCGGCGGCGACGAGACCGCCGGCTGGTCGGCGCAGAAGCTCTACCAGACCGCGCACGACGCGCTGGTCGAGGGCAATTTCCAGCGTGCGGTCAAGCTGTTCGAAACGCTCGAGTCCCGCTATCCCTACGGCCGCTACGCGCAGCAGGCGATACTCGAGGGCGCCTATGCCAACTATCGGGCCGGGGAGTCGGCGGCGGCAGTCGCCGCGGCGGACCGCTTCATCCGCACCTTCCCCAATCATCCGAACGTCGATTACGCGTACTACCTCAAGGGCCTGGTCCACTTCCGCGAGGACCAGGGCATTCTCGGCTACGTCTACGAACTCGACCTGTCGGAGCGCGAGCCCAAGGGGATGCGCGAGTCGTTCGCGGCGTTCAAGGAACTGGTCGCCAAGTTTCCCGAGAGCCGCTACGCCGGCGATGCCACCGACCGGATGAAGTACCTGTCGAACGCGCTGGCGCTCTACGAGGTCAAGGTCGCGCGCTACTACTTCAACCGGGGCGCCTTCATCGCCGCGGTCAATCGTGCGCAGCTGTCGCTGGTCGAGCATCCGCGGATGCCTTCGAACGAGGAAGCGCTCGACCTGCTGATCAGGTCCTACGAGAAGCTCGGGCTCCCGGTGCTCGCCGACGACGCGCGCCGCATCCTGCAGGCGACGTACCCGAACAGCCCGTACCTCGCCGGCGTCGCGCCGAAGCCCTGGTGGAAGCTGTGGTGACCATCCCTGCGGCGACGCGGTCGCCCGGCGCTCACCCGCTGCGCTGATCGTCGGGCAGGGCGTCCGGCTGCGCGACCTCCGGCGCCACGCGCATCCGCCGCCGCGAAGAACGCCTCGACGTCGGCCAGCTCGCGCGTGCGCCGCATCGGCGGCAGGCTGCGCCAGATCCGCTTGCCGTACGATTTCTCCGGCAGCCGCGGGTCGCCGATCATCAGCACGCCGCGGTCGGTCTCGGTCCGGATCAGCCGGCCCGCCCCCTGCTTCAGGCTGATCGCCGCCTGCGGCACCTGCCAGTCGAAGAACGGATTGCCGCCCTCGCGCTTCAGGTGCTCGAGCCGCGCGGCGAGCAGCGGGTCGTCGGGCGGCGCGAACGGCAGCTTGTCGATGACGACGACCGACAGCGCGTCGCCGGGCACGTCGACGCCCTCCCAGAAACTGGCGCTGCCGAGCAGCACCGCATTGCCCGCCTCGCGGAACCGCACCAGCAGCTCGGTCTTCGCGCCCTCGCCCTGGACCAGCAGCGGCCAGGGCAGATCCTCGGCGGCAATCGCCTCGGCGAGGAGCTCGCGCGCGACGTTGAGCGCGCGCAGGCTGGTGAACAGCATGAACGCGCGGCCGTCGCTCGC
This sequence comes from uncultured beta proteobacterium, assembly GCA_963810815.1. Lineage (GTDB taxonomy): Bacteria > Pseudomonadota > Gammaproteobacteria > Burkholderiales > Casimicrobiaceae > CAVQWT01. Next base: position 329,610 of record CAWEPB010000004.1, on the reverse strand, counting down.
GCGCAGCACCGGCAGGGCCGCGGCGACCACCGCCTCGGTGTGCTCGCGCGAATTGGGCTCGGGCAGGCCGCGCGGCACGTACAGCAGCGCCTGGGTCGCGTAGTCGAACGGCGACTCCCAGCAGCCCGTGGCGGCGTCGACGAGCCCCAGCTCGCGCTGGTAGAGCGAGAAGTCGCCGGCGACCGCCAGCGTCGCCGACGTGAAGATCCACGCGCGACCGGAGTTCCTGACCTGCTGCGAGAAGATGTCCGCGACCGACAGCGGTGACGCGTGCAGCAGGAAGCCCTGCGGCGTCACGTCGATCCAGCGGATCCAGCCGCCCGTGGGATCGGCGGACGCGGCCGCGCCCACGGCCGGGTCGTCGCCCGGGTCGGGTTCAGAAGTGGAAGCGGGGGCGCCGTCGTCCGCGCGACCTTGCGAGCGCGCGCGGCCGGCCGCGAGACCGTCGCACCAGCGGCGCAGCGCTGCCTGCAACTCACCGGCGCGGCGGGCGACGGTGGCCAGGTCCTCGCTGCGCTCGGCGAACAGCCCGAGTTCGGTCGCGGCGCGGTCGAGCGCGGCGACCAGCTCGTCGAGCGCCGGCAGGAAGCCCTCGCGCTGCGCGGCGCTGCTCTGGGCGAGCTTGCCGGAACCTTCGCCGAGCACCAGCCGCAGCTTGCGGATCGCCGGACCGAGGTCGGCGGCGGCGGCCGGCAGGTCGGGGACCTCGCGCGCACCGGTGCGGGCGGCGACTTCCGCGTCGCGCGCGAGCTCCGCCAGCGCGCCGGCGGCCACCTGCTCGCCGAAGAACAGTGTTGCGGTGTCCGGCAGCTGGTGGGCCTCGTCGAGGATGATCGTGTGGCACGCCGGCAGCAGCTCGGACAGCCCCTCGTCGCGGAGCATCACGTCGGCGAAGAACAGGTGGTGATTCACGACGACGACGTCGGCCTCGAGCGCCGCCTTGCGCGCCTTCATCACGAAGCACTCGCCGAAGAAACCGCAGTCGCCGCCGAGGCAGCTGTCGCGCGTCGACGTGACCAGCGGCCAGATCGTCGCGTTCTCGGGAACGTCGGCAAGTTCGCCGCGATCGCCGGTCGCGCTCGCGCGTGCGAACGCGACGATCTTCGGCAGGTGGCGGGCGTCGTCGCGCGACGGCAGGCGGCCGTCCGCCGCGGCGCGCTCCAGATGGTGGTGGCAGACGTAGTTGGCGCGGCCCTTGAGCAGCGCCAGCGTCGCCGGCGATCCGAGCGCGTCGCGCACCAGCGGCAGGTCGCGCTGGTAGAGCTGGTCCTGCAGCGTCTTGGTCCCGGTCGAGACGATGACCTTCCCGCCGTACAGCAGCGCGGGAACGAGGTAGGCGAAGGTCTTGCCGGTGCCGGTGCCGGCCTCGGCGATCAGCGCGCCGCGGGTGGCGATTGCGTCGGCCACGGCGGTGGCCATCGCCAGTTGCTGCGCGCGGTGGCGAAAGCCGGGCAGCGTCCTGGCGAGCGCGCCGCCGTCGCCGAAGACGGCGGCGAGATCGGAATGGTGCGGCGAGCGCCCGGCGTCGGCCGCGGCCGCGTCGACGCCGCCCGGGGACGCGTCGGCCGAGGACGCGTCGGCGGGGGTCAGTTCGGGGCCTTGACGGCAGCGGGCGCGGCCGCGGTCTTCGTCTTGGCGGCCGGTTTCGTCTTGGCGACCTCGGCCGTGGCCGGCTGCGGGCCGCTGGCCAATGCCGTGCGGACGGCCTCGGCGCGCTCCTTGAAGTACTGGTACGGCTGCGCGATGCGCTGCTTGTACTGCTCGTCGGACTCGCCGGGCTTCCAGCGCAGCTCCTGCAACGCCGCGAGCCAGCGGTCGTGCATCGCGCGCAGCTGTTCGACCACGGTCCGGCTGCCGGTGGCCTCGCGCAGCGCGGCCTGGTACGGCCGGGTCATCGACACCTTGTGCTTGTCGATGCAGTACTCGGTCTTGGCGCCGTTGACGCCTTCGTCGGACTTCTCGTAGCCGAACTCGATGATCTCGATCGACTTCACCTGCCGGCACATCGTGTACAGGTGCGCGACGGCGTCCAGGAAGCAATCGACGGCGGCACCGGAACTGACGTTCGGGCAGAGGTAGGTCTCGGGCTTGGGGGCAGCCTGCGCCTGCGCAGGGGAAGCGGACAGCGCGAGCGACAACGCCAGCGCGGAGGCGGCGGCGGATGCGGAAGCGAGGAAATGGGGCATGGTTGGACGCCGGGGGCGGTCGGAACGATCGCGCATCCTACCGCGCGAAGGGCCGCGCGCTCAAGCGGCCGTTCGGCTGATCGGCACCCGCCCCGCGGCAATCCGTCGCGGCGCGGGTGGGGGCGACCGCCGCGTCAGATCGTGACGCCGCCGGAGACCTCGATGACCGCGCCGTTGATGTACGACGCCTCGTCCGAGGCGAGCCAGGCGTAGGTGTTGGCGATCTCCTCGGGCCGGCCCAGGCGTCCCATCGGCACCTTGTCTTCCATCATCTTGATGACCTTGTCGGGCATGCCGTCGAGGATCGGCGTCTCGATGAAGCCGGGGCAGATCGCGTTGGCGCGGATGCCCTTGCGGCCCAGCTCCCGGGCCCAGGTCTTGGACATCCCGATCACGCCGAACTTGGTCGCGGCGTAGTTGGTCTGGCCGAAGTTGCCGTAGAGGCCGACGATCGACGACGCGTTGAGGATGCAGCCCGAGTTCTGGGCCAGCATGATGTCGACGACCGCCTTGGTGCAGTTGTAGACGCCCTTGAGGTTGACGTCGATGACCCGGTCGAACTGGTCCTCGCTCATCTTCTTGAACTGGGCGTCCTGGACAATGCCCGCGTTGTTGACCAGGGTGTCGACACGGCCCCACGCCGCCATCACACCCTCCACCATCTTCGCGATGCTGTCCTTGTCGGTGACGTCGACGGGGAACGCGAGCGCCTCGCCGCCGGCGGCGTTGATGCCGTCCGCGACGACCTTGGCCGTGGCCTCGTTGATGTCGCAGACCGCGACGCGAGCGCCTTCGTGGGCGAATTTCTCGGCGGTTGCCTGGCCGATGCCGGAGCCCGAGCCGGTGATGATGGCGACCTTGTCGCGAAGACGCATGGTGTCCCTCGTTCGAAATGCAGGAAGGGGCCCGGGTCGGGCACCTTGACCGGGGCAATATAGCCGAGAATGGTGCAATGCACAATAGAATCCGCCCGGCCAGGAGCAGCCGACGATCGGTCGAGCGTGGTTCACAAAACGACCAATAATCAGGTCGTTATTGGTGCAGCACCATCGTGGTGCGGCATCCCTGCGGGCGAACTTGCCTCGGATCGTGCTGCATATGAACAGGCGGCAGGCCGTGGCGGTCGCGGCGGCGTCTGCCGCGCGTGGCGCGGACGGTCAGGCCGGCTGCCAGCCCTCGATCACCAGCTGCAGGGTGGCGGCGCCGTTCCACTCGTTGACGTCCGGCCGGAACGCGGCGCGGATCCGTGCCGGCAGCGGGTCGGCGTGCCGGAACAGCATGGCGTCGAAACGTTCGCCTCCGCGCTCGAGGACGAGCTTGCTGTGGCCGCTGCCGACGACCCGCTGCCCGGCGACGGCGAACACGTCGTCGAACGCCGGCGCCGGAAAGCCTTGGCCCCAGACACGGTCGCGCAGGCTGACCGCGAGCGCCAGCGTCAACTCGCCGGTGCCGAGGGGTCCGTCGGTCTCCAGCGTCCGGGACAGCATCGCCGGCGTCAGCGCCGCGCGCGCCACCGCCTCGAACGTCGCGGCGAACCGCGGCAGGCCGGCTTCGGCGAGCGTCAGGCCCGCGGCGAAGGCGTGGCCGCCGAAGCGGTCGATCAGCCCGGGCTCCCTCTTGTCGACGAGGTCGAGGGCGTCGCGCAGGTGGAACCCGGGAATCGACCGGCCCGATCCCCGGAGGGCACCGTCGCTGCCGCGCGCGAACACCACGGCCGGCCGGTGGTAGCGATCCTTGAGCCGCGACGCGACGATGCCGACGACGCCCTGGTGCCATTCCGGCCGGAACAGCGAGAGCGTGAAGGCGTCCCCGACCACCGACGCATCGACGTCGGCCAGCGCCTCTTCCTGCATCGTCGCCTCGACGTCGCGACGCTCGCGATTGAGGCGGTCGAGCTCGGCGGCGAGTGAGCGCGCCTCGCGCTCGTCGTCGGTCGAGCAGGCAGCGGATGCCCGTCGTCATGTCGGCCAGGCGCCCGGCGGCGTTGAGTCGCGGCCCGGCGACGAAGCCCAGGTCGTAGGCGGTGGCCCGCGCCGGGTCCCGGCCCGCCGCGGCGAACAGCGCCGCGACGCCGGGCTGCGCACGGCCGGCGCGAATGCGGGCGAGCCCCTGCGCGACCAGCGCCCGGTTGACCCGGTCGAGCCGCACGACGTCGGCGACGGTGCCCAACGCGACCAGGTCGAGCAGCACGGCGAGGTTGGGGCCGTCGCCGGCGCCGAACGCGCCGCGCCGCCGCAGTTCGGCGCGGGTGGCCGTCAGCACGTAGAACATCACGGCGACCCCGGCGAGGTGCTTCGACGGAAACGCGCACCCCGGCTGGTTCGGGTTGACGATGATCGCCGGGTGCGGCAGCGTCGCGGCGGGCAGGTGATGGTCGGTGACGATGACGTCGACCCCCGCCGCCGCCGCCGCGGCCACGCCTGTCGTGGCTGGCGATGCCGTTGTCGACGGTGACCAGCACGCGCGGGGCGCGCGTCAGCGCCTGCGCCACGATCTCCGGCGTCAGGCCGTAGCCGTACTCGAACCGGTTGGGAACCAGAAAGTCGACGTCCGCGCCCAGCGCGGCGAGCCCGCGCACGCCGGTCGCGCAGCCGGTGGCGCCGTCGGCATCGTAGTCGCCGACGATCAGGATGCGCTCGCGCCGGCCGATCGCGTCGGCCAGTCGCGCCGCCGCTTCGGCGCTGCCGAGCAGGGTGGAGGGCGGCGGCAGCGTGTCGAGCGTCGGCGCGACGTCGCCGGGCGCGACGATGCCGCGCGCCGCGTACACCCGGGCCAGCACGGGGGACATCCCGGCCGCGGCCAGCGTTGCCGCGGCCGCGGCGGGCACCTCGCGGCGGACGATGTCGATCATGCGTCGCGCGCCGCGGCGAGCAGCGGCGCGAGCGCGGGACTGCGCCAGGCGGCCCGCGCGGCCACGCGCGCGGCGAGGCCCGGGCGGCGCGCGGACCAGCGCCACGCCACGCCCGCGCCGTCGGCGATGACCGTCACCTCGGCAACGCGCCCCTGCAGCAGCGCCGTCCACGCCGACTCGGCGAAGGCGTCGGCGAGCGCCGTGGCGGCGGTCCCGGCGGGCAGGACGACGACCTGGACCGGCGCGTCGGCCGCCAGCACCGAGGCCGGTTCCTGCGGCAGCGCGCGTGCCGGCGCGCCGGTCGCCTGCGCGAGCGCGACGGCGACGCGATCGCCGCCCCAGGTCACGATGCGTCCCGCGCACCCGCTCGCGTCGGCAACGCGGCCGCCGCCCCAGAACCAGACGCTGGTCGCGGCGGCGTGGCCGCGGGCAGCGCGCGCCTGCGTGACCGGATGGGCGTGCAGCAGCATCTGGATCTCGTTCTGCCACCGCCGCCATCGCGGCGCATCGGCCCCCTGAGGCAGCAGCTCGCGCAACGGCCGACCGGTGGCGGTGTCGGGTGCCGGCGTGAGCAGGGCCGGCGTGGCGGCCATCCGCACGAACCACGCCGACGGCGCCGGGGCGACGAACGCGATGCCGTCGGCGGAGAAGTGCGCGTTGAGCGTGGCGAGCAGCGCCGCGGCCTCGTCGACGGAAAGGTCGTCGACGCGGCCGGCGAGCAGGACGTCGTCGCGGCCGGCGACCAGCGTCACCGGATCGGCGAGCAGCCAGTACGCGTCGTCGACCGCCGCGCCGGCGGCGGCGGCGAGAAGCGGCGCCAGCGGCACGTCGCTCCCGGCGGGGGAGGTGACGCCGTATTCCGCCGCCAGCGCGGCGGCGAGTCCGCGCGGCTCCGGCGCCGGCGGGCCGGCCGCCGCGAGCAGTCGCGCCAGCGCCGGCGACGCCGGCGGCGGGTCGGCGGCGACGAGGCCGGGGAGGGTGAGGACGAGGCGCATCGGGGTGGCGGAAAGGGGCGCGATCGTAGCATGCGATAATCGCGTCCAATGTACGCCGCGCGCGCTCTCCGCCTCCGGGCGCCCTCCGTTGCCTCCGTGCAGGTCCTCCCTTGACGCCCTACGAACTCGCCGTCGGCCTGCGCTACACGCGCGCCCGCCGCGGGTCCGGCCGCAACTCGTTCATCTCGTTCATCGCGTTCGTGTCGATGGCGGGGATCGCGCTCGGCGTCGCGGCGCTGATCGTGGTGCTGTCGGTGATGAACGGCTTCCAGGAGGAGCTGCGCAACCGCATCCTCTCGGTCGCCTCGCACATCGAGGTCCGCGGCCTGCCGGTGCTGAAGGACGACGCCGCGGTCGCGAAGGCGGCGCTCGCCAACCCGCACGTCAGGGCCGCGGCGCCGTACGTGCTGGGCCAGGCGATGCTGTCGGCGGGCGACGTCAACCGCGGCGCGCTGGTGCGCGGCATCGACCCGGCGCGCGAGGACACGGTGGCCGACATCGGCCGCCACATGCGGGCCGGCTCGCTCGCGGCGCTGCGACCCGGCGAGTGGGGCATCGTGCTGGGCGGCGACCTCGCGCGCGCGCTGGGCGTGCGGGTGGGCGACCCGGTCGTCGTGATCACGCCGCAGGGAACGCTGACGCCCGCCGGCACGCTGCCCCGCGTCAAGAGCTTCCACGTGGTCGGCGTGTTCGAGGTCGGCATGTTCGAGTTCGACAGCGGGCTCGCCCTCGTCGACATCGACGACGCGCGCAAGCTGTACCGGCTGGACGGCGTGTCGGGCGTGCGCCTCAAGATCGACGATCTGTTCACGGCCCCGGCGGTCGCGCGCGAGCTCGCCGCCGCGATGCCCGAAAGCGCCGAGGTGCGCGACTGGACGCGCAGCCACGCCAATTTCTTCCGCGCCGTGCAGATCGAGAAGCGGATGATGTTCATCATCCTGACGCTGATCGTCGCCGTCGCCGCGTTCAACATCGTGTCGGCGCAGGTGATGACCGTGACCGACAAGCAGGCCGACATCGCGATCCTGCGCACGCTGGGCGCGGCGCCGGGATCGATCATGATGATCTTCATCGTCCAGGGCGCGCTGATCGGCCTGATCGGCACGGCGATCGGCGTGGTCGGCGGCATCCTGCTCGCGGTCAACATCGACGTCGTGGTGCCGGCGATCGAGCGCGTGCTCAACGTCCAGTTCCTCGACAAGAGCGTCTACTACATCAGCGACCTGCCGTCGGACCTGCAGCGCGGCGACGTGCTGACGATCGCGTCGCTCGCCTTCGTGCTGGCGCTGCTCGCGACGCTCTATCCCGCGTGGCGCGCCGCCCGCGTCAACCCCGCCGAGGCGCTGCGCTATGAATGAGGCGCCGGCCGCCGTGCCCGTGCTCGAGTGCCGCGGACTGGCGAAGACCTACACCAGCGGGCCGCTCGAGGTGCCGGTGCTCGCGGGCATCGATCTCGTCGTCGCGCCGGGCGAACGCATCGCGATCGTCGGCGCGTCGGGCTCGGGCAAGAGCACGCTGCTGCACCTGCTGGGCGGGCTGGACGTGCCGACCGCCGGCGAGGTGCGCATCGAGGGCCGCGCGTTCGCGTCGCTGTCCGAGACCGAGCGCGGCCGGGTGCGCAACCGCGCGCTCGGCTTCATCTACCAGTTCCACCACCTGCTGCCCGAGTTCACCGCGGTCGAGAACGTCGCGATGCCGCTGACGGTGCGACGCGATCCGCCCGCGGCCGCGCGGGCGGCGGCGTCCGCGATGCTGGAGCGGGTCGGCCTCGGCCACCGGCTCCGGCACCTGCCCGGCGAACTGTCCGGCGGCGAGCGCCAGCGGGTCGCGCTGGCGCGGGCGCTGGTCACCGCGCCGCGCTGCGTGCTGGCCGACGAGCCGACGGGAAATCTCGACCGCCACACGGCGCACCAGGTGTTCGACCTGATGCTCGAGCTCAACCGCGCCGCCGGCACCGCGCTGGTGATCGTGACGCACGACCCCGAGCTCGCGGCGCGCACCGATCGCACGCTGACGCTGCTGGACGGCACGCTGCACCCGGCGGCGACGGCTGCCGCGACCTGAGACCCGGCGCGTTCAGTATTCGACGGGGATCGGGTCGAGCGAGCGCCACAGGTACCAGGTCGCAGCGCTGCGCCACGGGCGCCAGCGCTCGCCGAAGGCGGCAAGCGCGGACGGGGTCATCCGCTCGCCGTCGTGGTAGTGCAGCGCCACCGCCTTCTGCAGCCCGATGTCGTCGACCGGAAAGACGTCGGCGCGCAGCTCGTGGAAGATCAGGAACATCTCGGCCGTCCAGCGGCCGATGCCCTTGACGTCGACCAGCCGTTCGATCAGCGCGCCGTCGTCGAGTGCGGGCCAGGTCGAGGGGTCGAGCCGGCCGGTCGCGAAGTGTCGGGCGAGATCGCGGATGTACTCGGCCTTGCGGGCCGACAGGCCGCAGCGCGCGAGCGTCGGCAGCCGCATCCTCGCGACGCGCGCCGGGTCGAGCCGGACGGCGGCGGCGTCCGATCCGACCGCGGCGACGACGCGCTCCCAGATCGACTGGGCCGCCTTGACCGAAATCTGCTGCCCGACGATCGCCCGCGCCAGCGTCGTGAACGGCTCGCCGCGCCGGGCCAGGTGGAGTCCCGGGTGCCTTCGGATGATCCCCGCCAGCGTGCGGTCGGCGCGGGACAGGTCGCGAACCGCGCCGTCCCACCACCCCGGCTTCATCGGGCGCGCAGTCGCGATCGACGGCGCCACGCCCACACGGCGTGCGCCCGCCATCCCAGCCGGACCACGACCCAGCCGATCGCGGCCAGCGTGACGCCCAGCAGCACCAGACCCAGCGCCAGCGGCTTGCCCATCGCGGCCATCCAGTCGACGAGCTGGGGAATCCAGACCCTCAGCGAGGCGAGCGGCGGCGGGGCCAGCGCCGAGGCGTGCAGCGCCCCGGCGGGAAGGAACAGCGAGCCGTATTCGTAGGCGACGAGGTAGAGGGGGACGATGGTCAGCGGGTTCGTATAGAACGTCGTGACCACCGCCACCGGGAAGTTCGCCCGGATGACCAGGCACATCGCGATCGCGGAGATCACCTGCAGCGGGCCGGGGATCAGCCCGCAGAACAGGCCCGCCGCGACCGCCCGCGCCGTCGAGCGGCGATTGAGGTGCCACAGGTCCGGGTCGGCCAGCGCGGGAACGTGCCGGACCACCCATGGGTGGCTGGTGATCTCGTCGATCGCCGGCTGGAGGCGGGCGGTCATCTGCCGGAAGAGGTGGCGTGGCATGGCGGTTCGGAAATGTTACTATGCGCGGCTTTGCTTTTCGGGGGTAGGGATGTTTCGTCGTTTCGGCCGTATCCTGCGTGGTTTCGTCGCCGCGGTCGCGCTCGCGGCGCTCACCGCGCCGGCGCCGGCGTCGGCGGCCGATCCCGCGAAGGTCTACCGCACGGCGTTCCCCGCCGCCGAAACCGGATTCGACCCGGTCCGCGTCTCGGACCTCTATTCCAACACCGTCAACGAGGTGATCTTCGAGCGCCTCCTGACCTACGACTACCTCGCGCGTCCGGCCAAGCTGGTGCCGATGGTCGCCGAAGCCATGCCCGAGGTGTCGGACAACGGCCGCACCTACGTGTTCCGGCTGAAGAAGGGCATTTACTTCACCCCCGATCCCGCGTTCAAGGGCAAGCCGCGGGAGCTCGTCGCCGAGGACTTCGTCTACAGCTTCAAGCGCTTCGCCGACCCGAAGAACCGGTCGCCCTGGGCGTTCATGGTCGAGGGCAAGATCGAGGGGCTCGACGCGGCGACGGCCGCGGCGAAGCAGTCCGGCCGCTTCGACTACGACGCCAGGATCGCCGGCCTGACCGCCGTCGACCGCTACACCTTCCGCGTCCAGCTGACGGCGCCCGATTACCTGTTCAATTACACGGCCGCGCACATACCCTACGGCGCCGTCGCGCGCGAGGTGGTCGAGGCGTACGGCGACGACCTGCAGGCGCACCCCGTCGGCACCGGGCCCTACGTGCTCAAGGAGTGGAAGCGCGCGGCCAAGATCGTGCTCGAGGCGAACCCGGACTATCGCGGGTTCGTCTGGGACTTCGCCGTCTCCGAACCGGCCTGGGACGCCCCTCTGGTCGAGGCGATGCGCGGCAAGAAGATGCCGCAGATCGGCCGCGTCGAGATCTCGATCATCGAGGAAGACCAGTCGCGCTGGCTCGCGTTCGGGCAGAAGGAGCTCGACGTCCTCTCGCTGCCCGGCACCTTCCGGCCGCAGGCCATCGGCCCCGACGGCGAGCTGCTGCCGTCGTGGAAGGACCAGGACGTCGCGCTGTTCAAGGCGATCGAGCCCGACGCCACGTACACGTACTTCAATTTCCGCGACCCGATCGTCGGCGGGTTCAGCAAGGAAAAGATCGCGCTGCGCCGCGCGATCATCATGGCCTACGACATCCAGGAAGAGATCAAGGTCATCCGCAAGGGCCAGGCGGTGCAGCTGCACATGCCCATTCCCGCCGGCGTCGTCGGGCACGACCCGAGCTACCGGAGCATCAACGACTACGACCCCGCGCTCGCGAACAAGCTCCTCGACCGCTTCGGCTACAAGCGCGGTGCCGACGGCTACCGCACGCTGCCCGACGGCAAGCCGCTGGTGCTCCGGCTCGCCACGGGCACCTCGCAGATCGACCGGACGTTCAACGAGCTGTGGAAGAAGTCGCTCGACGTCATCGGTGTGCGCATCGAGTTCGATGCCGGCAAGTTCGCCGACCACCTGAAGGCCTCGAAGGTCTGCCAGCTGATGATGTGGGGCGCCGCCTGGAGCGCCGACTACCCGGACGGCGAGAACTTCATGCAACTGCTCTACGGCCCGAACACCGGGCAGAGCAACAACGGCTGCTACGAGTCGAAGGCCTTCGACGAGTTCTACCGCAAGGCGCGCGCGATGCCGCCGGACCGGCCCGAGCGCAACCGGCTGTTCCTCGACATGACGCGGCAGATGGAAGTCGACGGCGCGTGGAGCCTGCACATCTCGCGCGAGCGCAACCAGCTGATCCGCCCCTGGGTGAAGGGCTACAAGAAGCACCCGATACTGCACGGCGAGTGGCTGTTCATGGACCTCGGGCCGAAGTCGTGATGCGCGGTCCCTTGCGCGTCGCCGCGGCGGCGATGCTCGTCCCGGTCGGTCGCCTGGCCCTGGCGGCGGGACTCGCCGCCGTCGCGCTGGTCGCGGCGATGCCGCTGCCGGCGACCGCGGCCAGCCCCGCGGACCCGGACAAGGTGATCCGCGACGTCTTTCCCGTCGCCGAGACGGGCTTCGACCCCGCGGCGGTGCACGACCTCTACTCGGGCACCATCGTCCAGGCGATCTTCGAGACCCTGTACACGTACGACTACCTCGCGCAGCCGGCGAAGGTGGTGCCGCTGACGGCCGAGGCGCTGCCGCAGGTCACCGACAACGGGCGCACCTGGACCATCAAGCTGAAGAAGGGCATCCAGTTCGCGCCCGATCCGGCGTTCAAGGGCAAGCCGCGGGAACTCGCCGCCGAGGACGTCATCTATTCGCTGAAGCGGCTGGCCGACCCCCGGATGCGCTCGCCCTGGGCCTTCCTGGTCGAGGGCAAATTCGTCGGACTCGACGAGGAGATCGCCGCGGCGAAGCAGTCCGGCAAGTTCGACTACGACCGCAGGATCGCGGGCATGGAGGCGGTCGACCGCTACACGATCCGGTTCCGGCTGAAGGAGACCGACTACAACCTGCCCAACGTGCTGGCGCACGAGCCGACGTCGGCGGTGGCGCGCGAGGTGATCGAGGCCTACGGTGAGAGCGATGGCCGCGCGCTGGCCAACCCCGTCGGCACCGGCCCGTACAAGCTCGCGAAGTGGGTGCGCAGCTCGAAGATCATCCTCGAGGCCAACCCGGTCTATCGGGGCTTCACCTGGGACTTCAGGCCCGCCGATGCCGCCGATCAGAAGCTCGTCGCCGAGATGAAGGGCAAGAAGATGCCCCGCATCGGCCGGGTCGAGATCAGCATCATCGAGGAGGACCAGGCGCGCTGGCTCGCGTTCCAGAACGGCGAGCTCGACATCATGAACATGGAGGGCCCGCTGGCGCCCAACGCGCTCGCCGGCGGCCAGCTTCGGCCCGAGCTGGCGGCGAAGGGCGTCCGGCTGTCGCGGATCGTCGATCCCGAGATCTCCTACCTCTACTGGAATTTCCAGGACCCGGTCGTCGGCGGCTTCGGCAAGGACAAGATCGCGCTGCGGCGCGCGCTCGCGATGTCGTACAACGTCGACGAGGAGATCCGCGTCATCCGCAACGGCCAGGCGATCGAGGCCAAGTTCCCGATCCCGCCCGGCGTCGTCGGCCACCAGCCCGGCTGGCAGAGCACGATCAGGTACGATCCGGCGGGCGCCAATGCCCTGCTCGACAAGTTCGGCTACAAGCGCGGCGCCGACGGCTTCCGCACGCTGCCGGACGGCAAGCCGCTGCTGATCCGGTACGCGTCGCGCCCCGACACGCTGGGCCGGCAGCAGGACGAGATGGTGAAGAAGTCCTTCGACGCCATCGGCGTGCGGATGGAAGTGCACAAGGACAAGTTCCCGGAGCTGCTCAAGCTCGAGAAGCAGTGCAAGCTGATGAGCCGGACCGCGTCGTGGATCGCCGACTATCCCGACGGGGACAACTTCATGCAGCTGCTCTACGGGAAGAATATCTTCCAGAGCAACAATGCGTGCGCGAAGATTCCCGAGTACGATGCGCTCTACGAAAAGAGCGTGCAGACGCCGCCCGGCCCGGAGCGCGACCGGCTCTACCGCGAAATGGCCAAGATCATCGAGGCCTACGCGCCGTGGCGCCTGACGATCAGCCGCTACCGCAACATGCTCGTGCAGCCGCGGGTGCAGGGTTACCGGAAGCACCCGATCCTGCACGCGCAGTGGCAGTACCTCGACGTCGCAGCGCCGGCCAAGTGACCGCCGGCGGCGCAGGAATGCAGGAGGAGGAGGAGCAGCAGCAACGGAGGAAGAAGATGCGGGCGGCCGGAGAACCCGGTTCGACCCGTCCGCCGGCGCCGCGGCCGACCCCGATCCAGGGAAGGTCGCGGCGAAACGGCGCCGTCCATCCGGGCGCCCGGGAGCGGTCCCGCCCCGCGCGCCGTCGGATGTCCCGGCAGTGAACCCGGCAGTGAACCCATTTCGTGGCAGCACCCCATCCGCGAGCGCGCGCGACCCGCGCCCTCGGGACCGGAGCAACCTGTGACCGCATACATCATCCGACGCCTGTGGCAGATGATCCCGACGATGCTCGGGGTCGTGCTGCTCGTGTTCCTGCTGTTCAACTGGGTGGGCGGCGACCCCGCCTACGTGCTGGCCGGCAAGATCAGCAACCAGGAACAGATCGACAACATCCGCCGCCAGCTGGGCGTCGACCAGCCGTACTGGGTCCAGCTGTGGATCTTCATCAAGCAGATCCTCACCGCCGACTTCGGCGCGAGCTGGAGCACCAACGAGAAGGTCTCGCACATCCTCGCCACCCGGCTGGGACCCTCGCTGACGGTGCTGCTGCCGCTGCTGGTGATCGAGACCATCATCGCGATCGGGCTCGCCCTCGCCGTCGCCTACGTCCGCGGCTCGCTCACCGACCGCGCGGTGATGATCGTCTGCACCGTCGGGCTGTCGATCTCGATCCTCGTCTACATCATCGTCTTCCAGTACTTCTTCGCCTACAAGCTCGGCTGGTTCCCCGTGCAGGGCTGGGGCGACAGCGTGGTCGAGAACCTGTTCCGCTACGCGTCGCTGCCGATCCTGATCGGGCTGGTCGTGTCGATCGCGCCGAACCTGCGCCTCTACCGCACCTTCGTGCTCGACGAGATCAACCAGGACTACGTGCGGACCGCGCGGGCGAAGGGCCTGTCCGAGAACCGCATCATGTGGATCCACGTGCTGCGCAACGCGTCGATCCCGATCATCACCCACCTGATGGCGGGGCTGCCGGGGCTGCTGCTGGGATCCTTCCTGATCGAGCGGTTCTTCTCGATCCCCGGCATCGGCCGGGAGGTCATCCTCGCCGTCGAGCGCTCCGACTTTCCCGTGATCAAGGCGATCACCGTTTACGTCGCGTTCGCCACGATCCTCACCAACCTGCTCGCGGACCTGCTCTACAAGGCAGTCGACCCGCGGGTGCAGCTCAAATAGGAGGCGGCGATGGCCACGAACATCGCGGCGATGCCGCCCGCCCGTCCCGCCCCGCGCGACATCCCGCACACCGTCTCGCCGGGCCTGTGGGCGCTGGCCTGGAAGCGGCTCAAGTCCGACCACGTCGGCATGGTGTCGCTCGCCATCGTCGTCGCGTTCTTCGTGCTGATGGTCCTGTCGGCGACCGGACTGATCGCGAAGAACTGGTCGCAGGAGACCGGGGTCAACTACGCGCCGCCGTCGTTCATCGGCGCCGACATCGAGGCCGGCACGCCGGCGGCTCCCGCGGGTGGCGCCCCGGCGCCGGTTCCGGCGCCGGAGTACCGGTCCGAGGTGGTCGATCCGATCGGCGACGTCATCGCCGAGCTGCGGGGCGAGCAGCCGGCGGCCCCGGCGCCCGGCAGCGCGGCGCCCGCGCCGGGCGGCGAGACGAAGGTCGTCGATCCGCTCGCCGACGTGATGAAGGAGATCGAGGCGCAGAAGGGCGCCCCGGCCGCGGGCGGCAAGAGCGTCGATCCGCTCGCCGACATCATGGCCGACATCAACGCCAAGGCCGGCAAGGCGGGTGCGGCCGCGCCGGCCGAGGTGCGCGCCGCGACGCTGCCCTTCGGCGGCGACAAGTGGGGCCGCGACGTCCTCGCCAAGACGATCAAGGGTTCGGAAACCTCGATCTTCGTCGGCATCGCCGCCGCGATCGTCGCGACCTTCATCGGCACCGTCCTCGGGGCCTTCGCCGGCTACTACGGCGGCTGGGTCGACGACGCGCTCAACTGGTTCTTCAGCGTGTTCAGCTCGATCCCGTACCTGCTGCTGATCCTCGCCGTCGCGGCGGTGCTGCAGCAGAAGGGGATCCTGACCATCGTGCTCATACTGGGGCTCACCGGATGGACCGGCACCTTCCGCCTGATCCGCGGCGAGTACCTGAAGCACAAGGCGCGCGAATACGTGCAGGCCGCCGACGCGATCGGCGCGTCGAACGCGCGGCGGATGTTCATCCACATCTTCCCGAACGTGAGCCACGTCGTGCTGGTGCAGCTGTCGATCTACGCCGTCGGCTTCATCAAGGCCGAGGTCATCCTGTCGTTCCTCGGCTTCGGCGTGCCGGTCGACGTGGTGTCCTGGGGCTCGATGCTCAACGAGGCGCAGAACGAGCTGATCCTGGGCAAGTGGTGGCAGCTCGCCGCCGCGGGCACCGCGATGGCGATCCTCGTCACCGCGTTCAGCCTGTTCACCGACGCGCTGCGCGACGCGCTCGATCCGAAACTCAAGGGCAAGGCCGGGTCCTGACGCCATGACCACCATCCAGACACTCGACCCGCTCGTCCGCGTCCGCAACCTCTCGGTCTCGTTCCGCATCGACAAGCACACGACGTTCGACGCGGTGAAGCGGGTCAGCTTCGACATCCCCCGCAACAGCACCGTCGCGCTGGTCGGCGAATCGGGCTCCGGCAAGAGCGTCACCTCGCTCGCGATCCTGGGCCTGCTGCCCCCGGAGAACTCGATCGTCGGCGACGGCAGCGAGATCCTCTACGGCGGGCGCAACCTCACGCAGTTCTCCCGGTCCGATCTCCGCAGCCTGCGCGGCGCCGACATCTCGATGATCTTCCAGGAGCCGATGACGTCGCTGAACCCGGTGTTCACGGTCGGCTACCAGCTGATGGAAGTGCTGAAGCTGCACCGTGGCCTCGCCGGCGCCGCGGCGCGCAAGCGCGCGATCGAAGTGCTCGACGAGGTCGGCATTCCCGAGCCCGAGCGCAGCGTCGACAAGTTCCCGTCGCAGATGTCCGGCGGCCAGCAGCAGCGCGTGATGATCGCGATGGCGATCGCCTGCGAGCCGAAGCTGCTGATCGCCGACGAGCCGACGACGGCGCTCGACGTCACCATCCAGAAGCAGATCCTCGACCTCATCGCCGCGCTGCAGAAGAAGCACCAGATGTCGGTGCTGTTCATCACCCACGACCTCGCGGTCGTCGGCGAGATCGCCGACCACGTCGTCGTGATGCGCGACGGCGAGATCCGCGAGCAGGGCCCCGCCCGCGACGTGTTCGAGCGCCCGCAGGACCCGTACACCAAGGCGCTCCTGCAGTGCCGGCCGCAGCTCGAACGGCGGCCGCAGCGGCTGCCGGTGATCGACGACTACATGGGCGGCACCGCCCACGGGCCGCTGCACATGGAGGACCGGCCGCGCGGCGTCGAGCCCGGCGACCCGATCGTCCTCGACGTGAAGAACCTCGGCAAGAGCTTCTGGTCCCGCGAAGGGCTGTTCGGCAAGCGCGAGTTCAAGGCGGTCGAGGGGGTGTCGTTCCGCCTCGCCAAGGGCAAGACGCTCGGCCTGGTCGGCGAGTCCGGCTCGGGCAAGACGACGGTCGGCCTGACGCTGATGCGCCTGCACGAGGCGACGTCGGGCGAGGCGATCTTCGAGGGCCGCGACCTGCTGTCGCTGTCGCCCCGCGAATTCATGGACTACAAGCGGCGCATCCAGATCATCTTCCAGAATCCGTACGCGTCGCTCAACCCGCGGTTCACCGTCGGCCAGATCCTGATCGAGCCGATGGACATCCACGGCATCGGCACGGGTGCGCAGGACCGCACCGATCGCGCCTTCGAACTGCTGGCGAAGGTCGGCCTGCCGGAAGTGTCGTTCTACAAGTACCCGCACGAGTTCTCGGGCGGCCAGCGGCAGCGCATCGCCATCGCGCGCTGCCTGACCATGAAGCCCGACATCCTGATCTGCGACGAGTCGGTGTCGGCGCTGGACGTGTCGGTCCAGGCGCAGGTGCTCAACCTGCTGCAGGACCTGCAGGACGAGTTCGGCCTTTCGTACATCTTCATCTCGCACGACCTGGCCGTCGTCAAGTACATCTCCGACCAGGTGATGGTGATGAGCGAAGGACGCGTCGTCGAGACGGCCAACTCCGACGATCTGTACCGCAACCCGCGCGAGGCGTACACGCAGCGGCTGCTGGCGTCGATCCCCAAGGGCTGGCACGGCGCGCACGAGCGCGCGTAGCCGGCAGAGCGCCCCGCGGGCGTCACCGGCGAGGCGCCGGGAGGCCGTTCCAGCCCGCGGGGCGCGTCCGTCCCGTCCCGCCCCGCCCCGGCCCCGGTCAGAGCGTGAACGCGAGTTCCGAGAGCAGCAGGCCGGGCACGCGCACGCTCGCCAGCGAGCGCTCGCGATAGGTGTCGGTCGACAGGATCAACTCGGTCTCGCGGGTCAGCGCCTCGAGGTTCGGTCCCAGGATCCGCGACAGCGTGTCGTCGAAGCGCAGCACGTCGATCGGCGCGACGATGCGGCCGTCCTCGACCCAGAACGTCGCGAACCTCGTCATCCCGGTGATGCGGCAGGCCGGCCGGTCCGAGTAGTTGAGGTACCAGAGGTTGCCGATCCACAGTCCGGTGCCCAGCGCGGCCAGCGCGTCGGCCGCGGGGAGTTCGCCCCCCGCCATCGACAGGGCCTCGGGCATCTCCCACGCGTTGGCGCCGTTGGCAACGAGGCCGAATTCGCGCGCGGTGCGCGGCGCGACGAGCGAGCCGACGAGCCGGCCGGCGTCGACCAGCGGCACGCGCGCCGGCCGGGCGAAGCCCTCGGCCTGGAATCGGGGGGCGACGCCTTCCGCCGTGTCCTCGGCCAGGACGACCCGCGGATCGAGCCGGATGCCGTCGGCGCCTGCCATCCGCGTCAGCGGCGACTGCTTGGTCGCCAGCGCGCGGCCGGAGAATCCGCCCCAGCACAGCAGCGAAACGATCTCCTCGACCGCGGCGGGCGCGACGTAGGCGCGGTACGCACCGGGCGCGAGCTGCCGCGCGGGCTGCGCCACGTATGCGAGCGCGGCGCGCGCCTCGTCCATCTTCGCCGCGAACAGCGCCTCGTCGAAGGTGAACCCCGACAGTCCCGACTTGACCGCCTTGTCCGCGCGATCGTAAAGGCTCCACTGCAGGTTGTACGACGTCGCTTCGTGCCAGTTGCGCTGGCCCGCGGCATTGGCGAAGCCGCGATAGACGGTGCCGCCGGCGAAGAAGCCGACGAGGTCCAGCCCCGGCGCCGCGCCCAGCACCGTGTCGACGACGGCTTCGGCCGGGGGCAGCGGACCGCCGCGGACTTCGCGGCTGTCGACGACGCTGTCCGGAAAGAGCAGGTGCGGATCGTCGGCGAGGTCGTCGCGTGCCGCACGTGCGGTCGCCATTGCCGTCGCGACGGCCGCATGGTCGGCCGCGGCGTCACCGGACAGCGCGAGGCGGGTCGTCGCATGCTTCGAGCCGCGGACGAGGTCCACCTCGAGATAGCGCTGCGCCACCGTTCCGGGCTGGCGCACCCGGCCGCGGTTGAAACGGACGAAATCGGAAACCTCGGCCGAGAAGTTGGCGGTCCAGGTCTCGCCGGCGGTGGCCGCGCCGGCGATCGCCGTGGCGAGGTCGTGGAAGGCGCCTTCGATGGCGCCGTGCGGGAGCGGTGCGTTCATGGTCTCGGGTCTCGGCGGAGGGGACGCGGAATCGTCAGGGGAGGGCGGGGCGTTCAGGCGGCGCCGCCGAAGACGTCGACGCCGGCGAACACGCAGGCCGGCGTCGCGTGGCCGACGCGGATGACCTGGGCCGGCTCGCCCTTGCCGCAGTGCGGCGTGCCCAGCACCTGCAGCGTCGACGCGTCGCCGACGCGCACGAGGCTGCGCCAGAACGACGCCGAGATGCCGCGGTAGTTCGGATTCTTGACCACGCCGCCCAGCCGGCCGTGCTCGATGATGCGGCCGCGCTCGCAGCCGAACTGGAACTTGTTGCGCGAGTCGTCGATCGACCACGAGCAGTTGGTCTCCATCAGCACGCCGCGCTCGATGCCGGCGATCATATCGGCGAGCGAAGCGTCGCCGGGCTCGAGGTTGACGTTCGCCATCCGGTCGATCGGCGGCCGGTTCCAGTTGTCGGCGCGCGTGTTGGCGACGCCGGGCAGCCCGGATCGCTGCTGCGAGATCGCACCGCCGAGCGGTCGCTCGAGGATGCCGTTGCGGATCAGGTACTCCTTGCGCGCGGGGGCGCCGTCGTCGTCGAAGGCGTAGCTCGCGAGCTCCTCGCCGCGCGACGGGTCGAACGAGACGTTGAGCAGCTCGGAGCCGTAGCGGTAGGTGCCGAACATCTCCGGCGTCACGAAACTGGTGCCGGCGAAGTTGCGCTCGTCGCCCAGGATCCGATCGAGCTCCAGCGGATGGCCGATCGACTCGTGGATCTGCAGGACCATCTGGTCCGGCAGCAGCAACACGTCCATCCGGCCGGCGGGGCAGTTGGGCGCGAGCAGCAGCTCGATCGCCTCCCCGGCCAGCCGGCGCCCGCTGCCGTCGTAGCCAAAGCGCAATAGGATCTCGTCGCCGCCCTGCTGGCAGATGCCGCGGTGCCCGTGCAGCGTGCGGGTCTGCGTGTCGCCGTTCCCGTGGGCCGTGACCGCGAGGCCGGGCAGCAGGAAGCGGTAGCGCTGGATCGCGTCGCCGCCGGCGCTGGTGACCAGCCGGTGCGTCGCACTGCGGATTTCCATGCTCGCCTCGCGGTCGACGATGCGGGCGTCGATCGCCGCGGCCGCGACTTCGCCGCGAAGGAGATCGAGCCACTCGCGCCGCGAGCGCCCCGGTGCCGCGTGCGACGGCGATGCGTACTCGCCGCGCGGCGCGGGCCGCGGAAAGGCGCGGGTATCGGCGACCGCCCAGCGCGCGGTTGCGCGCGCCCAGGCCGCCGCGCGCTCCAGCGCCGCGCGCACGCCGGCGGGCGAGACGTCGGAGGTCGCGGCGTAGCCGTAGCCGCCGTCGGCATACGCGGTTGCCATCACGCCGCGGTCGACCGCGAACGAAGGCGGCAGCGCGACGTCGTTGCGCACGGTGAGCGATTCGCTCGCCTCCTCCACGTAGCGCACCGACCAGAAGTCGGCGCGCGGCGCGAGGGCGGCAAAGTCGTAGGACAGGGGGCGATCGGCGTCGGGCATCGTGAATTCCGGGACGGGTGAGGTCGGGCTGGAGGGGAGGTATGGGGCGTGGTCAACCGCCGCGGGCGGTGCGGGCAGGCGATTATGCCCGGCCGGCGCCGCCCGCGGATGCGGGGTGGACTTGGGTCAGCCGGGCGGTTCGCCGGGCGGTTCCCGCGATCCGGTTCGCACCGCGGTTCGCTCTCCGCCACCGCGGCGGCCATCGCCGCCAATGCCGGGCCGGTCACCCGGACGATGCGCCAGTCGGGCAGCACGGTGCCGCCCAGCGCCTCGTAGAAGCGGATGGCGTCGACGTTCCAGTCGAGCACCGCCCACTCGAACCGGCCGCAGCCGCGCTCGGCGGCAATGGCCGCCAGCCGGCGCAGCATCGCCTGCGCGCAGCCGCGACGGCGGAAACCGGGGCTGACGTAAAGGTCTTCCAGCCACAGGCCGCGGCGGCCCAGGAACGTGGAAAAGTTGTGGAAAAAGAGGGCAAATCCGGCGATTTCGCCGTCGCACTCGGCGATCAGCACTTCGGCGGTGGGCGGCGTCCCGAACAGCGCGCGCCGAAGGTCGCCCTCGGTGGCGCGGACGAGGTGCGCCAGCTGCTCGAATTCGGCGAGGTCGCGAATCAGCGCCAGGATTGCCGGCACGTCGGCGTCGACGGCGGCGCGCACCCTGGGTGCCGACGCCGTCACGGACCGAGCCGCCGGCCGAGCAGCGCGAGGTCGCGCTCGACGCCGTCGAGTTCGGCCACCCTCGGCAGCAGCCCCCAGTCGGCGAAGCCGGCGCCGCCGAACAGCGCCCGCGACGGGTGGTTGTGGGCGAACACGAACGCGAGCAGCGTGCGGATGCCCAGGGCCGGCGCGGCGGCCAGCGCGTGGTCGAGCAGGCTCCTGGCGACGCCCTGGCGCTGGCGACGCGGGTCGACGTAGACCGCCACTTCCACCGTTGCCCGGTACGCCGGACGGCCGTAGAACGACCGCAGCGACAGCCAGCCCGCGAGGCCCTCGGAACCGTCCTGCACCCACAGCGGCCGGCGGTCGGGCGAAAACTCGCGGAACCAGCCTTCGCGCTCCGCGACGGTCACGGGGACGGTGTCGGCCGTCGCCATCCGCCCGGGGATCGACGCGTTGTAGACGTCAACAATCGCAGGCAGATCAGCGGCTTGGGCGTGGCGTATCGGCAAGATGTGCGAAATTGCAACAAATTCGACATGGCCATTGTAACAACGCCAAGGTTTCGTTGCCGGGGCTTCGTGCCCGACGGTAACCTTGCGTGGTGTGACGAAAGGCGGGAAAGCCCCACCTTTTTTCCAACACTTTCCTCTGGGGGTTACATCAATGAATTTTCAACGCAAAAAGGTCGCGACCGCGCTCGGCTTGATCGGCGCCGGCGGCGCATTCCTGCTCGCAGGCGCTCCGGCGCAAGCGCAGGACATCCGCGTCGACGTGACGGGTTCCAACATCAAGCGGGTCGAGGGTGAAGGTGCGCTGCCGGTGCAGACGCTGTCGAGGGCCGAGCTCGACAACGTCGGCGTGCAGAACGCCTCGGAACTGCTCGACAAGATCAGCGCCAACGCGTCCTTCAACTCGTTCAACGAAGCCGGCGGCGCCGGCAGCAGCTTCGCCGGCTTCACTGGCGCGTCGCTGCGCGGCCTGGGCTACGGCCGCACGCTGGTGCTGCTGAACGGCCGCCGGGTTTCGGCGTACGCGTTCTCGGACGGCTCGGGCGTCGACCTGTCGTCGCTGCCGCTGGCGGCTCTCGAGCGCGTCGAAGTGCTGAAGGACGGCGCCTCCGCGATCTACGGCACCGACGCCATCGCGGGCGTCATCAACTTCATCACCAAGAAGGACTTCCGCGGCATCGAGGCGTACGGCTACTACGGTGCGACCGACCAGGGCGGCGGCGACTCGTGGCGCGCCACGGTCACCGGCGGCTGGGGCGACCTGACGAAGGACAAGTTCAACGTCTTCGTCAACTTCGACTACCAGAAGCAGGATCCGCTGGCCGCGCTCGACCGCGAGATCTCCAAGACCGCGTACATCCCGGCCGAAGGGGTCAACCGCACGTCCGGCTATTCGTACCCCGCCAACATCAACATCGTGGGCGTGACGGGCACGCGCAACCCGACCAATCCGACCTGCGCGCCGCCGTTCTCGTATCCGACGACGGGCAGCTCCGCGCGGCAGTGCCGCTACGACTTCGCGAGCCAGATCGAGACGATCCCCGAGACCGAGAAGACCAACATCGTCGGCCGCGCCACCTGGCGCATCAACGCCGACCACGAGGCGTTCCTCGAAGGCGGGTACTTCAACGGCAAGTACACGTACCGCATCTCGCCGACGCCGGTCATCGGCTTCGACGGCAATCCGTTCCTGCCCACCACGTCGCCGTACTTTCCGGCGGCGTTCATCTCGTCGGTCGGCGGCGATCCGACCAAGCCGGTCGAGTTCCTCTGGCGGATGAAGGAATTCGGGCCCCGCACCAGCGAGGCCACCAACGACTTCTACCGCGCCGTGGCCGGCCTGCAGGGCACGATCTTCAAGAACTGGGACTACGCTGCCGCGTTCAACTGGACCGAGAACGAGCAGAGCGAATCGAACCCCAGCGGCTACTTCAGGGAATCGGCGCTGTTCCCGCTGCTCGCCACGGGGGTCGTCAACCCGTTCGGCGACAACACCGAGGCGGTCCGGAACCAGGTGCTGGCGACGCAGGTCAGCGGCGACATCCGCAAGGCGACGGCCAAGAACTACGGCTTCGACGGCAAGGTCTCGACCGAGATCTTCAAGCTGCCGGCCGGCAGCGTGGCGATGGCGCTGGGCGGCGACTGGCACAAGGAAGAGCTCGACATCATCAACACCGAGCTCTACCAGTCGGGTGACATCATCGGCGGTTCCGGTGCGATCCCGTCGATGGAAGGGGCCAACCGCGACGTCTGGGCGATCTACGCCGAGTTCAACATCCCGATCGTCAAGACGGTGGAAGCCAACATCGCCGTCCGTTACGACGATTACAGCGACTTCGGCGGCACGACCAACCCGAAGATCTCGCTGCGGTGGCAGCCGAGCAAGCAGCTGCTGGTCCGCGGCTCGTGGGGCACGGGGTTCCGTGCGCCGACGCTGAACGACCTGTACCGCCGACGCTGACGACGAACACCTCGGGCAGCTTCGACGATCCGGCGCGCTGCCCGACGACCCAGTCGGCCCTCGACTGCGAGCGCCAGTTCGACGCGCGCCGCGGCGGCAACCTCGGGCTGCAGCCGGAAACGTCCACCCAGTGGTACGCCGGCATCGTGTGGGAGCCGTTCGACAGCCTGTCGCTGGGTGTGGACTTCTTCCAGATCAAGCTCGAGGACGCGTTCACCTTCGTCAGCGCGGACACGATCTGGGACAGCGACGCGCTGTTCGCGTCGCAGGTCGTCCGCAAGCCGAACGTCGACCCGCAGTATCCGAACCTGCCGCCGCCGATCGCGTACGTCAACGAGTACACGATCAACGCGGCCAAGCAGGAAGTCCAGGGCTGGGACTTCTCCGCGCAGTGGCGCTCGCCGGCGACGGCGGGTGGCCGGTTCGGCGTCAACTTCACCGGCACGTACCTGGACAAGTGGAAGCAGTCGGACGCGCTGAACACCGAGTACCCGAACTACGTGGGCACCCGGGGCTCGTCGGGCGCGATCCCGCGCTGGCGTCACAACATCACGCTGGACTGGACGCTGGGACCGTGGGGGGCGACGCTGGGGCAGACGTTCCAGCTCGGCTACACCGAGCCCAGCGCCGTCACCGACTCCGGCGAACGCCGCGTCGGCGACTACAGCATCTGGGACCTGCAGGGCCGCTACAACGGGTTCAAGAACCTGGCGCTGACGCTCGGCATCAAGAACCTGCTCGACACGCCGCCTCCGTTCTCGACCCAGAACGACACGTTCCAGGTCGGCTTCGACCCGACGTACGGCGATCCCCGCGGCCGCATCTTCTACGGCTCGGTCAAGTACTCGTTCAAGTAACCGGCAGCACGCAGCACGTTCGGCAGGGGGCCTCCGGGCCCCCTGTTTTTTTGCTAATCTGCACGCAGCGTGCGCTGTGCGGCGCTCATCGCGCCAATCGCGGCGCCCATGAAATCGAGGGAGTCCAACATGCATCGAAACCTGGCCGCCATCCTGCTGGCCGTGGCCGTATTCGCGTCGCCGCTGGCGCGGGCGCAGGACGCCGTGTCCGGCGTCACCGACCTGGCGGCGCTGCGCACCGCGGTGCAGGCGGACAAGAAGGCGTTCGTCGCGGCGACGCTGCAGCTCAGCGACGCCGAGGCGAAGAAGTTCTGGCCGATCTACGCCGATTACCAGCGCGATCTCGACGCGGCCAACCGGCAACGCACGCGCGCGCTGGAGGGGGTCATCGCGCTCAACAAGCCGATGTCGGACCTGTACGCCCGGAGCCTCGGAAAGGACCTGCTCGCCGCCGACGAGGCCGAGTTGCGCGCCCGCCGGGCCGCGCAGACCCGCGTGCTGAAGGTGCTGCCAGCGCCGAAGGCCGTGCGCTACATGCAGCTCGAATCCAAGATCCGCGCGGTGCAGGCCTACGACGTCGCCATGGCATTTCCGCTGGCCAAGTAACGGTCGCCGCCGGGGACGCCGCGCGGCGTCGCGCGTGTCCCGGCCGATTGCCCGGCCAAAGCCGGGCGTGGCGCCCGTCAGACCTGGTGCCGGCGCCCCGACGTCGTGACCACCACGGGCGTCGCGGCGGTCGTCGGCGTGCGGGTCGCGACGACCTCGATGCGCGACGTGGTGACGACCATCTCGGTGCGGTCGGACTCGGTTGCCGCCCGGGTTGCCGCCGGGGTTGCCACCGCGGTTGCCACGATGGACCGCGCGTCGGGCGCGACCTCGAGGTTCGCCGGGACGACCAGCGACACCGTCAGCGTGAGCGCCGTCAGCGCGACCGCGGCGATGCCGAAGGCGAGGCGGGGCGTCGGGAATTGGTAGCGCTTCATGACCGATCTCCTGTTTGGTGGTGCCCGTTCACCCGTTGGATGCGGCGAACGGTGGCGGCGGATTCAGGCGCCGGGTCGTCGGCGCACCGGTCCGTCGCCGGGGTGACAGTGCGAATCCTGGGCCGCGTTCGCCGCACCCTCAAGACCGATGCGACGAAGGCGACGGTCGCGGGGACGAAAGCGCGCGACGGCGGACGAAATGCACCCGCGCACCGGAGCGTCGTGCCGGCGAGGCCCGCCCGCGGTGCCGTCAGCCCGCCATCCGCAGGTCGTTTTCCAGAGTGTTGGCTCTAATCCGGCGGTGGACTTTTCGACGGATTTGTGTAAAATTCCGCGACTTTGCGACGAAAGTTTGGCCCCGCCTCCGGTGGGGCCAATCCGTTTTGGCGTTTGCGCGCCCGGCTCGACGATTCACCGTGAGGCGGAGTTCCGGAGACACCGGTTTTCGGGTGTCAGCCCCCGGGTCGGCGAAGGCGAACGCCGGAGGCATCCGGAGTACCGGGTCCGCGTCCCGCTGTCCGCCCGGCGTTGCCGGTGACCCCAGGTCGCCGGACGCGCCGGTCGAGTCCGCCGGACCCGTGCCATCTTTCAGACCGAACACTCATCTGCCTGGAGACAACATGTTGAAGAACGCCCGTCTGGCCGCGCTGGCTGCGGTCATGCTCATCGCCGCCGCCGCGGCGGTTGTTACGCCGGCCGTGCAGGCGCAGGCGCAGCCCGCCGCCCCGGCTGCCACCGCGCCGGCGGCCGACACGCCGGCGGCACCGGTGGCCGAGGCGCCGAAGGCCGCGGCCCCGGCGGCGAAGGCCGGACGGACCACCGAAGTCGTCGACAACCCCTACGGCCTCGAATCGCTGTGGCGGACCTCGGACGCGGTCGCCAAGGCGACGCTGACGATCCTGGTGATCATGTCGATCGGCAGCTGGTACATCATCGTCACCAAGATCTACGAGCAGTACAAGCTGGGCAGGCAGGCGCGCGCGGCCGAGAAGACCTTCTGGGCCGCCCCGTCGGTCCGGCAGGGCGCCGACGGCCTGAAGAAGACCAGCCCGTTCCGGTTCATCGCCGAATCAGGGCTCGAGGCTTCGAACAAGCACACCGGGCTGCTCGGCAGCGTCAACCTGAACGACTGGATGTCGATGTCGATCCAGCGTGCGATCGACAACGTCGGCAGCCGCATGCAGGACGGCCTCGCGTTCCTGGCCACCGTCGGTTCGACCGCCCCGTTCGTCGGCCTGTTCGGAACGGTCTGGGGCATCTACCACGCGCTGACCGCGATCGGCATCGCCGGCCAGGCGTCGATCGACAAGGTCGCCGGCCCCGTCGGCGAGGCGCTGATCATGACGGCGATCGGCCTCGCCGTCGCGGTTCCCGCCGTGCTCGGGTACAACTGGCTGGTCCGCCGCAACAAGGCGGCGATGGAGCGCGTGCGCAGCTTCGGCGCCGATCTGCACGCGGTCCTGCTGTCCGCGCCCAAGTCCGCCGCCAAGGGCTGAGCCATGGCGATGACCGTCGGCCAGTCCGAGGGCGACGAGGACGAAGTCGTCTCGGCGATCAACACCACGCCGCTCGTCGACGTCATGCTGGTGCTGCTGATCATCTTCCTGATCACGGTGCCGGTCGTGACGACGTCGATCCCGGTGAACCTGCCGAAAGAGACCAACGAGATCCGCGAGACCAAGCCGGAGAACATCACGATCTCGGTCGACGTCGCGGGCGGCATCTTCTGGAACGACCTGCGGATCCCGACCACCGCGGCGCTGATCGACCGGCTGAAGAAGGTGTCGGTGCTGACGCCGCAGCCGGAAGTCCAGATCCGCGGCGACGGCGGGGCGAACTACGAATCGGTGGGGCGCATCATCTACGCGTGCCAGCGGGCGGGGATCGCCAAGGTCGGCTTCATCACCGAGCCGCCGGTCCGCGGCGGCTGATGCGCCGCCTCGCGGTGCCATCCTGAGGATTCGAACATGAGCATGAACGTCGGCACGGGCAGCGGCTCGGGTGAACCGGACGTCATGATCGAGATCAACACCACGCCGCTGATCGACGTGATGCTGGTGCTGCTGATCATGCTGATCATCACCATCCCGATCCAGCTGCACTCGGTCAACCTGAACATGCCGGTCGGCAATCCGCCGCCGCCGCTGGTCAAGCCCGAGGTGGTGAAGCTCGACATCGACGGCACGAGCCAGATGTACTGGAACGGCGAGCTCGTTCCCGATCGCGCGGCGCTCGAGGAGAAGCTCAAGCTCGCCGCGACGCAGGAAGTCCAGCCGGAGCTGCACCTGCGTCCCGACCGGGCGGCCAAGTACGACGTGGTCGCCGCGGTGATGGTGTCGGCGCAGCGGCTGGGCCTGACCAAGATCGGCATCGTCGGCAGCGAGCAGTTCATCGAATAGCCCGCCGCCGGCCGGCGCATCGCGCAGGCAACGGAGTCAACAAGACATGGATTACGCACGGCAACAGCGAGACCCGGCCCGGCACCTCATCGGGATCACGTTCGTCGTTCTGCTGCACCTGCTGATCATCTACGCGATGGTGACCGGTCTGGCGCGCAAGGCGGTCGAGGTGATCAAGAAGCCGTTGTCGGCGACGATCATCGAGGAAATCAAGGCGCCGCCGCCGCCGCCCCCGCCCCCGCCGCCGAAGAAGGTGGTCGAGCAGCCGAAGACGCAGGCGCCGCAGGAAACCTACGTGCCGCCGCCGGACATCCCGGTCGCGACCACGACCGAGGCGCCGGTGATCTCGGCGACGACGACCGCGGCCCCGACGGAACCGCACGTGATCGCGCCGCCGCCGGTGGTGCAGGCGCCTCCCGCGCCGGTGGCGGCGAAGCCGGCGGTCCGGCAGGGCGTTTCCTGCCACGAGATGGAAAAGCCCACCTTCCCGCGCGAGGCGCGCCGCGCCGGCGTCGACAAGGGCGAGGTCAACGTGCTGATGCAGATCGACGAGAAGGGCAACGTGATGGACGTGAAGATCGTCTCCGCCGACCCGCCGAAGGTATTCGACCGCGCCACCCGTGACGCGCTGATGAACTGGAAGTGCAAGGCCGAAGGCGAGAAGTACTACGCGACGGTGCAGGTCGGGTTCAGGCTCGAGTGACCGCCGCGGCGCGCCGCGTCGCCCGCAACGAAAACGGCCGCCTCCGGGCGGCCGTTCCATTCCTGCCGCGCCGCGCGCGGCGCGATGCGATGGGTCGGGGGGGGTCAGTCCTGCCGCAGCACGTAGGCCGCGCCGGCCCAGCTGATCGCGCCCAGCGCCGCGATCGCGGCGGCGATCTCGAGCAGCGACACCGGGTGCGCGGCCAGCCGGAACAGTTCGCGCGCGACGTCGCTCGCGGCGGTCGGCAGCGCGAGCGCGGCCCCCAGTCCGGCCGCCGCCCAGAGCACCGACAATGCCGGCTTGCGCCACGCCGGAAGGGTGGCGGGCGCCGGCAGCGCGGCCATCAGGCGCGCGGTGAACCCCGCGTCGTCGAGATAGCCGTCGCGGTGCGCGGCGCCGTCCGCGGCGAGCGCGGCGTCGAGCCAGTCGGCGGGTTCGCCGGAGCGGGAGGGGTCCATCGGCAGCTCCGAGTTCATGCGGCGGTGTCCGGTTCGGGGTCCCACGCGGCGAGGCGCAGCTTGAGCTTCTGCCGGGCGCGCAGGATGTGCGTCTTGACCGTCCCGACCGGGCAGTTCAGCACGTAGGCGGCCTCCTCGTGCGTCAGGTCGTTATGGTAGCACTGGACGATCGCCGCCCGCTCGGCCTCGGAAAGGGTGGCCATCGCGCGCTCGAGGTCGAGCTTCAGCGACGCCGCGCGCTCGTGCCCCTCGGCCGCCCCCCCGGCGTCGTCCGTGCCGCGGTCCTCGTCGTCGAGGACTTCGGCGTCGCGATCGCCGAGCAGTTCCTCCTTGCGCTTGCGCGCGTCGGCGAGGAAGGCGTTGGTCGCGATCCGGTGCAGCCAGGTCGTGAACCGCGCCTCGTGCCGGAACGACTTCAGGTTGCGGTAGGCGAGCAAGAAGGTCTCCTGGGCGAGATCGTCGGCGAGGGCGTGGTTGCCGGCCGTCATCCGCCGCAGCGTCGCGCGGACCTGCGACTGGTAGCGGCGCACCAGCTCCGAGAACGCGTGCCGGTCGTCCTGGACGACGACCCGCGCGATGAGCTCGGCATCGGCGACGGCCGGGGGCGCCATCGGCGCGGGTCAGCCTTCCCGCCGGTGCGATGCGGATTCACGCATCGGCTCACGCGCCGGACGAGGGGCCGGCCGGGGACGCCGGCAGCTGCCGCTCCTCGAACCACCACAGGATCACGTAACCGAGGCCGACGAACAGCAGCACCAGGCCGAGCCCGTTGGGCGAGCCGTCGTCGAGCATCGAAAAGAAGGTCAGGCCCAGCCCGATCGCCGTCATGATGATCCCCTTGCGCAGGTCCGACCACGCGGCGCGCTTGCGCACGGCGCGCGCCTGCTCCAGCAGCGGTGCCGTCGACCCGGCGGTCGCGATGTAGTCGGCCTGCCGATTGCCGGCGATCGCCTGCATCGCCTCGCCCGCCGGCACCATCCCCTTCTCCGCCAGCCTGACCATCGTTTCGTTGAGCATGCGCGTCTTGCGCATCTTGTACCAGATGACCAGGACGATGATCAGCAGCGGCACCAGGAAGACGAACGTCACGCTCATGAAGATCAGTCCGGCGAGCCACGGCTCCGTCTCGACCAGCTCGTTGAACGAGTCGAATTCGCGGTCGCCGCCGATGCCGACGTGGACGCGCTTGCGCTTCTTCTCGATGACGACGGCCGGCTGGTCGGGGTCGGTGGCGGTCGCGTCGGGGGCCGGCGGGGCCGGGGGGGACGGGACGCCGCTTCGACCTTCGTTTCGACGCCCCGCGGGCCCGCGGTGATGGTGACGGTCTTGCCGGCGTCGTCGGTGATCGTGGCTTCGGCCTTCAGCCCCTGGGCCTCGGCCTTCGGCCCCTGGGCGGCGGCCGGGGGGGTGTCCGGGAGGATCGCGGCGGCAAGGCCGACGAGGAAGGCGCCGCCGACGATCAGGCGGCGGGGGAGGGCCGAGGCGGCGACGGACGTCAGGTTCGAGGGTGCGGACACGTGGACTCCGGGAAGGGTGTGGGCTCGACAGTTGGACGCGGCGAACCCCCGATCCGGATTCATCCGTCGCGGGTTTTGCCCCGATCGTGCCGCGGCGACGCCCCGGCCAGGCTCAAACTCGCATGCTATTATCGTCAAACCGACTGTTGGCGGCGAAAATCGCCTCACGACGTGTTTTCGCGCAGTTTCTTCGAAGTTTCGCGCGCCCGGGACGACCGCTCCGCCGCACCGGGGGCCCCGCGCGACCGACCGGACTGACCGCTTGCAGAATATCGCGTTCCGCTGCCGTCTCGCGCTCCGCCGGGCGGTCGCCCGCCCCCGCGCCTGGATGCTCCCGGCGCTCCTCGCCCTGCTCGCCTGCGCGCCGGCCGCGCCCGCGGCCGACGACGCCGTCACGCTCAATTTCGTCAACGCCGACATCGACGCCGTCGTCAAGGCGATCGCCGAGATCACCGGCAAGAGCTTCATCGTCGATCCGAAGGTCAAGGGCACGGTCAACATCGTCTCGGCGCGGCCGGTGGCGCGCTCGCTCGTCTACCCGACGCTGCTGTCGGCGCTGCGGATGCAGGGCTTCACCGCCGTCGAGTCCGACGGCGTCGTCCGCATCGTCCCCGAGGCCGACGCCAAGCTGCAGGGCGGGGCGGTCCACCGCGGCGCCGTCGGCGCCGGTTCCGGCGACCGCATCGTCACCCAGGTCGTCCAGCTGCGCTACGAGTCGGCGGCGTCGCTGGTCAACGTCCTGCGCCCGCTGATCGCGCCGAACAACACCATCGCCGCGCTTCCGGGAAGCAACGCGCTGATCATCACCGACTACGCCGACAACCTGCGCCGGCTCGACCGCCTCATCGCGACGCTCGACCAGCCGCCCGGCGGCGACCCGGTGCTGGTGCCGGTGCGCCACGCATCCGCGCTCGACCTGGTGCCGATGCTCAACCGGCTGCTGGTCGACCAGGCCGCGGGGAGCGGGCCGGGCGGCGCCGGCGACCCGCAGCAGCGCATCGCCATCGTCGCCGACGCGCGCTCGAACTCCATCGTCGTGCGTTCCGACAACCCGGGACGCGTCGCCCGGGTGCGCCAGCTGATCGAGCAGCTCGACACGCCGGGTCGCGCCGGCGGCAACATGTTCATCGTCTATCTCAAGAATGCCGACGCCGCGCGGGTCGCGCAGACGCTGCGCGCGCTGCTGACCGGGGCGGACACGACCACCCTGGCCGGCGGCACCGTCGCCGCGGCGGCACCGGTCCCCACGGTCGGCGGCGCCATGGCCAGTGCCAGTCCGCAGGCGACGGCGCCGCTGTCGGGCAGCGCGCCGACGGCGGCGGGCGGCGGCTTCTCCGCCGGCGGCGTGACGATCCAGGCCGACACCGCCAACAACGCGCTGATCATCATGGCGCCGGAGCCGGTCTACAACAACCTGCGGACGGTGATCGACAAGCTCGACGTCCGGCGCGCCCAGGTGTTCGTCGAGGCGCTGATCGTCGAGGTTGCGGCCGACAAGGCGGCCGAGTTCGGCATCCAGTGGCAGGCGCTGTCGGGCACGACGTCGACGCAGACCCGGGTGATCGGCGGCACCAACTTCGGCAGCCGTGGCGGCGGCGCCAACATCATCGACGGCGCCATCAACCTGGGCGCGCTGGGGCAGGGCCTCAACCTCGGCGTCATCCGCGGCACGCTGACGATCCCGGGGCTCGGCACCATCACCAACCTCGCGTTCCTCGCACGGGCGCTGGAGACGCAGATCAACGCCAACATCCTGTCGACGCCGACGCTGCTGACGCTCGACAACGAGGAGGCGCGCATCGTCGTCGGGCAGAACGTCCCGTTCGTCACCGGCCAATACGCCAACACCGGCAATACGGCGACGGTGACCCCGTTCCAGACCATCGAGCGCCGCGACATCGGCATCGTGCTGCGGGTGAAGCCGCAGATCACCGAAGGCGGCACGGTGCGGCTGGTGATCTACCAGGAGGTGTCGCGGATCCAGGACGTCTCGTCGACGACCGGCATCGTCCTGTCCAAGCGCTCGCTCGAGTCCTCGGTCGTCATCGACGACAGCCAGATCGTCGTGCTCGGCGGCCTGATCGAGGACCGGCTGACCGACGGGACCGACAAGGTCCCGGTCGCCGGCGACATTCCGTTGGTCGGCCAGCTGTTCCGCTACGACGCCCGCAAGCGCGAGAAGACCAACCTGATGATCTTCATCAAGCCCACCGTCGTGCGCAACGGCGCCGACGGCCGCGAGATCACTTCGGAGCGCTACCGCTATCTGGAGGGCGAGCAGCGGCGGATGAATCCCGGCGAGCGGCCGTTCTGGGACGACCCGGTGCAGCCGACGCTGCCGCCCGAGGGAACGATGCCCGGCACGCCCGGCGCGACCGTCCCGGCGCCGGCGACGCCACCGTCGCCGCTGCCGGCGTGGCCGCCCGGCTGGTACCTGCCGGAAGGCGAGCGGCCGGCGCCGATCGCGCCCGGCACCCCGGGGGCACCCGGAACACCGGGCGCGCTGTCGCCCGGCTGGCGCCCCTGACCCCGGCGCGCCGCGCCGAGGCCCCGATGGCCGCCCGATTCGCCCCCGCCGTCGCGTCGATTCCCTACGCGTTCGCGCGCGCGCACGGCGTGCTTCCGCTGGCGGAGGAGCAGGGGGTCGTCGTCGTGCTCACCCGGCCCGACGCGACCGTCGACGGCCTCGCGGAAATCCGCCGCGTGCTGCAGCGACCGGTGAAGACCGAGGCGGTCGACGCCGCGCGCTTCGCCGCCGAACTCGCCCGCGCCTACAACACCGGCGACGCGGCGATGGCGCAGCTGTCCGGCGACCTCGCGCGCGAAACCGATCTCGCGCGCCTGATGCAGGACCTGCCGGAGGCCGAGGACCTGCTCGAGCAGGGCGGGCGCGAGGCGCCGGTCGTCCGGATGATCAACGCGCTGCTGCTGCAGGCGCTGCGCGAGCGCGCGTCCGATCTCCACTTCGAGCCCTACGAGGCGCGCTCGTCGGTGCGCTTCCGCGTCGACGGCGTGCTCGTCGACGTGCTCGAGCCGCCGCGCGCGCTGCACGCGGCGATCGTGTCGCGGCTCAAGATCATGGCCGGGCTCGACATCGCCGAGCGGCGGCTGCCGCAGGACGGTCGCATCGCGCTGAAGCTCGGCGACAAGCAGGTCGACGTCCGGATGTCGACGCTGCCGACCGGGTCGGGCGAACGCGTCGTGCTGCGCCTGCTCGACAAGGACAGCGCGCGGCTCGATCTCGCGGTGCTGGGAATGAGCGCGCCGGCGCTCGCCGGCATCGACCGCCTGCTGGCCGAGCCGCACGGCATCGTGCTCGTCACCGGCCCCACCGGCGCCGGCAAGACGACGACGCTGTACGCGGCGCTGTCGCGGCTCGACCGCCGCGGCGCCAACATGATGACCGTCGAGGACCCGATCGAGTACGCGCTCGACGGCGTCGCGCAGACGCAGGTCAACGCCCGCATCGAGCTCGACTTCGCGCGCGCGCTGCGCTCGATCCTGCGGCAGGATCCCGACGTGATCATGATCGGCGAGATCCGCGACCTCGAGACGGCGCAGATCGCCGTCCAGGCGTCGCTGACGGGTCACCTGGTGCTGGCGACGCTGCACACCAACGACGCGTCGAGCGCCGTGACGCGGCTCGCCGACATGGGGGTCGAGCCGTACCTGCTCGCTTCGAGCCTGCTCGGCGTGCTCGCCCAGCGGCTGGTGCGCACGCTGTGCCCGGCGTGCCGGACCCGCGCACCGGCCACCGCCGGCGAGGCGGAGCTGCTCGCGGGACTGGGCCTCGCGCCGTCGACCGAGCCCTGGGCGGCGAAAGGCTGCGCCGCGTGCCGGCAGACGGGGTACCGCGGGCGCACCGGGATCTACGAGCTGCTCGTCGTCGACGAGCCGATGCGCCGGCTGATCCACGATCGCGCCCCCGAGCACGCGGTGCGGGCGGCGGCACTGGCGGCAGGCATGACGCCGCTGCGCCGCGACGGCGCGCGCTGGATCGCCGACGGCACGACGTCGCTGCCCGAGCTCGTCCGCGTCTCGCGCGAAGGCTGACCATGGGCGCGTACCGATTCGAGGCGGTCGACGCGCTCGGCAAGCCGCGCCGCGGCGTGCTCGACGCCGACACGCCGCGCCAGGTGCGCGACCGCCTGCGCGGCGACGGACTCTTTCCGACGGCGATCGAGCCCGCCGGGACCGATGCCGCGGCCGAAGGCGCCGCGCCCCCGGCGTCGCGCCTGCGCCTGCCGGCGACGACCGTCGCGCTGCTGACGCGGCAGCTCGCCACGCTGGTGCAATCGGGCATGCCGCTCGACCAGTCGCTCGGGGCGCTGGCCGAGCAGGCGGACGACGCGCGGGCCGGCGCGATCGCGACCGGCCTGCGCACGCGCGTCGCCGAGGGCGAGCCGCTGGCGGGCGCGATGGCGGGGTGGCCGCGCACCTTCGGTCCGCTCTATCGCGGCCTGGTGGCCGTGGGGGGCGAGACCGGCCGGCTGGCCGACGTGCTGGCGCGGCTCGCCGACTACCTCGAGGCGCGCGAGGCGCAGAAGCAGAAGTTCACGCTGGCCCTCGTCTACCCGGTGCTGGTCACCGTCGTCGCGCTCGCGGTCGTCGCGGTGCTGCTCGCCTACGTCGTGCCGCAGGTCGTGTCGGTCTACCAGCAGAGCCGCCAGACGCTGCCCTGGCTCACCCAGGCGCTGATCGCCGCATCCGCATTCTTTCGCGCCACCGGCTGGCTGTGGGCCGGGTTGATCGCCGCGGCGGGCATCGCGTTCGCCGTGGCCAACCGCCGCGAGGCGTTCCGCGTGCGCTGGCACGCGGTCCTCCTGCGGACGCCGGGGATCGGGCGCCTCGTCACCGCGACCGACACCGCGCGCTTCGCCAGCACGCTGGCGATACTCGTCGGCAGCGGCGCGCCGCTGCTGCGCGCACTCGAGGCGGCGCGCGACGTGATCTGGGCGCGACCGCTGGCCGCCGCCGCCGACCATGCCGCCGGCCTCGTGCGCGAGGGCGTCTCGCTCGCCCGCGCGCTGGCGGCGCAGAAGCGCTTCCCGCCGGTGCTGGTCCACCTCGTCGCCAACGGCGAGGCGAGCGGCCGCCTGGCGCCGATGCTCGAGCGCGCCGCCGGCGAACTCGAGCGCGAGGCCGAGCGCCGGCTGACGTGGTTCGCCGCGCTGCTGCAGCCCGCGCTGATCGTGGTGATGGGCGCGATCGTGCTGGTGCTGGTGCTCGCGGTGATGCTCCCGATCGTCTCGATGAACCAGTTGATCCGATGAAGGCCGCCATGCCTGCCACGCCAGCCACCCCAGCCGCGCCAGCCGCGCCAGCCCCTTCCGCCCGCCGTCGCCTGCTGTCGCGGGGCGCGTTCGCCGCCTTGGCTGCCTTTGCGGCGGTCGTGCTGCCCGCACCCGGGGCCGCGGCGGCCGGCGCGCAGGATCTCCCGCTCAGGTTCGACCCCGGGCGCGACGCTGCGAAGGACGTCGCGGCGGCGGTCGCGCTGGCGGCGGGCAGCGGCAGGCACGTGCTGGTCGACGTCGGCGGGGAGTGGTGTTCCTGGTGCCACGTCATGGACCGGTTCTTCGAGGGCAACGCCGAGCTCACGAAGCTGCGCGACCGGAACTACGTCTGGGTCAAGGTCAACTGGTCGAAGGAAAACCCCAACGCCGCGCTGCTGTCGCGCTGGCCGAAGGTCCGCGGATACCCGCACCTGTTCGTGCTCGACGCCAGGGGCGAACTCCTGCACTCGCAGGACACCGGCGAGCTCGAGGCCGGAAAGTCCTACGATGTCGCGAAATTCACCGCCTTCCTGACCCGCTACGCGCCGTCGCGCTGAGCGGCGCCTCCGGTAGCGGCTGCACCGTCCGTGCCGGGGCGGTCGGGCTGCGTGCGATGCCGCGCAACTGCCCACGCGACATGCTCCCGGACCAGCGCCGAAGGATCGTCGGCGCGCGCGGCGAGCGCCGCGCGCACGACGGGTGTAGGTGGCGCGTTGCCGAGCGCGACGGCGAGGTTGCGCGACCAGCGTTCGAAGCCGATGCGGCGGATCGCACTGCCGGCGGTGCCGGCGAGGAACCGACTTTCGTCCCAGCCGAACAGCGCGGCCAGCGACGGCGCGTCGAGGCCGTGGCGCACCGCGAAGTCCGGCTCCGCCGTGACCCTGGCGTAGCGGTTCCACGGACAGGCGAGCTGGCAGTCGTCGCAGCCGTAGATCCGGTTGCCGATC
Organism: uncultured beta proteobacterium; assembly: GCA_963810815.1. GTDB lineage: Bacteria > Pseudomonadota > Gammaproteobacteria > Burkholderiales > Casimicrobiaceae > CAVQWT01. The sequence continues at coordinate 293,186 of CAWEPB010000004.1, read as the reverse complement.
AGCGGCCGGAGCGGCTCGGGGATCGCGCCGTCCAGCTCGATCGTCAGGTACGAGATGCAGCGGCGCGCGTCGAGCTCGTACGGCGCGACGATCGCGCCGGTCGGACACGCGTCGAGGCAGGCGGTGCAGGTGCCGCAGTGCGCGCTGACGGGCGGCGTCGGCGGCAGCGGCAGGTCGGTGTAGAGCTCGCCCAGGAAGAACCAGGAGCCGCGGTCGCGCGTCAGCAGCAGCGTGTGCTTGCCCCGCCAGCCGAGCCCGGCCTTCGCCGCCAGCGCGACCTCGAGGACCGGCGCGCTGTCGGTGAAGACCCGATGGCCGAAGTCGCCGATCTCGTCGCGGATGCGCGTGGCGAGGCGTTGCAGCCGGTGGCGCATGACCTTGTGGTAGTCGCGACCGAGCGCGTAGCGGGCGACGTAGGCGAGTTCGGGATCGGCCAGCACCGCGGCGGCGTCGCGGGCGCCGGGCGGGAGGTAATCCATCCGGGCGCTGATCACCCGCAGCGTGCCCGGCACCAGCGCCGCCGGGCGCGCGCGGGTGACGCCGTGCCGTGCCATATAATCCATCCGCCCGTGCCGGCCGGCATCGAGCCAGGCCACGAGCCGCGCTTCCTCGGTCGACAGGTCGGTGTCGCTGATTCCGATCTCGGCGAAGCCCAGGTCGCGGCCCCAGCCGGTGATCGCCGCGGCCAGTGCCGTCCAGTCGACCGTTGCCGGTTCCGGTCGGGTCCCGGCGGCGGCTGCGGGCGGGGCGGTGCGGATCGGGTCGGACATCGTGTTAGCGTACATGACGCGGCGCCGCGCCGATGAGCCACGACCGGCACTGCCATCGGACCCGCCGCTGACACATCCGCGAACCCTCGGTTGACGCCCCCGCTGACAATCCGTCTCCCCGATGCCGCCGCGACCGAAGCTGCGGGTGCCGCGCTCGCGCCGGCGTTGGCCGGCGGCATGACGGTGACGCTGGTCGGCGACCTCGGGGCCGGCAAGACGACGCTCGCACGGGGCGTATTGCGCGCCCGTGGCTGGCCGGGCGCGGTGAAAAGCCCCACCTACACACTGGTTGAACCTTATTCGCTTTCGAGTTTATACTTTTATCACTTTGATTTTTATCGGTTCGCGGACCCGGAAGAATGGGAGACTGCGGGCCTTGCCGATTGCTTCCGCGACGATGCCGTATGCCTGATCGAATGGCCCGAACGCGTGGCCGACCTGTTGCCCGCACCCGACCTCGAGCTCGCGCTCTCCGAGGCGGGATCCGGTCGCCTGTTGACGGCGCGCGCGTCGACGCCGGCGGGTGAACGATGCCTGACCGCGCTGACCGAATTCGCCGCCCGCGCCACGACCGCGACGTCGTCGCCGTCAGTCTCGAGCGACGCCGCGCGCTGAAGTGGCTGGCGCTGCCGCCCGCCGGTCTGCTGCTGCCGTCGGCGCTGTGGGCGAACGTCGGCGCGATCGCGTCGGCGCGGATCTGGCCGGCGCAGGAATACACGCGACTCATCCTCGAGGCGGCGGCGCCGCTGCCGCACCAGCTGACCACGCTCAAGGATCCGCCGCGCGTCGTGCTCGACCTCGACGGGGTCGACCTCAACGCCGAACTCACGCAGTTGCCGATCCGCGTGCAGCAGACGGACCCGTACATCTCGGGCATCCGGTTCGGCCGCAAGGCGCCGGCGACGCTGCGGGTGGTGATCGACCTGCGCGGCGAGGTGAAGCCGCAGGTCTTCGCACTGAAGCCGGTCGCCGAGTTCGGCCATCGGCTCGTGCTCGACCTCTACCCGACCACGCCGCTCGACCCGCTGATGGCGCTGCTCGAGGAGAAGGAGCGACCGGCTCCCGCCGCGGCGCGCCCCGAGGCCCGGGGAGCAACACGCACCGAGCCCGCGCCGCCCGCGCGCGGTGGCGATCGGCGACGCATCACCATCGCCATCGATCCCGGGCACGGCGGCGAGGATCCGGGCGCCGTCGGCCGGCGCGGCACCTGCGAGAAGGACGTCGTCCTCGCGATCTCGCGGCGGCTCAAGTCGATGGTCGACGCGGAGCCGGGCATGCGGGCGATGCTGACGCGCGACGACGACTATTTCGTGCCGCTCGCCGCGCGCGTGCAGAAGGCGCGTCGGGTGCAGGCCGACCTGCTGATCTCGGTGCACGCCGACGCCTTCCGCGAATCGCGGGCGCGCGGGTCGTCGGTGTTCGCGCTGTCCGAGAACGGTGCGACGAGTGCCGCGGCGAAGTGGCTGGCGCAGAAGGAGAATGCCGCGGACCTGATCGGCGGCGTCAACCTCGACGTCCGCGATCCGGTGCTGGCGCGGACGCTGCTCGACCTGTCGCAGACCGCGCAGATCAACGACAGCCTGCGGGTCGGCCGGCAGGTCCTCGACCAGATCGGCGAGCACAACGCCCTGCACAAGCCGCAGGTCGAGCAGGCCGGCTTCGCCGTGCTGAAGGCGCCCGATATCCCGTCGATCCTGGTCGAGACCGCGTTCATCAGCAACCCGGACGAGGAGCTGAAGCTGCGCGACCCGAGGCAGCAGACGCGGTTCGCCGAATCCATGGCCGACGGGCTCAAGCGCTACTTCGCGCAGAACCCGGCGCTGGCGCGGGGCTGACCGCGCGCACTCCGCCAGCGGCCGCGTCCGGCGCGTCCGCCCTCCGCCACGGCCGGCGCGCCGGCGCGTAGCCGACGGTCGCCGGTCCGCGCCGTCCGCAACCTCTGCGCTAGAATCCGCCGATGGTCCGATTCTTCGTTACCTTCCTGCTGCTGCTGGCGCTGCTGTTCGGGCTCGAACTGACGCCGTGGGTGCAGCGCTGGTTCGTCATTCCGTGGACCAACGCGCTGGCCCAGTTCTCGACCTGGCTGGTGACGCTGTTCGACGCCAACGTCGTGGCGACCGGCAAGGTGATGCGCAGCACCGCCAACGGGTTCGCCGTGTCGATCGAGGCGGGCTGCAACGGCGTCGAGGCGACCATCGTGCTGATCGCGGCGATCCTCGCCTTTCCCGCGTCCTGGCCGCGCAAGCTCGCCGGGCTCGCTGCCGGCATCGCGGCGGTGCAGGGGCTCAACGTCGTGCGCGTGATCAGCCTGTTCTACCTCGGCCAGTGGAGCTTCCAGGTGTTCGAGTGGGCGCACCTGTACCTGTGGCAGGCGCTGATCATGCTCGACGTGCTGGTCGTCTTCCTGATCTGGGTGCGCACGCTGCCGCACGACGACGGCGACCGCGGCGCGCCGCCCGGCGCCGCGCCGGTCGCGGCCTGAGGGTCCGGCGCGTGGGCAGCCCGCTTGCCCGCTTCGTCCTGCGCGTGCTGGCGTGGCTGCCGGCCATGTTCGCGGTCTGGATGCTGGCGGCGCCGCTGCTGGTCTGGCCGTCGCAGCTCGTCGTGCGCGCGGTCAGCGCGGTCGGGATGCCGCACATCGTCCGCGCGGTCGAGCAGCAGGGAGCCACGCTGACCTTCGCGACCGCGCTCAAGCCCGGTCAGGCGAGCGGCGGCGGCGAGATCGCCGTCGACGTCAACGCGCTGCTCTACGCCTACGGCCTGCCGCTGTACGCCGCGCTGGTGCTGGGGACCCGCGAACGCGGCTGGCCCCGCCGGCTGCTCGTCGGCTACGCGGCGATCGTGCCGGTGGTGGCGTTCGGGGTGCTCGCCGATTTTCTGAAGAACGTCACCATCACCTCCGGCGCGCTCGTGGCTTCGCAGACCGGCTTCTCCGCCTGGCAGCGCGAGGCGATCGCGTTCGCCTTCCAGTTCGGCTCGCTGATCCTGCCCACCGTCGTCCCGGCGGTCGTGTGGGTGCTGACCCACCGCCGCTTCCTCGAGTCGCTGCGGCGCTAGCGCGACCGCTGCCGGCCGGACGCCGCGCGGCTACACGCCGGCGCTCGCCACGCGGTGGCCCGCCGCTTCCAGCGCGGCGATGGCCTGGCCCTGCTGCGCGGCGGGAATCAGCACGTAGTCGGTGTCGTAGGTCGCGAGCGCGAACAGCGACACGCGCGCCTGCGCCAGCGGGCCGGTGACACTGGCGAGGATGCCGGTCTGGTCGAGCGGCAACGGACCCTCGAACCGCAGCGCCCGCCACCCGCGGCTCGCGGCGACGTCGGGCGGCACGACCGCCTCCGGGCAGACGACCGACAGCTCGTCCGGCGTGCGCGTGATCGACCAGTAGCGGGCCGCGAGCGCCCACGGCGGCAGCGGATCGTCGGCGGCGAGGCGACAGATGGCGATGCGCTCCGGCATCAGCTCGAGGCGCAGCCGCCGCTCGAACCCCATCATGACGGGCGCGCGGCCGCGAGGCGCTCGCGCTCGCGGAGCAGCTTGCGCTGGACCTTGCCCGTCGTCGTCATCGGCAGCGCGTCGAGGAACTCGATCGACTTCGGCACCTCGTACGGCGCGAGGAACCGGCGCACGTGCTGCTTGCAGCGCCTCGACCAGCGCCGCCGAGGCCTCGTGTTCCGGGGCCAGCACGACGAACGCCTTGACGACGTTGCCGCGGGTCTCGTCGGGCACCGGGATCACCGCCGCGTTGGCGACCGCCGGGTGGCGGACGAGGCAGTTCTCGATTTCCGAGGGGCCGACGCGGTAGCCCGCCACCTTGAACACGTCGTCGCTGCGGCCCTGATACCAGAGGTAGCCATCGGCATCCATGATCGCGATGTCGCCGGTGCGGCACCAGTCGCCCGTGTACTTCGCGCGCGTGCCCTCGGGATTGCGGAAGTATTCGAGAAAGAAGACCGGGTCGGCGGCGCCGTCGGGAGCGACGCGGTGCACGGCGATTTCCCCCGCTTCCCCGCGCGGCAGCTCGCGGCCGTGCGCATCGATCACGGCGACGCGGTGGCCGGGGTAGGGGCGGCCCATCGAGCCGGGCCTGGCCGGCCACAGCGTGTGCGAATTGCCGACGATGTAGTTGAGCTCGGTCTGGCCGAACATCTCGTTGATCGTCACGCCCAGCGCACGCTGCGCCCACTCGAAGACCGTCGTGCCGACCGCCTCGCCGGCGCTCATGATGCTGCGCAGGCTGAGGTCGAAGCAATCGCGCGGCTGCGGATACGCCTTCATCATCAGCTTGAGCGCGGTCGGGAACAGGAAGGTGTTGCGGATCTGGTAGCGCTCGATCAGGCGGAACGCCTGCCCGGGATCGAAGCGGCCGCGGTAGCCGACGATCGGCTGGCCGAAATACAGCGCCGGCAGCAGCGCGTCCATCAGGCCGCCGGTCCACGCCCAGTCGGCCGGCGACCAGAAGAGATCGCCCGGCTGCGGATAGCCGTCGTGCGAATGGACGAAGCCGGGCAGATTGCCGAGCAGGCACGCATGCGGCATCAGCGCGCCCTTCGGCGGTCCGGTGGTGCCGCTGGTGTAGACGATCAGCGCCGGGTCCGCCGCCCGCGTGGCGACCCGATCGAATTCGGGCCGGCCGTCGCCCAGCACCGCCTCCCACGCCTCGATGCCGGGTGCCACCGCGCCGGCCACGCCGACGACGTGCGCGAGTTCCGGCAGCCGGTCGCGGATCGGCGCGAGATTCGGCAGCGACTGCGGATCGACGAAGGCGACCCGGGCCTGCGAATCGGCGAGCCGGAATTCCAGCGCGTCGGCGCCGAACAGGAACGACAGCGGCACGGCGATCGCGCCCATCCGGTACGCGGCCATGTGGGCGACGACCGTCTCCGGACGCTGCGGCAGGATGACCGCGATGCGGTCGCCGCGGCGCACCCCGCGCGCGGCCAGCGCGCTCGCGAGCCGATCCGCCGCGCGATCGAGATCCCAGAACGTGAACGCCGCGCGCGCGCCGGACTCGTCCTCCCAGTACAGCGCGAAGCGGGCGCGGTCGCGCGCCCACCGGCGGCAGCAGGCGTCGGCGATGTTGAACTCCGCCGGCACCTCCCAGCGGTGCGCTGCGTGGGCTTCGGCGTGGCGATCGCCGCGCATGGCCGGTCGGCGCGGAGTCAGCCGCGCGGCGCCGCTTTCGCCGGCTGCCCCGGGGGCGGCAGCTCGAGCGGCTCGACGGTCGCCCATACCCAGTCCGGTTCCTGCTCGATCAGCCGGCCGAAGCGGATCGCCAGCGATGCATTCGTCGTCTGGACGCGGAAGCGGCGGGTCGGATGGTATTCGCTGGCCGGAACGATCAGCGACTGCACGGCATGATCGCTCTCGCGCTTCCTGAGCGTCAGGAACAGCGCGTGGAACATGCGGCCGCTGACCGTCGTCGCCTCGCCTTCGATCGAATAGCCGCCGTCGGCGCCGCGCCGCTGCTCGATCAGGTCGACGCCGACCAGCGAGTTGGCGATGATCTGCAGGCCGATTTCCGCCCGGTCGGTGGTGATGCGCTTCATCCGCCGGACGATGCCCAGCGACCAGACGCTCTGGCCCTGCGCGCGGATCGCCGCCAGCGTCCCCAGCGTGACCGCGTTGGCCACGATCATCGGCGCGAGCAGGCGGAAGCCCGTCTGGCTCACGTCCTTCACCTCCCAGGGCCCGCCGGGGGCGGCGAACGTGGCCAGGCGCCGGCGCGCCATCTCCACCCGCCGGTCGCGCTCGTTGCGCATGCGGCCGAACACCGCCAGCTCCATCGTGCTGCCGAAGCTCGTGCCCATGTCGCCCTGCGGGATCGGCTCGTGCTCTTCCTCGCGCAGGTAGGCCGATATCCTGGCGAAGCCGACGATCGCGTCGACGGTGCCGGCGGCCGACGTGCGCTCGCCGCGTCGCGCGAAGGGCTTGAACTCCGGGTCGACCTGCGCCGCGAGCTTGGCGACGAGGCCGAGCAGCTCGCTGCGCTGGGAGGTCCGGTCCGACAGCGGCTGGCCGCGGATCTTCTGCTCCAGCGTCGCGACGTTCTGCATCAGCAGCGCGTGCAGCGGCCGCGTGTCGAGGAACAGCACCCGCCCCTCGAGCGGCGCCGCCGAGCGGCGCCGCAGTCCGGCGCGCGCGCCGAGGTCGACATAGAACGAGGTGACGGACGACGGCTCCAGCGTGAGGCGCAGCGGCGCCGTCCATTCGGCGAGCTGGCTGTCCACCCACTCGATGTTGCGCGGCGTCAGGTTGCCGCTGTTCATCAGCTGGAGGACCAGCGTGACCAGGTACTCCTGCTCGATCGTCGTCGCCCCGCCGTCGGGGGCCAGCAGCAGCTGCTGCCGCTCGATCTGCTGCGTGCACGCGAGCGAGAACAGCGCGTGCAGCTCGGCCCACTTCGCCGGAATCCACTGCTCGTACCGGTACAGGCGCACCTTCGCATCCTGCCCCAGGTGCACGATCTGGCGCGCGACGAGTTCCGGCAGCAGCGCCTGCCATTTGCCGGACGACGCATGCTCGGAGACCTCGCGTGCGAACGCGGTGTAGCACTGCAGGAAGCCCTGGGTGAGGTCGAACAGCGCCTGCCAGAGCTGATTCTCGATCTTCGAGCTGCGGTTCGCGTGCTCGATGTACTGCGCCGTCAGCGTCCGGCGCAGGGCCCTGGTGTGCGTGTCCGCGTGGAACACCGCTTCGAGGCGGGCGGGCGTGCGCCTGGCGTTGCGTTCGGAAAGGCGACCCAGTTCGGTCACCAGCTCGCCGTGGATGGCGATGGGGTCGTTCGGCGGGAACAGGGCGAACCAGCGCTCGGCCGTGCGGCGATCGGCGAGCGGGTCCCTGGTCGTCCTGCCGAATCCGAACATCGTTCCTCGTTTCCAGGTCGCGCCGCCTGCCACGTCGGCGCAGCGCGGGCGCGGACGCGGCGCGATGCGCCGCGCGGCACCCCCACGAAGCGCAAGAATCGCGCCGCGCCGGCTCGGCCGACGTCAAAACAAAGGCAGTCCGTCCGGACTGCCGTTGGTCTTCGCCGATCGATGATCGCGCAAAGCGCCAAACGGGGCAAGCGCGAAGGTCTCGGGTGGCACGCATCGTGCAACGTACCTTTCGTGCAGCACAGCGTGCGCGAATCGCGCGCCGCGAACGAACTCCCTCGGGTGCGCTGCCCGTTCGCTCCGGTCGCGGGTGGACTTGTGCAGCACAACATGAGTAGCATGTGACGAATTTGAGCAAGGACCGACAAGCATGGGCATTCTGATCAAGGCGCCGACGCGCCGACGTGGCGCCGACGACGCTCCGGCCGCCGAATCGCCGCCGGACGCGCGCGGCGCGATGCATATCCGGGAGGTGGTCCGGCTGACCGGGCTGCGCCGCGAGCAGCTCTACATGTGGCAGCGGCGATACGGGTTTCCGTCGCCGTTGCGGGACGGTTTCGGCGACCGCGTCTACCCGCCGGACCAGGTGGCCCGGCTCAAGCTGATCAAGCAGCTGTTGTCCGAGGGCTGGCGCGCCGGTGCCGTCGTGCCGCTGGCCGAATCGGCGCTGCAGTCGATGCTGGGCCTGGCGATCGCGGCCCCCACCGCCCTGCCGTCGGAGATCGAGACGGCGGTGAAGCTGCTGTCGCAGCACCGGGTCGGCGAACTGCAGAACCACCTGTCGAAGCTGCTGGTCGGCCAGGGGCTGCGGCGGTTCCTCGAGCACACGCTGATCCCGCTGAACGAGGCGGTGCACGAGCGCGTCGTCCGCGGCGACATGCGCAACTTCCAGGAGCTGCGCTTCGCCGACCTGGCGCAGCGGCTGCTGCGCGACGTCACGCGGCTCGTCCGCCCGACGCGCGACGCCCGCCAGATCCTGCTGGCGACACCGCCGAACGATCCGAACCAGCTCGGCCTCGCGATCCTCGAGCTGTTGCTGTTCACCGAAGGCGTCAATTGCCTGACGCTGGGCGCAGGCGTTCCGGCGCAGGAGATCGCCGGCGCTGCCGAAGCGTACAAGGTGAGCCTCGTCGTGCTGCTGTTCGACCGCGGCATTTCGGGCAAGATCGCGGGCCAGGAAATCCGCTCGCTGCGCACCGAGCTTCCGGAGGAGCTGCCGCTGGTCGTCAGCGGCCGCGCGGTCCATCTCCTCGCGAAGCCGATCGCCGACGTGCGTACCGCGGCCGACTTCAGCTCGATCATGGCGACGATGCGCGAACTCGCGGTGCTGGCACCCACTCCGGTGACGATGCTCGGCCTGTTGCCCGAGGGCAAGGAGCGGGCGTAAAGTCCGCAGTGTGATCGCCCGCGAACCTCCCGGACAGATTTCCTCGGCGGAACTTCACGGCGCGGCCCTCGGGCTGCGCCGTCTTTTCGCCCGCCGCGCGCTCTGGCACACGGTCGGACTGCTGCTCGCGGCGGTGCTTGCCTGGCTGGTCCTGCGCGCCTATCGCGACCCCGACCTGCTGCTCGACCTCGCCACGTTCCGCCTCTGCTGACGCGCGCGCTCAGGGCTCGGCGAGAAAATCCTCCAGCTTGCGCCGGTTGCGTTTGGTCGGGCGTCCGTCGGTCCGCGGATCGGACGTCGCGGCCGCGCGGCGGCGCAGCAGCTCCTCCTCGCGTTCCGCGGCGCTCGCCGGCGTCTCGGCGTAGAGCTTCGCCGCGTCGGGGGCGCCGCCGCGCCGGTCGGACACCGCGGCGACCACGACGATCCAGACGAGCCCCTGCCGGCGCACGGTCACCGTGTCGCCCGCGCGCACCGGATGCGCTGGCTTCACCCGTTCGTCGTTCAGCCGGACCTGACCGGCATCGATCGCCTGCGCGGCGAGCGAGCGCGTCCGGTGGAACCGCGCCGCCCACAGCCACTTGTCGAGCCGCACACGGGCGGATGCCGCGGCCGGCGCGGGTTCGCGGTCAGGAGGGCTCATGATCACGGGCCCCGCCGTAGGCCAGCATCCACGCCGCCGTCGCCGTGGCGTCGGCATCGCCTTCCCGGTCGAGCGCGGCCGCGATGCGCGCGCGATCCTCGACGCTGCGGTTCTGCGACAGCTTGAACTTGCCGTCGACGCGCCGGATCCGCATCCGGAACGCGACGATTGCCCCGACCAGCGCGTCGCGCCGCGCCGGCTCCATCCGCAGCTCCCACGGAGCCTCGCGTCCGGCCTCGAAGCGATGGACCAGCGCATCGAGGATCGCGCGGGCGTCCGCGGGGTCGTCGACGACGTCGATCGGTCCGCACGCATGCACGGTCGCGTAGTTCCAGGTCGGGACGGCACGCTCGGGTTCGGCGTACCACGACGGCGACACGTAGGCATGCGGACCGTGGAAGACGGCGATCGATTCGCGCTCCCGCGCTGCGCGCCAGTGCGGATTGGCGCGGGCGAAGTGGCCCAGCAGCGTGCCGTGCGGCTCGCGATCGGCGACGTAGAGCAGCGGCAGGTGCGAGACCACCGGCTCCGGCTCGGCCGGTGTCACCAGCGTCGCGAACGGGTGATCGTGCATGAGCCGCGCCATCGACGCGCGGTCGCGCGGCGAGAAGGCGGGCGGGACGTACAGGCTCATCGGCGGAGCGGAATCACGCGGCCGGCGCATCCGCCGGCGGGTCTTCGGCAAAGAGTGCGCGGGCCGCGGCGGGACCCAGCGTGTAGCGCCGGTTGCAGAACTCGCAGGTGACCTCGACGTCCCCGCGTTCGGCCAGCAGCCCCTCGATCTCGGCGCGGCCGAGGAGCCGCAGTGCCCGCGCGACCCGCGTTTCCGAGCAGGGGCAGGCGAAGCGGGTCGCCCGCGCGGCGAACAGCCGGACGTCGACCTCCGGCAACGCGGCACCGACGAGCTCGCGCGGTCGTCGCAGTGTGCGCGAGCCGTTCGAGGTCGAGCGCACCGATCGCGGCGGCCGTCCGCTGCCACGCGTCGTCGTCCTCCGGTCCGGCGCCGGGCAGCCGCTGGACGAGCAGCCCGCGCACGCCGCCGTCGATGGCCGCCAGCCGCATCCGGCTGGCGATCTGCTCGGACGTCGCGAGATAGTGTTCGATCAGCCCGGCGATCGAGCCGCCGGCGATCGCGACGACGCCCTGGTAGACCGGGCCGCCGTCCTTCGGATCCAGCGTGATCACCAGGCGCGCCCGCGCGAGGTCGCCGGCCAGCACCGCGAGCGTGGCGTCGGCGGGCAGCGAATCGGCTTCGTCGCGCCACTGCGCGGTGGCGCGCAGGGCCAGTGTCGCATCGCATTCGACGACGGCGAGGCGCACGGGGCCTTCGCTCGCGAGCTGGACGATGAGGCTGCCCTTGAACTTGAGCGTCGAGGCGAGCAACGCGGCCGCTGCGGCGAACTCGGCGAGCGCGCGCGCCAGCGCCGGCGGGTACGGGTGGGTGGCGAGGATGTCCCGGAGCGTCCGGTCGAGGCTCACGACCGCACCGCGCACGGCGGCGCCCTCGACGATGAAGCGCGCCAGCGCGTCGGAGAGCGGTGCCGGTTCCGCCGGACCGTTCACTTCGCGGCCTCCGGGCCTCCGAGCGCAAGCGTGTAGATCGACATCGGCAGGGCCGAGTTCTTGTCGAACGTGGCGCCGGCCTCGACCCCGGCCCTGGCGATCGCTGCCGCGGTCTTCAGTCGCGGGTACAGGGCGTGCATCGCGCCGAGTGCAAATTCGCGCCCCGAGCCGACCGCCCAGAACTGCGTGTACTCGAACACCTCGCGCATCGAGTAGACGCCGAAGATGCCGTGCCGGTTGGCGACCAGAGCGGTGATCTGCGTCGATTCGTACGGATCGTCCTCCTCTTCCTTCGGATTGAGGAAGTGCTGCTCCTTGAGGATCGGATGCAGCTTGCGGAAGGTCTCGAAGATGGCGAGCTTGTTCGAGAAATCGAGCTCGCCCTGGCGCGCGAGGAGGCTCTCGAATACCAGCTGGTGCGCCGCGCTGCCGCACAATCCGATCTAGGTGTCCTGGTAGCGGACGATCTTCTCGTACGAGCGGTCGTGCTGGGCGGCGAGCCGCGTGTCGCCGAACGTGGTCAGCGAGTCGGCGGCGATGGCGATTTCGTCGTTCTTGCGAACGGCAACGAGCGTGGTCATGGAAGCGGGGTCCCGGGGTGAGCCTCGCGGGCCGCGGCGGCGCGCGAGGGCGCGTGTTCGGCGCGGTCGAGTCCGCGCCGTGGCGGCGTGGCGGAGGAGAACCCGCAATTATACGCGGTCGTGCGCGCCCGCCGCGAACGACCGCGGCGCCGGCAGCATCGGCACGGGGGGCAGGCGCGCCGGCGCCCAGGTTTCGCGCGCGTGCGCCCAGAATGCGGCCACCGAATCCGGCGTGGCGCCGGACGCCGGCCACGGCTGTTCGAGGAAGCGCCACGCGGCGACGAGCGCGGGCAGCGGGTCGTCCGGGAGCGGCGCAGCCCCGGTCTGCTTCGACAGCTTCTCGCCCGACGGACCGAGGGCCACCGGGACATGCAGGTACGATGGCGTGGCGAAGCCCAGGAGCCGCTGCAGCAGGATCTGCCGTGGGGTCGACGCGAGCAGGTCCGCGCCGCGGACGACCGCGTTGACGCCGGACAGCGCGTCGTCGACGACGACGGCGAGCTGGTAGGCGTGGAGACCGTCGGCGCGGCGCAGGACGAAATCACCGACGTCGCGGGCGAGGTCCTGCGCGACGGACCCCTGCAGGCGATCGGTGAAACCGACCGTTGCCGTCGCCGGGACGCGCACGCGCCAGGCGCGCTGCGCGCGGTCGCGGCGGTCCGCCGGAATGCCTTCGCGGCAGGTGCCCGGATAGACGCGCTCGCCGCCGACGCCGAGCGGCGCGGTCTCGAGCTCGCGCCTCGTGCACGCGCACTCGTAGACGTGGCCGCCTTCGCGCAGCCGCGCCAGCGCCGCGGCATAGTGGTCGGTGCGTTCGCGCTGGCGCAGCACGGGGCCGTCCCAGGCGAAGCCGTAGCGCTCGAGTTGCGCGAGGATCACCGACTCCGCCCCGGCACGCGTACGAGGTTCGTCGACGTCCTCGATGCGCAGCAGCCATTCGCCACCCGCCGCGCGCGCGTCGGCGCAGCTCGCGACGGCGGCGATCAGCGAGCCGAAGTGCAGGGGGCCGGTGGGAGAGGGCGCGAAGCGGCCCCGGTAGCGGGCCGCCGGGAGCGGCCGGGCGGTCACCGCGTCAGCGTGGTGGCGGGCGCGGCACCGACCCGGGTCGCCGGCGCATCGTAGTGCCAGTGCCTGGTCCAGGCGGCGACGACGGCGCTCGGGTACTGCGGCTGGCCCAGGCTGCCGTTGTAGCGGCCCAGCGCGCGGTAGAGGTCGCCGTTCTCGCGGTCGAGGTAGTGCCGGAGAATCGTGCAGCCGTAGCGCAGGTTCGTGCGCAGGTTGAACAGGTTCTGGTCCGACGATCCGATCAGGCGGACCCAGAACGGCATCACCTGCATGTAGCCGCGCGCATCGGCGACCGACACCGCATACTTCTTGAACCCGCTTTCGTGATGGATGACCGAAAGCACGAGCTGCGGATCGAGTCCTGCGCGCTGGGCCTCGTAATGGACGGTGGTGAGGAAATCGTTGCGCTCGCGGGCGTCCGGCATCCGCAGCGCGAGGCGGCGCGACATGTCGTCGAGCCAGGCGCGCACCGCCGGCTGGCTCGCGTGATCGGCCGGCACGGGACGGTCCGCGATCGCCTTCGACAGTCCGGCAACGACGGACGGCGCGAGCTGTTCCTCGGCCTGCGCGCCGGCGCGCGCCGACGGCGTCGCGCCGAGGAGCACCGAGCCCGCGAGCAGCGCCAGCGCGACGACGCGCGCCGCCGCCCGGGCGGGGCGGAGCTGCGGCGTCGGGGCGGTTGCCCGCGGTTCGGTCATCGTCACCTGGTTCATCGCCTTCATGTCGTTGCGGACCCGCAGCCGCTGGGCAGCGGTGTGGCAAATGCATGGCAAATGCATGGCAGATGCATCGCAGCTGGGCGCCGGCCGGATGCCAGCCGAGTGCCAACCGACGGGCAACCGGCCCGCGGCGCGCGGCGCCGCCGGGGCGCCAGCCGCGATCCCGCCGGCAACCCTTGCGCCGCCAACCCGCGCGCCGGGGCGGACGTCAGGCGCGGCCGAGCCGTTCCCGGAGGAACGCCCCGATCGCGTCGGCCGCCACCGCCGTTGCCGTCGTGTCGCGCCGGTGCTGGTACTCGACCCTGCCTTCCTTGAGCCCGCGGTCACCGATCGTGACGCGGTGCGGAATCCCGATCAGCTCGAGATCAGCAAACATCACGCCAGGTCGCTCGCCGCGGTCGTCGATCAACACCTCGACCCCGTCCGCCGCGAGTTCGTCGTGCAACCGGTCGGCCAACGCCTTCACCGCCTCGCTGCGATCGTATCCGATCGGGGCGATGGCGACGGCGAACGGCGCCATCGCCTCGGGCCAGACGATGCCGCGGTCGTCGTGATGCTGCTCGATGGCCGCCGCGACGACACGGGTCACGCCGATGCCATAGCAGCCCATCTCGATCAGGTGGGATTGACCCTGCGCGTCGAGATAAGTTGCACCCATCGCCTCGGAATACTTGGTGCCCAGCGCGAACACGTGCCCGACCTCGATGCCGCGGACGATCTCCAGCGTGCCCTTGCCGTCGGGCGACGGATCGCCGGCGACGACGTTGCGCAGGTCGACGACGAGATCGGGCTCCCGGCAGTCGCGGCCGAAATTCACGCCGGCGAGGTGGAAGTCCGCCTCGTTGGCGCCGCAGACGAAATCGCTCATCGCCGCGACCGTGCGGTCGACGATCAGGGGCACCTCCGGCGACAGCCTGACCGGTCCCAGGTAGCCTGGACGGCAGCCCGTTGCGGCGACGATCTCCGCATCGTTCGCCCAGCGCCAGCCCGCGAGTCCCGGCAGCTTGCCGATCTTGACTTCGTTGCCCATGTGGTCGCCGCGCACCAGCAGCATCCGGACCTTGTCCTGCGCGAAGACCATCAGGCACTTGACGCTGCGCGCGAGCGGCAATCCCATCAGCGCGGTCACTTCCTCGCAGGTCGACTGGTTCGGCGTCGGCACCCGGCGCATCGCCTCGGTCGGCGCGGCGCGCGCGCCGGCCGGTGCCAGCGCCTCGGCCTGCTCGACGTTCGCCGCGTAGTCGGATGCGGGGCACCACGCGATGGCGTCCTCGCCCGACTCGGCGAGCACCTGGAACTCGTGCGAGGCGAAGCCGCCGATCGCGCCGGTGTCGGCCTCGACGGCGCGGAACTTCAGGCCGAGCCGGGTGAAGATCCGCGTGTAGGCGTCGTACATCGCGCGGTACGAGCGCATCAGCGCGTCACGGTCCGCATCGAACGAATACGCGTCCTTCATCAGGAACTCGCGGCCGCGCATGACGCCGAAGCGAGGACGAATCTCGTCGCGGAACTTGACCTGGATCTGGTAGAGATTGACGGGCAGCTGGCGGTAGCTGCGGATGTCCTTGCGCACGATGTCCGTCATCGGCTCCTCGTGCGTCGGTCCGAACAGGAAATCGCGCTCCTGCCGGTCGCGGATCTTGAGGAGTTGCGGGCCGAACTGGTCCCAGCGGCCGGTTTCCTGCCACAGCTCGGCGGGAATGACGTGCGGCAGGTAGCACTCGAGCGCGCCGGCGCGATTCATTTCCTCCCGCACGACCTGCTCGACCCGCCGCAGCGTGATCAGGCCCAGCGGCATCCACGAGTAGATGCCCGACGAGACCTTCTTGATGAGCCCTGCGCGGAGCATCAGCTTCTGGCTGACGACCTCCGCTTCGGCGGGGGCTTCCTTCAGCGTGGACAGGTAAAAGCGGGAAACGCGCATGGTGCTGTTTTTGTTGAGGAAACAGCAATTGTAGCGCGAATCCGCCCGGTGCGCCCGGCGGATTGCGCCGGGCGCTGCGCGGGCGGTCGGCGCGCCGGCGCCCCGCCGACTACTTGACGACGATCACCGGCAGCTTGCCGTGCGTCAGGACCTTCTGCGTTTCGCTGCCCAGCAGCAGCGCCGAAACCCCGCGACGGCCATGCGAAGCCATGACGATGGCGTCGCACTTCTGCTTCTTGGCCGCGTTGAGGATCGCTTCCCACGGAGCGGCGGCGATCGCGTAGGCGGTCTTGCACGCGACGCCGGCGGCTTCGGCCTTCGCCGTCACCGCGCCGAGAATCTTTTCCGCGTCGGCGCTGGCGAGCTTGGTGTATTCCTTGCGCGAGACGGGTTCGTACACGACGCCGTCGGCGTACGCCGGCAGCGGATAGTCGGGCGCCGCATAGAAGGCGGTGATCCCGGCACCGACCGCCTGCGCCAATGCGATCGCGTGCGCGACCGCCTTGTCTGACAGCTTGGAGCCGTCGGTACAGACGAGCAGGTTCTTGTACATGGTGCCTCCTTGGCCGCATCACGCGGCAATTTCGATGTTACGGCGAACCATGCCGGCGGCGTTGACTTGTGTCAACCGCGGGTGCGGAACCAGCGGATCGGCTCGCCTCGCGGCTTGACCCTCGCCCGACCGCCGCATAGGCTGCGTCCATGTCGTTGCCCTCTTCCGCGTCCGTCGCGTCCGTCCCCCGACGCGCCGGCCAAGGACGCGGATGTTGCCGCGTCCTGCTATCACTGCGGCCTGCCCAATCCACCCTCCGCGCGGTGGCGGGCCGTCGTCGCCGGCGCCCCGCGCGAATTCTGCTGCGCCGGCTGCCTGGCCGTTGCGCAGACGATCCACGCCGCTGGCCTCGATGCCTTCTACGACCGTCGCACCGTCAGTGCGGACCGGCCGGGCGACGCACCGGACGACGAGTGGTCGCGCTGGGACGATCCGGCGGCGCAGGCCGGGTTCGTCCGGGCGCTGCCGCAGGGCGGGCGGGAGGTCGCCCTGCTGCTCGAGGGGATGCACTGCGGCGCCTGCGTCTGGCTGCTCGAGTCCTGGCTGCAGCGGCAACCCGGCGTGGGCGAGGCGAGCATCAATTTCGCGACCCGCCGCGCGCGCGTGGTGTTCGATCCTGCGGCGACCCGCGTATCGGCGGTGCTGCGCGCCGTCGCCGCAGTCGGCTATCGCGCGCATCCCTACGATCCGGCGCGGCGCGAGGAGTTCGCGCGCCGCGAATCGCGGGCGCTGCTGTTGCGGATGAGCGTGGCGCTGCTGGCGATGATGCAGGTGATGATGCTCGCGTTGCCGACCTACATCACCGCCGACGGCGTCGAACCCGAGCATCGGCGGCTGCTCGAGTGGGCCAGCCTGACGCTGACGCTGCCGGCACTGCTTTATTCGGCGTCGCCGTTCTTCCGCGGTGCCTGGCGCGACCTCCTGCTCGCGCGGCCGGGCATGGACGTGCCGGTTGCGCTCGGGCTCGCGGCTGCCTTCGGGGCGAGCGCCTGGGCCACGTTCAGCGGGGAGGGGGCCGTCTACTACGACTCGGTGACGATGTTCATCGCGCTGCTGCTCGTCGCGCGCTACGTCGAACTCACCGCGCGCCGCCGCGCGGGCGACGCGATCGAGGCGGTCGCCCGCGCGCAGCCGGCGACGGCCGAGCGCCTGCCCGCCTTTCCCCGGAGCCGCGACGGCGAGATCGTCGGTGCCGCCACGCTCGCCGCCGGGGAGTTCGTGCTGGTGCGCGCCGGCGCGCCGGTGCCCTGCGACGGGGTCGTGGTCGACGGCCGCGCCGCCGTCGACGAGGCGATCCTGACCGGCGAGTCGCAACCCCGGGTGCGCGAGCCGGGCGAGCGCGTACTGGCCGGCAGCATCGCGCGCGACGGCGCGCTGGTCGTGCGGGTCACCGCGGCGGGCGAGGGGACGCGCCTCGCCGCGATCGAGCGCGCCGCGGCGCGCGCGGCGACCGGGCGCCCGCGTGTAGCGCGCGTCGCCGACCGGGTGGCCCGCTGGTTCGTCGCCGGGCTGCTCGTGCTGGCCGTCGCGACGGCCATCGCCTGGTGGCAGATCGATCCGGCCCGCGCGCTGCCGGTCACGTTCGCACTGCTGGTCGTCTCCTGTCCCTGCGCGCTGTCGCTGGCCACGCCCGCCGCGCTCGCGGCGGCGGCCGGCGCGCTGGCGCGACGGCAGGTCGTCGTCACCCATCCGGACGCGCTGGAGTCCTTCGCTCGCGTCACGCACGTGGTGCTCGACAAGACCGGCACGCTGACCGAGGGCCGCCCGGGGCTGACCGGCCTGGCGCTCCTTCGCGGCACCACGCGCGAACGGGCGCTGGCACTGGCGGCCGCGCTCGAGGCGCCGTCGGAGCATCCGCTGGCCGGAGCGCTGCGCGCCGCCGCGGCAGGGCTGCCTCGAATCGCCGTTGCCGACGTCGTCGTCGTGCCGGGTCAGGGTCTCGAAGGCGTCGTCGACGGGACGGCGGTGCGCCTGGGTCGCGCATCGTTCGTCGCCGCCATCGCCGGCGGCGTGCGCGCCGAGGCGGCGCCGGGCGGGGCGACCGACACCGCGGTCGTTCTGGGCGACGGCCGGGGACCGCTGGCGGTGTTCGCCCTGGGCGACCGGTGGCGGACGGGCGCGCGCGACCTGGTCGCGGGCCTGGATGCACTTGGCATCACGCCGGTGCTGCTGTCGGGCGATCGGCAGTCGGCGGTGGCGGCCACCGCGGCCGCGCTGGGTATCGCCGACGCGCGGGGCGACACGCTGCCGGAGGACAAGCGGGACGCGATCGCCGCGCTGCAGCAGCGCGGCGCGGTCGTCGCGATGGTCGGCGACGGCATCAACGACGCGCCGGCGCTGGCGCAGGCGCAGGTCTCGGCGAGCCTCGGCAGCGCCACCCCGCTGGCGCAGTGGACCGCGGACATCGTCATCCTGGCCGACGACCTGACGCGGCTGACCGCGACGATCCGCCACGCGCGCCGTACGCTGGCCGTCGTGCGCCAGAATCTCGCGTGGGCCTTCGCCTACAACGCCGTCGCGATTCCCGCCGCGGCGCTGGGATACGTGACGCCGCTGGTCGCCGCGATCGGGATGTCGGCTTCGTCGCTGCTGGTGGTCGGCAACGCGCTGCGCGTCGCCCGGATGCCGGGCGCGCCGACCGGAGGCGACGAACATGACGATCGCCGAATATGCGCGTTGCCCGATGCAGCCCCGCGTTCGCGCGGCGGGCAGGCGTAGTGGACATCCTGCTGCTGCTGATTCCGATGTCGGTCGCGCTGGTGGCGCTGATCGGTGGCATATTCTGGTGGTCGGTGAAGAGCGGCCAGTTCGACGATCTCGAGGGTCCGGCGCACCGGATTCTGGCCGATGACGACATTCCGTCGCAGGTGGACGATGCTGCGAAGCAGCAGGCGGAATTGACTTCGATCAACTCCGGGCCGGATCGGGGCCAGTAGCATCGGCGAAGTTCTTGGCGGTCGCGCCCGGCACGCGCTGGGGGTGTGTCCGCCGCAGGCAACCGTTCCGGACCCGGGTCCGAAGCGGCCGCGTTCGCAGTTCCTAGGGGGGTTCGACCATGACGGCAGCCGCGACGGCGACGTTCAATTACAAGGTGGTGCGCTGGTTCTCGATCATGACGGTCGTCTGGGGCATCGTCGGCATGCTCGTGGGCGTCATCATCGCGGCCCAGCTGCTGTGGCCGGAGCTCCTGCCGGCGGTGCCGTGGCTGTCGTACGGGCGGCTGCGGCCGCTGCACACCAATGCGGTGATCTTCGCCTTCGGCGGCTCGGCGCTCTTCGCGACGTCCTACTACGTCGTGCAGCGCACCTGCCAGGTGCGGCTGTTCTCCGACGCGCTGGCGATGTTCACGTTCTGGGGCTGGAACCTCGTGATCGTGCTCGCCGCGGTCACGCTGCCGCTCGGGATCACGACGTCGAAGGAATACGCCGAGCTCGAGTGGCCGATCGACATCCTGATCACCGTCGTCTGGGTCGCCTACGCGGTCGTGTTCTTCGGCACCCTGGCCAAGCGCAAGACACCGCACATCTACGTGGCCAACTGGTTCTTCGGCGCCTACATCCTGACGGTCGCGCTGCTGCACGTCGTCAACAGCGCCGAGGTGCCGGTGACGATGTGGAAGTCGTACTCGGCCTACGCGGGCGTGCAGGACGCGATGGTCCAGTGGTGGTACGGCCACAATGCGGTCGGCTTCTTCCTGACCGCGGGCTTCCTCGGGATGATGTACTACTTCGTGCCCAAGCAGGCCGGCCGGCCGGTTTACAGCTACCGGCTGTCGGTGGTGCACTTCTGGGCGCTGATCTTCACCTACATGTGGGCGGGCCCGCACCACCTGCACTACACCGCGCTGCCGGACTGGACGCAGTCGCTCGGGATGGTGTTCTCGCTGATCCTGCTGGCGCCCTCGTGGGGCGGCATGATCAACGGCATCATGACGCTGTCGGGGGCCTGGTACAAGCTGCGGGAGGACCCGATCCTGAAGTTCCTCATCGTCTCGCTGTCGTTCTACGGCATGAGCACGTTCGAGGGGCCGATGATGTCGATCAAGACGGTCAACGCGCTGTCGCACTACACCGACTGGACCATCGGGCACGTGCACTCGGGCGCGCTGGGCTGGGTCGCGTTCATCTCGATCGGGTCGATGTACTACCTGATCCCGCGGATGTTCGGCAAGACCGAGATGTGGTCGGTGCGCCTGATCACGACGCACTTCTGGATCGCCACCATCGGCGTCGTCCTGTACATCGCGGCGATGTGGATCGCCGGGGTGATGCAGGGCCTGATGTGGCGCGCGGTCAACGCCGACGGGACGCTGACCTACGCGTTCGTCGAAAGCGTCAAGGCGACCTACCCGTTCTACGCGATCCGGCTCGTCGGTGGCACGCTGTTCTTCACCGGCATGCTGATCATGGCCTGGAACGTGTGGCAGACCGTGCGCAGCGGCAAGGCGTACGAGGCGCCGATCCCGGCCGTCGTGCCGGCCCACGCGTGAGCGGCGATCGCTCGAGCCAACCCGTAATCCGGAGCGAACGATGAAGTTCAATCAGGAATTGATGGAGAAGAACGTCGGCTGGCTGATCGTCATGATCATCCTGGTCGTCTCGGTCGGCGGGCTGGTCCAGATCGTCCCGCTGTACTTCCAGAAGTCGACGACGCAGCCGATCGCCGGGCTGAAGCCGTACTCGGCGCTGCAGCTGACCGGGCGCGACGTCTACGTCCGCGAAGGCTGCTACAACTGCCACTCGCAGATGGTGCGGCCGTTCCGCGCCGAGACCGAGCGGTACGGCCCGTATTCGGTCGCCGGCGAGTACGTTTACGACCGCCCGTTCCAGTGGGGCAGCAAGCGTACCGGGCCCGACCTGCAGCGCGTCGGCGGCCGCTACTCCGACGACTGGCATCGCGTGCACCTCAACAACCCGCGTGACGTCGTCCCCGAGTCGAACATGCCGGCGTACCCGTGGCTCGCCAAGAGCCCGGCGAACGCCGCGGACATCGCCGCCAAGATGCGCACGCTGCGGATGCTGGGGGCGCCGTACACCGACGAGGAAATCGCCCGGGCCGAAGCCGACGTCAAGGGCAAGAGCGAGGAGGACGCGCTGATCGCGTACCTGCAGAACCTCGGCCTCGCCATGAAGAACGCGAGGTAGACGATGGAACCCCCGGTCATCTACACCTGGCTGGCGAGCGCGACGACGGTCGCGGCCTTCGCCGGATTCATCGGCGTGGTCGTGTGGGCCTACAGCCGCAAGCGCGAGCACGCGTTCGAGGCGGCGGCGAATGCGCCGTTCGCCCTCCCGGACGACGTGGCGGCGGAAGACGGCAACAGCGTGGAGCGGCGGTCATGAGCGATTTCACTTCGGGTTTCTGGAACTGGTACGTCATCGTCATCACGGCGGTCAGCATCTTCGGCTGCGGCTGGCTGCTCTGGCGCACGGGCAAGGTCAAGGTCGCGGCGGGGGGCGCCAAGGCGCCGGCTGCCGCGGGGTCCGGCGGCAAGGCGGTCGAGATCACGGGCCACGTGTGGGACGGCGATCTCGCCGAGTACAACAACCCGCTGCCCAAGTGGTGGGTCTGGCTGTTCTGGATCACGATCGTCTTCGCGATCGGCTACCTGGCGCTTGTACCCGGGTTTCGGCAACGTGCCGGGTGTGCTCGGCTGGACCTCGACCGACGCCTGGGCGAAGGAGACGGCCGCCGCGGATGCGAAGGTCAAGCCGCTGTACGACAAGTACCTCGCGATGGACCTGAAGCAGGTCGCCGCCGATCCCCAGGCCCGCGCGATGGGCGAACGGCTGTTCCTCAACAACTGCGCGCAGTGCCATGGTTCGGATGCCGGCGGTGCGCGCGGCTTCCCCAACCTGCGCGATCAGGACTGGTTGTACGGCGGCGCGCCGGAAACCATCGAAGCGTCAATCACCGGTGGCCGGATGGGCGTGATGCCCGCGCTGGGCGCCACGCTCGGCGACGACAACGTCAAGAACGTCGTCGCGTACGTGCGCTCGCTGTCCGGGCTGGCGCACGACGGAACCAAGGCCGAGCTCGGCAAGGCGAGCTTCGCCGTCTGCGCCGCGTGCCACGGACCCGACGGGAAGGGCAATCCGGCGATCGGCGCGCCGAACCTCACCGACGCCACCTGGCTCTACGGCTCGTCCGAGGCGACGATCGCCGAAGGCATCAACAAGGGCCGCAACGTCAACGTCACCGAAGGCTCGACGACGATGCCCTCGTTCAAGAAGACGCTGGGCGAGGCGCGGATTCACCTCCTGGCCGCCTACGTCTGGGGACTTTCGAACAAGGCGCCGGCAGCCGCCGCGAAATAGCCCGTCATCGCGCCGCCGCGATGCACCGCGGCGGCGCGCCTGCAGTCCGCGTCGGCGAAGCCGGTTCGGCCGCCGCCATGCCCGCCCCCGAACGATGACCCCCACCGACCCGCCCCTGCCTGCCGCGGGCGCGACTTCCGCCGCCGCCGTTCCGGTCGACGAGGTCTCGCTCTACGAGATCCGCCGGAAGATCTACCCGCGCGCGGTGACGGGCGTCTTCGCGACCTGGCGCTGGGCGCTGGTCTTCGCCACGCAGCTCGTCTTCTACGGCCTGCCCTGGCTGCAGTGGAACGACCGGCAGGCGGTGCTGTTCGACCTGGCCGCGCGCAAGTTCTACATCTTCGGCCTGGTGTTCTGGCCGCAGGACGTCATCTACCTGTCGATCCTGCTGATCCTGTCCGCGTACACGCTGTTCCTCTTCACCGCCGTGGCGGGCCGGCTGTGGTGCGGTTACGCGTGCCCGCAGACCGTCTATACGGAGATGTTCCTCTGGGTCGAGCGGAAGATCGAAGGCGAACGGCAGGCGCGCATGCGGCTCGACCGCGAGCCGATGTCGGCGCGCAAGTTCGCGCGCAAGGCCGCGAAGCACGCGGTCTGGATCGCGATCGCGCTGTGGACCGGCCTCAGCTTCGTCGGCTACTTCACGCCCATCCGCGAGCTGGTCGGCGCCGTGCCTTTCGGCCTGGGTGGCTGGGAGGTGTTCTGGATCCTGTTCTACGGCTTCGCGACCTACGGCAACGCCGGCTGGATGCGCGAGCAGGTCTGCAAGTACATGTGCCCGTATGCGCGCTTCCAGTCGGTGATGTTCGACCGCGACACGATGATCATCGCCTACGACGCCGGACGGGGCGAGCCGCGCGGATCGCGCAGCAAGAAGACCGATCTCGCCCAGGCGAAGCTCGGCCACTGCATCGACTGCTCGATCTGCGTGCAGGTGTGCCCGACCGGCATCGACATCCGCAAGGGCCTGCAGTACGAGTGCATCGGTTGCGCCGCCTGCGTCGACGGCTGCGACCAGGTGATGGACAAGATGGGCTACCCCAGGGGGCTCATCCGCTTCGCGTCCGAGAACTCGCTGAAGGAAGGCTTCGGATACCGCGAGATGTGGCGCCGCGTCCTGCGCGTGCGCACGCTGATCTACGTGTCGCTGCTGGTCGTCATCGCCGTGGCGGCCGGCGTGTCGCTGGCGCTGCGCAATCCGCTGAAAGTCGACGTGCTGCGCGACCGCGGCGCGCTCGCCCGCGAATCCGCCCCGGGCGTCATCGAGAACGTCTACCAGCTGCAGGTCATGAACACCGCCGAGCAAGCGCATCGCTTCACCATCGTGGTCGAAGGCCTGGCCGACGCGAAGGTCGTCGGCATCGAGCAGCCGGTGGCGGTCGACGGTGCGGCCACCCGCCTGGTGCCGCTGCGGGTGCAGGCCCCGGCGGAGTCGGGCAAGCCGGGCGCCCACCGGATCGAATTCGTGATCCGGTCCGAGGGCGATCCGCCGCTGGTCCGCCGCGAAGACTCCACGTTCCTGTTCCCACGCTGAGAGCGGCGCCCCCGATGCATACTTCCGTCATGAGCGCCCCCCGCGACCCCGCCACCGCCGCCAGGCCCTGGTACCGCCAGCCCTGGCCCTGGCTGCTGATGGCCGGCCCGGCGATCGTGGTGGTCGCCGGATTCACCACGCTGTGGCTCGCCGCGAGCACCGACGACGGCGTGATCGCCGACGACTATTACAAGCGCGGCCTGCTGATCAATCGAACGCTCGAGCGGACCGACCGCGGCGTCGCGCTGGGTCTCGTCGCCGAGCTCTCGATCGCCGCCGATGGCGCCGTCCGCGTCAGCCTGGGCGGCAAGTCCGAGGTCGCGCCAGCGGTGTTGACGCTGAAGGTGGCGCATCCGACCCGCGCAGGATTGGACCGGTCCGCGGCGCTGACGCGCGGTGCCGACGGCAGCTACTCCGGCCGGATCGAGCCGCTGGCGCCCGGGCGCTGGCTCGTCAGCCTGGAAACGGACGCGTGGCGCCTGCCGACGATGTCCGTCGACGGCACCGAGGGCCGGGCGACGCTGGGCGCGCCCGCCCGCTGAACGGCGCGTCGACGCCGCCCGCGCTCCGGGGCGACCGACCGCCAGAGACTGGGAGGAGAGCGGACATGCAGACGGGCAACTTCGCGCAGCGCCTCATGTGGGTGCTGTGGCCATCGTTCCTGGTCGCGGCCGTGGCCGAGGCGATCTTCTTCACCGTGTTCGACCCGTTCGAACTGCACTTCTTCGGCGCGCCGCTCGAGATCTCGCGCACCGCGATCTACACGATGGGCTTCTTCGGATTCTGGGGGCTCGGCATCGCGTCGTCGGCGCTGACCGTGTTCCTCGAGCGCTCGCCCTGGGAGGTGAACCGCTGCCCGGTCGAGCCGGCGGCGCGGCCGGAAGGCTGCCCGAAGCGCGACGAGGCGGGCGCCTGCTGCGGGCCGGACGACACGCCGCAGCGGCAGCAGGGGTGAGGTCGGCTACGACCGGCGCGAGGCGCCGGGTTTCAGCTGCGCTGGCCGACGATCTGCTTCAGGGCCGCCGTGTCGAGCAGCTTGACCGCACGCCCCTGCACCTGGATCAGGCCCTCTTCCTGGAACCGCGAGAACAGGCGGCTCACGGTTTCGAGCTTGAGTCCGAGGTAGCTGCCGATTTCCTCACGCGTCATCCGCAGCACGTACTCGGTGGACGAGTAGCCGCGGCGGCGATAGCGGTCGGCCAGGTTGAGCAGGAACACCGCGAGGCGTTCCTCGGCCCGCATGCTGCCGAGCAGCAGCATCACGTTGTGGTCGCGGGAAATCTCGCGGGACAGGAACTGGTAGAGGTTGTGCTGCAGCGGGGGGATTTCGCGGGCGAGGTCCTCGAGCCGCTCGAACGGCAGCACGCAGACCTCGGTGTCCTCGAGCGCCACCGCCTGGCAGCCGTGGCGCTCGGTGCCGATGCCGTCGAGCCCGATGATGTCGCCCAGCATGTGGTAGCCGGAAACCTGCTCGCGGCCGTCCTCGGCCAGCACCGTGGTCTTGAGGGAGCCGAGGCGGATCGCGAACAGCGAGTGGAAGGCGTCCCCGGCGCGGTAGAGCGACTCGCCTTTCTTGAGCTTGATCCGCGCGCCGAGCAGCGCGTCGACCTGCTTGAGTTCGTCGCCGTCGAGGCCCACGGGCAGGCAGAGCTCCCGCATCGAGCAGCTCGAGCAATGGGTCTTGAGGTCGCGGATCGAGATGACCGGAGCCGGCCCGGTGGATCGCGCGGGCGCGGCGGGCGGCACGGCGTTGGAGACCGGGTGGGCTGGCATGGTTTCTCGTGTCCTGTCGCGCCGGCGGCACCGGGACGGTGCGACCGCAACTTTGATGCAGATCAAGACCGTTAGTCTAATGCCAAAACCACCGTCATGCACGTTGCCGGGGCGACCCATGTCCATGTCGTGCGAGATGTCTTTCCGATCCATGGTGCGGCGAACTGCCGCAGCTGATGCCGGAGTTGCAGGGTCATGTCCGCCGCTGCGTTGATCGCCGCCTCGCTCGCCGGCCTGCTCGGAGGGGTGCATTGCGTCGCCATGTGCGGCGGATTCGTCGCGGCGATGGCCGGCGCGCGCGGGGACGCGCCGCTGCTCCCGGCATCGCGACTGGTGTGGCGACTGCTGCCGTACAACCTGGGCCGCGTGACCACCTACAGCCTGCTCGGGGCGCTCGCCGGCGGTCTGGGCGGCATGGTGCTGGGTGCGGCGGCCTGGCTGCCGCTGGTCCGGACGCTGTACGTCGTCGCCAACCTGTTCCTGCTGCTGCTGGCCGTGACCATCGCGTTTCGGATCGATCCCTGGACCGGGTTGCAGCGGGTGGCGATCGCCGCCTTCGGGCGGATCACGCCGGCGGTGGGACGGCTGGCCATGCACGACGCGCCCCTGGCTCGCTTCGCGACCGGGATGCTGTGGGGGCTCATACCCTGCGGGCTCGTCTACGGCGTGATTCCGGTGGCGCTCTTTGCCGGCGGACCCCTGCAGGGGGCGCTGGTGATGGCGGCATTCGGCGCGGGAACGCTACCCAATCTGCTCGCCGCCGGGGTGCTGCTGGGTCGGCTGCGCCGTTGGCTCGATCGTCGCGCGGTCCGCTACGGGGCTGCGCTGCTGCTCGCGGCGTTCGCGCTGGCCGGGCTCTATCGTGCGCTGTACGGTCCGATGGCGCAGGGTCAGGGGGCGTTCTGCATCGTGCCTTAGCCGGAGGTCATCGAAGTTCACGGCCGGAGCGGCGCCGTCAGGGTCGCGCCGGCCCGCCGTCTGGGCTATGCCGGCGAACGCCCGTGCGAAAATCGCGCCGATGAACGCCGCGAACGCGCTGCCCGATCCCCGTCGCTTTCCGCGCCTCGACGACCTCGAGCCGGACCTTGCGGCGATCTGCCGCACCGCTGCCGCCGCGCTGGCCGCGCCGACACGACAGGACGCCGATCGATTCGATGCGTCGCTGCGCGAGCGGCTGAAGGCAGCGCTCGACGGCGACGGCTGCAGGCTCGCGGCGCTGGTCGCCGGCGCCCCGTCCGTCGACGTGGCGCGCCACCTGCTCCGTCAACTCGACCTCGCGTGGCGCGAGGCCGAGGTCGCGGGCGGGGTGACGGCGCATCTCTTCGCCGTGCCGGTCATCGTGATCACCGGCCTCGAGGCCGCGAGCGGTGAGGGCACGCTCCCGGGCGTGCTCGACGATGCCCCGGCGCTGGCGGGCATCCTGTCAGCGCACGGCGCGCTGGCCGGCAACCGCAGCTTCGCGCTCGCGAACGTGCTGACCGCAGCGGAGGCGATCGACGTCGCAGCGCTGCCCGCGCTGCGCGCCTGGCAACGCCTGCCCGACGCGCTGGTGTCCGGCGCGACGCTCCCGGCGCGGGCGTTGCCGCCGGCACCGCTTGCCTTCGCCGCGGGTCGCGAGGCCGTGCACCTGCGCTTCATCCCGGGAACGGCGCTGGCGCGCGGCGGTGCCGAACTGACGGCGGATGCGACGGTCGGGACCTGGGGGCTGCCGTTCACGCAGGCACTGTCGCGGCAACTCGGCGGCGACCGGGTGTCGGTGCTGGCGCTGCCACGGGCGCCGGCGCGGCTGCTCCCTGCGGTGCAGGCGGGCCGGGCCGCGCAGCGCGAGGTTTCGGCGCAACTGTTCGCCAGCAACGCCATCCGCAAGCTCCGGGCCTCGGTGGGGGAACCCTCCGCCGTGATCAGCGCGCATCGCACCGCCGAAGCTCCGGGGGGCGGCGAATTGCGGCTGTCGCTGTCCTCGCCGTTCGAGCCGCGCGACGCCGAAGGCTTCCGCTGCCCCCTCTACGCGTCCGATCGCGTCGCCGACGTCGTTGCGATGCTGCAGGGACTGCTGGCCGATTGCCGGGTGAACGACGTCCGCCTCGTCGCGGGCGTCCATGCCGATCGAGTCGCCGGTAGCGGGTTGCCGCTGCTGTTCAAGCCGGAAACGATGCCCGAGGGCGGCGAAGCGCTGCACTGACCTTTGCCGGCCGCGGCGCGGCCGCGATGTCCCGCCCCGGGTCAGCGGGCGGCGACCTGCAGGCGCGGATCCGCGGTGGCGTCGCGGCGCCGAATCTTGCCGGCGCCGCTGACGCGCTCGGTCACCTTGGGGTCGCCCAGGTACTCGATGCTGCCGGCGCCGGAAATGTCGACCTTCAGCGTCTTCGATGCATTCACCACGGCCTTGCCGGCACCGCTGACCGCGACGGATGCGTGGTCGCTCTGCAGTTCCGCGGCGCGATAGACCCCGGCGCCCGACATCGCGATCTTCTGGCTGCCCACACGTCCGGCGACCTCGGCCTTGACGGCGCCGGCGCCGGACACCGTCAGTTCCTCGGCGTCGATCGCGTCGATCCGAAGGCTTCCCGCGCCGTTGAGCGCGACCCCGAGGCGTGGAACGGTCAGCCGCTCGGCGACGACCTTCACCGCACCGTTGGCCCGCAGCGACTGCAGCGTGCGGAAGGTCAGGGTGATCGTCGGCGCGCGCGCGGGTCCCGACAACAGCGAGCGCCACCAGCGACGATGGTCGTCGGCGGTGATGACCAGGTTCCCGTCCTCGCCCACCTGCGCGCGGACATTGCCTGAACGTGGCGCGGATTCGACGGTGATGTGTTCGGCAGACCCCTGCACCAGCACCAGGGTGGCCGCGCCGTCGACGGTGACACGAGAGAACGACGGCAGGTCCTCGCTGGTCACCGCGGTTCCAACCGCGCCGCCGCCGCGGTTGAGGACCAGCCACGTCGCCGTGAGCGCGATGGCGATGGCCACGAGGATCAGGATCAGCAGCGTCGAGCGTTTCATGGGCGGACCTTCGCGGGCGGCAACATCCATTCGATGCAGCGACGTGCCCCGGTGGATTCACCGGGGGGACGCGGAATCGCGCAGGTCCGGCCCGGCAGGGGCCAGGGCTCGCCCGCGCGGCCCGCGGGGGTCAGCCGCGCGCGTCGGGCGCGAAGCTCGCGCGGTAGCGGCGGGCGTTGTCCACGTAGCTCCGGGCGCCCTCGCGCAGGCGGGCCACTTCCTCGTCGGTGAGGCTGCGGACCACCTTGCCCGGACTGCCCAGCACCAGCGAACGGTCCGGGATCACCTTTCCCTCCGGAATCAGGGCATTGGCGCCGATCAGGCATTCGCGGCCGATCACGGCGCGGTTGAGCACGACGGCCTTGATGCCGATCAGCGATCCGTCGCCCACCGTGCAGCCGTGCAGCATGGCCTGGTGGCCGACGGTGACTTCCGCACCCAGCGTCAGCGGAATGCCGGCGTCGGTGTGCAGTACGGTACCGTCCTGGACATTGCTGCGCGGCCCGATGGTGATCGGTTCGTTGTCGCCGCGGGCGACGACGCCGAACCAGACCGACGACGAATCCTCGAGGATCACCGCTCCGATCAGGACCGCCGTGGGCGCGATGTAGTGATTCCCGCCGCGCAGTTCGACGCAGCGACCTTCGAGGCTGAAAAGCATGGCGGGCGAGGACGACGTTGAGGGGGTGGAGGGACCGGGGACGGCAACCCCGACGAGGCGGGCCCGGGAGGCACGACGCGGACGATGATACCGCGCGGCGCGGGCGGGCACGCCGGTATAATCGACGATCGGCGTTCGCCTTCCCGCCTCGTCGACCTTCACCTTCACCGTCCACCACACAGCGCCCACCGCCATGAGCCTCGACCGCGTCCCTGCCGGCAAGGAAGTCCCCAACGACTGCAACGTCGTCATCGAGATCCCGATGCGCGCCGACCCGATCAAGTACGAGGTGGACAAGGAAACCGGCGCCATCTTCGTCGACCGCTTCATGTCGACGGCGATGCACTATCCCTGCAATTACGGCTACGTGCCGCAGACGCTGTCGGACGACGGCGATCCCTGCGACGTGCTGGTGCTCTCCCCGATGCCGCTGGTCACCGGCGTCGTGGTCCGCTGCCGCCCCATCGGCATGCTGAAGCTGGACGACGAGGCCGGGGGCGACGCCAAGATCCTGGCGGTGCCGATCGACAAGCTCTCCAGCCTCTACCACCACGTGAAGTCGCCGCGCGACCTGCCGGAAATCACGACGCGGCAGATCGCCCATTTCTTCGAGCACTACAAGGACCTCGAACCCGGCAAGTGGGTTCGCGTGGGTATCTGGGTCGAGGCCGAGGAGGCGAAGCGCGAGATCGTCGAAAGCATCGCGCGGTTCGAGCGCGCGCAGCGCGGCGCCGCGAAGGCCCCCGCCGCGGCCCCCAAGGCCGAGACCAAGGGCAAGTCCGGGCACAAGGACAAGGCGAAGACCAAGGCGAAGGGCGAAGGCAAGGCGCGCGGCAACGGCAAGTCGAAGGCGAAGGGCTGAGCCCGCCGGCGGCAGCCAAGGTGCCGCGGTCGCGCGTTCCGGCCGGCCCTCCGTCCGGCGCGGGGGCGTTTCCCCTGCTGTTCGTGCTGCTGTGGAGCACCGGCTTCATCGCTGCGAAGTACGGCCTGCCCCACGCGCCGCCGCTCAGTTTCCTGCTCTATCGTTTCGTTCTCGTCGCGGGGCTGGTCGGCCTGTTCGCGATCCTCACCGGCGCGCCGCGGCCGCATTCGTGGCGCGAGATCGCGCATTCGGCCTTCGCCGGGTGGCTGGTGCACGGCCTCTACCTCGGCGGCGTGTTCGTCGCGCTCGCCGACGGCATGCCGGCGGGGACGATCGCGATGCTGGTGGGCCTGCAGCCGCTGCTGACGGTGCTCATCGCGCGCACGTGGCTGGGCGAGCGCGTGTCGCTGCGGCAGTGGAGCGGCCTGGTGCTGGGCCTGGTGGGCGTCTGGCTGGTCGTCCGGCACAAGGTCGCGCTGGATGCGAATTTCGCGGCGCTGGCTCCGGCGGGCATCGCGCTGGCCGGCATCAGCATCGGCACCCTGTGGCAGAAGCGGCATTGCGCGCATCTCGACCTGCGCACCGGAGCGGTGATCCAGTTCGCGGCCTGTGCGCTGCTCTACGCGCCGCTCGTGGCGTGGCTCGACGCCCCGGCCGTCCGCTGGACCGGATCGTTCGTGTTCGCGCTCGGCTGGTCGGTGCTGGTGCTGTCGCTGGGCGCGATCAGCCTGCTCTACTGGCTGCTCCGCCACGGCGCGGCGGCGGACGTGGCCCGCCTGTTCTACCTGGTCCCGATGGTGACGGCGCTGATGGCCTGGGGCCTGTTCGGCGAGACGCTCGATCCACCGGCGCTCGCCGGGATGGTCGTGATCGCCGTCGCGGTCGCGCTCGCCCGGCCGCGGCCACCCGGTCCGGCCCCGGCGCCGCCATCGGCCGATCCGGACGCACCCCCGGCCGACCCGGACGCGCCCAGGGCCGACTCGGACATGGCCCCGGCCGACTCGGACATGCCCCCAAGCGACCCGGACGCGCCCCCGGCATCAGGCGCCGGCCGCGTCGTATAGGAGGCGGGTTCCGGCAATGCGGTCGTGCAGGAACCGGCGGTCGCGGTCGATCAGCGCCCACAGCCAGTTGAAGGCGACCAGCCAGACGACGTGCGCGGACAGGCCGAATGGCCGCAGCGCGAGGTACGCGGCCAGGGCCAGCGCCGGGCCGATCCAACCGGCAAGGTAGCGCAGCAGGGCGCGCTGCCGGTCAGGGGGGGCGCCGTCGGGGCCGACCAGTCGCAGCCGCCAGGTCTTCATCGCCAAGGTGCGCCGGCCGCCGGTCCAGGACGCGACGAAGTACAGCGCCCCGACGGCGAACAGGGCCAGAAAGGTGAACGCCCGCGCGGGAACCGACGGCAACTGCAACGTGCGGGCAGACGGCGCCATCGTCGCCGGTTCCGGCGACACCAGCGGCAGCAGCGCGAAGGTGGCGACGAACAGCAGCGCCGTCAGCAGCAGCCACTCGTAGATCAGCGCGCCGGCACGCCGGCCGAGCGAGGCCGGCGCGGGAGCGACCGGGTTGGCAACCGGGGGCGTGGCTGACGAGGCGGACAACGGCGCAGGCGGCATCGCGGCGGGCGCGGCGCGCCGCTCAACCGGAGGTCATCGGGGCGGCGGGACGGCCGGGGCGGGCGATGCCGGCGCGATGGTCGGGGCAGGCGATGCCGGCGGGCTGGATCCGGGGGGCGGCAGTGCCGGCGCGGGTCTCCGACCGGGGGCCCCGGTCCCGGCCGTGCCGGCGGGAGGAGTTGCCGGGACGGGCTTGGCGGCGAGCTCGCGGCGCGTTTCCGGCGGCAGGCTCTGGTACTGCTCCCATTTCTGGCGGACCTCGTTCTTCTTTTCGGGCGGCAACTGCTTCAGCGTCTTGAACTGCTCCCGCGCCTGGGCCCGCTGCTGCGGCGTCAATTCAGCCCATGGTCGCATCTGCTGCTGGACGCGCTGCTTTTCGTCGGGAGACATCCCCGGGTAGCGCTGCGCGATGCCGCGCCATTTGGCCTTCCGTTGCGCGTCGAGCTTGTCCCACTCGGGCGCCAGCGGGGCCAGCACCTGTTTCTCGGCCGGCGAGAGTTCGGACCACGAGGGCGAGCGCAGCGGCATCGGCTGCGCGAACGCGTGCCCGGCCGGGACAGCCAGGCACGCGGCGGCAACGGCGAGGATGAGCGCTATTCGTCGGACGAAGTCTTGAGCCAATTCTGGAAGCCCCGGTCCAGGTACGCGTCGATGGGGAGGTCCGAAGCCAGCAGCGCGGCGTCGGTTTCCTCAAGTTCGGAAACGGCCTGCCAGGCCAGCCACTGCTGGTAGCCGAGGCTGGCCGCGGCGATCAGGGCGATGCCGAGCCACAGCCGGCCGCTCGTCCACAGCGGGTGTCGGCCCGTGCCGTGGCCGGGAAGGCCGGCCAGCGTCCGGGCGCCGGCCAGCGCCGGGGCGTCGGCGTGCGCCGGGACGGCGGAAAGCCGCGCCACCGCGGCCGCCCGCGCCTGTTGCAGGCGGTAGGCCGTACCGGGCTTGAGCTCGGCCACGCCCCGGTCCAGATGGGCGGTGATCTTCCGGGCGAATTCGGTGTTTTCGTCGGTCATGGTGTCAGTCCCTTGGCCTTCAGCATCTCGGCCAGCGCGTGCACTGCCCTCGAACAGTGCGTTTTCACGCTGCCTTCCGAGCAACCCATGGCGGCGGCAGTTTCCGCGACATCCAGTTCTTCCCAGTAACGCAGCAGGAATGCCTCCCGTTGACGTCCCGGCAGCCGCGCCAGGGCCTGCTCGATGATCGCCACGGTTTGCGACTGCTGGACGCGATCCGCGGGATCCGGCGGCTGATTCGAGTCCGCTTTTGCGGCCAAAGTTTCCAGCGGATCGAAATCGTCGTCCTTTTCGTCACCTTTCCCCAGCGCCGAGAGCAGCGTTGTCCACGTATTCCGCACCTTCTGGCGGCGGAAATGGTCGTGGATCGTGTTCTGCAGGATCCGCTGGAACAGCATCGGCAGCTCCGCCGCCGGCTTTTCCGCATATTTCTCGGCGAGCTTCAGCATCGCGTCCTGGACGACGTCGAGTGCCGCGTCCTCGTTGCGAACGGCGAACATCGCCTGCTTGAAGGCGCGGCGCTCGACCTGCGCGAGAAAAGCCGAAATTTCGGAGGGAGTGGCCAGGACGGGACTCGAAGGTCGTTCGGCGGCGATTATAGGGCGAGATCCTGCGATCCCGGTTGTGCGGCGCAGCGGGGTTGACCGGCGCCGTGGCCGACGGTAAGGTTACGGGGTCGTTTCCGCGGAAATGATGCTGTGCTGCAAAAACGGTCTGCGTTCCCTTCGCGGCGCCACAAGCGCGGCGAAGCCTCCCTAGGAACCTTTCCGGTTTGCCCTTCAGGGTCGGGGCGATACCCGATCGTAGCCCAAGGCGGGCGCGTCACCCCCATGCGCGCCGAGCAGTTTTGCAGTCCCCGAGGTGCGTCCGTCGCCGCCACGAAGGCGGTCGTACGCGCACGGGGCTACGACCAACGCAAACGAGCGCAACCAACCGCAACTGCGCGCCACGGCGCCCGACCAGGCACCCCCACGACAAGAGGTTCACTCATGCAACTCACCGGTGCGGAAATCGTCATCCGCTGCCTGCAGGAAGAAGGCGTCGAGTACGTCTTCGGCTATCCGGGCGGCGCGGTGCTCAACATCTACGACGAGTTCTTCAAGCAGGACAAGGTCAAGCACGTGCTGGTCCGGCACGAGCAGGGCGCCCTCCACGCCGCCGACGGCTACTCGCGCTCGTCGCAGAAGGTCGGCGTCGCGCTGGTCACCTCGGGCCCCGGCGTCACCAACGCGGTCACCGGCATCGCGACGGCGTACATGGACTCGATCCCGATGGTCGTCCTCACCGGACAGGTGCCGACGCACGCGATCGGCCAGGACGCGTTCCAGGAGTGCGACACCGTCGGCATCACCCGGCCCTGCGTCAAGCACAACTTCCTGGTGAAGGACGTGAAGGACCTCGCGGTCACGATCAAGAAGGCCTTCTACCTCGCCAACACCGGCCGTCCGGGTCCCGTGCTGGTCGACATCCCGAAGGACGTCACGCAGGCGAAGACCGAGTTCAGCTACCCGAAGTCGGTCACGCTGCGCTCGTACAACCCCGTCACCAAGGGTCACGCCGGCCAGATCAAGAAGGCCGTGCAGCTGCTGCTGGAGGCGAAGCGGCCGATGGTCTACGCCGGCGGCGGCGTGATCCTCAACAACGCCGCACCGCAGCTCACGCGCCTCGTGCGCCTGCTCGGCTTCCCGTGCACGAATACGCTGATGGGCCTGGGCTCGTTCCCGGGCACCGACCCGCAGTTCACCGGCATGCTCGGCATGCACGGCACGGTCGAGTCGAACATGGCGATGCAGCACTGCGACGTGCTGATCGCCGTCGGCGCCCGGTTCGACGACCGCGTGATCGGCAACCCGCAGCATTTCTTCCGCGCCGACCGCAAGATCATCCACATCGACATCGACCCGTCGTCGATCTCCAAGCGGGTGAAGGTCGACGTGCCGATCGTCGGCTACGTTGCCGACGTGCTCGAGGAAATGCTCAAGCTGATCGAGTCGTCGCCGCAGCGCCCCGATCCGGCCGCGCTCAAGGCCTGGTGGGCCGAGATCAAGGAATGGCAGCGCGGCGACTGCCTGCGCTACGACCGGAAGAGCCCGCTGATCAAGCCGCAGTACGTCGTCGAGAAGCTCTACGAGCTGACCAAGGGGGACGCGTTCATCACCTCGGACGTCGGCCAGCACCAGATGTGGGCGGCGCAGTACTACAAGTTCGACAAGCCGCGGCGGTGGATCAACTCCGGCGGGCTGGGGACGATGGGGTTCGGGCTGCCCGCGGCGATGGGCGTGCAGCTGGTGAATCCGGACGCGACGGTCGCCTGCGTCACTGGCGAGGCGTCGATCCAGATGTGCATCCAGGAACTGTCGACCTGCAAGCAGTACCACCTGCCGATCAAGCTGGTGAACCTCAACAACCGCTACATGGGCATGGTGCGGCAGTGGCAGGAGTTCTTCTACGGCAACCGCTATGCCGCGTCGTACATGGACGCGCTGCCGGATTTCGTCAAGCTGGCGGAAGCCTACGGCCACGTCGGCATGAAGATCGAGAAGCCCGGCGACGTCGAGGGCGCGCTGAAGGAGGCCTTCGCGCTGAAGGACCGCCTCGTGTTCATGGACTTCATCACCGACCAGACCGAGAACGTGTTCCCGATGGTGCCCGGCGGCAAGGGACTCACCGAGATGATCCTCGCGGAGGAGCTCTGACCATGCGCCACATCCTGTCGATACTGGTCGAGAACGAGGCCGGCGCACTGTCCCGGATCTCGGGGCTGTTTTCCGCGCGGGGCTACAACATCGAGTCGCTGACGGTCGCGCCGACCGAGGACGCGACGATGTCGCGGATGACGATCGTCACCGTCGGGTCCGACGACGTCATCGAGCAGATCACCAAGCAGCTGAACAAGCTGGTCGAGGTCGTCAAGGTCGTCGACCTGACCGAAGGCAATCACATCGAGCGCGAGCTGATGCTGGTGAAGGTGCGCGCGGCGGGGAAGGACCGCGAGGAGATGAAGCGGCTCGCCGACATCTTCCGCGGGCGCATCCTCGACGTGACGGACAAGAGCTACACGATCGAACTCACGGGCACGGGCAGCAAGCTCGACGCCTTTCTGCAGGCCATCGAGCCCGGCGTGATCCTCGAGACGGTGCGCACCGGCGCATCGGGGATCGGTCGCGGCGAGAGGATCCTGCGGGTCTGACTTGAACGAGGGGAGTGAACGATGAAGGTTTATTACGAGAAGGACGCCGACCTGTCGCTGATCAAGGGCAGGAAGGTGACGATCGTCGGCTACGGCTCGCAGGGCCACGCGCACGCGCAGAACCTCAACGACTCGGGGGTCAAGGTCGTCGTCGGCCTGCGCAAGGGCGGCGCGTCGTGGGACAAGGCGAAGAAGGCCGGCCTCAAGGTCGCCGAGGTCGCCGATGCGGTCAAGGGCGCCGATGTGGTGATGATGCTGATGCCCGACGAGAGCATCGCGGCAACCTACAAGGCCGACGTCGAGCCGAACATCAAGAAGGGCGCGACGCTCGCATTCGCGCACGGGTTCAACGTCCACTACGGCCAGGTGCAGCCTCGCGCCGACCTCGACGTCGTGATGATCGCGCCGAAGGCGCCGGGCCACACCGTCCGTTCGACCTACGCGGCCGGCGGCGGCGTGCCGATGCTCATCGCCGTGCACCAGGACGCGTCGAAGAAGGCGCGCGACGTCGCGCTGTCGTACGCCGCGGCGATCGGCGGCGGCCGCGCCGGCGTCATCGAGACCAACTTCCGCGAGGAGACCGAGACCGACCTCTTCGGCGAGCAGGCCGTGCTCTGCGGCGGCACCGTCGAACTGATCAAGGCGGGCTACGAGACGCTGGTCGAGGCCGGCTACGCGCCGGAGATGGCGTACTTCGAGTGCCTGCACGAGCTCAAGCTGATCGTCGACCTGATCTACGAGGGCGGCATCGGCAACATGAACTACTCGATCAGCAACAACGCCGAGTACGGCGAGTACGTGACGGGGCCGAAGATCATCACGGCGGAGACGAAGCAGGCGATGAGGGACGCGCTGACCCGCATCCAGACCGGGGAATACGCGAAGGACTTCATCCTCGAGAACCGCGCCGGCGCGCCGACGCTGCTGTCGCGGCGCCGCATCACCGCGCAGCACTCGATCGAGCAGGTCGGCGAGAAGCTGCGGTCGATGATGCCCTGGATCCGCAAGAACAAGCTGGTCGACCAGTCGCGCAACTGAGCGGGTCCGCGACCGACGGGAGGGCGCCATGCGGATGCGACGGCGGCAGCGGGGGTGGCTGGGACTGGTCGTGATGCTGCTGGCGCTGGTCGTCGTCGCGCTGCTCGGCCGGACGGTCCTGCGCGAGATGGGGCTGCTCGGCGGGCGCGCGCCGGTGGCGGACACCGGCGCGCGCGACCGGCTGCCGCCCGGCGCGACACCCGCGGGGGACGCGTCGCCGGCGATGCCGGCGTCCTCCGCGCCGATCGACCGGGCCCGCGCCGTCGAGGGCATGGTGCAGCAGGGCGCGGCCGACCGCGGCCGCCAGATCGGCGACGCCGAAAAGTGACCGGCCGCGGCCGGGGTGGCGGCGATCGCCCCCGGGCCGCCCCGCGCCGCCGGCGGCCCCGGGTGCGCACGGGGCCGATGCTAGAATGAGCGCCTGTCCGCAACGCATCCCGACGTGTCCTCCTATCCCCATCCGATCATCGCCCGCGAGGGCTGGCCGTTCATCGCCGTGGCGCTGGCCGTCGCGCTTGCGCTCACGTTCGGCCAACTCTGGCTCCTCGCCGCGCTGGCGTGGGTCGTCGTGGTCTTTGTCGTGCAGTTCTTCCGCGATCCGCCGCGGGTCGTGCCGCAGGGGGCCAATGCCGTGCTGTCGCCGGCCGACGGCCGAGTCGTGAAGGTCGAGCGGGCGCGCGATCCGTGGCTCGAGCGCGATGCGCTGAAGATCAGCGTGTTCATGAACGTCTTCAACGTGCACAGCAACCGCAGCCCGGTCGACGGTGTCGTGATGAACGTCTGGTACCACCCGGGTGCGTTCGTCAACGCCGCGCTCGACAAGGCCTCGCTCGAGAACGAGCGCAACGCGATCCACATCGCCACCGTGGCCGGCCAGGACGTGACCTGCGTCCAGATCGCCGGGCTCATCGCGCGGCGGATCCTCTGCTACGCGAAGACCGGCGACCGGCTTGCGCGCGGCCAGCGCTACGGGTTCATCCGCTTCGGCTCCCGCCTCGACGTCTATGTCGCGCCGGAGTCGATCCCGCGGGTGGCGGTCGGCGACAAGGTCGCCGCCACGACCACCATCCTGGCCGAATTGCCCGCGCGATGACCGATTTCCACGGCCTCGACGGCCAGGACGGAAGCCGTCCCGCTGCCGCGCGGGACTGAGCGCGCCATGGCCGACTTCGACACCCAGCGCGCGCTCGCCAAGAACCGCATCCGGCGGCGCGGGATCTACCTGCTGCCCAACCTGTTCACGACCGCGGCGCTGTTCGCCGGGTTCTACGCGATCGTGCAGGCGATGAACCAGGCTTTCGAGCAGGCCGCCATCGCGATCTTCGTCGCCATGGTGCTCGACAGCCTCGACGGCCGCGTTGCCCGGCTGACCCGGACGCAGAGCGCGTTCGGCGCCGAGTACGACAGCCTGTCCGACATGGTGAGCTTCGGCGCCGCGCCCGCGCTGGTCATCTACGAGTGGACGCTGAAGGGCATGGGCAAGCTCGGCTGGATCGCCGCGTTCGTCTATTGCGCCGGCGCCGCGCTCCGGCTCGCCCGCTTCAACACCATGCTCGAGGTCGCCGACAAGCGCTGGTTCACCGGCATGCCGAGCCCGGCGGCGGCGGCGCTGGTCGCGGGCTTCGTCTACATCATTCACGACTACGTCATCGACCCGGGCAGCGTGCGCGGGTGGGCGTGGGGCATCACGCTGTTCGCCGGCCTGACCATGGTGAGCAACGTCAAGTACTACTCGTTCAAGACGATCAACCTCAAGAAGAGCGTGCCGTTCATCGCGATCTTCGCGATCGTGATCTTCCTCGCGCTGCTGTCCTACCAGCCGGCGATCGTGCTGTTCGCCGGATTCGTCGTCTACGCGATCTCGGGGTACGTCGGCTCGGCCTACCTGTGGTGGAAGCGGCGGCGCGTGGCCGCGCCTCCGGCCGCCTAGCGTGCCGGCGCAGGGCCGACCGCGCGCCCGGCGCCGTGTTGCCGGCCGCCGGCCCGGCGCGGACCGGCGGAGCGGCCGCGATGGGCACGGGCGGGGTGCCCCCTTGCGGCGGCGCGGAAAATCCGGTTATATTTCCGCCATGAGTCGCAATCTCGCGTCCGGCCGTCTCGCGCTCCCCGCGCCGACCTCCCTCACGGGCGGCCTGCTGCTGCTTCTGCTGCGCCCCGCGCGCACATAATCCACCCCCTCCAATTCGAGCCGTACCCTGATCGCCGCCGGAGCACCGGTCGGCGAACCCGTGCAATGCGTCCGCGCCCCGAGAGCCGCCCATGAACATCGATCCGTCCCGCAAGTACCCGCCCTACGCCGCCATCGCGCTGCCCGACCGGCAGTGGCCGTCGCGGGTGATCGACCGGGCGCCGCAGTGGTGCAGCGTCGACCTGCGCGACGGCAACCAGGCGCTGATCGAGCCGATGGACGCCGAGCGCAAGATGAAGATGTTCCGGCTGCTGCTCGCGCTCGGCTACAAGGAGATCGAGATCGGCTTCCCGGCGGCGTCGCAGACCGACTACGACTTCGTCCGCAAGCTGATCGACGAACGGCTGATCCCGGACGACGTCACGGTCCAGGTGCTGACGCAGGCGCGCGAGCCGCTGATCCGCCGCACGTTCGAGGCGCTGCGCGGGGTCCGGCGCGCGATCGTCCACCTGTACAACTCGACGTCGACGACGCAGCGCCGGGTCGTGTTCGGGATGGACCGCCCGGGCATCCGGGACATCGCAGTCGCCGGCGCCCGCGTGATCCGCGATTGCGCCGCCGCGCACCCCGAGTCCGACTGGGTATTCGAGTACTCGCCCGAGAGCTTCACCGGCACCGAGCTCGACTTCGCGGTCGAGATGTGCGACGCGGTGAACGCGGTGTGGCAGCCGACGCCGGCGCACAAGGTCATCATCAATCTTCCGGCCACCGTCGAGATGTCGACGCCGAACGTCTACGCCGACCAGATCGAGTGGATGTCGCGGCACCTCGCGCACCGCGACTCGGTCGTGCTGTCCGTGCATCCTCACAACGATCGTGGCTGCGGGGTCGCTGCCGCCGAGCTCGCGCTGCTGGCCGGCGCGGAGCGGGTCGAGGGCTGCCTGTTCGGCAACGGCGAGCGCACCGGCAACGTCTGCCTCGTCACGATGGGCCTCAACCTGCTCACGCAGGGCATCGATCCGGGCATCGACTTCTCGGACATCAACGAGGTCATCCGCACCGTGGAGTACTGCAACCAGCTGCCGGTGCATCCGCGGCATCCGTACGGGGGGGACCTGGTGTTCACGGCATTCTCGGGATCGCACCAGGACGCGATCAAGAAGGGGCTGGCCGAGCGCGCGACGCGGGTGGCCCGCGGCGACCCGGTCTGGGACGTCCCGTACCTGCCGATCGACCCCGCCGACGTCGGCCGGACCTACGACGCGGTCATCCGCGTCAACAGCCAGTCCGGGAAGGGCGGCATCGCCTACCTCCTCGAACGCGACTGCGGCCTCGCGCTGCCGCGACTGCTGCAGATCGAGTTCAGCCAGGTGGTCCAGAAGATCGCCGACGCGACCGGCAAGGAACTCTCCACCGGGGAGATCCGCGCGGCGTTCGATCGCGAGTACGTGGCGGCGACGCTGCCGGTGGCCTACGTCGGGCACCGGGCGGTCCACAACGTCGCCGACGGCACCATCGAGCAGCTGACGGCGCACCTGTCGGTCGACGGCGTCGAATGGAAGCTGACCGGCTCCGGCAACGGCCCGGTCGACGCCTTCGTCCACGCGCTGCGGGTCGACGGCGGGCTCGACATCCACGTGCAGAACTATCACGAGCACGGCGTCGGCGCCGGCGAGGACGCGACGGCGGTGGCCTACGTGCAGCTGCGCATCGGCGCCGAGCAGACGGTCTACGGCGTGGGCTTCGATCCGAACATCGTCACGGCGACGCTGCGTGCGGTGGTCAGCGCCGTCAACCGCGGCATCGCGCAGGGCATGCTGGTGCGGCCGGACGCGCGGCGCGTCACTTTCGCCTGACGCCCGGTCGGTCGATCGACCGGGCGCATTGCGCGCCGGGCGAGCTTCGACTCGTGCCACGCATCGTCGCGGCGGGGCGGCGTGCCCTGCTGCGTCGATAACCCGCTCCACCGCAGAGCACGCCGCCCCGCCGCGACCGGTCGGAGCACGGCGCGGGCGAAGCTACATCTGCCTGAACAGATGATTGAAGCTGCGGCTGACTTCGAGCGTTTCGTCGCAGCCCTTCACGTGCACGACCTGGTTGCCGCGCAGGTTGCGGCTGACCTGCTCGACCGCATCGACGCGAATTACGGTCGCGCGATGGATCTGCCAGAACTCCGCAGGGTCGAGCTCGTCGATCAGCTCCTTGATCGGCTTGCGTATCAGGGCCTCGAAGCGCGGGGTCTGCACCCGGGTGTACTTGTCCTCGGCGCGGAAGAACAGGATGTCGCTGGTGGGGATCATCCGCAGGGTGGCTCCCACGCTGGCCTGCACCCAGCGCAGGTACTCGCGCGGCTTCGGGCCGCTTGCCCCTAGGCGTTGCGACAGCTGCGCCAGAAGTTCCTGCATCGGATCCGGCGCCTGCTCCAATCGCTCCCGGAGGCGCTGGCAGGTCAATGCCAGTCGCGCCGGCTCCGCCGGCTTCAGCACATAGTCGACCGCGCCCTGCTCGAAGGCGCGGATCGCGTATTCGTCGTGCGCGGTGACGAAGACCACATGAACCTGGCCGGCCAGCGCCTGGGCCGCCTCGATGCCGTCCGTCCCGGGCATGCTGATGTCGAGAAAGACGATGTCCGGGCCCAGGCTACGCACGATGTCGATCGCTTCGCGGCCATTGCTTGCCTCGCCGACGATCAGGAGCTCCGGCCAAGCCTCCTTCAGGCGGGCGACGATCTGGTCGCGCATCAGGCGCTCGTCGTCGGCAACGACGGCGGTGGGGGCGGGCAGGGGGCGCATGCGGGGACTCGTCCGATCAGGCGGGGGTGGGGGCGATTTCGTAGGGCACCTTGATGGTGGCACAGGTGCCACCTCCGGGCGGCAGGCTGATGATCAGCTCGGCCCGGCCGTTGTACAAGGCCTTCAAACGCTCGCGGACATTGGCCAACCCAACGCCGCCTTCGCCTTTCGGCATGAAGCCGATGCCGGTGTCGCGCACGTGGACCGCCAGCTGACCGTCGACGACCTCGGCCCCGATCTCGATCAGGCCGCCCTCGGGCTTCGGTTCCAGGCCGTGCTTGATGGCGTTTTCCACCAGGGTCTGCAGCATCATGGACGGGAAGACCGCCGACTTCAGGCCGTCCGGCACGATCACCACCGACTGCAGGCGTCCTTCCATCCGCACCGCCATGATCTCCAGGAAGGCGCGGCAAAGCCCGACCTGCTGATCCAGCGAGGGACGGCTGCCTTCGCGCATCTGCGGCATGGCCGAGCGCAGGTAGC
Organism: uncultured beta proteobacterium; assembly: GCA_963810815.1. Taxonomy (GTDB): domain Bacteria; phylum Pseudomonadota; class Gammaproteobacteria; order Burkholderiales; family Casimicrobiaceae; genus CAVQWT01. Next base: position 250,708 of record CAWEPB010000004.1, on the reverse strand, counting down.
GGATCAGGCTCTGCTGCATCTTCGACGCGCGCGGCGGATCGGTCTGGATCAGCTGGTCGATGCTGGCCAATGTGTTGAACAGGAAATGCGGCTCGATCTGGGCCTGCAGCGCCTCCATGCGCGCTTCCAGCACGGTGCGCTCGAGCTGCTCGGTTTCCGCCCGCCGGGTGGCCTCGTCCGCGGTCAGCTCCGCCCTGCGCTTGCCGCCCGCCACCACCTTGACGATGAACGCGGCGACGATCAGCAGAAAGGTGAAGGTGGGAAGCTTGAATATCCCGCCGCCGATGATCAGGCTCAGGAACGAAACGAGCAGCAGCGCCTTCCACGACACGGCGGCCACCCAGTCGAAGAATCCCCACCACATGACGACGGTGCCCTTGCGGATTTCGCGGAAGGCCTGCCGGATGCCCATGGGCCGCGAGGCGGGATCGCTCCTGCCCGGCTCGGCGGCATCGTCGGTGCCCGGGCTGCGCTGGTCGGCATTCATCCTGTTGACTCCGGTTCGTCTGCTGGTCACGGGGCGAGATTACGGGAGGCGGCCGCCGGGCTCCATCGTGGCACGACAGAATGCACGCCGTTGGGAGCGAAGCGCAGGAAACCGGCATGGTCGGCGTCGCCCCGCGGTGCGCCGGGGCATGAACGCACGCAGGCGACGCCCCTTTTGGGTAACATCATGCTTCCGGCAACCCCAGTGCTCGCCATCGGCGGGGCACGGCGTAAGCTCCCCCATGATCACCAAGCGCCTGTTTGGCTCCCCCTTGCACGAACACGCCGACCCCGCGCAGCGGGTGCTCGGCGCATCGAAGTTGCCGCCGGACTCGGAGGAACTCGCCCGACTGCTGGCGACCGACCCGGCGCCGGAGGTCCGCGCCGCGGCGGCCGCACGCAGCACGGACGTCGCCGCGCTGGCCGCGGCCTGGAAAACGGAAGCCGATCCGGCGGTGCGCACCGCCCTCGCGGCAGCCCTCGGTCCCGCGCTCGCCGAAACGCAACAGGCCGAGGCAGCGACCGCGTTGCTGGAAGCCGACGATTGCACCGATGCGATCCGGGCCGAGGTGGTGCGCTGCGCGCGGGACGCGGACCGCCGCCGCATCGCGATCGCGGCACTCCGCGACGAGAGCTCGCTGGTGGAGGTCGCGATCGCCGCCGAACATGCGGCAACGCGAATGGCCGCCGCGGAGCGCGTGCATACGCCGGAGGGCCTGCGCAAGCTTGCCGACGCCACCAGGAACAAGGATCACGGCGTGGCCCGGCTTGCGCGGAAGCGGTACGAAGCGATCGCGGACCGCGCCGGCCAGGCGGCCGAGGCGGACGCGATCCTGGCGCAGCTGGAAGCGCTGGCAGGCACGCCCGGCCCGATTCTCACCGCCGTGGTCGAGCTCAATCGCCGTTGGCAGGCGCTGGAGCTCGGCGACGACGCGGTCCGCCTTGCACGCTCGGACGCCGCCCGGCAAGCCCTGCAGGCGCGCTTCGACCGCGAGCACGCCGAGCAGCGGACGCGGGCGCGCTTCGAGCGCCGGCTGGGCGAGTGGGCGGGGATGCAGGATCCACCCGCGACGCCGGAAGCGCTCGACCGCCTGCGCACCGAGCTCGGCGCGCTGCGCGACGAGGCGGCCGGATACGACGATCGCGAGGCGCTGGCGAAGCTGGACCACGCGGAACAGCGGATCGCGTCGTGGGCGCAGGAGCTCGAGGCCCGGGCCGACGCCGAAGCGCTGGTCGCCGAAGCCGAGCAGCTTGCCGCCGGCACGTCCATCGACGACGCGAAGCTGCCGGAACGCTGGCAGGCATTGAGCCGAGCCATTCGTACGCCGGCGCTGACGCGTCGCTTCGAGGCCGCGCTGATCGTGGTCGAGCAACGCCGGCTGGCGCAGATCCACGCGGCAGAGCAGGAGGCGGGCACGGCGCGGCAGCAGGTCCACAGCCTGCTTCACGCCGCCGAGCAGGCGCTCGCCGCCGGCCAGGTGCAGGCGGCCCGCGCCGCCGCGGACGAGATCAGGACCCGGAAAGCCGAGGCCGGCATGTTGCCGAAGCCGACGACGCAGCGGTTGAGCCGGCTCATCCAGCAGCTGGGGGAACTCGAGCGGTGGGAATCGTTCGGGCAGCAGCACGCGCGCCTGCGGTTGTGCGAGCGCGCCGAGGCCGCCGCGACGACGACGCTGGACGCGCCGCGACTGGCGGCCGAAGTCCAGAAGCTGCGCGACGAATGGAAGACGCTCGACCAGCAGCACGCGGGCGTCCCCAAGGCGCTGTGGGAACGGTTCGATCGTGCATGCGAAAAGGCTTACGCGCCCGCCGCCCGGTACTTCGCCGAAATGGCCGCGCAGAAGAAGGAGGCCCGCAAGCGGCGCGACGAATTCGTCGCGACGGCGGCGGTGCACGCGGCGACGCTGCTCGCCGAGCCTCGCGACTGGCGCGCGATCGAGCACTGGTTGCGCGAAACGGATCGCACCTGGCGCGACGGCGATCTCGGCAGCGTCGAACCGAGGGCGTGGAAGGGTTTCGATGCCCGTCTCAAGGCGGCGCTCGCGCCGTTGCGCGATGCGCTGGCGGTGGCGCGTGATCGGGCGAAGGCCGACCGCCAGGCCCTGATCGACGAGGCCACCGCGCTGGCGGGGCAGGCGATGGAGCGCGACGTGCCCACGCGCGTCAAGGCGCTGCAGGCCAGGTGGCAGTCGCAAGCCAAGGCGCTGGCGCTCGCGCAGCGCGACGAACGGGTCCTCTGGGAGCGGTTTCGCGCGGCGTGCGACGCGGTGTTCGAGGCCCGCCAGGCCACGCGCAAGCAGGAGGACGGCGTCAAGCACGAAAACCGTCGCGCGCTGGAAACGGTGTGTGCCGAACTCGAGCAGCTTGCGACGGCGGCGGACAAGGACGACAACGACCTGCGTCGGGCCCTGCGCGATCTGGAGGCGCAGTGGAGGACGCGGACCGGCGGGTTCGACCCCGCGCTGCGCGGCGTCGAATCCCGGTTCCGGAGCGCGAAGGCAGCGGTCGAGGCGGCGCTCTCCGCGCGCGCCCGATCGCGCGAAGCGGCCGTCTGGCAGACCCTGGCGGCCAAGGAACGCCTGTGCGAGGAGCTCGACGCGCTGGCGGGGACGACCGGCAACGCGGCGGAGGGTACGGCCACGACCACGGCGGGGGTGAACGAGCGCTGGGCTGCCTTGCCGTCACTCCCGCCCGCATGGGAGAAGAAGATGCTCGCGCGCCGCGATGCCGCGCTGCACACCCTGTCCGAGCCGGCGACGGCCACCGCCTGGGCGTCACGAATCGAACGCGGCATGGGCCCCCGTCGCGAAATCCTGCTCGAACTCGAAGTGGCGCTGGGTCTCGAGTCGCCTGCCGGGTTGCAGGCGCAGCGCCTGGCGCTGCAGGTGAAGCAGCTGCGGCAGCGGTTCCAGAGCGCGGCGACGGCCGAGGCCGGCACTGCCCGCGAGCGGCTGCTCGCGTGGTGCGCCGAACCGGGGATTGCCGATGCCGGCGACCGGGCGCGCCTTGAACGGGTGTTTTCCGCGATCGAGAAAGCGCGCTAGGCATGCGCCGGCTCGTTGCACCGATTCTCGTGGCGCTGCTGTCGGCGTGCGCAACGATGCACGGACCGCAGACGATCACGTTTTCGACCGCCGAGATCGAGCAGCAGATCCGGGCCGATCTCGGGGGCGTGCTGGAGGTGTTCAAGGATCTCGACACCCATCGGCCGGAAGTGTCGTTGATGCCGGCCTCGGAGCGACTGCTGCTCGAATGGAATTTCAAGCTGTCGGACGGTCCGACCGGCACGCCGGTGGGAATCGCCGTCGAACTGTCGGGCAAGCCGGTGCTCAATGCCGCGCGCAACGGCATCGATCTGACGCAGGTGCGGATCGAGGACGTGCGGCTGGCCGGGCTGCTGCGCTTCCTCGGCCTGGCCAGGGTGGTCGACCGGAAAGGCATGACGCTGCCGGACCTGCCGCTGATGACGTTGCCCGCCGACCGGCTGCGCCGGTCCGATGTGGCCTACGAGGCGACCGGCGTCCGCGTGGGGTACACGGGGCTGAAGGTCGACATCGTGCCCAGGTAGCCCTCGAGAGGCCCCTGGAGTCGCCGCCGTTCCGGCTGGCGACCGCCGCACCGCCGGGCCCTGCGCAGCGACGCCGTTTCAGGGTAAAATTCGATTCTGAAAATCACTTTCACATTCGCGGCCCAAGTTGAGCCCCTGGCCGCGACTCCCCCTTCCACGCACGAGGACCCGACGATGAGCACCCCTGCCTACGGCGCCGGCATCGAGATCACCGGCCGCATCACCCCCGAGTACGCCGAAATCCTGACCCCCGAGGCCGTCGCGTTCGCCGCGAAGCTGCAGCGCGCGTTCGGCGGCCGGCGGACGGAGCTGCTGGCGAAGCGCGCCCAGCGGCAGGCCGAACTCGACGCGGGCAAGCTGCCCGACTTCCTGCCCGAGACGCGCGCGGTGCGCGAGGGCGACTGGACCTGCGCGCCGGTCGGTGCGGACATCCAGGACCGCCGGGTCGAGATCACCGGTCCCGTCGACCGCAAGATGATCATCAACGCGCTCAACTCGGGTGCCAAGGTGTTCATGGCCGACTTCGAGGACGCCAACACGCCGCGCTGGGACAACAACCTCCAGGGTCACCTCAACCTGCGCGATGCCATCCGCCGCCGCATCGACTACGTCTCCCCCGAGGGCAAGGCGTACAAGCTCAACGACAAGGTCGCCACGCTGTTCGTGCGCCCGCGCGGCTGGCACCTGCCGGAGAAGCACGTCAAGATCGACGGGCAGGTCATGTCCGGCGGCATCTTCGACTTCGCGCTGTATTTCTTCCACAACGCGAAGGAGCTGGTCGCGCGCGGCAGCGGCCCGTACTTCTACCTGCCGAAGATGGAAAGCCATCTCGAGGCGCGGCTGTGGAACGACATCTTCGTGATGGCGCAGGAGACGCTCGGCGTCCCGCGCGGCACGATCAAGGCGACGGTGCTGATCGAGACGATCCTTGCCGCCTACGAGATGGACGAGATCCTGTACGAGCTGCGCGAGCACTCGGCAGGTCTCAACTGCGGCCGCTGGGACTACATCTTCTCGTGCATCAAGAAGTTCCGGAACAACGCCGACTTCTGCCTCGCGGACCGGGTCCTGGTCACGATGACCACGCACTTCCTCCGGAGCTATGCGGAGCTGTGCATCAAGACCTGCCACCGCCGCAACATCCACGCGATGGGCGGCATGGCCGCGCAGATCCCGGTGAAGAACGACGAGACGGCCAACGCGGAGGCGTTCGCCAAGGTGAAGGCCGACAAGGAGCGCGAGGCGACCTACGGCCACGACGGCACCTGGGTCGCGCATCCGGCGCTGGTGCCGGTGGCGATGGAGGCGTTCGACCGCCTGATGCCGGCGCCGAACCAGATCGCGAGCAGGAAGCGCGAGGACGTCAAGGTCGTTGCGGCGGACCTCGTCAGGTTCGAGCCGGAGCAGCCGATCACCGAGAAGGGCCTGCGCCTCAACATCAACGTCGCGATCCAGTACATCGGCGCGTGGCTGGCGGGGCAGGGCGCGGTTCCGATCTTCAACCTGATGGAGGACGCGGCCACCGCCGAGATCTCGCGTTCGCAGGTCTGGCAGTGGATCCGCTCGCCGAAGGGCAAGCTCGACGACGGCCGCAAGGTGACCAAGGAAATGGTCGGCGCCATGATTCCGGAGGAGATGCAGAAGATCCGCGATCTTCTCGGCGCCGCGTTCGGCGAGGGGAAATACGACGACGCGGCGAAGATCTTCGCCGACCTCGTCAACAACGACACCTTCGTCGAGTTCCTGACGCTGCCGGCGTACGAGCGGATCGACTGATCCGCGGCGAGCCCGGCGATGCGCACCGCATCGCCGGTCGGGCCGGTGCGACGTCGTGGCCGTCACGATCGCCGCGGGGCCGGGAGTGCGTCGGCGCGTCGCAGGCCGGCCGCTGCGAGGCGACGCGAGCCGCCCGGGGCATTAGCGCAGGTTATCGTCCGCATTGGCACAGTCAATTGGACGGGGCCGCCGCGCGGCGCGCAAAATGAGGTGTCGTCGGAAGCAGAAGGTTTCCGGCGGTCGCAGCTACCGTGTTGGCGGCCATGTTTCGCCGACGCGTTCACCTCGAGAGGAGATGCACGATGAAGAGCCTCAAAGGCACCAAGACCCACGACAATCTCAAGGCCGCGTTCGCCGGCGAATCGCAGGCGAACCGCCGTTACCTCTACTTCGCGAACAAGGCTGACGTCGAAGGCCAGAACGACGTCGCGGCGCTGTTCCGCTCGACGGCGGAAGGCGAGACCGGCCACGCCCACGGCCACCTCGACTATCTCGCGCAGGTCGGCGACCCGGCGACGGATCTCCCGATCGGCAGCTCGCGGCAGAACCTGAAGGCCGCCGTGGCCGGCGAGACGCACGAGTACACCGACATGTACCCGGGCATGGCGAAGTCCGCGCGCGACGAGCAGTTCGACGAGATCGCCGACTGGTTCGAGACGCTGGCGAAGGCCGAGCGGTCGCACGCCAACCGGTTCCAGAAGGCCCTCGACGCGTTGACGGACTGAGTCTCCGCCTGTCGGAGCGGGCGCCGGCGGTGCCGGCCCCGCGCGACGGAGCGGAAGCCTCCGACCGGCCGCCGCGGCGGCGCCCGTTCCGGCGCCGTCGCGGTGGCACCAAGCTGTTGCACCCTCCACATTCCAAGAGTCCACGATGACCGTCCGCGAAGGCAGCCTCGAAGCGCCCACGCGCCACCCGCTCGACTGGCGCAATCCCGAGTTCTACGACAGCGAAGCGCTGTTCAAGGAGATGGAGCGCGTCTTCGACATCTGTCACGGCTGCCGGCGCTGCGTGAACCTGTGCCAGTCGTTCCCGACGCTGTTCGACCTCGTCGACGAGAGCAAGACGATGGAGGTGGACGGCGTCGCGAAGGACGACTACTGGAAGGTCGTCGACCACTGCTACCTGTGCGACGTGTGCTACATGACGAAGTGCCCGTACGTGCCGCCGCATCCGTGGAACCTCGACTTTCCGCACCTGATGCTGCGAGCCAAGGCCGTCAAGTACAAGCAGCACGGCGCGCGTTTCCGTGATCGCCTGCTCACGAGCACCGACGCGGTCGGCAAGCTCGCGACGATCCCGGTCGTGGTGCAGACGGTCAACTGGGCCAACCGCACGCCGGCGACGCGAACGATGATGGACAAGGTGCTGGGCGTCGCCGCGCAGACCCGGCTGCCGCCCTACGACCCGAAGCCCTTCCGCAAGTCCGCCGCGACATCGGTCGCCTGGCCGGCGCGGGACGGCCAGCGCACGCCGGGCAAGGTCGCGGTGTTCTCGACCTGCTACATCAACTACAACGAGCCGGGGATCGGGCACGACCTGCTTGCGATCCTCGCTCACAACGAGATTCCCTACCGCCTGGTCGAGAAGGAGGCGTGCTGCGGCATGCCCAAGCTCGAGCTCGGCGACTTCGAGGCGGTGGATCGCCTCAAGAACATCAACATCCCCGCACTCGCGGCGCTGGCCCGCGAAGGCTGGGCGATCGTCACGTCGGTGCCGTCCTGCACGCTGATGTTCAAGCAGGAGCTGCCGCTGATGTACCCGGACGACGCCGACGTGAAGGCGGTGCGCGAGGCGATGTTCGATCCGTTCGAGTACCTGGTGCTGCGGGACAAGGATGGGCTGCTGAAGAAGGACTTCAAGCGGCCGCTGGGCAAGGTCAGCTACCACATCCCGTGCCACTCACGCGTGCAGAACGTCGGCCAGAAGACGCGCGAGGTCCTCGAGTGGGTGCCGGAGACCACGGTGAACACGGTCGAGCGTTGCGCCGGGCACGACGGGACCTATGGCGTGAAGAGCGAGTTCATCGACGCCTCGATGAAGATCGGCAAGCCGGTGTTCCGCCAGATGGCCCAGGACGAGCCCCAGTTCGTCAGTTCCGACTGTCCGATCGCCGGCCGGCGCATCCAGCAGGGCATCGGGGAATCGGGCGCGGCGGAACCCGCGAGGGCGCATCCGCTGACGCTGATCCGCATGGCCTACGGCATCGAATGACCATCGCGGCGCGCTGTCCAGGCGCGCCGCGGAACCCGGCGGAGCGTCGCAGGCTCGAAGCGGCGGGTTCATATCGACGGAGAATCGCATGACATCGACGACCAAGGAGCCGGGCATGCCGCGCATCACGCGAGAATCGCTGCTGACGCTCGAGGCCTACGCCAAGGCGCGCAAGGAATTCCGCGCCAAGGTGCTCGCCCACAAGAAGCCGCGCACCGTCCATCTCGGCGAGCACCTGACGCTGGTGTTCGAGGACGAGCTGACGCTGCGCTACCAGATCCAGGAAATGCTGCGGATCGAGAAGACCTTCGAGGAGGCGGGCATCCAGGACGAGCTCGACGCCTACAACCCGCTGGTGCCCGACGGCACCAACCTCAAGGCGACGATGCTGATCGAGTACGAGGACGTCGACGAGCGCCGGAAGGCGCTGGGTCAGCTCAAGGGCCTCGAGGACCGCGTGTGGGTGCAGGTCGAGGGCTGCCCGAAGGTGTACGCCATCGCCGACGAGGACCTCGAGCGCGAGAACGCCGAAAAGACCTCGGCGGTGCACTTCCTGCGCTTCGAATTCACGCCGGAGATGGTCGCCGCGCTGAAGTACGGCGTGAGCCTGGGCGTCGGCGTCGACCATCCCCACTACACCGCCTCGATTCCCGCGCTCGGCGCCGAATCGCGCGCCGCGCTCGTCGCCGACCTCGCCTGAGGCGGCCGGGAAACCCCGCGGCGCGGCGCGCCAGGCGGAGGGGGAGGGCCGCCGGTCGATTCCCGTCAGGAGGCCGGGGCGGAAGGCCGCCGCAGCCGGAACACGCGGTCGGTCGACGGTTCTCCGCGCAGCGTCGACGCCAGCGGCAGCGGGTCGGCGACGAAGCCGGCGGCCACCGCCGCGCGGCGCGACGCCTCGTTGCGCTCGTCCGTCTGAGCGATCAGCGTCGTCACGTCGGTCGCCGCGAACAGCCGCTCGGCGATCCCCCGCACCGCCTCGACGGCGACACCGCGGCGCTGGAAGGTGCCGAACACGAAGTACGCGATGTGGGCCTCGCGGTCGGCCAGCTTCGCGGTCGCCTGGAACCAGCCCGCCGCGCGTCCGGATCCGCGCTCGAACGCGATCCAGTTCAGCCAGATCTCCTCGGGGCGGCCGCTGCCGCGGCGCCAGCCGGCGAAGCGCTCGCGCAGTTCGCCCGCGTCCGCCGGCATCGGCAGGTCGATGTACCGGTACAGCGACGGATCGGCGAACGAGGCGAAGCAGATCTCCGCGTGCGCGGGGCGCAGCGGCTCGAGATCGAGTCGCGCCGTCGCGATCGGCGCCGCGAGATTGACGGGAGCGTTCAATCGCGGAAGTTCTGGTATTGCAGCGGGTAGTCGGTGACGGCCTGCTTGACCAGGGCGATCGCCGCCTGCAGGTCGTCGCGCTTGCCGCCGGACACGCGCACCGTGTCGCCCTGGATCGAACCCTGGACCTTGGCCTTGCTGTCCTTCAGCAGCTTGACGATCTTCTTGGCCGTGTCCTGGTCGACCCCGGTGCGGACGGTGACGATGCGCTTCACCTTGTTGCCCGAGATCTTCTCGATGTCGCCGTCCTTCAGCGAGCGGGTGTCGACCTGCCGCTTGGCGAACTTGGCGCCGAGCACGTCCATCACCTGGCCGAGCTTGAACTCGTCGTCGGCATACAGCGTCAGCGCCTTGCCGTCGTACTCGACGCGCGAATCCGACCCCTTGAAGTCGAAGCGCGTGCTGATTTCCTTGTTGGCCTGGTCGATGGCATTGCGCACTTCGACCTGATTGACTTCGGAGACGATGTCGAACGAGGGCATGGCGGTTTCCGGCGTGGGAATGGGGAGAGGCGGAGTCGCAGTTCGGGCAGGGCGGGGCGCTTCAGGGCAGCTGCCGCTCGCCGGCGACGACGCGGGCGAGTTCGGACTGCACCGCGGCGAGCGCCTGGCGCCAGTCGAGGAATGCGTGCTGGCGGAAGATCGTCAATGCCGGATACCAGGGCGAATGCTGCGGGTCGAGTCGCCAGCGCCAGCACGCATTGTAGCGGTCGAGCAGCCATACCGGCTTGCCGAGCGCGCCCGCGACGTGCGCGACCGAGGTGTCGGTGGTGACGACGAGGTCGAGCGCCGCGATGACGGCGGCCGTGTCGCCGAAATCGTGGAACCCGGCGGTCCAGTCGACGATGCGGTCGGCGAGCGCCCCCAGCGGCGACCGGTCGCCGGCGGCGCCGGGCTGAAGGCTGACGAACGAAACACCCGGCTGGGCGACGATCGGCGCCAGCGCGGCGACCGGCACCGACTTGTGCCGGGTCAGGTAACCGTGGTCGCCGCGATGGAGCGCCGACCAGGCGAGTCCGACCTTGAGACCGGGCAATGCGCCGACCCGCAGGGCCCAGCCGGCCGCCCGGTCGCGCGGCGGCGCGAGGTACGGCACGGGACCGGGCAGCTGGTCCGGGACGACGTCGAGCAGGTGCGCCAGCGAGAGCACCGAGACGCGCGCCGCCGGTGGCCGGTCGAGTCCGTCGACGGCGGCGGCGTCCGTCACCAGCTGGTCGACCCCGGCGAGCGAGGCGAGCAGCGGCGCCAGCGGCCGCCAGTAGCCGTCGACGACGAACACGACTTCGCGCACCCGCTTGCGCGCGGCCGGCATGAAGCGCGCGAACTGCACGACGTCGCCGAGGCCCTGTTCGCAGAACACCAGCAGCGTGCCGTCGAGCCTGGCGCCGCTCCACACGGGCAGCGCCGGGTAGCGGCGCGCGGGGCCGTACCGGCCGTCGGGCCGGTCCTCGAACGCACGCAGGCCGTGCACATAGTCGCCCCGGCCGAGCAGCGTGCTGGCGATCCCGAATCGCGCGTCGTAGTCGGTCGGGTCCAGCGCGGCCGCCTGCTTGTACGCGTCCTCGGCTCGATCGAGATCGCCCGACCAGTGCCGCAGCGCGGCCAGCGTCTGCCAGAACGGTGCGTAGGCCGGCGCGGGCCGGGCCCGGGCCTCCATCGCGGCGAGCGCCGCATCGAGTTCGCCGTCGAGTGCCTGCGCGAACGAGAGCCCGACGATCGCGCCGGGATGGTCCGGCTTCGCCGCCAGCGCGCGCTCGAAGGAGGCGCGGGCCCGGGCGGTGTCGCCGGCGCGATTCTGCATGTCGCCGAGGTTCACCGCGGCGTCGGCAAATCCGGCGTCGAGCGCCAGCGCGCGCTCGAACGCCCTGATCGCCGCGGGCCGGTTGCCGGCGTGCGCCAGTGCGATGCCCAGGTTGTTCCAGGCGCTGGCGTACCCGGGGTCGAGCGCCACCGCGCGTTCCAGGTGGAACATCGCTTCCAGCGGCCGGTTCGCGCGGACCAGCGCGAAGCCGAGGTTGTGCCGGCCCACCGGCCCGTCGGGATCGATCGCCACCGCGCGCTCGAGGCGCGCGACGGCGAGCGGCGCGCGGCCCATCTCCAGCGCCAGCGTCGCCGCGTTGTTCAGCGCCGTCGGGACGTCGGGATGCGCGGCGAGGTAGCGCGCGTACGTGTCCTCCGCTTCCGGCCGCCTGCCGGCCTGGTGCAGGCGCAGCGCCTGCGCCAGCAGTCCGCGGTCGGGAAGGCTCTCGGCGGAGTCCGGCATGGGCGGCCTGATTACTTGCCGCGCTTGCGGCGATTGGCCCCGATGCGCAGCCGCAACGCGTTGAGCTTGATGAAGCCTTCGGCGTCCTTCTGGTCGTAGGCTCCCGCGTCGTCCTCGAAGGTCGCGATCGAGGTGTCGAACAGCGAATCGTGCTTCGAGGCGCGGCCGATGCACAGGATCGTGCCCTTGTAGAGCTTGAGGCGCACGGTGCCGTTGACCGTCGCCTGCGACGCGTCGATCAGGCCCTGCAGCAGCGTGCGCTCGGGGCTGAACCAGTAGCCGTTGTAGATCATCCGCGCGTAGCGGGGCATCAGGTCGTCCTTGAGCGCCAGCACCTCGCGGTCGAGCGTCAGTGACTCCATCGCGCGGTGCGCCTTCAGCATGATCGTGCCGCCGGGCGTCTCGTAGCAGCCGCGGGACTTCATGCCGACGTACCGGTTCTCGACCATGTCGAGCCGGCCGATGCCGTGCCGGCCGCCGTACTCGTTCAGCGTGGTCAGCGCCTGCGCCGGCGAGAGCTTCCTGCCGTCGATGGCGACGATGTCGCCGTGCTTGTACTCGATCTCCACCACCTGCGGCTTCGCCGGCGCCTTTTCCGGCGACACCGTGCGGCGCCACATCGAAGCCTCCGGCTCGAAATTCGGGTCCTCGAGGATCCCGCCCTCGTAGCTGATGTGCAGCAGGTTGGCGTCCATCGAGTACGGCGCGCCGCCCTTGCGCTTCTTGAAGTCGACCGGGATGCCGTTCTTGTCGGCGTAGGCCAGGAGCTTCTCGCGCGACAGCAGGTCCCACTCGCGCCACGGCGCGATGATCCTGACGTCGGGCATCAGCGCGTAGGCGGTGAGCTCGAAGCGGACCTGGTCGTTGCCCTTGCCGGTCGCGCCGTGGCTGACCGCGTCGGCGCCGGTCTCGCGGGCGATCTCGACCAGCCGCTTGCCGATCAGCGGCCGCGCGATCGACGTGCCGAGCAGGTACTCGCCTTCGTACACGGCGTTGGCGCGGAACATCGGGAACACGAAGTCGCGGACGAACTCCTCCCGCAGGTCCTCGATGTGGATGTTCTTCTTCTTGATCCCGAGCAGCTCGGCCTTCCGGCGCGCCGGCTCGACCTCCTCGCCCTGGCCGATGTCGGCGGTGAAGGTGATGACTTCGCAGCCGTAGGTGTCCTGCAGCCACTTGAGGATGACCGAGGTATCGAGGCCGCCGGAATAGGCGAGGACGACTTTCTTGGGTTTCATGGATTTGGGCACGTGGTTGGGAGGTTGTTCGGGTTCAGTCGATCTTGAGGCCGAGGCGGCGGATGACCGGCGCCCAGCGCTCGGTCTCGGATTTGATCAGCGCCGACAGGTCCTCGGGGGCGCCGCCGACGAGCTGGAAGCCCGCGGCGTTCATCTTCTGCACGACGTCCGGCTGCTTCAGGATGGCGTCGATTTCGGCGTTGAGGCGGGCGACGATCGGCCGCGGCGTCGCCGCGGGAACCATCACGCCGTTCCAGGCCAGCGCCTCGAAGCCGGGGTAGCCCGACTCGGCGATCGCCGGCAGCTCCGGCAGCAATGGAAAGCGCTTCGCCGTCGTGACCGCGATGGCGCGCAGCTTGCCCGCCTGGATCTGCGGTTGCAGCGGCTGCATCACGGCGAACATCATCTGCGTCTCGCCCTGGACCGTGGCGGTGACCGCCGGCGGCGAGCCGTTGAACGGCACGTGGACGGCGTCGATGCCGGCGACCGACTTCAGCAATTCCATGTTGAGGTGCGACGAGCTGCCGTTGCCGACCGACGCGTAGTTGAGCTTGCCCGGGTTCGCCTTCGCGTACGCGACGAGCTCGGCCAGGTTCTTCACCGGCAGCGTCGCGTTGACGGCGAGCACGTTGGGCTGGCTCGAGGTGATGATCACCGGCGCCAGGTCCTTCGCGACGTCGTAGGGCAGCTTCTGCAGCAGCGGGCCGAACGCAAGCGGGCCGTTGAACCCGAGCACCATCGTGTAGCCGTCGGGCGCGGCCTTCGCCACCTCGGCGACGGCGACGGTGCCGCCGGCCGCCGGCTTGTTCTCGACGACGACCGGCTGGCCGAGGCGGTCCTTGAGCTTGTCGGCGATGGTGCGGCCGAGCACGTCGATCGAGCTGCCGGCGGGCGCGGTCATGACGAACCGGATCGGTTTGTCCGGCCAGGCCTGCGCCGCCGCGGGTCCGATGGCCAGGGCGGCGAGCAGCAGCGCGACGAGCGCGGGGCGTCGTTTCATGGGTGAACTCCGGTGGTTGGCTGCGCTCGCGCCCGGGCCGGACACGACGTGCGCGCCGAGGGCCGGCGCGGGCGCAGGATGGATGGTCGACCCGAAATCATCGCGGATCGGCGTTCAGCCGGTGATGCGGCCGCAGACGAGGTATTCCAGCAGCGCCTTCTGCGCGTGCAGCCGGTTCTCGGCCTCGTCCCAGACGACGCTCTGCGGCCCGTCGATGACCTCGGCGGCGACTTCCTCGCCGCGGTGCGCGGGCAGGCAGTGCATGAACAGCGCGTCGGCCTTCGCCTGCCGCATCATGTCGGCGTCGACCTGCCAGTCGGCGAACGCGGCGAGGCGTTCGGCGTTCTCGGCCTCGAAGCCCATGCTGGTCCAGACGTCGGTGGTGACGAGGTCGGCGCCCCGGCAGGCTTCCATCGGATCGGCGAACGTCGCGCAGTGCGCGCGCTCGGCCGCGGACAGCTTCGCGACGTCGAGGGCGTAGCCCGCCGGTGACGACACGTTGACGGTGAAGCCGAAGATCGCGGCGGCCTGCAGCCAGCTCGTCAGCATGTTGTTGGCGTCGCCGATCCACGCCACCGTGCGGCCGGCGATGCCGCCGCGCAGCTCGACGTAGGTGTAGACGTCCGCCAGGATCTGGCAGGGATGGTGCTCGTTGGTGAGCCCGTTGATCACCGGCACCCGGGAATGGGCGGCGAAGCGCTCGATGATCGTCTGCTCGAAGGTGCGGATCATCACGACGTCGACCATCCGCGAGATCACCCGCGCGAGGTCCTCGATCGGCTCGCCGCGCGACAGCTGCGTGTCGCCGCGCGTCAGGTTGATGGCGATGCCGCCGAGCTGGTTCATGCCGGCCTCGAACGACACGCGGGTGCGCGTGCTGGCCTTCTCGAACACCATCGCCAGCGTCCGGTCGCGCAGCGGCTGGTAGAGCTCGTAGCGCTTGAAGCGGTCCTTGATCCAGCGCGTGCGGGCGATCAGGTGCGCGAACTCCTCCGGGGAGAAATCCTGGAGTTGCAGGAAGTGCTTGGGGGGCTCGGAGGGCATGGCGGCAACCGGCAACGACCTGGAGTGGCGTGGCGCCCTCGCTCGCGCCTCGTCGCGCGATCGGGCCTGCCAACTTCAGTCAAAACAACATTTTAGCACGCACCGGCCGCGGTCCCGGTGGCGCCCGCCGTTGATCCGCGTCAATGCGGCCTGCCGCCGCACCGCGTAGTGTCCGCAGACCTGCGGTTTTCCGCGCACCGGGCCCCCCATGAGCGTGCCTGCGCCGATCCAAGCCGATGTCGCCGACCTGCCCCCGCTGATCATCCGCGGCCGCCGGCTGCTGCCCATCGTCCAGGGCGGCATGGGCGTCGGCGTGTCGGCGCACCGGCTGGCCGGGACCGTCGCGTCGCTCGGCGCCGTCGGCACCATCGCCAGCGTCGACCTGCGCCGCCATCACCCGGACCTGCGCGAGGCGACCGCGCACGCGTCGAAGGCCGAGGTGGACGCGGCCAACCTGACGGCGCTGGACCGCGAGATCGTGGCCGCGCGGGCGCTGGCCGCGGGCCGCGGCATGGTGGCGGTCAACGTGATGCGCGCGGTGTCGGAGTACCCGCGGTACGTGAAGCAGGCCATCGCCAGCGGCGCCGACGCGATCGTCGTCGGGGCCGGGCTTCCGCTCGACCTGCCCGATCTCGCCGCCGGGCATCCCGACGTCGCGCTGATCCCGATCCTGTCCGACGCGCGCGGCATCGCGCTGATCGTCAAGAAGTGGGCGCGCAAGGGCCGGCTGCCCGACGCCATCGTCGTCGAGCATCCGCGCCACGCCGGCGGCCACCTCGGCGCGGCGAAGATCGCCGACCTCGGCGACCCGCGCTTCGATTTCGAGAACGTGCTCCCCGATGCGCTGGCGTTCTTCCGCGCCGAAGGCATCGCCGACGGCGCGATTCCGCTGATCCCGGCGGGCGGCATCAACACGCACGAGCGCGTTCGAGAACTGATCGCGCTGGGCGCCTCGGGGGTCCAGCTCGGCACCGCCTTCGCCGTGACCGAGGAGGGCGACGCCGATATGGCGTTCAAGCGCGTCCTCGCCGGCGCGGCGCCGGAGGACATCGTCGAGTTCATGAGCGTGGCCGGCCTGCCGGCGCGCGCGGTGCGCACGCCCTGGCTCGCCAAGTACCTCGAGTACCTGCCGAAGCTGACCGCGGTCGCGCACAAGAAGCCGCGCTGCACGCTGAAGTTCGACTGCCTGGTCCAGTGCGGCTTGCGCGACGGCAACGCCGGGGCCGGCCAGTTCTGCATCGACCAGAAGCTGGCCGAGGGACTCGCCGGCGACGTCGGCAAGGGGCTGTTCTTCCGGGGGGCCGCGGCGCTTCCCTTCGGCGACGAGATCCGCCCCGTCCGCGACCTCGTCGCGTACCTGCTGACCGGCCAGCGTCCGGCCGCGCCGGCGACCTCGTCCGGCTGACCCGCCGCCCGACCGGTCCCGCCGCCGGTTTCGGCCGCGGTCGCAGTAGGCGCGCGGTTCCCGACGTCAGTGTCCCGCCGCGACGAACGCGCGATCGCGGCCGTCGTGCTTGGCGGCGTACAGCGCGCGGTCGGCGGCGGCGAGAAGTTTCTCGAACGAGGTGCCGCGCTCCGGGCAGGTGGCGATGCCGCCGGAGAACGTGAGGCCCGAAAGCACGGTGCCGTCGCATTCGATGGCGAGGGTCCGCAGGCTGGCCGCGAGTCCGGCCAGCGCCGCCCGGGTGCCGTCGGCGTCCGTGTCCGGCAGTACGATGCAGAATTCCTCGCCGCCGTAGCGGCAGACGACGTCCGAGGGTCGCAGCGCGCTGCCCAGCAACTGACCCACCTGGGCCAGCACCCGGTCGCCGGCGGGGTGGCCGTGCCGGTCGTTGATCTGCTTGAAGTGGTCGAGGTCGATCAGCGCGACCGACAGCGGCGCCTCGCGCCGCGTCGCCCCGGCGAGCAGCCCCGGCATCACCGTCAGCAGGTACCGCCGGTTGAAGAGCTGCGTCAGCGGATCGCGGACGGCCTCGCGCGCGAGCTGCGCCTGCAACGCTTCGACCTCCTGCATGCGCGCCACCAGCTCGCCGTTGAGCCGCTCGAGCTGGCGGTTGAGCGCCTCGCTCTCGGCGCGCTGGCGCTCGGCGCGGTCCCGCTCGACCCGGGCGTGCGTCAGCTCGTGCTGGACCTTGAGGTGGTAGTACTTGATGCTCGCGCGGCTGGACAGGCGCTGGGTCTGCACGTCGGTGAGCCGTGTCTGGTGGCGGTACGCGTCCTCGAACGCGCCGCGGCTCGCGTGATGCGCCGCGAGCCGCTCGTGCGCGCGGCACTGCGTGGGCAGGTGCCGGTGCCGCAGCGCCGTGTCGGCGGCGGCCTGCAGCGCGGCGATCGCCTCCGGGGAGCCGGGCGCCTCGGCGTCGGCGACGACGGCGGCCGCCCACCGGCTGTAGACCTCGTTGAAGCCGCCGGGATGGTCGCGGCAGATCGTCGCCGCAAGGCCAGCGGCGCGCCGGGCATCGGTGACGCGCCGCGCCAGCGCGTAGACTTCGGCGGCGACGGCGCAGTAGTGGCCCTGCGCGGCCACCGGCTGGTCGAAGCCCGTCGTGGCGGCGATCTCGTCGACCAGCCGGAGCGCCGCCGCGAGGTCGCCGAGCCCGAGCTCCGCCTCCGCGAGATTCGATTGCGCGAACAGCACCAGGCGCGGGTTGTTGTAGCGGGGGAGCATCGCCAGCGCGTCGCGGGCCAGTTCCTTCGCCGGTGCGTAGTCGCCGACGGTGACCAGCGCCGCGGCGAGATTCGACATCACCGTGGGCAGCTGGGGCGAAGGCGCCACGGTCCGCAGCGCCTCCAGCGCCTCGTGCAGGTAACGGATCGCCTCGTCCAGCCGGTCCGTGTAGTAGTACGTCGCGCCCAACGCATTGACGACCCAGAAGCGGTCCTGCGGTGGCAGCAGCCGCAATGCGTCCGGATAGAGCTCGAGCAGCCGTACGCGCGCCGCCTCGACCTCCTGCTCGATCAGCAGCAGCCGCGCGTGCCCGGTGCGGGCGAGGATTTCGCCGCGGCGGTCTCCGAGCGCGACGAACCCCTGCTGCGCGCGGTCGAGCGATGCGCGCGCCTCCGCGGGGACGGCCGTGAAGAACAGGCGCTGAAAGGCGACCGTCAGATGGGCCCAGGCGCGCGCCCGGGCGTCGACCCTGTCGACCCTGTGGCCCCCGTCGCCGGCGAGCAGCGCTTCGGCGCGCGCGACCGCCGCCGCGGGATCCCGGAAGTGGAATTCCCAGAGGTCGAGGTCGGCGTCGGCCGGGTCGTCACGCATCGTTGTCGCTCGGTCTGGTCAGGGGCGGACGTGCGACTGCAGTCCGCGCGGTGAAACGTCGGACGCAAGTTCGGGGCCAGCGCCGGCGACCCGCGGTCGCGATGCTAAAATTCGCGCTCATGGATCCCGAAGGCAGCGACGTCGTCATCTGGGGTCTCACCGCCGCCGGGCGCCCGTTCCGGCCGAGCGACTGGTCCGAGCGGCTGGCGGGACTGACCGCGGCGTTCGGGTCCGACCAGAGGCTCTCGTACTCGCCGCTGGTCCGCCCGGTCAACGTGCGCGGCGTGAAGGCGGTGATCGTCGGCGCCAGGCTGGCCGCGATCGAGCCGCGGCTGTTCCAGTTCCTGCTCGGCTTTGCCGGCGACAACGAACTGACCGTCCAGCGCACCGCCGGCGCGCTGGCGTCGCCGCAAACCCTGGTGCCGCCGGGTCCGGCACCCCGCGGGGAGCCGCGCGAGCCGGTCTGACCGGCCGGAGCGGACCGCGGCAGCGCCACCAATGGAAAGAGCGCCCGAAGGCGCTCTCTCGTCGTCGGCGCGCCGACGGCGGGCGGTCAGGCGAGGGCCTTGATCGCCTGGGCGAGGCGCGACTTGGTGCGCGACGCGGTGTTCTTGTGCACGATCCGCTTGTCGGAGATGCGGTCGATCACCGACTGCGATGCCTGGAACTGGGACGCGGCGGCGGCCTTGTCGCCGGTCGCGATCGCCTTCTTCACCTTCTTGACCGCGGTGCGCAGCGCCGACTTGAGGCTCGCGTTGCGCTGGCGGGTTTCTTCCGCTTGCCGGGCGCGCTTGCGGGCTTGGACCGTGTTGGCCATGGCTGAAAATCCTTCGTGTGCTTTGAGTTGCCGAAAAAGACCTAGCATAATAGCAGCCTGACGTCGGTCGCGCAAGGCGCGGCGCCCCCTTTGGCGGGCGGGCTGCCGGCCGTGGCCCGCCCTGCGACCCGCAAGTCCGGGACCGGGCACACCGGCCGGCCCTGCGATATCCCCGGCGTCGCCCTCATCCCCATCCCCGCCCCCATCCCCAACCTCCCTCCCGCCGCCCGGACGCCCCCTTGCCCCCTTCGCCGTTCTCCTGTCGCCCCCCGCGTCCGTCCCGATGAGCCTGCTGCGCGCGCTGTCCACCGTCAGCGGCATGACGCTGCTGTCGCGGATCACCGGCCTCGTACGGGAGAGCATCAAGGCCAGCGCCTTCGGCGCGGGACCGGCGATGGACGCGTTCGAGGCGGCCTTCCGGCTGCCGAACATCCTGCGTCGCCTGTTCGCCGAGGGCGCGTTCTCGCAGGCGTTCGTCCCGATCTTCGCGGAGTACCGGCGCACGCGGGGCGAGGACGAGACCCGGGCGCTGGTCGGCCGCGTCGGGTCGCTGATGGCGTTCGCGCTGCTCGGGCTGACGGTGATCGGCGTGCTGGCGGCGCCGTGGCTGGTGTACGTGCTGGCGTCCGGCTTCGTGCGCACCCCGGGCAAGGTCGAGCTCACCACCGAGCTCATCCGCATCGTGTTTCCGTACATCCTGTTCGTGTCGCTGATCTCGCTGGCGGGCGGCGTGCTGAACGTCTTCCGCCAGTTCGCGATCCCGGCGTTCACGCCGGTGCTGCTCAACGTGGCGATCATCGGCGCGGCGGTGTTCCTGGCGCCGCACTGCGACCCGCCGGTCAAGGCGCTGGCCTGGGGCGTGCTGATCGGCGGCGTCGCCCAGCTGGCGCTGCAGATCAGGCCGCTGGCGAAGATCGGGATGCTCCCCACGCTGCGATTCGACTGGCGCGACGAAGGCGTGCGGCGGGTGCTCGCCGCGATGGGGCCGGCGGTGCTGGGGGTGTCGGCGGCGCAGATCTCCGCGCTGATCAACACGCAGCTCGCCGCGGCGCTGGGCGACGGGCGCATTTCCTGGATCACCTTCGCCGACCGGCTGATGGAATTCCCGAGCGCGCTGCTCGGCGTGGCGCTGGGAACCGTGCTGCTGCCGACGCTGGCGAAGCACCACAGCGATGGCGACCCCGCGGCGTACTCGTCCCTGCTCGACTGGGGGCTGCGGCTCGCCTTCCTGCTCGCGCTGCCGGCGGCGGTCGCGCTGTGGGTGCTCGCGGTGCCGCTGGTGTCGACGCTCTACCACTACGGCCGCTTCACCGTGAACGACGTGCTGATGACGCGCCAGGCGCTGCTGGGCTACAGCATCGGCCTGCTGGGCTTCATCGTGGTCAAGATCCTCGCGCCCGGCTTCTATGCGCGGCAGAACATGAAGACGCCGGTGAAGATCGCGTTCGTCACCGTGCTGGTCGCGCAGACATTCGCCGTGATCCTGATGTTTCCGCTCGGGCACGCGGGCCTGACGCTGTCCACGTCGATCGGCGCGTGCCTGAACGCCGGCCTGCTGTTCTGGTTCCTGCGAAAGCAGGGCATCTACACGCCCCGGCCCGGCTGGCTGCTGTTCGTCGCCAGGACCGCGGTCGCGCTGTTCGTGCTCGGCGCGCTGCTGCTGGCCATTGCCGGTCCGGCGTCGCTCTGGCTGGAGGCGACGCTCTGGACCCGCGTCCTGCGCCTGTCCTGGGTCTGCGCCGCGGGCGCCGCGGCGTATTTCGCGGCGCTGTGGCTGCTGGGCTTCCGGCTCGCCGACTTCACCCGCGGCGGCGCTGCCGTTCCGCGCGCGCCCTGACCGTCGCGGTCGCCACCCGCGCGGTCACCGGAGTGGTCGCTGAGGTGGTCACCGCCGGTGGCCACCGCATGGCCCGGCGCCGACCCGCGGACCTCGGGGCGCCGCTCCGTCGTCACTTCTTGAGGTGGGGGCAGCGCGGCTTCGTGCACTCCGCGTACAGGTACAGCGCGTGTTCGGTGATCTCGAAGCCGCGGTCGCGGGCGATCTTCGCCTGCCGCTTCTCGATCTCGGCGTCGTAGAATTCCTCGACGCGCCCGCACTGCATGCAGACGAGGTGGTCGTGGTGCCGGCCTTCGTCGAGCTCGAACACGGCCTTGCCCGACTCGAAATGGTGGCGGACGAGCAGGCCCGCCTGCTCGAACTGCGTCAGCACGCGGTAGACGGTGGCGAGGCCGATGTCCACGCCGTCGGCGAGCAGCTGCTTGTAGACGTCCTCGGCGGTCAGGTGCCGGACGCGGGAGGTCTCGAACAGGCTGATGATCCGGAGCCGCGGCAGCGTCGCCTTGAGGCCGGCGCTCTTGAGGTCGTGGGGCTTGGTCATCGGGAGGGCAGGTCGGAGGGGGCGGGTCCGGTCGGGCGCGTCTATAATAGTGGGTCATTCCGCAAACGGCCAGACTCGTGCCAAGAATTCCTCGCCTCCGCCGGTTTCCGCTTTCCGTCGCCGCCCGCGTCCGGTTGGTCGTGCCGCTCGCCTTCGCGCTCGCTGCCGGCGGCTGCTCGACGATCAACACCTACATCCCGGCGATCGAGCAGTTCGGCGTCTTCAAGCTCGACATCAACCAGGGCAACCACCTGTCGCAGGACATGGTCGACCGGCTGAAGGTGGGCCAGACCAAGACCCAGGTCCGCGCCAGCCTCGGCACGCCGCTGATCACCAGCGCGTTCCGCGACAACCGCTGGGACTACGTCTACATGTTCATGCGCCAGGGCACGATCCGCGAGGAACGCCGGTTCGCGGTGTTCTTCGTCGACGACAAGCTCGCGCGCTGGGAAGGCGACGAGATGCCGCCGTCGGCGATGGAGCTGAACCGTCTCGCCGCGGAGCGGTCGCTGGGCAGGCTGCCGTCGGCCGACGACAAGGGCGTGCTGACCTGGTTCTTCGACCTGTTCCGCGACCAGCGATGACCCGGGTCGCGATCGCCGGCGCCGGCGGGCGCATGGGCCAGGCGCTGATCGAGGCGACGCTGGCCGCGACCGACCTTCGCCTCGGTGCGGCGCTCGAGGTTCCCGGCAGTCCCTTCGTCGGCCGCGACGCGGGCGAGCGATTCGGTCGCGCGACCGGCGTCACCGTCGGCACCGACGTCGCCGCGGCGCTCGCCGCCGCCGACGTGCTGATCGACTTCACGCGGCCCGAAGGCACGCTCGCGCACCTGGCCGCCTGCACGCGCGCCGGCGTCGCCGCCGTCGTCGGCACGACCGGGCTCGACCCGGCGCAGAAGGAAGCGCTGGCCGCGCATGCGCGGACGATCCCGGTGGTGTTCGCGCCCAACATGAGCGTCGGCGTGAACGTCCTGATCGCGCTGGTCGAGGACGCGGCGCGCCGGCTCGCCGGCGACTACGACATCGAGATCGTCGAGATGCACCACCGGCACAAGGTCGACGCCCCGTCGGGCACCGCGCTGCGGCTGGGCGAGGCGGCGGCCGCCGGCGCCGGCCGGCGCCTGGCCGACTGCGCCGTCTACGCGCGGCAGGGCGTCACCGGCGAGCGGCCGACCGACGCGATCGGCTTCGCGACGCTGCGTGGCGGCGACGTCGTCGGGGAGCACACGGTCATCTTCGCCGGCCCCGGCGAGCGCGTCGAACTCACCCACAGGGCCGCGTCGCGGGGCAACTTCGCCGCCGGCGCGCTGCGCGCCGCACGCTACGCGGCGGCGTGCCGCACCGAGGGGCGGGTGGGGCTGTTCGACATGCGCGACGTGCTCGGCCTGGCCTGATCGGAGCGGTTGGCGGACCCGGCCGGCGCGGGGTATAATTCGCCGACTCGATGGCGGGAACGTGCTGCGCGCAGACGTTCCCGCTTTGCACGTCCGGACCGCCCCGCGTGGGGCGCCTTTCCTCCGCCACGAAACCTGCTGCCATGACCGCGTCCGTCACCCGCGCCCCGCTGTTCGCTCCGGTCGTCCCGGCGGCACTCGCGCTGGCCGACGGCTCGGTGTTCCGCGGCCGCTCGATCGGCGCCGCCGGCCACGCGACCGGCGAGGTCGTGTTCAACACGGCGATGACCGGCTACCAGGAAATCCTGACCGATCCGTCCTACGCCGGGCAGATCGTCACGCTCACCTATCCGCACATCGGCAACGTCGGCGTGAATCCCGAGGACGCCGAATCGGTGCGGCCGAGCGCGGCGGGGCTCGTCAT
The DNA here is from genome assembly GCA_963810815.1 of uncultured beta proteobacterium. GTDB lineage: Bacteria > Pseudomonadota > Gammaproteobacteria > Burkholderiales > Casimicrobiaceae > CAVQWT01. The sequence goes on along the minus strand of CAWEPB010000004.1, from coordinate 227,526 downwards.
CCGCGACCTGTCGCGCGTCGTCTCCAGCTTCCGCGCGACGGGCGACCTCTCGACCTGGCTCGCGGGCAACGGCATCGTCGGGATCGCCGACCTCGACACCCGGAAGCTGACGCGCGTGCTGCGCGAGCGCGGCGCCCAGAACGGCTGCATCGTCGCCGGCGGGACGCTGGACGACGCCGCGATCGCCGACGCGGTCCGTCGCGCCGGCGCCGCGCCCAGCATGGCCGGGCAGGACCTCGCCCGGGTCGTCAGCTGCCGCGAGCCGTACGCGTGGACCGGCGGCGAGTGGGCGCTGGGCGAAGGCTACCGCGAGCCGCCGCCGTCGCGCTTTCACGTCGTCGCCTACGATTTCGGCGTCAAGCACAACATCCTGCGCATGCTCGCCGCGCGCGGCTGCCGCCTGACGGTCGTGCCCGCGACCACGCCCGCCGCCGTCGTGCAGGCGCTCGCGCCCGACGGGGTCTTCCTGTCCAACGGGCCCGGCGACCCGGAGCCCTGCGACTACGCGATCGCCGCGATCAGGACGCTGGTCGACGCCGGCGTGCCGACCTTCGGCATCTGCCTCGGCCACCAGCTGCTCGGCCTCGCGTCGGGCGCGAAGACGGTGAAGATGAAGTTCGGCCACCACGGCGCGAACCATCCGGTGCTCGACCGGGACACCGGCCAGGTCCACATCACCAGCCAGAACCACGGCTTCGCCGTCGACCCGGACTCGCTCCCCGCCAACGTCCGCGTCACCCACGTCTCGCTGTTCGACGGCAGCCTGCAGGGGATCGCCCGCAGCGACCGGCCGGCGTTCGGGTTCCAGGGTCACCCGGAGGCGAGCCCGGGGCCGCACGACGTGGCGTACCTCTTCGACCGGTTCGTGAAGCTGATGGAAAAGAAGTAGGCCATGCCCAAGCGCACCGACCTCGAAAGCATCCTCATCATCGGCGCCGGCCCGATCATCATCGGGCAGGCCTGCGAATTCGACTATTCGGGCGCGCAGGCCTGCAAGGCGCTGCGCGAGGAGGGCTACCGCGTCATCCTCGTCAACAGCAATCCGGCGACGATCATGACCGACCCGGAAATGGCCGACGTCACCTACATCGAGCCCATCACCTGGCAGATGGTCGCGACGATCATCGAGCGCGAGCGGCCCGACGCGCTGCTGCCGACGATGGGCGGCCAGACCGCGCTCAACTGCGCGCTCGACCTGGCCCGCGAGGGCGTGCTGACGAAGTTCGACGTCGAGCTGATCGGCGCCTCGAAGAAGGCGATCGACAAGGCCGAGGACCGCGAGAAGTTCAAGGCGGCGATGACGCGGATCGGCCTGGGCAGCGCGCGCTCCGGCATCGCGCACGACATCGAGCAGGCGCTGGAGGTGCAGGCGACGATCGGCTTCCCCGCGGTGCTGCGGCCGTCGTTCACGCTCGGCGGCTCGGGCGGGGGCATCGCCTACAACAAGGACGAGTTCATCGAGATGTGCAAGCGCGGTCTCGACCTCTCGCCCACCCGCGAACTCCTGATCGAGGAATCCCTCCTCGGCTGGAAGGAGTTCGAGATGGAGGTGGTGCGCGACCGCAAGGACAACTGCATCATCGTCTGCTCGATCGAGAACCTCGATCCGATGGGCGTCCACACCGGCGACTCGATCACCGTCGCGCCGGCGCAGACGCTGACCGACAAGGAATACCAGGTCATGCGCGACGCGTCGATCGCGGTGCTGCGCGAGATCGGCGTCGACACCGGCGGGTCGAACGTGCAGTTCGCGATCAATCCGGCCGACGGGCGGATGGTCGTGATCGAGATGAACCCGCGCGTGTCGCGCAGCTCGGCGCTGGCGTCGAAGGCCACCGGGTTCCCGATCGCCAAGGTCGCCGCCAAGCTCGCGGTCGGCTACACGCTGGACGAGCTGGCCAACGACATCACCGGCGGCAGGACCCCGGCGTCGTTCGAGCCGACGATCGACTACGTCGTCACCAAGGTGCCGCGCTTCGCGTTCGAGAAATTCAAGCAGGCCGACGACCGCCTGACGACGCAGATGAAGTCGGTCGGCGAGGTGATGGCGATCGGCCGGACGTTCCAGGAGTCGCTGCAGAAGGCGCTGCGCGGCCTCGAGGTCGGGGTGGACGGTTTCAACCTCAAGACCGTCGAGATGGACAAGATCGCCGACGAGCTCGCCTACCCGCGCGCCGAGCGGCTGTGGTACGTCGCCGATGCTTTCGGGGTCGGCATGTCGCTGGAGGAAATCCACCGGCACACCAACATCGACCCGTGGTTCCTCGCGCAGATCAAGGAGATCGTCGACACCGAGCTCGCGGTCGAGAAGCTCGGCCTCGCCGACCTCGACGCCGTGGAGCTGCGACGCCTCAAGCGCATGGGCTTCTCGGACCGCCGGCTGGCGCACCTGCTGCACGTCGCCGAGGCCGACGTGCGCACGCGCCGGCACGCGCTGTCGATCCGGCCGGTGTACAAGCGCGTCGACACCTGCGCCGCCGAGTTCGCCACCGACACCGCGTACCTCTACTCGACGTACGAGGACGAGTGCGAGGCGCAGCCGACCGATCGCAAGAAGGTGATGGTGCTGGGCGGCGGCCCCAACCGCATCGGGCAGGGCATCGAGTTCGACTACTGCTGCGTGCACGCGGCGATGGCGCTGCGCGAGGACGGGTACGAGACCATCATGGTCAACTGCAACCCGGAAACCGTGTCGACCGACTACGACACGTCGGACCGGCTGTACTTCGAGCCGCTGACGCTCGAGGACGTGCTCGAGATCGTCCACGTCGAGAAGCCCTGGGGCGTCATCGTCCAGTACGGCGGGCAGACGCCGCTGAAGCTCGCGCGCGACCTCGAGAAGTACGGCGTGCCGATCATCGGCACCTCGCCCGACATGATCGACATGGCCGAGGACCGCGAACGCTTCCAGCAGATGCTGCACCGGCTGGGCCTCAAGCAACCGCCCAACCGCACCGCGCGCAACGAGGCCGACGCCATCGCCGCCGCCACCGACATCGGCTACCCGCTGGTCGTCCGGCCGTCGTACGTGCTGGGCGGCCGCGCGATGGAGATCGTCCACGAGCAGCGCGACCTCGAGCGCTACATGCGCGAGGCGGTCAAGGTCAGCAACGACAGCCCGGTGCTGCTCGACCGCTTCCTCAACGACGCCATCGAGGTCGACGTCGACGCGCTGTGCGACGGCCGCGAGGTCGTGATCGGCGGCATCATGGAACACATCGAGCAGGCGGGCGTGCATTCCGGCGACTCCGCGTGCTCGCTGCCGCCGTTCTCGCTGTCGGCCGAACTGCAGGAGGAGCTGCGGCGGCAGACCGTGGCGATGGCGAAGTCGCTCGACGTCATCGGCCTGATGAACGTGCAGTTCGCGATCCAGAACGGCACCGTGTTCGTGCTCGAGGTGAACCCGCGCGCGTCGCGCACCGTGCCGTACGTGTCCAAGGCCACCGGGCGCCCGCTGGCCAAGATCGCCGCGCGCTGCATGGTCGGGCGCTCGCTGGCCGAGCAGGGCGTCGCCGGCGAGATCGTCCCGCCGTATTTCTCGGTGAAGGAAGCGGTGTTCCCGTTCATCAAGTTCCCCGGCGTCGACACGATCCTCGGCCCCGAGATGAAGTCCACCGGCGAGGTGATGGGCGTGGGCGAGAGCTTCGCCGAGGCGTTCCTGAAGTCGCAGCTCGCCGCCGGGGTCCGCCTGCCGGCCGGCGGTCGGGTGTTCATCAGCCTCAAGAACAGCGACAAGCCGCGGGCGATCGAGGTCGCGACGATCCTCGTGGGGCTGGGCTTCACGCTCGTCGCGACGCGCGGCACCGCGGCGGCGCTGGCGGCGGCCGGCGTGCCGGTGACGCCGGTGAACAAGGTCGCCGAGGGGCGCCCGCACATCGTCGACATGATCAAGAACGACCAGATCGCCATGGTCATCAACACGGTCGAGGAAAAGCGTTCGGCGATCCAGGACAGCTACGCGATCCGGCGCGAGGCATTGACCGACCAGATTCCGACGTTCACGACGCTCGACGGCGCCCGTGCCGCAGCGCTGGGCCTGTCCGGCATGCGCGAGCTCGTTCCCTATTCGATGCAGGCGCTGCATCTGCGGCTCGCCTGACGGCGGCCCGGCGCGCGTTTCCGATCAACCGAAGGCCGGAGGCGGCGTGCCGCTTCCGGCCGATTCATTCCAGACCACGATGGCAAGAATTCCCATGACCGTAGCCGGCGCCGAGCGCCTGAAGATCGAGCTGCACCGGCTGAAGACGGTCGAGCGGCCGGCGGTGATCCAGGCGATCGCCGAGGCCCGCTCGCACGGCGACCTGTCCGAGAACGCCGACTACGACGCGGCCAAGGAGCGGCAGGGCTTCATCGAAGGCCGCATCAGCGAGGTCGAGACCAAGCTCGCCAACGCTCAGGTCATCGACCCGTCGACGATCGACGCCGACGGCCGCGTCGTGTTCGGCGCGACGGTCGAGCTCGAGGACCACGAGAGCGGCGATCACGTGACCTACCAGATCGTCGGCGACGACGAGGCCGACCTGAAGCACGGCAAGATCTCGGTGTCCTCGCCGATCGCGCGTGCGCTGATCGGCAAGGAACCCGGCGACACCGTCGACGTGCAGGCGCCCGCCGGCATCCGGCATTACGACATCCTCGACGTCCGCTACGCCTAGCCGGCGCGGCGCAGGTTGACCAGCGCGATGCCGGCGCCGACCAGCGCCGCCGCCGCGACGAACGCGGGGCTCAGCGGGTCGCCGAGGATCGCGTGGCCGAACGCGACGCCGAACAGCGGCGTGAGGAACGAGAACACCGCGAGCCGCCCGGCCAGGTACTTGGTCAGCAGCCAGAACCAGATGAGATAGCTCGCGAAGGCGACGATCACCGCCTGGTACGCGAGGCTCGCGACCGCGAGCGGCGTCCACAGGGTCACCCAGCCGTCGCCGATGGCCAGCGAGAACAGCGACAGCAGCGCCGCCGACACGGCGAGCTGGTAGAACAGCGTGCGCGTCGCGCTGACCGCGGCCAGCGGTGACGCGCGGATCAGCACCGTCGTCGCCGCCCAGCCGACGGCCGCCATCACGCCCATCGCGTCGCCGCGCATCGTCGCGCGGCCGGGTGCCGCGAATCCGTCGCCGAATGCCACCGCGATGCCCGCGAACGCCGTCGCGACGCCGGTCCACTGCAGCATCGACAGCCGTTCCCCCGGCACGAACCACGACAGGCCGAGGGCGGTGAGGCAGGGGGCGAGATAGAGGAACACCACCATGCGCGCCGCGGTCGTGTGCGCGAGCCCCGCGTAAATCAGCGCGAACTCGACGGCGAACAGGAGGCCTGCGACGAGGCCCGGCACCAGCGCGCCGTCGCGCTGCCACAGCGCGATGCCGCGCCAGCGCGCCCATCCCAGCACCAGCAGCGTCGCGATGGCCGACCGGATCGCGCCCTGCAGCAGCAGCGGCACCGCCGGTGCGGCGAGCTTGATCGCAACCTGCTGGAAGCCCCAGAGCGCGCACATCACGATCATCGCGCCGGCGGCGGTCGCGTCGAGCGGGCGGCGCAGGTCGGCCATGGCCGCGTGAATCCGGTGCGTCGATCGTGTCGGCGGCGGTCAGGCCTGGCGGGTGCGCCGGCGGCGGGTCGACGGCGCCGCGGCTGCGGCCGCGCCTCCGGTCGCGCCTCCGGTCGCTCCCCCGGGAAGCCCCCGCGTTTCGCCCCCGGGCGCCGGACGCCGGCCGCGGCCGGCGCCCTGGCTTTCGACGCGGCGGCGGAGCGCGGCGCCGGACCGGACGGCGCGGACCGGCCGCCGGACGTCTTGCGGGTCGCCGGCTTGCCGGCCGCCGGCGCGCGGGCAGCGGGGACGCCTCCGGCCGGCCCGCGGATCGCCGGCTTGCCGGCGGCGGACTTTCGCGCCGCGGGCTTGCCGGTTGCCGGCTTGCGGTCCGTGAACATCGATGCTGCGGACTGCCCGCCGACCGACTTTCGCCCCGCCGGCTTGCGGCCGGAGAACACCGACGCGGCGGGCTGCCCCCCCGTGGACTTTCGCCCCGCGGGTTTGCCGCCCGTGGACTTCCGTGCCGCAGGCTTGCCACCGGCGGGTCGCGGGGCGCGGTGCGCGCCGGGGTCCCGTGCCGCCGGTTTCGCGCCGCCGCGCGGTCGCGCCGCCTTCGTGCCCTTTCCGGGACCCGCGGCCTTCCGCGCCGGCGCCTCCACTTCGGGCTGCGCGCGCCAGAGGATCAGCATCTTGCCCAGGTGCTGGACCGGCAAGGCGTCGAGCTCCCGGCAGACGCGGGCGAGCAACTCGTCCCGTTCGGAGCGATCGTCGATGAAGGCCCGGACCTTGACGAGTTCGTGCGCCGCCAGCGCGACGTCGATCTCGTGCAGGACGGCGGGAGTGAGGCCGTGCTGGCCGATGGCGACGACCGGGTGAAGGTGGTGGGCGGTGGCCCGCAGCTCGCGGCGGCGGGCGGGCGTGAGCGAATTTTCCATGGGCGGAATGTACACCACACCGATGCGGCCGTTGCGTTGCCACCGTCGCGCGGTTCGCTCGTCTGCCGACCGGCGGGCTTCCCCTGTCGGGCGATTCCGGCGACCATGGCGGCGATCCGCTCGCGCAGCGCGACGCGGGCAATCCTTTTCCCCTGACCGCGGTCGCCGCCAGCGACGACAACCACCTCACGGCGCATGCCGCTCGTCTGCTTCACCCCTGTCAAAGCCCGCCTGGTTGTCGAACAGGGAAAGGCCAGCGTCCTGGTCATGCGGGTCGTCGTCACGCAGGGCGACGGTGTCGAGCTCGCCAACGGCGATGCGCTCGAGCGCCTCGTCGGCGTGCTGCGCATCCGCGAGCACGCGGGCTTCCAGGGTCGCGCCGAGGGCCGCGCGTCGGGCACGCTGGTCTACGTCAACGGCGGCAACGGCACCGCCGGCAACGGCGAACCGGCCAAGTTCCAGATCAACATCTCGATGGCGCCGGAAAAATTCGAGACGCTGTTCAGGCTCGCGGTCGCCGGACGGCTGCCGACCCGGTTCTTCGTCGATGCCGGCGTGCGCACCGTCGGGCGCGGCACCCGCGGACTGACGCACGTCACGCGGCGCGGGCGACGCGTCAAGCAGTGGGACACCACGGCCTTCCGCATCCTGCCGGTGACCAACTTCGTCGCGGTGCTGCCGGTGGCGGTGGCCGAACTGCCGGCGTCCGCCCTCGGGCCCGCGGCGCCGCTCTTGCCCCACGAGATGGCGGAGTCCCCGGCCACCAATGCGCAGATCGCCGACCTCGCCGATGAACTTCTCGTCTACCATGGCGAAACGCGGGCGACGCAGAACGCGATCATCGCGGCACTGGTGGTCATCGTCGTCATCGTGCTGGCCTCCAACCTCTTCCGGGCCTTCGGCTGACGTGACATCCTGACGTGGCGGGTCCGCTCAATCCCTCGAAGAAGAAGCACCGGTTCGGCAAGGCGTGGATGCAGGAGCACGTCAACGACCACTGGGTGCAGGAGGCGAAGCGCCGCGGTTACCGGTCGCGGGCGGCGTTCAAGCTGCTGGAACTGGCCGAGCGGGACCAGCTGCTGCGCCCCGGAATGACCGTCGTCGACCTGGGGGCGGCGCCCGGAAGCTGGGCGCAGGTCCTGCGCGAGCGGGTGGGCGAACGGGGAACCATCGTCGCGATCGACCTGCTGGACATGGTGCCGGTGGCCGGCGTCAAGTTCCTGCAGGCGGACTTCCGCGAGGACGAGGCGGTGGCGGCGCTCGCCCGGGCGCTGGACGGCCGCAAGGCGGACCTTGTGCTGTCGGATATGGCCCCCAACCTTTCGGGCATCGAGTCCGCCGATCAGGCCCGGGCGATCCATCTCGGGGAGCTGGCGCTCGAATTTGCCGTGCTCTGGCTGCAACCCGGCGGCGATTTGGTGGTCAAGATGTTCCAGGGCGAGGGATTTCCCGAGTTCCAGCGGGCAATGCAGGGGCATTTCGACAAGGTGTACGTGCGCAAACCCAAGTCGTCGCGCGACCGCAGCCGGGAGGTGTTCCTGGTCGGCAAGCGCCTGCGGGCCTGACGGCCGTCCCCGGAACGGCCTGACGGGGTCGGGGGCGTCGGGGGCGCCGGGGGGTTCGGGGGGTCGGCGTACGGGCCGGATGCCCGCAGTGGCCGGCAAAAGGCTAAAATGATGGGTCCGGCGCCGTCCCTTCGGGGGGTGCCGGCGTGCAGCGCCCGGCGATTCGTCGCCGGGATCGACGGGGTGGGCGGCGGCCCCTGAACACGCCGCCGCGAGGAGTCACTTTGAACAATCTGCTCAAAAACGTCGGTATCTGGCTGGTCATCGGTCTGGTCGTGCTCACCGTGGTGCGGCAGTTCGACACCCGGCAGACGACCAAGGACTCGGTCCCCTATTCCGAGTTCATGGACAAGGCGAAGGCCGGCACCGTCGAATCGGCGTCCGTCGAAGGCCGCACGATCAAGTGGGTCGGCGCGGACAAGAAGCGCTACCTGACCTACAGCCCCGGCGACATCTGGATGGTCGGCGACCTCGTCAAGTACGGCGTCAAGGTCGAGGCCAAGCCCGAGGAGGAGCAGAGCTTCCTCGCCCAGATCTTCATCTCCTGGTTCCCGATGCTGCTGCTGATCGGCGTGTGGATCTTCTTCATGCGCCAGATGCAGGGCGGCGGGCGCGGCGGCGCGTTCAGCTTCGGCAAGAGCAAGGCGAAGATGCTCGACGAGTCGAACAACACCGTCACCTTCGCCGACGTCGCCGGCTGCGACGAGGCCAAGGAAGAAGTGAGCGAGCTGGTCGAGTTCCTGCGCGACCCGTCCAAGTTCCAGAAGCTGGGCGGGCGCATCCCGCGCGGCGTGCTGATGGTCGGCTCGCCGGGCACCGGCAAGACGCTGCTCGCGAAGGCGATCGCCGGCGAGGCCAAGGTGCCGTTCTTCTCGATCTCGGGCTCCGACTTCGTCGAGATGTTCGTCGGCGTCGGCGCGGCGCGCGTGCGCGACATGTTCGAGCAGGCGAAGAAGAACGCGCCGTGCATCGTGTTCATCGACGAAATCGACGCGGTCGGCCGCCAGCGCGGCGCGGGCCTCGGCGGCGGCAACGACGAGCGCGAGCAGACGCTGAACCAGCTGCTGGTCGAGATGGACGGCTTCGAGGGCAACTCGGGCGTCATCGTCATCGCCGCGACCAACCGCCCCGACGTGCTCGACCCGGCGCTGATGCGGCCGGGCCGCTTCGACCGCCAGGTCGTCGTGCCGCTGCCCGACATCCGCGGCCGCGAGCAGATCCTGCTGGTGCACATGCGCAAGGTGCCGATGGCCTCCGACGTCAAGGCGGAGATCATCGCCCGCGGCACGCCCGGGATGTCCGGCGCCGATCTCGCCAATCTCGTCAACGAAGCCGCGCTGTTCGCGGCGCGCCGCAGCAAGCGGCTCGTCGACATGGACGACTTCGAGATGGCGAAGGACAAGATCATCATGGGCGCCGAACGGCGGTCCATCGTCATGCCCGAGGAAGAGCGGAGGAACACCGCGTTCCACGAATCGGGCCACGCCATCGTCGCGTACCTGATGCCCAAGACGGATCCGGTGCACAAGGTCACGATCATCCCGCGCGGCCGCGCGCTGGGCGTCACGATGCAGCTGCCGGAAGGCGACCGCTACAGCATGGACCGCGTGCGGATGCTGTCGATGATCGCGGTGCTGTTCGGCGGGCGCATCGCGGAGGAGGTGTTCATGAACCAGATGACCACCGGCGCCTCCAACGACTTCGAGCGCGCCACGCACCTCGCGCGCGACATGGTCATGCGCTACGGCATGAGCGAGGCGCTCGGTCCGATGGTCTACGCCGAGGACGAGGGCGAGATCTTCCTCGGCCGCTCGATCACCCGGACGACCAACGTGTCCGGCGAGACGCTGCTCAGGATCGAGACCGAGATCCGCAACATCATCGACACCCAGTACGCGGTCGCGCGCAAGCTGCTCGAGGACAACCGCGACAAGGTCGAGGCGATGGCGGCGGCGCTGCTCGAGTTCGAGACCATCGACTCCGACCAGATCGGCGACATCATGGCCGGCCGCAAGGCCCGGCCGCCGAAGCCGTCGCAGGCGGGCAACGGCTCGTCGTCGCCGGGCGCCAGCCCCGGCCCCGACGCCGCGCCGTCGGCCAACCCGGCCTGAGCACCGTACTCCGCTGCGGTCCCCACGCGCTGCCGCTCGACCGGCCGCGCGTGATGGGGATCGTCAACGTCACCCCCGATTCGTTCGCCGACGGCGGCCGCCACGCCGATCCGGCGGCGGCGATCGCCCACGCGCGCGCGCTGCGCGCCGACGGCGCCGACATCGTCGACGTCGGCGGCGAGTCGACGCGTCCCGGCGCGCCGCCGGTCGCCGAGCGCGACGAGCTCGCGCGCATCCTGCCGGTCGTCGCGGCGCTGGCCGCCGACGGCGCCATCGTCAGCGTCGACACGATGAAGCCCGGCGTCATGCGGGCGGCGATCGACGCCGGCGCGGCGATGGTCAACGACGTGCGCGCGCTCGCCGCCCCGGGCGCGCTCGAGGCCGTCGCGGCGAGCGGCGTCGCGGTGTGCCTGATGCACATGCGCGGCGCGCCGCGGACGATGCAGGACGCCCCCGAGTACGCCGACGTCGTCGCGGAGGTGCGCGCCTTCCTGGTCGCGCGCGCCGCGGCCTGCGAGGCGGCCGGCATCGCCCGCGAGCGGATTCTGCTCGACCCGGGCTTCGGCTTCGGCAAGTCGCTGGGGCATAATCTCGCCTTGCTGCAGGCGCTGCCTTCGCTGGCCGCCGCCGGCTATCCGGTGCTCGCGGGCCTGTCGCGCAAGTCGATGCTGGGCGCGCTCACCGGCCGCCCGGTCGGCGAGCGGATGGCGGCGAGCGTGGCCGCGGCGCTGGCGGCGGTGGCGCGGGGCGCGGCGATCGTCCGCGTCCACGACGTGCGCGAGACGGTCGACGCGCTGAAGATCTGGGCGGCGGTGGACGCGGGGCGAGCCCCGGCATGAGACGACGGAGCGCACGATGACGGAGCGGCACTATTTCGGGACCGACGGCGTTCGGGGACTGGTCGGCGAGCCGCCGATCACGCCGGAACTCGTGCTCAAGCTCGGCTGGGCGGCGGGCCGCGTGCTGGCCGCGGACACGCGCCGCGACGGCGGCCGTCCCGCGGTGCTGATCGGCAAGGACACGCGGATCTCGGGCTACCTGCTCGAGGCGGCGCTGGAAGCGGGCCTGTCCGCGGCCGGGGTCGACGTGCTGCTGTGCGGGCCGCTGCCGACGCCGGGCATCGCCCACCTGACCCGCGCGCTGCGGCTGACGGCCGGCATCGTCATCAGCGCGTCGCACAATCCCTACGACGACAACGGCATCAAGTTCTTCTCGGGCGCCGGCGCCAAGCTGCCCGACGCGACCGAGCATGCGATCGAGGCGGCGATGGCGATGCCGCTCGCCTGCGTGCCCTCGGCGGAGCTGGGCAAGGCGCGTCGCATCGAGGACGCCGCGGGCCGCTACATCGAGTTCTGCAAGGGCACGTTCCCGGCGGATCTCGACCTCAGGGGCTGGAAGATCGTCGTCGACTGCGCGCACGGCGCGGGGTACCACGTCGCGCCGCCGGTGTTCCACGAGCTCGGCGCGGAGACCGTGGCCATCGGCGCCGACCCCGACGGCATCAACATCAACGCCGACGTCGGCGCCACGCACCCGCAGGCGCTCGCCCGCGCGGTCGTCGAGCACGGCGCCGACCTCGGCATCGCGCTCGACGGCGACGGCGACCGCCTGATCATGGTCGACCGCGCGGGGCGCATCTACGACGGCGACGAGCTGCTCTACGTCATCGCCACCGACTACCGGCGGCGCGGCGTGCTGCACGGCGGCGTCGTCGGCACGCTGATGACCAATCTCGGCTTCGAGCAGGCGCTGTCCCGCGAAGGCATCCCGCTCGAACGCGCGAAGGTGGGCGACCGCTACGTGCTGGAGCGGATGGTCGCCAAGGGCTGGCAGCTGGGCGGCGAGAACTCGGGCCACCTGCTCTGCCTGGACAAGCACACGACCGGCGACGCCATCGTCGCGGCGCTGGCGGTGCTGCGGTCGCTGGTCGAGCGGAAGGCGACGCTGGCCGAGGCGACGGCGGGGGTCACGCTGTTCCCGCAGCGGCTGATCAACGTGCCGGTGCGGCGCGGCTGGGACTGGAAGTCGAATGCGGCGGTGAAGGATGCCGAGTCCGCCACGATCGCCGCGCTGGGCGAGGCCGGGCGGGTGCTGCTGCGGCCCTCGGGCACCGAGCCCGTGCTGCGGGTGATGGTCGAGGCGCGCGAGCGCCGGATGGCCGATCACGCGGCCGAATCGCTGGCGCACACCATCGCCGCCGCCGCCGGCGCACCGCTGTAGCGCCCGCCGGCGTCCGGACGGACGGCGGCACGGCGCCGGACCCGCCGGCCGGGCGCGCGGGGCGCGCCGCGGTGCACGCCGTATAATCGGGCCATGGTCGCGGTCCTGCACGCCGCTCCGCGGACCGGCGCGCCGGAAGCAACGGCCGCCTGGCTCGACAGCCTGCGCGGCACCTATCCCCCCGCCGAGATCGAGGCGTTCGCGAGCGCGCTCGACTACGCGCGGACCCGCTGCGGCGACGCCTGCACCCGCGACGGCGAACCGCTGATCGACCGCGGCGCCGGCGCGGCGTCGATCCTCGCCGGTCTCAAGTTCGATGCGGCCACCGTGATCGGCGCGCTGCTGGTCGGCCTTCCCGCCGCCGAGGCCTTCGATGCGACCGACGTCACCGCGCGTTACGGCGCCGACGTCGCCACGCTCGTCGCCGGTGTCGCGCGGATGGACGAGATCCGCGCGCTGCCGCAGGCCGGCGACGCCGAGGAGCGGGCCGCGCAGGCGGAGCGCCTGCGCAAGATGCTGCTGGCGATGGTCGAGGACATCCGCGTCGTGCTGGTCAAGCTCGCCGAGCGCACGCAGGCGCTGCGCTTCCTGATGGCCGCCGATGCCGAAGCGCGCGCCCGCTGCGCGCGCGAGGTGATGGACCTGTTCGCACCGCTCGCCAACCGGCTCGGGATCTGGCAGCTCAAGTGGGAGCTCGAGGATCTCTCGCTGCGGGCGCTGGAGCCGGACACCTACAAGGCGATCGCCAGGCAGCTGGACGAGCGGCGGCTCGACCGCCAGCGCTACATCGACGAGATCGTCGCGACGCTGCAGCGCGAACTCGCCGCCGCCGGCATCCGCGCCGACGTCACCGGGCGGCCCAAGCACATCTACAGCATCTGGAACAAGATGCGCCGGAAGCAGGGCGGCATCGACACGCTCTACGACATCCGCGCGGTGCGCATCCTCGTCGACGACGTCAAGGACTGCTACGCCGCGCTGGGCGTGGTCCACCACCTGTGGACGCCGCTGCCGCGCGAGTTCGACGACTACATCGCCAAGCCGAAGGCCAACAACTACCGCTCGCTGCACACCGCGGTGATCGGCCCGGAGGAGAAGGCGCTGGAGGTGCAGATCCGCACCCGCGAGATGCACCAGCACTCGGAGTACGGCGTCGCGGCGCACTGGCGGTACAAGGAGGGCGGGGGCGCGCACGCCGGCCGCCGCGATCCCGCGTTCGAGGACCGGATCGCGTGGCTGCGGCAGGTGCTCGACTGGAAGGACGCCGCCGCCGACGCCTCGGAATGGCTGTCGGCGTTCAAGTCGAGCCTGTTCACCGACACCATCTACGTGCTGACGCCGCAGGGGAGGGTGATCGACCTGCCGAGCGGCGCGACGCCGGTCGACTTCGCCTACGCGGTGCACACCAACCTGGGCCATCGGTGCCGCGGCGCCAGGGTCGACGGCGCGATGGTGCCGCTCAACAGCACGCTGCGCAACGGCCAGCAGGTCGAGATCGTCACCGTCCGGGAGGGCGGGCCCTCGCGCGACTGGCTGAACGCCGAGCTCGGCTACGTGCAGAGCCACCGCGCCCGCGCCAAGGTCCGCCAGTGGTTCAAGGCGCAGCAGCTCGACGAGACCGTCGCCCACGGGCGCGCGACGGTCGAGCGCGAGCTGCAGCGCGCCGGCGCGACGGCGCTGAATCTCGACAGCGTCGCCGCGAAGGCCGGTTACGCGAAGGCCGACGAGCTCTTCGCCGCGGCCGGACGCGACGAGATCAACACGCGCGCGATCCAGATGGCGATCGCGGCGGTCGCGGCCCCCGCCACGGCCGCCGCCGAGGTCGCGGCCGACGACACCGCCGAGGCGATCACCCGCCGTTCGCGCGCCACGGGGTCCGGGAGCGGCATCCTGATCGTCGGCGTCGACCGGCTGATGACGGGACTCGCGCGCTGCTGCAAGCCGGCGCCGCCCGATGCCATCGTCGGCTTCGTCACCCGCGGCAAGGGGATCACGATCCACCGCGCGGCCTGCGCCAACGTCGCCCGGGCGCGCGCGACGCAGGCCGAGCGGCTGATCACCGCCGAGTGGGGCTCGGCCCGGGAGGAGGTGTTCCCGGTCGACATCGTGGTCGAGGCGAGCGACCGTCCCGGCCTGCTGCGCGACCTGTCGGAGGTGTTCTCGAAGGAGCGCATCAACGTCACCGCGGTGAACACGCTGTCGCGGCGCGACCTCGCGCGGATGAACTTCACGCTGGAAGTGAAGAGCGTCGCCGAGCTGAAGCGCGCGCTGGCGCAGGTGTGCGAGGTCACCGGCGTGCTGTCGGCGACGCGGCGCTGACCGGGCGGGCCGCGCCGGCAATCCCGGCGGCCGCCGGCGTCGGCGCGGGGCTCGGCGCGGACCCCGCGCAGGCGGGCGCCGATCAGGCCTTCAGCGGCACGAACTTCAGCGCGACGCCGTTGTTGCACCAGCGCTGGTTGGTCGGCGGCGGACCGTCGTTGAACACGTGGCCGTGATGCCCGCCGCAGCGGGCGCAGTGGTACTCGGTGCGGGTGTAGAACAATCCGTTGTCCGGCTTGGTCTGGAACGCGCCGGGAATGGTCGTGAAGAAGCTCGGCCAGCCCGTGCCGCTGTCGTACTTCATCTCCGAGGTGAACACCGGCAGCGCGCAGCCGGCGCAGACGAACACGCCGGCGCGCTTCTCGTTGTTGAGCTCGCTGGTGAACGCGCGCTCGGTGCCGTCCTCGCGCATGACGTTGTACGCCGCCGGGGAAAGGCGCTTCTTCCATTCGGCGTTCGACAGCGCGAGCAGCTCGCCGGCCGGTGGCACCGGGGTGCCGGGCGCCAGCAGCGTCCGCCAGCGCGCCTGCATTTCCGCGATCCCGGACGGCGGCGCGGCCGGTGCCGCCTGCGCCGCGCGGATGCCGGGGAGCAGGGGCGCAACCCAGGGGGCGGCGAGCACGGCGGTGAGAAAGTGGCGTCGGTTCATGGTCATGGCCCGTGGCATCGGTGGATCGAAGGGCCGGTCGGCCCGAGGGGACAGCAGGTAGTCGTGGCGGCCCCGCCATTCCTGACAGGTGCGGCGCATCGCGAGTCGGTCACGTATTGATCACATTGGACGCCGCGGGCGCCGCGCCGGTTCCGTGCACGGCCGGGATTGTCGCATCGTTGGGCGGTTGCCGTCCGGCGCGGGCCGCGCGCCGGCGGGGTCGGCCGGGCGTCGGTCGGACCGGCTGCGCGTAGACTGCACCCGATGCGGGTCGAGGCGGCGCACCCGCCGCCCGCCGCTCCCGCCCGCGAGGTCGACGTGCCGATTGCCGACGCCATCCGCAAGCGCGGCTTCCGCCGCTGGTACGAGCGCCAGCTCATCGAGGGACACCTGTGGCTCGTCACCGGCTTCCTGGCGATGATCATGATGGCGCTCGCGCTGGAGACCGTCGAATTCCGGTCCGGACCGCGCGGTTTCTTCACCCTCGTCGCGGTGGCCGTCGGCGGCGGCGCGCTCTGCGTGTTCGCCTGGAAGCGGTTCACCGCGCAGCTCTTCCGGGCCGAGCACCTGTCGGCGCGCGCCGTCTGCCCGCAATGCGGCGCCTACGCCAAGTTCGCGCTCGTCGCCGTGCGCGACGCGCCCGAGACCGACGCGGGCGTCAGCCTGGCCGTCCGCTGCCGCCGCTGCGGTCATGGGTGGACGATCGAATGACGCGGTGAAGGCCTTCAGGGCAGCACCAGCCGCAGCGCCAGCCCGGCCGCGCCGCTGGCGGCGATGACGGGGATCACGCCGGCGCCGAACCGGAACAGCGCGACCGCCGCGGCCACGGCGATCGCCGCGCCCGCGACGTCGAACGCCCCGCCGAAGCCCTGCGGCCACAGCACGTGGACCGCGAAGAACAGCGCCAGGTTGACGATCACGCCGACCACCGCGGCCGTGATGCCGGTGAGCGGCGCGGTGAACCGGAGCTGCCCGTGCGTCGATTCGACCAGCGGACCGCCGGCGAGGATGAACAGGAAGCTCGGCAGGAACGTGAAGAACGTCGCGCAGACCGCGCCGGCGATCCCCGCCAGCGCCAGCGCCTCGGGACCGAACAGCGCGTGCGTCCAGCCGCCGACGAAGCCGACGAAGGCCACGACCATGATCAGCGGCCCGGGGGTCGTTTCGCCGAGCGCCAGCCCGTCGATCATCTGCGCCGCGGTCAGCCAGCCCCAGGCTTCGACGGCGCCCTGGTAGACGTAGGGAAGCACCGCGTACGCGCCGCCGAAGGTCAGCAGCGCGGCGCGGGTGAAGAACCCCGCCATCGCCGTCAGCGTCCCGTCGGCTCCGGTCAGCGCGGCGAGACCGCCGTACGCCGCCAGCCAGAGCGCGACGAAGACGACGACCACCGTCGAGAATCGCCGCGCCGAGAAGCGCGCGTGGGCCGGCGTCGGCGTGTCGTCGTCGATGACCGCGGCGTCGTGCGTGCCCGCGCCCCCGGCGCCGTGCCGCGCACCGCCCGCGAATGCCCGCGGCAACAGGCGGCCGCCGATCGCGCCGATGGCAGCGGCGGCGAGCACGATGGCGGGAAACGGCGCCGCGAAGGCGCTGATCGCGACGAACGCAGCGGCCGCGATCGCCCACAGCAGCGGGTGCTTCAGCGCGCGGCGGCCGATGCGCCACGCGGCGTGCAGCACGATGGCGACCACCGCCGGCTTGATGCCGTAGAGAACACCCGCGACCGCCGGCACGTCGCCGTGCACGAGATACAGCCACGACAGCGCGATCAGCAGCACCAGCGACGGCAGCACGAACAGCGCGCCGGCGATCACGCCGCCCCAGGTCCGATGCAGCAGCCAGCCGATGTAGGTGGCGAGCTGCTGCGCCTCCGGCCCGGGCAGCACCATGCAGTAGTTGAGCGCGTGGAGGAAGCGCGCCTCGGAGATCCAGCGCTTCGTCTCGACCAGGTCGCGGTGCATGATCGCGATCTGGCCGGCCGGGCCGCCGAAGCTGATGCAGCCGAGCCGCAGCCAGTAGCGGAACGCCTCGGCGCGCGAGGGGGCCGGCGGCGCGACCCCGGCAGCGGACGGGTCCCGCGTCAGATCAGCCCCTCGAACAGCTCGACGTCGACCATCGTGCCGGCGTCGACGTTGCCGCAGTCGGCCGGCAGCACGATGAAGCAGTTGGCCACCGACATCGACGACAGGATGCCCGAGCCCTGGTCGCCGGTCGTGCGCACCGTCCAGCCGCCGGCGCCGTCGGCGGCGAGGACGCCGCGCTGGAACTCGGTGCGGCCCGGCGCCTTGCGGATCGGCACCGCGAGCGGCACCCTGAACGTCGGCCGCGGCCCGGTGTCGCCCTCGCCCTGAAGCGTGCGCAGCGCGTCCCGGACGAACTGGTAGAACGTCACCATCACCGACACCGGGTTGCCGGGCAGGCCGAAGAAGTGCGCGCCGCCGATCCTGCCGTAGGCGAGCGGGCGGCCCGGCTTCATCGCGATCTTCCAGAACAGCACCTCGCCGACCTTGTCGAGCAGCTGCTTGACGAAATCGGCCTCGCCCACCGAGACGCCGCCGGAGGTGATCACCACGTCCGCCGCGGCGGCGGCCTCGGTGAATGCGCGCTCGAGATCGGCGGGAACGTCGCGCACGACGCCGAGGTCGAGGGTCTCGCAGCCCAGCCGCGTCAGCATGCCGTGCAGCGTGTAGCGGTTGCTGTCGTGGATCTGGCCGGCCGCGAGCGGCGCGCCGATCGACACCAGCTCGTCGCCGGTCGAGAAGTAGGCGACGCGCAGGCGGCGGTACACGGCGACCTCGCCGATTCCCAGCGAGGCGATCATCCCCAGCTCCGCCGGCCGCACGCGCTGTCCGGCCCGGAACACGACCTGGCCGGCCTTGAGGTCCTCGCCGGCGAAGCGCCGGTTCTGGCCCGCCCTGGTCACGGCGCGCGCCTCGATGCGCACGCCGCCGGGCACCTCGGTCGCGCGTTCCTGCATCACCACGGTGTCGGCGCCTTCCGGCATCACCGCGCCCGTGAAGATCCGCACCGCCTCGCCGGCGCCGATGCGGCCGGCGTGCGGCTTGCCGGCGAACGACTCGCCGACGCGCCGGAGCGTCGTGGCGGAGTCGGCGGCGAGGTCGGCGAAGCGCACCGCCCAGCCGTCCATCGCCGAGTTGTCGTGGCCGGGGACGTCCAGCGGCGAAACGACGTCGGCGGCGAGCACGCGGTCAAGCGCGGCGCGGATCGGCGCGCGCTCGACCGTCGTCACCGGGGCCAGGAACGTGCGGATCAGCGCGCGCGCCTTGTCGACGGGCATCGAGTTCGGGTCGTAGTCGTCGGCGCAGGAGGCGTCGCGAAGGGTCTTGGGCAGGGTCATGGCTGGCGGTTCGGCGGCAGGGTGGAGTGGGTGGGTTGGGTGGGATGGGCGCGATGGGTGCGATGGGTGGAACGGGGGCAGGCGGATGCGGGGCAGGGCCGGCGCCGCGCGCGGGCGGACGGCAGACGGGGTCCGAGCGCCGCATTGTAGACCGGGCGCGCCGGCGCCCGGCTCACGTGACTTCGGCGGCGCGGCGCAGGCGCACGACGGGCTTCCACGCCAGCGCGGGCTGCTCGATCAGGTGCCACGACAGCGCGGCAACCGCCAGCGTCAACGGCAGCGCCGCCAGCGTCAGCGCGCCGGGGCTGATGTCGCGATTGAAGTGGATCAGCGCCTGCTGGATCGGAAACGCGTAGACGTACAGCCCGTACGAATAGTCGCCGGCGCGTTCGAGCCACGGACAGCCGGAGCCGGGGGTGAAACGCCAGCACGATGATCAGGTAGCCGAGCATCAGCCCGACGGCGGGCGTGGAGCGCACGAGCCCGAACGGATCGACGACGAGCAGCGCCAGCGCCGCCGCGCCGCCGGCCAGCGAAACGGGAATCGCGGCGCGCCAGGTCCACACCACCGAGCCGAGGGCGAACATCGCCAGCAGGCGGCGGGTCTCCCTCGCGTCGGGTTCGAACCCCGGCAACGCCGGCGCCCACAGCGCCGCGGCCGCCAGCAGCGTCGCCACCGCGAGCCACGTCGCGCGCCGGGTGAGGAGCCCCGCCACGCCCGCGACCGCGAGCAGCAGATAGAGGCGCACCTCGATCGGCAGCGTCCACAGCGAGCCGTTGACGCCGCGCGGGAACGGGTTGTCGGCGAAGGCGCCGGGCAGGTCGTAGCGGGCCGTCCACGCGGTGGCGTTGCGCCAAAGGAAGTCGATGGTGACGGGAGACGCGAGGAATTCGCGCGCCGGCACCGTCGACACCGCCATCGCGACGCCGATCGAGAACAGCACCGCGGCCGCCAGCGCCGGATAGATGCGCAGCGCCCGCGCGGCGAGAAAGGACGGCAGGTGCCGTCGCTCGCACCAGCTCTTGGTGACGAGGAGACCGGAGAGGAAGAAGAACGCGTCGACGCCGACGATGGCCAGCGGGAGCTCCGGCAGCCACAGGTGCAGCGGCTCGTCGACCAGGCGGTCGGTCAGCGCGTACGAATGGAACACGATGACCGCCACCGCGGCCAGCAGGCGCACCAGGAGCACGTTGTTCCCGCGGCCGGCGGTGAGCGCCCCCAGCCGCGGCGGGAGGCGCCCCACCATCAGTCGCGCTGCGCGGCGGCGAGTTCGTCGCGCGTGTTGATGTTGCGGAACGCCGCCTCGACGTCGTCGAACGCGACCTCGACGACGGTCAGCGTCGAGTACCAGACGTCGATCTTGCGGCCGCCGCCGGCGAGGAAACCGGTCAGGTGCGGCAGCACCGCGCGCCGCACCAGCGCGAACACCGGGTGCGGCTGCGCGCCGGTCTTCGCGACGGCGAGGTCGGCGTCGCCGGCGGCCTGCGCCGTCGCCAGCCGGGCGACGAGGTCCGTCGGCAGGAACGGCGAGTCGCAGGGCACCGTGCACACGAACGGCCGCGTCGCGCGGGTCATGCCGGCGTGCAGTCCCGCCAGCGGACCGGCGAAGCCGCCGACCGCGTCGGCGACGACCGGATGGCCGAACGCGGCATAGCGTTCGATGTTCTGGTTGGCGTTGATCAGCACGTCGCCGACCTGCGGCGCGAAGCGATCGAGCACGTGCGCCACCAGCGGCCGCCCGCCGAGGTCGACCAGTCCCTTGTCGACCCCGCCCATGCGCCGGCCCTGGCCGCCCGCCAGCACGATGCCGGTCACCGCGTCGCGGTCGGCCTTCATTCGAGCGACTCGTCGAGCTGGAACGGCAGCCAGTCGACGTGCTCGGCGGCGAAGGCGTGGCCGTCCGGGGCGCGATCGACGGGCTCGTCGAACGCCGCCAGCACCACGTGGGTCTCGCCCGGCCAGCGCGCGGACTCGAAGAACAGCTTGGTGCCGCAGCGCCGGCAGAAGCGGCGGGACGTGCCCGGCGACGATTCGTGCGTCGCCAGCTCGTCGCGGCCGGCGGTGACCTCGACCTGCGCCGAGGGAAAGCCGGCCCAGGTGACGAACGCCGCGCCGTGCGCGCGCCGGCAGCTCGCGCAGTGGCAGTGGGCGACGAAGCGCGAGGGAAACCGCGCGACGAAGCGCACGGCGCCGCAGTGGCAGCGGCCGTGCGCCGCGACCGCGGACGAAGGCGCGACGCTCATGCCGAGCCGGCGCGAAAGCGGCCGGCGCCGGTGAACAGCAGGAAATGCCGGTTGGTCGCGCGGCCGATCATCGTCATCCCGACCTTGGTCGCGATCTCGTAGCCCATCTGCGTGAGGCCGGAGCGCGACACCAGGAACGGAATGCCCATCTGCGCGCACTTGATCACCATCTCCGAGGTGAGGCGGCCGGTGGTGTAGAAGATCTTGTCGCCGCCCTCGAGGCGGTCGAGCCACATGCGGCCGGCGATCGCGTCGACGGCGTTGTGGCGGCCGACGTCCTCGACGAACATCAGGATCTCCGCGCCGCCGGGCGCATTGACCGCGAGCGCGCAGCCGTGCACCGCGCCCGACTGCTTGTAGATGGTCTCGTGCTGGCGGACGCGCTCGAGCAGGTCGTACAGCGTCTGCTGCGTGAGCGTCGCGTCCGCCGGCAGCCGCACGTTGTCGATGTCCTCCATCAGGTCGCCGAACACGGTGCCCTGGCCGCAGCCGGAGGTCTTGGTCTGCTTCGCCATGCGGGCGTCGAGATCCTTGAGGCCGTGCCGGGTCTTCACCGACACCGCGTTCACGTCCCAGTCGACCTGCACGGCGACGATGTCGTCGATCGATTCGACCAGCCGCTGGTTGCGCAGGTAGCCGATGGTCAGCGCCTCGGGCGCGGCGCCGAGCGTCATCAGCGTCAGCAGCTCGCGCTTGTCGACGTAGAGCGTCAGCGGGTGCTCGCCGGCGATCGACACCTCGCGCGAGGCGCCGTGCTCGTCGACCGCCTGCACGGTGAACGTCGACGGCCGCGCGGCGTCGGTGAGCACCGGGCGGTAGGGCATCGCGGGGGCGTTCATCGTCAGCCCCCGATGTAGCTCATCTCGACCTTGGGTCGCGCCGCGGTGGCCGCGGTGCGCAGCTCCGAATACCGGTCGGCCCGCGCACCCCAGATCGCGGCGACGGCGCGCTCCAGCGCGGCGTCGTCGGCGCCGCCGCGCAGCAGCGCCTTGAGGTCGTGGCCTTCGTTGGCGAACAGGCAGGTGTAGACCTTGCCGTCGGTGGACAGCCGCGCGCGCGTGCAGTCGCGGCAGAACGCCTGCGTCACCGACGCGATGACGCCGATCTCGCCGCCGCCGTCGCGGTACCGCCAGCGCTCGGCGGTCTCGCCGGCGTAGTTGGCGTCGACGCGGACCAGCGGCAGCTCGGCGTCGATGCGGCGGACGACCTCGGCGGCCGGCAGCACCTCGTCCATCTTCCAGCCGTTGGTGCTGCCGACGTCCATGTACTCGATGAAGCGGACGATGTGCCCGCTGCCCCTGAACCGACGCGCGAGCGGGACGATCTCGTGATCGTTGGTGCCGCGCTTCACCACCATGTTGATCTTGATCGGCGCGAGACCCGCGGCGGCCGCGGCGTCGATGCCGTCGAGCACGCGCGCGACCGGAAAGTCGACGTCGTTCATCGCGCGGAACACCCGGTCGTCCAGCGCGTCGAGGCTCACCGTGACGCGGGTGAGCCCGGCGTCGCGCAGCGAACGGGCCTTCCTGGCGAGCAGGGCGCCGTTGGTCGTCAGCGTCAGGTCGAGGCCGCCGATCGACGCGAGCAGCTCGATCAGCTTCTCGACGTTGCGGCGAAGCAGCGGCTCGCCGCCGGTCAGGCGGATCTTCTCGACGCCGTGCGCCTTGAACACGCGGGCGATCCGGGCGATCTCCTCGAAGCTCAGCAGCTCGCCGTGCGGCAGGAACGGGTAGTCGCGCCCGAACACGTCCTTCGGCATGCAGTAGACGCAGCGGAAGTTGCAGCGGTCGGTCACCGAGATGCGGAGGTCGCGCAGGGGCCGGCCGAGCGTGTCCGCGACGAACCCCGACGCGGCGACCGCCGGCCCGCCAGCGGCCGTCGCGGCGGCCAGCAGCTGCGCGCTGCGCGCGGATGCGCGGACGTCGGTGAGGGGAATGATCTTGGCCATCGGGCGGTGGACGTCGGAACCCGGAGCGAGTCCGGCAATCGAAGATGGTAACAAACGCCGCGGGCGGCCGCAGTACATTGGGGTACACTCGCGGCCGGCGCGAAAATTATTCGATCAATTCCATGTTGCCACTGCGGTTTCCGGTCGTCGTCGTGATGGAGCGCGTGCCGCTGCAGAACCGATGGGCTTCGGAGCGCTGGCAGCCCGCCGCCGTGGTGCCCGGTGCGGCGCCCGGACCCGCGCCCGAGCGCACCGCGCCCCGGCGCATCGCCGACGGGCCGGAGGCAACGCGGTGGTCCTGTGAGGGCTACGACGTCGAGCTGCACCCCTGCGAGGCCGAGGGCTATCACCTCAACCTGGTCGCGCCGGAGCCCAAGGCGTTCGTCGCCTGGCGGCCGGCCGAGGACGGACTGGAACCGGCGATGCGGCCCCACTGCGTGACGCTGTCGTACAACGAAGCCGCGCGGATGCTCGACGGCGGCGAGCAGGTCGACGCGGTGCCGCTGCCCGACGCGCTGCGGGCGTGGATGGAGCCTTTCGTCGCGACCCACTACAAACCCGAGCCCCGGCGCAAGGTGCGCCGCAACGACCCGTTCCGCGACGCCGAAGGCGCCGGCGGACGCCGTCGCTGATGGCGCGGCCGGCCGCGCCTGTCGCACGCGCATGACCGACGAACGATCGCCCGGCGGGTTCTCGCTGTCGCGCTGGTCGCGGCGAAAGCTCGAGGCGGCGCGCTCCGGGTCCGCGGCGACCCCGCCCGCCGAGCCGGCGCCGACGGCGGCATCGGCGTCCCCGGCGGCTCCGGTGGCGCCGGCGCTCGTCGCGAGGCCGACGCTGCTCCCGGGGTGCGCACGAAGGCGGCACCGGGCAGCGCCGGTTCGTCGTCCGGAGCCGCGACGCCGGGCGCGCGCCCGGCGCCCGGCGCACCGGCAGCGGCTGCCGCCACCGACTCCACCGCCGCCGCAGCCGACACCGGGGCGCCGCTGCCGCCGATCGACACCCTCGGCCCCGACGCCGACTACTCCGGCTTCTTCAAGCCGAGCGTTGCCCCGTCGCTGCGCAACGCGGCGCTGAAGAAGCTCTTCGCCGACCCGCGATTCAACGTGATGGACGGCCTGGACACGTACATCGACGACTATTCGGTGACCGTCCCGATGAGCGCCGAGGAGGCGCGCGGACTTGTCCAGGCCCGCGCGATCCTGAATCCGCCGAGAATGCGGGTGAACGCGCAGGGTCACGTCGAGCCGGTGCCGCCCGAGGTCCTCGCCGCCGAAGCCACGGCCGGCGGAGCCGCCGCCGAGGCGCCGACGGCCGAGGTCCCGGCGACCGCGACCGCCGAAGCCCCGACCACCCAAACCTCCGCCGCCGAAGCCGCCGCGACCGACCCTGCTGCATCCGCCGCCGCGGCCGAACCCGCTCCGGCACGGCCCTTACCCGAACCCGCTGCGCTGCCGCCCGGCGCACCCGCCCCAAGTCGCCACCGATGAGTCTCGCCGGCAAGAAACTGCACCTGTGCTCCTGCAACGGCACCATGCCCCTGTCGGCGGAGCGGCTTGCCGCGGCGCTCGACCTGTCCGCGGTGCCCGCGGTGCGGACCATGCTCTGCCAGAAGGAGCTGGGAACCTTCGCCGCCGCTGCCGACGGCGACGTCGTCGTCGCCTGCACGCAGGAGGCGCGCCTGTTCGGCGACGTCGCCGAGGAGGGCGGCCGCACGCAGACGATCCGCTTCGTCAACATCCGCGAAACCGGCGGCTGGTCGTCCGAGGCGTCCGCCGCGACCCCCAAGATCGCCGCGCTGCTGGCGCTGGCCGGGTTGCCCGACCCGGATCCGGTGCCGGTCGTGAGCTACCGGTCGGAGGGGCAGACGCTGATCGTCGGACCGATGGACGCGGCGCTGCACTGGGCCAAGGCGCTTGCCGGACGGCTGGCGGTGACGGTGCTGGCGACCGGGCGCAGCGCCGGCGCGGAGCTGCCGGCGGAGCGTTCGTTCCCGGTGTATTCGGGCACGCTGAACCGGCTCGATGGCTGGCTCGGGGCGTTCGACGCCAGCTGGAGCGTCGACAACCCGATCGACCTCGACCTGTGCACCCGCTGCAACGCGTGCATCAAGGCCTGCCCCGAGCACGCGATCGACTGGAGCTACCAGGTCGACCTCGACCGCTGCAAGAGCCACCGCGCCTGCGTCGCCGCCTGCGGCACGACCGCGGCGATCGACTTCGCGCGCGGCGACCGCGACCGCCGCGAACGCTTCGACCTCGTGCTCGACCTGCAGCGCACGCCGGCGATCCGTCGGCACCAACCGCCGCAGGGCTACCTCGCCCCCGGGGCCGACCCGGTCGCGCAGGCGCAGGCGGTGGCCGAGCTGACGGCGATGGTCGGCGAATTCGAGAAGCCGAGGTACTTCGGCTACAAGGCGTCGATCTGCGCGCACAGCCGGTCGCAGAAGCCCGGGTGCAATCGCTGCATCGACGTCTGCTCGACCGAGGCGATCTCGGCGGATGGCGATCACGTGAAGGTCGAGCCGCACCTGTGCATGGGCTGCGGCGCCTGCGCGACCGAATGCCCGTCCGGGGCGATGACCTACGCGTACCCGTCGGTTCCCGACCTGGCGAAGCGGCTGCGCACGCTGCTGTCCACCTACGAGAAGGCCGGCGGCCGCGACGCGGTGCTGCTGCTGCACGCCGCCGACGGTCGCGACGTCATCGCGCAGGCGGCCCGGCGCGGCGGCGGCCTGCCGGCGCGCGTGATCCCCTTCGAGGTCCATCACATCGCGTCGGTCGGCCTCGACCTCTGGCTGGCGGCGCTCGCCTGGGGCGCGAGCCAGGTCGCGGTGCTGGCCACCGGCGCCGAGGCGCCGGAGTACCACGCGGCGATCGCACATCAGATGCGGGTCGCCGACGCCATCGCCCAGGGGCTGGGGTACCAGGGCGAACACTTCCGCCTGATCGACGGCGCCGATCCGATCGCCTTCGCGTCGTCGCTGCGCGGCGGGTCCCCGGCGCTCGCGGTCCGCGTCGCGGCGACCTTCGCCGGCACGCCGGAGAAGCGGACGACGGCGGCGCTGGCGATCGAGCATCTCGCGGCGAACGCGCCGGTTCCGCGCAAGGAGATCCCGCTGCCGGCCGGCGCGCCGTTCGGGACCATCGCCGTCGACGCCGGCGCCTGCACGATGTGCCTCGCCTGCGTCGGCTCCTGTCCGGTCGGCGCGCTGCAGGACGGGCAGGAGGTGCTGGAACTGCGCTTCGTCGAGAGCAAGTGCGTCCAGTGCGGGCTGTGCCGCGAGACCTGCCCCGAGCACGCGATCTCGCTGTCGCCGCGTCTCAACCTGGCGGCCGACGCGAAGGCGCCGCGGGTGCTGAACGCGGCGGCGATCTTCAACTGCATCCGCTGCGGCAAGCCGATGGGAACCGACAAGATGATCGGCAACATGGTGGCCAAGCTGGCGGGGCACTCGATGTTCGCGAAGCCCGGCGCGCTCGACCGGCTGAAGATGTGCGCGGACTGTCGCGTGGTCGACCTGATGCAAACCGAGGGCGGCCTCGACATCCGCGACACCGGGCCCGCGCGATGAGCGAGGCCGCGATCACCCTGCACCACCGGATCGAGCCCGAGGACCAGGCGCGCGCCGATTTCTACGCGCTGCTGTCGCGCCTGTTCGCATCGGGGCCCGACGCCGCGCTGCTGGCCGCCATCGCCGCGGCGCCTCCGCTGGACGTGGCCGAAACGTCCGGCGACGACGGCGGCGCCGGCGCGCAGCTGGCCGCCGCATGGGACCGCCTGCGCGCCGCGAGCGCGGCGATGGACCCGGAAGCCGCGACGCAGGAGTACGTCGACGTCTTCGTCGGCGTCGGGAAAAGCGACGTCAACCTGCACGGCTCGCACTGGCTCAGCGGCGCCATGATGGAGAAGCCGCTGGCCGATCTGCGCGCCGACCTCGCAGCCATGGGCCTCGCGCGCAGGCCCGAGGTGACGATCCTGGAAGATCACCTTTCGTCGTTGTGCGAGACGATGCGAATTCTGATTGCCGGGCAGGGCGAGCGCCGGCCGGCGTCGATTGCCGAGCAACGACGATTTTTCGAGGCGCATATCGCGCCCTGGATGGCGGATTGCTGCGCTGCAATAGAAATGTGTCCGCTTGCCAACTACTACCGCCGGGTAGCACAATTCACGCAATTGTTTCCTGGCGATCGAGCGTGACGCGCTCGCCATGGACTGAAAATCCTCAGTCACGCGGTCTTTTCGGAGGTTGTCATGCGCACGAGCCCGTCTCGCGTCCGTTCCGCCACACCCGAGTCGGCGGCATCCCCCACCTCCACCGATCCCGCGCGCCGGCGATTCCTGGTCACGCTGGGGGCCGGCAGCGCCGGCGCCGCCGCGGCGCTGACCGCGCTGCCCGCTGCCGCCGCCGCCGTTGCGCCCGCCGCGCCGGCCGAAGACGACACCGTGGCGAAGTATCGCGAGACGCAGCACGTCCGCGACTACTACCGCACCACCAGGCTCTAGGAGGAGGAAGGACATGCTGCTGACGAAGAAAAGCGAAGGCATCGCCGCAGCCGGACCGCGTCTGACGCGCTTCGCGGGCACGCGCCTCGCGACGATGGACCGCCGGACGTTCCTGAAGCGCTCGGGCCTGGTCGCCGGTACCGGGGCGTTCGCGAGCCAGCTGCCGTTCGGTGCGATCGGTCCGGCGCAGGCCGCCAAGGAAGATGCGGCGCCGGCGACGCAGGTCGCGCGCACCATCTGCACCCACTGTTCCGTGGGTTGCGCCGTCGACGCCACCGTCGAGAACGGCGTGTGGACCCGCCAGGAGCCGGTGTTCGATTCGCCGCTCAACCTCGGCGCGCACTGCGCCAAGGGCGCCTCGGTGCGCGAGCACGGCCAGGGCGAGTTCCGCCTGAAGGCGCCGATGAAGCTCGTCAACGGCAAGTACCAGAAGATCAGCTGGGAACAGGCGATCAGCGAGATCGGCGACAAGCTGCTCGCGATCCGCAAGGAGAGCGGTCCCGACGCCGTGTTCTGGGTCGGCAGCTCGAAGCACAACAACGAGCAGGCGTACCTGATGCGCAAGTTCGTGTCCTACTGGGGCACCAACAACACCGACCACCAGGCGCGGATCTGCCACTCGACGACGGTTGCCGGCGTAGCCAACACCTGGGGCTACGGCGCGATGACCAACTCGTACAACGACATGCTGAACACCAAGTGCGCGTTGTACATCGGCAGCAACGCCGCCGAAGCGCACCCGGTGTCGATGCTGCACATGCTGCACGCGAAGGAGAACGGCGCGAAGATGATCGTCGTCGACCCGCGGTTCACGCGCACCGCGGCCAAGGCCGACGAGTACGTGCGGATCCGCTCGGGCAGCGACATCCCGTTCCTGTTCGGCGTGCTGCACCACATCTTCAAGAACGGCTGGGAAGACAAGCAGTACGTCAACGACCGCGTGTTCGGCATGGACAAGGTCAAGGCGGAGGTCCTGGCCAAGTGGACGCCGGACAAGGTCGAGGAAGCCTGCGGCGTGCCCGAGGCGCAGGTCTACAAGGTCGCCGAGATGATGGCCAAGAACCGGCCGTCGACCGTCGTCTGGTGCATGGGACAGACGCAGCACACGACCGGCAACGCGGTGGTCCGCGCGTCGTGCATCCTGCAGCTCGCGCTGGGCAACGTCGGCAAGTCGGGCGGCGGCACCAACATCTTCCGCGGCCACGACAACGTGCAGGGCGCGACCGACGTCGGTCCGAACCCGGATTCGCTGCCGGGCTACTACGGCATCGCCGCGGGCTGCGTGGAAGCACTGGGCGACGGTGTGGGGCGTCGACTACGAGTGGATCAAGGGGCGCTACGCCTCGCAGGCCATGATGGAAAAGGCCGGCATGACGGTGTCGCGCTGGATCGACGGCGTGCTGGAGAAGAACGAGCTGATCGACCAGGACAGCAACCTGCGCGGCATGGTGTTCTGGGGCCACGCGCCGAACAGCCAGACGCGCGGCAAGGAAATGATCGAGGCGATGAAGAAGCTCGATCTCCTGGTCGTGATCGACCCGTATCCGTCGGCCACGGCGCCGATGGCGAACATGGCGAAGACCGAGGCGGCCAAGGCGGGCGGCGCCACCGGCGACGTCTACCTGCTGCCGGCGGCGACGCAGTACGAAACCTCGGGCTCGTGCACGGCGTCCAACCGCTCGATCCAGTGGCGCGAGCGCGTGATCAGCCCGCTGTTCGAGTCGCAGACCGACCACGCGATCATGTACGCGTTCGCGAAGAAGCTCGGCTTCGACAAGGAGTTCGTCAAGAACTACAAGATGGTCAAGCCGGACGCGAACAAGTGGGAGGAGCCGGAGACCGAGTCGATCCTGCGCGAGATCAACAAGGGCACCTGGACGATCGGCTACACCGGGCAGTCGCCGGAGCGGCTGAAGCTCCACATGAAGAACATGAACACGTTCGACGTGCGGACGCTGCGCGCCAAGGGCGGTCCCTGCGACGGCGACTTCTTCGGCCTGCCGTGGCCGTGCTACGGCACGCCCGAGCTCAAGCACCCGGGCTCGCCGAACCTGTACGACAACTCGGTCGCGATGATGGACGGCGGCGGCTGCTTCCGCGCCAACTTCGGCGTCGAGCGCGACGGCGTCAACCTGCTGGCCGAGGACGGCTCGTACCCGAAGGGCGGGGAGCTCACCTCGGGCTACCCCGAGCTCGACCACGTGCTGCTCAAGAAGCTGGGCTGGTGGGACGAGCTGACCGAGGCGGAGAAGAAGGCCGCCGAGGGCAAGAACTGGAAGACCGACCTCTCGGGCGGCATGATCCGCGTGTTCATGAAGAACCACGGCAACCACCCGTTCGGCAACGCGAAGGCCCGCGCCGTGGTCTGGAACTTCCCCGATCCGGTGCCGCAGCACCGCGAGGCGCTGTTCTCGACGCGGCCGGATCTGGTGGCCAAGTACCCGACGCACGACGACAAGAAGGCGTTCTGGCGCCTGCCGACGCTGTACAAGACCGTGCAGGAAAAGAACAAGGACATCGTCAAGGAATTCCCGCTGATCCTGACCAGCGGCCGTCTCGTCGAGTACGAGGGCGGCGGCGAGGAAACGCGCTCGAACCGCTACCTGGCCGAGCTGCAGCAGGAGGCGTTCGTCGAGATCAATCCGCGCGACGCCAACGACCGCGGAGTGCGCGACGGCGAATACGTCTGGCTGAAGACGCCGACCGGGGCGCAGCTCAGGGTCAAGGCTCAGGTCACCGAGCGAGTGGCGTCCGGCACGACGTTCATGCCGTACCACTTCTCGGGGTTCTGGATGGGCAAGGACATGCTCGAGTACTACCCCGAGGGCGCACACCCGATCGTTCGCGGCGAGGCGGTCAACACGGCCACCACCTACGGCTACGACTCGGTGACGATGATGCAGGAAACCAAGACCACCGTCTGTCAGATCGCGCGGGCCTGACCAGCACCCGAGGCGAGGAGAACACACAATGGCTCGAATGAAGTTCCTTTGCGATGCCGAACGCTGCATCGAGTGCAACGGTTGCGTCACCGCGTGCAAGCAGGAGCACGACGTTCCCTGGGGCGTGAACCGCCGCCGGGTGGTGACGATCAACGACGGGGTCCCCGGTGAGCGCTCGGTGTCGGTGGCCTGCATGCACTGCTCCGACGCGCCCTGCATGGCGGTGTGCCCGGTCGACTGCTTCTACCGCACCGAAGAGGGCGTGGTGCTGCACGACAAGGACCTGTGCATCGGCTGCGGCTACTGCTTCTACGCCTGCCCGTTCGGCGCGCCGCAGTTCCCGCAGGCCGGCGCGTTCGGCGTGCGCGGCAAGATGGACAAGTGCACGTTCTGCGCCGGCGGACCGGAGAAGAACGGCTCGGAGGAAGAGTTCACCAAGTACGGCCGCAACCGCCTGTCCGAGGGCAAGCTGCCGGTCTGCGCCGAGATGTGCGCGACCAAGGCGCTGCTCGGCGGCGACGGCGAGGTCCTGGCCGACATCTACCGCCAGCGCGTGATGGCACGCGGCAAGGGCGGCGACGTCTGGGGCTGGGCCACCGCCTACGGGCTGCCCACGCCCGCGGCCAAGCAACCGCCGGTCGCCCCGGCGCAAGGAGCGAAATCATGATGCGCAGAACGCTGCTCGTCCTGCTCGCCGTCGGCCTGACGGTCGGACTCGCCGGCTGCGGCGAACGTGAACAGGTCGTCGTCTACAAGCAGGGGACCTACCAGGGCAAGCGCGACATGGCCCCGTACGGCGGTGCCCCGTGGAACGGCAATCGCGACGAGTGGGTCAACGCGGTGCGCACCCGCAACCAGGCGCAGAACGAATACAAGCGCATCGGTAACTGAGGGAGACGACATGCGCAACGGACTCATTCGCGCTGTCGCGGGCTTGCTCGCAATCGGCTGGCTGACTGCGGCGTTCGCGCAGGACCCCGCCGTCAACCCCAAGGAAGCGGACCTCGCCAAGCAGCAGCAGGCACGGCAGACCGCCCAGCCCCTCAACAACCAGCCGGTCTGGTCGGAAGTCCGCTCGGGGATGCCGCAGTTCACCAGCATCCCCGGCCGCGAGACCAACGTCCTGATCCAGCCGCAGGGGCAGACCTGGCGCGCGGCGCACGCGCAGGCCGCGACCATCGGCGGGGTGCTGATCTCGATCGTGCTGCTGGGCCTGCTCGGCTACTACGCGTGGCGCGGCCCGATCGAGCTGCACGGCAAGCCGACCGGCCGGCTGATCCAGCGGTTCACGCCGGCGAAGCGCCTAGCCCACTGGGCGATGGCGCTGTCGTTCGTCACGCTGGCGATCACGGGCCTCATCATCACCTTCGGCAAGTCGCTGCTGCTGCCGCTGATCGGCTACACGCTGTTCTCGTGGCTGGCCACGCTGGCGAAGACGATCCACAACTTCCTGTCGCCCGTGTTCTCGGTCGCGCTGCTGGTGTTCATCGTGATGTTCATCGCCGACAACATCCCGCGTGCGTCCGACGCCAAGTGGCTGGCCAAGTTCGGCGGCATGCTCGACCGCTCGGGCCAGACTCACCCGCCGTCGGGCAAGTTCAACGCCGGCGAGAAGGCGCTGTTCTGGGTACTGGTCTGCTTCCTGTGCGTGCTGCTGGTGCTGTCGGGCTACGTGCTGCTGTTCCCGAACTTCGACCAGACGCGCTCGACGATGCAGATCGCCAACATCGTGCACATCGGCGCGGCGCTGCTCGCCATCGCGATGGCCTGCTTCCACATCTACCTGGGCACGGTGGGCATGCGCGGCGCGTTCGACGCCATGCGCTACGGCTACGTCGACGAGGCCTGGGCCAAGGAGCACCACGAGTACTGGTACAACGACGTCGTCGCGGGCAAGCTGCCGCGCGGCCCGGAACCGGCCGCGACGCTTCCGCGCAGCCGCTTCGCGGTATGACGAACTGGAGGAGGCAAGGGGGAATGACGATGACGACGCTGCGCGCACTGATCGCGGCCGGCCTGGTGGTGGCGACCTTCGGGGTCGCGGTGGCGAAGCTGCCGCCGCCGCCGCCGCTGACCGACGCCCAGAAGGTGGCCGCTGAAGAAAAGAAGGCCAAGGATGCCGCCGCCGCCGATCTCGCCAAGCAGCAGCAGGCCAGGGCGGAAGACCGTATCGCCGCGCGCTACTACGCCGAGTCCAAGGCGAAGGGCAAGCAGGTGACGCCGCCGCAATTGCCCGCCACGGCGCCGGCGGCCCCGGCCGCCAAGGCCGCACCGGCAAAGAAATAGCGTCCGCACTGCGATGACTTGCAACGGGGGCCGTTCGGCCCCCGTTTCTTTTCGCTCGGACGCCCGCCGGCGGCCGGATGACCGCGAAGGCCGCCGCCGCCAGGTCAGCGCTGCAGGACGTTCACGAGCGCGCCGGAGACGTCGGAGGCGTTGCCGCTCAGCGCGTTGTTGACGAACGTCCTCACCACCGCCGGCGCGATCCGCTCGATGTCGTTGACCGCATTGCGAGCGATGTTGTTGTTGTTGAGCGCCACGGTGGCGCCCCCCGCCGCGTAGACGCCGGGCGCGCCGTTGTCGTTGACGGCGGAGCGGTTGACGGTCACCAGCGCGACGCTCGTGCCGGACGAGGCGACGCCGTAGCCCCCGTTGAAAGTGAGCTGCGAGTCGTTGATCGTCGCGTTCACGTTGCCCCCGCTGCTGCCGATCACCTCGACCCCGCTGTCGAAATTCCGGTTGGACGAGACGCGGTCGAGCGAAACGCCGAGGAAGGGCGAACCGCCGGAGCCGATGGCCCACAGCTTGATTCCGATCTGGCCGTTGTTGGTGAAGTCGCTGTTCGACACGGTGACGGTGCCGGTGCCCGTTCCCTGCTGGACCTGCAGGCCGTCGAACAGGTTGTCGCCGATGCGGGACCCGCGGATCCGTGCCGCGGCGGCATTGTCGACCCACACCCCGTGCCGCGTGTTGCGGACGACCTGGCTGTCCTCGACCACGAGTGCGCCGGCGCCGGTGAAGTAGATCCCGTCGAGCCCGTTGGCGCGGATGGTCGTCCGTGCCACGCGAACGTACGAACCGAGCGTCGCAGTGATGCCCTGCGCGCCCATGCCCGAAATCACGCACGACTCGACGTGCACCTCGCCGGACGTGCCCACGACGATGCCCTGGGCGCCGCCCTGCCCGTTGACGGAGAGGCCGCGCAGGACGATCTTGTCGGCGGCGGCCGCGTTGATGGTGATGCCGTTCTGCGCGGCAAACACCGAGATGCCGGCGTACACACCGGGCGCGGCGATCAGCGAAACCGACTTCGCGATCGTGACCGGCCCGTAGCCGGCGGAATCGAGCACGACGACCTCGCCGTTGGGATCGACTGCGGCGATGGCCGTCGCGAAGGAGCGGCAGGGCGAGGCCACCGAGCAGGGAGCGGCGTCGCTGCCGTACGAGGCGACGAAGGTGCGCGGCGCCGCCCAGGCCGCCGTCGCGGCAAGCGCGACGAGCGGCAACGCAAGCAACGAACGGCGCGGCAGGCGGGAGAACATGGGTGGCCTCCTCGATGGCGTGATCATCGCAGCGACTTGCCGGTGAGCGACCCGAAGGTGTCGGCGGCGCCGCTGCCCGTCAACGCGTTGTTGCCGAAGGTATTGAGCTGGCCCGAGTTCGTCTGCGCGAGGTCGTAGTCGGCGTTGCGCGACACGCTGTTCGCGCTGACGTTCAAGATGGTGCCGAATCCGCCGTTGGCCTGGATGCCGTAGATGCCGTTTTCGCTGAACACCGAGTGCGCGACAGTGATGCGGTTGATGTTCTGGCCGGTTGAGCCCGTCCACAGTCCGGAGGCGCCATTCCAGGTGACGTGCGAGTGGCTGATCGAGGCGTTGACCACCGCCAAGATGTCGTTGCTCGCCGAACTTATCGACAATCCACTGCCGCCGTTGCGCGAGGCCGAGATCCCGTGGATCGACAGTCCGGCGCTGATGCCCGGGTTGCCATCGATGCGTATGCCCGTATCGCC
Source organism: uncultured beta proteobacterium (assembly GCA_963810815.1). Classification (GTDB taxonomy): domain Bacteria; phylum Pseudomonadota; class Gammaproteobacteria; order Burkholderiales; family Casimicrobiaceae; genus CAVQWT01. The sequence continues at coordinate 193,193 of CAWEPB010000004.1, read as the reverse complement.
GTTGCCGGAGAATTCGCCGTTGACGATCGCCACGTTCGGAACGCCGGCGTTCGCTGCCACGTATGCGCCAAACCGGGCGTTGTCAATGGCGCTCGCGTTGTACAACGTCACCTGCGAGCCTCCCTGGAGGAAGAACCCGTCCTGGGCGTTACGCACTGCGTGCGTGTTCTCGATCGCCAGCGTGATGGAGTTGGAGTTCGCAGTGGGCACGAAGACCCCGGATTTCCCGTTCGAGCGCAGCGTCGTCCCGGCGATCCGCACGTAGTTGCCGCCCGGGATGTAGATGCCTTGCTGCCCCATGTTGCTGATCGTGCAGTCCTCGATGTGCACCTGCTTGGCCGAGGAGATCGTGACGCCGCGGGCGTCGCCCTGCCCGTTGATCGACAGTCCGCGCAGCACGACCACGTCGAACGCTCCGGCCGCCACGGTGAGGGTGTCTCCGGAATGGACGGTGACGCCGGCATAGATGCCGGGCGGCGCGATGACGGAGATCGCCTTGTCGACGTAGAACGCCCCGTAGCCGGCCGAGTCCAGGACGATCACTTCGCCGCCGGGGCTAGTCCGTCCGATCGCGGCATTGAATGTCCGGCACGGCTGCGTGATCGAGCACGGATTCGAGTCGACACCGACGGAGGCGACGAACGTGCGCTGGGAAAGGGCCCATGCCGGCGCGGCGCCGAGCATCGAGGTCAGCGCCAGGACCGCCGGGAATCGACGGCAACACGATGACGCGGTAGTCATGCACGCCTCCTGATCGTCTGCTTCGGGGGCTCGACGGAGACCCGCACCCGGGGGGCCCGGAACGACGCACAAGAATAGTGGATCCGTCGCCGCGCGGGGGACTATTTGCGGCCCGGGCCGCCCCTCGAGCCGGCGCCGCCGCCGCTATTCGGGGTTGCCATCCCGGCGGCCCAGAGGCACGGTGCAGGCACGACACCGGCCCCGCACTGCGAATGCGGGCGGCTCGCCCCGGTTTTGCGCGGTGGCCCGGTCGGGATATAATCGCCGGTCCGGAGAGCTGGCCGAGTGGTCGAAGGCGCCTGACTCGAAATCAGGTATACGGCAACGTATCGGGGGTTCGAATCCCTCGCTCTCCGCCAGATCGCAATGAAAAGCCGTTGGCAATCAACGGCTTTTCATTTTTGTGGCGGACGCAATGCAGAACGCTACCCGGTGTGCTACCCAGATGAGTCACAGCTGGGGTCCCATCTCCGAGAGCAGTTTCGGTTGAGCGAGCGCCCGCGAACTCGAGCCCGCTCGGCGATCGTCCGACGCGCGGCGCGTACCGCGATCCGATCCCCAGCGTGCATTCACCTGCACGGTCGGTAGGCAGGTGGGCGGGCCGACTGACTGCGGGCGCGCCGCATAGGCCGCGTCGAAGAGTGCCTCCAACTGCCGGCGCACACCCCGCAAGGCGTCGATCACCTGTTTGGCCCAATCGAAGTATTCCCGTCGGCGGGCCAGGTCCCAACCCGGCGGCGGGTTGGTCGCCACGTTACCTTCTCATCCGGCCGTCGGAAATTCCGGCCGCTCGCCAGCTACGGGGTCGCGAAGCGGCATCCGGATTGATACGCTTGAGCCTTCACATCGACACATCACAAAGGTGGGAGCCTCGAAAGTCGTGACCTCCATTTATAAGCGACCCCGATTTCTCCAACCCGAGTCCATCGATGCTCGCATCGATACTCGTACCCGAATGGGTGGCGAAGTCGTAGATGCTGACTCTGGTTTGGAGCCCGCGAGCCTTTCCGAGGACATTTTCGGAGCACGGCGCAAGGCGGAGCCTGCCAACGTCCTGCTGCCGGTAGCAAGGGCGTGGCTCGCATCGCTTCCCGACTCCGTACGTCCCATGCAGCTTGCACGGCACTATCCTCGCCTGGCCAATCGCTTCGCGACTGCATGGAACGACAAGGCGAGCGTCGCGTTGGTTTTCGACGATCTCCTGGCTGATCGTCGTGGAACCCGGCGAGGCTTCCCGCCTGCTGTCGAGGCAAATCTCCTGGCGCTGTGGCGCTATTGGAACTACTGAGTCGACCGCAACGGCGAGCTGTTGACCTGATCCGGCCGCTCGACTTCGCTTGCAGTAGGCGGAAGCGAAGAGCGATTGCACTGGATGCATCGGCCAATACCGTCGACCGTATCCTGTCGCCAGAAATAATTCTCATTGCGTTATCGCGATAATGCGCCTATACCGCTTCCTAAGCGCCAGGCAGGTGAGGCGCTGGTCGAACTCTTAGCCCCGGGCGCGTCGCTCGGCAGACCTGCGAAGCATGGCCGGTACCGTCGGACGCTGTGCGATGCAACACGGCGATTTCCGGCCGCACCCTATAGGAGATCGGTTCCATGGTTGACTTCCAGACTTCCCGGGGCGGCAAGACCCGCATTGACGACGACAAGCTCGAAGCCCTGCGCGGTGCGCTGCGCGGCAGCCTGCTGATGCCGGCGGACAAAGGCTACGACGTGTCGCGCACGCTGTGGAATGCCATGATCGACCGCCACCCCGCGGCCATCGTGCGTGCCGCCGGCGCCGGCGACGTGATGCAGGCCGTCAACTTCGCGCGAGAAAACGAACTGCTGCTGGCCGTTCGCGGCGGCGGGCACAACATCGCCGGCAAGGCCGCCTGCGACGGCGGGTTGATGCTCGATCTGTCGGCGATGCGATCGGTGCGTGTCGATCCGGCCGCAAAGCGGGCACGGGTCGAGCCCGGCGCGCTGCTGGGCGACTTCGACCGCGAGACCCAGGCCTTTGGCCTGTCGACGCCCACTGGCATCAATTCCACCACCGGCATGTCCGGCCTCACGCTGGGCGGCGGCTTCGGCTGGCAGAGCCGCAAGCGCGGGCTGACCATCGACAACCTCGTGGCTGCAGACGTGGTGCTGGCCTCGGGCGAGTTCGTGCAGACCAGCGCCACGCAGCACCCCGACCTGTTCTGGGCGCTGCGCGGAGGCGGCGGCAACTTTGGCGTCGTCACCTCCTTCGAATACCAGCTGCACCCGCTGGGCCCGCAGGTGCTGGCCGGGCTGGTGGTGTATCCGCTGGACCAGGCGCAGCAGGTGTTCGAAGGTTATCGCCGGTTTACCGCCGCGGCCAGCGACGACATGACGGTGTGGATGGTGCTGCGCAAGGCGCCGCCGCTGCCCTTCCTGCCGGCCGAAGTGCACGGCCGGCCGGTGGTCGTCGTGGCCTTCTGCTGGATCGGCGAGCTGAGCAAGGGCGAGCAGATAACCAAACCGCTGCACGACTTCGGCAAGCCCTATGGCGCGCATGCCGGGCCCATGCCCTTTGCCGGCTGGCAGACCGCCTTCGACCCGCTGCTGGCGCCGGGCGCTCGCAACTACTGGAAGTCGCACGACTTCAAGGCCGTGAACGTGGATGTCGAGCACATCCTGTGCGAAGCCATCGCCAAGCTGCCGAGCGACGAATGCGAGGCCTTCGTCGGCCAGCTGGGCGGCGCGACAAACCGTGTGGGCGCGGCCGACACCGCCTACCCTCACCGGGACGCCGAATTCGTCGTCAACGTGCACACCCGCTGGCGCGACGCCGCCGATGACAAGAAGTGCATCGCCTGGGCGCGCGGCCTGTTCGACGCGCTGACGCCGCATGCCACCGGTGGCGTGTACGTCAACTTCATGCCCGAGGACGAGGCGCAGCGAGTCGCGGCCGGCGCCTACGGCCCCAACTTCGATCGGCTGTCGGCATTGAAGACCAAGTACGATCCGGCGAACCTGTTCTCGCAGAACCAGAACATTCCGCCCAAGGCGTAATTTCGCGGGTGTGGGCCCGATGGGGCCCGTTGCCACGCAAGTCGGCACGACGCGCGGTCATGCGCGCCGGCCGCCGTGCCACACCGCGCCTCCCGGCCGAGCCATTCGGCCGGGAGGCGTCCGCTCAATTTACAAATTCAGACTTGGCGCCAATGCAACCCTGATCGTAGTGCCCTGTTGGGGGGCGCTATGGATGGTTAGTTCAGCTCCGATCAAACGCGCCTGCTCGCGCAGACCGGCGAGGCCGTAATGTCCCGGGTGTGCGGCGTCCGGGTCGAATCCGACGCCATCGTCGGCGATGGTAAGAGTCAATCCGTCGCCGTTACGCAGTGAGATCGTAACGTGCGTCGCGCCGGCATGGCGCTCGACATTGCGCATCGCTTCTTCGGCGATTCGGAACAGTGTCTCGGCTCGTTCGTCGGCAAATGTAGCCGCCTGGGCGTCGCTGGTGTAATCAACCGGAATGCCGGTGCGCTCGACAAACAGCCCGACAAAGTCGCCGAGGGCCACGGCCAGCCCGGCATCGCGTACCGGATTGAAACGCATCTGGGCGATCGCGGCGCGGGCTTCCTTCAATCCTTGATGAGCCGTTTCCTCGGCCCGGATCAATTCCTCGGGAAGTGCACCGGGGTTGGTAGCCGAGACCCTCTTCAGAAGGCGAATCTCCGTGAGCATCGCCATCATCGAATGTGCAAGGGTGTCGTGCAGATCGCGCGCTATCTTCAGTCGCTCGCGCACCACGGCGTCGTATCCTGCCTGTTTCGCCAGCCGTTCGATTTCCCGGGTCCGCGCCGCCACGCGTTGATCCAGTTCGGCATTGAGCGTCTGCAATGCGCTGCGCTCACGCTGCAGCGAAGTGAGCAACTCGTCCAGCGCACGTCCCAACCGTGCCGCTTCATTCCGCCCGGGAGGAACCGTTATGCTTTGCGCTGCACCGGCCCGGACGGCGTCGGCCGACCGTGCGATGGACTCCAGGTCGCGTGCGACGTGGCGGGCCAACAGCACACCTAACAACGCTGCGAACAATCCCAGGCCGACCAGGACGGCAACGATCTGCCTCTGCAGGGCTCTCGCGCCCTGCGTGGCATCCCGCAATGGCTGCAGCACGACGACACGCCAGCCCAGAGTGTGCAGGGCGTCCGACGCTGCCGGCTTCGAGTGCGCGACCAGGTAGCGGCTGCCATCAGCCAGACGTTCGACACGCGACGGCCATTCAACGCCGCCACTCGGCACATTGCCGGCGACGATCGGTGTGGCAGCGTCGGTCGACTCAGGGGTGCTCTCCCAGCGCTGGCCTTTACGGTTTGCAGGTCCGATCAGCACCGTGCCTTTCTCGTCCAGCAGCAGGGCTTCGGTACCGGCCGATCCCAGCTGCTCCCCCCCAAGACCACTCGCGAGATCCGCCAGCCAGTGTGCGCCGAGCTGCGCGCCAATCACGCCGACGTTATGTCCTTTGGAATCGAGCACCGACGCGATCAGGTGTGCGATCGGCCGAGGGGTGCCGTCGTTTGCGGCGGGCGAGGTCTCCGTCGGCATGGGCGCCAGCCGAACATCGCCGACCCGCGACCCATCGAGACCTAACGCGAACCACGACTGGTCGGCAACGCTCGCCCCCTCCACCACGCCTTGAGTGGCGGCAAGTATCCGACCTTGCGGGTTCGCCACACCGATCCACGCGAATTCGGGGGAAGCCTGTTGCAGGTTCTCGAGAAGCTTTCGCAGCGTAGCCCGGTTCTCGTCGCGAAGCTCGGTGGCCAACATTGCCGCCAAGGCGCGGACCGATTGCAGTCGAAGCGCAATATTGAGATTCAGTTCGAAAGCGATACGGTCGGCCGCTCTGTCCAGTTGCCGGTCGCGCTGGTCGAGCAGGTTGGTGCGCACGATGTCACCAACCCAAACGCTGGCAACCAGCACGAGACCGATCGATAATGCGAACACCAGCCAGCCGATGGCGGAGGCCAGGCTGCGGCGTGGGTCGAGATGGCGCGCCAGTCGTTGCATGAAGGGGATCGCGAAAATATCACACGATGGCACCAAGTGACGAAAGTAACATCGAACTTGTGACCTGTGGCCCTCGCAGGCGACGGAGGCATCCGGTAACTTCTGGTCATGAAGTGACGCTGTTTGTCGTTTTCAGGCAAGGTTCAAACGCCGAGGTATTTCGAAGTGGATGAGCTGGTACAACTGGTCGCCCAGCGGGTTGGAATCCCTTCAGCTCAGGCAGCGCTTGCGGTCTCGGCGATGCTGGACTATCTGACGGCGCGCCTGCCTTCGCCATTGGTCGGGCGCATTCGCGAGCAATTGGGCGAGGTGCCGGGCGCCCGCCCACCCAATGTCGCAATTGGGGGAGTCGAATGACAGCGGAAACCCCGGACGACGTTCCTCGCATCAGGGTGCTCGTAGTCGATGATCAGGCCCTGATCCGGCGTGGGATGACGCTGATGCTCGAGGTCGAGTCGGACATCGAAGTCGTGGGTCAGGCATCAGACGGCATGGAAGCGGTCGAGATGGCAGAGCGGCTGCACCCTGATGTCGTGCTGATGGATTTGCACATGCCGCGCAAGGGAGGGGTGGCCGCCACGCGCGAGATCACGCGGTCGCTGCCCAACACGCATGTGCTGGTGCTGACGACGCTGGACTCCGAGGAAATGGTGTTCGACGCGGTCCGTGCCGGCGCCCACGCCTACCTGCTGAAGGACGCGAGCGAAGACGAGGTGCTTGAAACGGTACGTGCAGTGCATCGCGGCGAATCCCGGATGACGCCGCAGATCGCGCGCAAGGTGATGGATCAGTTTCGGCGGCTTGCATCCCCCATCGAGGCTATTGCCTCGAATGCCACGCTGAATGCTCCCGCGGCGTCGAGCAAGGCGTCAGGCGCCACCGAAGCCAAGGCCATTGAATACTCGGCCGAGGCGCTCAGCGACAAGGAGGAAAGGATCCTGAGCCTTATCGCCGAGGGCAAGAGCAACAAACAGATCGCAGCTGCCGTATTCCTCGCCGAGGGCACCGTCAAGAACTACGTCAGCCGCATCATGGAGAAGCTCCACGCCAACACGCGTACCGAACTCGCGGTGATGTCGGTGCGTCAACGACGGGGCGGTTGAGCGGACCACTGGGCAGCCAGTTCCGGAAGTGTTTCACTTTCAAGGTAGCGGCCGACTTCGAGTCGGGCACCGCTGCACCGCGGTCGCCCCCCTGGGCGCGACCGCGTGCCGCTGGCATCGGCTGCGCTGAATGACAGGGCCTGGCTGCCTTTCTTCGGCGCGCGCACAGCAATTGGCGTTTCTCGAACGGCACTTCTGCACGGCTTGGTGCTGTTCCGGGACATCGCGTCAAGCGCCGGACCTCGCGATTCCATCGCCTGGATGGCGCACGCTTCCTGCTCAGCGCCCACTTGCGGCACTTTCCCGTCAGCGCGGGTGACCTTGGTCACTTGCAGATCGTGACTTCCTGCAGTGCCAAACCGTGACCTTCGGCAGCTCACATGGGGCGCGCCGATGGCTAGAGTTCAGGTCATGGACGCGCCGATGAAGTCAACACGGCGTCGTTCGAATCCGAGAACCCAACCTGTAGAGGACCACATCATGACCATGACCAAAACCGATATCGCCGTCGCCGTCTACGACCTCCATACCCAGGCGGAAACCGCCGTCAAGGCGCTGCAGCGCGCCGGATTCGACATGAAGAAGATCTCGATCATCGGCAGGGACTACGAGACCGAGGAGCATGTCGTCGGATTTCTCAACGCCGGCGACCGGGCCAGGGTCTTCGGCAAGCTCGGCGCGTTCTGGGGCGGGCTTATGGGCGTGCTGTTCGGCTCCGCGATGATGTTCGTCCCGGTGGTGGGTCACGTCGTCGTTCTGGGCCCGCTCGCGGCGGCCCTTTTCGGCGGCCTGCAGGGCGCCGTAATCGTCGGCGGCATCAGCGCCTTAGCCGGTGCCTTGATGGCCCTTGGAATTCCCAAGGATTCCGTGCTGCGTTACGAAACGGCGCTGAAGGCGAACAAGTTCATGCTGGTCGTACACGGTGACGCGCAGGAGATCAAGCGTGCGCACGAACTGCTGAAGACCTCCGGGCTTGCTTCGTTCGATCATCACCATGCACAGAACGAAGCCCCTTCGCCCGCGCACGCGTAATCGGCAGCGACATTCCTTTCGAGAGGAGCACTCCATGAAATTCACACTCAAACCCATTGCGTTGGCAATGCTTGTTGCAACAGCCGAACTCGCTGGTGCGACCTACGCGCAGGCCCCCAAGGCACCTGCCGTGCCGGTCGTCCAGGCGGCGGGCCCGTCTGCGCCGACGGCGACCAAGGCGCCGATTCCAACCAAGGTGCCGGAAGACTGGATCATCTTCGACGACATCACGTATACGCCGGTGGTCGACGACGTTAGCCGGCACCTGGATGCCGCTCGCAAGGCTTTCGACGCGAAGGACGACAAGAAGGCGGCCGCCGAGTTGCGTGCCACAGCCGACGACCTGAAACAGCAGGCCGCTCGCGCCGGCAAAGCGGACCAGGCGCTTGTCGTGGCGGACAAGGTCCTCGTGGCGGAGGACACAAAGACCGCACGGGACACCATGAAGCGCCTGAACGCCAGCGCGCTGAAGGTCAGGTCGGCCGCCACAGGCATCGAGAGTGGCAAGATCAAGACCGAGGCGGATCTCGACAAAGCGATCGACAAGGCCGCGCGCGCTGACATCGAGCGTCGCTGGCTGGTCACCGACGTGACCACGTGGTACCCGGTCAGTGAAGAGCCGCAGCGCCACTTCACTGACGCGGCCGCGGCCTATGCCAAGAAGGACTACAGGGCGGCGGCCACTGACATCCGCAAGGCCACCAGCTACCTGCGCCTCGAGGCGGGCCGCGCCACCGGAGCGGCCAGGCAGGAGCTGGAAAGGTCGGTGGCGCAACTCGACATGCTCGCCGCGTCCGTCGAAAAGGGTGCGGTGAAGGATGAGCAATCGATGACGAAGGCGTTTGCAAGAGCCGACCACGCGCTCGCCCTGGGACACCGTTCCAAGGCAGTCGAATCCTGGGCGCGCAAGGAGTACGACAAGGCCGGATACGAGCTCAAGGCGGCTGCCCAGGGCCTGGAAAGCGCCGCCAGCTGGATCGGCGCAGAAGCGAAGGCTGGCGCGTCGGCGACGGTGGCTGACACCCGAGCACTGGGTGACAAACTCGCAGCTGGTGGCGCCTGGACGCGCGACGAGATTGACAAGGGCTTCGAATCGCTTGGTAATGGCATCAATGCCCTTGGCCAGAAGAGCGGCAGCACGAAGAAGGCGTCTCCGTTCAACGTTCATGCCTGACGCCTGCGCTTTTCGCGCACTGAATGCTCAACACACTGAAAGGACTCGCACCATGAGGACTCCGACCCCTCTGACTGCTGCACTGATCGGCGCCGGTTTGCTCGCAACGCTGCCTTGACGGTCCAAGGACTGACGGAGTGAATGTTCTTCTGGCAACCGCCCATCCCTGGTTGGCGCAATATGGCTACGGAGCGCTGTTTGCGGTGCTCTTTGCCGAGTCTTTCGGTCTTCCGTTCCCCGGCGAGACATTTCTGGTCGCGTCCTCTTTCCTCGCTTCGCAGGGGCAGATGCGCATCGTCTGGGTTGCGGCGGTCGCCATCGTCGCCGCAATACTGGGCGACAACGTGGGTTACGGGATCGGCCGCTGGGGCGGTCAGCGGCTGACGGTCCGCTACGGCCCGCGCATCGGCATTACGGCGGAGCGTCTCGCCAAGACCACGCGGTTCTTCGCCCGCTTCGGCCCGGAGATCGTGATCGTGGCGCGGTTCATTCCGGTGCTGCGTCAACTCAACGGTGTGGCTGCCGGTGCCGCGCAGATGTCCTGGAAGCGCTTCCTGGTTTACAACGCGCTGGGCGCGGCACTGTGGGTGGGCACATGGACCGCCGCCGTCTTCCTGGTTGGCCGACGGGTCGAGCTGTGGGTCTCCCGCATCCATGACCTTGCGCTAGCGGTCGCCGCGGTCGGTGGCGCATTGGCCGTCGCCGGTGCTGGGATTCTGCTCGTTCGCTGGTTTCGCAATCGTCAGCCGCGGCACGCCGCATAGACGTGAAATCACCCACCAAGTCTGCAACGGTGCGAGCCGGGGAAGAACGGATCCTCGTGCTCCAAGGCGGTGGGACGCTGGGAGCCCACCAGACCGGCGGCTACGAGGTACTGGCTCAGACAAGACAGACACCAACCTGGGTGGCGGGCATACGGCGCAAGGGGAAAAAAAGCGTTTCGAGCAGGATGGCGATATGCCGTTCAAGGAAGCCGCTCGAAGGAATGTGGCCATGGGCACCGCCTGAGTCTCTTGCCAACGGACAGTCGAACATCAGAAGCAGCCAAGGACGGCAAATCCAAATGCAGACCCGAAGACTCATCATCGGCAACCCCCGCGGGCTGCACGCACAGGCGTGCGCCCGAATCGTGGACATCGCGAAGCGCTGCCAATGCCATCTTTCCATCGTGGGTGGTGGACGACGCGTCAGCGCGCGCAATATCGTCGCGGTCATGCTTCTGACGGCCTCGATGGGTGCAACGGTACGGATCGAGGCGGACGGCCCCGATGAGGAAGTCGCCATCCGTGAAATCGCCACGTTGTTTCACGATGGACTTGGAGAGCGTCGTTAACCGCCCGTCCCCCCATGGGGCATCCTCCGGCGACGGCAAGACGTCGTACGTGGAGCAACCGGTCTAGAGAATGTTCAGCATGCAACCAGGTCCAGAAAAGGCCGAAGCGCAGCCTGTGCCCTCGAAGCCGGCAACTGACAAAGCCCCTGACATCGCCACCGGGGCGATTTCCGACACCCTCGCGGCGCTCCATGTGAATCCTGACACCGGCCTTGCACGCGCGGACGTAGACGTTCGCCGCAAGGAACACGGCTATAACGAGGTGGCGGAAAAGAAGGAGCACCCGGTCCTGAAATTCCTCGGCAAATTCTGGGGAATATCGGCGTGGATGCTCGAACTGATCATGGTGCTATCCGCCGTACTCAAGAATTACTCGGACCTCGCGGTGGTCGGCGCGCTGCTGGTTGTCAACGCCGTATTGAGCTTCATGCAGGAGCACCGCGCAGCAGGTGTCGTCGAAGCACTGAGGCGGCGATTGCAGGTCAGCGCGCGGGTGCGCCGCGATTCAAGCTGGCAGGTCATTCCCGCCCGCGAGCTCGTCCCGGGCGATATCGTTCGCCTGCGATCCGGCGACATCATCCCGGCGGATGTGAAACTGCTCACCGGCGCGTTGAGCGTGGACCAGTCGGCGCTCACCGGCGAATCGAAAGACGCGGACAAGGCGCCGGGCGAGGTGCTTTCCTCCGGGTCCGTCGCCCGACGGGGCGAAGGTAACGCTGTGGTGATGCTGACCGGGGCGAAGACATACTTTGGCCGCACTACGGAACTTGTGCAGGAGGCGCGTCCGAAACTTCACATCGAAGCGGTCGTGGCCAGGATCGTCCGCTGGCTGTTCGTCATTGTCGGCGTGCTGCTGGGCGTGGTGGTCGTGCTGTCAGTGATCCGCGGCGTGCCGCTCATCGAGATGATCCCGCTCATGCTCGTTCTGCTGATGAGCGCCATGCCGGTCGCTCTCCCCGTCATGTTCACGGTCACCATGGCCCTCGGATCGAAGGAGCTGGCCAAACGGGGTGTTCTGGTGACACGCCTGAGCGCGGCCGAGGATGCCGCGACGATGGACGTGCTCTGCGTGGACAAGACGGGCACCATCACGATGAACCAGCTCGCCGTCACCGGCGTGATCCCGCTGGAGGACGCGGCGGAAGCCGACGTGTTGTTCGCGGGCGCCCTTGCGTCGCAAGAGGCCAATCAGGACCCGATCGATCTGGCATTCCTGGCCGCAGCCAAAGCGCATCGCGTCTTCGAGGGCCGGCCCGCCGTCACTCCCGTCTCCTTTGCGCCATTTGATGCCAAGAGCCGGCGGACAGAAGCCGTGGTCGAACAGAACGGGCAGCGGTTGCGCGTAATGAAGGGAGCCGTGCGCACCATTGCGGTGTCCTGCGGACTAGGGCCGCCGGAAGTCGAGGCGCTCGAGCAGCGCGTCAGCGCGGCAGCCGCCAAGGGCTATCGGACGCTGGCGGTGGCGCGCGGCCCGGAGACGGGCACGCCCGTTCTGGTTGGATTGGTGTCGTTATACGATCCGCCCCGGTCCGATGCCGCACAACTCATCGCCACACTCGGTGATCTCGGCGTGCCCGTCAAGATGCTCACCGGCGACGCGTTGCCGGTAGCGCTTGAGATCGGCCGGGGAGTCGGCTTGCCCAACATCCGGCGCGTGGCTGACCTGAAGGCGGCGGGCGCTGTGGCCGGTAGCGAGGCCGTTGACTTATTGGCGGGTGCGGATGGTTTTGCCGAGGTGTATCCGGAGGACAAGTACATTGTCGTCCAGCATCTTCAGGCGGCAGGACACGTAACCGGCATGACCGGCGATGGCGTCAACGACGCGCCCGCTCTTCGTCAGGCCGAAGTGGGGATCGCCGTCAGCACCGCGACTGACGTGGCCAAGGGCGCCGCGAGCGTGGTCTTGACCGAGGCAGGGCTGACGAACATCGTGACGCTGGTCGAGCAGGGGCGAACGATTTACCAGCGCATTCTGACCTGGATCATCAACAAGATCAGCCGGACAATCCTGAAGGCTGCCTTCGTGGCCATCGCCTTCGTAGTGACCGGCAAGTTCGTTGTCTCGGCCTTCGCGATGCTGCTGCTGGTCTTCCTGACGGACTTTGCGAAGATCTCCCTTGCCACCGACAATGTGCGGCCGTCCAGGAAGCCGGAAACATGGAACATCGGAGGCTTCATCACCGTGTCCGTGGTGCTTGGTGTGGCGATGGTTGCCGAAACGCTTTTCCTGCTGTGGATCGGCTGGACGCAATTCGGATTGGCGACCAACAACGATGCCCTCTACACCTTCAGCTTTCTCATGCTGCTTTACTTTGCGGTTTTCTCCGTCGTGTCCGCGCGTGAGCGCCACTGGTTCTGGTCGAGCCTGCCGAGCAGGACGTTTATGGCCGCCCTCGCTGCGGATGCCGTCGCGGGCACCGTACTGACGTTTGTGGGGCTCAAGGGACTCGCGCCATTGCCATGGTGGCAGACTCTCGCCATATTCGTCTACGCCATGGTCTCGTGCCTGTTGTTGAACGACGCCGTCAAGGTCGCGCTGATCAAATGGCGCGTCTTGAACGTCATGGCAATGAAACCGGTCGCTGCGACAGCGCAGGTGGCGGGGTAAAGATGAAACTCAGGTCAAAGGATTTTCGCGTGCGGAAGGGAGATGAGGTCAATCTCCGCAAGTGGCCGACGAACGTGGAGCCCGTTTACGAGTCCAAGGATCAATATCACAAGCTGCTGGGAGAGCACGTTGCGCGACTCAGCGCACAACAGCAGCTTCTGTACGCATCCAACCGCCATGCGGTCCTGCTGATTTTTCAGGCGATGGATGCGGCAGGGAAGGACGGCGCCATCCAGCATGTGATGTCAGGGGTCAATCCGCAGGGCTGTCAGGTATTCAGCTACAAGCATCCGAGCCCGGCCGAATTGCAGCACGACTTTCTCTGGCGCACCACCCGTGATCTGCCAGAACGCGGTCGGATCGGCATCTTCAACCGATCGTATTACGAGGAGGTGCTGATTGCCCGCGTCCATCCCGAGATCCTTCGCAGCGAAGGGTTGCCGGACGCTTCTCTGGAAGAGGATAAGGTCTGGCACGACCGGTATCGCTCGATCACGAATTTGGAGCGGCACCTTTCCGGCAACGGAACCCGCATCGTCAAGTTCTTCCTCCATCTCTCGAAGGGAGAGCAGCGAAAGCGCTTCATCGAACGCATCGATGCGCCTGAAAAGAACTGGAAATTCAGCCTTGCGGACATCGAGGAACGGAAATTCTGGAATGACTACATGAAGGCCTATGCGGAGTGCCTCAGTGCGACAAGCACCCGCGAATCGCCCTGGTATGTCGTTCCCGCCGATGACAAGGAGAACGCCCGGCTGATCGTGTCCCGGATTGTCCTCGATACGCTCGAAGGACTCAAAATGAGCTACCCCAAGGCGGACGCAAGGCGCCAGCAGGAATTGCAGGCGATCCGCAAGCAGCTCGCCGCACGCTGATTCCTTCCGTAGGCTTACGACGCCGTGCACACGCCGAAAGCGATCTAGAAGCGGGCAGGTGCGATCTGGTTGCCTTCGGGAAGCCGTTTCCCGTTTCCCGGCCTCGAGCCGCGCGTCGGCCGACCGTCCTTGACCCCGCATGGGCGGCCCGCAATAATGCCCGATAGTGTTGCTACATCAACAACGACAAGGCCGAGAAAAATTCCAATAAATCAACGCGCTAGTGCTGATAGTGGAGAATCCCCCGCTCTCCGCCAGACAACGTGAAAGAGCCATTGGCATTCAATGGCTCTTTTCATTGATGCCGGCCGCGGTCGGGGCGCCAACGCAAAGCCCCGCGGAAAGGGCGGGGCTTCGCAATTCGCCAGGTCAGACTGGCTTGATTTCGTTGCGTCGACGCAACGTATGCCGGAACGTGGTTACCGGCTTGGGGGCAGACCTGTAATGAATGTCATCGATAGAGTACCTCCCCATCCTTGGCACACAAGCTTTTTGCCCACTTGCGACTATGAGGCTACGCCCACCCGGCAGGAGTTGCAAGCACGTCCGGAATGTTGCATACCGTGGGCCGAATGACCTGGATCAACTCGCGGGCCGACGTTGCCCGCGCATGATCCGACGGATTGGCCCCTTTGCGAGGTGACGGTGCACGGGCTTAAGGGATGATCGGCGGCACGGCACTGCTCGACTGGTGGCCTTCGGTCGCGGGTGCCCTATTCGCCGGCATGCTGATGCCGGTGGCGATCAGCGCGCGCGGCATCGGCCACGACGAGCTCCACGGCGTGCAGAAGATGCACGTCGACCTGACCTCCCGCCTGGGCGGCGCGATGGTCGTCATCGCCTTCCTGGTGGTGGTGGCGATCGCGCAGCACCTGGGCCACGTGGCGCTGGCGGACGCCGTGCCGCTGGCGCTGGCGGCGCTGCCGGTGGTGCTGGTCGGCCTGTGGGAGGACGTCACCCGCCGCGTGCGTCCGCGCTACCGCATGCTCGCCGCCATCGCCTCGGGCGCGCTCGCCAGCCAGTTCGCGTACGGCATCGTGCCCCGGCTCGACCTGCCGCTGCTCGACGACCTGCTCCAGCACTGCGTGGATCGCGCTGCCGCTGACCTGGTTCATGGTCGCGGGGGCGTGCAACGCGATGAACATCATCGACGGCGCGCACGGCCTCGCCGGCGGCACGGCGCTGATCATGTTCGGCGGCATCGCGCTGGCGGCCGGCTGGTCGGGCGACGCGCGGACGCTGGCCGAGGCGCTGGCCGTGATGGGCGCGCTGGTGGGCTTCCTGGTCTGGAACTACCCGCGCGGCAAGATCTTCCTGGGCGACGCCGGCGCGTACTTCATCGGCTTCATGTACGCGGAAATCTCGATCCGCCTCATCACGCGCAACAGCGGCATCTCGGCCTGGTACGTGACCATGCTGGCCGGCTATCCGATCGTCGACACGCTGTTCTCGATGTACCGGCGCGGCATGATCCAGGGCCGGAAGCTGATGGCGCCCGACGCGCTGCACCTGCATTCGCTGGTGTTCCGCCGCATCGCGATGCCGATCGAGCGCCGCGTGAAGGACCGCCGGCAGGGCGACCGCCGTCAGGGCGGGCCGCGGACCGACGAGCCGCCGCACGTCGACCGCCGGCAGGGAGAACGCCGGCGCCGCGACACCAGCCTGCGCAACGCCAACGCGCGCGTCGCGCCGCGGCTGTGGCTGCACAGCGCGCTCTGCTTTGCGCTGGCGGTGGTCTTCCACGACAATACGCCTGCGCTGCTGGTCTGCCTGCCGCTGTACGGCCTGTTCTACATCAGCCGGTACCGGGCGCTGGTGCGGTTCGGGCGGAAGCGGGCGCGATAGCGGGAAGGGACAGTGTGGCGAGGGCGATGCGCAACTACGACAGCCGAAAGCGGGTCCTCGTCACCGGCGGCGCCGGCTTCCTGGGCTCGCACCTGTGCGACCGGCTCCTCGAGCAGGGCCACGAGGTGCTCTGCGTCGACAATCTGTTCACCGGCACCAAGCGCAACGTCGACCACCTGCACGACCATCCGCGCTTCGAGTTCATCCGGCACGACGTCACGTTTCCGCTGTACGTCGAGGTCGACGAGATCTACAACCTGGCGTGCCCGGCCTCGCCGATCCACTATCAGCACGACCCCGTGCAGACGACCAAGACGTCGGTGCACGGCGCCATCAACATGCTCGGCCTGGCCAAGCGGCTGCGCGCGCGGATCTTCCAGGCCTCGACCAGCGAGGTCTACGGCGACCCGGCCGTCCACCCGCAGGTGGAGAGCTACTGGGGCAACGTCAACCCGATCGGCATCCGTTCGTGCTACGACGAAGGCAAGCGCTGCGCCGAGACGCTCTTCTTCGATTACTTTCGCCAGCACGCCCTCGAGATCAAGGTGGCGCGGATCTTCAACACCTACGGCCCGCGGATGCACCTGAACGACGGGCGCGTCGTCTCCAACTTCATCGTGCAGGCGCTCAGGAACGAGCCGATCACGATCCACGGCGACGGCACGCAGACCCGCTCGTTCTGCTACGTCGACGACCTGATGACGGCATTCCTCGCGCTGATGGCGACGCCGCCGGAATTCACCGGGCCGGTGAACCTGGGCAACCCGGTCGAATTCCGGATCAGCGAGCTGGCCGAGAAGATCGTTGCGCTGACGGGCTCCAAGTCGCAGATCCAGTACCGGGCGCTGCCCAGCGACGACCCGCTGCAGCGGCAGCCGGACATCGCCCTGGCGCGGGCGCAGCTCGGGTGGGAGCCGACGGTGGCGCTCGACGATGGCCTGGTCAGGACGATCGCCTATTTCGAGTCGATGCTGGCGGGGAGTGTGCGTGTTTGACGACAAGGTTCTGCTGATCACCGGCGGCACCGGTTCCTTCGGCAACGCCGTGCTGCGGCGATTCCTGCAGACCGGCGTGCGCGAGATCCGCATCTTCAGCCGCGACGAGAAGAAGCAGGACGACAAGCGCAAGGCCTACGCCAGCGACAAGCTCAAGTTCCACATCGGCGACGTGCGCGACCCGCAGTCGGTGGGCAACGTGATGCGCGGCGTCGACTACGTCTTCCACGCGGCGGCGCTGAAGCAGGTGCCGTCGTGCGAGTTCCACCCGATGGAGGCGGTCAAGACCAACGTGATCGGCACCGAGAACGTGCTGGAGGCGGCCATCCAGTGCGGGGTGCGCCGGGTGATCTGCCTTTCCACCGACAAGGCGGTGTACCCGATCAACGCCATGGGCATCTCCAAGGCGATGATGGAAAAGGTGTTCGTGGCCAAGTCGCGCAGCGCGGACCCGGCGCGCACCACCATCTGCGGCACCCGCTACGGCAACGTGATGGCCTCGCGCGGCTCGGTGATCCCGCTGTTCGTCGAGCAGATGCAAGCCGGCCGGCCGCTGACCATCACCGATCCGGCGATGACGCGCTTCATGATGACGCTGGACGACGCCGTCGACCTGGTGCTGTACGCGTTCGAGCACGGGCACAGCGGCGACATCTTCGTGCAGAAGTCGCCGGCGGCGACGATGGACGTGCTGGCGCGGGCGCTGCTGGACGTGCTGGGCAAGCCCGATCACCGCGTCGACATCATCGGCACGCGCCACGGCGAGAAGGTGCACGAGACGCTGCTGAGCCGCGAGGAACGCGCGCACGCGCAGGAGCTGGACCGCTACTTCCGCGTGCCGCCGGACCTGCGCGACCTCAACTACGGCAAGTTCTTCGAGCAGGGCGAGCAGCGGATCACCCGCAGCGAGGACTACACCTCGCACAACACCGAGCAGCTCGACGTGCCGGCGATGAAGGCGCTGCTGCTGCAGCTGGACTTCATCCGCGACCTGGTCGCCGGCCGTCCCGCGCGGCCGGTGGACTGAGCATGAAGATCCTGGTGACCGGCGCCGACGGCTTCATCGGCAGGAACCTGCGGGTGGCGCTGTCCGAGCAGCCGGACCGGGAGGTGCTGCCGGTCACGCGCGCGACCACCGACGCGGAGTTCGCCGCGGCCGTCGCCGCCGCCGACGCGGTGATCCACCTCGCCGGCGTCAACCGGCCGCAGGACCCGGCGGACTTCACCACCGGCAACGTCGGCTTCACCGCGCGCCTGTGCGACGCGCTGCGGGCCGCGAAACGCGCGGTGCCCGTCGCGTTCGCGTCGTCCATCCAGTCCGGCCGCGTCAATCCGTACGGCGCCAGCAAGCTCGCGGCGGAGGAGCGGCTGCAGGCGCACGCGAAGGAGACCGGCGCGCCGGTGGCCATCTTCCGGCTGCCCAACGTGTTCGGCAAGTGGGGCCGCCCCAACTACAACTCGGCCGTGGCCACGTTCTGCCACAACATCGCCCGCGGCCTGCCGATCCGCATCGACGACCCGGCCGCCGAGGTCCGGCTGGTCTACATCGACGACGTGGTCGCTGCCTTGCTGCGCTTCCTGTCGGCGCCGCCCGCTGGCGTCGAGTTCCCCGCCGTGGCCCCCGTCCACGCCATCACCGTCGGCGAGCTCGCGCGCCAGATCGAGGCCTTCGGCGAGGTGCGCCGGTCGCTGCTGACCGAGCGCGTGGGCGAGGGCCTGACGCGGGCGCTGTACGCGACCTACGTCAGCCACCTGCCGCCCGAGGCGTTCAGCTACGGCGTGCCGAAGCACGGCGACGAGCGCGGCGTGTTCGTCGAAATGCTGAAGACGAAGGACTCGGGCCAGTTCTCGTTCTTCACCGCGCATCCGGGCGTGACCCGCGGCGGCCACTACCACCACAGCAAGACCGAGAAGTTCCTGGTCATCCAGGGCCGGGCGCGATTCCGCTTCCGCCACGTCGTCACCGGCGAGACGCACGAGCTCGACACCGACGGCGCCGAGCCGACCATCGTCGAGACCATCCCCGGCTGGGCGCACGACATCACCAACGTCGGCGAGCGGCGAGATGGTGGTCATGCTGTGGGCCAACGAGATCTTCGACCGCGCGCGCCCGGACACCATCGCCAGCAGGATTCGAGCATGAAGAAGCTGAAGGTCGCCACCGTGTCGGCACGCGGCCCGAGATCATCCGGCTCTCGCGGGTGCATGGCGAAGCTGGACGAGCACTGCGAGCACGTGCTCATCCACACCGGCCAGAACTACGACTACGAGCTCAACGGCATCTTCTTCGCGGACCTCGGCATCCGCAAGCCGGACCACTTCCTGGAGGCCGCCGGCGCCACCGCCGCGGAGACCATCGGCAAGGTGATCATCGCCGTGGACCCGGTGCTGGCCGCGGTGCAGCCCGACGCCATGCTGGTGCTGGGCGACACCAACAGCTGCCTGGCGGTGATCCCGGCCAAGCGCCGCAAGATTCCCATCTTCCACATGGAAGCCGGCAACCGCTGCTTCGACATGCGCGTGCCGGAGGAGATCAACCGCCGCATCGTCGACCACACCGCCGACATCAACCTCACCTACAGCGACATCGCCCGGCGAGTACCTGCTGGCCGAAGGCCTGCCGCCGGACCGGGTCATCAAGACCGGCAGCCCGATGTGCGAGGTGCTGGCGCACTACGCGCCGCGCATCGCGGCCTCGGACGTGCTGGCGCGCCTGGGGCTGCAGCCGGGGCGCTACTTCGTGGTCAGCGCGCACCGCGAGGAGAACATCGAGTCCGACCGCCATTTCCACGGCCTGGTCGACGTGCTGAACGCCGTCGCGGCGGCGTACAAGCTGCCGCTGATCGTGTCCACGCATCCGCGCACGCGCAAGCGCATCGACGCCGCGGACGTCAAGCTCGATCCGCTGGTGCAGCTGCTGAAGCCGCTGGGCTTCTGCGACTACGTGCACCTGCAGCAGCACGCCAGGGCGTCGCTGTCGGACAGCGGCACCGATCAACGAAGAGTCGTCGATCCTGAACTTCCGCGCGCTCAACCTGCGCGAGGCGCACGAGCGCCCCGAGGGCATGGAGGAGGCGGCGGTGATGATGGTGGGCCTGAACCCGGAGCGGGTGCTGCAGGCGCTGGCGGTGCTGGAGTCGCAGCCGACGGGGGCGGACCGCCTGCTGCGCCAGGTGCAGGACTACAGCATGCCGAACGTGTCGGACAAGGTCGTGCGCATCATCCACAGCTACACCGACTACGTGAACCGCGTGGTCTGGAAAAAGTACTGATGCGGTTGCTGGTCATCGTCGACACCTACGTGCCCGCCCGCATTTCGGGCGCGCTGCAGATGCGGGACCTGGTGCGGGAGATGCTGGCGCAGGGGCATCGCCCCGCCGTGGTGGTGCCGGCGCCGGAGCTGGACTCGCCGTGGCGCATCGAGGACATCGACGGCGCCGAGGTGCTGCGCGTGAAGACGCTGCAGGCCAAGGACGTCAACAAAGTCCAGCGGGCGCTGGCCGAGTGGCGGCTGCCGTATGCGCTGCTGCGGGCCTGCGCCGCAGCCCGCTGGCGGCAACCCGGTGGGACGGCCTGGTGTGGTACTCGCCGACGATCTTCCTGGGGCCGATGGTGCGGGCGCTGAAGCGCGAGTGCGGCTGCCGCGGCTACCTGATCCTGCGCGACCTGTTCCCGGACTGGGCGGTGGACGCCGGCATCCTGCGCAAGGGGCTGGTCTATCGCGCCTTCAAGCACGTCGAGCGCGGCCAGTACGCGGCGGCCGACGTGATCGGCGTGCAGACGGCGGCGAACATCCCGCGGGTGGCGGCCGACAGCCCGCCGGGCGCGACGATCGAGACGCTGCACAACTGGCTGGCGAAGCCCGCAGTGGCACCCCCGACCATCGACCTGTCCACCGGCCCGCTGGCGGGCCGCACCATCTTCGCGTACACCGGCAACATGGGCGCGGCGCAAGGCATGGATTGCCTGATCGACCTGGCGTACCGCCTGCGCGGACGCCGCGACGTCGGCTTCCTGTTCGTGGGCCGCGGCAGCGACGTGCCGCGGCTGCGCGCGATGGCCGAAGCCCAGGGGCTGGACGGCGTGCAGTTCATCGACGAGGTCGACTCCGACGCGATCCCCGGCCTGCTGGCGCAGTGCCACGTCGGGCTGATCGCGCTGGACCCGCGCCACACCACGCACAACATCCCCGGCAAGCTGCTCACGTACCTGCACGCCGGCCTGCCGGTGCTGGCGCGGATCAACCCCGGCAACGACCTGGAGGCGCTGATCAACGACGAGGGCATCGGGTTCGTGGTGGCGGGGGATCGGCAGGAGGAGTTGCAGCGGTGTGCGGAGGAGTTGCTGGGCGAGTCCATCGCTGCAGGGCGAGGATGGGCGAGGCGGGGGCGCGACTGGTCGAGAGGATGTTCTCGCCGGCGGCGGCAGTGAGCCGGGTGCTGGCGGGCGTGGCGGAATGCGCAGCCCCCGCCAGCCGGGTAACTGGCAACCGAGCTAGCTGCTAACGAGGGCGAGTTGACGAGACCGTTCCGAATTGCGGTGGTGAATTCTCACCCGATTCAGTACTTTGCCCCGCTCTATGCCTACCTCAATCGTGATCCGTCGCTCGAGGTGACGGCCCTGTATTGCAGTGATTTCAGTCTTCGTGGTGCCGTCGATCCAGGTTTCAAGAAAGCAGTAACCTGGGACGTGGATCTGCTTTCAGGCTATCGTGCACAATTTCTCGGTGAGCGAGCAAAAAGGCGCGTTCCTGGCGGATTTTGGTCGCTTGTATGTCCGGAGGTTTGGGGCGCAATCCGGGGCGGGAGATACGATGCGGTAATGTTGCACGGGTATAACTACGCGGCATACGTGCTCTCGTTTCTGGCCGCGAAAAGCTGTGGCTTACCCGTGTTCATGCGGTCGGAGACGCATTTGGGACTTCAGCGCAGGACGTTTAGGCGCTGGCTCAGAGATTCCGTGCTTTCATTTGCCTATCGCTTTATCGATGGATTCATGGCCATTGGGAGCGCGAACCGCGACTACTACCGCGCCTTGGGCGTTCCGGAGCATAAGATCTACGATGCACCCTACACTGTAGATAACGAGCGTTTCATTTCCGCCGCGCAACTCTCCGAGAAAGAACGCGCAGGCTTGCGCCGACGATTCGGCTTGCCAGCGAATCAGCCGGTGGTGCTGTATGCCTCGAAGTTGACTCCGCGCAAACATCCGGATGATGTTGTGCGCGCATTGAGACTACTGCAGAGCGAGGGAATTGGCGCGTCACTTCTGCTTGTCGGTAGCGGTGCGATGGAGTCCGCTCTGCGGACCCTCGTTTCCAGTTCTGGCGTGAACGACGTCGCATTCGGCGGATTCGTCAACCAATCCGAGTTGCCGCGCGTACTTGCCGCATCCGATGTCTTTGTCCTGCCAGCCGAGAACGAGCCCTGGGGTTTGATCGTCAACGAAGCAATGTGCGCGGGATTGCCCGTCGTAGTGGCAAATGAGATCGGCTGCGTCCCTGACTTGGTTCGCCATGGCGAGAACGGCCTTCTGGTCCGGGCCGGTGATGTGACAGGTCTCGCAGACGCGCTTCGCATCCTGCTGTCGAGCGAGGCCCTGCGGCGTGCGATGGGTAGTAACGGTCTGGCCATAATCAGGGGCTGGAGCTATGAGCGTTGTCGGCAAGGCGTTCGTGCCGCGGCAGCGATGATTCAGGGACGACGATGATTTCCCACCATTTGCGAAGGGCGGCTTGGCGGCTTGGTCGAAAGATCTATTGTTGGGCGCGCGGGGATCTTGTCAACGACCCCATTCGCAACGGGGAGTACTGGTTGCTCGAGCAATTGATCAATAGTCCGGGCGGCGGCGGAGTGCTCATCGATGTAGGCGCGAACGTTGGCGAGTGGAGCCGTCATGCCTTGGCAATGGCTGATGCCGCGAACAGACAGGTCAGTGTGTTTGCCTTCGAGCCCTGTTCGGCGACCCGTGACATCCTGCGGAGATCGCTGCCGAAGGCTTCGAATGTGGAGGTGGTGGCACTTGCCCTGTCCGCAGCCGAAGGGGAGGCGGATTTCTTTAGCAATGGCGCCGGCTTGGGCACTAACTCACTGAATGCGATGTCAGGTCCTGTATCGGAACGCGTACGGCTGACGACGTTGGATGGGTTTCTAAGCGAGCGCGGTATCGAGCACGTGACCATGGTAAAGATCGACACCGAAGGCTTTGATTTCGAAGTTCTTCAAGGGGCGGAACGTGCACTCGCCAACGGTCGAATCGATCTGATCCAGTTCGAGTACAACTGGCGATGGCTACTGAACAAGGCGAGTCTGCTCGCAGTATTCAACTTCATAGGTGACAAGCCCTATCGGTTTGGAAAATTGATTGGCAGATCCATCAGCTTTTATGAGAGCTGGCACTTCGAGTTGGATCGATTTTTTGAAAATAACTATGTCCTTGTCCGCACGGGCAGTGCGTTGGAGCGGTTGGGCCGGACATCGCGGTTTGACGAGAGCAACACCTCAATGTGGGTCGACCCCGAGCGGTGAGTGCCCGTATGTCGATAGCCTCAAGTCCCGGGCCGTCGCTGTGTCGCTGATCCGCCATTCAGCTTGGGCGGCTTCTGCGGCCATTGCGCTTGCCGCCTCTCGGTTCGCTCTTACCGCAGTCGTTGCGCGACGTCTTTCTGTTGAGGCCTTCGGGCAGTTCGCCTATGCACAATGGCTGGTCGATCTGGCATTTCTCATTTGCTCGTTGGGCATGACGGGGGTAGCGGGCCGCTACCTCGCAGAATACCGACACGATCCGGGTTTGCTCTCGGCCGTAGTGAGACGTTGGCGTCCCTACGCACTGGCATTGCCTGTGCTGGCGGGGCTGACGGTGCTGGTGGGAGTGTGGATCTCCGGCATGGCACTGAACCCGACTGCCATGGCGTTGTTGGCGCTGTGGACGGTTACCAACGGACTGTGGGCGATGCAGACTGCGGCATTGACAGGCCTCCAGCGATTTGACCTCGTCTTTCTGGCTAATGCGATCGCTGGAACCATCATCGTTGCGAGTGCAGTGCTGATTTCGCTAGAAGGAGCGGATCCTGGCCCGCTGTTCGGTTTGATGGCAGTTGCAGCCGGCGTGGGCCTCTTGGTTGGTCTTCGCCAAACGTGGCGTCTTGGTGGAAGCGCGCCCGTTGTGGTCGATGTCTCGCGCTGGCGTGCAATTCGCCATTACGCAATGAACATGTGGCTTACCGCCCTGTTGTGGAGCCTTGTCTGGTCGCGCGGGGAAATGCCGATCGTCCGGGCGCACTTGGGCGACGCGGGCGTCGCCCACTACGCGGCTGCACTCACCTTGTTCGGAGGTGCATTGCAGGGCGTAATGCTGGCCGTCTCCGGCGTCGCGCCGCAGTTGACCCGCTTGTGGGGTGAAGGCTCCCGTGAGCAGGCCGTGGCGCTGGCCCGCAAGTTGTTGGACGCGCAGTTATTGCTCTGCGGACTTGCTGCCGTATTCTTGATTTGTTTCAGTCCCGAGTTGATGCAGTTGGCTTTCGGTCCGAGCTATCGTAGTCAGTCCGAGACGTTGGTCATGCTGAGCCTGGGATTGTTGGCTATGGCGGTGTCTTGTCAGAATCACTTGCTGCAGATCGCCACCGACGCCCGATTCAACCGCAATGCAACTCTGTTGGGGCTTGTGGTCTTGGTCGGGTTGTCTGGGTGGTTGGTTGCTTACGCGGGCCTGCCCGGAGCGGGGTTGTCCAGAGCTGCGACCATGCTGATCATGGCGGCGGTCACGCTGCTGATGGTGCAAAGTCGATGGGGAAGTGCCGCTTACTACGGGAGGAATATTGCCGCGGCCTTCTTGGTGGTGGCATTCAGCGCCGGTTTGGTACTTTGGCAGGGTGACCTTCACTGGCCGTTACGCACCGCCATGGCCGGGTTGGCGACTTTTCTGCTAATAGTCGCTGTTAGAGATTTGAACGGGCGCTTACAGGCTATTGTGATTTTTCGCCGCGTTGGGCAATCGATCGTCGCCAGGTTTCCTTCTGCGAAGAAGGCAGCTAGATCATGAGTGCACCGCTGGCATGGATTTCCCGACCTTTTGCCCTGCGGCAGCCACGCCGATTTCATACCGCGCGGGGTCTGGCGTCGTCTGGGTGTCGCATACCTGCTTCTGGGTGCGGGCGCCTGGTTCCTTGAGCGGAGTGCCGGTCCGGAGGATTGGTGGCTCCATGGGCTTTGGTGCTGTCTCGGCTTGGCCGTGGCACTGCCTGATTTGTCGCGCATGTTTCGGCAGGGCTTCGCCGTGGTGCTCACCGAACATCGGTTGATGTTTTTGGCCGCCTTTTCCCTGTATTTCTTGTTTGGCGCGGCGTTGTTGGCGCTTGGGCCCGAGACTGAGGCCGAGGCGGTACTCAGGTATTACCCGATAAGCGCTCGCGAGGCCCTGCGGGTTAATGCCATCAATGGCCTCGGATTCGGCCTCGCCCTTTTGTCATCGACGCTTGCCCGCGGGCGCTGGCTCGGGGCGCAGGCCGAGCGTGTCGCGGCACAAGTGAACAGTGCGCCGGTGTACGGGGTGATCGGGTTGTTCCTGTTCCTGGGAGCCGTGGCCTCCGGCTACTTACTCTGGTTCGACTTGGGGTTCCGGGACGGCGTTGTATCGGGGTTAATACGCAGTGCCGGCAAGTTTTCGTTCGTCGCCATCTTCCTGGCCGCCGCACATCGGGGCAGGGGCGAGAATTGGCTACGGCCATTTGGCGCAGCACTGGCTGCGGTGCTTTGCATTGGCGGCATCCTGCAGTTCAACAAATCAGAAGCGCTCTTACCCCTGGCTGCGTTTGTCGCAGGCATGTCCTTACGCTTTGGCTCGTGGAAGATTCTGCCTGGCGGCTTGGCGTTGTTGGTGACCGGGTACCTTCTGCTCGGAAATCTTGCGGCCTACGGGCGGTCGTCCATCGGTTATCAGGGTGCCGCCGATTTCTCCGAGCGCTGGCAACTGCTCTTCGAGGGGTGGCATGACACGAGGGATCTATCCGAAGATGAGGAATATGGGACTTGGGCCCGCCTTTGCTACACGGTACCTCAGGCGGCTGCCCTTGATTTCCGAGATGCAGGTGAGGGCGGAGATGGCCTAAGTCTGATGCCTTGGGTGTTCGTGCCGCGATTGATGGCCCCGGACAAACCGGAGATAACCAAGACCGGACGCGAGTTCAACGCAAAGGTGACGGGCAGTGACACTTCCTCGACCGGCCAAGGAATCTTCGTTAGCGGCTACTACCATGGCGGCTGGTGGGGATTGGTGTTGGCCAGCTTGCTCTGCGGCTGGATTGTCGCCCAGACCTCGGCGATCGCGCGCGCCGTGATCGGGAATCACGCGCTGCTGATGTTGCCGCTGCCTTTGCTGGGCCTATTCATAGCATTCCGCATCGATGGCGACTTTGTTTCCGACTACCTCGGGACATTCATATTCATCCTCTATCCTCTGCTGGCGGCTTCGGCACTGATATTCGTGGCAGGGCGCACACGCCGATCGCCCAAACTCTCTGATTGAGAGGGTGGCCAGTTTGAAGATTCTGTTCATCGGAGAATCGTGGCTGGGGTCATGCGCGCGAAGTCTCAAGGAAGCATTGGCACGCCGTAATGACCTGCGGATCGATGAGATTCGTGAAGATGCCTGGTTCAAGCGACCACACGCCCGTTCGTTGCGCGCTCTGAATCGTCTGATCGCGCCCGTCGTTCGCCGCGGTTTCAATATGCACGTGCTGGACAAGGTGCACCAGTTGCGTCCGGACGTGGTAATGACCTACAAGGGCAACTCCGTCTGTGCCGACCTGCTGGCAGCCATACGAAAGTGCGGGGTGTGCACGGTGAACGTCTACCCGGATCTTTCACCGCACGCACATGGCGAGGCGCATCGGAAGGCGGTTGGCGCCTATGACCTCGTCATCTCGACGAAGTCCTTTCACCCCGAGCTGTGGCAGGAGGTCTACGGCTACACCAACAAATGCCGGTTTGTTCCCCAGGGCTACGACCCAGAATTGCACCTTGTCTGCGACCCGCCTTCCGAGTTTTCGTTCGACGTGGTGATGGTAGCGACCTATCGGCCCGAGTACGGGCGGCTGATGATCGACCTTGCAGACGCCTTGGGTGGGCCGGATATTCGAATGGCGATCGGGGGATTCGGCTGGGAAGCCTGCAGCCACCTACTTCCGAAGCACTGGCAATTCCCCGGCCCTGTGAGCGGTCGCGGCTACGTATCGTTGCTGCGCCATGGAAAGATCTGCATTGCGCCGTTGACGCGCGACGTGGTCATCAACGGACGGCATCAACCGGGCGACGTGGATACCACGCGCAGTTACGAGCTTGCGGCAGCTCATTGCTTCTTCATACACCGGCGCACCGAGTTTTCCTTGAGGCTATATGGTGCGCGTGAAGTGCCCATGTTCGACGATGGAGTGGAGCTGGCGGGTCATATTCACTATTTCTTGGCGCATGAGGAGGAGCGATACCAGATGGCCGCCGCTGCCCATCGGCGTGCAGTGCCTGCCTACTCCTTGGATGAGCGCGCTAAGACAATCGTTGCGTTGCTCAAGGATGAACTGGTCGCGCACGATCCGAGGGACAAGCCTGGCGCTGTTGGTACTAGTACCGGCCAGCATGGCTGATGTGTAAGCGCACTGGTCCGAGGAGGCGCTAGGGGATGGATTCGAAGCAGTTCGCCGGCTATAGCGATTGGAAGGGATGGACGAGCCGAGAGTTCGGCACTTGTGACGACTCGATGGCTGCCTACTTCCGCAGCGAATTGGCGCGCTGCGGAATTGGCGACGTTGCTGGCCGCCGCATCCTGGAGATTGGCTTCGGCAACGGCGAATTCGCGGGTTGGGCCAGGCGGCATGGCGCGCACTATACGGGCACCGAGATAAATCCCGCTCTTGTGCGGAACGCAAAGTCCCAGGGTTTGGACGTACACGCAAGCGATGCCGGTTTGACGGGTGTCGTCGCATGGGGCTCGGTGGATATCGTGGTGGCTTTCGACGTATTCGAGCACATTCCACTCCGCGACCTACGGGCAATGTTAGGCGAGGTCCGGGGTTGTCTCCGCCCTGGCGGTTTGTTGCTTGCCCGACTTCCATCTGGCGATAGCCCATTTGCTCGGGCCATACAGCACGGCGACTTGACTCATCGGACGGCATTGGGCTCATCGGCCGTTCGGCAATTGGCGTGCGAAACAGGCTTCGAGGCGTTGCAGGTGCGTGAGCCTGCGTTCTCATGGCGAGGAAACGGCGCAATTTCCGGCTTCCGGCGGGCGGTCGTGCAGGTTGCGCGCAGGTTAGCGTTCCCCATCATCGCAGCGCTCTTCATGGGCGGCGGCTCGCCCGTTCTAACTCCGAACATGGTCATTCTCTTCAGGAGTCCGTGATGTCGCCAACCCGCAGGCCCCTCATCGCTTTGATCGTACCCAGTTTGGGCGATGGCGGTGGTGTGCCCGCGGTTGCCAGGTTCGTCAAAGACGCCATTCTCCGATCCGGGCAGTTCGATCTCAAGCTGGTGTCATTGGCGATGAATTCCGTCGACGGTACCCACCTGTCGCTTTTGGCACCCCACCGGTGGCATCAGGGAGTGAAGTTCGTGCCAGATACATGGGAGGGATCGCCCTACATCCACGTCGGCGCGGCATTCGGTGAGTTCGAGTTCCAGCGCTACCAACCCCGCTTGTCTTGGGCCAAGCACTAGCCGGCTGTGATCTATTCCAGGTCGTCTGCGGTTCCGCGGCATGGGCGAATGCGGTCGTTGGGCTCGGCAAGCCGGTATCGCTGCACGTGGCGACGCGTGCGCGAATTGAGCGCCGGCAGCGTGACCATAAAGCTAGTGGGATGACCGGCTGGTGGCGCAAGGCCATGACGGAAATCACCGATCGGATCGATGACAGGGCGTTGCGGCGCGTCGACGCCATTCAGGTCATGAATACGTGGATGCTTGACTACGCGACCAAGCTCAACGCCAGCCGCGAAATGGACATCTGTTATGCACCACCCGGGGTAAGTGCCGAGGTGTTTCGTCCACTCGATTTCCGCGAACCGTTGCAGGAGCGCTACATCCTGTGCGTAGCGAGGCTGGACGACCCGCGCAAGAAGATCGGGCTGTTGTTGGAGGCCTACGCACGCTTGCCAGACGTTGTGAAGGCGGACGTCCGATTGACGTTGGCGGGGTCATCCGGACCACCCGCAAGCTTCTGGGAGCGTGCCGAGACACTGGGGCTGCGCGATCGAATCACCTATGTGGCGCGTCCAGATCATTCGGCCCTCGTTTCGCTCTATCAGCGGGCATCAGTTTTCGCGTTGCCTTCCGATGAGGAGGGGTTTGGCGTGGTGCTGCTCGAAGCCATGGCCTGCGGCGTGCCGGTGGTGTCTACACGCAGTGGTGGTCCAGATGCGATCATCACGGACGGACAGGACGGCTTCTTGATTGCGTTGGATGATGCCGCATCGATGGCGGATCGCATGCTCCGCTTGTTGCAGGACGAAGCCCTGAGTCGCGCAGTGGGCGCTGAGGCTCGCCGTACCATCGAAGCGCGTTTTGCGGAGGAGATTGCGGGCAAAGTCTTCATTGATATCTGGGACAGGCTGCTCACCAAACCGGGGAAGTCCTGATGTGCGGGCTCATCGGCGCGTTCGCGACAGCCGGCGATGAGTTCGCCGAAGGTTCTCTGCGCGCCGGGCTGGCGCGCATGGTGCGGCGCGGGCCGGATGGTGAGGGAGTGTGGCAGGAAGGAGGCGCGGCGCTCGGCCACCGCCGCCTCGCCATCATCGACCTCGATCCACGCGCCGCGCAGCCGATGCACTCGACCTGCGGCCGCTACGTGATCGCCTTCAACGGCGAGATCTACAACTACCGCGAGTTGCGCCGGGAGCTGGAACAAGCGGGCACCGCGTTCCGCACCGACCTCCGACACCGAGGTGATCCTGGCGCTATTTCGCCGCGCAGGGCGAATCCATGCTGCCGCGCCTGCACGGCATGTTCGCGTTCGTGATCTGGGACCGCGTGGCCCGGCGCGGGTTCGTGGCGCGCGACCCGTACGGGATCAAGCCGCTCTACGTCGCCACGACGGCGCAGGGCACGCTGATCGCATCGCAGGTCAAGGCGTTGATGGCGACCGGGCTCGTCTCGCGCGAGCCGGACCTGCATGGACAGGCCGGCTTCTGGATGCTGGGCAGCGTGCCCGAGCCGCACACCTGGTATCGCGACGTGCGCGCGCTGCCGGCGGGGCATTGCGCCTGGATCGAAGACGGACGAATCGCTCGCGTCCCGCTGCTGGCAGGACATCGGCGAGGCGTGGCGGTCAACTGCGCAAGTTCGCATTACCCGACGCGGAAGTTCGCGAGGGCGTGCAGAGTGCCTTGCGCGAATCCGTGGCCAGGCACCTCGTCGCCGACGTGCCGGTTGGCGTGTTCCTGTCCGGCGGCATCGACTCCGGCGCGTTGGCCGGGCTGATGATCGAAGCGGGGGCGCGCTCGCTCGAAGGTGTCACGCTTGCCTACGACGAGTTCGCGGGACGCCCTGAGGACGAAGCACCGGTCGCGGCAAAGATCGCCGCGCACTACGGCATCCGTCACCACGTGCGGCACGTGACCCGCGACGAGTTCCAGACCGACCTGCCGCGCATCCTCGACGCGATGGACCAGCCGAGCATCGACGGCATCAACACCTGGTACGCCAGCAAGGCCGTGGCCGAGTGCGGGCTGAAGGTGGTAGTGTCGGGCGTCGGCGGTGACGAACTGTTCCAGGGCTACTCAAGCTTCCGCCAGCTTCCCAGGCTCGTGTCGGCCCGGCGCGCGATGGGCCGGATGCCCGGTGCAGTCCCGCTGCTGCAGTGGGCGTCGGATCGTCAGTTCGCGGCGCAGCGGCAACCACCGCTGGCACCAGCTGCCGGAATGGAGCACGTCGATCGCCGGCGCCTGGTGGCTGCGGCGCAGCCTCTACAGCCCCGACGACCTGGCGGGCCTGATGGGTGAGGAGGCCGCGCGCGAGGTGCTGCGGGAGTTCGACGCCGGGCGCTACGTCGACGCGCATGAGCGGCCCGTTGCCGCGACGATCCTCGACTGGCGCTTGGCCAGATCGAATCGTCGACGTACCTGCGCAACCAGTTGCTGCGCGACAGTGACTGGGCCAGCATGGACCACAGCGTCGAGTTGCGCACGCCGCTGGTGGACGCCTGGCTCCTGCAGTAGCTTGTCCCCGTTGCTTCCCGCGTTCGAGAGGTTCCCGAGCAAGGACCTGCTCGCCTGCGCACCAGCGAAGCCGCTGCCGGACGAGGTGATCCGGCGGCCCAAGACCGGGTTCGGAATTCCGGTCGGACGGTGGCTTGCGGAAGGCCATTTACGGTGGTCGAGACGGCGGCAGCCGTGGATGGTCCCGGGAACTGGTCGACGCCTGCACGGCAGCCGTCAAATGATTCGGCGACATCGAATTCATCAATGCGGGAACGGCACACGTCGTTCAGTGGATCGATGAGGGTCGCTCATGTGGTCCCTCACCTCGACAACGAGGCTGCCGGGCCGACACAGTCGGTACAGCGGCTGTGCGAATCGCTGGCGCTGGAAGGCGTGCAAGTGGATTTGCACACGATGGCCGCAGGGCGTCCTCCGGTCGGCGTGAATCTCGTCGCTTACGAACAGTGGACAGTGCTGGGGAGATTTGGCTTCTCCTACGACATCATTGCGGGGCTGGCGACCGCAAGCCGAGTGGTGGACGTGCTTCACAACCACAGCCTCTGGTCGGGGTCCAACATTGCCGCGGGATATGCGACGCGCCGGCAGAGTGCCCTTCTGGTCACGTCACCACGTGGAACGCTAGCCCCCGCGGCGCTGGCGCGCTCCGCGCTCAAGAAGTGGCTGTTCAAGCCGCTGCAATGGCCTGCAATTTCGCGCGCGGCTTGCCTGCACGCGACCAGTCGCATGGAGTATGAAGACTTTCGGCGCATCGGACTGCGCACTCCGGTGGCGATCATTCCGAACGGAATCGACGTTCCCGCACTCGCCGATAGGGCGAAGGCGGCAAACCGCAATCGCATGTCCCGGCTGCTCTTTCTGGGACGACTACATCCCATCAAAGGCATCGAATTGCTGTTGGAGGCGTGGCGCGATTTGCAGTCCCGTCACCGCGAGTGGGAGCTGATCGTTGCGGGAACGGGCGAGCTTGCCTACGTCAAGAGCCTGCACGAACTCGCACAGAGCTTGCGGTTGGAGCGTTTGAATTTCGCCGGGCCGGTTTTCGGTACCGAGAAGGAACAGTTGTACCGGTCCTCCGACCTCTTCGTGTTGCCGACCAGGACGGAGAACTTCGGCATGGCGGTTGCGGAGGCTCTCGCCCAAGCGCTCCCGGTGGTCACGACGCGCGGCGCTCCGTGGGCGGGATTGGTCATCAACGAGTGCGGTTGGTGGATAGAGCGGTCGCTTCCGGAATTGGTTGCGGCGCTGAACTTGGCGATGGGTCTGGAGCGACCGATTCTGGAATCGATGGGGCGAAGGGGTCGCAGGTGGATGGTCACGGAGTTCGATTGGACGTCCATCGCCAGGCAAACCAAGGGCGTCTATCAATGGATGCGCGCGGGCGGCGAGACCCCGCCCTGGGTGATGCTGGATTGACCATTATCCGATACTCACGGTTGTCGTCGCCCGATGTACGCTCCGAACTTCACGAGCGTCCGTGGGAATCCTTGTTCGTACATAGCTGACCAATCCACAAAGTGGGCCATCATGCCAGGTCGAGACGTCGATCGTGATCCGAAGGACATCGGTGTCTTCGTGCTCGCCAAGAACGAGCAGGCGAATATCGGAAGGTGCCTGGAGTCGCTTCGGGGTTCAGGCTGGGAGGTGACCGTCCTGGACTCAGGCTCATCGGATGACACATTGTCAATCGTTGGCGCATTTGACTTCGCGCGGATCGAAAGCTACGCGTACTCGGATCACTGCAAGGCTTACAACGAGATAACGACGGGACTGGCAGGCGGCTATCGGTACGTCCTCGTGCTCGATGCGGACATGATGGTTTCCGGGGCACTGCAGTCCGAACTTAAGTCGATACTTTTGTGCGACGAGCCCCGGCCGCAGGTTGTGGCAGCAGAAATCGAAATGTACGTGGAAGGACAGGCATTGAAATTCGGCTCCCTCTGTCCTCCAAAGGCGTTCGTCTTCGCGTTTGGAAAGCCATACTTCGTCAGCGTAGGACACGGCGAGGCGCTCGCCTCCGGGGTGACCGTCGCGCGAACGCGCGAACCGCTCCGTCACGACGACCGCAAGAGCTACGCTGCATATCTGCAGTCGCAGGCGCGGTACTCGCGCAACCTGGTGATCAGGAAGGTGGCGGGGCAACTTTCCGGCAAGGACCGCATAAGAACAACAACGCCCCTGATGATCTTCGTTGTGCCTTTCGTGTCCTATATTCTAAAGGGGGGATTTCTGAGCGGCAAGGCCGGCATCATTTACGCGCTGGATCGGTTGATCGCGGAAGCAATAATGTATCGGCGGGCACTTCGCGCAATCGTGGACGAGTAAGCGCGAAGACTGCGTCGATTGCTGTAACCGACGATGCCAAGATCGCACACCACGTGATCCAGTCATTTCGTTACGTCCTGCTGTCCTGTGCGATCGCGACTGCCGCAGCCATCGGGAGTCTGATCCTCATGGCGCTGGGCGCCGGTCACTGGCTCGAAGCCCCCGGGCAGTCGCCCAGGCGCGCGGACGCGGTCGTCGTCCTCGGCGGTAACGACGGCGATCGCGCCGTGCGCGCGCTCGATGTGTACCGCGGCGGCTACGCGCCGTTGATCGTGTTGACCGGCCTCGAGTACGGCGCGGCCGCGCCGCCGGCGCACATCTGACTGGCGCGCGGAGTTTCTCGAATCGCGCGGCGTGCCAAGGACCGCGATACGTTTCGAACTGGAGGCGCGGAACAGCTATACCGAGGCCGAGCAGCTTCTTGGCGCTGATGCGGAAGGAGCGCTGGCACACGCTGATCGTGGTCAGCGACCCGCCGCACATGCGCCGGCTCGCCTGGACGTGGTCGCGCGTCTTCGAGGGCTCGGGCCTCGACTACGTGCTCGTCGCGTCGGAGCCCGACTGGTGGGATGCCGGGCACTGGTGGCGCGACGAGAAGGCGGGCCAGTTCGTGATCATGGAGTTCATCAAGCTCGGGTATTACTTCGCGAAGCGATAGCGTCGTGCCACAATGAGATCCTCGTACCAGGCGAGGCTGTATTCGTGGTTGTGGCGCAACGATTCCAATGTGCATCTACGCAAAGACCCCGACCCGATGAGGCTGTTCGATCTCGTGCGCTACGTATGGGCGCATCCGCTGAATGCGGACCGGCAAGCTTGCGGCCTCGCGCGAGTGATCCGGTGGCAGCTGGCTAGCCGCCTGCTTCCGGGTCTGGTCGCGCTGCCGTACGTCGGGGTGACGCGCCTGTTCGCTGCGCGCGGCATGACTGGTGCAACGGGAAACTGGTATTGCGGCCTGCACGAACATTGCGAGATGGCGTTCGTCTTCACGTACTTCGCGAGTCAGATCATTTTCTCGACGTCGGTGCCAATGTCGGCAGCTACACGCTACTCGCGTCCGGCGCGGTCGGGCGCTCGGTCGATTGCGGTGGAGCCGATGCCGGTCACATTCGCGCATCTGCCGGGAAAATGTCGCGCTGAACGAATTGGCGGGCCGCGTTCGGTGTTGGCAAGGTGGGCTGGCCGACCGCCAAGGTTTGCTGCGCTTCACAAGCGGGCTCGACACTGTCAACCACGTGCTGGTGCCAGGCGAAGAGGCGGCTGGCGTCGATGTGCCAGTGACGACACTCGATGAACTCGTCGGCGCGGACGTTCCGGCGCTGACCAAGATCGACGTGGAAGGCTACGAGTCTGCCGTCCTCGAGGGCGCGCAGCGGACCCTTGCCGATCCGCGGCTGCTGGCGGTCATCATGGAGACGAATGGCAGCGGCGAGCGCTATGGCGTTCGGGACGAACAGCTTGTCGCGAGCATGCGCGACCACGGGTTCAGAATGTGTAGCTACGATCCATTCGCCCGCCTACTGACTGTGACGGAGCGAACCGCCGGAAACACTATCTTCGTCCGCGATCTGGACGCCATGAACAAGCGCGTAACGGCGGCAGGTCGGTACGAACTTGTCAACGGATCGATTTGAGCGTCCTGCACTTCTGTATCGGCTGTTTGGCCAATACAAGCACCATCGAGGCTGGGCTGGCGCACGCTGATCGTCGTCAGCGACCCGCCGCACATGCGCCGTCTCGCCTGGACGTGGGCGCGTGTCTTCGAGGGCTCGGGCCTCGACTACGTCCTCGTCGCGTCGGAGCCCGACTGGTGGGATGCGGGGCACTGGTGGCGCGACGAGAAGGCGGGCCAGTTCGTGATCATGGAGTTCATCAAGCTCGCGTATTATTTCGCCAGGCGATAGATCCGTCGCACTGCCGGAAGTGGTCGATGCATATTTGCCAAGGGCATCTCGATGAAAACCGCAGTAATCACCGGCATGACCGGCCAGGACGGCGCCTACCTCTGCGCCGAGCTGCTGGACAAGGGCTACCGTGTCTACGGGGCGTACCGGCGCACGAGTTCGGTCAACCTCTGGCGCATCGAGGAGCTGGGCGTCGCGCAGCATCCGCAGCTGACGCTGATCGAGCACGACCTCACCGATCCCGGGTCGTCGCTGCGGCTGCTCGCCAAGGCCGAGCCGGACGAGGTCTACAACCTGGCCGCGCAGAGCTTCGTGGCGGTGTCGTTCGACCAGCCGGTGACGACGGCGGAGGCCACCGGGCATCGGGGCGCTGAACCTGCTGGAGGCCATCCGCACCGTCAACCCGAAGATCCGCTTCTACCAGGCGTCCACGTCCGAGATGTTCGGCCACGTGCAGGCGGTGCCGCAGAACGAGTCGACGCCGTTCTATCCGCGCAGCCCGTACGGCGTGGCCAAGCTCTTCGCCCACTGGACCACCATCAACTATCGCGAGGCCTACGGCATCTTCGCGGCCAGCGGCATCCTGTTCAACCACGAGTCGCCGCTGCGCGGGCGCGAGTTCGTGACGCGCAAGATCTCCGATTCGTTCGCCAAGATCCGCCTGGGCAAGCTGGACGTGCTGGAACTCGGCAACCTCGACGCCAAGCGCGACTGGGGCTTCGCGCGCGAATACGTCGACGGCATGCGCCTGATGCTGCAGGCCGATCGCCCTGACACCTACGTGCTGGCCACCGGCCGGACCGAGACGGTGCGCGATTTCGTGACCATGGCCGCGCGCTCCGCCGGCTACGAGCTGGCGTGGGAAGGGCAGGGCGAGCGCGAGACGGGCCGCTGCACGCGCACCGGCAAGTTCCTGGTCCGCGTGAACCCGGCGTTCTACCGGCCGGCGGAAGTCGACCAGCTGCTCGGCGACGCGTCGAAGGCGCGGCGGGAGCTGGGCTGGGCGCCGACCACCACGCTCGAGGAACTCTGCACGATGATGGTGGAAGCGGACATCCGGCGCAATGAACGCGGCGTCTCGTACTGAGGGCAGGCGGCGCGCCCTGATCACGGGCATCGCCGGCTTCACGGGGCGTTACCTCGCGGCGGAGCTGGACGCCGCCGGGTACGAGGTGTTCGGCACGGTGCAGGCGCAGGACGTGGGCGGCGCCGGGCACCTGGCCTGCGACCTGCTCGACGCCGACGGGGTGCGCGCCGTCGTCGCCGAGGTGCAGCCCGACGTGGTGGCGCATCTGGCGGCGGTGTCGTTCGTCGGTCACGGCGACTTCCGCGAGATCTACGACACCAACATCGTCGGCACCCTCAACCTGCTGCAGGCGCTCGAAGGGCTGGCCGCGCCACCCTCGGCGGTGCTGCTGGCGAGCAGCGCCAACGTCTACGGCAACGCCGCGGTCGACCCCATCACCGAGGATGTCCCGCCGGCCCCCGCCAACGACTACGCGGTCAGCAAGCTGGCGATGGAGCACGCGGCGCGGCTGCGCGCGGGGCGGCTGCCGATCGTGACGGTGCGTCCGTTCAACTACACGGGTGTGGGCCAGGCGCCGCATTTCCTGCTGCCGAAGATCGTCGACCACTTTCGCCGCGGCGACCGGCGCATCGAGCTGGGCAACCTCGACGTCGCGCGGGACTTCTCCGACGTGCGCGACGTGGTCGTCATCTATCGCCGGCTCATCGAGCGCGCGCCGCCGGGGACGCTGGTCAACGTGTGCTCGGGCGCGGCCCATACGCTGTCCGACGTGCTGGACCTGATGGCCGCAGATCGCCGGCTACCGCATCGAAGTAACGGTCAATCCCGCGTTCGTCCGCGCCAACGAGGTGCGCCGGCTGGCGGGCGACACGTCGCGGCTGCAGCAGTTGATCGGGCCGATGGAGCGCACGCCGCTGCCGGCGACGCTGCGGTGGATGTACGAGGTCTGAGGCCGGGGCCCGGAGTTCGCGCGGCGAGAGTTTTCCGTGCTTCGTCGCGGTGTCGTTCGACCAGCCGCCGACGACGGCGACCAGTGTGTGGTGCGTACGGGCCGGTGCACGCAGCACCGGAATGCGCTGCGTATGTGGGGATTAGTGCGCTGACATCAGTCCCAGGACTGCTGATTCCTGGGCAGTGCGTGGGTGGGATCGTAGACCTTGATCAAGTCGGTAGCCCCAAGGAAATCGGTATACAACATCAGATTTGTGCCACCCCGCCGCACTTGCGATGCGAACAAGATGCCCTTGGCACCGGCGACGATGGCTTCATCACCCAGTACCCAGCTTGGTGGCTCGATGTGCTGGTTGAACCACAGTTCGCGCCAGTCGCAAAAGAACTCTTCCCACAAGGCAGACCACTGCGCCGGGTCATAGCCGGCGCCAAAGTCGAGGACTGAGTCGACGGTGACTTGGTAGCTCACCATGGTGCCGGGCGGCAGCAGTGGTGACACCTGCTGGTACTCGTCGATCGCGGTCTGCGCCTCGAGGGATAGATAGAGCGCCGCCACGCCGGGCCGATTGGCCCGCCCACCATGCAGAGCTGCCCCGGCGCCGCTGGTCGGTGCTACCGCCCACTTTGGGGTATGCATCCGGTACGCCGTCAGCCCGGTAAGCCGGGTGAAAATCATCCGGTGGCGCCGGCCATTAGTGAGGCGATGTACTTCAGCAGATCTTCAGTCCGGCCGGTGCCGACCAGTTGCTCGGCCGTCTTGTAGCCAAACGGAGCCAATGGCTGGTTGCGATACCAGAATAGGGCCCGATCGACGTCACCGTCGGCCACATCGGTGCCTGCCTTGATCACCCGTAGGGCGTCGCGCAAAAAGCGCTGCACCGTCGCTGACGACGGCGCGCGGGCAATGGTGTTGCGGTGGACACCTGCTTGCTCGGCGAGCGTCTGCAGATCGATGTGCAGGGCATCGCTGAATCGCCGGGGCGATACCAACGGCCCTTGCACATCCGGGTCGCGCAGATCTTCGATGAAATGGTCGTATGTGAGGCGTTGGGTGCGCCCAGCGAGACGTGCTTCAGTCGTCATGTGAGACCTCGATCGAATGCATTGTTTGTGCACAATTTACGCACATTATTTGATCCAATGCAAGCACCAACCAGGTTGTGACATCAATGCAGGAGCGCTTGGCAGCG
The DNA here is from genome assembly GCA_963810815.1 of uncultured beta proteobacterium. GTDB lineage: Bacteria > Pseudomonadota > Gammaproteobacteria > Burkholderiales > Casimicrobiaceae > CAVQWT01. The sequence continues at coordinate 154,865 of CAWEPB010000004.1, read as the reverse complement.
AGCGCCCGCGCCTGAGTCCTGGTTCGGCGCGCAATTCTCGCGCGCCCGCTCATCCCGCTACACCGGCGCCCTCGACCATCCGCCCCCCCTCCATCCTGCACGATCCGGTCCGCCACCGCCAGGCTCGCCGGCCGGTGCGTGATCAGCAGCACCGTGCGGCCCTTCAGCGCGTCGCGCGCGCCTTCCAGGAATTCGACCTCGCCCTGCGGATCGAACATCGCCGTGGCTTCGTCCAGGATCAGGATGGGCGGGTCCTTGAGCAGCGCGCGGGCCAGCGCCAGGCGCTGCTGCTGGCCGCCGGACAGCCGCACGCCGCGGTCGCCGATCAGCGTGTCGTAGCCCTGCGGCAGCTCGACGATGAAGTCGTGCGCGCGGGCGAGCCGCGCCGCGGCCTCGATCGCGGCCGGGGTCGGCTCCGGCCGGCCGTAGGCGATGTTGTCGCGCACGCTGGCGTTGAACAGCAGCACGTGCTGCGGCACCACGCCGATCTGCCGGCGCAGGCTGTCGAGCGACACGGTGGCGATGTCGATGCCGTCGATGGTGATCGTCCCGGCCGTGCGCTCGTGCAGCCGCATCAGCAGGTGCGCCAGCGTGCTCTTGCCGGCGCCGTTGGGGCCGACGATGGCGACGGTCTCGCCGGCGGCCACGCGCAGGCTCACGTCGTCCAGCGCCGGCGGCCGGCCGGGATAGGCGAACGACACCTGCTCGAACGCGATGTCGCCCTTCACCGGCGGCAGCGTGGCGCCGACCTGCGCCGCCGGCTCGGGCGGCTCGTCGAGCGCCAGCAGCAGGCGCGACGAGCGCGCCGCGCGCCGTCTGCGTCTGGCCGTAGACGTCGGCCAGGCCGGCGACCGGCCGCGTGAGGAGCTGCGCGTAGAGCAGGAAGCTCACCAGCTCGGCGGGCGTCATCCGGCCGCCGGTGAGCTCGGCGCCGGCCAGCCACAGCAGCAGCACGATGCCGGCCGCGGCGACGAACTGCACGGCGGGCCCGAGCGCGGCGTGGATCTTCAGCTGGCGGCGGGTGAGGTGCAGGATGCGGTCGATCTGCCGGCGGAAGCGGGCCGACTCGTGCCGCTCGCGGGTGAACGTCTTGATCGCCGGCAGCAGCCCCAGGTTCTCCTCGGCGATGGCGATGGCGGTGGCGTGCTCGTCCTGCAGCTCGGCGGCCAGCGGCCGCATCCGGCGGCCGACGATCTTCAGCAGCAGGTAGAACAGCGGTATGGCGACCATCGCCAGCAGCGCCAGCCACGGCTGCAGCCGGAACATGAACAGCAGCGAGCCCGCGACGGTGAACAGCAGCGGCGCCACCGACAGCGCGGTGCCGCTGACGTAACCGCTGACCACGTAGACGTCGCGCGTCAGCAGCGCCAGCGTTTCGCCGTGCCGGCGCTGGTGGAAGAACGACAGCGGCAGCGCCTGCAGGTGGTCGTACAGGCGCACCTTGAGGTCCGAGACGATCCGCTCCGCCGTCGTGCCCAGCAGGTACGTGTTGCCGAACTTCAGCAGCGCCTGCACGGCGAACAGCGCCAGCATCGCGACGAGGATCGCGCGGACGCCGAGGTCGCTCGCCGCGTCGTTGCCAACCTGGCCGGCGACTTGATTGGAAACCTGAGCGGCAACCTGATTTGAAACCTGAGCGGCAGCCTGGCCGGGCAGCAGCGCGCCCGCGAGCTGGCCCCCGAGCCAGGGCACCGCCAGTGCCGCCGCGCTCTCCAGCAGCATCAGCAGCGCGGAGAGGAGCAGCAGCGCGCGATAGGGGGCGGCGAAGGCCAGCAGCGCGCGTAGGTCTTTGGGCAGCACGGTGGAAGCCGGGGTGGTCAGCGCCGGCGGGCGGGCAGGCGGCCGCCGATGCCTTGCAGCCACCGCCGCGCATGCAGCAGCGGCAGCGCGCGGTTCGCTTGCGTCCGGAAAGCGCTCGCGCATGTAGTCGGCCGACGGAACGAGGCGATTGGCCAAATAGGTCAGGCGGTCGCGAAACGTCGGGATCGCCCGCAGTTCCAGCCACTCGCGGCCGATCTTGCCGGCGCGCAGGAACGCGGCGCCGGACTGCGCGTCGGGGCTGCGCTCGAGTTCGAGAATCAGCGCCTCGACCGGCGGCGAGCGGAAGGCGTCCGCGCAGTGCTGCAGTCCGTCGATGGCGATCGCGACGATGCGTCTGGACTCGGCCAGCCGGATGAAGCGCGCACGATCGTCGCCGGACATCGCCCCGACCAGCAGGTGGAAGTCGTACAGCCAGATCAGCCGGTCGCCGAAGCCCGGTTCCATGAACTGATTGTTGCCGGCGCGGTGGAGCAGGGCCAGCGCCAGCGCGTGCACGTCGCCGAGCCGCCGTGCGCTGGCGCCGAGTGCCGGCACGGATACCGCGGCGGCGGCCAACTCGTCGAACGCGAACAGCCACGCAAACGACTGCGCGTTGCTGATGCGCCAGTGCAGGTCCACGTTGTGCGTGACGCCGTGGGGGTCGACGCGGTGCAGCTCGTACTGGTAGCCCACGAACTTCCCCGCGGGCCCGCCGATGCGCCGATAGCCGAGATCGTGCAGGATTCGCCGGGCCGCTTCGCGCTGTGACGGCGCCACCAGCAGGTCGCAGTCGGCGCGCGGACGCAGGGCAGGGCGCGGGTAGTGGCTGTAGGCGAGTCCGGTGCCCTTCATCAGCAGGGGCAGGATGCCCTCGCGATCGAGCGCGGCGAGCACGCGGGTCGTCTCGGCGCGGGAGGCAAGTTCGCGCCCGCCGTGATTGATGGCGTCGTCGTGGCACGCCCGCCGGATCGCTTCGGGCCAGGTATTCGCCACCCCGTGGTCCGCGCCGTCGCTCACGCCGTCGCCGACGCTGCCGGCGACGAACCGCGCGTCGAGCAGCGGCATTACGCCGTGACTGCGCGCATCGTCGAGAAAAACGACGATGCTCTCGTCGGCGTTCGCCGCGGGCCACGCCACCGGCTCGCCGCGCAGCAGCGCGCAGATCAGCGGCTGCGAGGGCAGGGGTCCCGGGATGGTCATGTCGCCATGTCTGCGGCGGTCGGCCCCGCCGCGTCGTGCTGCTCCCCTGAATCGCCGGACTCGCGCCCGGCGCGTGGGCCACGTTCCTCCCGCGCGTGCTCCACGATGGCCTGCCGGACGCGCGGGAGATCTTCAAAGCGCCGCGGGAAATCGAGGCGGTAATGCATCGGCTCCTTCGCCAGGCAGGCGACCTGCTCGAAATGCGAGGCCACCCGGGGCCTTTCTTCCACGTCGAGCAGGAACGAGTGCTTCACCCATTCCACCAGCGCCTCGGTCGCGCTCATGGGTTGGATCGCAATATCGTCGGCGCTGCCGTCGCCCAGGAAATACACCCGGCGCAGTCGCCGCGGCTGTTCGCAGAACGCCAAGGCCCCGCCCGCCAGGAACCGGGCCTTGGACGTGTAATTCAGGGCCGGAGCAGTCGTTGCACCGGGGGCGATGAGCGCTGTCTCGCTGTCTTCCCACAGGCGGATGGACGGGTGGCTGGGCAGGACCTCGAACCCCTGCGCACCCGCCGCCACGACCAGGCCGTCGTCGGTCAGGAAACGGGATCCGCTGATCGCGAAACTCGCCGCCAGCGTGGACTTGCCGCGCCCCGACACGGCGACAAAGGCGACGGCGCCATCCGGCACCTCGACCGCACTGGCGTGGAACACCAGCTTGCCGCGCTTGCTCAGCACCAGCGGCAGGACCTGGTTCAGATACAGATGCTGCGCGATGGTCTCGGGGGCCTCGGCGGCCTCGGCCGCCGGAAAGCACGTGACGTCGAGCGCATCGGGCGAGACATCGAAATCGGCCAACCCGGGAAAGCGCAGCAGGTAGCCGCCGCTTCACGCGGTGGAACTCGGTCCACAGGGTGCCGTCCGGAAACGACCAGGTATGGAACGGCGCTTTTGCCAGCGGTGCCTGCGGTCGCACCGGCGCGATGCGGAAATTGACCACTACTCGGTGTCCCGGCCGAGCACCTGCGCCACGAAGCGCGATATCTCGTCCGGCGAGGGCAACAGGTCCGGATGGTCCTGCAGCACGGCCTGCTCGATCTCCCGCGCCGTGCGCCGGCCATCGCAATAGCTCAGCACCGTGGTGCGCGCCCGGCCGTCCGCGGAGAGTTGCGGCACCCGGTCGGGACGGGTGCGCATCAGGTCCTCGGGGGCGAGCAGCATTCCCTGCCAGGTCGAGTGGCTGAAGCGCCGCCCCGACGCCGGCAGGTCCACAATCCACGCGATCAGGTTGTCGGCGGGCCGTGCCATCACCGTGGCGCGGACTTCGTCTCCCGCGCGGACCGGGACCGGTTCCTCGATCGGCAGGAACGCCTGCGACCGGTCGATCGCACGGTCGGACCGCGGCGAGTTGGTCATCGCGACGCCGTCGGCGAGCTCGCAGTCGAACCAGCCGGCGAGCCCGTGCATCGTGCCGTCGCGCTCGATGCGCAACGTCGCCGACCAGCGGAGGAAATCGGGTTGGTCGACCCCGAGATCGATCTCGCCCAGCGTCGCGGGCGCGCCGAGCAACGCGTCGCGCGGCAGCTCGACGGCGTGCTTCGCGTTCACCGCGTGGTGGCGCAGCCAGTGGAACTCCCGCGGCACGCCCTCGGCGCGCCAGCGGTCGACCTTGCGCGCGCGGCATCCGACTCGACCGCGGCGATCTCGCAGGCGGATGCGGCTCGGAATTGTGCGGCCACCCGGCGCGAGGAACCGGCGCCGCGCATCCTGCAGCGTGTGCACGATGCCGTAGTCGAAGCCGAAGTAGCCGACGTGGTCGCAGATCACCAGATCGACCGGCTCCGGCAGTTCGACGCGGTGCGAATGGCCGCGGATGAACGTGACCCGATCGGCGAGGCCGGCGCGCTGTCAGCGTCTCCCGGGCCACCTCGATCATTGGCGTGGAGTCGATGGCGAACACGCGGGACGCACCTGCCTGCAGGCACAACAACCCGAGGATGCCGGTGCCGCATCCGAGGTCCGCGACGCGATCGCCGCGGCGCAGGACCAGGGCGATCGCGGCCCTGAATGCTTCGAGTCTTACGCGATCGGCGACATAGCCCAGGTGTTCTTCAAGCATGAGACTCCAACCGCGCTGCGGCCGACGTCAGGTCGACGTCACTGGACGGAACGGGTGGTACCCAGCATCGCGTAGTCGACCCTGCGGTAGCCGTCCGCATGCACCGACACGGCGTGCGGCCTGACCGCCTCGACTTCATCCGCCATCACGCCCAGCTGCCGGCCGTGGCCCCACGCATCGCGAAACTCGGACTTGTAGTCGAACAGGTAGAGGCCGATGCCGATGGGGTGATCTCCGATGCGAACGATGTTTTCCTTGGCCCGTCGGTCGGACATTCGCGGCCTCATGCCCGTCCCTGCATCGAACCGGCTTCCGCCGGTCCCCTGAGTCTGCAGGTGCAACTTGCCCAACGCCTGCAGCCGGGGCCGCCGGTAGGGCTTCCTGGCCGAGGGTATCGGGTTGCGGCCCGGCACGTGTTTGGTGGCTGCGTCGCGCATGGGAAATACCTTCAGCCTAACATTGTATCGCCTGACCGTCGGCGCGCTTCAGTGACGCGCGCGGCTGATCCCCAGCATCCCGTAGTCGACCACCTGGTAGCCGTCCGCCTGAGCCGACACGGCTTGCGGCATGATCCTCTCGACTTCGTCGGCCATCACGCCGAACTGACGGCCGTGGCCCCACGCAGCGCGAAACTCGGGCTTGTAGTCGAAGAGGTAGAGGCCGAGGCCAATGGGATGTTCGCCGATGCGGACGATGCCTTCCTTGGCGCGCCGGTCGGACATCATCGTCATGCCCAGTGCGCCATCTTCCCCGTTCCCGCCCGATCCCTGCGTCTGCAGGTGCAGCTTGCCCAACGACTGCAGCCGAGGCCGCCGATAGGGCTTCCTGGCTGATGGTGTCGGTATGTGGCCCGCCGCGGGCCGCGATACTGCGTCGCTCATTGGAAACTCCATAGGTCATGGTGTCGCTGTCGCGAGAAATCATGAGCCAAATGCTATCAGGGCCCTGAAACCAGCGCTTTGCATCCGAACAGTGTCCAGAGTAGCCACAAGGGCACGCTGGAATGCTGGTTGCAAATCGCTCGATGATACAGCTGCATGGCATTGACGCGGTCGACCCAATGGCCGCTCCGGTTGAGATCGTCCGCAGCAAGCATCCGTTCGAGATCAGGCAGGTACCAGCGGAATGTCACCGAGAATTCGGCCTTTTGCTCCCGCGACAGCACGGCGTCCGGCAGCAGCCCCTGCATGGCCTGGCGGTGCAGGTATTTGTCGACGCGCCCCCGCAACCTCAACTGCGGAGAGGTCGAAATGGCGAACTGGACCATCCTCGCGTCGAAGAACGGACGACGCAATTCGATGCCCGACACTCGCCGCCATCCTTTCCTCCAGTTCGCGGGCAAGGGTCGAATACGCCCCCGTCGAGCGAGAGCGCATTGCCCGCGTTGGCTGATCGTTCCCGCTGGAACTGCCGCCGGCGCGGAATGTCTGTTGCGCCGCTGTTGCGCCAACGCTTTCATGGCCGGCGCAAGCCAGGCCAGCCGGTCGATGTCCTCGTCACGTCGGCGGCCGATCAGGACGTTCCGCACGAGGCCCCTCACGCCCTCCGGCAGCAGCGGATAGAACCCGTGGCGAAACGCCCACCAGAGGCTCCTTGCGCAGTCCCACTTCGCGACGATCCGCGTCCAGGTAGTCGAACGAACGTCCGCCACTGCTTCGCGATCAACGCCTCGGCGTAGTAGCTGTGGCTCCCGCACAGCCACTCGTCGCCGCCCACGCCGACCAGCAACGCCCGGCTGCCACGGCGCCGCGCTTCCTCCCGGATGCCCAGCCCCATCACGCCGTTCGGGTACGAGGGAAATTCGCGATAGCGGCGCGCCCAGTCGCGGTACCAGGAAAGCGGCATCCGTGACGGCGCGACCTCGCGGATTGCCACGCCGAGATGCTCGCCGACCGCCCTTGCATAGGGCAAGTCGTTGGCGTCCCGGTCATCGTGGAACGCCAGCGTGTAACCGTCGACGCCGGGTGCCAGCAGCCTCTGCTGCCGGCGCAGATGCTCCGCCACGGCAAAGATCGCCGAAGAATCCAGCCCGCCGCTCACCTCGCAGGCGAGCGGTTGCGACGAGCGGGACATCCGCCGCACCACGTCCGTGAAGAGCGCCCGGTAGTACTCGGCGTGCTCGTCGTCGCTGGTGCAGGGCATCGTGGCCTCGAGGTCCGGCTCCCAATACTGCTCGGAGCGCGGCCCGCGCGCATCGACGACCATCCGGTGCGCCGCCACCAGCCGCAGCACGCCCTGCCAGAACGTCTCGTCGCGCGAGTGCCATTCGTTGGCCAGGAACTCCGCCACCATCCCTTCGTTCAGCTCCTCGCGCACCCACGGCAGCGCCAGGATCGCGTGCAGTTCCGACGCGAAGGAGAACGTCCTGCCGTCCCAGTGGTAGTGGAACGGCTTGTTGCCGATGCGGTCGCGGGCGCAGAAGGCCTCGCGCCGGCGCGCATCCCAGATCACCAGCGCGAAATCGCCGTCGATGTGCGGAAGACAGTCGCGCCCCCAGGTCTCGAAGGCCCGCAGCACCAGCTCGGCGTCCGAGCGGTTGCGCAGCACGGCGCCGCGCGCCAGCAGTTCCCGCCGCAGCTCCTCCCAGTTGTCGACGCGCCCGTCCATGACCAGGACCAGGCTTTCGTCCTCGTTGGTCAGCGGCTGGTGTTCTTCCAGCGACTCCGGCGTGGTGCGCAGCATGCACTGGCCGAGCGCGACCGATCCCTTGGCCCAGTGGTCGATCCCGTCGGGACCGCGATGGGCCATGGCGCCGGTCATCGACTCGACCAGGCCCGGCGCGACGGGCGCGCCGTCGAAATGGATGATGCCGGCGATTCCGCTCATGCGCGGTGCGATCGCGGACGGGCGGCCGCCGAATCGCCCGTGGCCGCCACCGCAGCGTCAGCCGATTTGCGGCAGCAGCTTGCGCATGTTTGCGCCGCCGAAGTCACGGTTGCTGCTCGCCTGTCCTGCGCGAGTGAGATCGCGGACGTTGCCAAGCGCCGACAGCGACGGCGTGGCATAGGGCTTGCGCGATTCATGCTTCGGCTCTTCCGACGAAGCCGGGTGATTCGGAGCGTTGGCCGGCGCCATGGTTTCCGTCATCGATTCCCCATTGCCGCAAAGGGTGCGGCTTCAAAGTTCCCGCAGCCACGTTTCCAGACCGATGATCGCCTCGACCCGGAACATCGACCTGTCCGGCTCGTCGCGGCAGTCGCGCAGCGCCTGCATTGCCGAGGCGCGCGAAACGAAGCGTTCGGCCTTCCAGTCCGGCGCATCGAACAGCCAGCGCTCGATCGCGTCGAGGCTCAGGCGCATGACGTGCTGATTATAGCTTTCGAACCCGACCTTCCAGTACGCGCCAACCAGTTCCTTCGGCGCGTACGCGCGGAGGCCCCTGGCGATCAGCGGCTTGTACTCGCCGCGGTCCGAGCTCCGCGGCAGCCAGCGGGGATCGGTGCCGAAGACGAGTTCGAACAGCCTGCGATCGAGCAGCGGGCAGGCGAGCTCGAATCCGGACGCGGCCGTTTCCACGGCAAACCACCGTCGCGCGAATTCCGCGGCCGGATGCCCGATCGTGCGCCATCGCACCTCCTGCGTGTGCGAACCGAGACCGACCGGCGGCGCGGGGGGCCGCGCCCGCAGTTCCGCCGCGACGCGCTGCGCGTGCGGCTGCAGCCAGCCCTCGGCGCGCTCGCGCTCACGGCGCCGTCCGGGCCGCCGCAGTGCCCGGTACGGTGCCTTGATCGGGTCCGGACACAGTTGCCGGGCGAGGCCGATCGCGGTGCTCCAGCGCGAACGGCTGCTCGATTCGGGCCACGCGGCGAACGGTCGTCAGAAAGCGCCGGGCGCCCATCGTCCGCGCGAAGTCGATCTGGTAGTCGAAGTCGATGGTCAGTTCGTCGCCGCCCAGGCCCGTCATCAGCGTCGTGACGCCGAGATCGCGGGCGATCGCCGAATAGTCGGCGGCAAACGGGGCCTGGAAATTCACGAACGGGGCATCGTGGCGGACGACGTCGCGTCGCATCGAGTCGATGGTGATGCCCCGGCCCAGCGGGCAGACCCGGTGGCCCGGCAGCCCGTTGGCGGCCAAGGCCATGTCGATCCGCGACGATTCGTCGCAGGGCAGGTCGCCGAAGGTGGCGGAGATCGCAGCCAGCACCGGCACCGCGGTCGGGGTCTCCCGGCGCAGCGCCGCGGCGGCGCCCGCGACGGCCGTCGAGTCGTAGCCGCCGCTCATCAGGATCGCCGTCGGCGCGGCAGGATCGAGGCGCTCGGCCACCGCCGTGCGAAAGCTGTGTTCGAACGCCTCGAGCATCTCGTCCACCGACCCGATGCCCGACGGGGCGAACCGCGGGCCCCAGTACCTGGCGACCTCCACCCTGCCTGCTCGCCACCGCAGCCGGTGGCCGCTGGGCAGCGAGCGGATGTTCCGGAAAAAGCTGCGACCGGGGTCGCGCGGCAGGTCGAGCAGGTGGGCGACGACGGCCTCGTCGTCGACGTCGCTGCCGACCCAGTCGAGTGCGCGCAGCGTCGACGAGTGCGAGGCGAAGGCCAGCATGCCGCGGTCCGGGCACTGCGCGTAGTACAGCGGTCGCAGGCCCATCGGGTCGGTGGCGAGCATGAGCTCGCGCGCCTCCGGATCCCAGAGCGCGAACGCGAAATCGCCGACGATATGGTCGAGGACGGCCTCGCCGGCACTGCGATAGATCCCGGCGATCGCGTCGGCCGCGTTGCCGCCGGCGGCAGCGGCCGCGCGGCCCACCCACGGTCGAACGTCGGCGACATGGTGCAGCCTGCCATCGAAGGCGACCACCGGTGCCGACCGGCGGGCAGGCCCGCCGCCGGGTCGGGTGCCTGCTGGAACGGAAGGAAATCCGGTGCCGGCGAGCCAGATCGCCGGCGCACCCTCGTTGCGCCAGGTCGCGACCGACCCGTCCAGTGCGCGGGAGAGGGTCCGGATCGACCCGACGGCGGTGTCGTCGAGGTGGCGGGAAACGACTCCCGCGATCACGACACGCGTCGGGTCGCGAGCCGCCACCGCGGGCGCCGTCCCACCGGCATCACGGCCCGGCCGAACGGGCGGTAGCGCGACAGGTGGTCGGCGCCCTCGTTCAGCGCCACCCCCGCGCATTCCACCCACGCGTGCGCCTCGAACGCGCCGCCGGCGGTGCCGGCGCCCAGCCGCAGCTCGCAGGGGATGCCCCGGTCGCGCAGCAGCCGCCACAGCACCAGCGAGCGGTGCAGGCACGCGACGTCGACGGGGACATGGGCCGCCGCGATGCCGACGAGGCGGGCGATCGCCTGCGCACGTTGCAGCGCCGCGGCAGCCGGCGCCGGGGAATGCGCCCCGTCCGCAGCGCCCGGGTCGGCGCGGAAATCGAGGTGCGGCACGGTCAGCCGCGCCTGGACCAGCAGCACCGCCGCCTGCAGCAGCACCCGCCGATCGGCCCACGACAGCGCGCGCAGCTTGCGCCACCTACTCATCGGTGACCCGCAGCAGCTTCCGCTCCGCCAGCGTGGCGATCAGCTCGTCGAGGTCGCGGGTCAGCACGTCCTCGGTGACGTCGTACTGCCCGAGCAGCGTTGCGCGCGCGGCTTCCACCGTCGCGCAGGTGGACAGGACCTTCCACATGTCCATGCCGACCTCGTCGAGGCCGAAGTACTCGCCCGTTTCGAGGTCGAGCAGCACGCCCTCGTTCTGGAGTTCGGTGGACAGCACGGTCTCGGGAATGGTGACTTTCATGTCTCGAATTCTAGCTTGCGCGCCCGTCGCCGAGGGGCGGAAAGTTGCCGGATATGTCAATGGAATGGTACCTTATGCGGTTATCCGTTGCCCGAAAACACGTCCCCTTCCGGCTGAGCGCGCTTGATCCGGCATTTCGACCCAATGCACACGATTCTCCGCGCGCCGGCGGCCGGGATCGGCGCGCTGCTGTTCGCCGTCGGCCTGGCGGTGTCGGGGCCGGTGCTGGCCCAGGCGGTCACTCCACCGGGCAAGGTGTCGCCGGCCGCCCCGGTCGGGTCCGATCCCGCATCCGCCCCGTTGACCGCTCCGTTGGTCACGCGCATCGGCGATGTCCCGCAGGGCCTTCCGGGTGACGTTTCCGCGCCCGTCGCCCCCGATGCGCCGCGCGTCGCCAAGCTGCCCGCCGGCGAGGTTCCCGCCGACGATTACCGCATCGGCCCGCAGGACCTGATCGAGATCCAGGTCTTCGGCATCGAGAATCTCAAGCGCGAGGTCCGGGTGAATTCGCGCGGCGCCATTTCGCTGCCGCTGATCGGCACGGTGGCCCTGGGCGGGCTCACCGGCCAGGAAGCCGAGGCGCTGATCGCCATGAAATACGCCAAGGACTACCTGCAGGATCCGCAGGTGTCGGTGTTCATCAAGGAGTTCACCAGCCAGCGGATCACGCTCGCGGGCGCGGTGGCCAAGCCGGGCATCTACCCGATGCGCGGCCAGACCTCGCTGGTGCAGGCGATCGCCATCGGCGGCGGCGCGGGACCGCTCGCCGACATGACCGAGGTGACGGTCTATCGCCGCGACGGCAACGACAAGAAGATCCTGACCTTCGACATCGAGAAGATCCGCGTCGGCGAGATGGAGGACCCGTCGCTGGTCAACGAGGACGTCGTCGTGGTCAAGCGCTCGCCCGGCCGCGTCGCGCTGCGCGATTCGATCCTCGGCGACATCATCAACATCCTCAATCCGCTGAATTACCTGCCCCGGTACTGATCCGCGCGCATGCCCGACAACCACACACCGGGCGTCCCGCCGACAGCGAACGCGGGCGCCCTGCAGGTCCGGCCGTCGACCGCGCTGTCCACGTTCGTGCTGCCGCCGGTGGCCGCAGCGGCGGCCGAGGACGACGAGGCGATCCACTTCCGCGACCTCTGGCGCGTCGTCGTCAAGCGCAAGTGGGTGCTGATCTCCGCCTTCCTCATCGTGCTGGTCACCGCGCTGGTGGCGACGATGATGGCGACGCCGATCTACCGCGCGACCATCACGCTCAAGATCGAGCGCGAGGCGTCGCGGGTCATCGACTTCAAGGGCGGCCGCGTCGATCCCGAGGAGATCGGCGACATCGAGTTCTACCGCACCCAGTACGAACTGCTGAAGAGCCGCACGCTGGCCGAGCGCGTGGTCGAGCAGCTCAACCTGCGGCAGCGGTCCGCGGCCAGGGAGGAAGCGGCGGCGCCCTGGTGGTCGGGGTTCTTCCGGCGCGGGGCGGAGGAGGGCGACAAGGCGGCCCCCGAGCCGCCGGCGGCGGACGTCTCGCGCAGCCTCAACGCCGCGGCGGTGCGCGCCTTCCTGGGCTCGCTCACCGTGGAGCCCATCCGCAATTCGCGGCTGGTGCGCGTGCTGTTCGACTCGCCCGACCCCCGGCTCGCCTCCGACGCGCTGACCGCGCTGGCGCAGAACTACATCGCCGTCAACCTCGAGCGGCGCTACGAGGCGTCGTCGTACGCCAAGACCTTCCTCGAGGAAAAGCTCGCGCAGACCAAGGCGCGGCTCGAGGACTCCGAGCGCGCGCTGGTCGAGTTCCAGCGCGAGCAGCAGATCATCAACGTCGACGAGAAGCAGAACATCCTGGCGCAGACGCTGGCTTCCTACAACGCGGCCGCGGCCAAGGCCGGCGAGGATCGCCTCAAGGCCGAGGCGCTGTACCGCGAGTTCCGGGACAACCCCGAGTCCTCGCCGATGATGATCGAGAACAAGTCGATGGGAGCGCTGCGCGAGCAGCGCACCAAGCTGCAGGTCGAGTACCAGGACCTGCTGCGCATCTACAAGCCGGCCTTCCCCAAGATGCAGCAGCTGAAGGCGTCGATCGACGAGATCGACAAGAAGATCAAGGAAGAGTCCGACATCGTCCGCCGGTCGATCGAGGGCACGTACAAGGTCGCGGTGCAGCAGGAGGCGAGCGTCGTGGCCAAGCTCGAGGCGTCCAAGAAGGACGTGCTCGACCTGCAGGACCGCAGCATCCGGTACAGCATCCTCAAGCGCGAGGTCGACACCAACCGCCAGCTCTACGACGGCCTGCTGCAGCGGCTGAAGGAAGTCGGCGTCGAGGCGGGGGTCGGCACCAACAACGTGACGGTGGTCGACTCGGCGCTGACGCCGATCGCGCCGTTCAAGCCCAACCTGACGCTGAACCTGCAGATCGCGGCGGTGCTGGGGCTGATCCTGGGCCTCGGGCTGGTGTTCTTCCTGGAGTACCTCGACGACACCATGCACCACCCCGAGGACATGGAGCGGGTGGCGCACCTGCCGGTGCTGGGCGTGATCCCGCTGATCAAGTCCCGGAAGGGGCCGACCACCGGCGTGCTCGGGCTGCTGTCCCACCTGGACGCGCGATCGACGTTCGCCGAGGCCTACCGCTCGGTGCGCACGGCGCTGCAGTTCTCGACGCGCGAGGGCGCGCCGCCGCAGCTCGTCGTCACCAGCACCACGGCGAAGGAGGGCAAGTCGACGACCGCGCTGTCGCTGGCGATCAACTTCGCGCAGACCGGCCAGCAGGTGCTGCTGATCGACGCCGACCTGCGCAATCCGTCGCTGCACACGCTGCTGGGCGTCGACAACAGCCGCGGGCTGTCGAACTACCTGTCGAGCGACCTGCCGGCGCTCGGCGTCGTCCGCACCACGACCGTTCCCAACCTGTTCTTCATTCCGGCCGGGCCGCTGCCGCCGAACCCCGTCGAGCTGCTGTCGGGACCCAAGCTGCTGGGGCTGCTGGCCGAGCTGGGCAAGCGGTTCCCGTCGGTGATCATCGATTCGCCGCCGGTGCTGGGCATCGCCGATGCGCTGGTGCTCGGCAACCAGGTGGGGTCGGTGCTGTTCGTCGTCGCCGCGGGCAACACGCGCAAGGCGCACCTGCGCGCCGCGCTGAAGCGGCTGCGCCAGGCCGGCATCGCGCCGATCGGCGCGCTGATGACCAAGGTCGACCTGCGCGACGGCATGTACGGCTACGAAAGCGCGTACTACTACTACCGGAGCACCAACGATGCTCCGCAGCTCACCTGAATTGCGCCGGGACGCAGCCGTTGACCGCGGCGGCTGCCGGTCGCCGGCGCGAGGCGGCCGGCGTTGACCATGTCTGACCGGCCACCTGCGGACCGCACGGCACGACTGCTGCTCCGCTACTACCGGGAGCCGTCGCGCTTCCGCGTCGAAGCGCTGCAGCCGGATGCCCCGCGGCTCGAGGGCGGGGTGGTGCTCAAGCTCGCGCTGGGCCACCGGGTCGAGTTCGCCGAAGCGGCGCTGAACCGCCTGAGCGTGTCGGTGCTGCGCGACGCCGCGGCGTCCTACGTTCGCCGGATGTACTTCCGCGCCGACGCCACGCCGTACCAGACGCTGGGCCTCGCGCCCGACGCCTCGGCCGAGGCGATCAAGGACAACTTCCGGCTGCTGATGCAGCTGGTGCACCCCGATCGCCAGGACGCGCAGGCGCGGTGGCCGGAATCGTGCGCGGCGCAGGCCAATCGCGCCTACGGGATGCTGAAGAACGAGGAGTCGCGCGCGAAGTTCGATCGCGAGGAAGCGGAGCGCGTGCGCGCCGCGGCCGCGCAGGCTGCGCGCAGCGCCATGATGGCGGCACCGGCCGCCGGTCGCTGGCCGGAGACCGGCTACGCGGCAGGGCGGTCGCCGGAGCGCGCGCTGTTGCCCGAGTGGCTGACCGGCGCGGTCGGCGGATTCGTGCGCGCCCACCCCGCGCTGGTGGGATTCTCGGTGCTGATCGGCGGCGCCGTGCTGGTGATCGGCGCGACGGTCCGGGACGGCGAGTCCGGATCGCTGACGCGCGAGGAACGGCTGGCGCGCGCGCCGGACCGCGCGCTGGCGCCGACTCCGGCGCCCGCGCCCGCGCTCGCGCCGACTTCGCCGCCGACCCCCACGCTCGCATCCGCACCGATGCCGGTGCCGGCACCACATCGGCATCGGCCCCCGCGCCGGCATCGACACCGACATCGGCATGGCCCCCGCGCCGGCATCGACACCGACATCGGCATTGGCCCCCGCGCCGGTACCGGCACCGGCGGCCGCAGAGGCCGTCGCATCGAGGCCAGCATCCGTGCCGGCGATCGTTCCGGTCGCGCCACCGCCGGCCGTCGCCGCGCCCGACCGGCGCGTGGCGACGACCAGCGCTCCGCCGCCGCGCGTCGCCACCGCGGTAGTCAGCCCCAGCGCGCCCGTCGCGGTCGCCAGCGTCGCCGCCGTCACGCCCGCCGTGGTGGCGACCGTCGCCGCCGTCGCACCCGCCGCACCGACCGCAACGACCGCGACACCGCCGGCTGCGCTCGCCGCGACGGAACCCACGTCGCCCACCACCGCCGAAATCGAGGCGCTGTTCGCCACGTTCGTCGAGTCCTACGATCGCGGCCGCGCTCGACGCGTTTGCCGCGCTGTTCGACGACGACGCCGAGTCGAACCTCCGCCGCGGCCGCGCGGCGATCCGCGGCGAATACGACGAGCTCTTCCGCCTGTCCAGCTGGCGCGAGATGCAGCTGACGCGCATCAACTGGAAGCGGGCCGGCGAACGCACCTACGCCAAGGGCGAGATCGCCGTCAGGATCGGCTGGCGCGACGGCCGCGAAGTCGACCAGCGGATCGCCGTCGACATGGAGATGGCGCATCGCGACGGGCGGCTCGTCATCACCCGGCTGTCGCACCAGCCGCGAACTCCGTGAGCCCGACGGGCCGTCCCGAGGGCGAACACCGGAGTGCGCAGCACGAAGGTCGTCCCGTTAGCCGGACCGGCCGGACCCCGGAAACGCGTCTCGCCGGGATGGCGCTGCCGGCGCTCGCGATGCTGGTCGCGCTGGTGCTCGTCTGGCGCGTCGTCGTCAGCGGCACGGGAGCGCTGCTCGAGGAGAGCGGCGCGGCGGGCCGCGAGCGGCTGCGCTCGCCGCTGGCGGCCGAGACGCCGGATACGACCTGGCGCGCGCGGCTGGCGCAGAACCCCGCGGACCACGCGGCCATGGTGATGCTGGCGCTCGAGTACGAGCGCCAGGGCAAGGCCGACGACGCGCGCGCCGCCATGGCCGAGGCGCTGCGGCTCGCCCCGGCGAATCGGCAGACGCTGCTCGAGGCCGGCGCGTTCCATCTGCGCTCCGGCGAAGAGCCGCAGGCGCTGGCGATCCTGCGGCGTGTCGTGGACCTGTATCCCGAGGCCCGCGGCGACCTCTGGCCGGCGTTCGTCTCGGCGCTGGACGCGCGCCGCCACGACGACTTCTTCGCCGGCGTCGTGCGCGACAACCCGGCGTGGTGGCCGGCCTTCTTCGGCCATGCCTGCCAGAAGGCGACCGACGTCGACGCGCTGCAGCGGGTGTTCACGGCGCGGGCGCTGGCGGGCACGGTGACCGCCGACGAGCGGCGCTGCCTCGTCAGCCGCCTGCAGCGCGAAAACCGGTGGCCGAACGCGTACCAGGTGTGGCTCAACAGCCTGCCTGCCGAGCAGCGCCAGCGCATCGGCTTCGTGTTCAACGGCGGATTCGAGCTGCCGCTGTCGAACCTCGGCTTCGACTGGACGATCCCGCCGCAGGACGGCGTCGACGTCGACGCGCAGCCGATCGGTGGTGCGACCGGACGCCGCGCATTGAGGGTGGAGTTCGTCAACAAGCGGTGGGCGGGGCCGCCGGTGCAGCAGTACCTGATGCTGTACCCCGGCCGTTACCGCTTCGAGGGGCGCGGCCGATCCGACGGGCTGGAGACGTGGCTGGGGGTGCAGTGGGGCCTCTACTGCCTGCCCGCGGCCGGCAAGGAGCCGCGGCAGCTGGCCCGCAGCGGCCGCTTCCTGGCGTCTTCCGACTGGGAGACGTGGGGCGACGACTTCGCCGTGCCCGCCGACTGCGGGGTGCAGGTGCTGCGGCTGGAGCTCGCCAATCCGCGCCGCGATGCCGATACGCCCGGCAATGTTGCGGCGCGGCTGCGCGGCACGGCCTGGTTCGACGATTTTCGGGTGCGCAACCTTGACTAGACGGCCCCCCGGCCCATAATGGCGGTTGGAAGACCCTGCCGGCGTCATCGGCGGGGCACGAAACCCATGAAGAAACCCATGAATCTTCGAGCCATTCGCACTTCCCTCGACGTTGCTGGGACTCGCCGCGACGCTGGGCGCGCCGGTGGCGTCGGCGCAGCAGCCGGCCGCCGTGGCCCGCCTGACCAACATGGAAGGGCAGGTGCTCGTCAGCCAGGGCGACGCCATGGTCGCCGCGACCGCGCAACCAGCGCGTGACCGTCGGGCACCCGGGTGCTGACCACCGCCGGTGCGAAGGTGGTGGTCAATTACGACGTCGGCTGCGACGTCGCGCTGAAGTCGAACGAGCGGTTCACCGTGCGTCTCGGCGAGTGCGGCGTGCTGGCGACGGAAGTCGTGGCGCTCGGACCCGCGCCGGGCGCGATCGGCGGCGGCGTGGGCGCCGCCACGACGGCCGCCGTGGGCACCTCGACCGTCGGCACCATCGGCGCGGTCGCCGTCGTCGGCGGCCTGGGCTGGGGCACCTACGAGATCTTCAGGGACAAGTCCGTCAGTCCCAACTGATCGCCATCGAAACCGCGACCGCGAACGCGAACGAGAATGTGGAGCCGATGGGCTCCACATTTTTTTATTCGTTCGTCCTCTTCCTGCTGCTGGCGCCGCTGTACAAGGGCGGCAACCGGGCGTTGCCGCTGCTGCTGCTGGAGCTGGCGGCGATCGGGTTCCTGCTGGCGCTGACGCTGCGGCGCCAGGCGCCGGACGCGGGTCTGCGACCGGGCGGGGGTTCGGGTCTGGGTCTGGGTCCGGGTTTGGGTTTCCGGACGCTGCCGCGCCCGCTGCTGGTCGCCCTCGGGCTGCTGCTCGCCTACCCGCTGCTGCAGCTGGTGCCGCTGCCGGATGCGCTGTGGCGCGCGCTGCCGGGGCATGCGGAGTACATCGCGGTGCTGGAACGCTTCGCCGGCCCGGATGCCGGCCTGGCCGGCCGCCCGATCTCGGTGGTGCCGGTGGCGACCGAGTTCGGCTGGCTCGCGCTGCTGCCGCCGCTCGCCTGTCTCGTCGTGGTGCGCGCGCTCGCGCCGGCCGACGTGGTGCGGCTGCTGCTGGCGATGGCCGTGTTCACCGGCGTCGCACGGCCTGCTGGGGCTGCTGCAGGTCGGCGCCGGCGGCGACTCGATCTTCTACCTGCGCAACACCACCGCGCACGGCATGGCGACCGGGACCTTCGTCAACCGCGGGCACTTCGCGGCCATGCTGGCGATGATGCTGCCGGTGATCGTCGGGCCTGCTGCTGTTCGACATCCGGCAGGGACGGCGCGGCCGGCGGCGGCACGGCGCGGAGGCGAACGTGCTGTCGCAGCGGGCGCTGATGTTCGCCTCGGCGGTGCTGATCCTGCTGAGCCTGTTCTTCACGCGGTCGCGCGCCGGCATCGCGCCGGCGCTGGTCGGCCTCGCGTTCTCGTCGATCCTGCTGGTGCGGGCCCGCGCCGGCCTGCGGCACGGCAACCTGATCGTCGGCGCGCTGGTCGTCGCCGGCATCGCGCTGGCGGCGCTGATCGGGCTGGCGCCGATCCTGGAGCGCTTCGAGCCCGACCAGCTGCGGCTGTCGGGCGAGGGGCGGTTCGCCATCTACGCCGCCACCATTCGCGCCGCGATCGAGTTCCTGCCGTTCGGCAGCGGGCTCTCGACGTTCGCCAGCGTGTTCCCGCGCTTCCAGAGCGGGGTCTTCGGCGGCTACATCGACTACGCGCACAACGACTACCTGCAGCTCTTCATGGAGGTCGGCCTGGTGGCGCCGGTGATCGTGGCGCTGCTGCTCGCCACGTACGTGATGCGGATGGGCGAGCTGCTGCGGCGCGACCGCGCGCGCAGTTTCACCGTGCTGCAGATCGCCGCCGGCGTCGGCCTGCTGCCGATGATCCTGCACAGCCTGTTCGATTTCGCGCTGCACATGCCGGCGAATGCGATGTGGTTCGCGACCCTCGCCGGCGTGATGCTGCATCCGGGCGTCGGGAACGATCCGGGCAAGCGATGATCGACCTCCACTGCCACCTGCTCCCCGGCATCGACGACGGCGCGACCGACGAGGCGGTGTCGCTCGCGATGGCGCGCATCGCCGTCGGCCGACGGCATCCGCACGACGGCGTGCACGCCGCACATCTATCCGGGGCTGTTCGAGAACGACAGCGCCGGCATCACGGCGCGGGTGGCCAGCCTGCAGCGCCGGCTGCAGGACGAGGGGATCGCGCTCGACCTCACGCTCGGCGCCGACGCGCACCTCACGCCCGAACTCCTCGGCCGGATCAAGTCCGGGACCGCGCCCACGCTCGCGCGGCAGCCGCTACTTCCTGCTCGAGCCGCCGCACACGGTCGCGCCGCCGCGCTTCGCCGAATCGGTGTTCGATTTCGTCGCCGCCGGCTACGTGCCGGTGATCACGCATCCGGAGCGGCTGACGTGGATCAAGGCGCACTACGCGGTCTTTGCCGCGCTGGTGCAGAGCGGCGCGTGGATGCAGGTCACCGCCGGCAGCCTCAACGGCCGCTTCGGCGAGACCGCGCAGTACTACGGGCAGAAGCTGCTCGACGACGGCCTGGTGCATATCCTCGCCACCGACGCGCACGGCCACCGGCGTCGGGCGCCGCTGCTCGCCGAGGGGCGCGCAGGCCGCGGAAAAATGGGTCGGCGCCGAGGAAGCGCAGCGGCTGGTCGTCGAGCGGCCGCAGGCGATCCTCGACAACCGCGCTCCGCAGCAGGTCGCGCCGGTGCCGGCGCTGCGCGAAGGCGGCGTCGTGCGGCCGAAGCGCAGCCTCTTCGCACGGCTGACGGGGCGCGGATGACCGTTCCCGTGCCACCGCAACCGCCCGCGCCGATGCTGCCGAACCCCCGCATCGACCGGACCATCTCGCTGGTCGCGCTCGGCCTGATCGTCGCCGGCTGCTTCCTGGTCCTGCGGCCGTTCCTGGGCGCGATCGTCTGGGCGGCGATCCTCTCCGCGACGACCTGGCCGCTGTTCGTCCGGCTTCGCGCGCGGCTGGGCGGGCACACCGGCGTGGCGTCGCTGGCCATGGTGGTGCTGATCTCGCTGACGCTGCTCGCGCCGTTCGTGATCGTCGGGGCGACGCTCGCCGACAACGCCAAGCACTTGGCGGTGCTGCTGCAGCGGTTCATCGCCGACGGCCCGCCCGCGCCGCCGGAGTGGGTCGCCCAGCTCCCCCTGTTCGGGTCCCGCCTCGCCGACTACTGGGGCGGCCTCGCCCACGACACCGCGCGGCTGCTCGAAGAGCTGGGCAAGGTCGCGGAGCCGGCGCGCCGGCTCGCGCTGTCCGGGGGCACGTCGGTGCTGGCGAGCCTGCTGCAGCTGGCGCTGTCGATCCTGATCGCGTTCTTCTTCTTCCGCGACGGCGACGCGATCCTCGCGCGACTGCGCACTGCGGGCGAGCGCATCGCCGGCGATCGCGCGCGCCGCCTGCTCGCGGTCGCGACCGAGACGACGCGGGGCGTCGTGCTGGGCATCCTCGGCACCGCGCTGGTCCAGGGCGTGCTGATGGGCGTGGGCGCCTGGATCGCGGGCATGAACACCGCGCCGCTGCTCGGGTTCCTCGTGTTCCTGCTGTCGCCGGTGCCGGTGGGACCGCCGCTGATCTGGGGCGGCGCGGCGGCGCTGCTGATCGCGCAGGGCGAGACCGGCTGGGGCATCTTCATGCTGGTCTGGGGCCTGGGGCTGGTGTCGACCGTCGACAACATCATCCGGCCACTGATCATCAGCAAGGGCGGCGCGCTGCCGTTCATCCTGGTGCTGATCGGGATCTTCGGCGGCATCGCGGCGTTCGGATTCATCGGCATCTTCCTGGGGCCGGTGCTGATCGCCGTCGGCTTCATGCTGCTGAAGGAATGGGCGCCCGCGGCGGCGCCGCCGGCACCCCCGGCGTCGGAGGCGGGTGCCGCGGACCTCGCGTCCGGCGACGACCGCGCGCCCTGACCGGGGCGGCACCACCGGCGACGCAGGAGCCGGCGCGCGACGAGTGGACGGTGGCCCCGGAATGACGAAGGCCGGCGAATCGCTCCGCCGGCCCCGGGCCGACACCGGCTTCGACCGCGTCAGATCGGGCTGCAGAACGCCACGTTGTTCGGGCCCGTGCCTTCCGGCACCCAGCCGCGGTTGACCATCGCGCGCTTCACCGACAGGTCGAGCGTGTAGCGGTGATTGGCGTCGCGCCGGTTGTTGAAGAAGCGGTAGACGGGGATGCGGCCGGCCGGGCAGTTCCCCGCCGCATCGGGCACTTCGATCCAGAAGGCCGCGCCGTTCTCGAGGTTCCACACGCCGGGCCAGTGGGTCAGCACGAACTCGCACTCGTTCGGATCGGCGGTGAAGAAGTGCGAATTGATGAACACGTCGGCGCCGGCGTAGAAGCGGCATACCGGCATTGCGTCGGGCGCGTAGTACGGATCGAAGAACCCGTAGAACACGAGGCCCGTGCGCTGGAAGTTGCCGAACGGGTCCGCATCGAGCCAGTCCATCTCGTCGGTGTCGGCGGTGATGAAATAGTGGTCGAATTCGGCGTTGTAGTACTCGACGACCGGAATCGATCCCGCGGGCAGGTTGCCCGTGGCCGGAATCGTGCTGGCGACGGCCGCGCCGGCGTCGAGCATGCCGATGCCGCAGAGCCTGCCGGTGCCGCAGGTGGTGCCGGCGGGGAAGTCGCGCGCGGTGCCCTGCAGGATGTCCAGCACCCGTCCCGGCGTCATCGTCGGGTTGCGGCCGAGCATCAGCGACGCCACGCCGGAAACGAGCGGCGCCGAGAAGCTGGTGCCGATGCCCAGCGAATACGACGGGTCGACCGGCGTCTTGTCGCCGGTGTTGGAGTGCGACACCGTCGCGTCCGCGATGGATTCGCCGGTGGGCGCCGCGAGGTCGACCCGCGGGCCCCAGTTCGAGTAGAACGCGCGCTCCCCGGCCTTGTTGAGCGCCGCGACGGTGATCGCGCCGCTGCAGTTCGCCGGCGCGTAGTTGGCGGCGTCGTCGGCCTCGTTGCCGGCGGCGGCGACCACGACGGCGCCCTGGGCGAGCGCGTCGTCGACCGCTTCCTGGATCGCCTGCGAGCACGCACCCTGGCCGCCGAGGCTCAGGTTGATCACGCGCGCGGGCGTGGTGTTGGCGGGCACGCCCGCGATCGCCACGCCCGAGGCCCAGAGCATGCCCTCGAACACGTCGGCGTCGGTGCCGCCGCACTGGCCGAGCACCCGCACCGGCAGGATCCTGGCGCGCCAGTCGACGCCGGCGATGCCCTGTCCATTGTTGCTGTTCGCGGCGATCTGCCCGGCGATGAACGTGCCGTGCCACGACGACGGCGTGGCGGGATAGCCGCCGCAGCCGCCTTCGTCGATCCAGTCGCCCTCGTCGCGCGCGATGCCGTCGCGCGCATCGCCGTCGCGCGCGTTCTCGGGCGAAGAAATGAAGTCGTAGCCGGCCAGCTTGCGTCCGACGATGTCGGGGTGTGGCTGGACGCCCGTGTCGACGACCGCGACCACCATGCCCGCCAGTCCGGTCGTCAGGTCCCACGCGGCGGGGGCGTTGATGCCGGACACCGGATCGTAGAGGCCCCACTGTTGGCTGAACAGCGGGTCGTTGGGCACGGCGGCCTGCGTGAACCGGCGCAGCACCGGGTCGGCATACTGGACGGCGGCATCGTCCTGAAGGCGGGACGCGAATGCCGCCAGCGTCGCCTCGTCCTGCGCCCGGTCGAGCCGCAGCAGCCAGACGTTCCCGATCTGCCGTTCGGCGGTGACGCCGACGCCGAGGGTGGCCGCGAACCGGGCCGAGAGCGTCGCCCAGTCGGCGGTGCCTTCCTTCAGCCGGACCAGCAGCCGGTCGCCCCTGGGACCGCCGGACTTCCTGACCATCTTCTCCTGCGTCGGGCGCGGCGTCACCGCCTCCGCCCACAGCACGCCGCGGTCCAGCCGCAGCGAGCGCAGCATGGCGTCGACCTCGGCGCGCTCCCGCGGCTGCGGGAACGCGAGCTCGACCGCGCCGGTGCGCGTGGTGCCGGAAACCTGCAGCGGCGATCCCATCAGCGTTTCGAGGCGCGCCTTGACGTTGTCCGGCATCTGGCCGGCGGTGGCCGCGTACGGATGCAGCCGGACGCGGACCGACGTGACGGTTTCGGCCCGTGCGCTGGCGGCGTAGCCCGCGGCCAGGACGAGGCCGGCGAGGAGGGCCACGGCGGCGCGCGCCGCGGGCCGCCGGACGCCATCGGCAGCACCGGTGCGGGCGGCGTTGCGGCGGACGACGGTCGGGCTGGAGGAACGGGCCATGCGGCACTCCCTGGGGGTGCGCGCTGCCGGAGAAGGGCAACGATTCCAGGCCAATGGTAGCCGACCGCTGGCGGCCTGCCTACGCACCGGCCCGCCCGCGGTCGGCCGGGGACGCCCGCTCGTCGCGGCCGTGCGACATTTCGCTGGACCGCTCGTCGCCGGCGGCCTGCCTGCGCGCCGGCCACGCCCGGCCGGCGTGGCCCGCGGCGGCTCAATCGCCGGAGTGCGGCAGCGGTCGCGCGGCCGCGCGGCTGCGCACGACCTCGGCGCGGTACGGGCCGAGGAGCGTCACCATCTGCGCGAAGATCTTCGGCGTCGCCGCGATCACTTCGCCGCCGTGAAGGAAGTTGCCCTCGCCGGACAGGTCGCCGATCAGGCCGCCGGCCTCGAGCACCAGCAGGCTGCCGGCGGCGACGTCCCAGGGGTTGAGGCCGACCTCGAAGAAGCCGTCGTAGAAGCCCGCGGCGACGTACGCGAGGTCGAGCGCGGCGGCGCCCGGGCGGCGCAGTCCGGCCGTGTGCTCGATCATCGTGCGCATCATCGCGAGGTAGGCGTCGAGGAAGCTGCCGTCGCGGAACGGGAAGCCGGTGCCGATCAGGCACTCCTTCAGCTGCGTGCGCTTCGAGACGCGGATCCGGCGGTCGTTGAGGTACGCGCCCCGGCCGCGCGTCGCGGTGAACAGGTCGTTGCGCACCGGGTCGTAGATCACGCCCTGCGTCACCTGCCCCTTGTGCGCGAGCGCGATCGAAACGCAGTACTGCGGAAACCCGTGCAGGAAGTTGGTGGTGCCGTCGAGCGGATCGATGATCCACACGTTCTCGGCCTCGGCGTTGGCGCCTTTGGCCGTGCCTTCCTCTGCTAGAATCGCGTGGTCCGGATACGCGTCGAGCAGCGTCTCGACGATCGCGGCCTCGGCCGCGCGGTCGATTTCGCTGACGAAATCCTTCGGCCCCTTCGCGGTCACGGTGAGCCGGTCGAGGTCGCGCGAGCCGCGATTGATGATGTTGCCGGCGCGGCGCGCCGCCTTCACCGCGATGGTGAGCGTCGGATGCATGTCGTGGTGCGGGCGCGGCGGGCGCGTCCGGCGTGATAAAGAACGAAGATCGACATTTTACCCGCTGCCGGCCCGCCCTGCGCGGCCGGCAGCGAATCGTTGCCCTCCGTCCATCCGGTCTCGTTCAATCCGAACTCTTTCGCCCCGGCCGTGACTCCGCTGCTCGATCGCGTCCGCATCGTCCTCTGCGCCCCCAGCCACCCCGGCAACATCGGCGCGGCGGCGCGGGCGATGCTCACCATGGGCGTGCGCCGGCTGGTGCTGGTCGCCCCGCAGCGTTTTCCCGACGTCGAGGCGGTGGCGCGGGCGTCGGGGGCGACCGCCGTGCTCGACGCGGCGCGGGTGGTCGAATCGCTCGACGAGGCGCTTGCCGGCTGCGTGCTCGCGGTGGGCCTGTCGGCGCGGCCGCGCGAGTTCGCCGGACGCGTGCTGCCGGTGCGCGCCGCGGCCGTCGAGGCGCTCGCGCACGCGCCGCACGGCGACGTCGCGTTCGTCTTCGGCACCGAGATGTCCGGCCTGTCGAATCACGAGCTCACGCGCTGCGGCGTGGTCGCGACCATCCCGGCCAATCCGGACTACGGCTCGCTCAATCTGGCGGCGGCGGTGCAGGTCGCGTGCTACGAACTCAACGTCGCGGCGACCGGAGGCGAGGTCTGGCGCGCGCCGCGCTTCGCCCCGGCGACCGCCGACGAGATCGAGGGACTCTACGCGCACGCGGCGACGACGCTGGTCGCGATGCGCTTCCTCAATCCGGCGCACCCCAAGCGGCTGCTGCCGCGGCTGCGCCGGCTGTTCGCCCGCCGCGGCTTCGAGCGGGAGGAAGTGAACATCCTGCGCGGCATCCTCGCGCGGATTGACGAGCTGGTGGGGCGCGCGCGTGGACATTGATCGCACCGACGCGGCGACGATCGGCTGGTTCGAGCGGGTCGGGCGGCCCTGGTCGCCGGCCGAATCGGGCGCGGTAGACGCCCTGATCCAGTCCTGGCCGGCGCTGGCCGGCAGCGCGGTTTCGGTCGTCGGCAGCGCGGAGGCGGCCGCGGTGCTGCTGCGCGCCGCGGTGTTCGACGACGCCTGGTGGGACGAGGAGGAGGGCCTGCGCGAGGAACTCTGGCTCGCCGCCGCGCACGCGATCGCCGAGGCCGAGCTCGAGCGACGGCTTGCCGCCGCGGGCGCGCGTTGGCGTGTCGTCGCGCGCGACGCCGCGCGGCGCGCCTTCGGCACCGATGCGGAACTCGCGGCCGACGCGGCCGTCGCGCTGTCGCTTGCCGCCCACCAGCGGACGCTGGCGGCGCTGGCGGGTGCCGGCGACGATCACGTCTTCGCGCGCAAGCTCGCGCTGTTCGCCGCCGGGCGCTGGCCGCTGGGGTACCACCGCGGCCGCTTCCACGTCTTCTGAGCTGCAAGCACCCGATGCACCCACCGCCACCGCCCGTGGACTTGCCGCCGCCGATCCCGGCGCCACCGCCCGGGGACCCGCTGCCTTTGCCGCCGGGTCCGCCGTCGTCGCTGCGCCCGCCGGGCCAGGCCGCGGTCTGCCGCAACTGCGGCGCCGACGCCCCGGGCCGGTATTGCCCTGCGTGCGCACAGGAAACCGCGCTCGCGCTGCCGACGGCCGGCGTGTTCCTGCGCGAGGCGGCCGGCCGCTACGTCGCGCTCGACGGCCGCCTCGCGCGCACGCTGTTCCACCTGCTGTTCCGGCCGGGGTTCCTCACCAACGAGTATTTCGCCGGCCGGCGCAAGCGCTACATCCGCCCGGCCCGGCTGTTCCTGGTGCTGGCGCTGGCGCTGTTCGCGATCCTTCGCGTCGTCGCCGAGACGTCGCTCGACGGGCCCGCGATCGTCCTCGACGGCGACGGCATCACGCTGAATGCGGGCGCACCGAAGGCGAGCGATGCCGCGAACGAGTCCGCGGACGCCGCGGCGAAGGCGCCTTCCGCCGGCGACGGCGGAACCGCCGGCCCCGGGGCGAAGGCAGCCGTTCCGGGCGCGACTTCGACGGCAGGCCCCGCGGCGAAGCCCGCCCCGCCGAAGCTGGCGTCCTCGCCGGTGAAAGCCGCCGACGGCGAGTTGGCGCGGGTCCTGCTGGGCCCCGGCTGGGGCCTGCGCATCGACCGCGAATTCCTCGCCACCGTGGTCGGGCCCGAGGGCGTGCTGCGCGACCAGCTCCAGCACCGGATGGACCGCTTCAACCGCCTGCAGAAGCAGGACAAGATCGACCAGGTGATCGCCGGCGCGCTGCGCTACGGCCCGTACGCGCTGATCGCGCTGCTGCCGTGGTTCGCGCTGCTGCTGCAGATCGTCTACGCCGGGCGACGGCGCAAGTATCCGCAGCGGCCGCGCCGCTACGCCGAGCACCTCGTCTACGGCGCGCACAACCACGCCTTCGCGTGCCTGGCGCTGATCGTCGCGGTCGTCGCGCCGTGGCCCCCGCTCACCGCCGGCGCGCTGCTGTGGATGTTCTGCTATTTCCTGTGGTCGATGAAGGTCGTCTACGGCGGCCGGTGGAGCGGCGTGCTCGTGCGCGGCTTCGCCGTGTCGATCGCCTACCTGACCATGTTCGCGCTGGTCACCAGCGTGCTGCTGGTGACGGCGATCGTGCTGCGCTGACGGCGATCGTGCGGCGCGGGCCGCGGCCGGCTACTTCGCCGCTTCGTACTTCTTGATCAGGTCGCGCGCGCTCTGCAGCAGCGCCTTGCCGTCGTTGCCCTTGGCGGTGACGTCCCGGACCCACTCGTCGTCGAGGTTCGCGGTCGCCTTCTCCCAGTTCGCGAGTTCCGACGCGGGGATGACGTAGAACGTGTTGCCGCGGTCGACGGCGAGCTTGCGCGCCGGCGGCGCCGACGCGTCCCACTGGCGGCCGAAGGCCTTCGCCATCGGCAGCCCGGAGTTGGCGTCGATCACCTTCCGGAGGTCCGGCGGCAGGCTGTCGTATTTCGCCTGGTTCATCGCCAGCGTGAACACCGCCGTGTACAGCGCGCGCGACTTCGGGTCGGTCTCGCTGTGGTACTTCGTGAGCTCGTGCGCCTTGATCGACGGGATCACCTCCCACGGCAGCAGGTAGCCGTCGATGACGCCCTTGGAAATCGCTTCGGACAGCGCGGGCAGCGGCATCGCGACCGGCGTCGCGCCCAGCGCGGCCAGCAGCTTGTTCGTCTGCCGCGTCGGCGCGCGCATCTTGAGGCCCTTGAAGTCCGCCATCGTCTTCACCTGCTTCTCGCGGGTGTTCACGAAGCCGTTGTCGTGCACGTTGACGACGAGCATCCGGATGCCGGCGAATTCCTTCTGCGCGTATTTCTCGTAGTACTCCCAGGCCGCCTGGCTCGTCGATTCCGCCGACGCCGACATGAACGGCAGCTCGAACACCTCGATCAGCGGGAACCGGCCCGCGGTGTAGCCGGGCAGCGTCCACACGATGTCGGCGACGCCGTCCTTCACCTGGTCGATGAGCTGCGGCGGCGTGCCGCCGAGCTGCATCGACGGGTAGATCTGGCACTTGAGCCTGTTGCCGGAGTCCTTCGCGATCTTGTCGCACCACGGGACCAGCAGCTGCGACGGCGGCATCGCGCCCGGCGGCCAGAAGTGGTGGACCTTGAGCGTGATTTCCTGCGCTGCGACGGGCAGGGACGCGAGTGCGCCCAGGGTCGCCGCCGCAAGGGCGGAAAGGATGCGGGAAGTGCGTGCGAGGCGGGACATGGTTCCTCCGGAGGGGGCGTCGTTCGCCGGGCCGGGCGACGCGCCGCTGTTGGTTTGACTGCCAGCGCGCAGTGTAGTCATTTTGCGGGGAGCGGGGCAGGGCGCCCGGGCGGCGGGCGATCGGCCGTGCGGCGGGGAACCGGGGGGCAATACTTGAGAGAATCGGTCGGATATGGGAAAATCCGACCATGTTCGACCGCCTCCGTGAAGACATTGCCGTCGTATTCGACCGCGACCCCGCTGCGCGGACGCGCTGGGAGGTGCTGACCTGCTACCCCGGCCTCCACGCGCTGGTCTGGCACCGCCTGACCCACCGGCTGTGGCGGGGCGGCTGGCGCTGGCTCGCGCGCTGGCTGGCCCACTGCGGACGCTGGGCGACCGGCATCGAGATCCACCCCGGCGCGACGATCGGCCGGCGGGTGTTCATCGACCACGGCATGGGGATCGTCATCGGCGAAACGGCCGAGATCGGCGACGGTTGCACGCTCTACCACGGCGTCACGCTGGGCGGGACCTCCTGGAACAAGGGCAAGCGCCACCCGACGCTGGGCCAGGGCGTCGTGATCGGCGCGGGGGCGAAGGTGCTGGGGCCGATTTTGGTGGGAGATGGCGCCAAGATAGGCTCGAATGCCGTCGTTGTGCGCGACGTTCCTGCGAGTGCGACGGTCGTCGGCATACCCGCCCGGGTGGTTCTGGGCGAGGACGCCGAACGGCGCGAGTCGCAGGCGGCCAAGATGGGTTTCTCGGCGTACGCCATCGCCGCGGACATGAACGACCCGGTGGTCCAGGCGATCCACCGCCTGATCGACCACGCGGCGGAAGCCGACGCGCGGCTCGAGCGCCTGATCGCGCGGCTGTCCGAGGCCGGTCACGATTGCGGCGACGCCAAGGCCACGGCGGACGGTTTCGACCCGCAACGGCTGAATCGCATGCTTGACTGAACTTGTCGGACTTAAGGTTGACTAATACAGTCGGGAAAGGCAGAATTCTCGGGTAGTTTCTCCGGGTCGATCGTCCACGACGAGCTTCCGGACCGGTGTCCCGACGCTGACCGCCGTATCGCGGTTGCGGCCCCCTCGCGAATCCTGCCCGCCCCACGCCCCCCGGCCCCGGCCGGACGACTGACGCCTGAATCCAGGAGCATCGAACCGCCATGCGTCTCACCACCAAAGGACGTTTCGCCGTCACCGCGATGATCGATGTCGCGCTGTACGGCACCAAGGGCCCCGTCACGCTCGCGGCCGTGTCCGAGCGGCAGGGAATCTCGCTGTCGTACCTCGAGCAGCTGTTCGGGAAGCTGCGGCGCCACGGCCTCGTCGAGAGTGTGCGCGGCCCCGGCGGCGGTTATCATCTCGGCAAGCCGCTCGACGCGGTGTCCGTCGCCGACATCATCCAGGCGGTGGACGAGCCGATCGACGCGACGCAGTGCGGCGGTCGCGAGAACTGTCGCGACGACCGCCGCTGCATGACGCACGAGCTGTGGTCCGCCCTCAACGCGCACATCTTCTCCTTCCTGCGATCGGTGACGCTGGCGCAGCTGGTTGCCCAGCAGAAGGACGCGAAGGAGGGCGGCGGCGACGTCGCCGTGCTGCAGGACCACCGGATCGCAGTCGCCGCCCGGCCGGCCGAAACCGCCACCACCTTCTGAGGCGCGACTTGCTTCCCGCCGCAACCCCGACCCGCACGCCATCACGATGAAGACTCCGATCTATCTCGATTACTCGGCCACGACGCCGGTCGACCCCCGGGTCGCGCAGGCGATGATCCCGTGGCTCACCGAGCACTTCGGCAACCCCGCGTCGCGCTCGCACGCCTTCGGCTGGGAGGCCGAGCAGGCGGTCGAGGACGCCCGCGGACACGTGGCCGCGCTGGTCAACTGCGACCCGAAGGAAATCGTCTGGACGTCCGGCGCCACCGAGTCGATCAACCTCGCGCTCAAGGGCGCCGCGCATTTCTATCGCGACAAGGGCAGGCACCTCGTGACGGTCACGACCGAGCACAAGGCGACGCTGGACACGATGCGCGAGCTCGAGCGCGAGGGCTTCGAGGTCACGTATCTCGGCGTCGACGACAAGGGATTGGTCGACCTCGCGGCGTTCGAGGCCGCGCTGCGCCCGGACACGACCGTCGTGTCGGTGATGTTCGTCAACAACGAGATCGGCGTGATCCAGGACATCCCGCGGATGGGCGAGATCTGCCGCGCGCGCGGCATCGTCTTCCACGTCGACGCCGCGCAGGCCACCGGCAAGGTCGCGATCGACCTGGCGAAGCTCAAGGTCGACCTGATGAGCTTTTCCGCCCACAAGACCTACGGTCCCAAGGGCGTCGGCGCGCTGTTCGTGCGCCGCAAGCCGCGCGTGCGCATCGAGGCGCAGATGCACGGCGGCGGCCACGAGCGCGGGATGCGCTCGGGCACGCTGCCGACGCACCAGATCGTCGGCATGGGCGAGGCG
Source organism: uncultured beta proteobacterium (assembly GCA_963810815.1). Lineage (GTDB taxonomy): Bacteria > Pseudomonadota > Gammaproteobacteria > Burkholderiales > Casimicrobiaceae > CAVQWT01. The sequence goes on along the minus strand of CAWEPB010000004.1, from coordinate 124,340 downwards.
TTCCGGCTGGCGAAGCTCGAGATGGCGGCCGAGAACGAGCGCATCCGCGCGCTGCGCGACCGGCTGTGGGCGGGGCTGTCGCAGATCGAGGAGGTCTACCTCAACGGCGACTTCGAGCGCCGCGTGCCGCACAACCTCAACGTCAGCTTCAACTTCGTCGAGGGCGAAAGCCTGATCATGGCGATCAAGGACATCGCGGTGTCGTCGGGGTCGGCCTGCACCTCGGCCTCGCTCGAGCCGTCGTACGTGCTGCGCGCCCTCGGGCGCAGCGACGAGCTCGCGCACAGTTCCATCCGCTTCACCGTGGGGCGGTTCACGACGGCCGAGGAGGTCGATTTCACCATCGACCTCCTCAAGCGCAAGGTGGGCAAGCTGCGCGAGCTGTCGCCGCTCTGGGAAATGCATCAGGACGGCGTTGACCTCAACACCGTCCAGTGGGCTGCCCACTGATCCAGCGTAACGGAGATACACCATGGCTTACAGCGAAAAGGTCATCGACCACTACGAGAACCCGCGCAACGTCGGGTCGTTCGCCAAGGACGACACCGCCGTCGGCACCGGCATGGTCGGCGCGCCCGCCTGCGGCGACGTGATGAAGCTGCAGATCCGCGTCGGCGCCGACGGCGTCATCGAGGACGCCAAGTTCAAGACCTACGGCTGCGGCTCGGCCATCGCGTCGTCGTCGCTGGTCACCGAATGGGTCAAGGGCAAGACGCTCGACCAGGCGATGTCGATCCGGAACACGCAGATCGCCGAGGAGCTCGCGCTGCCGCCGGTCAAGATCCACTGCTCGATCCTGGCCGAGGACGCGATCAAGGCCGCGGTCGAGGACTACCGGAAGAAGCACGACGGCGAACTGCAGCCGACCGGCGGCGTCGCCGAAGCGGAGGCCTGCGCGCCGGCGGCCCGGCACGCGGGAGACTGACATGCCGGTCACACTGTCCGCCTCCGCGGCGAAGCACGTCGCCGCGCAGCTCGCGAAGCGCGGCAAGGGCGTCGGCCTGCGCCTGGGCGTGCGCACGTCCGGCTGCTCGGGGCTCGCCTACAAGATCGAGTACGCCGACGAGATCCGGCCCGAGGACCTCAGGTTCGAGTGCCACGGCGTCGCGGTGATCGTCGACCCGAAGAGCCTGCCGTACCTCGAGGGCACCGAGCTCGATTTCGCGCGCGAGGGGTTGAACGAGGGATTCAAGTTCAACAACCCCAACGTGAAGGACGCCTGCGGCTGCGGGGAGTCGTTCAACGTCTGACGCGGCGTCCGACCGGAGCAGGACCCCGGGCCCGGACGGCGCGGCTTCCGACCCGCCGCCTGCCGCAGCACGACCCGCCGGTCGCACGATCGCCCCGGCGGGCACAAGAACGATGATCGACTTCTCCCGCAACCACTTCGAGCTCTTCGGCCTGCCGGCGCGATTCCGCTGCGACACCGCGGCGCTCGATCGCGCCTACCGCGCGCTGCAGACCGAGGTGCACCCCGACCGCTTCGCCGCCGCCGCCGAGGGCGAGCGGCGCGCCGCGCTGCAGTCGTCGGCGCGCGTCAACGAGGCGTACCGCGCGCTCAAGGATCCGGTGTCGCGCGCGCAGTACCTGCTGTCGCTGCACGGCGTCGACGCGATCGCCGAGACCGACACCGCGCTGGCGCTGGACTTTCTCGAGCGCCAGCTCGAACGGCGCGAAGCGGCGAGCGACGCGGTCGCGGCCGGCGACGTGCGCGCGCTCGACGCCATCGTCGCCGACGTCCGCGCGGAAATCCGCGAGCGCGAGGCGGTCCTCGGCGAGCTGCTCGACGGCGCCGGCGCGTACGAGCCCGCCCGTGCCGCGGTGCGCGAGCTCCGCTTCCTGACCAAGCTCGCCGCCGACGTCGACGATTCGCTGGGCGCGCTGGAGGACGGGGCGTGATGCGCGGGCGATCGCCGGCCGGGACGCCCGCCGCGGACGGCCGCGCGCGCACCGGTCGCACCGGACACCACGCGAGCAAGGGGACCTGCTGATGGCGCTGCTGCAGATATCCGAGCCCGACGCGCCCGAAGCGCCGCGCGAGCGCCGGCGCGCGATCGGCATCGATCTCGGCACCACCAATTCGCTGGTCGCCACGGTGCGCAACGGCATTCCCGTCGTGCTGCCCGACGACCACGGCCGCCCGCTGCTGCCGTCGATCGTCCGCTACGGCGAGGACGGCGTCACCGTCGGCCACGCGGCGCAGGCGCTGCAGGCGCAGGACCCGCAGAACACGATCGTCTCGGTCAAGCGGCTGATGGGGCGCGGCCTGTCCGACCTGTCCGACGCGCGCCGGTTTCCGTACCGCTTCATCGACGATCCCGGCATGGTCCGGATCGCCACGCGCGCCGGCGCCCGGAGCCCCGTCGAAGTGTCGGCCGACATCCTGCGCTCGCTGCGCCATCGCGCGGAGCTGGCGCTGGGCGGACCGATCGAGGGCGCCGTCGTCACCGTGCCGGCGTACTTCGACGACGCGCAGCGGCAGGCGACCAAGGACGCCGCGCGTCTCGCCGGGCTCGAGGTGCTGCGGCTCCTTAACGAGCCGACGGCGGCGGCGATCGCCTACGGCCTCGACAACGCCGCCGAGGGCACCTACGCCGTCTACGACCTCGGTGGCGGCACCTTCGACATCTCGATCCTCCGCCTGTCGCGCGGCGTGTTCGAGGTGCTGGCGACCAACGGCGACTCGGCGCTCGGCGGCGACGACTTCGACCACCGCCTCTACTGCTGGATCATCGAGGCGGCGGAGCTGCCGCCGCTGTCGCCGGAGGACACCCGGCTGCTGATGCTGAAGGCGCGCGAGGCGAAGGAGAACCTGACGCTGCACGCCGCGGCGCCGATCGTGGCGACGCTGGCGAACGGAACCAAGCTCGACCTCGCGATCGCCGCCGACGTCTACACCGAGATCACGCAGAATCTCGTCGCCAAGACCCTGGCCCCGGTGAAGCGCGCGCTGCGCGACGCGAAGCTCCAGCCGACCGACATCACCGGCGTCGTGATGGTCGGCGGCGCGACGCGCATGCCGCAGGTGCAGAAGGCGGTCGGCGATTTCTTCGGCCAGCCGCCGCTGACCAACCTCAATCCCGACCAGGTGGTGGCGCTGGGCGCGGCGATCCAGGCCGACGCGCTGGCGGGCAACAAGGCCGCGGGCGACGAGTTCCTGCTGCTCGACGTGATCCCGCTTTCGCTCGGCCTGGAGACGATGGGCGGGCTGGCCGAGAAGATCGTGCCGCGCAATTCCACGATTCCGGTGACGCGGGCGCAGGAGTTCACGACCTTCAAGGACGGCCAGTCGGCGATGTCGATCCACGTCGTCCAGGGCGAGCGCGAGCGCGTGGCCGACTGCCGGTCGCTGGCCCGCTTCGAGCTGCGCGGCATCCCGCCGATGGCCGCGGGCGCAGCGCGCATTCGCGTCACCTTCCAGGTCGACGCCGACGGCCTGCTGTCGGTGGCGGCGCGCGAGCTGGCGACGGGCGTCGAGTCGTCGATCTCGGTGAAGCCCTCGTACGGCCTCACCGACGGCGAGATCGCGCGGATGCTGCAGGACTCGTTCGCGCACGCCGCCGACGACATGGCGGCCCGGGCGCTGGCCGAGGCCGCGGTCGAGGCCGATCAGCTCGTCGCCGCGACGCAGGGCGCGCTCGCCGCCGACGGCCAGCTGCTCGCGCCCGCCGAGCGCGAGGCCATCGACGCCGCGCTGGCCGGGGTCGCGCAGGCGCGCCTCGGCAGCGACCATCGCGCGCTCGTCGTCGCGTCCGCCGCCCTCAACCACGCGACGGCCGAGTTCGCCGCCCGCCGGATGGACAAGAGCGTCGCGCGCGCGCTGTCCGGCCGGCGCATCGACGCCGTCGCCTGAATCCGAACCCTGCCATGACCCGCATCACCGTCCTGCCCCACCCCGAACTCTGTCCCGCCGGCACGAGCTTCGACGCGAAGCCCGGCGTGTCGCTGTGCGACAACCTGCTGACGCACGGGGTCGAGGTCGAGCATGCCTGCGAGAAGTCCTGCGCGTGCACGACCTGCCACGTGATCGTGCGGCAGGGCTTCGATTCGCTGCCGGCGTCCAGCGAGGACGAGGACGACCTGCTCGACCGTGCCTGGGGGCTGACGCCGCTGTCGCGGCTGTCGTGCCAGGCCATCGTCGGCGGCACCGACCTCACGATCGAGCTGCCGCGCTACACGATCAACTACGCGAAGGAAAAGCGGGGCCCGTGAGGGCTCGCGCTGCGAGGATCCCGCCATGCACTGGACCGACACCCGCGACATCGCGATCGCGCTCGCCGAAGCGCATCCGGACGTCGATCCGCGCTACGTCCGCTTCACCGACCTGCACGCGTGGGTCTGCGCGCTGCCCGGCTTCGCCGACGACCCGGCGCGCAGCGGCGAGAAGATCCTCGAGGCGATCCAGATGACGTGGATCGACGAGGCCGAGTGAGCGCGCCCGCGCGCCGCCTCCCGCTCAGACGAAGAGGTTCAGGACGCCGTCGAGTCCGCTGACGTTGAGGGCGTAGTCGGCCTGCTGGCGGACGACGGGCTTGGCCCGGTACGCGATGGCGACGTCGGCTTCGCGCAGCATCGGCAGGTCGTTGGCGCCGTCGCCGATCGCGACCACGAGTCCGCCGGGGCGTCCGTGCTCGCGGCGCATCGCGGCCAGGCGCGCGGCTTTCGCCTGCGCATCGACGATGTCGCCGAGGATGCGTCCGGTGAGCCGCCCGTCGACGATGTCGAGCTCGTTGCCCAGCGTCGCGTCGAGGCCGAGCCGACGCGCGAGCCGCGAGGTGAAGAACGTGAAGCCGCCGGACACCAGCAGCGTCTTCGCGCCGACCGCCCTGAATCCGGCCAGCATCCGCTCGGCGCCCGGCGACAGGCGCAGGCGCTCGTCGTAGACCTGCTGCAGCGCCGCGACCGGCAGCCCGGCGAGCAGTGCGACGCGCCGGGTCAGGCTTTCGCGGAAGTCGATCTCGCCCCTCATCGCGCTGCGGGTGATCGCCGACACCTCGGCCTTGATGCCCTGCAGGTCGGCGATCTCGTCGATGCACTCGATCGTGATCAGCGTCGAGTCCATGTCCATCGCGATGACGCAGACGCGTTCGCGCGCGAGGTCGGCCGGCACGAACGCGCAGTCGAGCCCGGCGCCGGCGCAGAACTCGGGCGCGCCGGCGCGCGACTGCACGCGCAGCAGCCGGTACGCCTGCTGTCCGCCGCCGTCGACCACGGTGATGCCCTGGGCGCCGGTGAGCTGCGCCAGCGCATCCAGTTCGACCGCGCCGACGGTGGGCGCCTGGACGACCAGGTCCATCGTGGGTCCCCGGCGGTCAGGCGCGCGGCTTCACCCGCGCGGCGCAGGCCTTCGCCCGCTCGCGCGCGGTCGCGGTGTCGGGCGCCGCGGCGAGCGCCACGCCCATCCGCCGCTTCTTGTACGACTCCGGCTTGCCGAACAGGCGCAGGTCGGTCTGCGGAATCGACAGCGCCGCGGCGACGTCCTCGAACCGCACGCCCTTCGCCTCGACGCCGCCGTAGATGACCGCCGACGCACCGGGATTGCGCAGCGTCGTGTCCACCGGCAGGCCCAGGATCGCGCGGGCGTGCAGCTCGAATTCGTTCTGCGCCTGCGTGCACAGCGTGACCAGCCCGGTGTCGTGGGGGCGGGGGCTCACCTCGGAGAACCACACGTGGTCGCCCTTGATGAACAGCTCGACGCCGAAGATGCCGCAGCCGCCGAGATTGCTCGTCACCTTGAGCGCGATGTCGCGCGCGGCCGCCAGCGCCGCCGGGGACATCGGCTGCGGCTGCCACGATTCGACGTAGTCGCCGTTGACCTGCAGGTGGCCGACGGGTTCGCAGAAATGCGTCTCGACCGTGCCGTCGGCGCCGCGCGCGCGCACCGTCAGCAGCGTGATCTCGTAGTCGAAGTCGATGAAGCCCTCGACGATCATGCGGCTGCCGCGCACGCGCCCCGCGCTTTCGGCGTACTGCCACGCCGGCGCGACTTCGTCGGGGCCCTTCACCAGCGACTGGCCCTTGCCGGACGACGACATCACCGGCTTCACCAGGCAGGGATAGCCGATCCCGGGCGTGGTCTCGATCGCCGTCCGGAGTTCCTCCAGGCTGTCGGCGAAGCGGTACGGCGAGGTCGGCAGCGCCAGTTCCTCGGCGGCGAGCCGGCGGATGCCTTCGCGATTCATCGTCAGCTGCACGGCGCGGGCGGTCGGCACGACCGTGGCGGTGCCGTCGCGCTCGACGTCGGCCAGCACCGCCGTCGCGATGGCCTCGATCTCGGGCACGACGAGCTGCGGCCGCTCCTGCTCGATCAGGCGCTTCAGCGCCGCCGCATCGGTCATGGCGATGACGTGCGCGCGGTGCGCGACCTGGTGGCCGGGGGCGTTGGCGTAGCGGTCGACGGCGATGACTTCGACGCCGAGGCGCTGCAGCGCGATGATCACTTCCTTGCCGAGCTCACCGCTGCCGAGCAGCATGACCTTGGTCGCGGACGGGGAGAGCGGGGTGCCGATGTGCATGGACGAGCGCCGGCCGCGGGGGGCCGGCCCGGAGGAGGAAAACGCCATTTTACGCCTGTCGCGGCGGCGGATGCTGCGCCGCAACCAAAATGGGAAACGGCATTCAACTCCATGATAGTCATGGAGAAAATGGCGGTTCCCGCCGCGGGCCGCGCGGTGATCGTCCGGGCCGGCGCGGCTTGCGCCGTCAGCGGCCGCCGCGGCCGCCCTTGCGCGGGCCGCCCTTGCCCGGCGTGCGTGGGCGCGGCGGCAGGTCGGCGGCGGACAGCGGCCCCTTGGGCAGCGATCGCGGAGCGCTGTCCGCGGACTCCGCGTCGGCGGCGAGCGCGAAGTCGATCTTGGTCGTCTCGAGGTCGACCCGCGCGACGGTGACCCGGATGCGGCCGGCGAGCTGGAACACGCGTCCGGTGCGCTCGCCGATCATCGCGTGGCGGCCGGCGTCGTAGTGGAAGTAGTCGCGGCCGAGCTCGGTGACGTGGACGAGGCCGTCGATCGCGTAGCCGTCCAGCGTCACGAACAGGCCGAAGCTCGCGACGTGGCTGATCGTCCCGTCGAAGGTCTCGCCGATCTTGTCCTGCATGAAGTAGCACTTGAGCCAGTTCTCGACGTCGCGCGACGCGTCGTCGGCGCGGCGCTCGGTCATCGAGCAGTGCATCCCCAGCTCGGCCCACGACGAGCCGGCCGGCACGTACTTGCGCTTGCCCAGCACCGCCTTGATCGCGCGGTGGACGAGGAGGTCCGGGTAACGGCGGATCGGCGAGGTGAAGTGCGCGTAGGCCTCGTACGCGAGGCCGAAGTGGCCGACGTTGTCGGGGCGGTACTGCGCCTGCGACAGCGAGCGCAGCAGCACGGTCTGCAGCAGCGGATAGTCCGGCCGGGTCTTGATGCGCAGCAGCAGCGCCGCGTAGTCGCCCGCGGTCGGCGCGTCGCCGCCGGCGAGCGCCAGCCCGCAGCCGCCGAGGAAGTCGCGCAGCGCGGTGAGCTTGTCCGGGGGCGGCGTGTCGTGGACGCGATACAGCACCGGGTGCTCGTTCGCGGCGAGGTACTGCGCCGTGCACACGTTGGCGGCGAGCATGCATTCCTCGATCAGCCGGTGCGCGTCGTTGCGCGGCGCCGGGACGACCCGGACGATCTTGCCGCGGATGTCGAACTCGAGCTGGGTCTCGACGGTGTCGAAGTCGATCGCGCCGCGCTTCTCGCGCGCGGCCAGCAGCGCCTTGAACACCGCGTGGAGCTGGTCGAGGTGCGGCAGCAGCGGCTTCGCCTCGGCCGGCGCCGCGGCCGGGTCGGTGAGCCACGACCACACCTGGTTGTAGGTGAGCCGCGCGCGCGAGTGCATCACCGCGGGGTAGAAGCGGTAGTCGCCGATGACGCCGGTGGCGCTGACCGTCATGTCGCAGACCATGCACAGCCGGTCGACGGCGGGCTTCAGCGAACACAACTCGTTGGACAGCGCCTCGGGCAGCATCGGGATCACGCGGCGCGGGAAGTACACCGACGTGCCGCGCTCGCGGGCGTCCTGGTCCAGCGGGTCGCCGTCGCGGACGTAGTGCGACACGTCGGCGATGGCGACGAGGAGGCGCCAGCCGCGGCCCTTCTTCTCGCAGTAGACCGCGTCGTCGAAGTCCTTCGCCGTCTCGCCGTCGATGGTCACCAGGGGCAGCGCGGTGATGTCGACGCGACCCGCGCGGTCCTCGTCGCGGACCGTGGTCGGGAGCTTCTTCGCGAGCTTGGTCGCGGCGACCGAGAACTCGAACGGCAGCGCGTGCTTGCGCAGCGCGATCTCGATTTCCATGCCCGGGTCGGTGAACGCGCCCAGCACCTCGACCACGCGCGCCATCGCCTCGCGCGACGCCGACGGCTGCTCGACGATCTCGACCACGACGACGTCGCCGGATTTGGCGTCGCCGCGGTCGGCGGGGCCGACCAGCAGGTCCTGGTTGATGCGCCGGTTCTCGGCGACTACGAACCAGAGCCCGCGCTCCTCGTGCAGCCGCCCGACGACGGTGCGGTTGGCCGGCTCGAGCACGTCGACGATCTCGCCCTCGGGACGGCCGCGCCGGTCGGTGCCGGTGCGGCGCACCGACACGCGGTCGCCGTGCAGCGCCTTGTGCATCTCGCGTTCTGACAGCACGAGGTCGGGTGAGCCGTCGTCGGGCTTGAGGAAGCCGAAGCCGTCCGGGTGGCCCTGCAGGACCCCGGTCACGAGGTCGAGCTTGGCGGCGACCAGCAACTGGCCCTTGCGGTTGACGACGACCTGCCCGTCGCGCTCCATTGCGGCCAGCCGGCCGGCGAACGCCTCGCGGGCGCGGCGGTCGACCTCGAGCGTCTGCTCGAGCTCGGCCGGCATCTGGGGCACGCCGGCGTCGCGCAGCGCCGCGAGGATCGCGGTGCGCGCGGGCACCAGTTCGGGGTCGAGGTCGCGGCGGGCGCCGCGGGCCGCCCGCTCGGCGGCGGGCGCCGCGTCGCGACGGCGATGCTCAGGGGCGCCGGCGGACGGCGCGGGAATCGGGGAGGCGGGAGGCGAGGAGCGGGGCTTTTTTGACAATGCGAACTCGGAAACGTAAAATTATGGATTGCGGTCGCCCAGATGGCGGAATTGGTAGACGCACCAGGTTCAGGTCCTGGCGGTGGCGACACTGTGGAGGTTCGAGTCCTCTTCTGGGCACCAACAGCATTGACCGCAACGGGCCGAATCCGGTCCGAATCCAGACGACAGGCGCTTCGGCGCCTGTTCTGCTTTCGGCGGACGGTTCCACGGCGACGGGGTCGAATGAATCGCCGCCTTACCACGGTCACCGCAGGCAAGTACCGCCGCCGCCATCTACTATACCGCGTGTCCGGGACGGTGGCGCCGAGCGGTGCGGCACGCGCCGAGTATCGGATCGCGTTCGACCGCCTGACGACCAGCACGATCGCGGGCCTCGGTACCCGCAACCAGACCTGCGACGACGCCACCCCTCGCGGGGACACGCCACGCCCGGGGAATCGAGGCGCGCGGACGCCGGTCAGCGGACGAAGCTGCCGTCGCGCCCGATCATCGACAGGTCGACGAACTGCGACCCGTTGTGGTTGGTCGGCGAGAAGCTGACCTGGAAGCCGCCGAAATCCAGCGCCGAGATCGACTCCAGCGCCGCGATGAAGCGCTCGCGCGTCGGCTCCTTGCCGGTGCGGCGCAGGCCCTCGACCAGCACCTTGGCCGAGATGTAGCCCTCGAGGCTCGAGAAGTTGACGTCGACCTTGGCCGCCTTGGCGAAGCCGAGGTACTCCTTCACCAGCGGCGTCATCGGGCTCCAGGGGAACGGCACCACCTGCGAGATCATCACGCCGTGGCCGTCCTTGCCCAGCGCCTCGGCCAGCGCCTTGCTGCCGACGAACGACACGTTGAAGAACAGCGTCGGGTCGGGCAGCTTCTTCATCTGCCGGATGAACTCGGCCGCCGAACTGTAGGCGGTGATCATCACGATCGCTTCCGGCTTGACGGCGCCGATCGCCTTCACCGCCGCCGCCACGTCGGTCGAGTTGCGCTCGTTGGTGCCGAGCGCCGAGATGGTGAGGCCGCGCTTGGTCATCGCGCGCTTGACCCCTTCGAGACCGGCCTGGCCGTAGGAGTCGTTCTGGTGGAACACCGCGATGTTCTTCACCCCGGTCCGCGTCAGGTGGTCGACGATGCGGTCGGTCTCGTCGTAGTAGCTGGCGCGGACGTTGAAGATGTAGCGGTTGAACGGGTTGCGCAGCAGCTCGGCGCCGGTGAACGGGCCGACGAAGGGGACGCGCGCCGCCGAGAAGATCGGCAGGGCGGCGGCGGAGGTCGGCGTGCCGACGTAGGCGAACAGCGCGAACACGCGGTCCTCCTCGATCAGTTTCTTGGTGTTCTCCGCCGCCAGCGCCGATTCGTACTTGTCGTCGCGCGACTTGAGCTCGATGCGCCGGCCGTTGACGCCGCCCTGCGCGTTGACGTAGTCGATCCACAGGCGGGCGCCGTCCCGCATCTGGATGCCGAGCTGCGCGGCGGGGCCGGTGAACGCCGCCGACTGGCCGATGACGATCGTGGTCGGCGTCACGCCGTCCTGGGCGATCGCCGGCGCGGCTGCCGCCACCAGCAGCGCCGCCAGCGCGGTGCCGATTCCCTTGGTCCAACGGTTCATGCCGGTCTCCTCCCGGGACTTGCCCATGCGTCCGGCGGCGGTCCGCCCTGACTGTCGGCTACAGCCTAAGCAAGAACAGGGCCAATGGAAAGCGAATCGGTGCAAAACGGGGTGCCGGGGCGACGGGGCGGGGGCCCGGGCCCGCCAGGCGGTCGATGCAGCGGCCGGAGGCAGGGTCGGCAGGGTCGGTCGGGACGCCCGATCAGGGCTTTCCCAGCCGCGCGGCAAGCTCCGCCGGCCGCAGATTGTCGTAGACCTCGAACGGCTGGTGGATCCACGGGTTGTCCGCGAGGTAGTCGACGTAGTAGTCCGGCTTGAACACCGAGCAGGCCTTCCACCAGACGACCGCGGTCTTCAGCGCCGTGATGTGCGGGAAGCGCTTCGGCAGCTCGTCGTGGACCGCCGCCAGCGTGTGGCCGGAGTCGACCATGTCGTCGACCAGCAGGATGCGGTCGCCCAGCCGCGGCGAGGTCATCGTCATGTGCTCGGCGATCACCAGCTGGCCGCGGACGGTGCCGCCGCCCTCGGCGTACGAGTGCGTCGACAGGATCGCCAGCGGCAACTCGTAGATCCGCGACAGCACGTCACCGACGCGCAGACCGCCGCGAGCGATGCAGATGATCTGGTTGAACGTGTACCCGGACGCGTGGACGTTGTACGCCAGCCGCTCGACCAGCGTGTTGTATTCATCCCACGTGACTTTGAGGCTCATCGGCGCCCTCCGCGGCGTCTTTGGTGCTCAGTGGAACGGATGGTGCAGCAGGATCGTCTCGTCGCGTTCGGGCCCCGTCGACACCATCGCCAGCGGGACGCCGGCCAGCGCCTCGATGCGGCGCAGGTACGCGCGCGCGTTGGCGGGCAGCGCGTCGAAGCTGCGCACGCCCACGGTGCTGTCGCGCCAGCCGGGCATGGTCTCGTAGACGGGAACGCACTCGGCCACGGCGTCGGCGCCGGTCGGCAGCAGCGCCATCGGCTTGCCGTCGACCGTGTAGCTGGTGCAGATCCGGATCTCGTCCATGCCGTCGAGCACGTCGAGCTTCATCACGCAGAGGCCGTCGACGCCGTTGAGCTGCAGCGAGCGTCTGAGCGCGGCGAGGTCGAGCCACCCGCAGCGGCGCGGGCGGCCGGTGACCGAGCCGAACTCGTTGCCGCGGCGGGCGAGCGCGGCGCCGACGTCGTCCTTGAGCTCGGTGGGGAAGGGGCCGGTGCCGACGCGCGTCGTGTACGCCTTGACGATGCCGAGCACGTAGTCGAGGAACTGCGGACCGACGCCCGCGCCGGGCGCGGCGGTGCCGGCGAGACAGTTCGACGAGGTCACGTACGGATAGGTGCCGTGATCGACGTCGAGCAGGGCGCCCTGCGCCCCCTCGAACAGCAGCGACTTGCCCTGGTCCCGCGCCTGCTGCAGCAGGGCCGCGACGTCGGCGACCATCGGCTCCAGCTCCGGCGCCAGCGCGAGCGTCGCGTCGCGCGTCTCGGCGAACGGCACCGGGTCGCGCTTGAAGTACTGGGTCAGCACGAAATTGTGGAACTCGAGCAGGCGTTCCAGCTTGGCGGTGAAGCGGTCGGGGTAGAACAGGTCCTGCACCCGGATCGCCCGGCGTGCGATCTTGTCCTCGTACGCGGGGCCGATGCCGCGTCCCGTGGTGCCGATCTTCTCGTCGCCCATCGCACCTTCGCGCGCCTGGTCCAGCGCGACGTGGTACGGCAGCACCAGCGGGCAGGCCGGGGAGATCCGGAGGCGGGAGCGCACGTTGACGCCGGCCGCCTCGAGCTCGCGGATCTCGGTGAACAGCGCCGATGGCGACAGCACGACGCCGTTGCCGATGAAGATGTCGACGTGCGGCCGCAGCACGCCGGACGGAATCAGGCGGAGCACCGTCTTCTTGCCGCCGATGACCAGCGTGTGCCCGGCGTTGTGCCCGCCCTGGAAGCGGACCACGCCCTGCGCGTGCTCGGTCAGCCAGTCGACGACCTTGCCCTTACCTTCGTCACCCCACTGGGTGCCGATGACGACGACGTTCTTGCCCATGCGCCCCTGCTTTCCTTGTCATCCCTGGCGCGCGACCACTGCCGCCAGCTGGCGCAGGTCGAGCGTGAATCCGGTCGCCGGACGCGCGCGTCCGAACGCCTTGCCGATGCCGTCGTAGCGGCCGCCGTTGCCGATGGCGTCCGGTTCCCCGGCGGTGAACGCCGCGAAGATCGCGCCGTTCTGGTAATGATAGCCGGTGAGGTCGGCGAGATCGATGTGGATCGCCTCGACCTCGCCCGCGGCGGCCGCCGACAGCGCGGCGAGCGTCGCCAGCGCGTTGGCGATGGCCGGCGTGTCGGGCAGCCGCGCCCGCGCCGCCGCGAGCACCTCGTCGGCCGGCCCGTACAGCGTCGGCAGCGCGGTCAGCGCGTCGCGCCAGGCCGCGGGAAGCCGGGCCGTGAGTTCGCGCACCGCGGGGACGTCCTTGGCCCGCATCGCGGCGGTGAAGTCGGAGTCGTCGCCGTTGCCGGCGATGCCCGCGGCCTGCGACAGCGCGCGATAGACGCCGACGTGGCCGAGGTCGAGGTGGACGCCGCGCACGCCGGCGGCGGCGAGCGACGACAGCAGCAGCGAGACCACCGCGCGGTCGCCGTCGATGCGTCGGCTCGCCGAAGAGCTCGGCGCCGATCTGCATCACCTCGCGCGTCTTGGCGTGTCCCGAGGGCAGGGTGCGCAGCACGCTGCCGGCGTAGCACAGCCGCGTGACGCCGGGTTCGTTGAGGAGGTGGGCGTCGATCCGGGCGACCTGCGGCGTGATGTCGGCCCGCACGCCCAGCAGGCGCCCCGACAGCGGGTCGACCACCTTGAACGTCTGCAGGTCGAGGTCGCGGCCGGTGCCGGTGAGCAGCGATTCCAGGTGCTCGACCAGCGGCGGCTGCACCAGCCGGTACCCCTTGGCCCGGAAGTGGTCGAGCAGCACCCGCCGCAGCGCCTCGATGCGCTCGGCCTCGGCCGGGAGCACGTCCTCGATGTGCTCGGGAAGGATCCACTTACGCATGGGTGACGAGCCAGTATCCGGCGAGGCCGAGCACGATCGAGACCAGGCCGACGAATCGCAGCTGGCCGTCGGTGAGGTCGACGATCCGGCGGAAGCTCTGCCGCCACAGCCGCGGCGCCAGCAGCGGCAGCAGGCCCTCGATCACCAGCACGAGCGCGAGTGCGGCGACCAGCGATTCCTGCATCGCTCGCCCGCCGCCGTGGCTACTTGGTCGCGGGGCCGCGCGCCGCTCGCCCGCTGCCCGACTGCTTGAAGTACTGGAAGAACTCGCTCGACGGGTCGAGCACCATGACGTCGCTCCTGTTCCGGAACGACGACCGGTACGCCTCGAGGCTGCGGTAGAACGCGTAGAACTCGGGGTTGACCCCGTACGCCGCCGAGTAGATCGCGGCGGCCTTGGCGTCGCCCTCGCCCTTGAGCTTCTGCGCCGACCGGTACGCGTTGGCGAGGATCACCTCGCGCTGGCGGTCGGCGTCGGCGCGGATCTTCTCGCTCTCGGCGGCACCGAGCGAGCGCAGCTCGTTGGCGACGCGCCGGCGCTCGGATTCCATCCGCTGGTAGACGGGGCCGGTGACGTCGGGCGGCAGGTCGATCCGCCGCAGCCGCACGTCGACGATCTCGACGCCGATCGTGCGCGCGTCGGTGTCGGCCCGCTGGCGCGTCGCGTTCATGATCTGGTCGCGCTGCGAGCTGATCGCCTCGGACATCGTCCGCTTGTTGAATTCCTCGGCGAGGTTGGCGCGGACGGTCTGCGTCAGCCGCCGGCGCGCCGCCTCCTCGTCCCCCTGCACGGACACGTAGTACTGCCTGACGTCGATGATCCGCCACAGCACCGTGTAGTCGACCAGCAGCGGCTTCTTTTCGCTGGTGGTCACGCGGTCCGGCTCGGGATTGTCGAGGGAGAGGATCCGCCGGTCGTAGAAGCGGACGTTCTGCAGCAGCGGCACCTTGAAATAGAGGCCCGCCTTCGAGTGGGTCTCGACGATCTCGCCCAGCTGGAACTTGACCACGTCCTGCCGCTGGTCGACGGTGTAGATCGACTGCGACAGCACCAGCAGCGCGGCGACGATGAGCGCGAGGATCGGCATCGTGTACTTCATCGCGATTCCCCTCCGCGGTTGCGCAGCGCCTCGCGCGAGCGGACCCCGTCGAGCGTGACCGGCTGTTCGGCCGGCGGCGTGACCGTGCGCGGCGCCGGCGTCGGCGTCGCGGGCAGGTCGGAGGCCGCGGCGGGGGCCGCGGGCCCGCTTTCGCGGATCAGCCGGTCGAGCGGCAGGTACAGCAGGTTCTGGCCGGCCTTCTGGTCGACCAGGACCTTGCTCGAGCTGCCCAGCACCGACTGCATCATGTCGAGGTAGAGGCGGTCGCGGGTGACGCCGGGCGCCTTCTGGTACTCGGCGACGATCTGGCGGAAGCGCGCGGCGTCGCCCTCGGCCTTGGACACGATGCTGACCTGGTAGCCCTGCGCTTCCTCGAGCAGCCGCGACGCGTTGCCGGCGGCGCGCGGAACCACGTCGTTGGCGTAGGCCTGGCCCTCGTTCTTCTGCCGTTCGAGGTCCTGGCCGGCCTTGACCGCGTCGTCGAACGCGGCCTGCACCTTGTCCGGCGGCTGGACGCTCTGCAGCGTCACCTTCTGCACGAACACCCCCGTGCCGTAACGGTCGAGCATCACCTGCATCAGCTGCTCGGTGGACTTGGTGATCTGCTCGCGGCCCGCGTACAGCGCGAAGTCCATCCGGCTCTTGCCGATCACTTCGCGGACCGCGGTCTCGGCCACCGCGGCGACCAGCGCGTCGGGCTTGCGCGTGTTGAAGACGTAGTCCTCGGCGTTCTTCAGGTTGTACTGGACGGCGAACTGGATGTCGATGATGTTCTCGTCCTCGGTCAGCATCACCGCTTCGCGCTCGACCTTGTTCTTCGGCGTGTTGCGGTAGCCGATCTCGACGGTCCGCACCTGCGAGAAGTCGACGAGCTCGACCGCTTCGACCGGGAACGGCAGGTGCCAGCGCGGGCCCGGCTGCGTCGTCTCGGTGTACTTGCCGAAGCGCGTCACGACGCCGCGGCGGCCCTCGTCGACGATATAGAACCCGCTCGCGAGCCACACGACCAGGACCAGCGCGACCAGGATGCCGGCGCCGGACAGGGGCAGCGACGCGCGCGGACCGCCGCCGCCACCGCCGTCCTCGTCACCGCTGCCGCGGCGCTTGAACAGGTCGTTGACCTTGCGGTTGACGTTCCGCCAGATCTCGTCGAGATCGGGTGGACCGCTGTTGCCACGCTTGCCCCACTGGGGATCGTTGAGCGACATGACGAAGCTTCTGGTTCGAGGGAGTGGGGCCGCGGCGCTGTGGCGTCGTCGGCAGGATCAGGCCGGCGCCGCTGGCGCGGTTTCCGGCACCGGGCGCGGCTGCGCCGGAAAGCGTTCGGCGAGTGCCGCCCGCAGTGCGTCGCAGCCCTCGCCGGTGATCGCGCTGACGCGAACGGCGCGAAGTATACCAGACTCGTCGCGCTCGACGCCGGGCGCGAGACCCGCGGCGTCGATCTTGTTCAGCACGCGGATCTGGGGCACGGCGTCGGCGCCGATCTCGGCGAGCACGGCGTCCACCGCCGCGATCTGCTCGTCGCGGTTCGGGTGCGCCGCGTCGACGACGTGCAGCAGCAGGTCGGCGTCGGCCGCCTCCGACAGCGTGCCGCGGAACGCGGCGACGAGGTCGTGCGGGAGGTCGCGGATGAAACCGACGGTGTCCGACAGCACGATCGCGTCGGCGTCGGGGACGTAGATGCGGCGCAGCGTGGTATCGAGCGTGGCGAACAGCTGGTCGGCGGCGTACATCCCGGAGCGGGTGAGCCGGTTGAACAGCGTCGACTTGCCGGCGTTGGTGTAGCCGACCAGCGCGACGGTTCGGACCGAGGCGCGCCGGCGGTTGCGGCTCTGCACCGCGTGCCGGCGCGCGACGTGCGCGAGCCGGTCCTTGAGGAGCTTCACCCGCACCCCGATCAGCCGGCGGTCGGTCTCCAGCTGTGTCTCGCCGGGTCCGCGCAGGCCGATGCCGCCCTTCTGCCGCTCGAGGTGGGTCCAGCCGCCGACCAGCCGTGTCGACAGGTGCTTGAGCTGCGCCAGCTCGACCTGCAGCTTGCCCTCGGCGCTGCGCGCCCGCAGCGCGAAGATGTCGAGGATCAGGCTCACGCGGTCGACCACGCGGCACTCGAGCGCCCGCTCGAGGTTGCGCTGCTGGGCGCCGGTGAGCTCGTGGTCGAAGATGACGAGATCGGCGCCGGTGTCGGCCTTCATCGCGGCGATCGCCTCGACCTTGCCCTTGCCGGCGAAGAGCGCCGGGTCCGGCCGCGCGCGGCGGCCGGTGACGCGGCCGACGACGGTGCCGCCGGCCGAGGTCGCGAGCGCCTCGATTTCGGCAAGGCGCAGGTCCGGGTCGCCGGCGCGAAAGTCGATGGCGACGACGATCGCGCGATCACCGCCCGAGGGGCGTTCGAACATTGAGGCGTGCGGGGAGGTGGGGAGGAGACGGGGCGGCGTTGCGCGCGCGGCGGCGGCCGGCCGCGGGGCCGGACCGCCACGGGGCGGTGAAGGCCGGATCAGGTTTCGGCGTCGCCGTTGGGGGCGTGGTGCGGCATCGTCACCGCGCGCGCCGGAACGACGGTCGAGATCGCGTGCTTGTACACCATCTGGGTGACGGTGTTCTTGAGCAGGACGACGTATTGGTCGAACGACTCGATCTGCCCCTGCAGCTTGATGCCGTTGACGAGGTAGATCGAGACTTGGACGTGCTCCTTGCGGAGGGTGTTCAGGAACGGGTCTTGTAGCATTTGCCCTTTGTTGCTCATCGCAGGCTCCATCGAGGTCGGTCGCACGGAGAACCGGTGTCGCCGCGCTCCCGGAAGGCCCGGAACGGCGGCGGCGTGGCCTCAACGCCCCTTGCGGCGTGCGGGTGAATCCGCGTAGGGGTTGGCCCCCGTCTTGAATTGTATCCGAAGCGGGGTTCCACGCAGTTGGAACGTGTCGACCAGAAAATGTTCCAGATACCGGCGGTAGGTGTCCGGAATGTGGCCCAGCCCGGTCCCGTGGATGATGACCAGCGGCGGGTTGTGGCCCCCCTGGTGGGCGTAGCGCAGCTTCGGGCGCGTCATCCCGGTGCGGGGCGGCTGCTGGCGCTCCACCGCGGCCATGATCGACCGGGTGAGCCGCGGGGTGGACAAATGCGCCATCGCGGCGGCGTAGGCGCCGTCGACGCTCTTCAGCAGCCCGGCGACGCCGGTGCCTTCCTTGGCCGAGATGAAATGCTGGCGGGCGAAGGCGAGGAAGCCGAGCTTGCGGTCGAGTTCCCGCTTGACCTCGTCGCGCTGCGCCGCGGGCACGTCGTCCCACTTGTTGATGCCGAGGACCAGCGCGCGCCCGGCCTCGAGGATGAACCCGGCCAGGTGCGCGTCCTGCTCGGACACGCCCTCGCGCGCGTCGAGCAGCAGGATCACCACGTTGGCGTCCTCGACGGCCTGCAGCGTCTTCACGACCGAGAACTTCTCGATCGCCTCGAACACCTTGCCGCGCCGGCGGACGCCCGCGGTGTCGATCAGCGTGTAGCGACGCTCGTTGCGTTCGAAGTCGAGGTAGATCGAGTCGCGCGTCGTGCCCGGCTGGTCGAAGGCGATGACCCGCTCCTCGCCGAGCAGCGTGTTCACCAGCGTCGACTTGCCGACGTTGGGGCGGCCGACGATCGCGACCTTGATCCGGCCGTCAGCGTCGCGCTCCTCGTCGCCGGCCGCGTCGGCGGGCACCAGCGACAGCGCGTGCTCGATCACCGCCTGCACGTTGTCGCCGTGCGCCGACGAGATCGGGTGCGGCTCGCCCAGCCCCAGCTCGTAGAAATCGGCCGCCGCGCGCTCGGTCGCGAGCCCCTCGGCCTTGTTCACCGCCAGCACCACCGGGCGTCCGGAGCGGCGCAGCAGGTCGGCGATCGTCTTGTCCTGCAGCGACAGGCCCTGGCGCGCGTCGGTGAGGAAGATCACGGCGTCGGACTCGGCGATGGCCTGGCGCGTCTGCTTGGCCATCTCGTGCATGATGCCGTCCTTGGCCACCGGCTCGAAGCCGCCGGTGTCCACGACCAGGAACGGGCGGTCGCCCATGCGGCCGCGACCGTAGTGGCGGTCGCGCGTCAGCCCCGGGAAGTCGGCGACCAGCGCGGCCCGGGTCTTGGTCAGCCGGTTGAACAGCGTCGACTTCCCGACGTTGGGGCGACCGACGAGGACGAGGGTGGGCAGCATGGGGTTGGCGCGGCGACCGCGGGGCGACCGGCGGCGCGGCCGCGGCTAGCGGCCGGTCACCGCGTACAGCGTGCCGTTGGTCGACAGGAACACGGCGTTGCTGCCGGAGGCCACGGGCTGCGAAGTCGCCGGCGAGCCGTCGGTGGCCATCCGGCCCGCGAGGTGGCCGTCGTTGCGGTCGAGCAGGTGCACGTAGCCCTCGACGTCGACGACGGCGAGATGGTCGCCGGCGATCTGCGGGCCGCCGATCCGGCGGTCCTTCAGGGCGTCCTGCTTCCACACCGACGCCCCGGTGGTCTTGTCCAGCGCGTGCAGCGTGCTGCGGTCGTCGGTGACGTAGAGGTAGCGGTTGTCGGCGACGATGCCTTCGAGGCTCGAGAAGTCGCGCGACCAGAGCAGCGTGCCCTTGGTGATCTCGAAGCAGGCGACGCGGCCCTGGAACGCGACGGCGCAGGCCTGCGTCGACTCGACGAACGGCAGGCTGGTCACGTCGGCGATGCGTTCGAGTTCGGTCGCGCCGCGCGGCGTGGCGACGCTGCCCTCCCAGCCGACGCGGCCGGTGGCGAGGTCGAGCGCGATCAGCTTGCCGCCGGCGGTGCCGACGAACAGGCCGCCGCGCGAGATCGTGCCGCCGGCGTAGTTGCGCACGATCAGCGGCGGGTTGGCCCGCTGGTACACCCACTTGGTCTTGCCGTCGGCGGACGACAGGCCGTAGAGCCGTCCGTCGCCCGACCACACGGCGACGATGCCTTCGGCGACGTCGGGCGGGCTCACCACTTCGCTGGACACGCGCGCGGTCCACAGCGGCTTGCCGTCGGGGTCGAATGCCAGCACCTCGCCCTTGTCGGTGCCGACGGCGACGATGGTGGGATCGGCGCCGACGCCGGCGGCCAGCCGCGTGCCCGCCGCGATCCGCCAGGTCGTGCTGCCGGTGGCGGGATCGAGGCGGACGATGGTCCCGTCGATCGCGGCCGCGTACACGGCGCCGGGGAGGACCGCGGGGGCGAGCCCGGGCGCGGCCTTGCCGACGGACACCTGCCAGACCGCGGTCGCCGTGGTCGTGGCCTTGAACTCGGGCAGCGGCCCCGGCTTCTTCGGGCCGGCGCCCCACATCCACGAGATCGACGACAACGACGGCGCCGGAATCGACGGCATCCACGACGACAGCGTGCTGCAGCCGGCGAGCGCGAGCGTCGCGAGCAGGGGGGCGAAACGGAGCGGACGGACGGTCATGGGCGGGCGGTCACGAGCGGGTTCGGCGCGGGCTGACGTCAGGACTTCGGCTTCGACGCGGGCGGCGCGGGCGCGGCGGCGGGAGCGGCGGCGGGAGCGGCGGCGGGAGCGGCGGCGGGAGCGGCGGCGGGAGCGGCGGCGGGTGCGGCAGGAGCGGCGGCAGGCGGGGTGGCCGCCGCCGGGGCTGCTCCGGCCACCGGGGCTGCGCCGCCGGCGGGCGCTCCACCCAGGGCGTCGAGCTTCACCTGGACGTAGACCTTGTACGGGCTCTTCTCGTCGAGCTTGGTCAGCGCGGCCTGGTACGCCGTCCGCGCTTCGTTGGGCCGTCCGGCCGCGGCGAGGATGTCGCCGCGCAGGTCCGCAAAGACGCCACCGAAGGCGTCGGCGTGGCGCGCGTCCAGCGTCGACAGCGCGGCGTCGTAGGCCTTTTCGTCGAATTGCACTTCGGCCAGGCGGAAGCGCGCGACGTCGCGGATTTCGTCGTCGCCACCGCGGTCGACGACCCACTGCAGCTGCGTCCGCGCGCCGGCCTTGTCGCCCTGGTCGAACTGCATGCGGGCGTAGAGCAGCGCGGCGCGCGGCGCGTAGGCGGTGCCGGCGTAGCGATCGGTGAGCTGCGCGACCGCGTCCTTGGCCCGGGCCAGATCGCCGGTGCGCAGGGCGGCGCTGACGGCGCTGTACAGCGCCGAGGCCTCGTCGGCCTGCTTCGCCTGCCACCAGCGCCAGCCCTGGAAGGCGACGATGGCGAGGCAGGCGGCGATGATCACCGCCGAGACGGTGTTGCCCCAGCGGCTCCACCACGCCTTGAGGTCTTCGAGTTTGTCCTGTTCTTCGAGATCGTAGACAGCCATGGTCTTCCTTGCGTTGAAATCGGATCGGTGCCGGCGCTCAGCGCGGCGGCACCCTTGCGTCGAGCAGGCCGGGCACCAGTCCGGACAGCGGCAGCGTGCGCTGCTCGCCGCCCTCGCGCAGCGGCTTGACGGTCACGTTGCCCGACGCCACCTCGTCGTCGCCCAGCAGCAGCGCGTAACGGGCGCCGGACGCGTCGGCCCGCTTCATCTGCGACTTGAAGCTGCCGCCGCCGCCGTTGACGATGACCGCCGCGCCGGCGTCGCGCAGCGCTTCGGCCGCGGTGACGGCGAGCCGGGCCGCCGCGGGCCCGGCGTGGACGACATAGGCGAGCGGCGCCTCGACAGCCAGCGTCGCCGCGTCCTGCAGCAGCAGCACCATCCGCTCCACCCCGATCGCGAAGCCGCAGGCCGGCACCGGCTTGCCGCCCAGCTGCTCGAACAGGCCGTCGTAGCGGCCGCCGCCGGCGACCGTCCCCTGCGCGCCGAGCCGGTCGGTGACCCACTCGAACACGGTGCGGTTGTAGTAGTCGAGACCGCGCACCAGCCGGCCGTCGATCTCCCACGCGACGCCGGCGTCGGCGAGCGCCTGCTGCAGTCCATCGAAATGCGCGCGCGATTCGGCGCCCAGGTTGGCGACGAGCTTCGGCGCCGCCTCGATCACGTCCTGCATCGCCGGGTGCTTGCTGTCGAGCAGCCGCAGCGGATTCACGTGCAGCCGCCGCCGCGCATCGTCGTCCAGCACGGCCTGGTGCCGCGTGAAATGCTCGATCAGCGCGGCGCGGTGCGCGCGCCGCTCGGCGGCGTCGCCGATCGAGTTGAGCTTGAGCCGGATGCCGTCGGCCAGTCCCAGCTCCCGCCACAGCCGCGCCAGCAGCACGATCTGCTCGGCGTCGACGTCGGGACCGGCGAAGCCCAGCGCCTCGGCGTTGATCTGGTGGAACTGTCGGTAGCGGCCCTTCTGCGGGCGCTCGTGGCGGAACATCGGCCCCGCGAGCCAGACGCGCTGCGGGCGCTCGTAGGTGAGGTTGTGCTCGATCGCCGCGCGGACGATGCCGGCCGTCGCCTCTGGGCGCAGCGTGAGGCTCTCGCCGTTGAGCTTGTCCTCGAAGCTGTACATCTCCTTCTCGACGACGTCGGTCGCCTCGCCGATGCCGCGGACGAACAGCGCCGTCGGCTCGACGATCGGTACCCGCAGGTTGCGGTAGCCGTAGCGGGTCAGCACTCCGCGCGCGATGGCCTCGAAGCGCTCCCACAGCGCCGCCTCGTCGGGCAGGACGTCGTTCATCCCGCGCACCGCCTGCAGCGCGGCGGGCCTGGCGGCAGGCTTGGGGGCGGGCGGCGCGGCGGCGGCCGATGGCGGCGGACGGACGGTCTCGGTCATCGCGGATCAGGCCGTGGCCTTGAGCGGAATCGTCTTTCGCTCGGGGTCGAGCGAGGGCGCGCGCGGCTCGCCGCCGTAGGTGGCGCGGACGTAGTCCTCGACGATGCGCGTGAACTCCTCGGCGATGCGCCCGCCCTTCAGCGTCACGGTCTTCTGGCCGTCGACGTAGACCGGTGCGACCGGCGTCTCGCCGGTACCCGGCAGCGAGATGCCGACATTGGCGAGCTTCGACTCGCCGGGGCCGTTGACCACGCAGCCCATCACCGCGACCTGCATCGCCGCGACGCCGGGGTAGCGGTCGCGCCAGACCGGCATCTGCGCGCGCAGGTACGACTGGATGTCCTGCGCGAGTTCCTGGAACACGCTGCTGGTCGTGCGGCCGCAGCCGGGACAGGCGGTGACCAGCGGCGTGAACGAGCGCAGTCCCATCGTCTGCAGCAGCTCCTGCGCGACGACGACCTCCCTGGTGCGGTCGCCGTTGGGCTCCGGTGTCAGGGACACGCGGATGGTGTCGCCGATGCCCTGCTGCAGCAGCACCGCCATCGCCGCGGTCGACGCGACGATGCCCTTGCTGCCCATGCCGGCCTCGGTGAGGCCGAGGTGCAGCGGGTAGTCGCCGCGGAGCGCGAGTTCGCCGTAGACCGCGATCAGGTCCTGGACGTCGGACACCTTGCACGACAGGATGATCCGATCCGCCGGCAACCCGAGCTGCTCGGCGCGGCGCGCGCTGTCGATGGCGGAGACGACCAGCGCCTCGCGCATCACCGCGTCGGCGGAGCGCGGCGACGGCAGCCGGGCGTTCTCGTCCATCAGCCGCGCGAGCAGGTCGGCGTCGAGGCTGCCCCAGTTGACGCCGATGCGCACCGGCTTGCCGAAGGCGAGCGCGTGGTCGATCATCTGCGCGAACTGCGAGTCCCGCTTGCTGCCCTTGCCGACGTTGCCGGGATTGATCCGGAACTTGGCCAGCGCCTCGCCGCACGCCGGCACGTCGGCCAGCAGCTTGTGGCCGTTGAAATGGAAGTCGCCGACCAGCGGCACCCGGCAGCCGGCCGCGTCGAGCCGCTCGCGGATCGCGGGCACCGCGGCCGCGGCCTCGGTCGTGTTGACCGTCACGCGCACGAGTTCCGAGCCGGCATCGGCGAGCGCGCGGACCTGGGCCACCGTCGCCTCGACGTCGGCGGTGTCGGTGTTGGTCATCGACTGCACGACGATCGGCGCGTGGCCGCCGACGCGCACGCCGCCGACGTCGACCTGCCGGGTGGGGCGGCGCAGGATGTGGGTCCGCTCGTTCATCGGGTCCCGCTCACGGCAGCGTCAGGCGCGCGACGTTCTGGCGCGTGTGGGGCGCGAGGTCGACCGGCTTGCCGTTGTAGCGCAGCGTCACGTCGGACGCATTGCCGATCGTCAACTCGAACGGCGGCTGGCCGGCGACGGTCTGCGTCTGGCCGCCTTCGTTCATGCGCGACAGCAGCACCCGCCCCGTGCGATCGCGGATTTCGGTCCACGAGGCGTCCTTGTACGAAAGCGCCAGCGTCACTTCGCCGGCGGCCGCGACCGGGCCGCTGCCGGACGTCGGCGCGGCCACGCCCTGCGGTGGCGTCGTCGCCGCAATCGGCGTCGACCCAGCAGGTGCCGCGGCGGAAGCGCCGCCCGTCGGACTCGCGGGCATCGGCGTGGCGGGCATCGGTGCGGCGGGCATCGGTGCAGCGGCCGTCGGAGCAGCGGCCGTGGGCGCGGTGGCCGCCGCGCCGGCTGGCGCCGTGATGGGGGCGCCGTTGCCGGTGTCGCCATGGGGAACCGGGTTCGGCAGCGCGACGCCGCCGCTCTCCGCCGCCGGCTTCGCGGGCGCCGTCGTCGCGACTGCCGGGGATTCCTTGGTGCCGGCGCGACGCGCGTCGCCGATCGGGCGCAGGAACTCGTAGGCGGCGGCGCCGGCGATGATCGCGACCAGCGTCAGCGGGATGGCCCAGCGAGTCCAGCCCGGCCGGTGGCCGCCGGCGGTGGGCAGCTCGCCGATCGAATGCGCGGTTTCGTGCAGCGACGGGGCCTCGAGTGCCGGCGCGGCGCCGGTGCCGGGGAGCGCCGCCAGCACCGCGTCGGCGTCGAGCTTCAGCAGCCGTGCGTAGTTGCGCACGAAGCCCCGGACGAAGGTGCGTCCGGGCAGCGCCGCGAAATTGCCGTCCTCGAGCGCCTCCACCTGGCGGATGCCGAGCTTCAGCTGCTGCGCGACGGCGTCGATCGACAGGCCGGCGCGCGCGCGCGCGCCGGCGAGCATCGCCCCCGCGGTCATCGGCACGGCGTCGGGTGCCGGCGCCGGCCCGGTGGGCGCGGCGCCTTCGGTGCCCGGATGCCTGAGATCGCTGTCGGTCACTCGCAGCTTCCTTCGGCGATGGCCTTGGTCTCGGCGGCGTCGGGCCAGCGGTTGCGCAGCTGGGTCACGTACGACAGCTCGGACTGGCGGTCGGCGAGCTTGCGCTCGGTGCACAGCCCGAGATACAGCGCCTCCGGCGGCGGGTTGTTCTGCAGCATGACGATGCGCATCAGCGCGCGCGCGTCGCCGTAGTTGGCCGCCTTGTACTGCAGCAGCGCGAAGTTGTACGCGGCCTCGGGATTGTTCGGCGACACCGTCAGGGCGCGGCGGTAGAAATTCTGCGCGCCGGCGAGGTCCCCGACCACCGCGCTGCACTTGCCGGCGTTGATCAGGGCGATCCACGGCGTCCGGTAGAGCGGATTGCGCACCGCCGCCTCGAATTCGGGGATCGAATCGCGCGCGCGTCCGGTCTGGCAGAGGAACCAGCCCCAGTTCTGGCGGATCTCGGAGTCGCCGGGCGCGAGCGCCAGCGCGCGACGGAAATTCTCCTCGGCCTTCGGGTTCTCGCCCAGCGTCGCGTAGACCAGCCCGTAGACGTTGTAGATCCGCGCGTTGTTGGGGTCGAGCTTGACCGCCTCGTTGAGTTCCTCGAGCGCGACGTCCATCTGGCCGCGCTCGTAATAGCCGGCGGCGAGCTCCTGCTTGATCTGGGCGCGCGCTGCAGGGGGCGCCTCCTGGATCCGCGGCGGCGGCTCGGGCTGTTGCTGCTGCTGCGGCTGCGGCGCGGGCTCCTTCGACGCACAGGCGGCAAGGAGGGCGGCGAGGGACAGCACGGCCGCCCGCGCGAAGCGCGCCAGAGGCTGCCGGCGGGGGGATGGGTGCGGGAAGGACGGGCGCATGGGCGGCTCGGTGATGTTCGTCAGGGCGTGCTGGCGGCGACGACCCGGGGCAGCTTCGACAGCTGCCGCTTGGTGCGGTCCTGGACCCGGCCGGCAAGCTGGCCGCAGGCGGCGTCGATGTCCTCGCCGCGCGTCCGGCGGACCGTCGTCACGTATCCGGCGTCGCTGAGCTGCTGCTGGAACTCGAGCACCCGCGCCCGCGGACTGGTGCGGAACGCGGCGCCGGGAAACGGGTTCCACGGGATCAGGTTGAACTTGCACGGCGTCTCGCGCACCAGCGCCGCCAGCTCGCGCGCATGCGCCGGCTGGTCGTTGACGCCGTCGAGCATCACGTACTCGAAGGTGACGAAATCCCGCGGCGCGCGCTCGAGGTAGCGGCGGCAGGCGGCGAGCAGCTGGGCCAGCGGGTACTTGCGGTTGATGGGCACGAGCCGGTCGCGCAGCGCGTCGTTGGGCGCGTGGAGGCTGACCGCCAGCGCCACCGGGCACGCGTCGCGCAGCCGGTCGATGGCGGGAACGATGCCCGACGTCGACAGCGTGACGCGGCGGCGCGACAGGCCGTAGGCGTTGTCGTCGAGGAAGAGGCGCAGCGCGGCGACGACGTTGTCGAAGTTCGCCAGCGGCTCGCCCATTCCCATCATCACGACGTTGGTGACCGGCGCCCGGCCGGCCTCGACCCAGGGCGCGGTGACGCCGTCGGCGAGCAGCGCGCGGTTGGCGTGCCAGAGCTGGCCGACGATCTCGGCGACCGTGAGGTTGCGGTTGAAGCCCTGCTTGCCGGTCGAGCAGAACGCGCAGTCGAGCGCGCAGCCGGCCTGCGACGAGATGCACAGCGTGCCGCGGTCGTCCTCGGGGATGTAGACCGCCTCGACGGCATTGGCGTTGCCCACGTCCAGCAGCCACTTGCGCGTGCCGTCGGCGGCGGTGCCGTCGGCCACCACCGCCGGCGCGCGGATCACCGCATCGGCGGCCAGGCGCTCGCGCGCGGCCTTCGCGAGGTCGGTCATCGCGCCGACGTCGTCGACGAAGCGCTGGTGCAGCCAGCGCGACACCTGCCGGGCACGGAACGGCTTCTCGCCGCGTTCGGCGAAGAACGCGGCCAGGCCGTCGGCGTCGAGGTCGAGCAGGTTGGTCACGGGCGGGACGTGGGGTGGGCGATGGCGGGTGGGCGCAGGGTCGCGGGCCGCGTGGCAGGGCGCGGGTCAGCGGCCGTAGACGGCGAGCGACGGGAAGAAATACGCGATCTCGACCGCGGCGGTGTCCGGGCCGTCGGACCCGTGAACGGCGTTGGCGTCGATCGATTCGGCGAAATCGGCGCGAATGGTGCCGGCCGCGGCCTTTTTCGGATCGGTCGCGCCCATCAGGTCGCGGTTCTTCGCGATCGCGTTCTCGCCCTCGAGCACCTGGATCATCACCGGCCCGGAAATCATGAAGCCGACCAGGTCCTTGAAGAACGGGCGCTCGCGGTGGACCGCATAGAAACCCTCGGCTTCCTTCGGCGACAGCCAGCGCATCTGCGCGGCGACGATCCGCAGACCATTGGTCTCGAAGCGCGAGTAGATCTTGCCGATCACGTTCTTCGCGACCGCGTCGGGCTTGATGATGGAAAGGGTGCGTTCGACCGCCATTTGTGCGTCTCCAGGGCGTAAATGCCAGAAAATTCAAAATTATAACACTTTGCCGCCGGCGGCCGTCGCGTGCGCCGGGCGTTCGCCGGCGAGCGGGACGGCGGCATTCGCGACGGTCGAGCGGCGGCGCCGGATCCGACCGTCACCTGCGGACGGCCCGGGAGAGGCGCGCCAGGGCGCGCTGACGGTCGAACCGGCGCCTTGCCCGGGCGCTGGGCGGAAGTGATCTGCCTGGTCGCCGGCAGCGGCCGGCCCAAACGCAACGGGCCGCGTCGCGCGGCCCGTCGTCGTTGCTGCCCCGTCGGGCGGTCAGCTCGGCGCGCCCATCAGCAGGTTCGGCAGCCACAGCGAGATGATCGGCACGTAGGTGATCAGGATCAGGAAGGCGAGCATCACCAGGATCCACGGCGCGCAGGCCTTGGTCACCTCGGTCAGCCCCATGTTGGCGATGCCGGACGCCACGTAGAGGTTCAGCCCCACCGGCGGCGTGATCATCCCGATTTCCATGTTCACCGTCATCAGGACGCCGAGGTGGATCGGGTCGATGCCGAGCTTCATCGCCACCGGGAACAGGATCGGCGCGGTGATCAGCAGGATCGACGACGGCTCCATGAAGTTGCCGGCGATCAGCAGCAGGATGTTGACGACGATCAGGAACGTCCACGGCGACAGCCCCATCTCGTTGATCCACGCGGCGAGGCTCTGCGGGATCTGCTCGGAGGTCAGCAGGAACGAGAACAGCACCGCGTTGGTGATGATGTACAGGATCATCGCCGACAGGTTGGCGCTGTCGAGCAGCACCTTCGGCACCTGCTTCAGCGTCAGGTCCTTGTAGACGAACACCGACACGAAGAACGCGTAGGCCGCGCTCATCGCGGCGGCCTCGGTCGGCGTGAAGATGCCCGAGTAGATGCCGCCGATGACGACGACGATCAGGAACAGCCCCCAGACGCTCTCGCGGAACGCCAGCAGCACTTCCTTGAGGCTCGCCCTGGGCATCCGCGGGTACTTGCGGACCTTCGCGACGACCCAGGTGACCAACAGCAGCAGAAACGCGAGCATCAGGCCCGGGATGATGCCGGCGATGAACAGCCGCCCGATCGACGAGTTGGTCGACACCGCGTAGATCACCATCACGATCGACGGCGGGATCAGGATGCCGAGCGCGCCCGCGGTGCCGATGACGCCGACGCCGAACTTCATCGGGTAGCCCTGCTTGACCATCGCCGGCAGCAGGATCGACCCGATCGCCACCACGGTCGCCGGCGAGCTGCCCGACACCGCGGCGAACAGCGCGCAGGCGACGACGCCGCCCAGCGCCAGCCCGCCGTGCAGGTGGCCGACCAGCGCGGTGGCGAAGCGGATCATCCGCTTGGCGACGCCGCCGTGGGTGAGGAAGTTGCCGGCGAGGATGAAGAACGGGATCGCCATGATCTCGAACTTCTCGATGCCGGTGAAGAGCTTCAGCGCCACCGACTCCAGCGGCACCTGCGTCATCGTGAACAGGAACGTGAGCACGGTGAGGCCGAGCGCGATCGAGATCGGCATCCCGGTGAGCATCAGCACCGACAGCAGGCCGAAGATGACGAGGCCGGTCATGGCTGCGCTCCCGGCTTGACGTCGGCGGGGTGCAGGTCGCGACGGCAGCGTCGCCCACTCGGTCGCGTCCTCCTTGTCGAGGCCCTCGACGTGGCCGTGGTCGGCGTGCGGCAGGTGGCCGGTCTTGTGGAAGTTCCACGCGGTCTGCAGGAACCGGTAGCACATCAGGTACGAGCCCAGCGGGATGCAGGCGTAGACGATCCACTTCGGCAACTCGAGGTCGGCCGACACCTGCTCCGTGTGCATCAGCTCCCAGACGAAGTGCGCGCCGAAGCTGCCGATGATCGCCGGTGAACAGCGCACCGGCCATCAGCCCGAACAGGACGAACCAGCCGCGGACGCGGTCGTTGAGCGCTGTTGATCAGCACGTCGACGCCGACGTGGATGCCGGTGCGCACGCCGTACGCGGCGCCGAACTTGGCCATCCACACGAACATGAAGATCGTGAGCTCCTGCGCCCACGAGAGGTCGATCTTGAGGAGCAGGTCCTGGACCGTGCCGGTGGCGAAGCCGGTGGCGTAGCGGTGCACGACGGCGACGAAGATGATCGTCGTCGCCGCACCGATCAGGAACGTGATGATCCACTCCTCGAGATGGTCGAGGAAACGGTTGACCATGCGCAGGCCTCCTCCTGGGGCGGCGGCGCGATGGCCACCGGGACGGGCACCCGGATGCCCGCGGTCAGGCCGCGGGCTCCGGGCGAAACGGCTGTCAGTCGGGCTTGAACCCGGTCTCGTTATAGACGGACTGGATCGTGTCCTTGCCGATCCGGCCTTCCATTTCCTTGTGCACGCCGACCAGCGCCTTCTTCCACGCCGCCTTTTCCGCCGCGGTCGGGACGTAGACCTGCGTCTTGCCCGACGCCTTCACCTTCTCCAGCGCCGCGTCGTTCTCTTCCTTGGCGATCTTGTTGGCGTACTTGGTCGCTTCGACCATCGCGCCCTCGAGTCCGGCGCGCACGTCGGGCGGCAGGCCTTCCCAGAACTTCTTGTTGACGATGACCGCGTAGCCCAGGTAGCCGTGGTTGCTGACGATCGCGTGCTTCTGGACCTCGTGCATCTTCTGCGTGTACAGGTTCGACGGCGGGTTCTCGGTGCCGTCGACGACGCCGGTCTGCAGCGCCTGGTAGACCTCGGAGAACGCCATCGTCTGCGGCAGCGCGCCCAGCGCCTTCATCTGCGCCGACAGCACCTGCGAGCTCTGGATCCGCATCTTCTGGCCCTTGACGTCGCCGGGCAGCTTCAGCGGCTTGTTCGACGAGAAGATCTTGAAGCCGTTGTCCCAGTACGCGAGGCCGATGATGCCCTTCGAATCGAGCTTCTTGAACATCGCCTTGCCGACCGGGCCCTCGGTGACCTTGTGCAGCTCCGCGTAGTCGTCGAAGATGTACGGCAGGTCGAACACCTCGAACTCGCGTGCCCCCAGCGGGCCGAACTTGGCGAGCGACGGGGCGAGCATCTGCACCGAGCCGAGCGACAGCGCTTCCATTTCCTCGCCGTCCTTGTACAGCGTCGAGTTCGGGTACACCTCGACCTTGACCTTGCCGGGCAGCGCCTTCTCGGCCAGTTCCTTGAACTTCTCGGCGCCCTTGCCCTTCGGCGTGTCCGGGGCGACGACGTGGCTGAACTTGATGATGATGGGCTGCTGCGCCTGCGCGGCGCCGACGGCGAACGCCGTGACAGCGGCGAGCGCGAGCCAGTGACGTACTTTCATTCAATCCTCCAGTGGACCAGTTGGCCGGGCGACGGGCCCGGCGGTTTGCCCTGCTTGCTGCAAGAACGTGGACGCGGTCGACCGCTGCGGGTGCCGGTTCTGGGGCGTCGTGGCTGCCGGGAATTAGGCGCTAGCCGTGGTTCGGCTGTCAAATGCTGCCGGCTGCAGGCCCCGCGTCCCGCGACGCTGCGCGATATTGCCGCAGGCTAGCCGGTCGAATCGGGGGCACGGTTGACGCCGGTCAAGCTTTGCGGTCGCGCCGCGGCCGGTCGCCAGTCCGCCGCGTAGCCGGCGGCGCCGCCGCGGGCGACGAACGGCGCCGCGACGCCCAGCCCCGGGACGGCGACCAGTTCGTCGCCTCGGAAGAGCAGCGGCCACGCCGACCGGGCCCACGGCGGGATGCCGGCCTCGCGCCAGAGATCGGTCAGCGCCCGGCGGGGACGGTCGGCCGCGAGCCGCAGGCGTTCGCCGCCGCGCGCCGCGCGCGCGACCAGCGGCGGACCGTCCAGCGCGGTCGCCGCGATGCCGTGGCGACCCCCGGCAACCGGGGAGAAGAGCAGGGTGCCGTGCGGCAACCCAGGGCCGGCTCGCCGCGCCACTCGGCGGCCCAGCCGGCAGCCGGCGGGCGGTGAATCGCGATCCATCCGCGGTGGACGCCGACCGTCGCCCCGTCGTGGGCGATGGCGACCCGCGCGTCGGTGGCCGCCGCCACCAGCTGCTGCAGCATCGCCGCGAGCCGCGCGGCCGACGGCGCTCGCAGCCCCTGGCGACGCAGGAACCAGCGCAGCAGGTTGCGCGCGCGCGCCGCCGGGAGCGCGGTCAGCACCCGCCGGTCCAGGACGTCGCCGTCGGCCGGCGCGGTGCCCGGCAGCGCCGGTCCGATCGCGTCGCGGGCGTCGAGCGCGGCCAGATCGTCGAGCAGCTGCGCCGCCTCGGCCTGATGCGCCGCCGCGCGGACCAGCGTCTCGGGGTAGCCGGGGAACGCCGCCGCCAGCCGCGGCACGATGTCGGCACGCAGCCGGTTGCGGCGGAGCGCGACGTCGGCGTTGGAATCGTCGTCGACGTGCGCCAGGCCGTGCGCGCCGACGTACGCGTCGATGGCGCTGCGCCGCACCGCCAGCAGCGGCCGCAACAGCGCCGGCCCGGACGCGCGCGCCGCCGTCCCGCGCGCCATCGCGGCGATGCCGTGCGGCCCCGCCCCGCGCATCAGCTGCAGCAGCAGCGTCTCGGCCTGGTCGTCGGCGTGGTGCGCGAGCGCGACGGCGTCGACGTCGAGCGCGGCGAAGGCGGCATAGCGCGCGGCGCGCGCGGCGGCTTCGAGACTTTCGCCGCCACGACGCGCGACGACGACGCGGCTGACCGTCAGCGGCACTCCGCGCTCCCGGCAGGCCGCTGCGCAGAACGCGGCCCAGTCGTCCGCGTCGGGGGACAGCCCGTGGTGGACGTGGACCGCCGACAGTTCGATCGGCCGCGTCGCCGCCGCGCGGACCGCGGCGTCGAGCAGCACCATCGAATCGCGGCCGCCGGAGAGCGCGACGGCGATGCGCCGCGGGACCGCGGCCGCGGCGAACTCCGCCAGCGCGGCGCGCACTGCGGCGTCGACCGGGCCCGCGGCAGCGCCGGGGTCCGGCGGTCGCTCAGCCGGAGGTGAGCTCCTTGAACTTGCCATGAGAGAGCAGCTTGTCCTCGCGCGTCTCGAGCATCGTGTCGAGCGGCTGGTCCTGCAGCTGGCGCAGCGCCTCGGCCAGCGCCTTCTTCAGCGCGACCATCATCGCCGCGTGGTCGCGATGCGCGCCGCCGAGCGGCTCGTTGACGATCTTGTCGATCAGCCCCAGCTGCTTCAGCCGGGTCGAGGTGATGCCGAGGATTTCCGCCGCCTCCGGCGCCTGCTCGGCGGACTTCCACAGGATCGACGCGCAGCCTTCGGGCGAGATCACCGAGTACGTCGAGTACTGCAGCATCAGCGTGACGTCGCCGACGGCGACCGCCAGCGCGCCGCCGGAGCCGCCTTCGCCGATCACCGTCACGACGATCGGGATGCGCAGGCCCGCCATCTCGTAGAGGTTGCGGCCGATCGCCTCCGACTGCCCGCGCTCCTCGGCGCCGATGCCCGGATACGCGCCCGGGGTGTCGACGAAGGTGAACAGCGGCAGGCCGAATTTCTCGGCGAGCTTCATCAAGCGCAGCGCCTTGCGGTAGCCCTCGGGCCGCGGCATGCCGAAGTTGCGGTGGATCTTCTCCTTGGTGTCGCGGCCCTTCTGGTGGCCGATCACCATGCAAGGCTGGCCGTTGAAGCGGGCGAGCCCGCCGACGATCGCCGGGTCGTCGGCGTAGGAGCGATCGCCGGCGAGCTCGTGGAAGTCCGAGAACATGCCGGCGATGTAGTCGAGCGTGTACGGCCGCTGCGGGTGGCGCGCGACCTGCGCGATCTGCCAGGACGTGAGCTTGCCGTAGATGTCCCTGGTGAGCTGCTGGCTCTTCTTGGTCAGTCGGTTGATCTCGTCCGAGATGTCGACCGCCGAGTCCTCGTGGACGTAGCGCAGCTCGTCGATCTTCGTCTGCAGTTCGGCGATCGGCTGCTCGAAGTCGAGGAAGGTCTGTTTCATGGGGCGGCGGAGGAGCGGGGCGTCGATGGCGCGCATCATAGCCTAAGCCGGCGGCGGCCGCCGTCCCTGGTCGCGGACCCCCGGCGGCTGCCTGCGCCCGCGCCCGCCCGCCGGCGGTGTCCCGCGCGCGTCACCTCAAGTAAACGCGTCGGCGATGAGCTTGACCCCGGTCACGAACAGCAGCGTGTAGCTGACCGCGTAGAACACCCGGTCGGACATCCGCCGGTGCAGGAACACGCCGAGCCAGATGCCCAGCGGCGCCAGCGGCGCGAACACCAGCGATGCGGCGAGGTTTCCGGGATTGAGCTGGCCCACGAAGTAGTACGGGATCAGCTTGACGTAGTTGACGACGAGGAAGAAGACCACCGACGTGCCGACCAGCAGCGTCTTGTCCAGCTTCTGCGGCAGCATCCAGATCGAGAACGGGGGGCCGCCCGCGTGCGCCAGCGTGCTGGTGAAGCCCGACACGGCGCCCCAGAACCACCCGGCCAGGCGCCCGGGGGGCGCCGCGCGGGCGGCGAGCCTCGCCGACAGCCGCTCGGAGAGCCGGAGCCAGCGGTTGAGTGCGAAGGTGACGGCGATCACGCCGAGGAGCAGCCGGATCGCGTTGACCGGCAGCGCGCCGAAGGCGAGGCCGCCGGCGACGATGCCGATGACGGCGCCCGGCAGCAGCACCGCGAGGTGCGCCTTCGACCACTGGCCCCGGTAGGCGTGGACGCCGAACAGGTCCATCGCGCAGAGGATGGGCAGCATGATGCCGGCCGCCTCGGGCGGCGCGATGAAGACCGACATCAGCGGCACCGCGATACCGCCGGAGCCGCCGCCGAAGCCGCCCTTCGAAATACCCGTGATCAGGATCGCGACGACGGCGACCGGGTAGAACGCGAGCGGGAAGTCGGGCCAGTGCACGTGTCGTCCGTCAGTGGCGGCGCGTCGCCGTGGTGGCCGTGGCCGCGGCTGCGGCCGCGGCCGGACGCCCGTTGCGCCAGGCGGCGTAGGCCTCGTTGGCGATGACCGCGGAGAGGACGATGACCGCGCCCGCCAGCGCCGCCGGCCCCGGCCGCTCCGCCAGCAGCGCCCACACCCACAGCGGGCCGAGGATGGGCTCGAGCAGCGCGAGCAGTCCCAGCTCGGTCGCCGACAGGTGCTTCGACGCCGCGGTGGCGAGCAGGCATCCGGTGCCGAGCTGCACGCAGCCCATCAGCGCGAGCACCGCAAGGTCGTGTCCGGACGCCGCGAACGGCGGCGCCAGCGCGACCGCGACGACCAGCGAGAGGATGCCGGCGACCATCACCTGCGGCAGCATGTCGACCGTCGCGTGGTACCGGCGCAGCACGGTCACCTGGGCGGCGAAGCAGCACGAGACGCCGAGCGCCAGCAGATTGCCGGTGAGCCGGCCGGCGTCGAGCGAGTCGGCGAACATCACGACGATGCCGGCGAAAGCGACGCACATCGCGATCCAGGTGCGCATCGGGACCGTTTCCCTCAGCACCAGGCGCCCGGCCAGCGCCGCGAGAAACGGCGACACGCTCATCAGCACGAAGGTGTTGGCGACCGTCGTGCGGGTCAGCGAACCGATGAAGAAGAAGAACGTCCCGGCCAGGAACAACCCGGACAGCAGCACCGGCCAGCCCCCGGCCAGCACGGCCTCGGGGCATGCGCCGCCCGTGCATCGCCAGCAGCACGCCGGCGACGAAGAGCGTCATGAACACGCTGCGCCAGAACACGATCTCCCAGGCGTTGGTGATCGACAGCTGCCGCACCAGGATGCCGCCCGACGACCAGCAGATGGCGGCGACGATCATCATCAGGATCGCGCGGCGATGCGCGCGCGTTTCGGCGGGGGCGGCCACGGATCAGCCGGCACGCAGCATGTCGAGGTGCGGAATGCCGTCCTCGGTGTAAGGCGCCGACACGGTGACGAAGCCCAGGCTCGCGTAGAACCGCTCCAGGCGCTGCTGCGCGGCGATGCGCACGGCCCGGCCGGGATACTGCCGTGCCGCCGCGGCGAGGCCTTCGCGCATCAGCGTCCGCCCGTGGCCGCGACCGCGCGCCTCGGGCGCCGTGACGACGCGACCGATCGACGGCTCGGCGAACTTGACGCCGGGATCGACCAGTCGCAGGTACGCGACCAGCGACTCCGGCCCGACGGCCCGCGGGTCGGCCTCCCAGCCGAGCAGGTGGAACGCGCGCTCGTCGGCGCCGTCGGCGTCGACGAAGACGCACGCCTGCTCGAGGACGAACACGCGCTGGCGCAGCGCGAGCGCGGCATAGAGGTCGGCCGGCGCCATCGCGTCGAAGCGGGACCACTGCCAGCGCAAGGCCTCGGCGGTCGGCGGTCGGGCCGGCGGGGGCCGGGCGGCGTCCCGGGCGGGGGGCGCCCGGTCGGGCGTGGCGGTCGGCAGCGGCGACGCCGACGCCAGCGACGA
The DNA here is from genome assembly GCA_963810815.1 of uncultured beta proteobacterium. Classification (GTDB taxonomy): domain Bacteria; phylum Pseudomonadota; class Gammaproteobacteria; order Burkholderiales; family Casimicrobiaceae; genus CAVQWT01. The sequence goes on along the minus strand of CAWEPB010000004.1, from coordinate 88,721 downwards.
AACCGACGGCGCGGCGGCGGTGGAGCGGGAATCGGCCATCCCGGCACCCTACCGCAGCGGCCCGGGGGCGTCGAGTCGGCGGGCGCGGCGCGGTGGTCTCAGGTCGCGGCCAGCGAGCGGGCGCCGCGCCCGCCCGGCGGCGGAGCGCCGCGCGCCGGGTTCCCGCGGCCCCGCAGCGCGGGCAGCCACAGCGGTCCGATGCTTCGGCGCAGCAGTTCGCCGGCAAGCGTGCCCGCGGCGGTCAGCGCGAACCCGGCCGCGCCGGCCACGCGGCCGCCGTGGACCGCCAGCGTTCGCCACTCGGGCGGCAGCGACCCGGCGGCAACGAGCACCACGCCGCCGGCGACCAGCACGACCGCCCCGGCGATCGCCGCCACCGCCGCCGCGGGCGGCACGCCGACGAATCGCCAGGCGCCGCGGCGCAGGTGACGGGCCAGGGCCAGCACCGGAAACGACAGCGCGACCGCGGCGCCGAGGGCGGTCAGCGCCACCAGCACGAGCAGCAGGGTGCCGGCCGCGCCCCCGTGGACCGCGGCGTACGCGACCGGACGCGTCAGCCGGGCGACCAGCAGGGGCGCGCCGTGGACGACGATCGCGCACTGCAGCGCGACGAGCGAGGCGAGGTAGGCGCGGCGGAACATGGCGATTCTCGGGCAGGGGTGGCGTTGGGGTGGCGTCAGGTGGCGTCAGGTGGCGTCGCGGGCTGCCTTGACTGTAGGCGGCCGCGCATCGCGGCGCCATCGTCCGGACGGACGAGACGCCAACCGCCCGGTCCGCGCGCCGGCCGGGCTAGAAGTGCAGGAACGGAATGAGGCGCGGCGTGCGGCGCGCGTACTCGGCGTAACCCGGATGGGCGTCCCGCAGCAGTCGCTCCTCGATCGCCGCCTTCAGGTGCAGCACCGCCGCCAGCACGACGAACGCCGCGACCCGCCATGGCGCGAGGTCGCCGAGCACCAGGCCGGCGGCGAACAGCAGGACGGCGAGATACATCGGGTGGCGGATGAACCGGTACGGGCCGGTCGTCACGAGGTGGCCGCCCGGGTGCGGCTCGGGCCGCACGTTGAAATTGCCGGGGCGATTCGCGCCGAGCGCCCACAGCCCCAGCGCGATTCCGCCGCCGATGGGCAGCACCGCCGGCAGCCGCGTCAGCACCGCCACCCACGCGCCGACGTCCGGCGCGCCCCAGGGGACGGCGAGCGCCGCGATCAGCGCGAACTGCAGCGACACGAGCAGGCGGGAAAGCATGAAGGCGAGGGCAGCCGGGCGACGGCCGACGATGACGCACGTTGACGGCAAGGATTCGGCACGAGCTTACTTTAGAATATGCGGTTTCGGCGGGAGGGAACATGCCCACGCATCGCATTGCCGTCATCCCGGGCGACGGCATCGGCAAGGAAGTCGTACCCGAGGGGCTGCGCGCGCTCGAGGCCGCCGGCCGGCGCCACGGGATCGATTTCGCGTTCACGCATTTCGACTGGAACTGCGACTACTACGCCAGGCATGGGCGGATGATGCCGGAGGACTGGTTCGAGCAGCTGTCCGGCTTCGAGGCGATCTACTACGGTGCCGTCGGCTGGCCGGGCACGGTGCCCGATCACGTGTCGCTGTGGGGCTCGCTGATCCAGTTCCGCCGCCGCTTCGACCAGTACGTCAACCTGCGGCCGTGCCGGCTGATGCCCGGCATTCCGTCGCCGCTGGCCGGACGCAAGCCCGGCGACATCGATTTCGTCGTCGTGCGCGAGAACACCGAAGGCGAGTACTCGTCGGTGGGTGGCCGCATGTACGAAGGCACCGAGCGCGAGGTCGTGTTCCAGGAGTCGGTGTTCAGCCGCAAGGGCGTCGACCGCATCGTGAAATTCGCGTTCGAGCTGGCGCGGACGCGGCCGCGGAAGAAGGTGACGTCGGCGACCAAGTCCAACGGCATCTCGATCACGATGCCGTTCTGGGACGAGCGCTTCCGCGCCATGGCCGCGCAGTATCCGGACATCGCGACGGATGCCTATCACATCGACATCCTGACCGCGCATTTCGTGCAGCGGCCGCAGATCTTCGACGTCGTCGTCGGCTCGAACCTGTTCGGCGACATCCTGTCGGACCTGGGCCCCGCGGTGTGCGGCACCATCGGCATCGCGCCGTCGGCCAACCTGAATCCGGAGCGCGACTTCCCGTCGCTGTTCGAGCCGGTGCACGGCTCGGCGCCGGACATCGCCGGCAAGGGCATCGCCAATCCGATCGGACAGATCTGGTCGGGCGCGATGATGCTCGAATTCCTGGGCCACCCGGCGGCGGCGGCCGCGGTCGTCGCGGCGATCGAGCGGACGCTCGCCGATCCGGCGGCGCCGCGCACGCCGGACCTGGGCGGACGGGCGACCACCGTCGAGCTCGGCCGGACGATCGCGGCGGCGATCTGATGGCCGGCCTGCGCGTCATGCGTCGGCGTGACCCGTCGTGTCCGCCGGGGCGGTCCCGAGGCGCCGTGCTGGCGGCGCTCGGCACGCTGCTGGCGGCGCTCGGCCTGCTGTTCGCGGTGCCGGCCGCGGCCGAGTACCCGGACCGGCCGATCCGCCTCGTCGTGCCGTTCCCCGCCGGGGGCGGCGCCGACAACCTCGCCCGCACCATCATGCCGCGGGTGGCGCAGGAGCTCGGGACGACCATCGTCATCGACAATCGCCCCGGCGCCGGGGGCAACGTCGGCGCCGAGTTCGTGGCGCGGGCCGCGCCCGACGGCTACACGCTGCTGTACGGGACCAACGGCACGCACGCGATCAACCGCAGCCTGTACGCCGCGCTGAGCTTCGACCCGGTGCGCGATTTCGCGCCGGTGTCGCGGATGACGCAGATCGCCGCGCTGCTGGTGGTGTATCCGGGACTGCCGGCGCGCTCGGTGGCCGAGCTGATCGACTACGCGAAGGCCAACCCCGGGAGGGTCTTCTTCGCGTCCGCCGGCAACGGGACCACGTCGCACCTTGCCGGCGAGCTGTTCAAGACCATGGCCGGCATCGACATCGTCCACGTGCCCTACCGCGGCGGCGCGCTGGCGGCGACCGACCTGATGGGCGGACAGGTGTCGATGATGATCGACGTGATGCCCAACGTCCTGCCGCTGGCCACCGGCGGCAAGCTGAAGGGGCTCGCCGTGACCACGCTCGCGCGCGTGCCGGCGGCGCCGGAGTTCCCCACCATCGCCGAATCCGGCGTGCCGGGCTTCGAGGTCAGCGCGTGGGACGGGATCCTGGCGCCGGCCGGCACCCCCGTCGCGGTGATCGACCGGCTGAACGCCGCGATCCGGGTGGCGCTCGCCGACCCGCAGGTTCGCGCGGCGCTCATCGGGCGTGGCGCGCAGCCGGTGACCAGCACGCCGGAGGAATTCGCCCGCCACATCGCCGCGGAATCGGACAAATGGGCCCGGGTCGTGCGGCAGGCCGGGGCCAAGATCGACTGAAACGAGTCCACTGGAGCACACGATGCAAACGCAGGCCCCGTTGCCCGTTCCCGCGTGGAACGAGGTTCCCGGCTACCAGGACGTCATCTACGCGAAGGCCGACGAAGGCATCGCCAAGATCACCATCAACCGCCCCGAGGTGCGCAATGCGTTCCGGCCGGAAACGGTGCAGGAACTGCAGCGGGCATTCGCCGACGCGCGCGACGACGAAGGCATCGGCGTCGTCGTGCTCACCGGCCAGGGGCGCGATGCGTTCTGTTCCGGCGGCGATCAGCGCGTGCGCGGCAAGGGCGGCTACGTCGGCGGCGACGGCGTGCCGCGCCTCAACGTGCTCGACCTGCAGCGCCAGATCCGCACGCTGCCGAAGCCCGTCGTCGCGATGGTCGCCGGCTACGCGATCGGCGGCGGCCACGTGCTGCACATGATGTGCGATCTCACCATCGCCGCCGACAACGCGCGCTTCGGCCAGACCGGTCCGCGCGTCGGCAGCTTCGACGGCGGCTACGGCGCCGCGTACATGGCGCGCATCGTCGGGCAGAAGAAGGCGCGGGAGATCTGGTTCCTGTGCCGCCAGTACGACGCGAAGCAGGCGCTCGACATGGGGCTCGTCAACTGCGTCGTCCCGTACGAGCGGCTCGAGGCCGAGACCGTGCAGTGGTGCCGCGAGATGCTTGCCAACAGCCCGATCGCGCTGCGCTGCCTCAAGGCGGCGCTCAACGCCGACTGCGACGGCCAGGCCGGCCTGCAGGAGCTCGCCGGCAATGCGACGCTGCTCTACTACATGTCCGAGGAAGGCCAGGAGGGCAAGAACGCCTACCTGGAGAAACGGCCGCCGAACTTCCGGAAGTTCCGGCGCCTGCCCTGATCCTGCCGGCGGCGGCGACGCTCGACGACGATCGGCCGCCGATGAGCGACCTCCTGTCGATACGCGCCGCGGCGGCCGAGGCCGGCGCGGCGCCGGCGCTGGGCTGCGCCGGGCGGACGTACACCTTCGGTCAACTCGCGGCGCTGGTCGAAGCCGAGCTGCCCGGACTGGCGCGCACCTGCGTCGACGGTCGGCCGCATCCGCTCGTCGCCGCCAACACGCCCGCGACCGTCGTCACGCTGCTGGCGCTGCTGGAACTGCGCGTCCCCGCGCTGCTCATTCACCCGCGGCTCACCGCGGTCGAGCGCGACGCGCTGCTCGCGGAAGCGGAGCGCGGCGGCGTGCCTCCCGCCGACGCGGCAGCGATCATTCACACGTCGGGCACGACCGGTGCGGCTCGCGGCGCGGTATTGACGCGATCGGCACTGCTCGCCTCGGCCGCCGCGAGCGCCGCCAACCTGGGCTGGAACGACGACGATTGCTGGCTGCTGTGCATGCCGCTGGCGCGCGTGGGCGGCCTGTCGATCCTGACCCGCAGCCTCGCGGCGCGACGGCGAGTCGCGCTTGCCGACGGCTTCGACGCCGCCGGCTTCCCGGCGCTGCTCGAACGCGAACGCGTCACGCTGGCGTCGCTGGTGCCGACGATGCTCGCGCGGGTGCTCGACGCGCATCCGAACTGGACCCCGCCCGCGCGGCTGCGCGCCGTGCTGGTCGGCGGCGCCGCGGCGCCGCCCCGGCTGCTGGCGCGGGCGGCGGAGCGCGGCCTGCCGATCGTCCTGACCTACGGGCTCACCGAAACCTGCTCGCAGGTCGTCGCGACGCCCTACGCAGACCGCTTCGCTCCGCACGGGCGCGGCGCCGGCCGACCGCTGCCGGGGGCCATGGTGCGCATCGTCGACGGGCGCATCGAGGTGCGGGGCCCGATGTTGATGGCGGGGTACTGGAATGCACCGCCGCTGGCGCCGGGCGCGTGGTTCGACACCGGGGACCTCGGCGCCTTCGATCCCGATGGGTTCCTGCACCTGCACGCGCGGCGCGCCGACCTGATCGTGACGGGCGGCGAGAACGTGTATCCGGCCGAGGTGGAAGCGGCGCTGGAGCGCTGCCCCGGCATCGCGGCGGCGGCGGTGTTCGGGCTCCCCGACGAGACCTGGGGCCAGACGGTCGCCGCACTGCTCGTCGCCGACCGCTCGCCGCCGCCGGACGACTCGGCTCTCGCGCACTGGCTCGAGGCGCGGCTCGCGCCGCACAAGCGGCCGCGACAGATCGCCTTCGTGCCGCGGCTGCCGCAGACTCCGGCGGGCAAGCTCGACCGCGGGGCGCTGGCCGCACACTCGACCGCGATGCGGCCTCTGAAAACGATGTCGCGAAGCCTGCCATCGGACCCATCGATCCCTTGAGCCGCGCCGGCGGATGCGCGGCGCCGCTGCCCAAGCGCGCGCGTTTGTGGCACGATGACGCGCAAACAACGACCGACCACGACCCGGCGCCGCCAAGCGCGGACGCCCGGCACCACGCAGCAGGGGATCCTCCATGTTGATCGGCATTCCACGCGAAACCCGCCCGGGCGAGACGCGCGTCGCCGCCACGCCGGAAACCGTCAAGAAGCTCGCCGCCAGCGGCAAGCACCCGATCGTCGTCGAGGCCGGGGCCGGACTGGCGTCGAGCGTCACCGACGAGCAGTACGTCGCCGCCGGCGCGACCATCGGAACGGCGGCGCAGGCGCTCGGCGCCGACATCGTGCTGAAGGTGCGCGCGCCGGCCGGCGCCGAACTCGCCTCGCTCAAGTCCGGCGCGGTGCTGGTCGGCCTGCTCAATCCCTACGACGCCGCGACGATCGAGGCCTGCGCGAAGGCGGGCGTCACCGGTTTCGCGCTGGAGAAGCTGCCGCGGATCTCGCGCGCGCAGTCGATGGACGTGCTGTCGTCGCAGGCGAACATCGCCGGCTACAAGGCGGTGATGCTCGCCGCCAACGAGTACGGACGGTTCATGCCGATGCTGATGACCGCCGCGGGCACGGTGAAGGCGGCGCGGGTGCTGATCATGGGTGTCGGCGTCGCGGGCCTGCAGGCGATCGCGACCGCGAAGCGGCTGGGCGCGGTGATCGAGGCCTCCGACGTGCGGCCCTCGGTCAAGGACCAGGTCGAATCGCTCGGCGCCAAGTGGGTCGACGTGCCCTACGAGACGGCGGAGGAAAAGGAAATCGCCGAAGGCGTCGGCGGCTACGCGCGGCCAATGCCGCCCGCGTGGGTGGCCCGCCAGGCCGCGATCGTCCACGAGCGCTGCAAGACCGCCGACATCGTGATCACGACGGCGCTGATCCCCGGCCGGCCCGCGCCGAAGCTGATCAAGGCCGAAACGGTCGCGGCGATGAAGCCGGGTGCGGTGATCGTCGACCTCGCCGTGGAGCAGGGCGGCAACGTCGAGGGGTCCGAGCTCGACCGCATCGTCGTGAAGAACGGCGTCAAGCTCGTCGGCATCCCGAACCTCGCCGCCACGGTGCCGGCCGACGCGAGCGCGCTGTACGCCCGCAACGTGCTGACCTTCCTCGCGCTGTCGCTCGACGCCAAGACCGGCGCGTTCGCGATTCCGCGCGACGACGAGATCATCGCCGCGACCCTCGTCTGCGAGAACGGCGCGGTCGCCGCGCCGAAGTCCTGAGCGCAGCCGCGCCGCCTCCCGATCCCCCAGATCCCGCTGCCAACGTCCAACGCCCGGAGCCCATCATGGCTGGTGCCGTCGACCCGATCGTCTTCTATCTCATCATCTTCGTGCTCGCCATCGTCGTCGGCTACCACGTCGTCTGGAGCGTCACGCCGGCGCTGCATACGCCGCTGATGAGCGTCACCAACGCAATTTCGGGGATCATCCTGGTCGGGGCGATGCTCGCCGCGGGACCCGCGGTGTTCGACTGGGGCGGCTGGGTCGGCGTCCTCGCCGTCACCCTCGCGTCGGTCAACGTGTTCGGGGGCTTCCTCGTCACGCAGCGGATGCTCGAGATGTTCCGGAAGAAGGAGCCGAAGGCGGCTCCCGGCGAAGCGAAACACTGAGGCCGACCGGGGAATCCATCATGAGCGCCAACCAAGTCGCCCTCTGGTACCTCGTCGCGTCGGTCTGCTTCATCCTCGCGCTGAAGGGCCTGTCGCACCCGTCCACCGCCCGGCGCGGCAACGCGCTGGGCATCGCCGGCATGGCGATCGCCGTCGTCGTCACGCTGGCGCTCGTCTACTCGACCACCCGCAACGTCGGGATGATCCTCGCCGGCATCGCCGTCGGCGGCACCATCGGCGCGGTGGTCGCCCGGCGCGTGCAGATGACGCAGATGCCCGAGCTCGTCGCCGCGATGCACTCGCTGGTCGGCCTCGCCGCGGTGCTGATCGCCATCGCGGCGATCAACAACCCGGTGTCGTTCGGACTGCCCGCGGAGATCCCGACCGGCAACAAGCTCGAACTCTTCATCGGCACGTTCATCGGCGCGATCACGTTCTCCGGCTCGGTCATCGCCTTCGGCAAGCTCTCGGGACGGATCAAGAGCGCGCCGGTGGTCTACGGGGGCCAGCACCTGCTGAACCTGGTGCTCGCGATCGCGATGGTCGGCTTCGGGATCTGGTTCTTCCTGGGCGGCGGCTGGGTGCCGTTCATCGTGATGACCGCGATCGCGTTCCTGCTCGGCGTGCTGATCATCATCCCGATCGGCGGCGCCGACATGCCGGTGGTGATCTCGATGCTGAACAGCTACTCGGGCTGGGCGGCGGCGGGCATCGGCTTCTCGCTCAACAACCCGATGCTGATCATCGCCGGGTCGCTGGTCGGCTCCAGCGGCGCGATCCTGTCGTACATCATGTGCAAGGCGATGAACCGCAGCTTCTTCTCGGTCATCCTCGGCGGCTTCGGCGCCGAGGAGGGGGCGGCGGCGGCCGATGCCTCGCAGAAGACGGTCAAGTCGGGCAGCGCCGACGACGCCGCGTTCATCATGGGCAACGCCGAGACCGTCATCATCGTGCCGGGCTACGGCCTCGCGGTCGCGCGCGCCCAGCACGCGGTCAAGGAGATGGCGGCCAAGCTGCGCGAGAAGGGCGTCACGGTGAAGTACGCGATCCACCCGGTCGCCGGCCGCATGCCGGGGCACATGAACGTGCTGCTGGCCGAGGCCGAGGTGCCGTACGACCAGGTGTTCGAGATGGAGGACATCAACGGCGAGTTCGGGACCGCGGACGTCGCGCTGATCCTGGGTGCCAACGACGTCGTCAATCCGCTCGCCGAGCAGAAGGGCAGCCCGATCTACGGCATGCCGATCCTCGAGGCGTACAAGGCGAAGACCGTCATCGTCAACAAGCGGTCGATGGCGTCCGGCTACGCGGGCCTCGACAACCCGCTGTTCTACATGGACAAGACGATGATGGTTTTCGGCGACGCGAAGAAGGTCGTCGAGGACCTGGTCAAGGCGATCGAGTAGGTCGCGCCGACGCCTTGCCGACCGGCCCGCTCGCGCACCTGACGGTACTCGATCTGTCCCGCGTGCTCGCGGGGCCGTGGTGCACGCAGCTCCTCGCGGACCTGGGCGCCACCGTCTGGAAGATCGAGAAGCCCGGCACCGGCGACGACACGCGCGCCTGGGGTCCGCCGTATCTTCGCGACGCCGCCGGGCGCGAGACGACCGAGGCGGCGTACTACCTCGCCTGCAACCGCGGCAAGCGCTCGATCGCCGTCGACTTCACGCAGCCCGAGGGGCAGCGCATCCTGCACGGGCTGCTCGCGCATGCCGACGTGCTGATCGAGAACTTCAAGGTCGGCGGACTGGCGAAGTACGGGCTCGACTATGCGAGCGTCGCGCCGGCGCATCCGCGGCTCGTCTATGCGTCGATCACCGGCTTCGGCCAGGACGGGCCCTACGCCGACCGCGCGGGCTACGACTTCATCATCCAGGGCATGGGCGGCTTCATGAGCGTCACCGGCGAGCGCGACGAGCTGCCGGGCGGGGGGCCGCAGAAGGCGGGGGTGGCGATCAGCGACCTGATGACGGGGATGTACGCGACCGTCGCGATCCAGGCCGCGCTGGCGCACCGCGACCGCACGGGCCGGGGCCAGCACGTCGATCTCGCGCTGCTCGACTCGATGGTCGCGATGATGGCGGTGATGGACATGAACTACCTGGTGTCCGGGGTGCCGCCGGCGCGGGCCGGCAACGCCCACCAGAACATCGTCCCGTACCAGGTCTTCGCCTGCGCCGACGGCCACCTGATCCTCGCGGTCGGCAACGACGGCCAGTTCGCGAAATTCTGCGCCGTCGCCGGGCGCCCGGAGTGGGCGCTCGATCCGCGCTTCGCCACGAACGCCGACCGCGTGCGCCACCGCGACTCGCTGGTGCCGCTGGTCGCCGCCGTCGTCTGCACCCGGGGGCAGCGCCAATGGCTCGACGCGCTCGAGGACGAGGGCGTGCCCTGCGGTCCGATCAACCGGCTGGACCAGGTGTTCGCCGATCCGCAGGTCGTCGCGCGCGGGATCCGGCGCGACCTGCCGCATGCGCGGGCGGGGACGGTGCCGCAGGTCGTCGCGCCGCTCCGATTCTCGGCGACGCCGCTCGGTCTACGACGCGCCGCCGCCGCTGCTCGGCGAGCACACGGCGGCGGTGCTGCGCGAAACGCTGGGCTACGACGAGGCCGCGATCGCCGCGCTTGCCGCGCGCGGCGTCATCGGCCTGGCGGCCGCCGACTGATCGCGCGGGCCGGCCATTCGGGCGCCGCGGGCGGCGCTCCCGGCGACGCCGGCGAACGCGATGTCGGCGCACCCATGGCGGAAGCGCCGGCGGCGGCGCCTACTTGATCTTCGTCCGGTACGCCCAGACGTTGTTGTCGGCGCGATGCGGCGTGTCGACGTTCGCGCGCACCGCCCACGGGATCACCTGCCGGTGCAGCGGCAGCACGTTGATCTCGTCCTTGTTCAGCTCCAGCGCCCGGCGGATCAGCGCGAGGCGCTTGTCGGCGTTCATCTCGTTCTTGATCTCGGCGACCAGCGCGTCGAACTTGGCGCCGTTGGTGTAGCGGCCGTAGTTGTAGTCGCCGTCGCCCTTCCCGTTGAAGGTCGCGAGCACCGGCTGCAGCGTGAAGATCGCGTCGGTCGAGCCGCCGCCCCAGCCCAGCATGTAGATGCTGGTGTCGAGCTTCTCGAGCTTCGGGAAGTACTGCGCGCGCGGCATGGTGACGAGCTTGGTGTTGACGCCGACCTTCGACCACATCGCGGCGATCGCCTGGCAGATCTTCTCGTCGTTGACGTAGCGGTTGTTCGGGCAGTCGAGCGTCACCTCGAAGCCGCCCGGATAGCCGGCCTCGGCCAGCAGCTTCCGCGACTGCTCCGGCGCGAACGGCAGCCGCCGCTCGAGTTCGGGAGTCGACTGCACCGGCGACGGCGTCAGGCCGCCGGAAGGCTTCGACAGCCCGCGCATCGTCGCCTTGTGGATCGCCTCGATGTCGATCGCCTGGTAGAGCGCCTGGCGGACGCGCTTGTCCTTCAGCGGATTCTTGCCCTTGACGTTCGAGTACAGCAGCTCGTCGCGCGCCTGGTCCATGCCGAGGAAGACGATCCGCTGCTCGAAGCCCTCGATCACCTTGACGCCGGGGGTCTGCGCGAGCCGCGGGACGTCCTGCGGCGCGGGATCGTTGACGACGTCGACGTTGCCGGCGACCAGCGCCGCCAGCCGGGTCGCGTCGTTGGCGATCGGCGTGTAGATCATCTCGGTGACGTTGCCGTCGTTGTCCTTGTCCTTCCAGCCCCACCAGTCCGGGTTCTTCACCATCACCGTCTTCACGTCCGGCTCCCGCGTCTTCAGGATGTAGGCGCCGGTGCCGTTGGCCTGCCGCGCGGTGATCATCTCCTCCTTGTTCTTGAAGTCGAGCGGCTTCGTCGCCTTGTTCTTCTCCGACCACGACTTCGACATGATGAAGATGGTGACGATGTGCTCGAGCTCGATCGGGTTGGGGCCGTCGGTGACGAACTCGACGGTGAGGTCGTCGATCCGGCGCGGCTTGCCCGCGGCCCTGGCGTAGGCACGAATCTGCGAGGTGTCCTCGGTGGCGCGCTGGAACGAGAACACGACATCGTCGGCGGTGAACGGCGTGCCGTCGTGGAACTTGATCCCCGGGCGCAGCTTGAAGCGCCACGTGGTCGGGCCGGTCTGCTCCCACGAGCTCGCGAGCCCCGGCACGATCTTCAGGTTGCGGTCGCGCGTGACCAGCGTGTCGTAGATGTGCCAGTTGATGTTGTTGGTCAGGTTCTCGTTCTGCGAGTACGGATCCATCGTCTGCGGGTCGCCGCGACCGGCCCAGCGCAGCGTCTTGGCGTCGGCGGGCAGGGCAGCGGCGAGGGACGCGGCCAGCGCCGCGGCGAGGGCCAGCGCAAGCACGGTCCGGGGCGACCGCGGGCGACGCGCGACGGGGGGCGAAAGGATGCGATCGGTCATGAGTTCTCCTGGGACTTGGGGTGCCGGCACGCGGCCGCCGGCCGGGCAGCGGATCGGGGATGATAACGGAGGCGCCGGCCGCGGGGTAGAATCCGCGCCGCTCCCGCCATGCCTGCCCCGACTCCCGCCGCCCGTCTGCTCGCCGCCCTTGCCGAAGGCATGGCGGTCGACGCGTTGCCGCTCGCCCGGCGGATCGAGCGCGCCCGCGCCGGCCGCGCGCCGGCGGCGGAATGGCAGCGGCTCGAAGCCGCGGTCGCGCGCTCGGTCGAGCGCCGCCGTGCCCGTGCCGCGCGCCGGCCGGCGATCGTCTACCCAGACGACCTGCCCGTCGCGCAGCGCGCCGACGAGATCGCGGCCGCCATCCGCGATCACCCGGTCGTCATCGTCAGCGGCGAGACCGGTTCCGGCAAGACCACGCAGCTGCCGAAGATCTGCCTGGCGCTCGGTCGCGGCGAGCGCGGACTGATCGGCCACACCCAGCCGCGGCGCATCGCGGCGCGCGCGGTGGCGACGCGCATCGCCCAGGAGTTGGGCAGCGAGCTCGGCACCGACGTCGGGTACAAGGTCCGCTTCACCGACCACACGAAGCCCGACGCGTTCGTGAAGCTGATGACCGACGGCATCCTGCTCGCCGAGACCGCCGGTCGACCGGCGGCTCTCGGCCTACGACACGATCATCGTCGACGAGGCGCACGAGCGCAGCCTCAACATCGACTTCCTGCTGGGTTACCTCAGGACGCTGCTGGCGGAACGTCCCGACCTCAAGGTCATCGTGACGTCGGCGACGCTCGACGCGCAGCGCTTCGCGCGCCATTTCGGCACCCCCGAGGCGGCCGGCGCCGGTGATCGAGGTCACCGGGCGCACCTACCCGGTCGATATCCGCTGGCGGCCGCTGGGCTCGGGCCGCGACGTCGCGACCGGCGAGGCCGACGACGAGGAGGAACTGGAGGACGCGATCGTCGCCGCGGCAGAGGACCTCTGGCGCGAGGGGCCCGGCGACATCCTGGTGTTCCTGCCCGGCGAGCGCGAGATCCGCGAGACCTCGGAGCTGCTGCGCCGCGGGCTCGCGCGCCGGCCGTACGCCGCTGCCGTCGAGATCCTGCCGCTGTACTCGCGGCTTTCCGTCGCCGAGCAGCAGCGCGTGTTCGCGCCGTCACGCGGGCGGCGCGTCGTGCTCGCGACCAACGTCGCGGAGACGTCGCTGACGGTGCCCGGCATCCGCTACGTCATCGACAGCGGGCTCGCGCGCGTCAAGCGCTACGCGCTGCGCAACAAGACGACGCTGCTGCAGATCGAGAAGATCGCGCAGGCGGCCGCCGACCAGCGCGCGGGGCGCTGCGGCCGGGTGGCCGCCGGCGTCTGCGTGCGGCTGTACGCGGAGGACGACTACGCAGCGCGGCCCGCGCTACACCGATCCGGAGATCCTGCGCAGCTCGCTGGCGGCCGTGATCCTGCGGATGGCGTCGCTCGACCTCGGCGACGTCGCGGCGTTCCCGTTCCTCGAGGCGCCCGGGCCGCGCGCGATCGCCGACGGCTACCAGCTGCTGCAGGAGCTGGGCGCCGTCGACGCGGCGCGCGCGCTGACGCCGCTGGGCCGCGATCTGGCGCGGCTGCCGGTCGATCCCCGCGTCGGGCGAATGGTGCTCGCGGCGCGCGAGCGCGGCTGCCTGGCCGAGGTGCTGGTCATCGCCGCCGCGCTGTCGGTGCCCGATCCGCGCGACCGTCCGCTGGAAAAGCAGCAGGCCGCCGACCAGGCGCACCTCCGGTTCCGCGACGAGCGCTCCGATTTCCTGTCGCTGATCGCGCTGTGGGAGTTCTTCGCCGGGCTCGACGGGCAGGGGCTGTCGCACCGCCGGCGCGTCGACGCCTGCCGCGCGCAGTTCGTCTCGTTCCTGCGCCTCACCGAATGGCGCGACGTCCATCGGCAGCTCGCGAGCGAGCTCGCCGACCTCGGCTGGCAGTGGTCGCCGGCGCTGCCGGCGGCGATCGACGCGCGCCGCTACCAGGCGATCCACGAGGCGCTGCTCACCGGCCTGCTGTCGAACGTCGGCAGCAAGGACCCGGAGGGGGACGGCTACCAGGGCACGCGCGGCCTCGCGTTCGTGCTGCACCCCGGTTCGGGGCTCGCGAAGAAGGCGCCGCGCTGGGTGCTCGCCGCCGAGCTGGTCGAGACGCAGCGGCTGTACGCGAGGGTGGCCGCCCGGGTCGAGCCCGAGTGGATCGAGGCGGTCGCCGGCGACCGCGTCACCCGCGAGTACTTCGAGCCGCACTGGGACGAGGGTCGCGGCGAAGTCGTCGCCAGCGAACGCGTGCAGCTCTACGGCCTCACGCTGGTGCCGCGGCGACGGGTCTCGTTCGGTGCCATCGACCCGGCGACCGCGCGCGAGGTGTTCATCCGCGAGGCCCTGGTGCCCGGCGCGCTGGCGACGAAGGGCGCCTTCCTCCCGCACAACCAGCGGCAGGTCGCCGCGGTGGCCGAGCTCGAACACAAGGCGCGCCGGCAGGACGTGCTGGTCGACGACGAGACGATCGCCGCGTTCTACGCCGCCAGGCTGCCCGACGCCGTGTGCACGCTCGCCGGCTTCGAGCGTTGGCGCGAGGAGGCCGAACGCGGGGATCCCCGCGTCCTCTTCCTCACCCGCGACGCGCTGATGCGCCACGCCGCGGCGCACGTGACCGAGGAGCTCTTTCCGGAGTCGATCGAGATGGCCGGCACCCGGCTGCCGGTGAAGTACCGCTTTGCCCCGGGGCATCCGCTCGACGGCCTGACCGTGACCGTGCCGCTGGCGATGCTCAACCAGCTCGACGACGCCCGCCTCACCTGGCTGGTGCCCGGGATGGTGCGCGACAAGGTCACCCACTATCTGAAGTCGCTGCCCAAGGCCTGGCGCAACCGGCTGGTGCCGATTCCCGACAGCGTGACCGCGTTCCTCGAGGCGGTGCCCGCGGGCCGCGCCCCGCTGCCCGAGGCGATTCGCGGCTGGCTCGGCGAGCGGCTGCGCGACACGCCGCCGCCTTCGGTCTGGGACGATTCGCCGCCGGCCCCGCATCTCGCCGTCAACCTTCGCGTCGTCGACGCGGCCGGGCGCGAGCTGGGATGCGACCGCGATCCGGCGCTGCTGCGGGCGAAGCTCGGCGAAGCCGCGCAGATGACCTTCGCCGCGGCGGGACCGGTACTCGAGCAGAAGGGGATGAAGAGCTGGGAGTGCGGCGACCTGCCGCCGACGCTGACGCGGGACGTCGGCGGCCGGCGGGTCACCGGCTACCCGGCGCTGGTCGACGACGTCGACAGCGTGTCGCTGGCGTTGCTGGACACCGCGGCCGCGGCCGAGCGGTCGACCCGCGCCGGCGTCATTCGCCTGATCCGCTTCGCGCTCAAGGATGCGTTCGGCCGGTTCGAGAAGGGCGGCCCCGGCTTCGCCCAGGCGGCGCTGCAGCTCAAACCCGTGATCGCCACCGACGCGCTGCTGGCCGACGCGCTGGCGGCGATCGCCGACCGCGCCTTCGTCGGCGACGATCCGTTGCCGCGGACCGCCGCGGCGTTCGCCGAGCAGGTGAAGCGGGCGCGGACCCGGCTGCCGGCGGTCGGGGAGGGCGCGTTCCGGCTCCTGGCCACGATCGCCGCCGCGCACCACTCGCTGTCGCAGCGGATCGCCGGGCTGCCGCCGGCGCTGGCGCGTCTCGGCGCCGAAATCCGCGCCCGGCGCGACGGCCTCGTGCATCCCGGCTTCTTCCGCGCGACGCCGTGGGGGCAGCTCAACCACCTGCCGCGCTATCTTGCCGCCGCGGAGCGGCGCCTGGCCAAATACGGCGAGAACCCGGGCCGCGACGCGAAGCACGCGGCGACGCTGGCCGAGTGGTGGCGCCGGCTGGCCGAACGGCGCGAGGCCGACCGGGCCGCCGGTCGCATCGAGCCCCGGCTCGATGAATTCCGCTGGCTGCTGGAGGAGCTGACGGTCTCGCTGTTCGCGCAGGAACTGCGCACACCGCAGCCGGTGTCCTACAAGCGCCTGGAACGCGCCTGGGCGGAGCTCTCCCGCTGACCGGCGGCATTTCGGCGCGTTGGCAGCGGCTTTCGCGCCGTGCTACAGTCAGTTAGCGGCGGTTCGTCGGGCATTTTCGAGGTGCCGGGGGAGCCGTGCAGCTGCGGCCCGGAGGTTCGTGCCGCGACGGGGTGGCGAGGATGCCCCCCGGGCCGCCCATGCACGACGCCCACGTGAACGCCACGACCACCCAAGCAGCCAGCCGACGGCCGACGCCGCGCGACACCACGAAGATCCTCGGCGACTGCCGGGATCTCGCGGTGACACGCCTGCTCGCGTCGTTCTCGGCGATCCTGGACAAGGTCGGCGAAGTGCTGATGGACCGCGCCAGTCGCACCGACATCCGCGACGAGCAGCAGTTGTTCCTGGACGCCCGCGCGACCCTGACGACCGAACGCAAGACGCTGATGGCGGAGTTCGAGCGCCGGCTCCGTCAGCGCATCGACGAGAAGATCGCCGGCAAGGAGGAGGCCAAGGCGGACTTCTCCAAGGTCGACATCAGCAACCTGACGCTCGTCGACACCCAGGTGATGGACGAGTCGGTGATCACCGGCAACATCACGCGCGTCGTCGAGAACCTCTGCTACGACGAGCTGCAGACGCTCAATCGCGGCATCGGCCACCTGATGGGCCGGCCGGACCTGGAGACCGACGGCAATCCGCTCGCGCCCGAGGGCATCGTCACCGCCTTCGCGGATGCGCTGAAGTCGCAGAAGAGCGAGGAACGGGTCAAGTTCCAGATCCTGAAGGAACTCAACCAGGGCTCGCTGTCCGACCTGAACGCGATCTACCAGGACCTCAACAAGCACCTGGTGCAGCTCCACGTCGTGCCCGGTGCGCGCGCCTCGATCATCAATCCCGGGGGCGGCGAGCGTCAGCGCGGCGCCGCGGCCAGGCCCGACTCCAGGCAACCGGCGCCGCCGCCCGAAGTCGACGTGATGGCGATGTTCCGGCGGATGTTCGCCAGCGGCCAGGCGCCGATGCCGCAGTTCGCGCCGCCCGCGGGCAGCGCGGCGGTCCCGCCGTTCGGGATGCCGCCGGGCGGCGCGGCGCCGGAGCCATCGTTCGGGATGCCGGGCCAGCCGTCGACCGGCGGGCCGGCGGCCGGCCACGGCGAGGGTTCGCTCGAGTTCCCGTCGATCGAGTTCGGCGGCGCGGGGCCGATGGTGCCGTCGCGCTACATTCCGTCGGGACCGCTGGCGACGACGGCGGCGGGTTACGTCCCCGGCGCACCGATCATCACGACCCCGATGCTGGGCGAGGGCCTCGCACGGCTGCAGGCCGGCGAAACCGGCTTCGACCTCGGCGACGGTGCGGTCCAGTTCTCCGGCATCCCGACCGGGATGCAGAACGTCCTGCGCGACCTGCAGGAATCGCCGCTCGGGCAGAAGGCGAACCAGCTCGAATCGATGACCATCGAGATGGTCGCGATGCTGTTCGACTTCATCTTCGAGACCAGGGACCTTCCCGACGGCATCAAGGCGCTGCTCGCGCGGCTGCAGATCCCGGTGCTCAAGGCGGCGATGCTCGACGGCGCGTTCTTCGCGCGCAAGACGCATCCGTCCCGCGTGCTGGTCAACGCGCTGGCCGAGGCCGGGCTGGGCTGGTCGCCGGAGATGGGCAACGACGATCCGCTGTACCGCAAGCTCGACCAGATCGTCCACCGCATCCTCAACGACTTCACCGACAACCTCGATCTGTTCGACGAGTTGCGCGAGGATCTCCAGGCGTTCCTCGCCGACGAGGAAAAGGCGGCCGAGGCGAACATCGCGTCGACGGCCGAGGAGATCAATCTCACACGACCGGCGCGAGATCGCCGTCGGCGTGTCGCGCGCGGAGATCGAGAAGCGCATCGAGCACTACCCGGTGCCCAATTTCCTCGCCACCTTCCTGCGCCAGCGCTGGTGCGGGGCGCTCGAGCACGTCTACCTGCAGGACGGCGAGGAGAGCGACGCCTGGGGGCAGGCGGTCGCGACGCTCGAGGACCTCGTCTGGAGCGTGCAGCCGAAGAAGTCCTCCGAGGACCGCAAGCACCTGGTCGCGCTGCTGCCGTCGCTGCTGAAGCGCATGTCGGCCGGCCTGCATTCGGTTCCGTGGCCGCCGGAGGACCGCGAGCAGTTCATGTCCAACCTGGTCGAGGCGCACGCGGCGGCGGTGAAGCCGTCGCTGGCCGCGGTGGCGCTGCCGACGGCCGCGGTGGCCGAACAGGCCAAGGCCGAGGCCGAGGTGGCGAAGGCGGCCGGCGACGACGCCGCCGCGGCGCGCGCCGAGGCGCTGGCGCAGGCGATGACCCAGGCCGAGCCGGAGCCGGTCGAGCCGGAGGCCGAAGTCCTCGACGACGAATACCTCGAGATCGCGCGCAGCCTCGAGCGCGGCATGTGGATCGAGTTCGAGGCCGAGGACGGGCAGCTCGCCTTCGCCAAGCTCGCCTGGGTGAGCCCGCTGCGCGGCACCTACCTGTTCACGAACCGGCAGGGCCAGAAGGCGCTGTCGATGACCGCGGAGGACCTGGCCGAGCGCTTCCGCAGCGATCAGGCGCGCCTGGTCGAGGCCGAGCCGCTGATCGATCGCGCGTTCTCGAACATGATGACGCAGATGAACGACAAGTTCGCCGAAGCGCCGGTGGCCTGATCCGGTGGCATCCCCGCGCATCGGCGCGCTCGTCATCGGCGACGAAATCCTCTCCGGCAAGCGCGCCGACAAGCACCTGCCGCACGTCATCGCCACGCTGGGCGCGCGCGGCCTTGCGCTCGCGTGGGCGCGCTACGAAGGCGACGATCGCGGTCGGCTCACGGCGCTGCTGCGCGAGAGCTTCGCCAGCGGCGACGTCGTGTTCAGCTTCGGCGGCGTCGGCGCGACGCCCGACGACCACACGCGGCAGGCCGCCGCCGCCGCGCTCGGCGTGCCGCTCGTGCGCCACCCGGAGGCGGTCGCCGAGATCGAGGGGCGCTTCGGCGCCGAGGCGTATCCGCACCGCGTGCTGATGGCCGAGTTCCCGCAGGGCAGCACGATCATTCCGAACCCGTTCAACCGGATCGCGTCGTTCTCGGTGCGGGACCACCATTTCTTCCCCGGTTTTCCGCAGATGGCCTGGCCGATGCTCGAGTGGGTGCTCTCGACCCGGTACCCGGACCTGTCCCAGCCGCCGGTCGCCGAGCGCGCGATCGTCGTCTTCGATGCCGGCGAGAGCCAGCTGCTGCCGTTGATGGACGAGAACGTGGCGCGATTCCCGGCGTTGAAGCTGTTCAGCCTGCCGACGTTCCTGCCCGACGGCGGGCGCCGGATCGAGCTGGGGGTGCGCGGCGCCCCGGCGCTGGTGGACGAGGCGCTCGCGCACCTCGTCGCCGGGGTGCGCGCCGCCGGCTTCCGCTTCGAGCTCGTGGCGGCCGACGCGCCGACTGCGGAGTGAACGGGCCGGCCGACCGGGTGCGGACGCACTGCGGGAGGGGCCGGCGTGGCGGCGGCGCCCATCGGCTCGGCGCGACGGCGGGGTGGCGATGACGAAGCAGGCGGGCAACGGCATGGACGGCAGCGGACGCGGGTACGACGAGACGCGGGTCGGCGAGACCTTCGCGCGCACGGTCACGATCACCGAGACGCACCTGGTGCTGGGCGCGGGGCTGATCGGCGACTTCAATCCGCATCACACCGACGAGGTCTACGCGCGGCAGTCGCGCTACGGCACGCGGATCCTGCACGGCATGATCACCAGCGCGCTGATGGGCGCGCCGGTCGGCATGTTCTTCCACGGCACCGCCATCGGCTACCTCGAGCACAACACGCGGTTCGTCGCGCCGGTGCGCGTCGGCGACACCCTGACGACGACCTGGACCGTGACGGCGAAGCACGACAAGCCGAAACACGGCGGCGGCGTCGTCGACCTCGCCGGGGTCTGCCGCAACCAGGACGGCACGGTCGTCGCCGAGGCCGCCGCGAAGATGCTGGCGGCGTCGCGCGCCGCCGGCTGACCCGGGCCCCGGCGGCCGGCGGCGGGTTTCAGGCCGGCACGGCCGGCGCGGGGTCCGCGGTCGCGCGCACGCAGTCGGCAACGAGATCCGGGCCGCGGTAGATGAGCCCGGTGTAGATCTGCACCAGCGCGGCGCCGGCGTCGATCTTCTCGCGGGCGTCGGCGCCGGACAGGATGCCGCCGACGCCGATCACCGGCAGCGCGCCGTCGAGCGCGCGGGCCAGCGTCGCCACGACCGCGGTGGCGCGCGCGCGCAGCGGTGCGCCGGAAAGGCCGCCGGTCTCGTCGGCGTGCGGCCGGCCGCGCACGGCGTCGCGCGCGATCGTCGTGTTGGTGGCGATGACGCCGTCGATGCGGTGCCGGACCAGCAGCTTGGCGATGCCGGCGAGCGCGGCGTCGTCGAGGTCCGGCGCGATCTTGATCGCGATCGGCGTGTACTTGCCGTGCCGGTCGGCGAGCTTCGCCTGCTCGGCCTTCAGCGTCCGCAGCAGTCCGCCGAGCGCGTCCTCGTGCTGCAGGTCGCGCAGGCCCTTGGTGTTGGGCGAACTGACGTTGACGGCGACGTAGGCCGCGCGGGCGTAGACGCCGCGCAGGCAGGCAAGGTAGTCGTCGACCGCGCGCTCGTTGGGGGTGTCGAAGTTCTTGCCGATGTTGAGCCCCAGGACGCCGCGGTATTTCGCCCGCGCGACGTTGGCGAGGAACGCGTCGAGGCCGCGGTTGTTGAAGCCCATCCGGTTGATCAGCGCCTCGGCTTCGACGATCCGGAACAGGCGCGGCTTCGGATTGCCGGGCTGCGCGCGCGGCGTGACGGTGCCGCATTCGATGTGGCCGAAGCCGAACGCGGCCAGTCCGTCGATGTGCTCGGCGTTCTTGTCGAGGCCGGCGGCGAGGCCGACGCGGTTGGCGAACCTCGAGTCCCATCACCTCGACCGGATCGGCCGGCACCGACGGCAGCACCAGGCGGGCGAGCCCGCAGCGCGCCGCGGTGTCGAGGCTCGAGAAAGCGACGTCGTGCGCGATCTCCGGATCGAGCGCGAACAGCATCGGGCGGAACAGCGGATAGAGGTGCGACGGACGGAGCGACATTGCGGGGCGGCGGCGGACACCGGGCGCTGCATCGCGCAGCGGGAAAATCGGCGCGAGCGCGGATGGTGGCCGGTCGCGGCGATGATAACATCCGGGCCCGATGGAACCGCTTCGTGCCGCCCCGTTCGCCCTCCGCTTCGCCGCGGGTGCCCGCCGGTCCTTGTCGTCGGGCTGCGCGCTGGCGTTCCTTGCGCTGCTGCCGGTGGGCGCGCCGGCGGTGTCGGCGGCAACGCCGGCCGCGGCAACGGAGCCACCGCCCGTGGTGGCAACCGAGCCCTCGCCGGCCGCTCGCGGCGGGCGACCGGCCACCGGCTCCGCCGTCGACCCGTCCGGCGCACCGCGCGCGAACGCCCCCACCGCCGGCCAGTCCGGCAAGCCGGGAAAGCCGGGCAAGGGCGGGAAGGCCGACCCGGCGGGATTCGCCGGGCGCAGCGACGTGCGCGCCTTCATCGACGACATGGTCAGCGCGCACGGGTTCGACGGCGCGGCGTTGGCGCGTGCGTTCCGTGCGGCGCGTCCGCAGCCCGGCGTCGTCGCGGCGATGGACCGGCCGCTGCTGGCGCCGCCGAAGTGGTACGAGTACGCGCCGCCGCTGCTCGCGCCGGCGCGCGTCGACGGCGGCGCGGCATTCCTCGCCGCCCACCGCGCGACGCTCGGCGCGCGCCGAGCGCGACTACGGCGTGCCGCCGGAAGTGGTCGTGGCGATTCTCGGCGTCGAGACCGTCTACGGCGCCAACACCGGCCGCCACCGGACCTTCGACGCGCTCGCCACGCTCGCCTTCGACTATCCGCGCCGCGCGACCTTCTTCCGCGGCGAACTCGAGCACTTCCTGCTGCTGGCGCGCGATCTCGGCGTCGACCCGCTGCAGCCGAAGGGTTCGTTCGCGGGCGCGCTGGGCATGCCGCAGTTCATGCCGGGCAGCTACCGCGCCTACGCCGTCGACTTCGACGCCGACGGCCGCATCGACCTGTGGCAGAGCGCCGACGACGTCATCGGCAGCGTCGCCGCGTATCTCGCGCGGCACGACTGGCAGCGCGGGCAGCCGGTGCTGCTGCCGGCCACGGCGGAAGGCGAGGGCGGCGCGTTGCTGCTGCGGCGGGTCGAATCAGGCGGCGGGCTGTCCGAGCGGCGCGCGCTCGAGGCGTGGACTGCCGACGGGCTCGCCGTCGCCGTGCCGCCGGATCTGGCCCCCGAGCCGGTCGGCGTGCTGGCGCTCGAGCAGCGCGACGCCGAGCCGGAGCTCTTCGTGGCCGGCCACAACTTCTACGTGATCACGCGCTACAACCGCAGCCGCCTCTACGCGGCGACGGTGGCGATGCTGGCGCAGGCGATCAAGGCGGCGGATCGCTGACGCCGCCGCGCGGGATCCGGCCGCGCGCTCCGCCGCCGACCGGGCGCAGCGCTGTCGGCCGGGCGCCCCGACCTCAGCCGGTCGCGCCGCGCATGGCGCGCGCGGCCGCGACGAGTCCGCGGGTCGACGCGTCGGTGGCCGCGGGCAGCGGCGTGCCGTCGGCCAGGGCGGCGACCACCGGTCCGGCCAGCGCCTTGCCGAGTTCGACGCCGAACTGGTCGAACGGATTGATGCCGCAGAGCATCGCCTCGACGAAGGTGCGGTGCTCGTAGAGCGCGAGCAGTTGCCCGAGCGTGCGCGCATCGAGCCGCGGCAGCAGCAGCGTCGTCGACGCGCGGTTGCCGGGGCAGGCGCGGCTGCGGTCCGCCGCCGCAGCGCGATCCTCCGGACCATTCCCCCGACCCTCGAGCAGCGCCTGCGCCTGCGCCAGCGCGTTGGCGACGAGCAGCGTCTGCGCCGACGCGGGGCCGACCGTGGCGGTGACCGGCACGATGAACTCCACCGGCGCTTCGCGCGTGCCCTGGTGCAGCCACTGGAAGAACGCGTGCTGCGCGTCGGTGCCGGCGGCGCCCCACCACGCCGGCGCGGTCGGTCCGGTGACCGGGCGGCCCGTGCGGTCGACCTGCTTGCCGTTGCTCTCGAGCACCAGCTGCTGCAGGTATTGCGGAAGCAGCGCCAGCGGTTGCGCATAGGGCACGACGACGCGCTCGACGTGGCCCAGATGCCGCGTGTTCCACCAGCCGAGTGCCCCCAGCACGAACGGGAGGTTGGCGGCCAGCGGCGCGGTGCGGAAGTGCGTGTCCATGCTCGCCGCACCGGCCAGCAGCGCATCGAAGACCGCCGGCCCCAGCGCGATGGCGATCGGCAATCCCGCGGCGGACCACAGCGAATAGCGGCCGCCGACCCAGGCCGGCAGCGGCAGCAGGTCGTCCGTGGCGGCGACGTGCGGGCGCGCCGCGTCCGCGTTCCCGGTGACGGCGATGAAGTGCCGGCGCACGTCCGCGCCGGGAAGCGCCGCGGCCAGCCACGCCGCGGCGGTCGCCGCGTTGGCGAGCGTCTCCTGGGTGTTGAACGATTTCGACGTGACGATGAACAGCGTCGATGCGGGCGCCAGCGGTGCCAGCGTGCGGGCGAGATGCGCCGGATCGACATTCGAGACGAAATGGACGCGCGCCGCGCCGCCGTCCGAGCCACCGAGCGCGTCGCAGACCAGCCGCGGCCCGAGATCCGAACCGCCGATGCCCAGATTCACGACGTCGCGGATCGGCGCGCCGGTGGCGCCGAGCCGCTCGCCGGCGCGGATCGCCTGCGCCAGCGCGGCGACGCGCGAGCGCGCGGCGCGGACGCCGGGCATGACGTCGGTGCCGTCGACGACGATCGACGCGTCGCCGGTGGCGCGCAGCGCCGTGTGCAGCGCCGGCCGCTGCTCGCTCATGTTGACGCGCTCGCCGGCGAAGAGCGCCTCGCGCCACGCCGGCAGGCCGAGGGCCTCGGCGTGCGCCGCGAGCAGTGCCACCGTGCGCGCGGTCAGGCGCTCCTTCGAAATGTCGACGCACCAGCCGTCGAAGGCGAACGACAGCGCGTCGAAGCGGGTCGCGTCGGCGTCGAACAGCGAGGAGAGCGTGGGGCCGGCGAATTCGCGCCGGTGGGCGGCAAGCGCAGCGAGGGTGGTGGCGGACGGATGATCGGTCATGGAGGTTCCGGAAAGGTGCGTGGCGCACCGCGGCGGTGCGATTGAGGATAATCGATTCGGCGCACGGCGCAAATGGCTACAATCGTTCCGCTTACCTTGCAGTCACTCTTCCCGGACGCCCATGGACATCGCCGCCGACAAGGACCAGCCGCTCAAGGACGACACCCGGTTGCTGGGTCGCGTGCTCGGCGACGTGCTGCGCGAAGAGTCGGGACAGGACGGCTTCGACCGCATCGAGGCGATCCGCCGCACCGCCGTGCGCTTTCGCCGCGCCGAGGGTGCCGATGCCGACGCCGTGCGGAGCGAACTCGCCGCGCTGCTCAATCCGCTGCCGATCGGGCAGACGCTCGACGTCGTGCGGGCGTTCAGCTATTTCTCGCACCTCGCCAACCTGGCCGAGGACGTCCACCAGAACCGCCGGCGCCGCGCGCATGCGCGCGCCGGTTCGCCGCCGCAGCGCGGCAGCCTGGCCGATGCGTTGGCGCGCATCCGCGCCGACGGCGTGGGCGCCGCGGCCATCGCGAGCTGGCTCGCCGGTGCCGTCGTCTCGCCGGTGCTCACCGCGCACCCGACCGAGGTGCAGCGCAAGAGCATCCTCGACGCCGAGCGCGCGATTGCGCGATTGCTCGACCGGCGCGACCGGGTGGCGCTGACCCCCGACGAGGCTGCCGCAACCGAGACCGGGCTGAAGCGGAGCGTCCTGCAGCTGTGGCAGACGGCGATGATTCGCCTGTCGCGGCTGGAGGTGAAGGACGAGATCGACAACGGACTGGCGTACTACGGCTACACCTTCCTGGCCGAGGTGCCGCAGCTGTACGCGACCCTCGACGCGCAGCTGCGCGCCGCGTTCGCGCTCGACCCCGCGTGGCGGCTGCCGCCATTCTTCCGCATGGGTTCGTGGATCGGCGGCGACCGCGACGGCAACCCCTTCGTGACCGCGCCGATGCTCGACTACGCGGTCCGCGCGCAGGCGGCGATCGCCTTCGCGCACTACCTCGGCGAGATCCATGCGCTGGGCGGCGAACTTTCGCTGTCCACCCGGCTGGTCAAGCCCACTGCCGCGCTGCTGGCGCTCGCGGCGGCGGCCGGCGACGACAACCCGCACCGCTCCGACGAACCGTATCGGCAGGCGCTGGTGGGACTCTACGCGCGGTTGGCGGCAACCGCCGAGGCGCGTGCCTCGCTCGCGCCGCCGCGCCGGCCGCACGCGCGGCTCGCACCGTACGCCACGGCAGGCGAATTTGCGGCCGACCTGGCGACTATCGACACGTCGCTGCGCGCGCACGGCGCGGCGCTGCTCGCCGACGGGCGCCTCGCTGCGCTGCGGTGCGCGGTCGACGTGTTCGGCTTCCATCTGGCTGCGGTGGACCTGCGCCAGAACAGCGATGTCCACGAGGCCGTGGTCGGCGAACTGCTTGCCCGCGCCGGGGTGGAGCGCGACTACGCGGCGCTGCCGGAGGACGCGCGCGTCGCGCTGCTCGCGCGTGAGCTCGGCAGCGCGCGGCTGCTCGCCTCGCCGTATGTCCAGTACACGGCGCGGACCGCGTCCGAACTCGCGATCCTCGCCAGTGCCGCGGCGATCCACGGCGGCTACGGTGCCGCGGCCCTGCCGCATTACGTCATCTCCAAGTGCGCGACGGTGTCCGACCTGCTCGAGGTCGCGGTGCTGCTGAAGGAAGTCGGACTCTGTGGCGAGGGCGGGGCGGCGATGGACATCGTGCCGCTGTTCGAGACCATCGACGACCTGGAGCGCGCGCCCGCGGTCATGCGTTCGGCGTTCGCCTTGCCCGGCTATCGCGGCATCGTGGCGAGCCGCGGCGGTGTACAGGAGGTGATGCTCGGCTACTCGGACAGCAACAAGGATGGGGGCTACCTGACCTCGAACTGGGCGCTCTACCGTGCCGAGGCGGGGCTGGCCGCGCTGTTCGCCGAGGCCGGCGTGACGTTGCGCCTCTTTCACGGCCGCGGCGGCACCGTCGGGCGTGGCGGCGGTCCGTCGTTCGAGGCGATCCTGGCCCAGCCGCAGGGCAGCGTCGGCGGTGGCCTGCGGATCACCGAGCAGGGCGAGATCATCGCCAGCAAGTACTCGGATCCCGAGCTCGGCCGGCGCAATCTCGAGACGCTGGTCGCGGCGACGCTCGAGGCCGCGCTGGTCGATCACGAGGCCGTCGGCGACCGCACCGCCGACTTCCATGCGGCGATGGAGGAATTGTCGGCGCACGCCCACCGCGCGTACCGCGACCTGGTCTACGGAACGCCGGGCTTCGTCGAGTACTTCCGCGCGGCGACGCCGATCGCCGAGATCGCCGAGCTCAAGATCGGCAGCCGGCCCGCGTCGCGCACGGCGTCCACGCGCATCGAGGACCTGCGGGCGATTCCCTGGGTGTTCAGCTGGGGCCAGTGCCGGCTCATGCTGCCGGGCTGGTACGGGTTCGGCAGTGCGGTCGAGGCGTGGCGCGACGCGCATCCCGACGGCCCGGCGGCGGCGCTGGCGCTGCTGGCCGAAATGCAGGCGCGCTGGCCGTTCTTCCGCAGCGTGCTGTCGAACATGGGGATGGTGCTGGCGAAGACCGACCTCGCGGTCGCTTCCCGCTACGCCGAACTGGTGCCCGATGCCGGCTTGCGCGAGCGCATCTATGCGCGGATCGCGGCCGAGCACGCACGGACGGTGGCGGCGCTGGGGGCGATCACCGGGCAGGAAGGTCTGCTCGCGGACAATCCGACGCTGGCGCGGAGCATACGCAACCGCTTTCCGTACCTGGATCCGCTCAACCACCTGCAGGTCGAACTGCTGCGGCGGTACCGGGCGGGGCAGACGGACGAGCGGACGCAGCGGGGGATCCACCTGACGATCAACGGGCTGGCGGCGGGGTTGCGGAACAGCGGGTGAGAGTGGGCGGGGGCGTCGCTCGCGCCGGGGCGGCCCGCCCTGCTGCGTCGATGACCCACTCCTCCGCAGGGCAGGCCGCCCCGTCGCGACGGGTGGTGCCAGATGCGGGTCAAACCGTTGCCGTGCGCGGGGTCGCGCCGAAGCGGCCCGCCCTGCTGCGTCGATGACCCACTCCTCCGCAGGGCAGGCCGCCCCGTCGCGACGGCGGTGGCGACGAGACCGAAGGCTGCCACCGTGGCGCGGTGGCATATCGCACGCAACGGGGTCACGCAAACAACAATCGTTCTCATTCGTATTGACATCGAGAGCCGCAGACGGCAGAATCGGGGCATTCATCTTCCGCCACCGAAGGAAACGCCATGTCGTCCCGCTCCCTGGCCCGCGTCACTGCTGCCGTTACGTTCCTCGCCATGCTTGCCGCCGGGTTCGCGTCCGCGCCGGCGGCCGCGGCAGAGGAACCCGTGCTCAACCTGTATTCGGCGCGCCACTACCAGACCGACGAGGCGCTGTACGCCAATTTCACCAAGGCGACCGGCATCCGCATCAACCGCATCGAGGCCGGCGACGAGCAGCTCCTCGACCGGCTGAAGAGCGAGGGTGCGCAGAGTCCGGCCGACGTGCTGCTGATCGTCGATGCGTCGCGGCTGTGGAGCGCCCAGCAACAGGGGCTGTTCCAGCCGGTGCAGTCGACGCTGCTCGATCAGCGCATTCCGGCGGCGTTGCGCGATCCGGCGGGCCACTGGTTCGGCTTTTCGAGCCGCGCCCGCGTGCTGGTCCTCAACAAGGCGGCGCTCAAGGCCGCCGATGTGCCGACCTACGAATCGCTGGCCGACCCGAAGCTCAAGGGCCAGATCTGCGTGCGCTCGGGCAGCCATCCGTACAACCTGTCGCTGGTCGCGGCGATGATCGAGCACCTCGGCGAGGCGAAGGCCGAGGCCTGGGCGAAGGGCGTGGTGGCGAACTTCGCACGCAGCCCGCGCGGCGGCGACACCGACCAGATCAAGGCGGTTGCCGCCGGCGAGTGCGGTGTCGCGGTCGCCAACACGTACTACTACGCGCGGCTGATGCGGTCGAACAAGCCGGAGGAGCGCGAGATCGTTGCCCGCACGGCCGTGGTGTGGCCCGACCAGGCGAGCTTCGGCACGCATCTCAACATCTCCGGCGCCGGCGTGGCGAAGCACGCGCCGCACCGGCAGAACGCGGTCAGGTTCCTCGAGTACCTGGCGAGCGACGAGGCGCAGGCGTATTTCGCCGACGGCAACAACGAATGGCCGGTGGTCAAGGGCGTCGTGGTGAAGAACCCGGCCCTCGACGCGCTGGGTCCGTTCAAGGCCGACACGCTGTCGATCGCGTCGATCGCGCGGTCGACGCCGGCGGCGCAGAAGCTGCTCGACCGGGTCGGCTGGAAGTGAACCGCACGCATCCGGCGTGACCTGACCGACGGCGCGAATCCGGCGCGACCTGAAGTCGGGGATACCGACACGGACGCGGATGGAGGACCGGATGGCCGATCCGCACGCGGGCGGGAGGCGGCGCCGGCGCGGGATCAGCGGGCGGTCGGCAGCGGCGCCGCCGCACCGGCCGTTGTCGCTTCGGAGCGGCGTTGCGCCGCCCCCCGCCGTACGGCGCGGGTGAGCAGCAGCAGCGGCAGCACGCCGACGGCGACGATGGCGAGCGCAGGCAGCGCCGCTTCCGCCAGCCGCTCGTCCTTCGCCAGCGTGTAGGTGCGCGTCGCCAGCGTGTCGAAGTTGAACGGCCGCATCAGCAGCGTCGCCGGGAGTTCCTTCATGACGTCGACGAACGCCAGCAGCGCGGCCGCGGCGCAGCTCCGCGCGAGCAGCGGCGCGTGCACGCGCAGCAGCGTGCCGCCGGTGCCGGCGCCAAGGCCGCGGGCCGCGGCGTCCATGCTGGGGGTGATGCGGGCGAATCCGGGCTCGACACCGTTCCAGGCGACGGCGAAATAGCGGACCAGGTACGCGAAGATCAGCGCGGCCGTCGTGCCTGAAAGAAGTACGCCGGTCGTCATCCCGAGGCGTGCCTGCATCGTCCCGGCGAGCCAGCCGTCGAGCGCGCCGACCGGAACCAGCACGCCGACCGCGAGCACGGTCCCCGGCACCGCGTAGCCCAGCGTCAGCAGCCGCGCGACGCCGCGGGTGAGCGCGGTGGGGGCGAGCCGCACCGCGTACGCGACGGTGACCGCGAACGCGACGGCAAGCGCCGCGGCGATGCCGGCCACGCGGAAGCTGTTCCAGGCGAGTTCGCCGAAGCGCAGCCCGAAGCTGGCCTCCGGGTCGGTCAGGACCAGCCGCAGCAGCAGCGCCACCGGCAGCAGGAAGCCGAGCACGATCGGCAGCACGCACAGCGCCGTGGCACCGGCGGCGCGCGCGCCGGTGAGGCGAGGGCGCGCCGGCGGCAGCGGGTTGCGCTGCCGGGTGCCGCCCGTGACCCGCGCCGCGCGCCGCGACCAGCGTTCCAGCATCACCGCCGCGACCACGACGGCGAGCAGCAGCGTCGACAGTTGCGCGGCGGCGACACGATCGCCGAGCGAGAACCACGCGCGGTAGATGCCGGTGGTGAACGTGTCGACGGCGAAGTACGCGACGGTGCCGTAGTCGGCCAGCGTTTCCATCAGCGCCAGCGCGATGCCGCCGGCGACCGCCGGCCGCGCGAGCGGCAGGTCGACGCGCCAGAATGCCTGCGCTGGCGTCAGGCCCATCGTCCGCGCCGCCTCGTTGAGCGAGGCCGGCCGCTCGAGGAATGCGGTGCGGGCGAGCAGATAGACGTACGGGTAGAGCGTCAGCACGAACATCGCCGCCGCGCCGGGAAGCGAGCGCACGTCGGGGAAGAAGTAGTCGCCGCGCGACCAGCCGAATGCATCGCGCAGCGTCGTCTGCACCGGGCCTGCGTATTCCAGCCAATCGGTGTAGGCATAGGCCATCACGTACGCCGGCATCGCCAGCGGCAGCATCAGCGCCCACTCGAACACCCGGTCTCCGGGGAAGCGCCGGTGCGAGACCAGCCAGGCGGTGAGCGTGCCGCCGAACGCGACGCCGGCGCCGGTGAGCGCGACCAGCGCCAGCGTGTTGCCGATGTAGCCGGGCAGGACCGTGGCGGCGAGATGCGACCACGTCGGCAGCGAACCCGGGGCGAAGCCGAGCGCGAAGATGGCGACGACCGGCAGCGCGAACAGCGCGGCCAGCGCGACGGCGACGACGACCAGGGCGCGGCCGTCAGCCACGGCGCGTGTGCCGTCGCCGCTGGGCCCATGCCGAGGCGCGCCGCCGAGGACCCGGGAAATGCGAACGCGAACGATTCCGCATCGGTCGATTATACGGCGCGGGGGGCAACGCCTTATAATCGTTCCGACCGGAAGCGGGGAGCCGACCGCAACTTGCCCGCGACCATTCCACCCCGATGCGCATCCTCCTCTCCAACGACGACGGCTATTTCGCGCCCGGCCTCGAACGGCTCGCCGCCGCGCTGGCGCCGCTTGCCGACCTCACCGTCGTGGCGCCCGAGCGCGACCGCAGCGGCGCATCGAACTCGCTGACGCTGGACCGGCCGCTGTCGGTTCGCCGCGCGGCGAACGGCTTCCTGTTCGTCAACGGCACGCCGACCGACTGCGTGCACCTCGCCGTCACCGGGCTGCTCGACACGCTGCCCGACCTCGTGATCTCGGGCATCAACCTCGGCGCCAACATGGGCGACGACACCATCTACTCGGGCACCGTCGCTGCGGCCACCGAAGGCTACCTGCTGGGGATTCCGTCGATCGCGATGTCCCTCGCGTCGAAAACCGCCGCGCATTTCGAGACCGCCGCTGCCGTGGCGGTCGAACTCTTCGAGCGGCACCGGGCGCATACGCTCGGGCCGCGGCTGATCAACGTCAACGTGCCCGACGTGCCGCAATCGGCGCTGAAGGGCTTCCGCGTGACGCGACTGGGCCGCCGGCACAAGGCCGAGGACGTGGTCCGGACGCAGAACCCGCGCGGCGAAACGGTCTACTGGGTCGGCGCCGCGGGCCCCGCGGCCGACGCCGGCGAGGGTACCGACTTCCACGCGGTCGCGCAGGGCTGCGTGTCGGTGACTCCGCTGCAGATCGATCTCACCCACCGGGACCAGATGGCCCCGGTTTCCGACTGGCTGGCCGTTGCCGGCGCCTGACCGTCTCCGATCCGCTCGCGACGATGGCCACCCCCACCGGACGCCTGACCGGCATCGGCATGACCTCCGCGCGCACCCGCACGCGGATGGTCGACCGGCTGCGCGAGTCCGGCATCCGCGACGAGGCCGTGCTCGCGGCGATGAACGCGGTGCCGCGGCACATCTTCGTCGACGAGGCGCTGGCGATTCGCGCCTACGAGGACGTGCCGCTGCCCATCGGCCACGGCCAGACGATCTCGCAGCCGTGGGTCGTCGCCCGGATGACCGAACTCGCGCGCAACGGCCGCACGCTCGACAGCGTGCTCGAGATCGGCACCGGCTGCGGCTACCAGACCGCCGTGCTGGCGCAGCTGGCGCGCGAGGTGTACACGGTCGAGCGCATCGGCGCCCTGGTGGCCAAGGCGCGCCGCAACCTGCAGTCGCTCAAGCTCTCGAACGTCCGCCTCAAGCACGGCGACGGCTCGCACGACCTCAACGAAACGCTGGCCGTCGACGCGATCGTCGTCACCGCAGGCAGCAACGAAGTGCCGACCGCACTGCTGCGCTACCTCAAGCCCGGCGGCCGGATGGTGCTGCCGCTGGCGCAACACGGCGCCGACGGCGACGGCGTGCAGCGGCTCACCGTCATCGACGTCACCACCACGGGCCTCCGTGAGCAGACGCTCGATGCGGTAAGATTCGTGCCATTGTTGCCTGGTCTGGCCTGACGGCGCGTCGTCCGCGCGCCGGCCGCCACGCGATGCGTCCGATGCCCGCGCCCCCATCCATGATTGCCGTCACCACGACGCCACCGCGTCGACCCGCCCGCCCGCCCGCGCGGCGACACTCCGACCGCCTGCCGTTGCTGCGCCGCGCCGCTGTCGCGTTGCTGGTGCTGACGCTGGCCGCCTGCGCGTCGCGCACCCCGGCGCCGGTCGAGGAGCGCGCCGGACGTCCCGCCGCAGCGCCGGGGACGCCGTCCGCGGCCGCTGCCGCGCGCCCCGCTGCCGAGCCCGACTGGCGTCCGTCCACGTACACGGTCAAGCGCGGCGACACGCTGTATGCGATCGCGCTGGATCACGGGCTCGACTACCGCGACCTCGCCGCCTGGAACAACATCGAGAACCTGAACCTGATCCGTGTCGGGCAGGTCCTGCGGCTGGCCGCACCCGGCGAGCCGGCGCCGGCGGGGGCCGCCAACGGCGTCGCCACGGCCCCGCTGCGCACGTCGCCGCCGGTGGTGCCGACCGATGATCGGCCGGGCGCGCCGGCCGTCGCGGGCGCCGCTGCGGGCACGACTGCATCGTCGCCGGGCGTCGCCGCTGCGGGTCGCGGCGCCGAAGGACTCAAGACCCAGCCGAAGCTGGTGAAGGAGCCGTACAGCGAGCAAGCGCTGCGCGAGGCGCAACGCGCCGCAGTCGCGCCGGAGCCGCCGCCGGTCGTGGCGCGCGCCGAGCCGGCGCCGGCCGAGCCGCGCCCGGCCCCGTCGACGGGCGCGACGACCCCGCCCACGCCCGAAGCGAAGCCCGCCCCCGCCGACGATGCTGCGGACAAGATCGACTGGGTGTGGCCGACCGCCGGCAAGGTCATCGCGGGCTTTTCCGAGACGGCGAACCTCAAGGGCATCGACATCGGGGGCAAGGCGGGCCAGGCGGTCGTCGCCAGCGCGCCGGGCAAGGTCGTCTATGCCGGAACCGGCCTGCGCGGCTACGGCAAGCTGATCATCGTCAAGCACAACGCGACGTACCTGTCGGCGTACGCGCACAACCGCGAGATCCTGGTCAAGGAAGGACAGGCCGTGACCCGCGGACAGAAGATCGCCGAAATGGGCGACACCGACGCCAACGGCGTCAAGCTGCACTTCGAAATCCGCCGGCTGGGCAAGCCGATGGATCCGCTGCGGTACCTGCCGCCGGCGTAGGAACCCGCCCAGGGCCATGGCGCCGCGCCGGCGATCGCGTGCCGACATCGAGCCGCCGCTGCCGGGAATTCCGGTGGCGGACGCCGACGACGCGCCCGACGACGAGGACCTCCACGCCGACGACGTCGCGCCCGCCGTTCCCGAGCCCGACCGCTGGACGCGGGAGCTGCCGCTCGAGGCGCCGGTCGAGGGGCTGGCCGCCGACTTCGTCACCGACCTCACGCAGATCTACCTCAACGACATCGGTCGCCACGCGCTGCTGGCGCCCGAGGAAGAGCTCGCGCTGTCGCGCGCGTCGCGCGCCGGCGACTTCGCCGCGCGGCAGACGATGATCGAGCGCAACCTGCGGCTCGTCGTCAGCATCGCCAAGCACTACGTCCACCGCGGCCTCGCGCTGCCCGACCTGATCGAGGAGGGCAATCTCGGCCTCATCCACGCGCTGGAAAAGTTCGACCCCGAGCGCGGCTTCCGTTTCACCACCTACGCGACCTGGTGGATCCGGCAGGCGGTCGAGCGCGCGATCATGAGCCAGTCGCGGACGATCCGTCTGCCGGCGCACGTGGTGAAGGAACTCAACGTCGTGCTGCGCGCGCAGCGGCACCTCGAGACGCACGCGCCGGAGGGCGGCCGCGAGCCCACGCTCGACGACGTCGCGCACCTGACCGGGCGCAGCCGTCGAGGACATCCGCCGCGTCCTGGGCTACAACGAGCACACGACCTCGCTCGACGCGCCGTTCGATCGCGAGGCCGCACTGTCGATCGGCGACGCCGTCGCCGACGAGTCGGCGATCGCGCCCGAGCTGCTGCTGCACAACAGCGGCATCGAGGCGCTGGTGAAGCAGTGGCTCGACGAGCTGCCGCCGCGGCACCGGACGGTGATCGAGCGCCGCTACGGCCTCAACGGCCGCGAGGTGGCGACGCTGGAGGAACTCGCCGGCGAAGTCGGCGTCACCCGCGAGCGCGTGCGGCAGATCCAGGCCGAGGCGCTGGAGAAGCTCCGCGCGCGGCTGAAGCGGCGCGGGCTGGAGCGGGACGACCTGCTCTAGGCAGAGTCGCCGCGACGCAGCGCCGCCGGCGACGGCAGCACGTCGATCGCCCTTGCCAGCGTTGCCAGCGCCGCGGCGCGCTGGCGGTCGGTGTCGGGTCGCGACGAGGCCACGCCGTAGCGCAGGCCCGCGTACGAATCGCCGATGACGCGGAACGCGACGCCGAACTCGGGCCAGCGCGCGGCGGCGCGATCGGCGTACGCGAGCGGCCCTTCGTACGGCTGCCGCGGCAGGCCGGCGCGCGCGAGCTTGGCGCAGGCGGCTTCCCACAGCGTGTGCGCGCGGTCGGCGCGGCGGCGCCGCCAGACCAGCCAGGCCAGCACGAGGCCCAGCCACGCGGCGACGAGCAGCATGGCGCCGCCGGCGAGTTGCCAGGCCGGCAGGCGGTCGAGCCGCCATTCGCGCAGCAGCGAGCGCTGCCGGTCCTGGTTGAATCCGACGATGTTGCGGCGCCAGTCGTGGTTGATCGCGTCCCACGCGAGCCGGAGCTGCTTGACCAGCCCGTCGTCGAGACGCGCGAGGAACGGCACCGGCTCGCCGAAGGGCAGTGCGCCGCCCAGGCCCATCTCGATGCGCGACGGCGCGACGGCGGCGGTCGGATCGACGCGCTGCCAGCGGCCGCCGATCAGCGCCTCGGCCCAGGCATGGGCATCCGACTGGCGGACGATCAGGTAACCGCCGTTGGGATTGATCTCGCCGCCCTGGTAGCCGGTGACCACGCGCGCCGGGATGCCGGCGGCGCGCAGCAGCACGACGAAGGCGCTGGCGTAGTGCTCGCAGAAGCCGCGGCGGGTGTCGAACAGGAACATGTCGACCGGATCGTGCTCGAGCAGCGGCGGCGACATCGTGTAGACGAACGCCTCGCGGCGGAAGTGCGCGAGCACCGCGCCCACGTAATCGGCGTCGTCCGGATGGCGCTCGCGCAGGTCGCGGGCGAACGCGAGCGTGCGCGGATTCGGCGGGGACCGGCCCGCCGGGAGGCGGAGGTTCTCCGCCAATTCGTGGCCCGCCGCGTGGTCGGCGATCGCCTCGTGGCTCGCGCGCAGCAGCGAGACCTGCCGATAGCGCAGCGGCTGCGAGACCGCCAC
Source organism: uncultured beta proteobacterium (assembly GCA_963810815.1). Classification (GTDB taxonomy): domain Bacteria; phylum Pseudomonadota; class Gammaproteobacteria; order Burkholderiales; family Casimicrobiaceae; genus CAVQWT01. The sequence continues at coordinate 53,728 of CAWEPB010000004.1, read as the reverse complement.
GCGCGTGATCAGCTGCTGGTCGCGGGTGAGCGTCGCGATCGGCGGGCCCGGGACATCGTCGTCGGATCCGGACGCGAGCCGGGGCAGGCTCGCCGGCAGGTCGAGGGCGAACAGCCACGGCTTGCCGCTCGCCTCCAGCGTGACCGTGTACGCGACGGGTGCGCCGCCCCGCGGCACGAACCGGCCGCCGCCGCCGGCGATTGCCTGGGTCCACTCGACGCCGTCGAAGCGCGACAGCACCGGGCCGCGCCAGTAGCGCTGCGGCGGCGGCGGGACGGGCCCTTCGAAGTCGACGCGAAACGCGATCGCGTCCGACAGCGACAGTTCGCTGATGAACCCCGGCGCCATGCGGTCGGACAGCCCGGTCTGCGCCATCGTGTCGTTGGGCAGCCCCCACAGGGGACCGGCCAGGCGCGGGAACAGCACGAACAGCAGCGCGGCGAGCGGGATGCCCTGCAGCATCAGCAAGCCCGCGCGCCTCGACGGCAACCCGCCACGGCGGCGACGGCGCGCCGGGCGGATGCGCCAGCACCTGCAGCGTTGCCCCCAGCACGAACAGCGCCGGGAGCCCGGCCAGCGCCGAGAACGGCGACTGGCTGTAGAAGAACGGCGTCACCAGGAGAAAGCTCGCGAGGCAGACCAGCAGCGTGGCATCGCGCGCGCTCTTCGCTTCGAGGTACTTGATGCCGACCAGCACGAACAGGAACGCGACGCAGGGCTCGCGGCCGACGAAATAGCCGAACGACACGCGGATCGCCGCCGCGGTCAGCAGCGCGAACACCACCAACGCCAGCGCCGGAATGCGGGCGGGTGGAGTGTCGGGGCGCCGCCGGTCCCGTGCGAGGAGGGCGAGGCGCAGCGCAACCAGCGTCGCGCCGAATCCCGCCACCCACAACGGCACGAACGGCAGTTGCGGCAGTTGCGACGCGAGCAGCAGCACGCCCAGCCAGCGGATCTGCGCCGGCGACAATGCGGGGGCGGGGACCGCGCGGCGCTTCATTCCGCGGCCCCGGCGTGCAGCGCGAGCGCGGTGAGGGCGTTGCGCCGATGATCGCGCCCCTGGCCCGCGGGCAGCGCGACGCCCGGCAGCGCCAGCGAGAATGGCCGCGCCGCGTGCTCGGCGGCGAGCACCCACGCGACGAGCCGCGCGAGCCGGGTCTCGACCGGCAGCCCCGCCGGCAGCGCGTGCCAGTCGAGCGCCGCGACACCCGCGCCGCTGCTGCCTTCGAACTGCTTGGTGTGCCAGCCGGCGCCGCGGGCGACCGCCTTCCACGCGACGCGCTGCAGCGGGTCACCCGTCTGGTAGCCGCGCAGCCCGGCAAGGTCGCTGTCGTCGCCCCGCGCGCTGGCGGCGAGATCGTGACCGCCGCTGCCCGACGGCAGCGGCGGCGCCTCGGGCTCGGGTGCGGGAAACACGACGCCGGCGAGCGGAAAGTGAACGTACGCCCAGCCGTGCCACAGGCCGAGCGGCCATTCGGTCGACAAGGTGATCCGGCCCAATGCCAGCCGGCCGCGTTGCGGCGCCGGGACCTCCAGCGTCACCGGCAGCGCGGCATCCGCCGGCACGTCGAGCGTCACCTCGGCACCGCGCGCCGCGACGTTGATCACCCCGCGCCCGAGGCCGGCGCCGCCGATGGACAGCGTGAACGGCAGCGTCGCGCCGGCGAAGGTTTCCCCCGCGGCAAGCGGTCGCACTTCGAGGCCGGACAGGTTGCGGAACGTGTGCAGCAGCGTCGCGCCGACCATCCCGGACAGCAGGAACGTCGCGGCGAAGCCCAGCGACAGGCCGTAATTGAGCGACGTCACCAGCATCAGCGCCAGCGTGCCGATCAGCGCGAGTCCGCGCCGCGACGGCAGGATGTAGATACGGCGGTGGCGCAGCACCACCGGGCGGTCGTCTTCCGGCGCGCGCCGGAACAGCCGCTGGCGGACCCGGTGCAGGTTCGCCGCCAGCGGGCCCGCGAAGGGCGTCGCGAAGGCCATGCCCGGCAGCGGGCTACGGCACCGCGACGCCGCGCAGCAGCGCCTGCGCCTGCAGTGCGCCGGCGCGGGCCCCGCCCGCCAGCCGGTGGCCGGCGACGGCGGGGAACACCGCCTGCACGTCCTCCGGCATCACCATCGGCCGACCGTTGATCAGCGCCCAGGCGCGGGCCGCCGCGACCAGCAGCAACCCGGCGCGCGGCGACAGGCCGCGGCGCATGCCCGGGTCGGCGGCGGTCCCCGTGTTGCCGCGCGTGGCCGCGAGCAGCGCCTGCACGTAGTCGAGCAGGGCCGGCGCGACGTGGACCTCGGCCGCCTCGCGCTGCCAGGCCAGCAGCGTCGGCGGATCCGCCAGGGCGGGGAGCGTGGCGATGTGCTGCCGGCGGTCGCCTCCGGCAAGGAGTTCCCGCTCGGCGGCGGGGTCCGGATAGCCGAGCTCGATGGCGAGCAGGAAGCGGTCGAGCTGCGACTCGGGCAGCGGATAGGCGCCGATCTGCTCGACCGGGTTCTGCGTGGCGATGACGAAGAACGGATCCGGCAGCTTGCGCGTCACGCCGTCCATCGACACCTGGCGTTCCTCCATCGCCTCGAGCAGCGCGCTCTGGGACTTCGGCGGCGCGCGGTTGATTTCGTCGGCCAGCACCACCGAGTTGAACACCGGCCCCGGGTGGAAGCGAAACCCCTTCGCGTCGGCGTCGAAGATCGATACGCCCAGCACGTCGGCAGGCAGCAGGTCGCTGGTGAACTGGACGCGGGCGTACTTCAGCCCCAGCGTGACCGACAGCGCCTGCGCCAGCGTCGACTTGCCGACGCCCGGGATGTCCTCGATCAGCAGGTGCCCGCGGGCGAGCAGGCAGGCCAGCGCGAGCTTGAGCGGCGTTTCCTTGCCGACGACGATGCGGTCGAGCTGGGCCAGCACGGCGGCGAGCCGGGCGGCGGTCGGGGCGTTGGCCTGGCTGGCCGGGCGGACGGTCATCGGGGCTCCGGAAGGGACGGGGGTCGGACGCGCGGCGGGCGTGACGCAGGGGGAGGGTCGGGGTGGGCAGGCGTCGGGGACGGCGGTCGGGATCGAGGCGGTCGGTCGGGTCGCGGTGGCCGCCGCCGTCGACCGGGCGCCCACGGGTCGGCGGCAGTGCAGCGACCGCGTGGTGCGAATGTAGCGCGCGGAGGCCCGGCTAGTCATTACCGCCGGGCGCAAGCTAAACTCCACCTGGCGGCTGGTCAGAGCCGGCGCCGCGACCGAAAGTTCAACTCCCCGTGCCGACCGCCTACATCACCCACCCGTCGTCGCTGCTGCACGACATGGGGCCCTACCATCCCGAGTGTCCGGACCGCCTGCACGCGATCAGCGACCGGCTGATCGCCGCGGGCCTCGACGCGTACCTGCGCCACTACACTGCCCGCGCCGCGACGCACGAGGAAATCGCGCGTGTCCACGGCGCGGCCTACATCGACACCATCGAGAAGGCGAGCCCCGAGTCGGGCCTGCACTACATCGATCCGGACACCGCGCTGAACCCGCATTCGCTGACCGCGGCGCGGCACGCCGCCGGGGCCCTGGTGCTCGCCACCGACCTCGTGCTGTCGGGCGAGTGCAAGACGGCGTTCTGCGCGGTGCGCCCGCCGGGCCACCACGCCGAGCGCGATCGCGCGATGGGGTTCTGCCTGTTCAACAACGTCGCCGTCGGCGCGGCACACGCGCTCGTCCGCCACGGGGTCGAGCGGATCGCCGTCATCGACTTCGATGTCCATCACGGCAACGGGACCGAGAACATCTTCGCCTCGGAGCCGCGGGTGCTGATGGTTTCGACTTTCCAGCATCCGCTGTACCCGTACTCGGGCACCGAGGAGCACCGGCCGAACATGGTGAACATCCCGCTCGCCGAAGGCACCGGCAGCGACGGCTTCCGCGACGCGGTGCGCGTGCACTGGATTCCGGCGCTGCACCGCTTCCGCCCTGAAATCCTCTACGTGTCGGCCGGCTTCGACGCGCATCGCGAGGATCCGCTGGCGGGCCTCAAGCTCACCGAGGCCGACTATGCCTGGGTGACGCGCGAGCTGCTCGACGTCGCGAACCGGCATGCCAAGGGTCGGCTGATCTCGACGCTCGAAGGCGGCTACGCGCTGTCCGCGCTCGGCCGCAGCGCGGCCGAGCACATCCGCGAGCTGCTCGCCGCCTGAGCGTTCGGTTCGTCCTCTGGCGCGCCGGTGTCGGCCCGGTAGAATCGGCGGTTCGCGCCGGGGGGAAGGGCGCGACACCTGCGATCGACGGACGGAGGGGCGATGGAGCGCCGGCGGTTTCTCGAATCCTGTGCGCTGGTCACCGGCGCGGCGTCGCTGGGCGCGCTGGAAGGCGCCTGGGCCAACGCGACGCCCCGGCCGTACCCGCGCGCCAGACTGGTCGACGCCAAGGGCGCCGCGCTGAAGGCCCGCGCGCTCGCGGCGGACACGAATTACGTCTTTCATTACCCGTACGCGAGCACGCCGTGCTTCCTGCTCAACCTCGGCCGGCCGCCGGCGGCGGCGTCGACGCTGACGCGCGAGGACGGCACGCGCTACGCCTGGGACGGCGGCGTCGGCCCGGCGAAGTCGATCGTCGCCTTCTCGGCGATCTGCGCGCACAAGCTCGCTTACCCGGCGCGCGAGGTGTCGTTCATCCGCTACCAGGCCGAGAAGACGGCGACCGCCGACGCCAGGGTCATCCACTGCTGCGCCGATCACAGCGTCTACGACCCTGCCGGCGGCGCGCGGGTCGTCAGCGGCCCGGCGCCGCAGCCGCTGGCAGCGATCGTGCTCGACTACGACGCGGCCGCCGACGAGCTGTGGGCGGTCGGCACGCTGGGCGCCGAGCAGTTCGACGCGTTCTTCCGGAAGTACGAATTCAAGCTGGCGATGGAGTACGGCGACGGCAAGGCCCGGGCGCCGACCGGCGATCGGGCCGTGGTGCGGGAGCTGACGGAGTTCTGCCGCAACACCATCCAGTGCTGAGGTCCGGACGGACGCGGTGATGCCGCATCGTGGCCCCCTGGGGCGCGACGACTTCAGCGGCGCAGGGCGAACAGCGCGACCAGGGCCGCGAGCGACAGCCCGGCCGACAGCGCCAGCGCCGCCGGTGCGCCGCCGGCGTCGAGCAGCAGGCCGAACGACACCGGCGCCGCCGCCTGCACGATCCGCGACGCCGCGCTGATCGCGCCCTGCCGGAAGCCATAACCCTCGGCGCCGAACAGCGCCAGCGGCAGCGTGCCGCGGGCAATGGTCATCATCCCGTTGCCGGCACCGTGCAGCAGCGCGAACACGGGCGCGCCGAGCCCCGCGCCGCCGATGAGCGCCAGCAGGCCGGCCCCGACGGGGTGCAATGCGGCGGCGACGCGCGCCGGCGCCAGCGGATGCGGCGCGAAGCGGCGCGCGATGGCGAACTCGACGAAGCGCGCGGCGACCTGCGCGGGCCCGACCAGCGACGCGGCGGCGATCGCGACCGCCGCCGTCGCGCCGGTTTCCTGCAGCAGTCGCGGCAGGTGCGCGGCCATGGCCGTCGAAACGTAGGACACCGCGGCGAAAACGCCGGCGACGATGATCATCGCGCGGCGCCCGGCGCGGACCGTGGCGGCCACCACGACGTCCGGCGCCGTCCGCCGGCCCGACGGCGGCCGTGGCCGCACCCGGGGTGTCGGTCGCCGCGCCTCCCCGGTTCGCGCCGCCGGTCGTCGCGCCCGGTTGCGCGGAGCCGCCGGACGTGGCGTACCCATGTGCGGCGCCCCCGTGTGCGGCGCGCCGTGGCAGCAGCGCGTTGAGGGGCAACCCGACGACCAGGTGCAGTGCCGCCCACACGAGGCAGGCCCCGCGCCAGCCCATCGCGTGCTCGAGCGCCGCGGTCAGCGGCCAGCCCAGCGTGCTGGCGAAGCCCGCCATCAGCGTGATGCCGGTGATCGGCAGCCGCGCCCGCGCGCCGTACAGATGCGCCAGCGTGGCGAACGCCGTCTCGTAGAGTCCCAGCGCCATTCCGGCGCCCAGCGCGACCCAGGCCAGCGCCAGCGACACGGGACCCTGCGCGGCGGCGAGGGCGACGAGCCCGGCGGCGAGCACGCCGTTCGACGCCATCAGCGTCCGGCGGCCGCCGTGCGCGTCGATATGGCGTCCGAGCGCCGGGCCCAGCATGCCCATCAGCAGCAGCGCCGCGGAGAACGCGCCGAAGAACCAGACGCGCGAAACGCCAAGGCTCGCCGCGACCGGATCGGCCAGCACCGCCGGAAGGTAGTAGCTCGATGCCCACGCCAGCGTCTGCGCGGCGCCCAGCACGATCACGACGCGGCGCGGTGCGTCGGTCGCGCTCATCGCTGCGCCGCGCCGCGCACGCTCCGTTCAGCCGACGACGACCAGGGCGGCGACGACACGGCGGCCTTCCGCGGTCAGGATGTTGAAGGTGCGGCAGGCGGCGCGGGTGTCCATCACCTCGAACCCGACGCGCGCCTCGGGCAGCGCGCGCGTCAGCCGCGGATGCGGGAACCGCTGCACCGGCCCCGTGCCGAGCAGCACGACCTCGGGCCGGTGCTGCAGCAGCGCCGCGAAATCGGCTTCGTCCAGCGCATCGAAACCGGCGGCGGCGAACCCCGGGATGACGGCGTCGGGCGTCAGGATGACGTTGGCCCGAATCTCCTGGGTGCCGACGCGGATCCAGCCGGCGCCGGTGCCGGTGACGACGACGCCTTCGGGCGCCTGCAGGTGGAATTGCACGGTGGGGAGCGGCAATGAGTGTTGGAGTCGGAGCGCGGGCGCCCGCCGCCGCGCGGCCCGTGCCGACGCGGAAGCGGCGTGCCCGGCGGCGATGGTGCGTTGCGGCAAAGCCCGGTTTTCGTTAGGATTATAGATGCGGGACGCCCTTCCGGCCCGCGCGTCGCTCGGACGGTTCCGGGCGCTTACGCTTCCGGAGTCCTCGCGTGTCCCTCCCGTCGTCGCAGTTCGAGCGCCTCGAGCGCCTGCCCCCGTACGTCTTCGCGATCACCACCGAGCTCAAGATGGCGGCCCGCCGTCGCGGCGAGGACATCATCGACTTCGGCATGGGCAACCCCGACGGCCCCACGCCGCCGCATATCGTGCAGAAGCTGGTCGAAACGGCCCAGCGCCCCGACACGCACGGCTACTCGGTGTCGAAGGGCATCCCGCGGCTGCGCCGGGCGATCTGCCACTGGTACGAGCGCCGCTGGGGCGTGGGCTTCGACCCGGACACCGAGGCGATCGCCACCATCGGCTCGAAGGAGGGGATCGCCCACCTGGCGCTGGCCACGCTGAACCGCGGCGACACGGTGCTGGTGCCCAACCCCAGCTACCCCATCCACATCTACGGACCGGTGATCGCCGGCGCCGACATCCGGCAGATCCCGATGACCCCCGGCGTCGACTTCTTCGCCGAGCTCGAGCACACGATCCGCATGAGCTTCCCCAAGCCCAAGATGCTGATCATCAACTTCCCGTCGAACCCCACGGCGCAGTGCGTCGAGCTGCCGTTCTTCGAGAAGGTGATCGCGCTGGCCAGGGAGTACGGGATCTGGGTCGTCCACGACCTCGCCTACGCCGACATCTGCTTCGACGGCTGGAAGGCGCCGTCGATCATGCAGGTGCCCGGCGCGCGCGACGTCGCCGTCGAGTTCTTCACCCTGTCGAAGAGCTACAACATGGCGGGCTGGCGCGTCGGCTTCATGGTCGGCAACCGCGACCTCGTCAACGCGCTGGCGCGGATCAAGGGCTACCACGACTACGGCACGTTCACGCCGATCCAGGTCGCGGCGATCGCCGCCATCGAGGGCCCGCAGGACTGCGTCGCCGAGATCGCGCTGAAGTACCAGAAGCGCCGCGACGTGCTGGTCAAGGGCCTGCACGAGGCGGGATGGCCGGTCGACGTCCCGAAGGCGTCGATGTACGTCTGGGCGAAGATCCCCGACGCGTACGCGGCGGCCGGCTCGATCGAGTTCACCAAGCGGCTGCTCGCGCAGGCGAAGGTGTCGGTGTCGCCGGGCATCGGCTTCGGCGAGTTCGGCGACGGCCACGTCCGCTTCGCGCTGATCGAGAACGAGGCGCGCACGCGGCAGGCGGTCCGCGGCGTGAAGGAGATGTTCCGCCGCGACGGCCTGGCGGTGGCGGCATGACCATGCTGAAGACGATCCGCAAGTCGGCGAAGCTCGCCAACGTCTGCTACGACATCCGCGGGCCGGTGCTCGCCCGCGCGAAGCTGATGGAGGAGGAGGGCCACCGCATCATCAAGCTCAACATCGGCAACCTGGCATCGTTCGGCTTCGACACGCCCGACGAGGTCCGCCACGACGTGATCGTCAACCTGCCGCAGGCGTCCGGCTACTCCGACTCGAAGGGGCTGTTCGCCGCGCGCAAGGCGATCATGCACTACACGCAGGAGAAGGGCATCGCCGGGGTCGAGCTCGACGACATCTTCGTCGGCAACGGCGTGTCCGAGCTGATCGTGATGGCGATGCAGGGGCTGCTCGACGACGACGACGAGGTGCTGGTGCCCGCGCCGGACTATCCGCTGTGGACCGCGGCGGTCAGCCTCGCCGGCGGCCGGGCGCGTCACTACGTCTGCGACGAGGGCGCGGGATGGCTGCCCGACCTCGCCGACATCGCCGGCAAGATCACGGACCGCACGCGCGCGATCGTGCTGATCAACCCGAACAACCCCACCGGCGCGCTGTATCCGCCGGATCTGCTGCGCGAGATCGTCGAGATCGCGCGGCGGCACCAGCTGATCGTGTTCGCCGACGAGATCTACGACAAGACGCTCTACGACGGCGCCACGCACACGTCGATCGCCTCGCTCGCCGACGACGTGCTGTTCGTCACGTTCAACGGCCTCTCGAAGAACTACCGCGCCTGCGGCTACCGCAGCGGCTGGATGGTGATCTCCGGCGAGAAGCGCCACGCGCAGGACTACCTCGAGGGGCTCAACATCCTCGCCTCGATGCGCCTGTGCGCGAACGTGCCCGGCCAGTTCGCGATCCAGACGGCGCTGGGCGGCTACCAGAGCATCAACGACCTGGTCGCGCCGGGCGGCCGGCTCGCCCGCCAGCGCGACCTTGCGCACGACCTGGTCACGTCGATCCCGGGCGTGACCTGCGTCAAGCCGAAGGCGGCGCTCTACCTCTTCCCGCGGCTCGATCCGGCCCGCTATCCGATCGAGGACGACCAGCAGTTCGTGCTGGACCTGCTCGAGGCGGAGAAGGTGCTCGTCGTGCAGGGCAGCGGCTTCAACTGGCCGCAGCCCGACCACTTCCGCGTCGTGTTCCTCCCGAACAGCGACGACCTGACCGATGCCTTCGGCCGCATCGCCCGCTTTCTCGACGGCTACCAGCGCCGCCACGCCTCCAGATGAAACCCATCAACGTCGGACTGCTCGGCTTCGGCACCGTCGGCCGCGGCACCTGGGACGTGCTGCGCCGGAACCAGGAGGAGATCCAGCGCCGCGCCGGCCGGCCGATCGTCGTCAACTGGATCGCGACGCGCACGCTCGACCGCGCGCGCGAGGCCACGCGAGGCGCCGCCGGAGTCAACCTGACCAACGACGCGGCCGTCGTCGTCCGCCATCCCGACGTCGACATCGTCTGCGAGCTGATCGGCGGCATCGAGCCGGCGCGCACGCTGGTGCTCGACGCGATCGCGCACGGCAAGCACGTCGTCACCGCCAACAAGGCGCTGCTCGCGCACCACGGCACCGAGATCTTCGCCGCCGCGCACGCGAAGGGCGTGATGGTGGGCTTCGAGGCGGCGGTCGCCGGCGGCATCCCGATCATCAAGGCGCTGCGCGAAGGACTCACCGCCAACCGCATCGAGTGGATCGCGGGGATCATCAACGGCACCTCGAACTTCATCCTGTCCGAGATGCGCGCCCGCGGCGCGTCGTTCGCCGAGGTGCTGGCGGAGGCGCAGCAGCGCGGCTACGCCGAGGCCGACCCGACCTTCGACGTCGAGGGCATCGACGCCGCGCACAAGCTCACGATCATGTCGGCGATCGCCTTCGGCGTGCCGATGCAGTTCGACAAGGCCTACGCCGAGGGCATCACGAAGCTCACGCGCGAGGACATCCGCTACGCCGAGGAACTGGGCTACCGGATCAAGCTGCTGGGCATCACGCGGCGCGCCCGCGTCGACGGCCGCGAGGGCATCGAGCTGCGCGTGCACCCGACGCTGGTCCCGGCGCGGCGGCTGATCGCCAACGTCGAGGGGGCGATGAACGCCGTCCTGGTGAAGGGCGACGCGGTGGGCGCGACGCTCTACTACGGCCCCGGTGCCGGCGCGGAGCCCACCGCGAGCGCGGTGATCGCGGACCTCGTCGACGTGACGCGGATGCACACCGCCGACCCCGAGCACCGGGTGCCGCACCTCGCGTTCCAGCCCGACCAGCTCACCGACCTGCCGTTCCTGCCGATGGGCGACGTCGTCACCAGCTACTACCTGCGGATGCGGGTGGAGGACAAGCCCGGCGTGCTGGCCGACATCACGCGCATCCTCGCCGATCGCGACATCTCGATCGACGCGATGATCCAGAAGGAGCCGCCCGAAGGGGAGGACCAGACCGACATCATCCTGCTCACGCACCGCTCGATCGAGAAGCGCGTCGCCGACGCGATCGAGAAGATCGAGTCGCTGCCGACGGTGCGCGGCCGCATCGTCCGGATCCGCCTCGAGGAACTCGCGTGACCGCATCGGTGCGCGCCACGCGCGGTGCCCGGCGGCCCGCCCGCGGCGCGGCGACGGCGGCCGCGGCCATCGCGGCGCTGCTGGCGTTCGTCGCTGCGCCAGGTGCCGTCGCCGCCGAAAGCTGGGGCCGCACGCTGGTCACGACGCACACGGTGCCGCGCGACGAGATTGCGCAGTTCAACGCGTTCAGGATGAAGCCGCGCGATGCGAACCAGTCGACGCTCGAGAACATCCTGGCGCAGGACAGCGTCGCCTGGGCCGCGCCGCCGCTCGACGTCGTCCAGAAGAACAACCCGTACCGCATCGTCATCCGCGTCGAGGCCGAGGTCACGGGTCCCGACGCCACCAGTCTCTTTCTCGCCGGCTGGACCAGGCTCGACCAGCACGGCGAGCCGGACGGCCCCACGGCGATGATCCCGGTCGCGGGGCTGGGCGGGGCCGGGGAGTCGGTCTCGGGCGGTCCCGCCAGGCTCGTCAAGGCGGCCGCGTCGGGGCCGGTCAGCTTCAAGGCCGACGGCAGGGTGGTCCCGTCGATCGAGCTGTCGCGGAAGCAGGGCCTCCGGTTCGAGCGCGTCGAGGTCGAGATCTGGTCCGGGCTGCCCGAGGCGACCTGGCGCGAATGGTTCTTCGGCTGGCAGTCGGCGCTGATCGGGCTGGTGATGCTGGGGTTGTGGTTCTTCTGGTTCCGGAAGCGCGACTGACATGAACTACGTTTCGACCCGCGGCGCCTGGGACCGCGACCCGCAGCCGTTCTCGGCGATCCTGCTCGAGGGCCTCGCGCCCGACGGCGGCCTCGCGCTGCCGCAGGCCTATCCGGCATTCGCCGCCGCCGAGCTCGCCGCGCTGCGGTCGGCGTCGTACCCGGAGCTCGCCTTCGCGATCCTGTCGCGCTACGTCGGCGACATCCCCGGGCCGGACCTGAAGGCGCTGATCGACCGCACGTACACCGCGGCGGTGTTCGGCAGCGACGACATCACGCCGGTGACCGCGCTCGAGCCGGGGCTGCACCTGCTGCACGTCTCGAACGGACCGACGCTCGCGTTCAAGGACATCGCGCTGCAGCTCCTCGGCAACCTGTTCGAGTACGTGCTGGCCGCGCGCGGCGAGCGGCTCAACATCCTGGGTGCGACGTCGGGCGACACCGGCAGCTCGGCCGAGTACGCGATGCGCGGCAAGCGCGGCCTGACCGTGTTCATGCTGAGCCCGTTCGGCCGGATGAGCCCGTTCCAGCAGGCGCAGATGTTCTCGCTGGCCGACGCCAACATCCACAACATCGCGGTCGACGGCGTGTTCGACGACTGCCAGGATCTCGTGAAGGCGGTGGCCGCGGACGCGGCGTTCAAGGCGCGCTGGAAGATCGGCACCGTCAACTCGATCAACTGGGCGCGCGTGGCGGCGCAGATCGTCTACTACTTCAAGGGCTACTTCGCCGTCGCCGCGCGCGTCGGCGACCCGGTCGACTTCGCCGTGCCCTCGGGCAACTTCGGCAACATCCTGGCGGGGCACGTTGCCAGGCGGATGGGACTGCCGATCCGGCGGCTGGTGCTGGCGACCAACGAGAACGACGTGCTCGACGAGTTCTTCCGGACCGGCCGCTACCGGGTCCGCACCGGCGCCGAGACGCACGCGACCTCGTCGCCGTCGATGGACATATCCAAGGCGTCGAACTTCGAGCGCTACGTCTTCGACCTCGTCGACCGCGACGCCGCCGTCGTGCGGGAGCTGTGGCGGCAGGTCGAGCGCGAAGGCGGCTTCGACCTCGGCGCGACGAAATACTGGCCGCGCGTGGCGGCTTCGGGCTTCGTGTCGGGCCGTAGCACCCACGCCGATCGCGTCGCGACGATCCGCGACGTCCACGCGCGCGACGGGGTCGTCATCGACCCGCACACCGCCGACGGCGTCAAGGTCGCGCGCGAGCGGCGCGAAGCCGGCGTGCCGATGATCTGCATCGAGACGGCGCTGCCGGCGAAATTCGCGGCGACGATCCGCGAGGCGCTGGGACGCGACCCCGAGCGCCCCGCGGCGTTCGCCGACCTCGAGGCGCGGCCGCAGCGCTCGACGCGGATGCCCGCCGACGTCGAGCGGATCAAGGCGTACATCGCCACCCACGCGACGGCCTGACGAGGCGCGCGGACGGCGCCGGCCGCCACGCCGACCCCTCCCGATGCGCTACACCTTCGCCTGCCTCGTCCGCAATCTCTCCGCCGGAGCGCGCCTCGCGCTGTTCCGGCCCGTCGCCCGCAGCGACTTTCGCATCGATCTCGCGCAGCTCGCGCTGCTGTTCGTGCTGTCGGCGCTGCTCGACATCGCGATCGATCACGCGGAAAGCGCGGCCGGCAGCGGCTTCGACGCGGGCGGGCTCACCGCAGAATTCGTCGGCGCGGGGGTGCTGCTCGCGGCGGCGACCGTCGTCGCGCTGGCGCTGAGGCGGCAGGCGCTCGCGCTCGCCGTGCCGGTGCTGGCGCTGGCGGCCTATCCGGTGCTGCAGGTCGTCCGCTTCGCGCTGGCCCACGCGCCCGCGGCGGATGCCGCCGGATGGGCGCTCACGGTCGCGCTCCTCGGCTGGAGCGGGGTGCTGATCGCCCGCGCGACGCTGGTCGCGGTTGCCGGCGACGGCGCGGCGCCGCGCTGGCAGCGCTACGCGGCGGCGGTGTTCGTCGCCACGGCGATCGTCGCCGGGGCCTTCGTCGGGCCGGCCGCAAGTTGGTGGCGCGAGCCGGGTGACGTCGACAGCGTCGTGGCCTCGGACGGTGGACCCAACCCGGCGTCGGAGCCGGTGATGGTGGCGCAGCGCGAGCTGATCGACGACGCGCTTGCCGAACTCGACGACGAGCGTCCGGGCACCACCGACCTCTATTTCGTCGGCTTCGGCGCCGACGCTGCGGACGACGCGCTGGCCGGCGAGATCAAGGCGGCCGAGCAGGCGCTGGCCGACACGTACGGCGCGGCGGGCCGCACGCTGGGGCTCATCAATCACCCGGCGACGCTGCTGTCGGCGCCGATCGCCACCGTGACCAACCTGCGCGAGGCGCTGTCCGAAATCGGTGCCGCGATCGACCCCGACGAGGACGTCGTGATGATCTACCTCGCGGGCCGCGGCAACGGCGAGGGCCTGGCGGCCCGGCTGCCGCCGCTCGAACTGCTGCCGCTGACGCCGTCGGTCCTCGACGCGCTGCTCGACGAAGCGGGCATCCGCTGGCGGGTGATCGTCGTCGATGCCTGCGACGCCGGCGACTGGATCGGCGGGCTGGCCGACGACGACACGGCGATCCTGGCGGCGGGGGCCTGTCCGCGGGGTGGCATGCCGCGCTTCGGCCCGTCGCTGTTCGGCGAGGTGCTGCCCGCCGCCGGCAACCTCGCCGATGCGCTGGCGCACGTGCACGGCAGCGCCGGCGCGGGCGCCCAGGTGCCGCGCCTGTCGCTCGGCCGCGATCTCAAGGCGCGGCTCGAGGCGATGTCCCGCGGGCGCGACGGCCGCGGGGCCGGGCGCTCGGTGTAGCCGCCGCGCGCCCATGTAAACTCTTCCGCCGTGGCAGCCTCGGTCGACGTCTTCGAACTGGAACACGCGTACGGCGCGCAGCGCGTCGTGCGCGGCCTGTCGTTCCGGCTGGCCCCCGGCGAGATCGGCTGCCTGCTCGGCCCGTCGGGCTGCGGCAAGACCACGGTGCTGCGCTGCCTGGCCGGCTTCGAGCCGATCACCGGCGGCCGCATCGAGCTCAACGGCAGCGTCGTGTCGCGGCCGGGAATGCTGACGCCGCCGGAGCGGCGCGGCATCGGCATGGTGTTCCAGGACTACGCGCTGTTTCCGCACCTCACGGTCGCCGGCAACGTCGGCTTCGGCTTCGGCCGTCGCCCCGGCAAGGCCGCGCGGGAGCGCGTCGCGGCGATGCTCGCGCTGGTCGGGCTCACCGGCCGTGGCGACGCGTATCCGCACGAACTCTCCGGCGGCCAGCAGCAGCGGGTGGCGCTGGCCCGCGCGCTCGCGCCCGCACCGGAGCTGCTGCTGCTCGACGAGCCGTTCTCGAATCTCGACATCGACCTGCGCGAGCGGCTGTCGATCGAGGTGCGCGACATCATCAAGGCCGCCGGCACCACGGCGCTGCTGGTGACGCACGATCAGCACGAGGCGTTCGCGCTGGCCGACGCGATCGGCATCATGCACGAGGGCCGCATCGAGCAGTGGGACACGCCGTACCGGCTCTACCACCAGCCCGGCTCGAAGTTCATCGCCGACTTCGTCGGGCAGGGCATCTTCCTGCGCGGCGTCTCGCTCGGCCGCGGCCGCGTCGTCACCGAACTCGGCGAGCTGTCCACCGACAGCCCGCTCAGCATGGACGAGGGCGCGGCGATCGACCTGCTGCTGCGGCCCGACGACATCGTCCACGACGACGAGAGCCCGTGGCAGGCCGAGGTGGCGGCGAAGGCCTTCCGCGGCGCCGACTTCATCTACACGCTGAAGCTCGCGTCGGGCACGCGGGTGCTGTCGCTGGTGCCCTCGCACCACAACCACGCGCTGGGCGAGAAGATCGGCATCCGGCTCGCCATCGACCACGTCGTCGCGTTTCCGGCGGCCGCTTGATGGCGGACTCGCGCAGCGCGGGCCGTCGAACCGCGCCCGCCTGACCGCGGGCGCCTCGCCGCAGCGTTTGACGCTCGCGCCCCCGGGCCCGACAATACGCGCCGCACCCACAACCCGACGTACCGGAGGAGAAGTCCATGCATCGCCTGCTCAAGTCCACGGCCGCGGCCGTCGTCGCAGTTGTCCTCGCCCTCGGACTCACGGTCCCCGCCGCGCTCGCGCAGGCGCCGGAGAAGACCAAGATCACCATCGGCGTCGGCGGCAAGCCGCTGTTCTACTACCTGCCGCTGACCATCGCCGAGCGGCAGGGCTACTTCAAGGCCGAGGGCCTCGACGTCGAGATCCTCGACTTCCCGGGCGGCGCGCGCGCGCTGCAGGCGCTGATCGGCGGCAGCGTCGACGTCGTCTCCGGCGCCTACGAGCACACGATCACCCAGCAGGCGAAGGGCCAGAACATCGAGGCGCTGGTGCTGCAGGGCAAGTACGCCGGCATCGTCCTGGGGATGAGCAAGGACAAGGCCGCCGCGTACAAGGGCCCGGCGGACCTCAAGGGCATGAAGATCGGCGTCACCGCGCCCGGCTCGTCGACCAACATGTTCGTCAACATCCTGCTGGCCAAGGCCGGCCTCAAGCCCGACGCGGCGGCGTTCGTCGGCGTCGGCGCGACCGCCGGCGCGGTCGCCATCATGAAGCGCGGCGAGCTCGACGCGATCTCCAACCTCGACCCGGTGATCGCGCAGCTCGAGTCCGACGGCACCATCGTCCCGGTCATCGACACCCGCACCGCCAAGGGCATGCAGGATGTGTACGGCGGGGCCTACGCCGCCGGCTCGATCTACGCGCCGGTCGACTTCGCGAAGAAGTACCCGAACACCGCCCAGGCGATCGTCAATGCGATGGTGCGCGCGCTGCGCTTCATCCAGACGTCGACGCCCGACCAGATCGTCGCCGCGGTGCCGCCCGAGTACTACGGCGACAAGGCGCTGTACAAGGCGGCGCTGGAGAAGAATCTCGAGGGCTTCCGCCACGACGGCATCATCGGCATGGACGCGGCGCAGGGCGTCTACCGCGACCTCAAGACCTTCGACCCCGGCGTGCAGAACGCGACCATCGACCTGTCGAAGACGATCAACATGCAGTTCGCGCAAAAGGCCGCGCAGAAGTACAAGTGATGGCGGGTCGGGGAACCGCGGTCGCCGCGGCGGCGTCCGGCAACGCGGCCGGCGGCAGCGCTGCCGCGGCCGGGGAAGTGCCGAGGGTGAATCCGACGCCGGCGCTGGCTTTCGACCGCATCACCTGCGCGTTCGCGGCGCGCGGCACGGTTCCCGGCGCGGCCGCCGGCCGCTACGTCGCGGTCGAGAACGCCAGCCTTTCGGTCGGTCCCGGCGAGTTCGTGTCGGTCGTCGGTCCCACCGGCTGCGGCAAGTCCACGCTGCTCAACGTCGCCGCCGGGCTGCTCGCGCCCACCGCCGGCGAGCTGCGCGTGTTCGGCAAGCCGCTCGCGGGCATCAACCGCGACGCCGGGTACCTGTTCCAGGCGGAGGCGCTGATGCCCTGGCGCAGCGCGCTCGCCAACGTCACCGCGGGGCTCGAGTTCCGCGGCGTGGCCAGGGCCGAGGCCGAGACGCGGGCGCGCGACTGGCTCGCCCGCGTCGGCCTCTCCGGCTTCGAGGACCGCTACCCGCACCAGCTCTCCGGCGGCATGCGCAAGCGCGTGGCGCTGGCGCAGGTGCTGATCCTCGACCCGAAGATCCTGCTGATGGACGAGCCGTTCTCGGCGCTCGACGTGCAGACGCGGCAGCTCATGGAAAACGAGCTCCTCGACCTGTGGAGCGCCGACCGCAAGTCGGTGCTGTTCATCACCCACGACCTCGAGGAAGCGATCTCGCTGTCCGACCGGGTGGTCGTGCTGTCGGCGGGCCCGGCGACGCGGCCGATCGGCGAGTTCGTCATCGACCTGCCGCGCCCGCGCGACGTGTCCGAGATCCGGATGACGCCGCGGTTCGTCGCGCTGCACCAGGCGATCTGGCACGCGATGAAGGACGAGGTGCTGAAGGCCTACGCGCGCGGGCGGCGCGAAGGCGCGAGCGAGTCGGAGGCGGCCATTGGCTAGCGCCGCGAGTCCGGGACGCGGCCGCGAGCTGGTCTACCACGCGCTGCTGCTCGGCGGCGTGTTCGTGTTCTGGCACCTGATGACCAACCCGGGGGTCGTGTCGGTCGAGTTCGCGAAGAAGATGGCGTTCTTCTTCGGCCGCCCGATCGGCGTGATGGGCGTGATCTGGGACTGGTTCGCGAGCGGCAAGATCTACCCGCACCTCGCGATCACGCTGATCGAGACGGTGCTGGCGTTCCTCGTCGGCAGCCTGCTGGGCCTGGCGATCGGGTTGTGGCTGGCGCTGCGGCCGCTGGCGTCGCGGCTCGCCGACCCGTACATCAAGGCGGCCAATGCCATGCCGCGCGTGATACTGGCGCCGATCTTCGCGGTGTGGTTCGGGCTGGGCATCACGTCAAAGGTGGCGCTCGGCGTCACGCTGGTGTTCTTCATCGTGTTCTTCAACGTCTACCAGGGCGTGCGCGAGGTCAGCCCGACGGTACTCGCCAACGCGCGGATGCTGGGCGCCGGGCCGCGCGACCTCCTGCGGCACATCTACCTGCCGTCGGCGACGAGCTGGGTGTTCTCCAGCCTGCACACCTCCGTCGGCATGGCCTTCGTCGGCGCTGTCGTCGGCGAGTACCTGGGCTCGGCCAAGGGCGTGGGCTACCTGATCCTGCAGGCCGAGGGCACGTTCGACATCAACACGGTGTTCGCGGGCATCCTGGTGCTGACCGCGTTCGCGCTGCTGCTCGACGTCGCGGTCACGCGGATCGAGCGGCGGCTGCTGGTCTGGCACCCGCGCGGGGCGGCGGGGGACGCGCTCTGAGGGCAGGCGACGGGTTGCTCGGGGATGGGCCGCCGACGGGGCTGTGGGTCGACGGCGGGGGCCAGGACTGATGCGTTGGATTGACGCGGCGGACGGTTAGCCGATATACTTCAAAGTTCAGACGCGGGGTGGAGCAGTCTGGCAGCTCGTCGGGCTCATAACCCGAAGGTCGCAGGTTCAAATCCTGCCCCCGCAACCAGACAAAACAACGGCTTGCCTTCGGGCAGGCCGTTTTTGTTTGGGGCCGGGGTGGCACCTTGGTAGCGCCAGACTCGATTTGGCCGCGTCGAGTGCGCCCGATGCAGGCGTGGGCGGACTAACTCGATCCTCGTTGCCTCGCCAGAACCGCCTGGTGCACAAAGCTGCGGCCAGACCCCGGGCGGTCGCCGCGCTGATCCCGTACTTGCGGGCCAACTGCGCCACCGCCAACCCGGCGTCCCCTTCCTTCAGAATCGCCACGATCTGCGATTCCGTGAATCGCGACTTCTTCATCGGACTTCCCTCCAGCACAAAGTCCTGCCAGAAAAGTCCAGTTCTTGCTGTCTATCAAAGCGGGGAGCTTGCGGCACCACGCAAGTCCTGGCCTAAGCGGTCCGCGCTGCGATCCCATTGCCGCCGTGCATGTGATCGTGACCCGTTTCCACCGCAGGCATAGTTCCTCGTGCCAACGCTCACTTGCCGTTGACGCTCAACGAATTTGCGGCGTAGCCTATTCGCTTACACATCGTCCAAGCGACCTACTTCTCGTTAGGCCCTGGAAGTGCAGGGAGGAGAGCACGATGAGCAACGAACAGGCGGCACCTGAGACGAGAGGTGTTACGGTCAAGTTGCTTGCAGCGGTAGACCTTGGCCCTGAAATCGAGGGCATGGCAGGGCGCCAACTTCGAATGCGTATGGTGACCATCGAGCCTGGAGGCGTCTTCGGCCCGATTCACGACCATAAAGACAGACCAGGCACCGTCTACATACTGCAAGGAACGATCACTGACCATCGAAATGGAGTCGCTACGGACTATGGGCCGGGAGTGGGCTGGCCCGAGGACAGGAACACCACACACTGGCTTGAGAACAGAGGAACGATTCCGGCAGTGGAGATCTCGGTCGACATAGTCAGGCAAGGGTAAGCCCGGGCCCGACATCCATGCGTCGGTGGCGGCGCGCCGCTCACCTTCATCGATGGAGCGAGACGGCAACCTGAACGGAAGACGCAAAGCGATCGAGCACCGACCTACGCCGGCAATGCGACGGTAATTGTGGTCCGCGTGACATTGCGGCAGAATATCCATTAGCTTGGCGTGGGATCGAGCGACATTCGCCGGCGGGTTCGCAGGCGTTTTCGTTGTCGCGCGGTACGTCGCCTTCGTCCAAGCTGCAGCGAGGATGTATCGGGGCGCCCAAGTGGACCACATCCTTCGCAGGCTGATACCGTCGGCTCTTCTGGCCGAGCTGCGGGTCGGGTGACTCCGTCGCCCGCAACGCGCATGGTCGGATCTTTTACCAACGCAAGACACTTGAGAAAGCTACATAATGACATCCAGAATGATAGAAAGTCCTTCGCGCCGCAGCGCGCTCGGTGTTCTGGCGGCGGCAGCACTGGGCGGGTGCGCTACGCAATCTGTTTCCCCGGGCGAGCCGGAGAGGCTGGTTGCCGACGCGCAAACGACACTCAGCAATTTCATCCGCGATCCGGACCAGACGTGGATCCAGGATAACCTCGGTCGGGCGAGGGCGCTCCTGATCGCGCCGCAGGTAGTCAGGGCGGGCTTCATCTTCGGGGGCTCGGGGGGGCGTGGCGTCCTCGTTGCGCGAGACGGGCGCGCCTGGGCGGGACCGGCGTTCTACAATCTGGCGACTGCCAGCGTGGGCTTCCAGGCGGGTGTCGACGTGTCGGAGGTCATCATCGTCGTGATGACCGAGAAGGGATTCAATTCGCTGCTGTCGACCTCCGTCAAGATCGGCGGCGACGCCAGCATTGCTGCGGGTCCGGTGGGCGCCGGAGCGAGGTCCACGGTCACGGCCGACCTGATTTCGTTCACGCGTGCCAAGGGTGTGTTCGGGGGGCTCAATCTCGATGGCACGGTGGTGAGTACCAATATCCCCTGGAACGACGCGTTCTTTGGCAAGAGCAATCTGCTTCCGCCGGACATCCTGATCCGCAGGACGGTGACGAGTCCCAAGGCCGCTTCCTTCCTGGCCGACGTCGCGAAGGCGACCAAATAGTCCGGGTCGAAGAGGCCCATGGACCTTGGTTCGACACCGGGGCCGCGGTGAGCGGGATCACCGCGGATAACCCGGTGCGGGCCCTGCTTCGGCGGGACTTGTTGCTTCTCGCGTCAGCCCGCGCCGTCAATCAGCTTCCGCAGTAGACTCAACTGAAGCATTGCGATAGCGTTCACCGTTCGCCCGAAAACTGGCGTTTGCACAGTCACGGGACTCGAGTGTCCTCAAGAGGAGAATGCTATGCATGTCACGCGTTGGGTCATCGGCGCGCTGCTCGGCGCCGCCATCGTTGCGCCCACTCAAGCCGCCTCGCAGCGTACGTTTGTCTCGACGCAAGGCGTCGACAATTCGACTTGTTCGCTGGTCGCGCCATGCCGCAGCTTCGCGGCTGCGATTACTGCAACCAACGCCGGTGGCGAGGTGATCGTTCTCGACTCCGGCGGCTATGGCGCCGTGACGATCACCTCGGCCGTCTCGATCATCTCACCGCCGGGCGTCTATGCTGGCATTACGTCGAGCGGAGACGCGATCACGATTGATGCCCCCGGCCTGAACGTGGTGGTGCGCAACCTTTCGATCACGACTTCCGGTCGTGGTGTATTCATCACGCCAGCCGCGACCGGCAGCGTCGTCGAGATCTACTCGCTGGCGATCTCGGGAGGAGGCGCGCAAGGCATTCGTCAGGAAGCCGACTCGCGCGTATACATCCGGGACACCCGTATTTCAGGAATGTCCGATTGCTACAGTGCGAACACTTTGTCGGGAACGGCCAAGATGACAATCGAGCACTCGACCGCCGAGAGCTGCTATCAAGGCTATTTCGCCGGCGGCAACGCGCAACTCGTGATCCACGACTCGTCAGCGTTCGGCCGTGGCACCACTGGATTTAGTTACGCAGGCTTTATCGCCCAGGGCTCCACGATCGCCCCAGGATACCTCGCGTGTGATGGATGCGTCGCGACGAACAACCTCTTCGGTATCGTCGGAACCCCTTACGGGGGGGGCAGTCCGTCGTCCTTGCGTGTCTCGAATTCCGTGTTGTTCAAGAACAACGGTGGCGTGGGAGTCTACGGCGGCAGTACCATCGTGTCGTTTGGAAACAATCGGATCTACGACAACGGGCCCAACTACGGAAACGGCAATTTCACGTCGACCGTTGCGCCGTATTAGTCGACTGCAAGCCCGTCGTCAAGGTCGTGGAGGATCGCATCGTCTTGCGCCCCCACGGCCCAGGTACGGTGCGTTCCAAGAGTGCCGTGTGCCACTGCCTCGTCGTCGTGCGCGTCAGCGATTCAGTGCGCCCATCATGTTCGATGGGTAGCGATCCCCGGCGGCCGCATTGACAGGAAATTCCGCGCCCAGGGCGGCCAACTGCCCGGGCAGGAAGCGGACCGCGAGTGCACCGACATTCTCGTCAAGGTACTTGCGACGCTTGGTGCCGGGGATCGGCACGATGTCGTCGCCCTGCGCGAGCACCCACGCAAGCGCGAGCTGACCGGGGGTGCAGCCGATCCTGGCGGCAAACGCCCTGACTTTCTCCACCAGCGCGAGATTCCTGGCGAAGTTCTCCCCCTGGAAACGCGGGCTCGATCGCCGGTAATCGTCGGCGGCAAAGTCCTCGGGTCGCGCGATCGCTCCGGTGAGGAACCCCCTCCCAAGGGGGCTGTACGGCACGAAGCCGACACCCAGGCGACGGCACACGGCGAGCACATCGGCCTCGGGCTCGCGGGACCACAACGAGTATTCGCTCTGCAGCGCGGTGATGGGGTGCACCTTGTGTGCGCGCTCCAGCGTGGCAGCGGATGCTTCCGACAGCCCGATGTAGCGCACCTTGCCGGCCCGAACGAGCTCGGCGAGCGCGCCGACCGTGTCCTCGATCGGCACCTTCGGGTCGACCCGATGCTGGTAGTAGAGGTCGATCGTCGCCACACCAAGGCGGCGGAGACTGCCTTCGACCGCATTTCGTATGTACTCGGGACGGCTGTCGAACCCACGCACCGACGGGTCCTTCGGATCGCGCAGGATGCCGAACTTGGTGGCGAGGAACACTTCGCTACGTCGGCCCTTGATGGCGCGCCCAATCAGCTCCTCGTTGGTATGCGGGCCGTAGATGTCGGAAGTGTCGAGGAAGTTGATGCCGAGGTCCAGCGCGTGCCGGATCGTCGCGATCGATTCCGCGTCGTCCCGCCCCGCATAGAACTCGCTCATCCCCATGCAGCCCAGGCCGATGGCCGAAACTCTCGGGCCGTCGCGGCCCAGCTGTCGTGTCTCCATCTGCGCCTCCAACGATTCAAAGGGCCAGATTAGCACCCGGCGCCGTCAACGGCCTTGCCATCCCATCGCCTCGCCCGGAAGTCCCGCGAGGACCGGGCGGATCATCCCGTCAGCGCCAGGCGTCCACCGGAAGCCGATGCTCGCCAGCGTCGCGGAAACGTCGACTATCGGTCACTCGCTCAATTGCATGGGAACTCCAGCCCGAACCTGCTGACTTATTGAGCTCAGGGATGCTGCGCGACGTACTTCCCGATGTCGCCAATCAGCGACGCCTGTCCCGCCGTCAGGAGGATTGACCATGCAAGAGACCCATGTCGATATCGATGTCGAGACGAGGCGCACGGCCGCGCTGGCGCTGTGGCGCTACAGCCACGATTACGTGAAAGTGGCGCAGGCGCTGTGCGAGACCAACTCGATCGCCTGCAACGAGTCGCAGGCCCCGTACCATCTTGCCGCGCAGGGCATCGAGTTCGCGCTGAAATCGTTTCTGCGCGCGCGTGGTGTGACGGCCGAGGACCTGAGTTCGCGCATCGGGCACTCGCTGCTCGAGGCGTTGCAGGAGGCGCTCGCCCGCGGGCTGTCACCGCCGCCGGCGGGGGTCGTGCGCACCATTCGGTTCATCGCTCCGCATCATCGCGACGACCAGTTCCGCTATTTCGCCGCCAGTCATGGCGAGTTTCCGAACCTCGCGCCGCTGCTTGGCGCCGGGACGTGGATACTGGGCGAGATCGCCGCGGAGGTCGTCGCCGACTATTTCGTCTACCACGGGCACCGATCCGCGACTGCAGGCGACGACATGCTCCGGCGACTGCGGGTCGACCTCCAGATGACCGCGAGCAAGGTTCAATCGCTGCAGTAGTCGGGACGGGCCGAATGCGGCTGCGGCCTCTACGCAGCCGGGGGTGACCCTGGACGTTACGATTCCAATCCGGACCGGCGGGGAACCCGGGCGGCGAAGTGCGCTATTCTTGAACGGGAGCATGATGTGTTGGCCGCGTGGCAGGTAGGGCCACCCTGCCGTGAGGCAACACGCCGAGCGCCGCACGCGTCGATTGCGTTCCTGCTCCGTCACTCCGAAATTTCAATGCTGTTTCATGTGAGCACCGTGCCATGAGTGAAATCACCCCGCGCTGGGAATGGCGATCGTTCGGTCCGCGTTTCGGGGAAGCCGAGAAGCGGTTGGCAGCGTTGACGCCGGGGGGAGTGCAGGAGACCGATGAGGTCTACCTGCTGTCCGGCGCCGGAGGCAACGTGAAGATCCGCGCAGCGCTGATGGACATCAAGGTGCTGCGGGAGGTCAATGCAGACGGCCTCGAGCAGTGGACGCCGGTCATGAAGGCCGGCTTCCCACTTCCGGCAGCCGAGGCGGCGAAAGTGGTCGCCGCGCTCGGGCTGCCGGTCCCGGCGGCGATCCGCGCGAGCTACACGCTCGACGAGTTCATCGCGCAGTTTGCCGCGCCGGGCGGTGCAGTCCGCGAGGTGAAGGTCCACAAGCGCCGGACCCGCTACACGGTCGGCGGATGCATGGCTGAACTCTCCGACGTGGTCGCGAACGGCAAGCCCACCCGCACGATTGCGGTCGAGTCGGAGGATGCCGCGGCGGTGATCCGGTGCGGTGCGGGAGCTCGGCCTGGGCGGCTACACGAACACCAGCTATCTCCGGGGCCTGACAGCCCTGATCGATGACGAGCCGATGCGCTACGCCGTGATCGACGCGGGCACCAATTCCATCAAGTTCCACATCGCGCGAGCACGGCGCCGACGGAAAGTGGCGGACCGTCGTCGACCGGGCGGAGCTGACCCGCCTCGGCGAGGGACTCGCCCAGCAGGGCGTGATCATCGACGCCGCGCTGGAACGTACGGTCGCAGCGATCGCGGGCATGGTCGACGAAGCGAAGCGGCATGGCGTGCGGGCGATCGCCGCCGTGGGCACGGCCGGCCTTCGGATCGCGTCGAACGGCGACCAGGTCATCGGCGCCATCCGGGCGCGCACCGGCGTTGCGATCGAGGTGATCTCGGGTGACGAGGAGGGCCGGCTGGCCTACGTGGCCGCCAAGGCCGGTCTGGGATTGAACCGGGGCTCGCTCGTCGTGTTCGACACCGGCGGCGGCAGTTCGCAGTTCACGTTCGGCCACGATTCCGTCGTGGACGAGCGCTTCAGCGTCGACGTCGGTGCCGTGCGCTACACCGAGCGTTTCGGACTCGACCGCGCCGTTTCGGCCGACGTGCTGCACGAGGCCATGGCGGCGATCTCGGCCGACCTCTCGCGCATCGAGGGGCGCCCGGTCCCCGACGCGCTGGTCGCGATGGGCGGCGCGGTGACCAACATCACCGCGGTTGCGCATCGACTCGCCACCTATGACCCTGTGGTCGTCCAGGGCGCCATCCTCGATCGCGTCGAGATCGATCGCCAGATCGAGCTGTACCGGTCGCAGGATGCCGATGCCCGCCGCGCCATCGTCGGCCTCCAGCCGAAGCGGGCGGAAGTCATCCTCGCCGGCGCCTGCATCGTGCGGACGGTGATGGAAAAGCTGGGCAAGCAGAGCTTCACCGTGAGCGACCGGGGCCTGCGCCACGGCGTGCTGGCCGAGCGCTTCGGAGCCTGAAGGGAATGTTGCACTGAGCCAACAGGGCCCGGTCGAACGAGACCGGCGTTTCCCCACCTGCAACGAGAGGGATGCAGACCATGATTGCCAGGACCGCCAGGAAAGCCAGGAAACCCGCGGCGCGCGCAAAGCCCGCGAAGGCGACGAAGGCAGTCGCAGCCCGGAAGAAGACGTTGAACGCCCGGAAGGTGGCGAAGCCCCGGAAGGTCGTGAAGGCCGACCCAACTGCACTGGCAAAGCCACTCTCCGGCGAGGACATCGTCAAGGTCCTCAAGCTCGGCAAGGGGGCGAACAGCATCGAACTGAAGCTGTCGGTTCCGCTCACGGGCCATCGCGCGACGATCAAGAGCATCGGTCTCGACCCGGTCGAGGCGCAGCCTCGGCAGGCATTCTTCTTCGATACGCCCGATCTGGCCCTGAACCGGGCCGGCGTGGTCGTCCGGGCGCGGCGCATCCAGGGGGGCGACGCCGATACGGTCGTGAAGCTGCGTCCCGTGGATCCGTCCGCCATCGACCCGGATCTTCGCCGCTCGGCGGCCTTCAAGGTCGAGGTGGACGTGATGCCGGGCGGATTCGTGTGCTCGGCTTCGTTCAAGGGCGTCTGCTCGGGCCAGGAGGTGCTCGACGTGACCTCAGGCAAGATGCCTCTGCGCAAGCTGTTCTCCAAGGAACAGCGCGCGTTCTACGACGCGCATGCGCCTGCGGGCATCACGATGGACAAGCTGGTGATCCTCGGCCCCACCTTTCTGCTCAAGGCGAAGCACCAGCCGAAGGACTTCGACCGGCCCATCACCATCGAGATGTGGCTCTATCCCGACGGTTCACGCATCCTGGAGGTCTCCACCAAGTGCCTCCCGAAGGAAGGCTTCCAGGTCGCCGCGGAGTTCAAGACCTATCTGGCCGCACGCGGCATCGTGGTCGGCGCCGACCAGGCGCCGAAGACCAAGACCGCGCTGGAGTTCTTCAGCGCCGGGCTCAAGGAGGAGGGGCGCGCCATGCGCGCGCGCCCCTGACACCGGCGCGACGCGACCGCGTCAGCTGAACGTCTCGCCCATCAGCGTCGTGAACCAGCGCTGCATGTCCTGGTAATTGTCGGACGTCGCAGCCGACGCGGCGATCGCGCTGCTGTTGTTGTGCTGCGCCAGGATTACCATCGTTCCGGTCGCGGCGTCGTACTGGTAGACGGCGGACAGCCAGGTGGCGGTGGTCGACGTGATGGGCGTGTAGCAGGCGGAGTTGGTGACGACCTGCGCGTTCATCGGCCGATTGCTCAGCAGGCGCAGGACGGCATCCGCGCAGGTCTTGCCCTGCTGGTTGCCGATGTGCCCGGCCTTCGGCTGCGTCGTCAGGCTGGCGTCGCCGATGACGTGGATGAACGGATCAACGGTCGACTGGTAGGTCAGCACGTTGACCGGGGCAAAGGGCTTCAGCGGGTCGGTGCTGAGCAGGCCGGCATCCCTCAGCAACTGCGGCGCCCGTTGCGGCGGAATGGGGTTGAGCACCGCGGCCTGGATCTGGACGTTTGCCGCCACCTGCACCCCGTTGCTCACCTGATCGTAGGTCACCACGCGTTGCGCGCTGTCGACGCGGGTCACGATGCTGCCCGGACGATAGTCGACCACGCCGGGATACAGAACCGTGAATGCGTGGCTGAAGTTCTCCTTCTCCACGATGATGTTCGCATTGGCGTCGAGCACGATGATCCTGCTGCCGGGTTTGTTCGTCTTCAGCCAATCGGCAATGACGCACACCCGCTCGTAGGGGCCCGGCGGGCAGCGATACGGCGCCTTGGGGATGGTCAGGACCACATCCTGGCCAGCCGGCATGGCAAGGAGCTGGTTGCGCAACAGCTGCGTCTGGGGGCCGGCCTTCCATGCGTGCGGAACGAGGGTGTCGTACTCGGACAGACTCGACATCCCGGGCATCAGGTCGAAGTCCAGGCCCGGCGCCAGCACCAGGCGGTCATAGCCGATGGTGCCGCCCCCTTCCAGCGACACGGACTTTCCGGCCGCGTTGATGCCGGACACCTTGGCATTGACGCGGGTTACGCCGTAGTGGCTGGTCAGGGTGTCGTAGGTGTAGTTCAGGCTGGCGAGGGTGCGCTGCCCCGTGAGCACCGTATTGCTCATGATGTTCGACGTGTAGGAAGGGCTTGCCTCCACCAGCGTAACGGTCACCCCGGTGCCGCCCCACAGGCGAAGGTACTTGGCCACGGCAGCACCGGACATGCCTCCGCCCACGACGACGATCCTGCCGCTGATGCCCGTGTTGGTGGGCACCGGGAACAGCACCGGGGTGGTGCTGCCGTCCGCCCACGCCTTGGGCAGCATCATGAGGCCCAAACCACCGACGGACAGCGACCCGAGAAATTTGCGACGATCCATTTTCGTTGCTCCGCTTATTGTTTGGACAGGAAGTCGGCGATCAGCTGCAACTGCTGGTCGGTATAGCCCACCGCGTGGGCCGCCATGATGCCGCCGGCATCTTCCTGACCGCTGGCGAACTTGCGCAATTCGGAGAGCAACTCGCTGCTTCCCTGGATCCGGTCGAAGCCGCCGCTGCCGTTGGTCCCATGACATTGGAAGCAGTTGCTGGCGAGCAGACGTCCGGGGTGAATCTCGCTCGTCGGCGGTGGCGGCGTGGACGTGGTGACGGTCACCTGCACCTTGACGGTGGACCGCGTGTCGCGCACGGTGAGCTCGGCGCTTCCGGCGCTCTTTCCCGTCACCGTGACAACATTGCCTGAAAGCGATGTGCCGACCGCGTTGGTGTTGGAGTTGCCGATCGTGATCGTGCCGATCGCATTGCTTACCGTCAGTGCAGTCGATTGCCCGACGAGGATCGATGCACCGCTGGGCGAAACACCCAGCGGGCCGTTGACCGTGACTTTGGCCGTTTTCGTGCCCCGTTTGTCGGTGACCGACAACGTCGCGACGCCGACCGCATTGGCGGTCACGCTGATCGTTCCGCTCGCCAGCGTCGCCGAAACTGCCGTGGAATTCGAGTTGGAAAGGGTGACCGTGCCCCTGATGTTGCCGACCCTTATGGTGGCCTTGTCGCCCGGCAGCAGGGACAGCGAGGTGGGCGACAGGCTCACGGCATGGGCGGCCACGGCGACCAGCGGGAGCATCAGGCTCGAAAGCCAGCTTAGACTGTGGGAGAGCTTCATTTTTTCCTTCTCGTGTAGCGTTTTCGGGCTTGCCCCGGGGAGTCCGTCACGCCGTCAGCGTAGCGCGCCAACCTGAACCGGACCTGAACGGTCCAACGGCTGGCCGGCCAGGTTTCCGTGGGACGTTCCGGGACGAGAGTTCGTCGTGCTGCGCCCCGTCGTTACCCTGGCGTGATCGGCAACGAGCCGGCGTTGACGGAAGTCAATACCGCGGCCCCCTCTCGGACTAGGCTTACACATGTTGGGTGCAGCTGCATCCGTCCAAGGGCACATGTGCTTTCGGGAGATGCACACCATGCAGACGAAGCGCTTCCTCCTGGCCCTGCTGGCCGCGCTGACGCTGGCAGGCTGTGCCAGCCGGCCGATCAACGAGCCGCTCGCCCAGTTCGATCCGAAGGCGGGCTACCGGCCGTATCTGCTGATGCCCAAGCGCGTGAACAACGATCCCGGCACGTTGTTCTTCCTCGCGTTCTCCGGCGGCGGCACCCGCGCCGCGGCGCTGTCCTACGGTGTGCTGGAGGAGCTCCGGCGCACCGAGATCGTGATCGAAGGCCAGCGCCGCCGGCTGATCGACGAGGTGGACATCATCACCGGCGTCTCCGGGGGCAGCTTCACGGCGCTCGCCTATGCGCTCTACGGCGAGCGGCTGTTCTCCGAGTACGAGCAGCGCTTCCTGAAGCGCGACGTCCAGGGCGAGCTCATCCAGCGCGCCCTCAACCCGTTCAACTGGGGCAAGTACATCGGGGGCAGCGCCGGGCGCTCGGAACTCGCCGCCGAGTACTACGACGAGATCCTGTTCGAAGGCGCGACGTACGCCGACCTGCTCGCCAGGCAGGCGCCGGTCGCGATCGCCAACGGTACCGACATCTCGACCGGCTACCGGTTTTCGTTCTACCAGAACGACTTCGACCTGCTGTGCTCGGATCTCAGCAAGGTTCGCCTGTCGCGCGCGGCGGCCACGTCGTCGGCCGTGCCGGTCGTGCTGTCGGCGGTGACGCTCGACAATTACGGCGGTACCTGCGGCTACGAGTATCCGGACTGGGTCCGGGACGTCGCCAGGACCGAGGGACGGGTCCGGCCATCGGCGCGCGCGCTGAAGCGCTACCTCGAGATGAAGGACTTCCAGAACAGCAAGGACCGGCCGTACATCCACCTCGTCGACGGCGGCGTGGCGGACAACATCGGGATGCGCGGCGTGCTGGAGACCCTGGAGGCCGTTGGGGCGAGCGCGACGTTCCGCGGCGAGATCGGCTTCGGCGTCATCCACAGGATCGTGGTCGTCGTGGTGAATTCGCGCTCGGCACCCAGGACCGACTGGGACCGCAAGGAGGACCCGCCCGGCACGATCGACCAGCTGCTGAAGGCCAGCGGGGTGCCCATCGACCGCTACTCGTTCGAGACCATCGAGCTCATGAAGGACCGGCAGGAGATCTATGGCTGGCGCCGCGACATCATGATTCTGCGGGCGCGCCTCGCGGGTGCGAGCGAGGCGGAGGCCGAGGCGAGCGTCCAGCTTCCGAAGCTGACCCTGCACCTCATGGACATCAGCTTCGACGCCGTCAAGGACCCGGCCGAACGCGACCGTCTGATGAACATGCCGACGAGTTTCGCGCTGCCGGCCGGCGACGTCGACCTGTTGCGCGAAGCAGCCGGGCAACTTCTGCGCGAATCGCAGGACTATCAATCGCTGCTGCGCGAATGGGGCGGCTCGCCCCCGCAGTAGAATGAGACGGCGCCTGACTCGATCTCGCCGTCGTCCCCGCGCGGATGGCGGTTGCAGGATCGCGATCGGCTGGCGGCCGTGCACCGCCAGGACACGGACTGCCCCGTGCGCGCGTCGTGGGCACCGGCAGGGAGAATCAAGGTGAATCGCCAGCCATCCGCATCCGGCCCCGAGACGGACTGGTTCCGGCACCCGCCGGACTTTTCGCTTGTCCTGGGTGGCCCGCTCTTCCAGCTTCTGCGACGGGCGCACCTTTCCGACGATGCCATGCTGATGATCCGCCGCCGGGTCGTCGTCATCGCGCTCTTCGCCTGGCTGCCGCTCCTGCTGCTGTCCACGCTGGAAGGACAGCCTGCTTGGCGGCGGCGTGGCCGTCCCGTTCCTGTTCGACGTGGAAGTCCACGTTCGCTATCTGGTGACGCTTCCCCTTCTGATTGCGGCCGAACTCGTGGTGCACCGACGGTTGCGCCCCCTGTTGCAGCTCTTCCTGGAACGGAACGTGATACCCGAAAGCGGCATTCCGCGCTTCGAGGCGGCGGTCGCTTCGGCATTTCGACTGCGCAATTCCGCACTCGCCGAGGTGCTGCTGATTGCCGTCGTCTACGGGTTCGGCATTCTGGTTGTCTGGCGCCAGTACCTGGCGCTCGACGCCGCGACCTGGTACGCGACCCCCTCGGCGGACGGCTCGGTCCTCTCGCTGGCGGGATTGTGGTACGGCTACGTGAGCCTTCCGGTCTTCCAGTTCCTGCTTTGCCGCTGGTATTTTCGATTGTTCGTCTGGGCGCGCTTTCTCTGGCAGGTATCACGCATCGAGTTGAGCCTGGTGCCCACGCATCCGGATCGGCTCGGCGGCCTGGGGTTTCTGGCCAATACCGCCTATGCCTTTGCAGTGCTCGCCGTCGCCCACGGCGCAATGCTCGCCGGGCTGATCGCCAACCGCATTTTCTTTCTCGGCGCCTCGCTGACCGACTTCAAGGTCGAGATCGCCATCATGGTCGTCTTCGTGGTGGCGGCGCTGCTGGGCCCGCTGCTGGCGTTCACGTTTCAGCTTGCGCAGGCGAAGCGTACGGGGCTGCGCGAATACGGGACGCTGGCCGAGCGTTATGTGCGTGAATTCGACGCCAAGTGGGTGCGCGGCAATGCCCCCGTCGACGAGCCGTTGGTGGGCAGCGCCGACATCCAGTCGCTCGCGGACCTGGGAAACAGCTACGAGGTGGTGCGGACCATGCGCATCGCGCCGATAACGAGAGATGCCATCCTCCGACTCGGGGCCGCGACCCTGGTGCCGATCGTCCCGTTGTTGCTCACCATGATGCCGCTGGAGGAACTGGTGAAGACGCTGTTCGGCATATTGTTCTAGCTACGCGGGCTACGCACCGTCGAGGATTGCCCTGACCTTCCTCGCGAAGTCGGCGCTCTCTTCATCGCCGGTCACCAGCGCGATCTGGCGGGGCCCGCCGACCCCGAGCCCCAACTGCACCGCCCGGGCGATCTGTTCCTGCTCGAAGATGGCGCCTCGGCTGACTTCGGGCGTGGTCCCGAAATAGCGCAGCAAGGCCACGCCCACGGCATCGACCGCGATGCGGTCGGTGCCCGCCAGCACCACGCCGGCATCGACCAGTTTGCCCCGGTCGGGACCGCCGGTCACGAACGCTTCAACGCCGTCGAGGACGATCAATTCAGGGCGATACGCCGCGTTGACCTCGGCGATCATGCGGCGCTGATGCGGCGAGTTGTGCAGTTCCCGCATGAAGTCGTAGGGGTTGCCAGGGACGCGCTTCGCCACCAGGCCCACGGAGTTCTTCAGCGACAGCGTGAAATGGCCACCGTAGCGATGGGTCTTCAGGCAGCACGTCTGGACAACGCCTCCTGCCTTGCCCACCATCCGGGGCAGCGCGAATCCCTGCTGCCAATGACCGTCCGGCGGCCTGAACAGCTCCCAGTCGTCCGCTCCCAGCTCGTCGAGGACAACGACCTTGGCATCGAATTCCTTTGCCATGTGGAACACCCGCTTCTGCTCCATCACCTCGCGGGTATCGCCCATGCCGCTGCGGTCGCCTATGGTCAGAGGACCGGCGCCCAGGGCCCTGAGCTTTCTCAGCAGCGCGGCCAGCGTGTCTTCATGCGTGGAGCCGGGCGGCTTGTCGGCGCTGTTGAAATTCGGCTTGACGAAGAGGTCCTTGCCGTTGAAACGCCCGACTCCAAGGACGTCGATTGCGGTGGCGACGCCGGCGGACCGATCCATCGTCTTCACGAAGGCCACGCGCGCGGTGGGCGCCCCAGCCGTGGGGAGTTCGAGGCCGCCTGCCAGGGCGGGGGTCACCAGCGCTCCCGAAATGCCGGTTGCGTTGCGGATGAACTCCCTGCGATTCATCATCGGCCTCCCGTCTGCGATACGCTGATCATGTTGGCTTGCTCATGATAGCTCCAGATGGCAGGGCCAGACAGTGCCAAGTCTGTCCGCCGTACCAAGGTGGAACAGGCCGCCGCTCGCAAGCTCCGAGCGCGCGTCGCGGGGGTTGCTTGTGCCCAGGATGGCGAACCGACACTGCGCTTTCCGGCAAAGCGGCGAAATTGATCCCGATCAATGCGGGTGGAGAGCGGCATGTCGCGCCGCAGATCCGAGGGCGCCGGCGCGCTAGACTTGCTCTTTTCGCCGCTTCCTCCACGAAGCGGCCGTTCCGGCGCGCATGGGGGCAGCATGAACGACACCGTCAAGTACGTCCTCGACGAATCGAGGATCCCGAAGTTCTGGTACAACCTGCAGGCCGACCTGCCGAAGCCGCTGCCGCCGCCATTGCACCCGGGCACGCTGAAGCCGCTCGGTCCCGACGACCTCGCGCCGCTGTTTCCGATGGCGCTGATCATGCAGGAGGTCACGACCGAGCGCGAGGTCGAGATCCCCGGTCCGGTCCGCGACGTCTACCGGCAATGGCGGCCGACGCCGCTGTACCGCGCGCGGCGGCTCGAGAAGGTGCTGCAGACGCCGGCGCGCATCTACTACAAGTACGAGGGCGTGTCGCCTGCCGGCAGCCACAAGCCCAACACGGCGGTCGCGCAGGCGTTCTACAACAAGGAAGCCGGCGTCAAGCGGCTGATCACCGAGACGGGAGCGGGCCAGTGGGGCAGCTCGCTGGCGTTCGCCGGGACGCTGTTCGGACTCGACGTCCAGGTGTTCATGGTGCGCGTGTCGTACGACCAGAAGCCGTACCGGCGCGCGCTGATGGAAACCTACGGCGCGCGGTGCATCGCGTCGCCGTCGAACGAGACGCAGTCGGGCCGCGCCATCCTCGCGCAGCGCGCCGATCACCCGGGCAGTCTCGGCATCGCGATCTCCGAGGCGGTCGAGGTCGCCGCGCAGAGCGACGACGCCAAGTACGCGCTCGGCAGCGTGCTGAACCACGTGCTGCTGCACCAGACGGTGATCGGGCAGGAAGCGATGGCGCAGATGGAAATGGCCGACGACTACCCGGACGTCATCGTCGGCTGCACCGGCGGCGGCTCCAATTTCGCCGGCATCGCGTTCCCGTTCCTCGGCGCGCAGCTGCGCGGCGGGCGCAAGGTCGACATCGTCGCCGTCGAGCCGGCCGCGTGCCCCAGCCTCACGCGCGGCACCTACGCCTACGATTTCGGCGACACCGCGCATCTCACGCCGCTCACCAAGATGCACACGCTGGGCTCGACGTTCACGCCGCCGGGATTCCACGCCGGCGGCCTGCGCTATCACGGCATGGCGCCGCTGGTGTCGCACCTGAAGGAGCTGGGCCTCATCGGCGCGACCGCGTACCACCAGGGCAAGGTGTTCGAGGCGGGCGTGCAGTTCGCCCGCGCCGAGGGCATCCTGCCGGCGCCCGAAGCCAACCACGCGGTCCGGGGCGCGATCGACGAGGCGATCCGCTGCCGCGAGGACGGCGTGTCGCGCGCGATCCTGTTCAACCTCTGCGGCCACGGCCACTTCGACATGCAGGCGTACATCGACTACTTCGGCGGCAAGCTGCAGGACCTCGATTACGACGAGGCCGAGCTGGCGATGGCGCTCGCCGGGCTGCCTTCGGTGAAGGAGACCGCATAGCGGGTTCGCCGGCGGCGGGGCATCTGCGGTTGCGGGAAGCCGATTCCCGCGGAAATTCCGGCGCGGCGCCGCGCGTTCGTCCGGCGGCCCGGGTCGGGGCAGGGTCGGAGCCTTCACTCCGGCTATATCGACCGATCCAATCGGTCCTTTTCCTCGCCTCCGGCCGGGGCTATGCTGTGCCGCTTTGCACCATTGCGCAGGCGAGGACGACATGGCCAACTGGTTCGAAGACAATTCCCTTTCCATCGGGCGGACGCCGCTGATCCGCCTCAACCGCGTCACCGACGGCGCCCGGGCGACGGTGCTGGCCAAGATCGAGGGCCGCAATCCGGCGTACTCGGTCAAGTGCCGGATCGGGGCGGCGATGATCTGGGACGCGCAGGAGCGCGGCCTGCTCGGGCCGGGCAGGGAACTGGTCGAGCCCACCAGCGGCAACACCGGCATCGCGCTGGCGTTCGTCGCCGCCGCGAAGGGCATCCCGATCACGCTGACGATGCCCGAGACGATGAGCGTCGAGCGGCGCAAGCTGCTCGTTGCCTACGGCGCGAAGCTGGTGCTCACCGAAGGCCCGAAGGGCATGAGCGGCGCCATCGCCAGGGCCGAGGAGATCGCCGCGTCGGACCCGGGCAAGTTCGTGCTGCTGCAGCAGTTCAACAATCCGGCGAACCCGGCGATTCACGAAAGGACCACCGGCCCCGAGATCTGGAACGACACCGACGGGAAGGTCGACATCTTCGTGGCGGGCGTCGGCACGGGCGGCACCATCACCGGCGTCACGCGATACCTGAAGCAGACGCGCGGCAAGCCGATCGTGTCGATCGCCGTCGAGCCGACCGCCAGCCCGGTGCTGACCCAAAGCCGCGCCGGCGAGCCGCTGAAGCCGGGGCCGCACAAGATCCAGGGCATCGGCGCCGGCTTCGTGCCGAAGGTGCTCGACCTGTCGCTGGTCGACGAGATCGCGCAGGTGAGCAACGAGGAGGCGGTGCTGTTCGCCCGGCGCCTTGCCCGCGAGGAGGGCATCCTCGCCGGCATATCCTGCGGCGCCGCCACTGCGGTCGCGGTGCGCGTGTCGCAGCGGCCCGAGAACGCCGGCAAGACCATCGTCGTGGTGCTGCCGGACTCCGGCGAGCGCTACCTCTCCGGCGTGCTGTTCGAGGGACTGTTCGACGCGTCGGGCATCGCCCTGTAGCGGTCGGTGGCGCCGGCGTTGATCCGCCGGCGGGCGCGGTGCACGGCGAACGCGACCAGCGCCGCCACGACGGGGATCGCCGCGCCGGACGCGAGGTCGGTGTCGACGTGCAGGCCGCCGGCCTTCAGCCCCTTCACCGCGTAGCCGACCAGGCCGACGACGTAGTAGGTGACCGCGGCGACCGAGAGTCCTTCCACCGTCTGCTGCAACCGAAGCTGCAGGCGTGCACGGCGGTCCATCGACCCCAGCAGCACCTGGTTCTGTCGCTCGCGCGCGATCTCGACGCGGGTGGAAAGCAGGCTGCTCGCGCGCGCGACGCGCTCCGACAGGTCGTGCAGGCGCCGCGACATCGACGTGCAGGTCGCCATCGCCGGTCCGAGGCGGCGGGTCATGAATTCGTCGATCGTCTGCATGCCGGGGATGCGACGCTCGCGCAGTTCGGCGATCCGCGCCCGCACCAGCTCGTAGTAGGCGCCGCTCGCGCCGAAGCGGTACTGGCTGGCGACCAGCGCGCTCTCGACCTGCGCGGCCAGCGCGGTCAATTCGCCGAGCAGCGCCTCGTCGGCGCCGTCGGCGCGCGCGATGTGCTCGATCAGTCCGGCGAGCGAGCGCTCGATCGCGACGATCCGCGGACCCTGCCGCCGCGCGACCGGAAGCGCCAGCAGCGCCATCATCCGGTACGCCTCGATCTCGAACAGCCGCTGCATCATCCGTCCCGCCTGCCGTGGCGTGAGGCTGCGGTCGAGCACCAGGAAGCGCGCGTAGCCGTCGGCGTGGATGCGGAAATCGGTGCAGGCGACCCCGGCTCCGTCGCCGATCTCGCCGCCGACGACGACGTTGCCGTCGAAGTGGTCGGCGAGGAACACCGGATCCGGCGGCCCGTCCGCACCGCGGATCAGCTTGGCATGGCCGGCGAACAGCGTGCGCCCGGGGATGGCATCGAGCCAGCCCGGGGGCAGCAGCGAACTCGCCGGCTCGCCGAACGGGCGCGCACTCCTGCCCGGCGCGAACACCGTGTACGAGGAGAACTCCGAGTGCCGCTCCCACTTGAGGCGCAGCGGTCCCAGGCGGACGACGAAGTGAATCGCCTCCGCCCGCGGCGGCGCCGCCCCGAATCGCTCGCACAGCGACGCGAGATGCGCCCGCTCGCGTTCGCGGTCGTCGGCGTCGACCTGGACGGCGACGCAGGTCGCGCGCTCGGGGGTGTCCAGCGCCTCGTACGGCCGCGCGTGGACCTCGTCGGCCAGCGCGCGGCGATCGGGATGGTCGGCGGGAAGCGAAGTCGTCGGGCTCGGTTCGATGCTAACCTCCTTGGCGCAGGCCGGATGGGACGCTCCGTCTCGGGCGTCGCCGGCTGCAAGGATCGCATGGACATGCACTTTCGATCGAGCCCCGGAAATCTGCAGGCGCTGATCTTCGACGTCGACGGCACCCTGGCCGACACGGAGGAGGCCCACCGCCTGGCATTCAACGATGCGTTCGCCGAACAGGGCCTGCCCTGGCGCTGGGGCCGGGAACGCTACGCGGTGTTGCTGAAGACCACCGGCGGCAAGGAGCGCCTCGGCACGTACATCGATACGCTGGACCTCGCGCCCGAGCGGCGCGACGAGCTCCGCGCCCGGATCCCGGAGCTCCATCGCTGCAAGACGGCGCACTACACGCGGCGCATCCGGGCCGGAGCCGTGCCGCTGCGTGCCGGCGTGCGGCGCCTGGTCGCCGAGGCGAGGGCCGCCGGGCTGCGGCTTGCGATCGCGTCGACGACGACGTCGGAGAACATCGAGGCGCTGCTGGCCACGACCCTCGGCGCCGACGCTCCGGGCTGGTTCGCAGTGATCGCCGCCGGCGACGACGCGCCGCGCAAGAAGCCCGCGCCCGACATCTACGAAATCGCCTTGTCCCGGCTGTCGCTTGGTCCGGACGGGGCGGTCGCCTTCGAGGACTCGGCGCTGGGCGTCGCGGCGGCCAAGGCGGCCGGGCTGTTCACCGTGGCGACCCCGAACCGCTGGACCCGCGGCGATGATCTCCGCGCGGCCGACCTCGTGCTGCCTTCGCTGGGCGATGCCGATCAGCCGTTGACCGGTCGCGCGGCGGCGCGCGTGGGCGGCCCGATGCTCGACCTCGCCGCGCTCGCGCGCTGCATCGCGCTCGCCCCGAGCGGGCGGCGCGAATCGTGACCGGGCCCCCGGCGCCGATCCGGGGGCCTCATCGGGGTGACCGGCCCACAGGCGCCGCGCGCCGGGGCCCGAAGCGCGGTGCCGGGGCCGGACCCGCGGCGATCCTCGGCGCACCGCGCCCGCGCGACACGGGGGTGTTGGCAGGTCGCTTCGGAAAATGCTACGTTTGCGCCACTTTCCGCTCCGCCGACGCCGGTTCCGAGCCACGGACCGTCGCGCCGCGGGGCCCGCCCGAGGACGACCACGCATGAACCGCACTCCGTTTGCCGTCGCTGCGATCGCCGCGGCGTTCGCCGCGCAAATCGCGCTCGCCGCCGACGTTCCCGCCACGGCAACTCGAGGGCTCTTCCGCGGCGCGAGCACGCCGGTGCAGTTCGACGTGTCGCCACCGCTGCGTTCGATTCCGCCGGTCGCGCCCAGGACGGACGCGGTGCCGCGCGCGCCGCTGGACCTGGATACCGGCCTCGAAGGCCCGCTGGGGCCCCAGGGTGTCGACACCGTCGTGCAGTCCCAGGTCGGCGCGGGCGAGATGCCGGCGCCGGGTGTCAGCTTCGACGGTCCGCCGAACATTTCGAACGTCGCCCCGCCGGATCCCGTCGGCGACGTGGGGCCGAACCATTACGTCGCGATGAGCAACCTGTCGTTCCAGATTTTCAACAAGTCGGGGACGTCGCTGTATGGCCCGGCGCTCAACAACACGTCTGTGGGCTGGGTTCGGCGGGGCCTGCCAGAACGAGAACTCGGGCGATCCGATCGTCGTCCACGACCAGTTCGCCGACCGCTGGATCCTGACCCAGTTCACGTCGGCCGGTCCCACCTACTTTGTCTGCGTCGCGATCTCGACGTCGTCGGATCCGACGGGCAGCTACTACCGGTACGCGCTCTCGACCGGAACGAACTTCCCCGACTATCCGAAACTCGGCGTGGGATCGAATGCGTATTACTTCGCAACGCGCGAGTTTGCAGGCGGCACGGCCTTCGCCGGCATCGGCGTCTACGCGCTGAACCGCGCGCAACTGATCGCCGGCAACCCCGCGGCGCAGGTGATCTCGTTCCTCGTCCCGCCCGGCGGCACGCCGTACAACACCGGTGACGGCCTGCAGCCGGCGGACATCGACGGCTCCGTGCTGCCGCCGCCCGGGTCGCCGCACTACTACCTGGGGTCGATGGACGACGGCGGCCCGTACGGCGCCCCGCAGGATGCGCTGACGCTGTGGAAGTTCAACGCCGACTTCGCCACGCCGGCGAACTCGACCTTCGTGCTCGCGAACACGATTCCGGTGGCCGCGTTCGATTCGATGTTCCCGTGCACCCCGTCGGCGCGCACATGCATCCCGCAGGCGGGAACCGCGCAGAAGATCGACATACTGTCCTATCGCCAACGCATCGTGCACCGGCTCGCGTACCGCAACTACGGGACCCACGAGTCGCTGGTGACCAACCAGTCGGTCGAGGCATCGGCCGGCATGGCCGGCCTGCGGTGGTACGAACTGCGCGACCCGAACGGCACCCCGACGATCTACCAGCAGGGCACGTACGCGCCGGGTACCAGCGATGGCATCCATCGCTGGATGGGCAGCGTCGCGATGGACGCCGCCGGCAACATGGCGCTGGGCTACAGCGCGTCGTCCCCGTCGATCTTTCCCAGCGTCTGGTACACCGGCCGTCTGGCCGCCGATCCGCTGGGCGCGATGCCGCAGGGCGAGGGCGTGATCGTCAACGGCACGGGCGCGCAGACGACGACGTCCGCGCGCTGGGGCGACTACACCTCGCTGAACGTCGATCCGACCGACGACTGCACGTTCTGGTACGTCAACGAGTACGTTCCGGTCACCAGCGCAGTCGGCTGGCGGCTGCGCATCGGGTCGTTCAAGTTCCCGTCCTGCGGAACATCGGGCGCCCTGGTACAGCGCACCTTCGTCGCGTCCGGCGGCAACGACGCGAATCCCGTGCAGTCTGGTGGCGCCGTGCCGATCGTTCCTCGCGGCGATCAACAAGACCAGCATCGGCGGCGAGGTCATCGTCCTCGACTCCGCCGGCTACGGGCCGGTCGTCATCAACAAGGCGGTCTCGATCATCGCGCCGCCCGGGGTGTATGCCGGCGTGTCGGTGTTCTCCGGCACCGGCATCGTCGTGAATCCCGCATCGGGCAAGGTCACGCTGCGCGGCCTGACGATCAACGCGCTCGGGGGCAGCACCGGCATCGACTACCAGTCGGGTGACGCGCTCTACCTCGACAACGTCGACGGTGTCCGGCTTCCCCGCTTCGGGCCTCAACGCGCTGCTGTCGATGGCGGGCACCGTGGCGATTCATGGCTCGACGTTCCGCGGCAACGGCGTCGGCGCGTCGTTCGGCACCGCGGGTACCTTCGGCGCGGAGTTGCAGGCCACGGTGGCGGATACGCAGTTCGACGGCAACACGACGGGCGTTCGCTTCACCGGCGGGTCGGCTTCGGGCGAGTTCCGCCAGACGACGATCGCGGGCGGCACGACCGGCGCGCAGCTGGCGCCGAGCCTGGTCGGCGCGATCGACCGCGTCGATTTCCTCGACTCGACGATCACCCGAAACAGCGGCTCCGGCGTCGTCGCCGGCGGCGCCGGCGGCACCGCCAACGTCAGCCTGACCGGGTCGATGGTCTCCGGCAACGGCACCGGCGTCGGGGCGCTCGCGGCCGGGACGGTGTACCTCACCGATACCACGGTGACGCGCAACGCGACGGGGCTGTCCGCCGCGGGCGGCACCATCAACACCGGCGGTGACAACCGCCTGCAGAACAACACCGCCAACGGCGCCTTCGGGCCGCTGGTGCCCAAGCAATGACCCCGGCCCCAGTGATGAACAACGGACCGTTCCCGGAGAAAGCCATGTCGAATTGCACCCGCGCCGCGCGGTTCGCGCTGCTGCTGTCGCTGATCGGTGCCTCCGGCGGTGTCTTCGCCGCCGCGCAGCGTACGTTCGTCGCCTCGGGCGGCAGCGACGCCAACAACTGCAGCCTCGGGGCGCCCTGCCGCTCGTTCAACGCCGCCATCGCGCAGACGCTGGCGGGCGGCGAGGTGATCGTGCTCGACTCGGCGGGCTACGGTCCCGCCGTGATCTCGCAGGCGGTGTCGATCATCGCGCCCACCGGGGTCTACGCCGGCGTATCGGTGTTCGCCGGGGCCGGCATCACCGTCGCCGCGGGCGCCGGCACCGTCACGCTGCAGGGGCTCACGATCAACAGTCTCGGTGGCACGATCGGCATCGACTACCAGTCGGGCGCGAAGCTCTACATCGACGGTACCGTGGTCACCGGGTTCTCCGGCGTCGCCCCGGCGGCGGGAGTGCGCGCCGCGCTGTCGGGGTCGGGCAACCTCGTCATCCGAAATTCGGCCTTCCGCGACAGCGCCGCCGGCGTGCGGGGAAGCTCGGTGGCAGGGACGCTGACCGTGGACATCGACCGCACGGCCTTCGAGCGCAACGATCAGGGGATCAGCCTCACCGACAACACGGCAGGGGTCATCCGCAACTCGACGGTGATCGACGGCACCGTCGGGGTATCCGCGTCGCCGACAACGGCCGGACGGACCTCCTCGATCGAAGTCCACCGCATCGTGGTCGCGGGTAACGGTACCGGAGTTGTTTCCGGCGCCAACGCCGGCGCACCGGCGTTCGTCAGCCTGGTTTCGTCGCTCGTCACCGGCAACGGCACCGGTGTCCTGGCCACGGCGAACCCCTTCTACGCCAGCGGCAACACCATCACCCGCAACGCGACCGGCGTGAGCTTTGCGGCTGGCGGGACGGGCCGTACGGGGCAGGACAACGCCGTAGTCGGCAATACGGCCAGCGCGGCGTTCACCTCGATCGTGCCGAAGCTCTGACGCGGGGACGGCGCTGCCTTCGCGCGGCGCCTACGCCGATGGGCGGTATCCCGCGAGTGTCGCGACGTAATCGGCGGGTACGTCCAGGGCAATGAGCGACCAGTCCGGCGGCGTGTAGGGCGCGGGGCCACCGGCCAGCGCCAGGTTTTTCCCGACGACGATGTCGATCGCGCGGAACGGCGCCGACAGCCCGTCGCCGGTGGCCTTGCTCATCGCCTCCTTGCACGTCCAGGTCCGCAGGAACGCCTGCCGTCGAGTCTCCGGGTCCAGGACCGCCAATCGGTCGCGCTCGGCGCCCGTCAGCACGCGGCGCCCCAGCCGGTCGGCATCCACCCGCCGGTCGCGACGCTCGATGTCGACGCCGATCCGCGCACCTCGCGGCGGCGCCGCGCAGACCGCGACCAGGCCGACCTGGTCGGTGTTGGTGACGTTGAAGTCGAGACGGGCGCCGTCGATGAAGGGGCGACCGCGCGCGCCGCGCGCGATGGCGACCTCGGCCGGCGCGACGTCGAGTGCCGCGCCGAGCACGTGCCGCAGCGCCAGTCGGCCGGCGATCCAGCGCCGACGCAGGGCGTCGGGGCCGAATCGTTCCGCCCGGGCATGTTCGGCGGCCGACAGCCAGGTCGGCGCCAGGGCCAGCGCCTGCGCGGCGGCGGCGAGGTCGATCCACCAGCAACGGATGTCGGGCACGGGACCGGGCACCGCGGCGATGGCGCGCGCGAGGACCGTCCCGGCGCCTTCTCGTTCGGGTGTCGTCTCGGCCGAGGGCGGCGGTTTGCCGCGTCCCGCGTTCTCGTCTACGCTCAAGCTCTTTCTCCGCCCGTCGCTTTGCGGCGCGCTCTTCATGGCGTTCCTCTTCCGCGCGCTTTCGCGTCTCCCGCTCGCTTCGCTGTACCGCGTGTTCGGCGTCGTGGGCTGGCTCACCTTCCGCGTCTTCCGCTGGCGGAATGCCCTTGCATCGTCGAATGTCGCGCGGGCGTTCCCGGAACGGTCCGTCGCCGAGCGCGCAGCGATTCTGGCGCAATCGTATCGCAACCTCGCCGACCTCCTGGCCGAGATCATCTGGTCGTTCCGCGCGTCACCCGAGGAAATCACGGCCCGCTGCGCGGTCGCGAATCCCGAACTGATCGGCGAGCACATCCGCGCCGGCCGTTCGGTGCTGCTGCTGACCGCGCACTTCTGCAACTGGGAATGGCAGATTCTCGCGGGCAACCTGCAGGTGGGGGTGCCGGTGAATCCGATCTACAAGCCGCAGCGGGTGGCGGGTATCGATCGCTTCCTGCGCGCCGCGCGTTCGCGCTTCGGCGGCGAACCCATTCCGCACAAGAAGCTGATGCGCGAACTGCTGCGCCGGCGCCGCGAGCCGCGCGTGTACGCGATGGTCGCGGACCAGACACCGACGCCGGACGAGCCCAAGCACTGGACCCGGTTCCTGAACGAGGACTCGGCGTTCTTCGTCGGCCCCGACGTGGTGGCCCGGGCTGCGCGCGCCGCCGCGCTGTTCGTCGACGTCGAGCGCATCGGCCGCGGCCGGTACCGGATGCGGCTGGTCCCGCTGGCGGAGCCGCCCTATCCGAAGGGCGTGGACATCGGCCTGGTCGAGGGCTACGCGCGGGCGCTGGAGACCGAAATCAGGCGCGCTCCGGCCGACTGGCTCTGGGTCCACCGGAAGTGGAAGTACGCGCGCCCTGAGGGGGGCGGCGTGCTCCCCGGGGACGCGATCGGGAGGCCGGACCCACCGATCGGGGCGTGAAGCCGGGGTTGCGCGGATTGATGAAGGACCGTATAATTCTCCCTCTTCGCTGCACTGCGGCAGTTTTCAGTGCGTGCAGCAGCGCAGCATGCCGGAAACCCTCGGTTTCCGGGCTCGCGCCCAGCGCGGCGAGCGCTCTTTAACAATTTGCAACCGATAAGTGTGGGCACCGGGATGGCTCGGGTCCCTCTGTTTTGCAGGCGCGAGTCTGTGGGGTGGGGGGAAGAGACATTGAAGTGCTCGCACGACGCAAATGGTTGTCTGTCCTGGTGCAAGCTGGGGTGGATGGCCAGTCTTGTCCTGTTCATGCTGGTGGGCGACTGCTGGGGTGGACGGGATGGGGCCAACGTCGATTGAGTGACTTTGTAAGAGATCGAACTCGAAATTAACTGAAGAGTTTGATCCTGGCTCAGATTGAACGCTGGCGGCATGCTTTACACATGCAAGTCGAGCGGCAGCGCGGGGGCAACCCTGGCGGCGAGCGGCGAACGGGTGAGTAATGCATCGGAACGTACCCCGTAGTGGGGGATAACCCAGCGAAAGCTGGGCTAATACCGCATATGCTCTACGGAGGAAAGTGGGGGACTCGCAAGGGCCTCACGCTATGGGAGCGGCCGATGTCCGATTAGCTAGTTGGTGGGGTAATGGCCCACCAAGGCGACGATCGGTAGCTGGTCTGAGAGGATGATCAGCCACACTGGGACTGAGACACGGCCCAGACTCCTACGGGAGGCAGCAGTGGGGAATTTTGGACAATGGGGGCAACCCTGATCCAGCCATGCCGCGTGCGGGAAGAAGGCCTTCGGGTTGTAAACCGCTTTTGGTCGGGAAGAAAAGGCATCTCCTAATACGGGGTGTTCTTGACGGTACCGGCAGAATAAGCACCGGCTAACTACGTGCCAGCAGCCGCGGTAATACGTAGGGTGCGAGCGTTAATCGGAATTACTGGGCGTAAAGCGTGCGCAGGCGGTTCGCTAAGTCTGATGTGAAAGCCCCGGGCTCAACCTGGGAATGGCATTGGAAACTGGCGGGCTGGAGTGTGGCAGAGGGGGGTGGAATTCCGCGTGTAGCAGTGAAATGCGTAGAGATGCGGAGGAACACCGATGGCGAAGGCAGCCCCCTGGGCTGACACTGACGCTCAGGCACGAAAGCGTGGGGAGCAAACAGGATTAGATACCCTGGTAGTCCACGCCCTAAACGATGTCAACTAGGTGTTGGGGAAGCGATTTCTCAGTACCGTAGCTAACGCGTGAAGTTGACCGCCTGGGGAGTACGGCCGCAAGGTTAAAACTCAAAGGAATTGACGGGGACCCGCACAAGCGGTGGATGATGTGGATTAATTCGATGCAACGCGAACAACCTTACCTACCCTTGACATGTCCGGAAGCCTGCTGAAAGGTGGGTGTGCCCGAAAGGGAACTGGAACACAGGTGCTGCATGGCTGTCGTCAGCTCGTGTCGTGAGATGTTGGGTTAAGTCCCGCAACGAGCGCAACCCTTGTCCTTAGTTGCTACGCAAGGGCACTCTAAGGAGACTGCCGGTGACAAACCGGAGGAAGGTGGGGATGACGTCAAGTCCTCATGGCCCTTATGGGTAGGGCTTCACACGTCATACAATGGCCGGTACAGAGGGTTGCCAACCCGCGAGGGGGAGCCAATCCCAGAAAGCCGGTCGTAGTCCGGATTGCAGTCTGCAACTCGACTGCATGAAGTCGGAATCGCTAGTAATCGCGGATCAGCATGCCGCGG
Organism: uncultured beta proteobacterium; assembly: GCA_963810815.1. Taxonomy (GTDB): domain Bacteria; phylum Pseudomonadota; class Gammaproteobacteria; order Burkholderiales; family Casimicrobiaceae; genus CAVQWT01. Next base: position 8,762 of record CAWEPB010000004.1, on the reverse strand, counting down.
TGAATACGTTCCCGGGTCTTGTACACACCGCCCGTCACACCATGGGAGTGGGTTCTACCAGAAGTAGGTAGGCTAACCGCAAGGGGGCCGCTTACCACGGTAGGATTCATGACTGGGGTGAAGTCGTAACAAGGTAGCCGTATCGGAAGGTGCGGCTGGATCACCTCCTTTCTCGGAACCACCCGGTTGTTCCGGTGTTCACACTTATCGGTTGCGATGCAACGGTTGTCACCACGGCTGGCCGGCAGTTGGCGCCAGCGGGACCGGACACGGGCCTGTAGCTCAGTTGGTTAGAGCACCGTCTTGATAAGGCGGGGGTCGATGGTTCGAATCCATCCAGACCCACCAGGATCGGCGTGCGACGCGGCTTCAAGCAAGGCGCGGGGCTGTAGCTCAGTTGGGAGAGCACCTGCTTTGCAAGCAGGGGGTCGTCGGTTCGATCCCGTCCAGCTCCACCAACGCGCACCCTGCGCTGGCGACAACCCACGAAGATGGCGGCAGAGAGGTCAGGCCGCAGCGACCCGAAAGGGGCGTTGCGGTCTGGTTTTTCAACCGGAATCGGTTGCTCTTTAACAATTGGGAAGAAGCAAACAAGCGCACGACGCAGTTGGGTCGTGCGCTGGGTTAGATTGTATCGACCTGTCCTGGCCTATGAGTTCGGCCGGGATGGGGATCGCAAACGCCCGTGCATTGCCAAGGCGACTTTCCGCAAGGGAAGGCGAGTGGGCAGTGTTATGGGGTCAAGCGACTAAGTGCATGTGGTGGATGCCTTGGCGATCACAGGCGATGAAGGACGTGGCAGCCTGCGAAAAGCTGCGGGGAGCTGGCAAACGAGCATTGATCCGCAGATGTCCGAATGGGGAAACCCGGCCCGCAAGGGTCACTCCCGACTGAATCCATAGGTCGGGTAGAGCGAACCCGGTGAACTGAAACATCTCAGTAGCCGGAGGAATAGAAATCAACCGAGATTCCCGGAGTAGTGGCGAGCGAAACGGGAACAGCCATCGCGATTTAGCATTTGTTTCAGGAGAACGCTCTGGAAAGGGCGGCCGCAGCGGGTGACAGCCCCGTATCCGAAGAGACGAGTGTGGAACTAGGCGCGAGAGAAGTAGGGCGGGACACGTGAAATCCTGTCTGAAGATGGGGGGACCATCCTCCAAGGCTAAATACTCGTGATCGACCGATAGTGAACCAGTACCGTGAGGGAAAGGCGAAAAGAACCCCGGGAGGGGAGTGCAATAGATCCTGAAACCGCATGCATACAAACAGTCGGAGCCCTTGCTTGAATGATCTTTGGTGGTGCCCCGGGAAGCTATGGGGGTGCCGCGGGAGGGTCATTGAAGCAGGGGTGACGGCGTACCTTTTGTATAATGGGTCAGCGACTTACGTTTACCAGCGAGCTTAACCGACTAGGGGAGGCGCAGCGAAAGCGAGTCCGAACAGGGCGACTGAGTTGGTAGGCGTAGACCCGAAACCGGATGATCTAGCCATGGCCAGGATGAAGGTGGGGTAACACTCACTGGAGGTCCGAACCCACTAACGTTGAAAAGTTAGGGGATGAGCTGTGGCTAGGGGTGAAAGGCTAAACAAATCCGGAAATAGCTGGTTCTCTCCGAAAACTATTTAGGTAGTGCCTCAAGTATCACCCTCGGGGGTAGAGCACTGTCATGGTTGCGGGGGTCATTGTGACTTACCGCGCCATAGCAAACTCCGAATACCGAGGAGTGCGAGCTTGGGAGACAGACATCGGGTGCTAACGTCCGGTGTCAAGAGGGAAACAACCCAGACCACCAGCTAAGGTCCCCAAGACACAGTTAAGTGGGAAACGAGGTGGGAAGGCTCAGACAGCCAGGATGTTGGCTTAGAAGCAGCCATCATTTAAAGAAAGCGTAATAGCTCACTGGTCGAGTCGTCCTGCGCGGAAGATGTAACGGGGCTCAAACTGTGCACCGAAGCTGTGGATTTGCACGCAAGTGCAGATGGTAGGAGAGCGTTCCGTAAGCCGTTGAAGGTGGCTCGAGAGGGCTGCTGGAGGTATCGGAAGTGCGAATGCTGACATGAGTAGCGATAAAGCGGGTGAAAGGCCCGCTCGCCGAAAGCCCAAGGTTTCCTACGCCACGTTCATCGGCGTAGGGTGAGTCGGCCCCTAAGATGAGGGCGAGAGCCGTAGTCGATGGGAAGCTGGTTAATATTCCAGCACCGACGTGGAATGCGATGGGGGGACGGAGAAGGTTAACTCGGCCGGGTGTTGGACGTCCCGGTTCAAGCGTGTAGGCGTGCCCGTTAGGCAAATCCGGCGGGCTTAGCTGAGGCGTGATAACGAGGGCTGGCTTGCCAGCCTGAAGCGAGTGATACCCTGCTCCCAGGAAAAGCCTCTAAGCTTCAGTTCCACGGCGACCGTACCGCAAACCGACACAGGTGGGCAGGATGAATATTCTAAGGCGCTTGAGAGAACTCGGGTGAAGGAACTCGGCAAATTGACACCGTAACTTCGGGATAAGGTGTGCCCCTGGTAGGTGAAGGTCCTCGCGACCGGAGCCCAGAGGGGTTGCAAAGAATCGGTGGCTGCGACTGTTTAACAAAAACACAGCACTCTGCCAAGACGAAAGTCGACGTATAGGGTGTGACGCCTGCCCGGTGCCGGAAGGTTAAGTGATGGGGTGCAAGCTCTTGATCGAAGCCCCGGTAAACGGCGGCCGTAACTATAACGGTCCTAAGGTAGCGAAATTCCTTGTCGGGTAAGTTCCGACCTGCACGAATGGCGTAACGATGGCCACGCTGTCTCCACCCGAGACTCAGCGAAGTTGAAGTGTTTGTGAAGATGCAATCTCCCCGCGGCAAGACGGAAAGACCCCGTGCACCTTTACTGTAGCTTTGCATTGGACTGTGATGAGGTTTGTGTAGGATAGCTGGGAGGCATTGAAGGGCGGTCGCCAGATCGCCTGGAGCCAACGTTGAAATACCAGCCTGACGTCATTGCGGTTCTAACCCAGGTCCATTATCTGGATCGGGGACCGTGCATGGTAGGCAGTTTGACTGGGGCGGTCTCCTCCCAAAGCGTAACGGAGGAGCTCGAAGGTTTCCTAGGTACGGTCGGACATCGTACTGATAGTGCAATGGCACAAGGAAGCTTGACTGCGAGACTGACAAGTCGAGCAGGTGCGAAAGCAGGACATAGTGATCCGGTGGTTCTGTATGGAAGGGCCATCGCTCAACGGATAAAAGGTACGCCGGGGATAACAGGCTGATACCGCCCAAGAGTTCATATCGACGGCGGTGTTTGGCACCTCGATGTCGGCTCATCACATCCTGGGGCTGTAGCCGGTCCCAAGGGTATGGCTGTTCGCCATTTAAAGTGGTACGTGAGCTGGGTTCAAAACGTCGTGAGACAGTTTGGTCCCTATCTGCCGTGGGCGTTGGAGATTTGACGGGAGCTGCTCCTAGTACGAGAGGACCGGAGTGGACGTACCGCTGGTGTACCGGTTGTGACGCCAGTCGCATTGCCGGGTAGCTATGTACGGAAGTGATAACCGCTGAAAGCATCTAAGCGGGAAACACGCCTGAAGATGAGATCTCCCGGGGCCTTGAGCCCCCTGAAGGGTCGTGGCAGACCACCACGTTGATAGGTCGGGTGTGGAAGCGCAGTAATGCGTTAAGCTAACCGATACTAATGGCCCGTGCGGCTTGACTCCATAACCGTGCGCACTCGCGCACCGGCGTCCAGCGATCCCGACACCAGATACCATCTAACCCACCCCGCCGCCCCGGCTCACCCCGGCCCGGCCCGTTTGCTTCCTCCCCCCCTCAACGCCTGACGACCATAGCCCGCCGGAACCACCCCTTCCCATCCCGAACAGGACCGTGAAACGGCAGCACGCCGATGATAGTGTGGATTACCCATGCGAAAGTAGGTCATCGTCAGGCACCCCCAAGCCCAACGCCCCGCTCAACCCGAGCGGGGCGTTTCGCTTTCCGCACCACCACCAGCACACCGCCACTACCGGCACGGCGCGCGCCAGGATTCGACTAGCGGCGCTTGCCGCCCAGCAGCGATCCCAGCACGCCACGGACGATCTCGCGGCCGACCGTCGACCCGACGGTTCGTGCGGCGCTCTTGGCCATCGCCTCGACCATGCTGTCCTTGCGCCCGCTGCCGGACATCAGCCCGCCGAGCGATCCCTTGAGCGAGTCCATCCAGCCCCCGCCCGGCGTCGCCCCGCCGGCGACGTCCGCCGGAGCGGTCCCGCCGCCCGCGCGGCCCTTGAGCTTCTCGTAGGCCGATTCCCGGTCCTCGGTCTTCTCGTAGACGCCGGCGACCGGTGACGAGTCGACCAGCGCCTTGCGCTCCTCCGGCGTGATCGGTCCGATCCGGCTCGCCGGAGGCAGGATGTAGACGCGCTCCACCACGCCGGGTCGGCCCTTCTCGTCGAGGAACGAAACCAGCGCCTCGCCGACGCCGAGCTCGGTGATCGCGTCCTCGGTCTTGAACTTGGGGTTCGCGCGCATCGTCTCGGCGGCGGAGCGCACCGCCTTCTGGTCGCGCGGTGTGAATGCGCGCAGTGCGTGCTGCACCCGGTTGCCGAGCTGGCCGAGCACGGTTTCCGGCACGTCGAGCGGATTCTGGGTCACGAAGTAGACGCCGACCCCCTTCGACCTGATGAGCCGCACGACCTGTTCGATCTTCTCGAGCAGCGCCTTGGGCGCGTCGGTGAACAGCAGGTGCGCCTCGTCGAAGAAGAATACGAGCTTGGGCTTGTCGCGGTCGCCGACCTCGGGCAGGCGCTCGTAGAGTTCGGAAAGCAGCCACAGCAGCAGCGTCGAGTAGACCTTCGGCGACTGCATCAGGCGGTCGGCGGCGAGGACGCTGACCATCCCGCGGCCGCCGGCGGTCTGCAGCAGATCGTCGACGTTGAGCATCGGCTCGCCCAGGAAGCGATCGACACCCTGCTGCTCGAGCGTCAGCAGCCCGCGCTGGATGGCCCCGATCGACGCCGCCGAGACGTTGCCGTAGCGGGTCTGGAAGTCGCGCGCGTTCTCGCCGACGTGCTGGAGCAGCGCACGCAGGTCCTTGAGGTCCAGCAGCAGCAGGCCGTTGTCGTCGGCGATGCGGAAGGCGAGGGTCAGCACGCCTTCCTGGGTCTCGTTGAGATCGAGGATGCGTCCGATCAGCAGCGGACCCATGTCCGACACGGTCGCCCGGATCGGATGCCCCTGTTCGCCGTAGAGGTCCCAGAACATCGTCGGGCACCCCGCGAAGGCCGGCGCGTCGACGCCGACGAGCTTGAGCCGCTCCTCGAACTTCGGCGACGTCTTGCCGGGCTGGCTGAGGCCCGCAAGGTCGCCCTTGACGTCGGCCATGAAGACCGGGATGCCGATCGCCGACAGCCGCTCGGTGATCACCTGCAGGGTGACGGTCTTGCCGGTGCCGGTGGCGCCGGTGATCAGGCCGTGCCGGTTGACCAGGGCGGGAAGCAGCGCGCATTCGATGTTGCCGTGCTTGGCGATCAGGAGCGGGTCGGACATGGGCAGATCCTCGAGGCGGGTACGGGGGGCAGCGGCAAGTGTAGCCCGACCGGCCGCTGCGGCGGGGCCGCAATCCCGGGGCGCGACCCCGGCCCGGGCCTTGGGCCGGCGCCCGCGCGGGATGCCGTCCGTCGGCGGCGCCGGTTCGCTAACCCCTTCAAATCCGATGGATTTTCTGCTATGATGTTCGGTGATGGGAAAAAGAAATGGGCTGGGCGCAGCCCATTTTTTTTTGCCGAACCAAGTTTCGAAGGACGAACCCGACCCGATGGACCTGAGTCTGCTGCTCGAGCGCACGGTGCCGCCGCTTGGCTATGAACTCGTGGATGTCGAGACGACCCCGAAGGGGCGCCTGATCCGCGTGTTCATCGACAAGCCCGAAGGCGTCGACGTGGAGGATTGCGCGCGCGTGAGCCAGCACCTGACGCGGCTGTTCGCGGTCGAGAACGTCGACTTCGATCGCCTCGAGGTGTCGTCGCCGGGCCTCGACCGGCCGCTGAAGAAGCCGGATGACTTCGTCCGGTTCGCGGGCCAGGAAGCGGAGTTGCGCATCGCCGCTCCCGAGGCGGGGCGGTCGCGCAAGCTCAAGGGTGTCGTCAAGGGTTGCACCGACGGGGTCGTGCGGATCGAGACGGCGGAAGGCGAGCATCAGGTCGCCTTCGCCGACATCGACCGCGCGCGCCTCGTGCCGAAGATCGAGTGGAGACGAGCATGAGCAACACGAACCGGGAAATCCTGCTGCTGGTGGATGCGCTGGCGCGCGAGAAGAACGTGGGCAAGGAGATCGTGTTCTCCGCCCTCGAGTCGGCGCTCGCGTCCGCGACGAAGAAGCGCTTTCCCAACGAGGAGATCGACGCCCGCGTGGCGATCGACCGCGAAACCGGCGCCTACGATTCGTTCCGTCGCTGGACCGTCGTCCCCGACGAGGAGCACGAGGAGCCGTCGCACCAGCTGGCGATCACCGATGCGATCGAGCGCGACCCCACCCTCAAGCTCGGCGACGTGATCGAGGAGCCGCTCGAGCCGATCGAGTTCGGCCGCATCGGTGCCCAGGCGGCCAAGCAGGTGATCCTGCAGAAGATCCGCGACGCCGAGCGCGAACAGATCCTCAACGACTTCCTGGAGCGGCAGGACAACCTCCTGACCGGCACCGTCAAGCGCATCGAACGCGGCAACGTGATCGTCGAGTCCGGACGGATCGAGGGCGTGATCCCGCGCGACCAGCTGATCCCGAAGGAAATGCTGCGCGTCGGTGACCGCATCCGCGCCTACGTGATGAAGATCGACCGCACGGCGAAGGGTCCGCAGCTGATCCTGTCCCGGATCGCCCCCGAGTTCATCATGCGGCTGTTCGAGCTCGAGGTGCCCGAGATCGAGGAGGGCCTCATCGAGATCAGGGCCGCCGCGCGCGACCCCGGAGTCCGCGCCAAGATCGCGGTCAAGTCGAACGACCCGCGGCTCGACCCGCAGGGCACCTGCATCGGCATGCGCGGCTCGCGCGTGACCGCGGTCACCAACGAGCTGGCGGGCGAGCGCGTCGACATCATCCTGTTCTCCGAGGACCCGGCGAAGTTCGTCATCAACGCCCTGGCCCCCGCCGAGATCTCGTCGATCGTCGTCGACGAGGAGAAGCATGCGATGGACGTCGTCGTCGACGAGGAAAACCTCGCCATCGCCATCGGCCGGCTCGGCCAGAACGTCCGGCTCGCATCGGAGCTGACCGGCTGGGAACTCAACCTGATGAGCGTCGAGGAATCGCAGCAGAAGCACGTGGCCGAGAGCGACCGGCTGCGCGCGATGTTCATGGAAAAGCTCGACGTCGACGAGGAAGTCGCGGAAATCCTCATCGGCGAGGGATTCACCTCGCTCGAGGAAGTCGCCTACGTGCCGATCACCGAGATGCTCGAGATCGAGTCTTTCGACGAGGACACCGTCAACGAGCTGCGCAGCCGGGCCCGCAACGCCCTGCTGACCGAGGCGATCGTGCGCGAGGAGTCGGTCGAGAACGTCGAGGAGGCGCTGCTCAACCTCGAGGGCATGGACACCGAAATCGCCAGCACGCTCGCGGCGAAGGGCATCACGACGCGCGACGCGCTCGCCGACCTTGCGGTCGACGAGCTGACCGAACTCACCGCGCTGCCGGCCGAGCGCGCCCAGGATCTGATCATGAAGGCGCGCGCGCACTGGTTCGAAGAGCCTGCTGCTGCCGCCGCCCCGGCGCCGGTCCAGCACTGACGCCCACGGCGAGCGACGCGATAACGCGGGAGACGCGCAACATGGCGCATACGACGATCGAACAATTCGCAACCGAACTGAAGATGCCCGCCGGGGTGCTGCTGGAGCAGCTCGCCCGCGCCGGTGTCGACGGCAAGCAGGAAGGCGACCAGCTTTCCGAGCACGACAAGACCAAGCTGCTGGACTACCTGCGCAAGCAGCACGGAGCCGCCGGCGAGCCGAAGAAGAAGATCACGCTGACGCGCAAGCAGACGACGGAGATCAAGGCCGCCGACTCCACGGGCAAGGCGCGCACGATCCAGGTCGAGGTGCGCAAGAAGCGCGTCTTCGTCAAGCGCGACGAGCCGGAGGCGCTGCCGGTGGCCGAGGAGCCGGCGGTGGTCGAGGAGGTGCCGGTCGTCGAGCCGGTCGCCCCGCCCGAGCCGGAGATCGTCGTCGAGGCGGCCCCCGAGGTCACGCCCGAGGTGGTGCCGGCGCCCGAGCCCGAGCCGGCGCCCGCCCCGGCGGCGCGGCCCTCGCTGCTGTCGCCGGCGGAGATCGCGGCGCGCGAGGCCGAGGAGCGCAAGGGGCAGGAGCTGCGCTCGCGCCAGCAGGCGGACATTGCCCGCAAGCAGGAAGAGGAAGCCCGGCGCAAGACGCGCAAGGAAGAAGAGGCGGCGAAGATCGCGGCCGAGGCCGCCGCGGCGGAAGCCGCGAAAGCCGCCGCGGCGAAGCCGGCCGCGCCGGCCAAGGCGCCGACCGAGGGCACGCTGCATCGTCCGGCGGTCAAGCCCGGCGAAAAGGCGCGGCCGACCAAGAAGACCAGCGCGACCGCGTTCCAGGAAGACGCCGCGCGCCGCCGCGCGCTCAAGTTGCGCGGCGACACCTCCGGCGGCACCCCCGGCGGCGGCTGGCGCCAGCCGAAGGTGGGTCGTCACCGCCACGAGGACGAGGCCGGGGTCGATGCCGGCGGTGCCGGGCCGGTGGTGCGCGAGATCTCGGTTCCCGAGACGATCAGCGTCGGC
>CAWEPB010000003.1:0-560751 GCA_963810815.1 uncultured beta proteobacterium | reverse complement strand
TCCTCGAGGCCGGTGAAGTCGACGGCCTGCCCGATCGCCGACACGATGAGGTCGGCCGGGATGTCTTCCTCGGTGCCCTCGATCATCTTGATCTCGAGCTTGGGGCCGACGAACTTCGCCTCGCAGCGGGCGACGCGCAGCGCGATCCCCCGGCCGTTCGCGTCCTTGACCACGCACACCGGCGCGAGCCCGCCGCGGATGGCGATGCCTTCGGCCTGCGCCTGCTCGATCTCGTGCTTGTTCGCCTGCATCCGGTCGACGTCGAACACGGACGTCAGCGTGACCTCGGCGCCCTGCTTCGCCGACACCGACGCCACGTCGTGAGCGAGGTGCCCGGCGATCGCGAGTTCCGCGAAGTCGGTCGGCTTCGCGTGCTCGATGTGCCCGAGGCGCCGCGCGACGGTGGCGACGTCGATCGAAGTGTCGCCGCCGCCGATGACGACGACCCGCTTGCCGACGTGCTGCAGCCGGCCGTCGTTGAACGCCTTCAGGAACGACGTCGCGGTGACGACGTTCGGCGCGTCGCCGCCGGGCGCCGGCAGCGGCCGCCCGGACTGCGCGCCCATGCCGAGGAACACCGCGTCGAAATCCTTGCGCAGCGACTCGAGCGTGACGTCGGTGCCGATGCGACACTTGAGCCGCGTCTTCACGCCGAGGTCGACGATGCGCTGGATCTCGGCGTCCAGCACCTCGCGCGGCGTGCGGAACCCCGGAATGCCGTAGCGCATCATCCCGCCCAGGTGCTCGTGCTCGTCGAAGACGGTCACCTCATGGCCGCGGCGCACGAGCTGGTACGCGCAGGACAGCCCCGCGGGTCCGCCGCCGATCACCGCGACCTTCTTGCCGCTGGTCGCCGGCACCGGCACGAACGCGAGCTTGTTCGCGATCGCGTACTCGCCGAGAAAATGCTCGACCGAGTTGATGCCGACGTGGTCCTCGACCTCGTTGCGGTTGCAGCCGGTCTCGCAGGGCGCAGGGCAGACGCGGCCCATCACCGACGGGAACGGGTTCGCCTCGGTCAGCCGGCGCCACGCGTACTCCTGCCACTTGACGCCCGCCGGCGGCTTCTCGATGCCGCGCACGATGTTGAGGTAGCCGCGGATGTCCTCGCCCGACGGGCAGCTGCCCTGGCACGGCGGCGTCGACTGGATGTACGTCGGGCACTTGTGCGTGTAGCTCGCCTGGAAGATCTGGTCGCGCCAGGATTCCCACTTCACGTCGCCGTCCTTGTAGCGACGGAACGTGAGCTTTTCGACAGATTGGCTGGGGGGTGTGGACATTGCCTGATCTCCGGTCTGTTGCTTCGTTGTCGGTCGGCCGCGGGCCGCCGATCAATGCTTGTCGCCGAGCCGGATCGCCGTGCTGACGAGCTGGTGCACGCCGCCGACCATGCCCATCTTGAATCCGTAGTACGGCAGAACCTTGGAGAACTGCGCCTTGCAGATCGCGCAGATCGTCGCCATGAAGTTGACGCCGTGCGTGTCGACGACCTGCTGCAGCGCTTCCATCCGCGGCAGCGCGCCCTTGACCCGCAGGTCGAGCAGCTCGTCGGTGAGGAGTCCGCCGCCGCCGCCGCAGCAGTACGTCTGCTCCCGCGTGGTGCCGCGCGGCATCTCGACGTACTTGTTCGCGACTGCGCGGATGATGGCGCGCGGGATCTCGAACTGCCCGCCGGGCGCGTCGCCCATCCGCGAGGCGCGCGCGACGTTGCACGAGTCGTGGAACGTGACGACGCGATGGTCGTTGGCTTCCTTGTCGAACCTGAGCGCCCCACGGTCGATGAGGTCCGAGGTCAGCTCGCAGATGTGCATCGGCTGCCGGTAGCGCGAATCGAGCTGGGCCTGCAGCATCCGCGCGAACGGGTCGTCGCCGCCGGCGCCGATGCCGGTCAGCGTGTTCCAGTAGCTGTAGGCGACGCGCCACGCGTGGCCGCATTCGCCGACGACGATGCGCTTGACCCCGAGCTCGAGCGCCGCCTCGCGGATGCGCAGCGCGATCTTCTGCAGCTGGTCGTAGTTGCCGATGAAGAGACCGAAGTTGCCGGCCTCCGACGCGTGGGACGACAGCGTCCAGCGGATGCCGGCCGCGTGGAACACCTTGGCGTAGCCGATCAGGCTGTCGACGTGCGGCTCGGCGAAGAAATCGGCGGAGGGCGTGACCAGCAGCACCTCGGCGCCCTTCTCGTCGAGCGGGAAGCGGACGTCCTGCCCGGTCTCCTCCTTGACGTCCTCCTCGAGGCCCTCCAGCGTGTCGGCCAGTGCCGGACCCGGCAGGCCCAGGTTGTTGCCGATGCGGTGCACCTTGCCGATGATCTCGTTGCTGTACTTCTGCCCGAGGCCGGCGACGTCCATGATCTCCTTCGCCGCCATCGTCACTTCGGCGGTGTCGATGCCGTAGGGGCAGAACACCGAGCAGCGCCGGCACTCCGAGCACTGGTTGTAGTAGCTGTACCACTGGTCCAGCACTTCCTTGGTCAGGTCGCGCGCGCCGACCAGCTTCGGGAACAGCTTGCCCGGCAGCGTGAAGTAGCGGCGGTAGACGCTGCGCATCAGGTCCTGCCGCGCGACGGGCATGTTGAGCGGGTCCTGCGTGCCGATGAAGTAGTGGCACTTGTCGGCGCAGGCGCCGCAGTGGACGCAGGCGTCCATGTACACCTTGAGCGAGCGGTACTTGCCGAGCAGCTCGCCCATCCGCCCGATCGCCTTCTCCTGCCAGCCGTCGGCGAGCTCGCCGGGGAAGCCCAGCGCCTGCTGCATCTTCTCGTTGGCGACGTAGGGCTTCGACGCGACCATCGCGCCGGGCAGCAGCGCCTGCGGAGCGCCGGGATCGGCGCGCAGCGGCGGGGCCTTGATGTCGGCGGCGGCCATGTCAGTCTCAGTTCTTCGGGTCGAGGCGGGCGGCCCAGGGCGCGAGATGGCGATGCTCGCGCGGGTCGTCGACCTGGTTGCGCGACGGCGAGAAGAAGATCCCCGGCGCGTGCAGCAGCTTGCTGTACGGAAAGACGATCATCAGCAGCACGACCAGCCCAAGGTGCACGTACAGCGCACCGTCGGCCGGCAGCGGCTTCCAGTCGAAGTACATGAGCCCGAGGAAGAACGCCTTGACCGCGACGACGTCGGTGTGTGCGACGAATTTCATCGCCAGCCCCGACAGCGCGATGGCCAGGAGCAGCCCGAGCATCAGGTGGTCGGAAGGCGTCGAGATGTAGCGGACGCGGGCGACGAACATGCGGCGCACCCACAGCCCCGCCAGGCCCGCGGCCATCGCGAACCCCGCGTACACGCCGAACGGCTGCAGGAACGCGACCCAGCCCCAGACCGGCTCGGTGAAGTACCGCAGGTGCCGCGCCAGCACCAGCGCCAGCCCGGCGTGGAACAGCCATCCGGCGAGCCACAGCCACAGGCTCGCCTTGAACAGGCTCTCGAACAGCACGACCTCGCGCGCCAGGCGCAGGGCCACGCCGCCGCGCGTGATCGGCGCCGGCGTCGTCGGGATCTTGAGCGGCGCCGGAACGCGGACGTAGCCCCAGATCCGGTACGCCGTGCCCAGCCCCAGCACCAGGAACGCGGCGTAGAACGCGAGGGCGAACACGATCGTCGCGGGCGTCATCGCTGGCATCGGCGGCGGCGATCGATGGGGCCCACGCGGACCGGCTAGGGGGTGGCCGTGACGGGCGCGCCTACACGCAGCCGGTCGGCTTGGGCAGGCCGGCGATCTTGCACGCCTGCTTCGCCGGACCGTACGGGAAGAGCTCGTACAGGTACTGGCTGCTGCCCTTCTCCGGCCCGAGCGTCTTGCCGATCGCCTTGGTCAGCACGCGGACAGCCGGCGCGATCTGGTACTCGTCGTAGTACTTGCGCAGGAAGTTGACGACTTCCCAGTGGTTCGGCGACATCTCGACGTTCTCGGTCACCGCGATGTGCTTGGCGATGTCCTCGTCCCAGTCGGCCAGGTTGACGAGGTAGCCTTCCTCGTCGGTCTCGAAACTCTTGCCGTTCACTTCGATGGTGGGCATGCGGATCTCCTGATAGGGCGTTGGTGATGCGGGGACGGGGTCGTCAGAGCCACGATTGGCAGGCGTTGTGCTCTGCCACGAGGTCGACGAACCCGCCGTAGTCGATGGTGGTCACGCCGTCGATCACGCGGTCGGCGACGGCGCGCGCCTCGAGATCGGGCAGCAGCGCGTAGACGCGGAACTTGGAGAGCGCCGCCTTGACGCTGGCCTCGACGGCGGTGCCGCGGACGGCCGCGTAGACGCCGTCTTCGATCAGCAGCAGCGCGCCGGGCGCGCCGATCCGCAGGCAGGCATCGAGCGAGTTCCGCTCGAGCGGCGACTTGTTGACGATATTGAGCATCGTGTGGCTCTTTCAGAAGGAGAGGACGACGTCCTGCTCCGCCATCAGCTGGCCGAGTTCGCCGGCCCCGAGCACGGTGACGTCGACGATGAGGTCGCCCTCGGTCAGGCCGCGCGCTTCCAGCGACTCGCGCTCGACGTAGAGCTTCTCGACGTCGTAGCCCTCGAGCGCACGGTAGGTCGGCGAGAAATTCTTGGTCTCGATGCCCTTGGTCTGCTGACCCTTCTTCAGCTGCCAGACGCCGTCTTCGATGAACACCAGCGACACGTCCTGGTCGAACGCCGCGGTGATCAGCACGACCTCGAGCGATTCCAGCGCGTAGGCCGTGCCGTACGGCGCCGTGCGGTTGACGAACATGAACTTCTTGGAGGTTCCCTCGGTCATCGTTCGCCCTCAATCTCCGAACACGACCAGCCGGTCGGACTGGATGCCGGACTCGACCAGCTGGCCCAGGCCCGAGATGCGGAAGCCGGGCGCGAGGTTCTCGTCCTTGATGCCGCGCCGCAGCGCCGCCGCCACGCAGACCACGAGGTCCACGCCGTGGTCGGCGGCGAGCTTCGACCAGCGGGCGACGATGTTGCGGTCGTCCTGCGGCGGCTCGGTGAGTCGCGTCGAGTTGTTCACGCCGTCGTGGTAGAAGAACACGCGGTGGATCTCGTGACCCTTCGCCAGCGCCGCCTTGCAGAACAGGTAAGCGGAGTCGCTGGCCTGGTGCTGGTAAGGGCCTTCGTTGACCAGAATGCCGAATTTCATGGGCGCGCGACGCCTTCCGCTCAGAACCGGATGTGCGTCGACGCGTTCAGGTTCACGCGCGCGCCACGCCAGTCGTCGATCAGGTACTTGGTGAACGGCAGCTCGGTCTTCTCGAAGAAGCGCGGCCAGCCGATGCGCTCGATCCAGTCGGACAGGCGCTCCCACGGCCGCGCGTCACCCTTGTAGACGTACAGGATGCGCTTGACGATCTCGGACACCTCGGGCCAGCGCGGCGGGTTGTTGGGAATGCCCGCGGCGACCATCTTCATGAACGTCGGCTTGGCGCGCGCGTTGGAGTTCTTGCCGCCCACCCAGATCGCGAACTTCGAGTACTCCGGGTCGTTGATCTGCATCGGCGGGCACGGCGGGTAGCAGGCGCCGCAGCAGATGCACTTCTTCTCGTCGACCTCGAGCGAGGGCTTGCCGTTGACCATCGCGGGCCGGATCGCGGCGACCGGACAGCGCGCGACCACCGCCGGCCGCTCGCAGACGTTGGCGACGAGGTCGTGGTTGATCTTCGGCGGCTTCGTGTGCTGGATGATGATCGCGATGTCGGCCTGGCCGCCGCAGTTGATCTCGCAGCAGGAGGTCGACAGGTGGACGCGGTTGGGCATCTGCTCGGTGCGGAACTCGCCGATCAGCTCGTCCATCAGCGCCTTGACCGCGCCCGACGCGTCGGTGCCCGGGATGTCGCAGTGCAGCCAGCCCTGCGTGTGCGCGATCATCGACACCGAGTTGCCGGTGCCGCCGACGGGGAAGCCGTTGGCCTCGAGCTCGGCGATCAGCGGCTCGACCTTGGCGAAGGACGAGACCATGAACTCGATGTTGGAGCGGATGGTGAACCGCACGTGGCTCTCGGCGTGGCGGTCCGCGATGTCGCAGAGCTTGCGGATCGTGTGCACGTCCATCTGCCGCTGCGTGCCGGCGCGCACCGTCCACACCTCGTCGCCGGTGTGCGCGACGTGGTGCAGCACGCCGGGGCGCGGCCGGTCGTGGTACTTCCAGTTGCCGTAGTTCTTGGCGAGCAGCGGGTGCAGGAACTGCTTGTTGTCCGGTACGCCGCTCTCGATCGCGCGCCGCATCTGGGGTTGGCTCATCGTTCTTCTCCTCAGGCGACGTGCTTCTTGGCGGCCATCCGGGCGACTTCCTCGTCCCAGCCGTCCATCCGCACGTACGGATTGGTGCGCGGGGCGGAGATCATGTTCGGGTCGACCTCGATGCCCAGCGCCTCGAGGAAGTTGACGATGCCGATCCGCTCGATCATCTCGCCGGTGCGCTCGTGCTCCAGCGCGTTCTCGGCGAAGAAGTCGATGATCTGCTGCCCGAGCTCGACCAGCTTCTCGCGGTCCTCGTCGGTCTCGAGCTTCATGAACGGCACCACGACGGTGCCCATGAGGTCGCCGATCTTGAGCGTGCGCTTGCCGCCGACCAGGACCGTCGCGCCCTTGTCCTTGCCCGGCGCGAGCCCGCCGGTGATCACGTTGATGCAGTGCATGCAGCGCACGCAGTCGCGGTTGTCGATCTCGAGGCCGTGCGTGTCGCTGACCGCCACCGTCGAGATCGCGTCGCCGGACTTCAGCTCCTTGATCGCCTTCAGCCGGATCGCCTTGGTCGGGCAGCGCGCGACGACGTCGTTGACGAGCTCGTCCATCCCGTGCTTCGCGAACCACTTCTTCGCCAGCGCCTCGTCGGTGCGGATGTTGTCGCGCCAGGTGCCGATGACCGCCATGTCGGCGCGCTGGATCGAGTTCATGCAGTCGTTGGGACAGCCGGAGAACTTGAACTTGAACTTGTACGGCAGCGACGGCCGGTGGATGTCGTCGAGGAAGCTGTTGATCACGGTGCGGTGCGCCGAGCCCTCGTCGTAGCAGGACTGCTCGCAGCGCGCAGCGCCGACGCAGGACATCGACGTGCGCACCGCGGGGCCTGCGCCGCCGAGGTCGAAGCCGAGCTCGTTGATCGCGTCGAACGCCGGCTGCACGTTCTCGCTGGTCACGCCCTGGAACATGATGTCGCCCGACTGGCCGTGGAAGGCGATGAGGCCCGAGCCGTGCTTCTCCCAGATGTCGGCCATCTTGCGCAGCACGTCGGTGTTGTAGTGCATGCCGGCGGGCGGCATCACGCGCAGCGTGTGGAATTCGGCGGCCGCCGGGAACATCGGCTTGTTGTCGGCGTCCTTGGCCTCGGTGAAGCGGGGAATGACGCCGCCGCCGTACCCGAACACGCCGACGGTGCCGCCCTTCCAGTAGCCCTTGCGGGTCTTGTACGAGTGCTCGAGCTGGCCGAGCAGGTCGACGACGTAGTCCTTGTCCTTCGCGAGTCGCTTCAAGCCGGTGACGAAGCTCGGCCAGGGCCCGGTTTCGAGCTGGTCGAGCATGGGGGTCGGATGCATCTGCTTGGTCATGGACCTATCCTCCTGCACACGGCTTCGGGGAACAAGGGGGCGAGGGGCCGGGCGGTCGCCCGCAACCCGTCGGCGATACTAAGGCGCGAGCGCCCGCCGGCGCCATCACTCCGGCCGGTTACTACGGATAAGCCCGATGGCGGGGGATTGAAATCACCCAGAGGGAGTAGTCGCCCATAACTCCCCGTGGCTATGGACGGCCCGCCTCGGAAACTCGCCCAATAAGCAGTCTCTCGCGGCACGCCGCGGGTGCGGCCGCGGGCCGCACCTCCCCTCGAGTCCAGCACGCGCCGCATGCCGGCGCCAGGAATAATCGCCATGGCACATATTGTCGTCCTCGGAGCCGGCCTGGGCGGCATGCCCATGGCCTACGAGATGCGCGAGCTCGCCCGCCGCGAGGACACGGTGACCGTGGTCTCCAACAGCCCGCGATTCCACTTCGTCCCGAGCAATCCGTGGGTCGCCGTGAACTGGCGGAAGCGGTCGGACATCGAGATCGACCTCGCGACGTCGCTCAAGCGCAAGGGCATCGAGTTCGTCCCGGTCGGCGCCAAGCGGGTGCATCCGGCCGAGAACCGGATCGAGCTGGACGACGGCAACAGCATCGCCTACGACCACCTGGTGATCGCCACCGGTCCGAAGCTCGCCTTCGACGAGGTGCCCGGGCTCGGCCCCGCCGCGTCGGGCGGCCACACGCAGTCGGTCTGCCACGTCGATCACGCGGTCGAGGCCGAGAAGGCCTGGCAGCAGTTCGTCGCCAGTCCCGGGCCCATCGTCGTCGGCGCGGTCCAGGGGGCGTCCTGCTACGGTCCCGCCTACGAATTCGCGATGATCATGGACACCGACCTGCGGCGGCGGAAGATCCGCGACAAGGTGCCGATGACCTTCGTCACCGCCGAGCCGTACGTGGGGCACCTGGGGCTGGGCGGCGTCGGCGATTCGAAGGGGCTGCTCGAATCGGCGCTGCGCGAGCGGCACATCAAGTGGATCTGCAACGCCAAGACGACCCGCGTCGAGGCGGGGAAGATGTTCGTCACCGAGCACGACGAGGACGGCAAGCCGAAGAAGGAGCACGAGCTGCCGTTCCGCTACTCGATGATGCTGCCGGCGTTCAAGGGCATCGACGCGGTGTTCGGCATCGAAGGGCTGACCAATCCGCGCGGCTTCATCCTGATCGACGAATTCCAGCGCAACCCGAAGTTCAGGAACATCCACGCGGTCGGCGTCTGCGTCGCGATCCCGCCGGTCGAGGTGACGCCGGTGCCGACGGGGGCGCCGAAGACCGGCTACATGATCGAGTCGATGGTGACGGCGGCGGCGCACAACATCCGCGCCGCGCTCGACGGCCGCGAGCCCGACACGCGCGCGACGTGGAACGCGGTGTGCCTCGCCGACTTCGGCGACACCGGCGCCGCGTTCGTGGCGCTGCCGCAGATCCCGCCGCGCAACGTGAACTGGTTCGCCGAGGGCAAGTGGGTGCACCTGGCCAAGATCGGCTTCGAGAAGTACTTCCTGCGCAAGATGCGGTCCGGCACCTCGGAGCCCCTGTACGAGAAGCTGGTGATGAACGCCATGGGCATCATGAAGCTGAAGAAGTGACCGCCGGCCGCGCCGCCCCCGACGACTCCGCACCCCATGCAGATCACGCCCCTTCAACGGTTCACCGTGCCCCTCGGCGGGCAGGAGATCGAATTGCAGGACGTGCTGCATGACGCCGGAGGCATGAAGCTGCTGCGGATCCGCATCCGCGAGCGGACGCGGTTCACGATCTTCGACATCGACCCGGCGACCGCGCGGCAGTGGGGCACGGCGATGCAGCGCTGGGCCGACGAGCAGCCGCCCACGGCTGCCGGTCCGTCCGTCTGACGGGGCGCCCATGCCTGTGCAGGAATCCGACCCGACGGTCGTCGACGTCGCCTTCGACGTCGAGGGCACCAGCCTTCCCGCCGACTACGCCTGGCCGCTGCAGCTCGCCATCGAGTCGCGGCTCACCTGGCTGCCGGGCGAGGCGCTGGCCGGCATCCACCCGCTGCGCGCCGCGCCGACGACGTACGGCGTCGTGCTGCTCGCGCAGCGCGCCAAGCTGTTGCTGCGCCTGCCGGCGGCGCGATTGCCCGACGCGCTGCTGCTGGAGGACGCGACGCTCGAAGTCGGCGGCAGCCCGCTGCGGATCGGCGCGGGAACGCAGCGCGCGCTGCGGCCCAGCCCGACGCTGTCCGCGCAGCGTGTCGCCACCGACGCGGCCGACGACGCCGCGTTCGAGGCCCACGTCGGGCGCGAGCTGGAGCGGATGGGCGTGGCCTGCCGGTTCATCTCGGGGCGCCGCCGCCAAGGGCAGGCGGGCGGCCGCGAGGTCGCCGGGTTCGCGCTGTCGCTGCACGGACTCGGCGCGGCCGACTCGCTGCTGATCCAGCGCGAGGGAATCGGCGGCGACCGGCGGATGGGCTGGGGCCTCTTCGTCCCGGCGAAGACGATCGTCGCGGCCGACGAATGACGGGCGGCCCCGGGACACCGCGGGCCGGAAACTGAACGGCATGGAGGCAAGACATGGGATACGTGGTCGACGGAATCGAGCTCGCAACGGACGACGGTGGCTATCTGCTCGAACCCGATTACCGGGATGAGGTGGCGATCGCGATCGCCGCGGCCGAGGGCATCGCGCTGACCGACGCGCACTGGGAAGTCATCCGCTTCCTGCGCAACGAGTACCAGGAGAACGGTCACTCGCCGAATTTCCGCAACATGCTGAAGGGTTTCCAGGCGTTGCGGCCGGACGCCGACAGCAAGTTCCTGTACGACCTGTTCCCGGTGGGCCCGGCCAAGCAGGGCGCCAAGATCGCGGGCCTCCCGCAGCCGTACGGCAAGGGCGGATACTAGGCGATGGCCGCCGCACGGAATGCGTCCGTGCCGGCGGGAGGAGAACGATGATGAGCGACGACACCCTGCCCGCGCCCGCGGTGACCCTCGACATGCGCGGCACCAGCTGCCCGGCGCCGCTGCTGGGCGCCAAGAAGCTCGTCGACGACCTTCGTCCCGGCGAGGTGCTGCTGCTGTACTCCGATTGCCCGGGCACGCCGGACGACCTCTTCGCCTGGACCAAGTACACGGACAACCGGATCGCGCGCACCGAGCGCCAGCCCGACGGCAGCCACGCCTACTACATCCGGCGCGGGCGCGCGCAGCACCAGACGCCCAACGCCGTGCTCGACCTGCGCGGCGTCGTCTGCCCGGGCCCCGTCGTCGAAGCGAAGAAGCTGCTGTCCAGCATGCGGCCCGGCGAGACGCTGAAGCTCGTCAGCAATTGCCCCGGCGTCGCCGACGACGTCGCCGGCTGGGTGAAGGCGACCGGCTACCGCCTGCTCGAGACCGACGAAATCGGCCCCGGCGAGTTCGAGTTCTACATCTGCCGCACCTGATGCGCATCAAGAGCCACTGGTTCAACGAAGGCAGGCCGAAATCGGCGGCGGAGATCGCCGGGGCGGCCGCGTTCATCGTCTGGCGCGTCGCGCAGAATTCGATGAAGACGATGCGCGCCGCGGGCTACGAGCTTCCGCCCGGTCCGCAGTATTTCGCCTTCGTCGGGGAATTCCTCGTCTTCCTGACGCTGGGCGCCGACCGCCTCGCGCATCGTCGCGGCGACGAGGCGTGGCGCGTCGCGTTCACGACGGCGATCGCCAACCGCGTCGGGGAGATCCTCGCCGAGAACGAGTCCGACCTCGTCGGCGCCGAGACCGCGGCGGACATCAAGCGCCGGTTCATCGACCGGGTCAACGCCGGCGCCGTGGAATGCGCCGGGTTCGACTGGACCGCCGACGGTCCCGACTACGCGTTCCTGCGCTGGCTCGGCCATCGCGTCGCCGAGGTGATGACCGAGCAGGACCGGACCTGGGCCATCTCGCAGGTCATCGAGGTCGAGGCCCCGGACGCCGCCGCCAACCTGCACCGCGCGATGGCAGGGCTCCTCGACGAATCGCCGCGCCGGCCGGAGCGCGGCGCACGGGCCGCGGGAGAATGACATGACTGCCGCCGTCCTGCAGGCGCCGCGCGTGCGCGCCACGTCCGGGCCGTTCGACCCCGCCAACGAGGACGCCTACCGGGCGTGGCGGGCCGAGAAGCTCGCCGCGTATCCCGCGCGCCCGTCCGAGCTGGTGGTGCCGGTGCGCGACCCGCGGGCGCTGACCCGCGACGAGCGGGCGGCGCTCGCCGACCGCTGCGCGCGCGCGAACATGGTGATCTACGCCAGCCAGGACACAACGGCCGACAAGGACCTGCCGCGCCTGCTGGCAAGCCAGTTCGGCCTGGTCCACCTCGACCACAACTGGCTCGCCGACGACGACGGCGTCAGCAGCGTCACCGTCACCGGCGCCGGCGGCCGTGGCGACTTCATCCCGTACACCAACCGGCCGATCCGCTGGCACACCGACGGCTACTACAACCCGCCGGAGCGGCGCATCCGGGCGATGGTCCTCCACTGCGTGTCCAGCGCCGCATCCGGCGGGGAGAACTCGCTGTTCGACCACGAGATCGCCTACCTGCTGCTGCGCGACACCGACCCCGAGTTCGCCGCGGCGCTGATGCAGCCCGACGCGATGACGATTCCCGCGCGCACCGACGACGCGGGCGTCGTCCGCGACGCCCAGTCGGGCCCCGTGTTCTCCGTGGACGCCGACACCGGCGCGCTGCACATGCGCTACACCGCGCGCACGCGCAGCATCGAGTGGAAGGATGACCGGACCGTGCGCGCCGCGGCCGCGCGCCTCGAGCGCCTGCTGGCGGGCCCGTCGCCTTACATCCACCGCCTGACGCTGAAGCCCGGCATGGGCCTGCTGTGCAACAACGTGCTGCACGACCGCTCCGGATTCGTCGACGACCCCGGCCATCCGCGGCTCATCTATCGCGCCCGATATCACGACCGCATCCGGGTCGACCGCTGACGACCCGGGGCGGGACCCGGCGTCGCCGCCGTGGTCGGCCCCGGACAGCGGCCCCGCCGCCCCCGCATTTTTCCCGAAAGGACGAGCAATGAGAGCTTGGCTGGCAGCAGCAGTGATCGCGTGGTCGTGCGTCGCACAGGCCATGAGTCCCTATGTCGAGGCGCCCAAGGTTCCCGCCGGCGACGTGAAGGCGGCGATGGCAGAGGTCGAGAAGAAGCTCGCGGCCGCCGGGTTCGACGTCGTCGGCCGGTATCAGCCCAAGGGCCTGGCGCAGTACGGCGTCGTCGTCGCGACCGACCCCGGCCTGCTGGGCGCCGTGTCCGCGATCGGCGGGACCGCCATCGTGGCGGCGCCGATCCGCGTCGGCGTCCGCAGCGACGGCACGGTGTTCTACCAGAACACCGAGTACTGGGCGCGCGCCTACCTTCGCGGCAGCTACGACCGCGCCGACGAGGCGGTCAGGAAGGTCGCGGCGAGGCTGGCGGACGCCTTCGGCCCCGGCAAGCCGGCCGGCGGCGACCTCAAGGCCGAGGACCTCGCGGGCTACCGGTACATGATCGGGATGGAGCACTTCGGCGACCGCAGCGACCTCAACGAGTTCGCGAGCTTCGAGCAGGCGGTGCAGACCATCCGCGACAACCTGGCGAAGGGCGTCGGCGAGACGGGGCAGGTCTACGCCATCGTCCTGCCCGACAAGAAGCTCGCCGTCTTCGGCGTCGCGCTGAACAGCGCCGAGTACGGCGAAGGCTGGTGGGTGAACAAGATCGGGGCCGACAACATCGCCGCCCTGCCGTGGGAGATCTACGTCGTCGACAAGCGTGCGCACGCGCTGTACGGCCGCTACCGCACGGCGCTGGGCTGGCCGGACCTCGGCATGGGGCAGTTCATGACCATCGTCCGGCATCCCGACACGACGGCGCAGGCACTCGAGGCGGTCGCCGGCAAGAAGCCCTGATGCCGTGGCGCGCCCCGCCGCACCGCGCTCCGCCGAGCGCCGGTACCCGTCGGCGGCGGCGAGCGGCGGTTGCCCGCGTCGGCCGCCGCGCGCATGATCCGCAGCTGGACGGCCGGCAGGCGCGCGGGGAATGAATGACGCAGTGGCTGACGCTATCGCGGGCGGCGCGCCTGATCGGCGTGCCGCGCGGCGAGTTGCAGCGCGAGATCCGCGACGGCCGGCTGCCGGCGAACGACGGCATGGTGTCGACCGCCGGGCTGCTGGCGCTGTACCCGCAGATGAACCTCGAGGAGTCGGGGGCGTTCGAGCGCGTGACACGCCTGAAGGAGGAAGCCTTCGGGCGGCGGGTGTTCGAACGCGCGTTGCCCGGTCGCGAGGTGCTGGCGCAGCGCCTGTTCGCCCAGAGCCAGGAACTCGCCGACACGCGCCGGCACCTGCAGCGCTATCACGATCTGGTCGTCAGCCTGCAGCAGCGGATCGAGGACGGC
The DNA here is from genome assembly GCA_963810815.1 of uncultured beta proteobacterium. Classification (GTDB taxonomy): domain Bacteria; phylum Pseudomonadota; class Gammaproteobacteria; order Burkholderiales; family Casimicrobiaceae; genus CAVQWT01. Next base: position 546,862 of record CAWEPB010000003.1, on the reverse strand, counting down.
GCGGGCGCCGCGCCCGATCCCGCGCTGGGCGAACTCCGGGCGTTTCTCGAGCGCGGCCTCGCCGCCGTGCTCGCCACCGACACCGCAGACCCGATCGCCATCATGGATGACATGCTCAAGATCGTATCCGCCCACGTCAGCGTGCGTCCCAGCGGCCACGAGTTCTTCGTCGAGGGGCGCGACACGCTGCTGCAGGCGGGGCTCAAGGCCGGGCTCAAGCTGGGCTACGGCTGCGGCAACGGCACCTGCGGGCTGTGCAAGGCGCGCGTCGTCTCCGGCGAGGTGACGAAGCTCGCCCCGCACGACTACCCGCTGTCCGAAGCCGAGCGGGCGCAGGGGCACGTGCTGCTGTGCGTGCACTCGGCGGCGTCGAGCGAGATCGTGCTGGAGACGCTGGAGGCGAAGGGACCCCACGACATCCCCGAGCAGGAGATCGCCGTGCGCGTACGCGGCGTCCGGCCGCTCGCCGCCGACACGCTGCACCTGCACCTGCAGACGCCGCGGACCACGCGGCTGCGCTTCCTGGCGGGCCAGAGCGTCACCCTGAGCGCCGCCGCCGCAGGCGCCGAGGCGCAGGCCACCTACGCCATCGCGAGTTGCCCCTGCGACGAGCGCAACCTGCACTTCCACGTCCGCCGCGACGCCGGCGACGCCTTCGCCCGGCTGCTGTTCGACGGTGCGCTCGCGACCGGCAGCACCGTCAACCTCGCCGGTCCGCTCGGCGACTTCGTGTTCTGGGAGAGCGAGCGGCGCCTCGCGTTCCTGGCCTGCGACACGGGGTTCGCCCCGATCAAGAGCCTGATCGAGCACGCGATGGCCGTCGACGCGGCCGAGTCGCTGGCACTGGGGTGGCTCGCCACGCACCCCGACGGGCACTACCTCGCCAACCAGTGCCGGGCCTGGGCCGAGGCCTTCGACCAGTTCCGGTACGAGGCGTGCACCGAGGCCGATCCCGCGACCGGCGCGATCCGGCTGGTCGAGGCCATGGCGGCGGCCCGGCCGCTGGCCGCCTGCGACGTTTACGTGGCCGGACCCGCGCCGTTCGTCGACTCCGCGACGGCGGCGCTGGCGACGATCGGCGTGCCGGCCGGACAGATCCACGCGGCGGTCGCATGAGCGCGCCGGGCCGCCCCAAGCGCGAATGCCGGAGTGCGCAGCACGAAGGTAGTCCAGTGAGCCCGACGGGCCGGATCATCCCCGTCGTCGCCGACACCGGGCCGGGCGAGTGCAGCGGCGCCGAGTCGTTCGCGCTGATGGTGCTGGGCGACAGCATGGCGCCCGAGTTCGTCGAGGGCGAGGTCATCATCGTCGAGCCCGAGGGACTCGCCGCCGACGGGTCGTTCGTCGTCGCCCAGGTGGATGGCGAATGGACCTTCCGCCAGCTGGTCGCGGCGGACGGCGGCTGGAAGCTGCGCGCGCTCAATCCGGCGTATCCGGAGACCCCGCTCGCCGACCTCGCGCCGGTGCGCGGCGTCGTCATCCAGAAAAGCCGCCCGGGCCGGCGCCGTGCGCTCAAGCGCTACGTGGAGTGAACCCAGGATTCGCGAGGAACACGTCATGCCCTACTTCATCTACCGTACCTATTCCTTTCCGGTGCGCCGCCTCGAGCCCGCGGGACGCGAGGATTCGTTCAAGACCGCGTCGGCGCGCACCAAGGAGCTCCGCGCCAGCCCCGACCTGCCGGCCGGCTGCACGGTCCGGATGGTCTTCGCGCGGAACGAGCTCGAGGCCGAAGACCTGCTGAGCCAGGTCCGCGAGGCGGCGCCGGGCGTCGTCGGCGACGAATAGCCGCGGGCGCGGAACCGCTCATGGATGAAGCCGCGTACCGGGCGACGCGCGGCACCGTCGCCGGGCTCGCCTGCGTGTTCGAGAAGGCGCTGCTCGCGCAGTGCGCGGGCTGCGGCCACGCGGTGCGGCATGCGCTGGCCGAGCGCGAGGCGATCGGCTGCCGGTCGACCGTGGCGCGCGCCAACTGCGCGACGCTGCTCGGCATGCTGCGCGAGCGGTCGGTGTTCGCGCTCCGCATCGCCCCGGCCGACGCGCCGCTGCCGCACGCGACGACGATGCGGCTGCAGTGCGGCGGGCTGGCCGGACTGGCGCACGAACTCGACGCCGACACCGCCGCGGACGTCCACGGACTCGTCGTCGCCGCGCAGGCGAGATACGGCGCCCTCTCGGACCTGCCCTGGCCGGCGCTGGTCGCCGCCGTCGCCGGATGGCGCGGCCGCCGCCGCCGCGGGGATCCAAGATGACGCGCGACCTCGACGGGCTGGTCGCCGCGGTCCGCACCAACTGCCACATCTCCGACGCGCAGCACGCCGGCGACCTGACGCTGTGCACCTACCTGCTCGAGATGCGCGAACTGTATCGCTGGGAGCGCGGCATCGCGCTGGGCGCGCCGGTGCCGCAGGCGGAGGTCGGCGCGTGGATCGCCGAGCGCGAGGCCCTGTGGTCGTCGCTGGAGGAGTCGCCGCACGTGCCGCTCCCGCTTGCCGCAGGGGAAGTCGATCCGTCCGCAGCCGGGGCCGTCGATCCCTTCGACGTCGAGGCCGCCAACCGCGTGCTGGTCGGCCGGGCGCTCGTCTACGGCGCCGGCATCGGGCGCTTCGGCAAGCCGCAGTTCTTCCTCGGCGCGCTCGAGCGCGAGGAATGGCGCGACGGCGTGCGGGTGCTCGTCGCCGGCCGCGAATACGCGCGCGACCTGTCGGCGGCCCCAGCAGCGTCGCGCGGCGACACCGTCTACGTGCGGCTGGAATCGCTGCGGCGGTGGCTGTGGGAGCGGGCCGAAGCCTGGCAGGGCAAGCGCAGCGAGGGGGCGCTCAAGGCGGCGCTCGACGTCCACGGCTTCGCCGACGATCCGCGCGGCGCCATCGACCGGATGACGCGGGCCGAAGCCGAGACGCTGATCCTGCACGAGCTGGGCGAGTGCGCCGCGGGCCGCGAGCTCGGTCCGGACTGGGAGCGGATGCTCGGCGGCCTCACGCGCCGGCGCACCGAGCTGTTCGTCCGCGCCGTCCGCGACCACCTGGCCGATTGCCTCGTCACCCTGCCGACGCTGCTGGAGCGCGACGCCGCCGCGTCGCTGCACTTCTGGTTCGCCAACCTGCACGGGATGCGGCAGGCGCTGTTCCCGCGCATCGCCATCGCCTACGCGCGCTGGCGGGACGGCGACGGCGGCGACGCATTGCGCGCCGCGATCGTCGATGGCGCCGCGCACTGGCGGCGCGTCGCGAAGCAGGTGCTCGCGCGTTACGAAGCCGCCGACCGGGAAAGCGCGGAGAACGCCATCGAGGCGCTGGCGTCCGCGGACGGCACCGCCCTCACGTAGGGCACCCGCCCTCCGGGCGCGCGGCCGCACCAAACGAACGCGGCGAGCGTTCGCACGCTCGCCGCGGGAAATGCCCTGCCGCGTTCGGTCAGAACTTGCGCGAGTAGGCAACGCCGAGCTGGTACTCCTTCATCGAGATCGTCTCGGTCGTCGTCGGCGGCGCGCCGAAGCCGACCAGCAGGCTCTGCCCCGTCACCGAGTTGTTCGCCGCGTACATGAACGCCCCGGTGATCTCCGACTGCTTGTCGATCGCATACGTCGCGCCCGCCGTGTACTGGTCCTTCACGACACCCGGGGCGAGGATGTTGAACGTGACATCCTGCGACTGAATCGGGTTGTCGGTGTAGTTGAACCCGCCGCGGAACGTCCACTTCTCGTCGAGCTGATACTGCACGCCGATCTTCCAGACGTCGACGTTCTGCCAGCCGAAGCCGGCACCGGAACTGCCGCCCAGGCAGTAGTCGCGCTGGCCGGGGCCCATCGGCGGCGGCGGGCAGTAGCCGATCCAGCTGCTGGGGTTGCTCACCGACTTCGCGTCATCGTAGTAGATCCGCTCGAAGTCGAGGGCGAGCAGCCACTGCTTGGTCGGCCGGACGGCGAATCCCGCCGTGAAGTTCGACGGGATGTCGAAGCCGCCTTCCTCCGCGAACAGGCCCTTGTACTTGTCGAAGTTGCCCATGCTGATCTTGCTGGCGTAGGCGATTCCGACCGAGAAGACGTCGTTCAGCTGGCCCATGTAGCCGACCCGAACGCCGAGGCCCCAGGCATCGCTGTACCCGTTGTTCGTCACGTTCCCCGGGCTCGACGACAGCATCGGATTGTCGAACGCCTGCAGGCCCTCGGCCTTGAACCGCTGGTACGCGATGACCGGCGCGATGCCGATGGAGTGGCCTTTCGTGAACTGCCACGACGCATACGGCGCAATCAGCAGCTGCATCATGTCGATGCCGAGCGAGTCGTTGCCGCACATCATGTTGTACGGGCCCGGCTTCTGGTTGAACCCCGCGCAGGCGCTCTGCGCCGGGATCTGCCCGCCGGGATAGTCGGTGTTCATGCCGCCGTTGCCGTAGACGGTGACGCCCAGGCTCAGGTCCGGCCGGTACTTCCAGTTGACGGCGAACTCCGGAATGAAGAAGTTGGTGCTGCCACTCTCCACGGAACCGTCGATGCCCCACTGCCCCGAGCCCGTCCGCGACGCGTCGCGATGCGGGCTGAACCAGGAGAGTCCCAGCTGCCATTCGTTGCCGAGGAACGACATCGCGCCCGGATTGACCGCACCGCCGAACGCCTCCTGCGACACCGCGACCGCGGCGCCGCCCATGCCGATCGACTTCATGCCGTAGCCGTTGGCGAAATAGCCGTCGGTCGCCTGCGCGGCAAGCGGCGTGGCGGCGACGAGTGCCAGAATGAGTTTCTTCTTCACGTTGACTCCCTTACCAGGTGTGGTTCGAATTCCGCATGCAATCGGTTCGCCGGGCGGCAATCTCAGATGAACAGCGTGACGTCGGCGTCCTTCGCCATCGGCAGGAAGGTCGCCGCGCCGCAGTATTCCTTGACCTCGGGAATGAACTCGTCGAGCTTGTAGCCGAAGAGGTCGACGGTCATCTGGCAGGCGATCAGGTTCACCCCGGCCTCGATGCAGAGGCTGCGCAGCTCGCCGATTCCCGCGACACCGGTCTTCTTGATCGTCTTCTTCATCATCTTGGTGGCAAAGGCCTCGTAGGCCGGCACCGCCGCCTGCACGGCGTTGGGGATGTTCCACCGGATGGACTTGAACCACGCGGGGCCCATCGGCATCTTCATCGGCATCGCGGGATTGCCGAGCGGGCTCACCTTCAGTTTCCGCAGGTCCTTCTTCAGCAGCTCGAGGCCGTAGAACGTGAAGAAAATCGACACGTCCCAGCCCAGTGCCGCCGCCGTCGACGCCAGGATGAACGGCGGATAGGCCCAGTCGAGCGTGCCCTTGGTCGCGATGATCGTCATCGACGGCGTCTTCGCGGCCTTGATCTCGGCGAGCTTGGCCTCGAGTCGCTGGTCGAGCAGGACGTCGATGCGCTCCCTGATGGCCCGGTCCAGCGCGCCGTCCGTGGCGAGAATGGCGGTCATATCGGTTTGCGTTTCCATGGAGACTCCTTTGTCTCGGGCAGGATCGGGGCGGAGGCGCGCAGCCGGCGTCACTTCTTCTTCAGGAAGAAGATGTAGTCCTTGCCCTCTTCCGCCGACGACAGCAGCGGGTTGCCTGTCTGGGTCGCGAACGCCTGCATGTCCTTGATCGAGCCCGGGTCGGTGGCCACGACCTTCAGCACCTGGCCCGACGTCAGATCGTTCAGCGCCTTCTTCGTCTTGAGGATCGGCAGCGGGCAGGAGAGCCCGCGCGCATCCAGTTCCTTGTCGAAATTCACTCTCGAGACCTCCATGGTTTCGTTGGCCGTGCGTCGGCGTGCGCCCCCGTGCGCAACTGAACCTGCGCGGCGGCGTTCTCGCATGCGAAATCACGGCGGGTATTCATTGCCCACTCGCCGTGACGGGACTCAGCCATTAGGCTGTGTTTCCGGAGCACCCGTCTATAACCGGATTGGGTAATGCCCCTACTACCCACAAGGGGGGGACCGCTCGCCGTCCGGGTGCGTCCACGTCCGCCGGCGCCCGGCGACGCACCTGCCCGCGCCCCGACATTGTGCCCACGCCAGCCGGGTCGCGGGGGCGGGCGTCGACGCGATTCGGGGGGAGCTTGACCGGCGTCAAACCCGGTCCCGATCCGATCGGCGCACGCTCAAGCGTTGGGCGGCGCCGCGGCGCCGGGGAGCACGAGGCCCGGCGGCGGCGTCTGCAGCACTGACTGCGCCTTTTCGAGGATGAAATAGCGGAACGCCTCGGCCGCCGGCGACAGCAGCTTCGCGCTCATGTTGACGACATGCCAGCGGCGCAGCAGCGGCAAGCCGTCGACCTCGAGCATCTTGATGACACCCGCCCTCAGCTCGAGCCCGATCGTGTGCATCGACAGCATGCTCACGCCCATGTCGGCCATCACCGCCTGCTTGATCGTCTCGTTGCTCGGCATCTCGACCATCGTCGCCGGATGGATCCGTCGCTCCTTGAGGAAGATTTCCATCGACGCGCGCGTGCCCGAGCCAGGCTCGCGGACGAGGAACACCTCGTTGCCCAGCAGCGCGGCGGGCACCTGCGACAGCCGCGTCAGCGGGTGCTCCGGTGCCGCGATCATCACCAGCGGATTGGCGGCGAACGGCTCGGCGCGCGTGTCGAGTTCGCGCGGCGGCGTGCCCATGATCGCGAGGTCGACCTCGTTGTTCTGGAGCTGCCCGACCAGCACCTGGCGGTTGCCGACCTCGAGCCGCAGCTCGATCGCCGGGTGCTCGCGCCGAAACTCGGCCAGCAGCCGCGGGACGAAGTACTTGGCCGTGCTGACGATGCCGATGGTGAGCCGGCCGCTCTCCACGCCCTTCATCCGCGCCATCGTGTCGGTGGCGTCCTTGAGTGCCGCGAGCATCCGGCGCGCGTGCACCAGGAAGTACTCGCCGGGGGTAGTCAGCCCGATCCTGCGGCCGCCGCGATCGAACAGCGGCAGCCCGACGACGCTCTCGAGCTCCTTCACCTGCATCGAGATCGCCGGCTGCGTCAGGTGCAGCTCCTCCGCAGCGCGGGCGAAGCTCAAGTGGCGGGCCGCGCAGACGAAGACCTGCAACTGCCGGATGGTCAGTCCTCTCATAAGCTTTTACTTATGTCTGACGTAACAATAATTGACTTTACCTGATTGATAGACGTTCGTACAGTGACCCCGTACCCGATCCCGGACCAGGAGATTCAAGATGAACGCACCGAATGAAGGCGCCATCGTCGACGCCAAGAAGCGCTACGCCGCGGGCGTCCTCAAGTACAAGCAGATGGGCTACTGGCAGCCCGACTACGAGCCCAAGGACACCGACGTGATCTGCGTGTTCCGGATCACGCCGCAGGAGGGGGTGGATGCCGACGAGGCCGCCGCCGCAGTCGCCGGCGAATCGTCGACCGCGACCTGGACCGTCGTCTGGACCGACCTCCTCACCGCCTGCGACTCGTATCGCGGCAAGGCGTACCGCGTCGACAAGGTGCCCAACACCGGGCCCGGCACGAGCGCCGAGCAGCAGTACTTCGCGTACGTCGCGTACGACCTGATCCTGTTCGAGGAAGGCTCGATCGCCAACCTCACCGCGTCGCTGATCGGCAACGTGTTCAGCTTCAAGCCGCTCAAGGCGGCGCGTCTCGAGGACATCCGCCTCCCGGTCGCCTACGTGAAGACGTTCAAGGGTCCGCCGACCGGCATCGTGGTGGAGCGCGAGCGTCTCGACAAGTTCGGCCGGCCGCTGCTCGGCGCGACGATGAAGCCGAAGCTGGGCCTCTCCGGCCGCAACTACGGCCGCGTCGTCTACGAAGGCCTGATCGGCGGTCTCGACTTCACCAAGGACGACGAGAACATCAACTCGCAGCCGTTCATGCACTGGCGCGACCGGTTCCTGTTCGGCATGGAGGCGGTCAACCGGGCGCAGGCGGGCAGCGGCGAGCAGAAGGGCCACTACTTCAACATCACCGGCGCGACGATGGAGGACATGTACGAGCGCGCCGAGTTCGCGAAGGAGCTCGGCTCCTGCATCGTGATGATCGACCTCGTCGTCGGCTGGACCGCGATCCAGTCGATCGCGAACTGGTCGCGCCGCAACGACATGATCCTGCACATGCACCGCGCCGGCCACGGCACCTACACGCGGCAGAAGAACCACGGCGTGTCGTTCCGCGTGATCGCCAAGTGGCTGCGCCTGGCCGGCGTCGACCACCTGCACGCGGGCACCGCGGTGGGCAAGCTCGAAGGCGACCCGATGACGGTGCAGGGCTACTACAACGTCTGCCGCGACGCCTACACGAAGACGGACCTGCAGCGCGGCCTGTTCTTCGACCAGGACTGGGCCGACCTTCGCCGGGTCATGCCGGTCGCGTCCGGCGGCATCCACGCCGGCCAGATGCACCAGCTGCTCGGGCTGTTCGGCGACGACGTCGTGCTGCAGTTCGGCGGCGGCACCATCGGCCACCCGGCCGGCATCCAGGCCGGCGCCACCGCCAACCGCGTCGCGCTGGAGACGATGGTCAAGGCCCGCAACGAGGGGCGCGACATCGCCGTCGAGGGCCCGCAGATCCTCGCCGACGCCGGCCGCTGGTGCACGCCGCTCGCGCAGGCGCTCGAGACCTGGAAGGACGTCACGTTCAACTACGCGTCGACCGACACCCCCGATTTCGTCCCGACCGCGACCGCGTCGGTCTAGAGGAGCTACGCCATGCGCATCACCCAAGGCACGTTTTCGTTCCTGCCCGAACTCACCGACGCCGAGATCAAGGCGCAGATCCAGTACGCGATCGACCAGGGCTGGGCCTGCTCCGTCGAGTACACCGACGATCCGCACCCGCGCAACACGTACTGGGAAATGTACGGGCTGCCGATGTTCGGCCTGAAGGACGCCGCGGGCGTGATGATGGAAGTCACCGCCTGCCGCAAGGCGTTCCCGAGCCACTACATCAAGGTCAACGCCTTCGACTCGACGCGCGGCATCGAATCGATGCGCCTGTCGTTCATCGTCAACCGCCCCGCCGACGAACCCGGCTTCTCGCTGGTCCGGCAGGAAACCGAAGGGCGACGGATCCGCTACACGACGGTCGGCTACGCCGCGCAGCGTCCGGCCGGCAAGCGCTACTGAGCGTCCCGCCGCCGATCCCCTCGACCCGCCACGCAAGCGTCGCCATGACCTCCGACCACGCCCCCGCGGCCGCGACCGGCGCCGCAGCCCCCGCCACGGCGGGGGACGGCATCGACCTCCACGCGCTGTGCGCCGACGCCGGCGTGTTCGAGCTCCTCGACGGGCTCGACCGCGACCTCATCGGCCTGGCGCCGGTGAAGACGCGCATCCGCGAGATCGCCGCGCTGCTCGCCGTCGACCGCGCGCGGGCGAAGCTGGGGCTCGACGCGCGGCCGCCGTCGCTGCACATGTGCTTCACCGGCAACCCCGGCACCGGCAAGACCACCGTGGCGCTGCGGATGGCCGCGATCCTGCACAAGCTGGGCTACATCCGGAAGGGCCACCTGGTCGCGGTGACGCGGGACGACCTCGTGGGCCAGTACATCGGGCACACGGCGCCCAAGACGCGCGAGGTGCTCAAGCGCGCGATGGGCGGGGTGCTGTTCATCGACGAGGCCTATTACCTGTTCCGGCCCGAGAACGAGCGCGACTACGGCCAGGAGGCGATCGAGATCCTGATGCAGGTGATGGAGAACCAGCGCGACGACCTGGTCGTGATCCTCGCCGGCTACAAGGACCGGATGGACACGTTCTTCGAAAGCAACCCCGGCATGTCGTCGCGCGTCGCCCACCACATCGACTTCCCCGACTACAGCGCCGACGAGCTCTGCGCGATCTCTAACCTGATGGTCGCGGACATGCACTACAGCCTCGACCCGGAGGCGGCGGCGGCGATGCGCGACTACATCGTCCGGCGCATGGCGCGTCCCAACTTCGCCAACGCCCGCTCGATCCGCAACGCGCTCGACCGCGCCCGGCTGCGCCAGGCGAGCCGCCTGTTCGCCGGCGCACAGGCGACGGTGACGCGCGAAGCGCTGCAGACGATCACGGCCGCCGACATCCGCGCCAGCCGCGTCTTCACCGAGACCGCGGACGGCGCCGGCGACCGTCCGCCGGCCTGACCGAGCCCCAGCACACCCGAGCGCCCCCAAGCGCCACCGAACGCCACCGAGCGCCCGACAGGAGCACGACGATGCCTCATCGCAGAACCACGTTCAGCAAGTTCATCATCGAGGAGCAGCGGCGGATGACCGATCCGGATCCGCAGCTCACGGCGTTGCTGAACGACGTGCAGACCGCGTGCAAGTACATCGCGTCGGCGGTCTCCCGCGGCGCGCTGCTGGCAGCACCCAAGACCGAGGTCGCGACCAACGTGCAGGGCGAGCAGCAGAAGCCGCTCGACGTCATCGCCAACGACATCGTGCTGCGCAGCTGCGAGTGGGGCGGCCAGCTCTGCGGCATGGCGTCGGAGGAACTCGAGGCGCCGTACGCGATCCCGGCGGAATATCCGCGCGGCCGCTACCTGCTGGTGTTCGACCCGCTCGACGGCTCGTCCAACCTCGACGTCGACGTGACCGTCGGCACGATCTTCTCGGTGCTGATGGCGCCCGAGGGCGTCACCGACCCCGTGGCCAAGGACTTCCTGCAGCCCGGCACCCGGCAGATCTGCGCCGGCTACGCGCTGTACGGCCCCTCGGTGATGCTGGTGGTCACCATGGGCCGCGGCGTGCACGGCTTCACGCTGGACCCGGAGATCGGCGCCTTCACGCTGACGCATCCGGACATGCGCATCCCCGAGGACACGCGCGAGTTCGCGATCAACACGTCGAACGCGCGCTTCTGGGAGCCGCCGGTGCAGCGCTACGTCGACGAATGCGTCAAGGGCAAGAACGGACCGCGCGCCGCCGACTTCAACATGCGGTGGATCGCGTCGATGGTGGCGGAGGTGCACCGCATCCTCGTCCGCGGCGGGCTGTTCATGTACCCGAAGGACACCAAGGACCCGGCCAAGCCCGGCCGGCTGCGCCTGCTGTACGAGGCCAATCCGATGGCGATGCTGGTCGAGCAGGCGGGCGGCTGCGCCAGCACCGGCCGGGCGCGGCTGCTGGAGGTCGTGCCGCAGGACCTGCACCAGCGGGTGCCGGTCATCCTGGGCTCGCGCAACGAGGTCGAGCGCATCGAGCGCTATCACCGGGCGCACGACGCCGGCGAGGACCAGGAGTTCGAGTCGCCGCTGTTCCACGTGCGGTCGCTGTTCCGCGCCGCGTAGGAGATCCACATGTCGATCAGGCACCCGGTCATCGCGATCACGGGTTCGTCGGGCGCGGGGACCACCACGGTCACCCGGACCTTCCAGCACATCTTCCGCCGCGAGAAGCTGAGCGCGGCGATCGTCGAGGGCGATTCGTTCCACCGCTACGACCGCGCGGAGATGAAGGCGAAGATGGCCGAGGCCGCCGCCGCGGGCAACGCCAACTTCAGCCACTTCGGGCCCGAGGCGAACCGGCTCGAGGACCTCGAGGCGCTGTTCCGCGCGTATGGCGAGACCGGGACCGGCAAGGTGCGCAAGTACCTGCACGACGCGCAGGAGGCCGCTCCCTACGGGCAGGAGCCCGGCACGTTCACGCCCTGGGCCGACGTCCCGGCCGGCACCGACCTGCTGTTCTACGAGGGCCTGCACGGCGCGGCCGTCACCGGCGGCGTCAACATCGCGGCGCTGGCGGACCTGCTGATCGGCGTGGTGCCGATCATCAACCTCGAGTGGATCCAGAAGCTGCACCGCGACCAGAACCTGCGCGGCTACTCGCAGGACGCCGTGGTCGACACGATCCTGCGCCGGATGCCGGACTACGTGAACCACATCTGCCCGCAGTTCTCGCAGACGCACATCAATTTCCAGCGCGTGCCGATGGTCGACACGTCGAACCCGTTCATCGCCAAGGACATCCCGACGCTCGACGAGAGCATGGTCGTGATCCGCTTCGCGAAGCCCAAGGGCATCGACTTCCAGTACCTGATCTCGATGCTGCACGACTCGTACATGTCGCGGCCGAACATCATCGTGGTGCCCGGCGGCAAGATGAGCCTCGCGATGCAGCTGATCCTCACGCCGATGATCCTGCAGATCATGGACCGCAAGCGGCGCGCCGGCTGAAGAACCCCAGGAGATCGCACCCATGGACGTGGAAGTTGAAACCAACGTGCTCGCCAACGCGCTGCGCGCGCTCGCGATGGACGCGGTGCAGGCCGCGAATTCCGGTCATCCGGGCATGCCGATGGGCATGGCCGAGATTTCCGTCGCGCTGTGGACGCGCCACCTCGCGCACAACCCCGCGAACCCGCACTGGCCGGACCGCGACCGCTTCGTGCTGTCGAACGGGCACGGCTCGATGCTGCAGTACGCGCTGCTGCACCTGTCCGGCTACGACCTGCCGCTCGACGAGCTGAAGCGGTTCCGCCAGCTGCACTCGAAGACGCCGGGGCACCCGGAGTACGGCGCGACGCCGGGCGTCGAGACGACGACGGGGCCGCTGGGGCAGGGCCTCGCCAACGCGGTCGGCATGGCGCTGGCCGAGCGGCTGCTCGCGGCGGAATTCAACCGACCCTTCCACCGCATCGTCGACCACCGGACGTACGTGTTCGTCGGCGACGGCTGCCTGATGGAGGGCATTTCGCACGAGGCGGCGGCGCTCGCCGGGACGCTGGCGCTCGACAAGCTGGTCGTGCTGTACGACGACAACGGCATCTCCATCGACGGCGAGGTCGAGGGCTGGTTCACCGACGACACGCCGAAGCGCTTCGAGGCCTACGGCTGGCGGGTGATCCGCGACGTCGACGGCCACGACGTCGAGGCGGTCGACGCGGCGCTCGCCGACGCGCGGAAGGGCGCCGGCAAGCCGACGCTGATCTGCTGCAAGACGATCATCGGCAAGGGCTCGCCGAACAAGCAAGGCACCGAAGGCGTCCACGGCGCCGCGCTGGGCGCGGCCGAGGTCGCGGCGACGCGCGAAGCGATCGGCTGGCGCTACGCGCCGTTCGAGATTCCCCCGCACGTCTACGCCGGATGGGACGCGCGGGCGCGCGGCGCCAAGCGCGAGGACGAATGGAACGCGACGTTCGCCGCCTACGAAAAGGACTACCCCGCCGAGGCGGCCGAGTTCCGCCGCCGGATCGCGGGACGGTTGCCGGAAGGCTTTGCCGCCGCCGCCGCGGCGCTGATCGAGAAGCAGAATGCGCAGCCGCAGGCGGTGGCCACGCGCAAGGCGTCGCAGACGCTGCTGGAGACGCTGGTCGCCGCGGTGCCCGAGCTCCTCGGCGGCTCGGCCGACCTCACCGGCTCCAACCTGACGCAGGTCAAGGGCATGCCCGCGGTCGGTCCCACCGGCAGCGGCCGCTACCTTCACTACGGCGTGCGAGAGTTCGGCATGGCGGCGCTGATGAACGGCATCGCGCTGCACGGCGGCTTCATCCCCTACGGCGGCACGTTCCTGGTGTTCTCCGACTACGCGCGCAACGCGCTGCGGATGGCGGCGCTGATGCGGATCCGGTCGATCCTGGTGCTCACGCACGACTCGATCGGCCTCGGCGAGGACGGCCCGACGCACCAGCCGGTCGAGCACGCGGCGAGCCTGCGCCTCATCCCCAACCTCGACGTCTGGCGCCCCTGCGACGCGACGGAGACGGCGGTCGCCTGGACCGCCGCCATCGCGCGCGACAACGGGCCCACGGCGCTGCTGCTGTCGCGCCAGAACATCGCGCCCCGCCAGCACTCGAAGACCGCGCTCGCCGACATCGCGCGCGGCGGCTACATCCACTCCGAGGGCGAGGGCGCCCCGCGCGCGATGGTGATCGCCACCGGATCCGAGGTCCCGCTGGCGCGCGCGGCGCAGGAGCAGCTCGCCGCCGAAGGCATCCCGATCCGCGTGGTGTCGATGCCCGCGCCCTCGGTGTTCGACCGCCAGCCCGACGTCTACCGCACCGCGGTGCTGCCGCCGCACGTGCCCTGCGTCGCCGTCGAGGCGGGCGTGTCCGACGGCTGGTACAAGTACACGGGGCGCGGCGGCATCGTCATCGGCATCGACCGCTTCGGCGAGTCCGCGCCGGCCGACGAGGTCTACCGCGAGCTCGGCATCACCACCGAGCGCGTCGTCGCCGCGCTGCGGCGCCTGCTGCGGCTGCCGCCGACGCCGAAGTAGCCGGCGCGCGAAGGACAACCTCGGCGCAACTTCGGGGCAACCTCGCGACAGCCGGCATCACCGAAGCCGGCGCCACAAAGACAAAGCCCCGCGAGGTCATCGCGGGGCTTTGCTGCACTTCGGATTTGGTAGGCCGTGTAGGGATCGAACCTACGACCAACGGATTAAGAGTCCGCTGCTCTACCAGCTGAGCTAACGACCCGGTGCACTGCGCTTCGGCGGTCCGGTTTCCCCTGCGGAGGCTCGATTCCCGCGGCCCGCCACCGGAATGGTAGGCCGTGCTGGATTCGAACCAGCGACCAACGGATTAAAAGTCCGCTGCTCTACCAACTGAGCTAACGGCCCGCCGAAAGCCGCAAATTGTAACCCGAAAACCGGCGCGGCCTCAAGCCGGCCAACGCAGGTTGCGCACGGCGTGTCAGTGCTCTTCGCCGGTCAGGAACGCGGGCAGCGGCGAAACGTCGATGCCCTCCTCGCGCAGTTCCTCGGTTTCTTCCCGCGACGCCTGGCCGCGGATCGGCCGCGCCGGCGCCTCGTCGTAGTGGATGCGGCGCGCTTCCTCGGGGAAGCGGCGGCCGACGTCCTCGGCGGCGCGGACGATTTCGCGCAGCCTGGACAGGATTTCCGGCGGGAGACCGACCGCGACGTTGGCGGCCGCGGCGGCATCGCCTTCCGGCCCGGACCGGTCCTCGCCGCTGCCCGCAGCGTTGGCGGCGCCGTCGGGATGCCCGCGGTGGCGGATGCGGGCGGACGCGCCGCGCCCCCGGCCCGGGCTGCCGCCCGCCGCAGTTCCCGCGCCGGTTCCCGCCCGGGGCGTCGCGACCTTGGCCGACGGCACGATGGCGACCCCGGCGTCGTCGCAGACCGGGCAGCGGACGAGGTCGCGCGCCTTCTGCGCGGCGAAGTCCTCCCCCGAGGCGAACCAGCCCTCGAAGCGGTGATCCTGCGGACAGGTGAGGTCGTAGATGATCATTGGTCTTTAACGGCCTGGCGTGCCGTCGTGTTGACGGTGGCGTTCGGTCCATCCGACGGCGCGGACGGCGGCGGGCAGTCCATCCGATGAGGGGAACGGTGGCACCGGGGCGGTCCGGTCGCACGCGGGGACTGCGGCGGGCGCTCCGCACCGACCGTGGCGCGGGTCCGGAATGGCGGAATGGGCGGTCGCCGGGGGAGGCCGGGCTACCTGCTCAACCCATCCGCTCGAGCCGCCACATCTGGTACTTCACCGCGGCGAAGCAGCCGAGGATGATCGCCGCCAGCGCCAGCATCGAGCCGACCGCCAGCGTCGAGACGCCGGTGAGTCCCTGCCCGATGGTGCAGCCCAGCGCAGTGACGCCGCCGAAGCCCATCAGGATGCCGCCGGCGATGTGGTTGCTCAGGTCCTCGACGCTGGCGAAGCCTTCCCAGCGAAAGGTCCGCGTGGCGAGCGCCATGCCCAGCGAGCCGACCATCATCCCCAGCACGCCGGCGATGCCGAAGGTGAGCACGCGCGTGGTGTCGCTCCAGAACATCAGCAGTTCCATCAGGTACGCGACGGGCGCGGTGAAGCTGAACGACTCCAGGCGACCGGAGTTGGTGGCGACGAACTTTTCCTCCAGCGTCGCCGGGTCCTCGGCCAGGAAGCCCACGTGCCCCGACACGTACCAGCCGCCGACGATGACGGCGCCGATGACGATGCCGCCGAAGATCATTTCGCGCGACGAGCGGAAGTCGCGGTTGGCGAAGATCCAGACCAGGATCGCCGCGGCGACGGCGAACGGCAGCCACTGCCGCGCGCCCTGCAGCCCGAAGGCGGCGGCGAGTCCGGGCAGGTCCGCGGTGGCCGCGCCCAGCGCCGCGAAGTCGAAACGGACCGGATCGAGACCGGTCGCGCGCCAGACGCCGAAGAGTCCCGCGCAGCGTCATGTACGCCGAGATGCCGAGGAACACCAGCACGACCAGCGACTTGAGGTTGCCGCCTCCGATGCGGATCAGCGTCTTGCTGCCGCAGCCGGAGGAGAGCGTCATGCCGAAGCCGAACAGGAAGCCGCCGAGCACCATCGACAGCCAGCTGAGTCGGGTGCCGGTGTAGACCGACTTCGTCAGGTCGACCAGCCCGGTCGCGTGCAGCGCGCCGGCGCCGGCGATGGCAACCGCGATGGCCAGCACCCACATCCGCATCCGCCGCCAGTCGCCGAAGTTCACGATGTCGGTCGACCGCGCCCATGGTGCAGAAGCTGACCCGGTTGCCGACGGCGCCAAAGACCACGGCCAACGCGAAGGCGAGGCCGGTGACGAGCGCGGGGAGGTTGGCGGTGTCCGACATGGTGCGAAATTATCTTACACGACGTCGGGGTTTCTGCGCCAAGCCGGCAAGCGCGGAATTCTCCGCCACTGCCGCAACCCCGTTTCGCGACCCCGGCCGTTGACAACAGAGTCCGCTGGACGAAGCCGCCCGAACCGAGGAGAACGTCATGTCGAAGATCGCCCCCGTCCCCGCAACACCCATTGCCAGGCAGAGGATCTGGCGTCAGCGTGCGCTCACACTTGCACTCGCCGCCGCCACCGCCTTGAGCGGCTGCGCGACCGCGCACGGCGGCGTCGCTGCCCGGGGCCTGGCCGAGGTCGAGATCGTCGACCGCGTCGACGGCCGCGTGCTGCCTGTCTACCGGAAGGACGGCCAGGCCTGGGTCGTCGGCACGCCGGGCCGCGAGTACTCGGTCCGGATCCGCAACGTCGACGGCGGCCGGCTGCTGGCGGTGACCAGCGTCGACGGCGTCAACGTGATCTCCGGCGAGACGGCGGCGCCCGCGCAGTCGGGCTACGTGCTGGACCCGTGGGGTTCGGTCGAGATCGCCGGCTGGCGCAAGAACCTCGCGCGGACCGCGGCGTTCTACTTCACCGAGCTGCCCGACAGCTACGCGGCGCGGACCGGGCGGCCCGACCACGTCGGCGTCATCGGCGTCGCGGTGTTCCGCGAGCGGATCTCCCCGGTGCTCGGGAAGATCGGACCGGCGCGCCCCAACGAAACGGACGGCGCCCCCGCGCCGTACCCGCTGGCGAGCGCGCCGCGACCCGACGCGGCGACCGGCGAAACCGCAGCGCGCGATGCGGCGGCCGGCGGCGTGACGGCCGAAGCGAGGACGGAAGCGGGGTCCGAAGCGAAGGCGGAGGAAGCGGCGGCGCCGGACGCGCGCGGGCGGCTCGACGCGCAACGCCGCTCGCAGGCCGCGCCGCTGTACGCGCCGGCGCCGCCGCCGGCGGCGAAGCTCGGCACCGGCCACGGCCGCAACGAAACCTCGCACGCGCAGATGGTGACCTTCGAGCGCGCCAGCTCGCAGCCGGCGGAGGTGATCACCATCCGCTACGACCGGCGCGAGAACCTGGTCGCCATGGGCGTGCTGCCGCCGCCGGTCGCGCTGGTGCCGCCGCGGCCGACGCCGTTCCCGGCCTGGCCGCGCTTCGCGCCCGATCCGCCGCGGTGACCGTGGCGGCAACGGCCGGTTGCGACCCGCGCGGGCCGCTCGCATACTCGCGGGCGATGCCCGCGCAACCCGTTCCGCCCTCCGGCGACGAGGCGCTGATGCTCGCGTACGCGGCGGGCGACGCCGCCGCCTTCGACCTGCTCTATGCGCGCCACAAGGGCGGCAGCTATCGTTACCTGCTGCGCCACTGCGGCAACGCGGGCACCGCCGACGAACTGTTCCAGGACGTCTGGATGAACGTGATCCGCGCCCGCGCGACGTACGTGCCGGCGGCGAAGTTCACCACCTGGCTGTACCGGATCGCGCACAACCGGCTGGTCGACCACTGGCGCGCGAGCGGCCACGTCGAGCTCGTCGCCGCGTACGCCGACGACGACGGCGAAGCGGTCGACCCGCTGGCGAGCGTCGCCGCGGCGCGCGGTTACGCGCCGGGCGTGCGCGCGGAGGCAAGGGAAATCGGCGCGCGCATCGACGCCGCGCTGCGCACGCTGCCGGCGGCGCAGCGCGAGGCGTTCCTGCTGCAACAGGAAGGCGGCCTGTCGCTGGCCGAGATCGCCGAACTCACCGGCGCCGGCGCGGAGACGGTGAAGAGCCGGCTGCGCTACGCCACCGCGCGATTGCGCGCGGAACTCGCGGACCTCGCCGATTTCGGCGACGACGCGCTGGACGAATCGACATGACCGATCCCAAACGACCCGACGAGCGAGAACCCGCGAAGGCCGGCGCGCAGTCGCGGACCGAGGAGTCGCGTACCGGCGCCGCGTGGCGCTCGCTGTCGCGCGAGGAGCCGCCGCCGGCGCTGGACGCGGCGCTGCGCGCGGCCGCGCGGCGCGAGGTCGGCGCGCGCGTGCAGCCGGCGGCGGTGCCCGAGGCGACGCGACCCGAGCGCTGGTGGTTTCCGCTCGCCGCCGCAGCCACCATCGGCGCCATCGCCATCGGCCTGCTGCAGGTCGTCACGACCGAGCGGCCGGGCACGGCGGGCGGCGACGGGCGCACCGTGTCGGACATGCCGGCGGGGGCGCGCAGCGTGCCGGCGCCGATGTCGAAGCCGGAGGAACCGGCTGCCTCGCCGGCAGCGACGGTCGCACCGGAGTCGATGCAGCGTCCACCGCCGGAGGACAAGCGCGCGCCGCGGACGACGGCGGATTCGCCGTCGCAGGCGAGGCCGGCACCGGACGCAGCGACGCGCCGGGACGCCGAACCCCTGGCATTCCCGGCGACCGCGGGCAAGGCGGAAGTCGCCCCTGCGCCGATGGTGCTTCCACCGACCGCGATGCCGGCGCCGGCGCCGGCCCCCGCCACGGCCCCGGTGCCGGCGCCCGCCTCTGCCGCTGCGCCGACGCCATTCGCTGCATCGGCACCGTCCGCGAAACTTGGCGCAGCACGCGAGCAGAGCGACCGCGCGATCGCCGGCAGCCCCGCCGAATCGGCCGAAGGCGCCGTCGCCAGCGACCGAGCGCGCGCGGAACTCAGGCAGCCGGCGCCGTCACGCGCCAACGAGATGGCGGCGGCCGGTGCGGTGACCGGACCCGCAGCCGGCGTGGCGGCGCCCAGCGCCTCGCCACCCGCCGAGGCGCAGCGCGGCGTCGAGCTCCCGGTGCCGGAGTGGATCGCGCTGATCCGCCGCCTGCGCGACGACGGCAAGCTCGCCGACGCCGAGCGCGAGCTGAAGGCGTTTCGCGAAGCGCATCCGGATCACCGGACGCTGCTGCCGCCGGACCTGCGCGACTGGCGCCTGCCGCCCTGACCGGCGCTCGCAACTAGCCGACGCGGCCGCGAAGCAGCACGCGGATCGGCGCCGGCAGCGCCGCGTCGACGGCGTCGGCGGGCGCGAGCCAGACGATGCCGTCCTCGCGCGCGCCGGCCACGGCGCGCCGGACGCGCAGGCGCAGCGGATGCAGCGTCAGGCGGTAATGCGTGAAGCCGTGCTCGATCGGCGGCAGCGCGCCGCCGAATTTGGCGGGTCCGGTGCCACCGCCGGTGGCGGGGTCTGCGCCGGGCTCGTTGGCGTGGTCGGCCCTCTCGGCGTCGACGTCATCGACCACCAGTCCGAAGCGTGTGCGGCACGCAGCGACCACGTCGTCGTCGAGCGCCAGCTCGGGCAGGCTCCACAGGCCGGCCCAGATGCCGGTCGGCGGGCGGCGCTCCAGCAGCACTTCGCCGGCGCGCTCGAGCAGCAGCACGCGGACGGCCTTCCTCGGCAGCGGCTTCGCCGGACGCGGCGACGGCAGCTCGTCGACGCGGCCATCGCGGAGCGCGACGCAGTCGGCGGCGACCGGACACTCGCCGCAGCGCGGCTTCGCGCGCGTGCACAGCGTCGCGCCGAGGTCCATCAGCCCCTGCGTGTACGCCTCGACGTCGCGGGTCGGCAGCCGCGCTTCGGCCAATGCCCAGAGTCTCGCCTCGACCCGGGCGCTGCCGGGAAAGCCGTCGACGCCGGCGTGCCGCGCGAGCACGCGCTTGACGTTGCCGTCGAGGATCGCGGCCCGCTCGCGGTGCGCGAACACGGCGATGGCGGCGGCGGTCGAGCGGCCCACGCCGGGCAGCGTCGCGATCGATTCGGCGCCGGCGGGAAACCTGCCGTCATGGTCGGCGACGACCGCCGATGCCGCCGCGTGGAGGTGATGCGCGCGCCGGTAGTAGCCCAGGCCCGACCAGTGTTCGAGCACGCGTTCGAGCGGCGCGGCGGCGAGTGCGACGACGTCGGGAAACGCGGCGACGAAGCGCTCGTAGTACGGCAGCACCGTCGTCACCTGCGTCTGCTGCAGCATGATCTCGGACAGCCAGATGCGGTACGGGTCGCGCGTGTTCTGCCAGGGGAGGTCGTGGCGGCCGTGCGCGCGCTGCCACGCGACGAGACGCGCCGCGAAGCTGGTCGAAGGCGGGCGTGACCGGGCTGTTTGCCGGGACGGCATTCCGGCGGCCGCGCGTCAGCGCTGGCCGAGCCGTCCGCGGGCCTTGGCGGCGGCCTCGGACTGCGGATACTTCGCGATCAGTTCCTCGAGCGTGCGGCGCGACGCGCCGGCCTCGCCCAGCTCGAACTGCGCCGAGCCGATGTTGAGCAGCGCGTCGGGCACCTTCTGGCTGTCCGGAAACTGCGCGATCAGCGCGCGCTGCGAGGCGATCGCGCCGCGGTAGTCGCGCTGCGCGAACTGGGCGTTGCCGATCCAGTACTGCGCCGACGGCGCGAGCGGGCTCTTCGGCCAGGTCTTCACGAACGACTGGAAGCCCGCCGTGGCGGCCGGGTAGTTGCCCTTGCGGAAGTTCTCGAGCGCGGCGTCGTAGGCGCGCTGCTCGGCGGCCGCATCGGGCGGACGCGCGCCGGCCGGCGGTGGCGCGCCGACCGGGGGGGTCGCCGCGCCGGCGGCACCGGCCGCGCCGGCGGCAGCGCCCGGCGGCAGCGCGCCGGCGACCGGCCCCGCGGTGGAGCCGGGCGGCATCGCCCCCGCCGCGGCGGGGCCCGACGGCGGCGGCACGAAACCGCCCGCGGGCGCGGCGCCGGGTGTCGCACCGGGCGAACCGGCGGCACCCGCGGTGGGCTGCGGCCCGCCCTCGAGCTTGCGCACCCGCGTGTCGAGGTCGATGTAGAGGTCGCGCTGGCGCTTCTGCGCTTCGGCCAGCTCGTGGTTCAGCACCTCGATCTGCCCGCGCATCCGCGCGACGTCGGCCTTGATGAGCTCGACCTGGTTGAAGAGGTCGACCAGGCCCTGGCTCTTCATCTGGCCTTCGAGCGTGGCGAGGCGATCCTCGAGCTGCTTCTGCACCTGCGCCAGGCGCTGGTTGGTCTGCTCGATGCGCTTGCGCGCCTCGTCGTCGTCGAACAGCGCGGCGGCGGGACCCGACCAGGCCGCGAACATCAGCAGCGCGAGGACGGCGCCGCGCACGCGCGGGCGGACCGGCGCGGTCATTCGCCGGCGTAGACGATTTCGACGCGGCGGTTCTGCGACCACGCCGACTCGTCGCTGCCCATGGCCTTCGGCTTCTCCTTGCCGAAGCTGACGGTCTCGATCTGGACTTCCTGCGCGCCCAGCAGCACCAGCATCCGCTTCACCGCGTCGGCGCGCTTCTGGCCGAGCGCGATGTTGTACTCGCGGGTGCCGCGCTCGTCGGTGTGGCCCTGCAGCGCGACGCGCGCACTGCGGTTGGCCTGCAGGTACTTCGCATGCGCCTCGACCAGCGGCCGGAACTGTTCCTTGACGACGAACTGGTCGTAGTCGAACAGCACGATGCGGGTCGACAGGATGTTGTTCGGGTCCTTCAGCGCCGCTGCACCGGCGCCACCCGCACCGGTGGACGTGCCGGCGATCGGCGCGGTGTTGCTGCCGGACGTGGTGGCTCCGCCGGCGGCAGCGCCCGCAGCGGCACGGTCCTCGACCGGCGCAGCGTCCTGCGTGGGGGTGGATGAGCAGGCGGCGATGAACAGCGCCAACAGGGCAACGGCAAGGTTCTTGATCATGGGGACCTCAGGAAGTGGCGGAACTGGCCGGAAGGATCAGCGGGGGAGTGGTCCCCACGCGGGCTCGCGCACATCGGCCGCCGGCGACACGATGCGCTGCTTCACACGGCCGTCGGAAGACACCGCGGCCAGAATACCACGCCCCCCCTGCTGCCCCGCGTAGAGGATCAGCCGGGAGTTCGGCGCGACGCTGGGACTTTCGTCGAACGGGCCCTGCGTCAGCGGTTGCACCTGGCGCGAGGCGTAGTCCTGGAACGCGAGATAGAAGCGGCCGCCTTCGCGGCGCACGAACACGAAGCCCTTGCCGTCGGGCGTGGGCCGCGGCGACACGTTGTAGGCGCCGTCGAAGGTGAGCCGCTCGACCGCGCCGCCGGCGACGTTCAGCCGGTAGATCTGCGGGCTGCCGCCGCGGTCGGAGGTGAACAGGATCGCCGAGCCGTCGGGCGTGAAGCTCGCCTCGGTGTCGATCGACGGCGAGCTCATCAGCCGCGTGACCCCGGTGCCGTCGGCGTTGATCAGGAAGAGCTGCGAGCCGCCGTCCTTGGTCAGCGTGACGGCGAGGCGGCGGCCGTCCGGCGCCCAGGCCGGCGCGCTGTTGCTGCCGCGGAAGTTGGCCAGCAGCTGCCGCTGCCCCGTGCCGAGCGACTGGATGTAGATGACGGGCTTCTTCGCCTCCATCGACACGTAGGCGATGCGCGTGCCGTCGGGCGACCATTTGGGCGAGAGCAGCGGCTCGTTCGACGTGACCACCGCCTGCGGGTTGGCGCCGTCGGCGTCGGCCACGTGCAGCTCGTAGCGCGGCCCCTGCTTGGTGATGTACGCGATGCGGGTCGCGAACACGCCCTTGTCGCCGGTCAGCCGCTCGTAGATGACGTCGGCGATGGTGTGGGCGGTGGCGCGGAACTGGGCCGGCGTGACGGTGTACGTGTAGGACGCCAGCGTGGTCTGCTTCACCGCGTCGACCAGCGCGAAGCGCACCTCGACGCGGCCGTCGCCGAGCGGGCGCATCGAGCCGACGACGACGGCGTCGGCCCCCTTCGCGCGCCAGTCGGCTGCGCGGACGTCCTCGGCGCGCACCGGCCGCGGCGCGACGCCGGCGTAGTCGACCAGCTTGAACAGGCCCGAGCGGGTGAGGTCGGCGGCGACGATGCCGGTGATGCCCAACGGAAAATTCGACTCGCCGTCGAACGGGACGATGGCGATGGGGATCGTGGTGCCGCCGCCCCCGATGATCTCGATGGTGAGCTGCGCGCGGACCGGGGCGGCGAAGGCAAGCGCGGCGAACAGCAACAGCGCGACCCGCGCCAGCCAGCCCGGCCCCGCCGTTGACGACATGGGGCGGCGGCGGAGGGCGGGGGCGGAGGTCATGTGGGGGATGGGGGCGGGAGGCGTGAGGTGAGGTGGCGAGGGGTGCGGCGCGCGGCGCAGGGTCGGGCGATCGACCGCAGGCTTGCGTGCGCTCGATGCGGGCCGCCGTGCGCACGATCCGGGCCGCGCTCCCGCGGTCGCCGGTGCGACCGTTCCGAGTGAGGCGACTGCCGGATTATAACGAAGCGTGCGCCGGCATCGGGTCAGGAGGCCCCGATGGATGACAGCGTGCGGATGGGAAAAGTTCGATCCGGTCGCGAATGAGGTCGGCCGGGCGGCCGATTGACGCCGGTCGGTGGGCTGCGGGAAGGTGCGGGGTGAGTGCCAGGGTGCGCGTTGCGCGACGCCCCTCCACGCTGGGCGACGTTCGCCTAAATTCGACCTGACCCCATTCAGTGGGGCGCGACGGCGGTGGGCATGCCGAACGCGCGCTCGATGCGCTCGGCGTTGCGCATCGCCACGGCGCGGTCGGCAAAGGGCCCGACGTAGACGCGGTAGAGGCCCCTGGCCTGGCGAACCCTGGCCTCGACCTGCGCGCTCGCGAGCTGCGCCTGCGCGTGGGCGAGGAACGACTGCGCATTGGCGTAGCTGCCGAACGCGCCCAGCTGCACGACGTAGCCACCGGAGGGCACGTCGGCCGCGAGGCCGGTGCGCGGCTCCGGCTCGACGATCGATGCGGGGCCGACCGGCGGCAGGGCGATTGTCGCCGTGGCGGCTACCGGCGGCGCGGCCTCGAGCGGCCGCGTGACCACGCCCGCGCCGGTCGGCGCGGCCGCGCCCGCCCCCACCGGCGGCAGCGGTGCCGCCGACGCCAGCAACGTCGCTTCGCCCGGCAGCACCGCCTCGACCTCGACCTCTCCGCTGCCGCGCTGCGCGATGCCGAGCTTGTGCGCGGCGGCGAACGACAGGTCGATGACGCGGCTGTGCAGGAACGGTCCGCGGTCGTTGACGCGCACCACCACCGACACGCCCGTGGCCGGATTGGTGACGCGCGCGTACGACGGCAGCGGCAGCGTCGGGTGCGCCGCCGTCATCGCGTACATGTCGTAGATCTCGCCGGTGGACGTCTTCTGGCCGTGGAACTTGCGCCCGTACCAGGACGCAATGCCGCGCTCCCGGTACGGCCGCAGCGACGTCGCCGGCACGTAGTCGCGCCCAAGCACCGTGTACGGCCGGTTGGCGAAGCGGTGCAGCGGCTCGGCCCTGGGCACCGCGTCGGGAATGGCGTCGAGATTCGGCGGCGGGTTGGCGCCCGGACCGTCGTCGAGGTAGTACTTGGTCGACGGCGTCGACGGCGGCGGGGTGGTCGCCATCCCGGTCGGCGCCGTCGGCGCAGGTTGCTTCGTCGTGGTGGCGCAGGCGGCGAGCAGCGCGACGAGCGCGATGGAGATCAGTGAGCGGACCGGCATGGGCGCCGATTATCGCCCAAGTTGCAGGCGCCCGGCGCCGGATGGGCGGGCGATCGGCAAATGGTCGATCTGCAAACGGCAAACGGCCGAACGGAAGGCTCGGCTCAGAGCCCGTCCAGCGGGCTCACCACCCCGCGCCCGCCGCGGTTGAGGACGTGCGTGTAGATCATCGTCGTGCTGACGTCGGAGTGACCCAGCAGCTCCTGCACCGTGCGGATGTCGTAGCCCGCCTCCAGCAGGTGCGTCGCGAACGAATGGCGGAGCGTGTGCGGCGTGGCCGGCTTGGCGATGTCCGCCGCCCGCGCCGCCTGGCGCACCGCGCGCTGGATTGCCTGGTCGGAGAGGTGATGCCGTCGCACCACGCCGTCGCGCGGGTCGGTGGACAGGTCGCGCGCCGGGAACACGTACTGCCAGCCCCAGTCGGTCGCCGCGTGCGGGGTCTTGCGCGCCAGCGCGTGCGGCAGCCACACGGCGCCCAGACCCGTCGTCAAAGTCCCGCTGGTGCAGCACCCGCACCTCGAGCAGCTGCGCGCGCAGCGGCCGCACCGCGTCGCGCGGCAGCATCGTGACCCGGTCCTTGCCACCCTTCCCGTCGCGCACCACGATTTCGCGGCGCACGAAGTCGATGTCCTTCACCCGCAGCCGCAGCGCCTCCATTACCCGCAGGCCGGCGCCGTAGAGCAGGGAGCCCACCAAGCGGTGCACGCCATCCAGCCGCCGCAACAGCTGCGAAACCTCGTCACGCGTCAGCACCACCGGCAGCCGCTGCGACGCCTTCGCCTGCACCACGCCATCGAGCCACGGCAGCTCGACTCCCAGCACTTCGCCGTACAGGAACAGCAGCGCGGCCTTCGCCTGGTTCTGGGTCGCCGACGCCACCGTCCGCTCGACCGCCAGATGCGACAGGAACGCCTCGACCTCCGGGGCACCCATCGTCAGAGGGTGGCGCTTGCCGTGAAAACCGATGAAGCGTCTAATCCAATCGACATAGGCCTGCTCGGTGCGCAGACTGTAGTGCTTGACCCGGATTCGATCGCGCACGCGGTCGAGCAGCCGCGGCGCCGCGGCATCGGTGGCGGGGGTTCGCGACGAGCCGACAGGCGCCCCGTCCCCCGGCGACGAGTCGTCGGGGAGCGCATAGGAACTTGGCAAATGGTTGGTCGGGACCACGGCAACAACTGCATGAACGTCGACGACGCACCCGCTTAGGCGCCACCAATGAACTCCTTGCCGTTGATGTTGGGGGCCCCTTCAATGCCCCGCCATCATCCAAATGGACGAGTGGCGGCGTGCAAGGCGTCGCGCGCGACGGTGTGCGCAGCGTCAAGATCCACCCCCACTTTTCGTTAGGCCGCCGCAGCCATCGCTTGACGTATATGCTGGTCGTATATACAATTGTATATGCGATTCATTTGGAGTGAGGCGAAGCGCAAGCTCAATGTCCAGACCCACGGTCTCGACTTCGTCGACGCCCCTAGAGTTTTCGACGGTCCGACCTTCACTTTCGAGGATGACCGATTCGATTACTCGGAGCAGCGCTTCGTCACCTTTGGATTGCTTGATGGCTTAGTGGTCTCAATTGTTCACACCGAGTCCACGCGGCAAATTCGCGTCATCTCTTTCCGCAAGGCGACGAAACATGAACAAGCGATCTACTTCAAAAACCTCTAAGACCGATTGGCCGCGCGTACGCGCAATGGCCGATCGTGACATCGTGCTGTCCGCGGAGCATCCGGAGGCTTCGGTCAAGCACATCATTCGTGGCATAGTCCGTCGCGGTCTCACGCCAGTTCCTCCCAAAGCGTCGATCTCACTTCGCGTCGATGCCGATGTGCTCGAATGGTTGAAGGCACAGGGTCCAGGCTATCAAACCCGCATCAACGCCATCTTGCGTGCGTTCAAGGAAGCGTCGGCCTAACCCGGCGTTCAACCGGACGTGGCGATACGGGGTTTCAACTTGGCGCGCAGCGGTGGCGCCACGCCGGTTAACTTGCTTCGTTAGGCCGCCGCAGCCACCGCTTGACGTATATGCTGGTCGTATATACAATTGTATATGCGATTCATTTGGAGTGAGGCGAAGCGCAAGCTCAATGTCCAGACCCACGGTCTCGACTTCGTCGACGCCCCTAGAGTTTTCGACGGTCCGACTTTCACTTTCGAGGATGACCGATTCGATTACTCGGAGCAGCGCTTCGTCACCTTTGGATTGCTTGATGGCTTAGTGGTCTCAATTGTTCACACCGAGTCCACGCGGCAAATTCGCGTCATCTCTTTCCGCAAGGCGACGAAACATGAACAAGCGATCTACTTCAAAAACCTCTAAGACCGATTGGCCGCGCGTACGCGCAATGGCCGATCGTGACATCGTGCTGTCCGCGGAGCATCCGGAGGCTTCGGTCAAGCACATCATTCGTGGCATAGTCCGTCGCGGTCTCACGCCAGTTCCTCCCAAAGCGTCGATCTCACTTCGCGTCGATGCCGATGTGCTCGAATGGTTGAAGGCACAGGGTCCAGGCTATCAAACCCGCATCAACGCCATCTTGCGTGCGTTCAAGGAAGCGTCGGCCTAACCCGGCGTTCAACCGGACGTGGCGATACGGGGTTTCAACTTGGCGCGCAGCGGTGGCGCCACGCCGGTTAACTTGCTTCGTTAGGCGTTGAAAATGCCACGTGACGTCATGTCGTTCTTCGAGCAATATCGCGACGCCTTCGATCAGTTGGATGGCAACGCGGTTGCCGCACTGTATTGCGTTCCGTCAGCGATCGCTGACCATCGCGGGCTAACCTCGTGGAATTCGCGCGAGCCGATCATTGAAAATATGACCGCGCTATGCCAGCTTTACCAAAGCAACGGCTACAAGTGCGCCCAATTTGTTCCAGGTCAATATCTGTTGCAGGGTAGTGACTTCGCCGTTGCGGATGTTGAATGGACCATTGAGCGTCAAGGCAACTTGGAGCCATGGCGCTTCCGCACCACCTACAACTTGCGCCGAACCGAGGACGGTTGGCGTGTGTTGCTTTGTACGGCGTATGAAGAGAAGCGTCTCAACGCCTAACCCGACGCTCAAGGGGGCTCCCCGGGTGCGTGGCTTCGCCACCGCACCGGGCAGCCCTTTAGCTTGTATTCGTTGGGCGTCACCCACGCCCCACTTGCGTTAGGTTAGCGTATTTGCTAACATTTGCTCATGGCGTTTGGGGTTGAGTACTTCCACGAGCGCGTGCTCACCGAAATCGAGTCGTGGCCCGTTGACGTCCTCGCGGACTATGCACGGTTGCTGGAGTTGCTGACCGAGCACGGGCCGAATCTTCGGCTTCCGCACTCGCGTGCGCTCGGCGGCGGGCTCTTCGAGCTGCGTCCCCATGGAAAGGTGGGGGTTGGCCGCGCGTTCTACTGTTTTCTTCTCGGTCGACGCGTGGTCATCGTGCATGCCTTCGTCAAGAAGACGCAGCAAACGCCGGATCGGGAATTGAAATTGGCACGCAAGCGCGTGAAGGAGTTGCTAAGTGGCTAATCTGAAATACTCGCCAGTACGACATGACCATGTGGCGTTCTTGGCCAAGGCGCGAGGACGCAAGGGCTTCGCCGAAGCGTACGACGCACTCGAACTCGAATACAACGTCGCCGATCAGTTGCTAAAGGCACGCGCGCGGGCCGGGCTCACGCAAGATGTTGTAGCCGAGCGCATGGGCACGACGAAGAGCGCCGTCTCACGCCTAGAGGCTGCGGGGAAGCACACTCCGTCGCTTGCCACGCTACGGCGTTACGCGCGTGCTGTTGGCTGCAACCTCCAAGTTAAGCTTGTGCCGGAGAAATGACGCCCAACTCTGCGTTCGAGCGGACGCGCCGGTACGCCTCTTGTACATATCACTCAACGGCGCCGCGCGCTGCTCAACTTGTACGTTGGGCGGCACACACATCAGCGCAACCGCACCTTCAAAGTCATCCGTGAGCATTGAGCGCATCTTCATCCGTCCGCCAGGCGGCAACCCGACGGTCGAGCAAAAGTCGGTTCGCATCGTCGCCGGCGCTGGAATCGAAGGCGACCGCTACTTCGACTCCCATGACGAACCTGGCCAGAACATCACGTTTGTCGAGGCCGAGGCGATTGAGGCATTTGCACAGGAGCATCGCCGACCGGTTGACCTATCCGCAACTGGAAGGAACGTTGTCACCCGCGGCGTACGGCTGAATGAACTTGTGGGCCGCGAGTTCGTCGTCGGCTCGGTGTGCTTTCGCGGAGTCGAACTCTGTGAACCCTGCCTTACGTTGGGCGAAGCTCTTGCCTCACCGACGCTGTCGCCCGCCCGTGTCGTCAAGCACTGGGTGCATCGTGGCGGGTTGCGGGCCGACGCGCTAACCAGCGGCGAGTTGTCTGTTGGGGCAGGGTTCAAAAGTGCCGCCTAACCCGTCGCTCAACACGGACGTCCCGCATGCGGGGGCTGCGCCCGCCACAGCGGGCCGCCGGTTAGCCAGCATTCGTTAGCCCGCACAGGCACGACTGCCATGACCACCACCATCTTTGAGACTCCACGCCTACGCGCTCGTCGCCTCGACAGTGGCGATGTCGATGCGCTGCTCTCGGTCTATGGCAATACTGAGGTGGTGCGTTGGGTCGGTGATGGGCGTCCACTTTCTCGTGAGCGCTGTGAGCAATGGGTCGAAGTCACCCAGGACAACTACCGCACCCGCGGTTATGGAATGTTGACTCTTGAGCACAAGCTGTCGGGCCAGATCGTCGGGTTCTGCGGGCTCGTCCACCCTGCCGGTCAACCCGAACCTGAGATCAAGTACGCCCTTCATCAGGCGGTCTGGGGCCAGGGTCTGGCAACCGAAGCCGCTGGCGGACTACTCGCATATGGCGTCACAGAGCATCATCTGACGCGCATCATCGCAACTGCCGCGCCCGAGAACACCGCCTCGCATCGCGTCCTGGCCAAGGCGGGTATGACGCTCGGGCCACTTCGCACGAACTTGGACGGTTCGCAGACGCAGGTATTCGTGTGGTCGGGCAGCGAGTGCGCGAATGCGGCCTGACCCTTCGCTCAAGCGAAGCGCCAGCGGCGTGGCGCCCGCTTAGCTCAAACGTTGGGCGTCACTTGGGAACCTCCGCGCGAATTGCCACGCTCCTCAGCACATGTCTGTGCTCAGCGCTCTTGGCGGCATGTGCCAGCACTGCCGTGACCTTCACTCCGTCACCTCAGTCGCCTGTCTGCGACCGCGGAGCCACCGCACTAGTGTTGTGGGCACCGCAGTGGCGGCCTGATCAGAAGGATGTCGCGGCACGCGAAGAAGCAGCGGCGTCTGGTCTGAGTAGCTTCTTTGCTGGCTCCGGGTGCTTTGCTCGCACGGAGTTACGGCGCCCAAGCAATCTCAGCCCTACCACGGTCGCTTCGGAGTTGGCGGCTTCTGGCGGTCAATTCAACACGGTTGTCACCATCGCCGTTCGCGAACTCGGCCCCGTGGTCAAGCTGCTTTCATCGGCCGCGCTAGTGGAGGGTGGCACTGAGGTGGTTCTTCAGGTCAGCTCGCGTTCGCTGCAGTCAACTGAGCGCACACGTGAGTTCACGGTCCACTGGCGCAGTGGCGGCCCAGGGGTAGTCAAGGGCGTGGCCAGCCTGCCCAGCGACATGAGCGCCACCTTGCGCTCCGGCTTGCAGCCTGCCACTGCCACGCAGTGACGCCTAACCCTTCGCTCGCGGCTCAGTTCAAACGTCAGGCCTCGGATGAACCACCGCGCGCTCGCCTTCAGCACTACGGACACGCCGTCAACGGAGTGGCTTCTTGCTGTCGACACGGGCCTCGATCAACACAACTACGCCGCGGCTCCACTTTCAGAGGTTCAGCAGCTGGCCGCCTTCGCAACCGAAGCCACGGGGCAAGTTGCTGGAGGCGCCGTCGGCAGAACCTGGGGCAAGTGCTGCGAGTTGCTTCAACTTTGGGTGGCGTCCGAGTACCGCTCGGAGGGCGTGGGCTCACGCCTGCTGCTCGAGTTTGAATCCCACGCCAGAACACGCGGCTGCAGCATCTTCTATCTCACAACGCTGAGCTTTCAGGCACCGGAGTTCTATCGGAAGCACGGATACATCGTCCTCGCCGAGATCACTGGCTACCCAAATGGCATCGTCAAGTACCTCATGCACAAAGCCGAGGCCTAAGCCTTCGCTCGAGCGGACCCTCCCCGGCAAGGCGCCTTGCCTCCGCGGTCCGTTCGGCTCAAACGTCAGGCGTCACAGGCAATCTTCCGTAGTCACTCACCCCCCCGGGAGACACCATGTCCAAGCTTCGTGTAGAAAGTTTCACCATCTCACTCGACGGCTTCGGCGCTGGCCCAGACCAGGACATCAACAACCCACTTGGCGTGGGCGGCGCCTCGCTTCATGGCTGGGCCCTCTCCACACGAACGTTTCAGAAGAACCTGTTCGGTAGCGATGGCGGCGGAGCGGGCATTGATGATGACTTTGCCGCTCGAGGCTTTCAGAACATCGGGGCTTGGATTCTCGGCAGGAACATGTTCGGGCCGGTTCGCGGACCTTGGCCAGACGAGAGCTGGCGGGGTTGGTGGGGCGAGAATCCCGTCTATCACGTCCCAGTGTTCGTGTTGACCAACTACGCACGCGCACCGCTGGTCATGGAAGGGGGAACGACCTTCCACTTCGTTACGGAAGGCATTGCCGCCGCCCTGGCGCAAGCTCGCGAAGCGGCCGAAGGCAAGGATGTTCGTCTTGGTGGCGGCGTAAACGTCATTCAGCAGTATCTTCGCCAACGCCTGATCGACGAGATGCACATCGCCATTGCGCCGGTCCTGCTTGGCGCTGGTGAAAGACTCTTCGAAGGAACAAACCTTCCCGCCTTGGGCTACGCCTGCACCAGGCACGAAAGCTCGCCACTTGCCACTCACGTGGTTCTTACTCGGCGGTGATCACGGTGACGCCCAACCCTTCGCTCGAGCGGGACCTCCACCGGCAAGGCACTTGGCCTGCGAGGCGCTCGCTGTTCATCATCCGCCTCGCAGGCTAAGCGCCATGCCTCCGCGTGCGGCTCAGCTCAAGCGCCCGGCTCATGTACCGATGCGGATCCCGCTGCAGCCAGCGCGGAACGATACGCGTTGCTCCGCTTGCTCTGCTCGACCTTCACACCAGCGAAGGTGTGACCGGTCGGACGTACTTGTTTTGCTACACGCCACTCGTCTTGAAGCCGTGTGCGATCTCCTGAACTTGGCCTGCGAGGCGTCGATCATCCGCCTCGCAGGCTAGATCGCATGCCTCCGCGCGCTGAACGTCAGGCTCATGAGCAGCGACCCTTCAAGCCGCACCAACAGATCGCCATCGCGTCGAATCATCGATCTGCTTTTCGGCACCTTTCTTGCCGTCTTAGCGGCTGCAATTCTGGTCTGGTCGGACCAATCCTCAGTGGCTGGATCGATCGTCGCCGCACTGGTAGTTGGAGGCCTTGGCATCGAGGCGATCATTAGCGCAATGCGTGGCAAGCGCTCGCTCCTGGCGCGCATCGGTCCCTTGCCATGACACCACGCAAGAGTGGACCTCTTATGTGCCTAACCCGGCGCTCACGCGGACCGGCCGGTACGTATCATCACTTTCGGTCGCCGTCGGCAAGGCCGGCCGCCTAGCAATTCGTTGGGCCTCGCACAAGGAATTCGCGGACATGATCACCGTCTTCGGCGAAGGGAGAGGGTTCCGGGTCGTGTGGCTACTCGAAGAGATGGGGCTCCCATACCGGCTGAGGCCTGTCGACCTGCTGGCCGGGGTCGAAAACGACCCGGAATATCTGGCGATCAACCCCGCTGGGTTCATCCCGGCGATCCGGGACGGCGATGCCACGATGGTCGAGTCGATAGCGATCATGGAGTACCTGATAGCTCGCTACGGACCGACGCGACTCGCGCCGGATCCGCACAATCCCACCTTTCCCGCGTACCAACAATTTCTCCACCTCGGCGAAGCCGGCTTGGCCGCATCCATTTACTTCGTTGTTGTCAGCCGCAATCTCGCGCCCGAATCCGAGCGGCAGAACTGGGGCGCCAGGAAGGCGCTGGAAGTATTTAAGAGTCGATTGGGGTTGGTGACCCGGCAGTTGGCGCGCTCGCCCTATTTGGCGGGTGAGGCTTTCACCGCCGCCGATATCTCGGTAACGTACGCCTTGGAGTTCGCCCAGAGAACGGGCGCGGCCGCTCTGGGTGCGTCAGAAGAGGCGTATCTGGCCCGTACCACCGGGCGCGAAGCCTACGTACGGGCGATGGAAGTCTGTCAGGCCACGAAGGCATGGGCCGCCGAAGTGGCGGCGTCACGAAGCTCTCGCGCCCGTGAGGCCTAACCCCTCGCCTAGCCGGACGCTCTCCGGCGTGGCTTCGCCCCGCCGGCAGCGCCGGCTGGCTTGAACGCCAGGCGTCGCAGGGCACACGCACTCGTGTCGCATTCCCCTGGAAACGGTCCATGCAGAATGCTCTCAGCGCCAAGCGCGTCCTCATCACTCAGTCGTCGGACTTCATGGGTCCTGTTCTGTGCGAGGTCTTCGCCGAACAGGGAGCCGACGTCGTCGCCAGCACGGAGTCGCTTGCCGATGCCGGCGCGGCCGAACGAGTTGTTCGCGAGGCCGGACGAATCGATGTGTTGGTCGCCAATCTCTCTCTCCGGGCTCCGTCTACGCCCGCTCCCGATGTCACCGACGCTAGAGTGGCGACAGGTCTTTGCGGCACTGGTAGATCCACTTCCCCGTCTGGTGCGGGCGGCCACCCCGGATATGGTCACCCGACGTTCGGGCAAGATTCTGGTCATTGGTAGCGCATCCGCCCTGCGGGGTATGAAAAGGGCGTCCACCTACAGCGCAGCCCGCGGTGCCCAGCTTGCCTATGTTCAGGCAGTTGGCGTGGAGCTGGCCCCGCACAACGTCCAGGTCAATGCCATCGCCCAGAACTTCGTCGACAACCCGACTTACTTCCCGGCAGAGGTTCAGACAAACCCGAAGTTCCAGGAACGTCTCGCACGTGAGGTGCCGCTGGGCCGGTTGGTCTCGGCGCGTGAAGATGCTCAGTTTGCCGCGTACCTGTGCAGCAGCGCGGCCGACTGCTTCGTCGGGCAAGTCTTTCCCGTGTGCGGCGGCTGGGTTGCCCGGTGAGAGCGCTGCCTATCCCGTCACTCAACACGGACGTCCCGCATGCGGGGGCTGCGCCCGCCGCAGCGGGCCGTCGGTCAGCTTCAGTTCGTTCGGCCGCACCAACCGCGCCAGCGACGCTGAACTTGCAGGGCGATTTCGATTTCTTGACACCCTGATTGTCGTTCCGATACCGGGCCGATCGACCCGGCTTACACCAGGAGAAGACGATGCGCGTGATGGTGTTGGTGAAGGCAACCGAGGACAGCGAGGCAGGCACTCTTCCCGCTACCGATGCTCTCGAGGCGATGGGAAGATTCAATCAGGAGTTGGCAGACGCCGGCATCCTGCGCACCGCCGACGGGCTCAAGCCGTCCTCGCAGGGCAAGCGTGTTGCGTTCGAAGGACCCGAACGCACGGTCATCAACGGGCCTTTCGCAGCGACGCGGGAACTGGTCGCCGGCTTCTGGCTGTGGGAAGTCAAGGACATGGACGAGGCCGTCGCATGGGTGAAGCGCTGCCCCAATCCGATGCCGGGGCCAAGCGAGATCGAGATCCGGCCCCTGTACGAATCGGCCGATTTGCGCTGAGAGTCCGGAGCCTCCAGCCAGACCTCGCCAAGTGCGGCCTGACATGTCGCTCAACCGGAGCGACGAAGGCATGGCGCGGCCAGGCGCCGAGCTTCTATGATCAAGCCCGTCGCGACCTTGGTGGAGCTCGCTTGAATCCAGTCGATCCCGTTCAGCGCCAACTCGAGGCCTACAACGCCCGCAATCTGGAGCGCTTCGTGGCCGAGTACTCGGAGGACATTCGTGTCTTCCGACCACCTGCACCCGAGCCAGTGCTTGTCGGCAAGCAAGCCTTCGCCAAGCACTATGCAGAAAACCGCTTCACCTTACCCAACCTCCACGCCGAGGTCGTTAACCGCATGGTTTCGGGCAACACCGTCGTCGACCATGAGCGAATCACCGGCTTGCAGCCTGGTGTCCTCGAGGCAATTGCCGTCTACCAGGTGTCGGACGGTCTCATACGCGCTGTCTGGTTCTTCTGAGCCTGCCGTGCAGCTTCATGCCGGCGGGTCCGTTCAGCTCATACGTTAGGGTGCGATTTGAGCTTCGTCAGCGCGCGAGCATAATTCTTGCCGCAGAGGTTAGCCACGCGCTCAACCAGACCCGCGCGCAGGCTGCCTCGTTTAGGCACGCGTCAGTGGGCGCGGGCCGATTGACCTGGTCTTTGTTGGACGTCTCGAATCCATCACCGTCAAACCCGCTATCGAGGAGTGTCTCGCAATGGTGAAGGCCCCTGAATTCGACGTCCCCGCAGCCCACAAGTACTTCTCCGCCGCCAAAATTTGAGACAGAAGCGACCGCGAACTGCTGATGGCCGACCTCGAGCAATTGAACAGCCGCGCTTGAAACCGAAGACGTCTAACCGTTCATTCCAGCGATCCGCTTTCGGCGGCTGCTGGATTCGCACGTTGGGCCGCCGATGAACACCGCTCGCTGAGAAAGGTGACCAATGCTGAAAACCTATCGAGGCAGTTGCCACTGCGGCGCCGTCAAGTTCGAGGCGGATCTCGATCTCACTCAGAGTTCCTATCGCTGCAACTGTTCGATCTGCCGCAGAACGCGCTTCTGGCCCGCAGTTGCCAAGCCCGAAGGCTTTCGCCTTCTGTCGGGTGAGGCAGAACTGACGCAGTACCTGTTCCGCACCGGAAAGAACCAGCACTACTTCTGCAAGCACTGCGGCGTCCGCGCGTTTGGTGTCGGCACCGAGACGCCCATCGGGAAGATGTACGGCGTCAATCTGGGGTGCCTCGAGGGAGTATCGGAAGAAGAAATGTCGCGCATCCCGATCACGTACGTGGACGGTCAGCACGACAGGTTTGCAGCTCCC
Organism: uncultured beta proteobacterium; assembly: GCA_963810815.1. Classification (GTDB taxonomy): domain Bacteria; phylum Pseudomonadota; class Gammaproteobacteria; order Burkholderiales; family Casimicrobiaceae; genus CAVQWT01. The sequence continues at coordinate 511,016 of CAWEPB010000003.1, read as the reverse complement.
GAGTACTTCTCCCACCTTTGAGCACAGAGCAGCGCCACGCGATGCGACCTGACCCTTCGCGCTAGCGGACCACCAATTCATTCCGACCGTGAACGCTCAAGCTACCGAGGAGACTCTGCAGGCCTTTGCGGATGCATGGAACCGCCATGATGTCGATGCCCTCATGTCTTTCATGACGGAGGATTGCGTCTTCGAAGCCTCTGCGGGTCCTGAGCTCTGCGGCACCCGATATGTCGGCTTTGATGCGGTGCGGGCCGGCTTTGCCGAGGTCTGGGCAGTCTTTCCCGACGCCCGCTGGGGCGACGCACGTCACTTCGTCGCAGGTGACCGCGGGGTGTCGGAGTGGACATTCACGGGAACCCGTACCGACGGCACACGCGTCGAAGTCCACGGTTGCGACCTCTTCACGTTTCGAGATGGCAAGATCGCGCTGAAGAACTCCTACCGCAAGAGCCGTCCGCCACTTGGTACTCAGGCTCGTTGAAAGGGGCGGCGATGACGAAACGCAAGACCACGCCGCGCAGCGTGAACGTTGACGAACACATCGCCACCATTCCGAATGAGGATCGGCGCAGAGACTGCCAGGCCCTGGTCAAACTGCTCGGTAAGATCACGAAGGAAATGCCGACGATGCCCGAGGCCATTTCGTGAGCTACGAAATACGCAACGCAACGCTTCAGGATCGAGACACGCTGGAATCGCTGATCGCTCGTTCGGCCCGACAGCTTGGAGCGCAGGATTACACGGCGGAGCAAATCGAGGGGGCACTCCGCGGTGCGTTTGGCGTCGACACACAACTGATCCGAGATGGAACCTATTTTGCAGTCGAGTCGGAGGGCCTGATAATCGGTTGCGGGGGCTGGAGTCGCCGACGCACACTTTTCGGAGGTGACGGTCACGCCGAGCGCAGTGCTGCCGAACTTGACTCCCGTGTCGAGCCTGGAAAAATACGAGCCTTCTTCGTCGCCCCTGAGCATGCGCGCAAGGGAATCGGCAGCATGCTCCTCAGACACTGCGAGGATGAAGCTCGGTCGTTTGGCTTTGCGCGCCTGGAGCTCATGGCGACGCTGCCCGGCGTGAGGCTCTATGCCAAACATGGCTACGTGTCGGACCCTCCCATACAATACGAATTGGGTCCGGGTTTGAATATCGAATTCGTCCCCATGAGAAAGACGCTTGAGCGCAACAATGAGCCGGGCGTCTGACACCGCCATCAACACGGACGCCAAGATGCGGCGCGCTCCTGTCGCCCCGCCACTTGTTGCCGGTTATGGCAGACGTTGTACCGCCCAAGGCACCGTCCACCGCGAAGCCCCGCCTGTGAACGCTATGCAGCCTTTCGAAACCGAGGAGCCAAGACCGAAATGATCCAAGGGTCGTGTCACTGCGGCGCAGTTCGATGGACGTTCGAGGGCAAGCCCGACGGAGCAACCGCGTGCAACTGCACCGTTTGCCGACGCTATGGCGTGCTCTGGGCCTATGACTACGAGGGTGAAGGCATCAAAGTCTCCGGCAAGACTCAGCCTTACGTCCGGGGCGAGGCGATCGAATTCCACTTCTGTCCCGGGTGCGGCTGCGTAGCCTTCTGGCGCGCGCAGCAGAAGGATGAAGAGGGGCGGCGCCGCATCGCCGTCAACCTGCGTCTCGCCGAACCCGAGGCCGTGGCCGCGATACCTGTCGACCACTTCGACGGACTGGACACCTTCCAGGACTTGCCGCGAGACGGTCGATGTGTCGCTGACTACTGGTTCTAGGTTCGTTGGATCCCGCTTGGATATCGTGGCGAGTGCCCAGGAATTGTCGATGTCGGTCCTCCAGACGTCGCGTGAAATATCCGCATCTCCCGAAGCCGTATTCGCTGCGTTCAGAGATCCTGAACGCCTGGCACGCTGGTGGGGGCCAGCGGGGTTCACGAACACCTTCCATGCCTTCGAGTTCCGTTCCGGAGGTCGCTGGAAGTTCACGATGCACGGGCCGGACGGTTCGAACTACCCCAACGAGTCCGAGTTCGTCGGAATCGTTCCCAACGCCAAAGTCGTCGTTCGGCACATTTCCCCGCCGAAGTTCGAGCTCACGATCGAGCTCACACCGTCGGATGCCGGCACGTTGATCACATGGGTTCAGGACTTCGCAGTACCCCAAGGTGGCGGCCGCAATGTCGATCGCTCGCCGAACCGCGCAAACGAGCAGAACCTTCGATCGTCTTGCTCACGAGGTGGCCGATGGGGCAACGCTCCACCTTTCGCGCCCTTACGGCGAACTGATACGACCGCGGGGAGGTCACGGCTCGTTTCTCGACTGGCGATGGGCGCCACGGTTGCAAGCCGTCGTCGCGCGTCCAGCGCGCGTCGACCGCCCTCGGGACGCCTCGGTCTGCGGCTCGACTTCCACGGTCTGCGCATCGTTCGACGCCGCTCTTCTCACCGCTGATCAGATACCAGAACACTGGAGGACTCCGAAATGAAGCCGATCATGAACCTCGATGAAGTCAAGTTCGACGATGTCGAGGAAAACGGTGTCTACACGTCCAGTCGTGGCCAGGTCGGCGAGCACATCGGGGCCAGGAAGCTGGGCTACAACCTGACCGTGTTACCGCCCGGCAAGGTTCAGTGCCCCTTCCACAACCACCACGGCGAGGAAGAGATGTTCCTGATCCTCGAAGGCGAAGGCGAGCTGAGGTTCGGAGACAAGCGCTACCCGATCCGCAGGCACGACGTGATCGCGTGTCCACCCGGCGGTCCGGAGGTCGCGCACCAGATCATCAATACTGGAACGACGACCATGCGCTACCTGGCGCTGTCGACGCTCGTCGACGTCGAGGCGTGCGAGTACCCCGACTCCCGGAAGGTCCTCATCGTGACCGGACAGCGCGGCGATCGAGGTCTCCGGAAGATGTTTCGCGCCGAGAGCACTGTCGACTACTACGACCGCGAGCAACCATAGCGGCTTGACGTCATCCGACTTCCGGGGGAAGCTCGAGCGCGAAATCAGTCTCGAGATGGGATCGTTCATGGCTGGCCTGGAAGCGCACTATTCGGCCCGCGACATCGAGGCGCGAATCCTGGCCGCCATCCGCGCAGCCGGATTGAATCCCGAACAACGCCTTTCGCCCGAGGATCTCGGGGCGCTGGACCATTTCCACACCGGCGGGCTCCGCGCTTCGCGCGAGTTGCTGGAGCTGGCGCGGATTCGGGCCGAAGATCGCGTGCTCGACATCGGAGCCGGGCTGGCCGGTCCCGCCCGGCTGATGGCTTCCACGCTCGGCTGCCGCGTCGCCTGCCTCGACTCATCGCCCGATTTCTGCGCCGGCGCGGCGCTGCTGAATCGGCTGACCGGCCTCGACGACCGAATCGAAGTGCACCTGGGCAGCGCGCTCGACCTGCCGTTTCCCGACGATTCGTTCGATGTCGTCTGGATGCAGAATGTCGGCATGAACATCGCGGACAAGCAGAAGCTCTACGGGGAGATCTACCGCGTCCTGAAGCCGGGCGGCCGGTACGCCTTCCAGGAAATGGCCGCCGGGGACGCGGCCACGTCCCATTTTCCGCTGCCGTGGGCCACCGACCCCGCCGACAGCTTCCTCGTCTCCGCCGAAGCGACCCGCTCGGTTCTCGGCGAGACCGGATTCGTGGTCGAACTCTTCGAGGACACCAGCGACGCCCATCTCGGCAGGACTGCCGCCGACGCCGCACCGAGTCCGCTGACCCTGGGGGTGTACGTCGACGATCTCGCGCAGAAGGCCGGAAACGCGCGGCGCAGTCTTCAGGAGGGACAGATCCGGCTCGTCAGGGGTGTCTTCCGGGTGGAATGATCGGCCGGGGCCGCCGCCACACGCGTATCATCCGTCGACGCGGTCAACGCACGGCGCTGCCATGCCCACTCCGAAAACCGGACGAACGGGCGCTGCCCGCAAGACCAGCGATGCAGCGACCACTCCACCCCGAGCGCCCGGGGGTGCATCGCTGCGATTCCGGCTCTCCGAAGACCTGCAAGGTCGCCTGACGGGAATCCTGGCCATCATCGAGACGGCCGGGGACGCGTCGAGGCACCACGCGGAGCTGTCCGAAACGATCATCGAAGTCATGAACGAGGGGCTCGACTACTACTTCATGCGATCCTTGAGGTTGGCCAGAGCGGGCTTCATCATCGAGCAATCGGCCAGCCTGGGATTGGTGGGCGTGCGGCGCGTCATGGCGCCGGTAATCAGGAAGATAGTCGGTCGATTGACGCACGACCAGTTGCGTTCCGTGGCGTCCTCGATCCGCGAACTCATGATGTAGCTCATTGGTTCAGGAGGTGAATTGATCATGGCCACCGGCACCATCCGACTTCACCGCGTGCTCCGTGCGAATCCGGAGCGCATCTATCGGGCCTTCCTGGATGCGGCCGCAATGGCCAAGTGGCTTCCGCCCTACGGCTACACCTGCAAGGTGCAGCACATGGATGCCAAGGTCGGCGGCACCTACAGGATGTCGTTCACGAACTTCACGACCGGCCACGGTCACTCGTTCGGCGGCGAGTATCGGGAACTGGTGCCGTTCGAGAGGATTCGCTATACGGACAGGTTCGACGACCCGAACCTGCCCGGGGAAATGCAGACGACGGTGACCCTGAAGCAGGTGACGTGCGGAACCGAGCTCAGCGTCGTTCAGGAAGGACTGCCCGAGGCCATTCCGCTCGAGATGTGCTACCTCGGCTGGCAGGAGTCGCTCGCCCAACTGGCCAAGCTGGTCGAGCCCGAGATCCCCGTGTGACCGGGTGACGCCTACCGCGGCTCGCTCGAGCCGAGCGCCAGGAGCCGCGGGAAGGTCGCCCTTCGATCGACCGCTCGCGCAGTTTTCATTGCGAAGCCTGAGCCTGCCATGGAGCGGACCGACGCCGGCATGCGCAGGCCGTTCATGTCAGACGTTGCGTACCTACCGCTTGAACCGGATGCGGCGGCAGGCAGACCACGAAGCATCGAGCATCCGTCGACCCACAGGAGTCATGAGCATGCGGATATCCAAAGCGGACGTGGACATCAGGATGGAAATTCCCGGCGCAGTAATCCGTCAGCGAAAGGATTTCGGCGACGCAACAGGATTGGGCAAGATCAGCTGCGAGTACTTCAGTCTCTCCGCGGGCGTCGATACCACCCCGCTGTTCCAGGGACTGGAGGCCAACCTGTGCCAGTGCCCCCACTGGGGCTTCGTCCTGCGTGGCCAACTCACAACGACCGACGCAGGCGGCGCGCAGGAGACGGTCAACGCAGACGATCTCTTTTACTGGCCGCCCGGGCACAACGTGAGGGTCGACGCAGATGCGGAGATCATCATGTTCAGCCCGCAACGCGAGCACAGCCACGTCATCGACCACATGATCGCGAAGGTGAAAGGTTAAGGCCCGTACCGGGACTTCCGCATGACGCGCTCCCTGTCAGGAACAGTCATGAAATGGATTCCTCGCGTATTCATCGCGATCGCAATCCTGGTCGGCGGTCTCGCGGGCGCTGCGGCCCTGACGGCGCTGCGCACCGAGCGACCCGTTGGTTTCGAGATTGCTCGAGCGGCCGACACGGACGGACCGCCCTTCGCCGTCGGCGTCTGGTATCCGACGCAGGCGCGCGCCTGGCCGACGACGTTGATGGGCGCCGTGCTGATGGATGTGGCGCGCGACGCCCCGGTTTCAGGGCGCGACCTGCCGCTCGTGGTGATCTCGCACGGAAACGGCGGCGGATTGCCAAGCCACGCCGACCTGGCCCTTGCCCTTGCGGGCGCCGGCTACGTCGTCGCCGCCCCCATGCACACTGGCGACAACTACGCCGACCAGAGTGCCGTCGGCTCGGCGTCCTTCTTCAGCGGGCGCACCCGACAGCTCCGCGCCACCGTCGACTTCATGCTCGACAACTGGCCCGGTCGCGACCGCATCGACCCGAAGCGCATCGGTGCGTTCGGGTTCTCTGCCGGCGGATTCACGGTATTGACCGCCGTCGGCGCCCAGCCGGACCTTCGGCTGGTTGCGCAACATTGCGCCGAGTCGCCCGAGTTCGTATGCGATGTGCTGCGCCATGCCAAGTCCGCTTTGCTGAATGCCGATGCGCCGACGACGGGAGATGCCTTTGTGCCCGACGCGAGGATCAGGGCGGCGGTCGTCGCGGCACCGGGCCTGGGATTCGCGATGGGCCCGAACGGATTCGCCAATGTGCGAGTGCCAGTTCAGCTCTGGAGCGGCGACAAGGACGACAAGGTCCCGTACGCCACGAATGCCGGGCGGGTTCGCGAAGCGCTCGGTTCCAGGGTCGAGTACCATTCGGTCTCCGGTGCAGGCCACACCTCGTTTCTCGTACCCTGCGGCATTCTGGCGCCTCCGGACCTGTGCTCGGATCCGGGGCAATTCGACAGGAAGGCGTTCCACGCAGGCATGAACGCCAGCGTCGTGGCGTTCTTCGAAGCGAACCTGAGAAAGCCGTGAGGCACAGGTCCGGGGATTCGCCGCCGCAGCGGCCCGCAGGCAGCCGTGCTTCGTCCGGCGTCACGTCCATGCCGTACACGCTGATCCAACTCTCCCGCGAGCAGATGATCGATCTCGCCGAGTCGCGAATGCCCGCAGGCGTGGCTTCGGGACTCGAAGAAGATGCCCTGCCACCCTCGTTCGTCGCCAGGCGCTCGGTGGCGCAAATGGCCGAGGGCAAGTCCGAATACTGGTGCCGCGCGTTTCTCATCGTCCGGAGTGCCGACCAACGTGTCGTCGGGGCCTGTGGCTTCAAGAACGAACCCCGAGCCGGTCGCGTCGAGATCGGCTACGGCGTCTCACCCGCGTGCCGCCGCCAAGGCGCGGCAACCGAAGCGGTCGACGCACTCCTGAAGCTGGCCTTCGCCGGCGGGGCGACGGAAGTCCTCGCCGAAGTGAGTCCCGACAACCTGGCGTCGACGAAAGTGGTTCGCAAGCTCGGGTTCATCGAAATCGGTACCCGCGTCGATGAACAGAACGAAACAGTGGTGCTCTGGTTGGCACCGCATGACGACTGACCGCTCCAGCATGAACCGCGACCCCACCGCCGCACCGCCGCCCGAAATGGCCGACCGGATCTCGCGCGAGGACATGAACGAGTTGCCGATCCGGCGCTTCGAGGGTTCGGTGCGCGTCGTCGCGGGGGACCCGGACCTCCAGCACGCGATGCGCGACATCGGTCAGGAAAGCGTTGTCGGCTTCGACACCGAGACGCGACCCGCCTTCAGGCCCGGCGAGAGCTACCTCCCGTCGCTCGTGCAGTTCGCCACCGCGGACGCCGTGTATCTGCTGCAGGTCCAGCAGCAGGACTTTTCCGGCGCGATGCGGGAGATCCTGTCGTCCGAGCAGATCATCAAGGTGGGCGTGTCGGTGGCCGACGACCTGCGCAACCTGAAGAAGCTGTTCGAGTTCGAGGAACGCTCGGTGGTGGATCTCGGCAAGGTCGCGAAGCGCCACGGCCTGAAGCAGACCGGCGTGCGCAACCTCGCCGGGATGTTTCTCGGCACGCGCATCCCCAAGGGCGCGAAGACGACGAACTGGGCGGCGCGCCACTTGACGCCGCAGCAGATCGCCTACGCCGCGACCGATGCCTGGGCGTGCCGCGAGCTGTATCTCCGCTTCAGGGAACTGAAGATGGTCTGAAGGCCCCGGCGCCGGCGTCGGGATGCCGCGCCACGTCCGCTGTCACGCTACGGAGGTGCACATGAAGAGAGTCACGGGAATCGGCGGGATCTTCTTCAACGCCGCGGATCCGGTCGCGCTGAGAGCCTGGTACAAGGCGCACCTGGGCATCGACGTGCAGGAATGGGGCGGTGCCGCGTTTCGCTGGACCGACGAAGCCGGCGAACCCGCGGCGGGCACGACCATCTGGTCGATCGGCGCCGCCACGGGCGACCCCTTCGCGCCCAGCAAGTCGTCGTTCATGATCAACTACCGGGTCGCCGACCTGCACGGCGTCCTGCAGGCGTTGCGCAGCGAGGGCTGCAACGTACTCGAGAAGACCGACGACTCCGAGTATGGAAAGTTCGGTTGGGTCATGGATCCGGAGGGCAACAAGGTCGAGCTCTGGCAGCCCCCCGAGGGGCAGTGAGCCTCCGGTTACGTCAGCCACGCAGGATTGACCCTTGATCGACGCCTCGTGGTTCGTGTTCGTCGTCGCGGCGATACGTGTCCACAGCCTGGTCGCCGGTCGACGCGAGTCATCAGGGTGAATGAAGCGATGCTGTACGACCCTGCACGACACGAGCCGCTCCGCCCGCTCCCGTGGGACGAGAGCCGGGTCCGGGCGACGATCGAGCGGATCGTCTCGGATACCGAATCGCGCTTCACCGAAGACCGGTACTGGCCGCTGCATCCCCTCGATCGGGAGGGCGGGGGTGAGCCGGCGCAATTCGAGACACCTTTGTATCATGGCGCCTGCGGCGTTATCTGGGCGCTGCACTACCTCCAGGCCATCGGCGCAGCCACGCTGTCGCGAGGCTATGTCGCCGAACTGGATCGACTGCTCGCGCGCAACCGTGTCTGGCTCGGCGAGTCCGCGGATCGGGACCGCGCCTCGTTCATGGACGGCGACACCCCGATCCTGATGATGTCCTTTGGCGAAGCGCCGACGGAGGAGCTCGAGCGCGCCCTCGATGCCCTGATCGCCGGCAACACGGAACACCCTGCACGCGAGCTGATGTGGGGTTCCCCGGGGACCATGCTGGCCGCCCTGTTCCTGTACGAGCGCACCGGGAACCCGCGCTGGTCGGCCCTGTTCCGGTCGACGGCCGGCAGGCTCTGGAACCAGCTCGAATGGTCGCGCGAGCATCGGTGCTCCCATTGGACGCAGAACCTGCGTGGCCGGCGGTCGACCTATCTCGGCGCTGTGCACGGCTTCGTCGCCACGGCCTTGCCGCTGATCCGGGGTCGGCACCTCCTGGACGCCGCGGAATGGGAGGCGTGGGAGCGTTGCATCACCGAGACGGTGCAACGCACGGCCGATCGTGCCGGCGGCCACGTCAACTGGCGCGCCCAGCTCGATGCCGCGGCGGAACGTCCGAAGAAGCTGCTTCAGTTCTGCCATGGATCGCCCGGCTTCGTCGTCTGCCTCGCCGGATTGCCGGGCACGGGGCTCGATGACCTGCTGCTCGCCGCCGGCGAGACCATCTGGGCGGCCGGGCCACTGGCCAAGGGCTCCAATCTGTGTCACGGCACCGGCGGCAATGGGTATGCGTTCCTGAAGCTCTACCAGCGGACCCGCGATTCGCTTTGGCTGGAGCGTGCGCGTTCCTTTGCCATGCACGGCATTGCTCGAACCGAGGAGGACGCGCTGCGCCATGGGCAGATGCGATACTCGTTGTGGACCGGCGACCTTGGTTTCGCAATCTATCTTCACGATTGCCTGCGCGCGGAAGCGCAGTTCCCGACGCTGGATGTCTTCTATGTTGCCGACGGCCGCGTCGGGGCCTGACCCCGCGCCCGGAGGGTGATGGAAATCGCGGAAAGGTTCGAATAGGATGGCGCAGTGGATTTCAAGCGAACGATCGAAGGCCGGGGCGCCGACGGCAGGCCGCCCGGCCAGCAACCGGAGTCGCCATGTTCGCCGGTCACGTTGGAGCAGCGCTGGCAATCGGACGGGCCGAGAGGCGAGTCAACATCGGCGCATTCGTCGCCGCAGCGCTGCTGCTCGACCTCGTGCTGTGGCTCTTCGTGCTGCTTGGCTGGGAGTCCGTCACCATCCCCGCGGACTTCGCCAGCACGCACCAGCCGGAATTCGCATTCCCGTACTCGCACGGCCTGCTCTCCAGCCTACTGTGGTCGGCCCTCGCCGGAGCAGTGGCGTTTGCCTGGTCTGCGCGCGCTCGGGATGACGCCGTGGCGCATCGCCGTTCTGGTTGCCGCTGCGGTCTTCTCCCACTGGCTCCTCGATGCGCTCGTTCACCTGCCCGAGCTGCCCCTCGCGGGGGCGGGTTCGCCCAGGGTCGGGCTCGGACTGTGGCAGGCGATGCCCGTTGCGCTCCTCGTGGAAGCCGGCATCGTCGCGGTCGGGTTGTGGCTGTTCCTGCCCGGGAGCACACTGTCGCGCGGCCGGTCGATCGGGCTCGCCGTGCTGAGCCTTGCCCTTCTGGCCTTCACGATCCTTGGCATGACGATCGCCCCGCCGCCGCCGTCGGCGCAGGCCATGGCCGGCAGTTCATTGGTCACCCTGGTCGCGGTCTGCCTGCTTGCCTGCTGGCTCGGAAGGGCTCCGCGCAAAGGGTTTGCGTGAGACTTCGACCGGGCCGGCCCGCTCCGCCTGACGCCACCATGCCCCGCGTCCTTTCCTCCTATTCGAAAGTCGTCGACGCCGTGGCGCCGACGATGCGCGGCCTGCCCGGCGTGATCGTCACGATCGATGGTCGCGACGGCGTCGGCAAGACCACGCTCGGACGATATCTCGCATGGCACTTCAACGTGACGCTGATCGAGACCGACCTGTTCCTGATCCCCGCCGTGGACTACCTCATCCACCTCGACGATCAGATCAACCGCATCATCGAACGTCGCATCACGACGCCGCTGCCCGTCATCGTCGAAGGCGTTTCGATGCTCCAGCTGATGCAGCGGATGAATCGCGTTGCCGATTTCTCCATCTATCTCACGAATCCGCGGCGATCGAGCAGTCAGCTCATGGAGCGCCGGCTGTCGGCCTACGAGGCGACGTTCGCCCCGGCCGCGAAGGCCGACGTCGTGGTGGAAATCGATCTTCACGGCGCATGAACACGCGCTTCTTCCCGCTCGTTCTGCTGGCCGGCTGCACTGCCATGGCGGTCGCCGGCTGTTCGACCAGGGCGTGGTACGAGGGGATGAGACTCGGCGCCCAGAACGACTGCCGCCGCCAGCCGTCGGGCGAGGCCGAGCAATGCCTGTCCCGCGTCAATGCCATGACGTACGAGGATTACGAACGCAAACGCCTGGGTCCGCCGGCACCTTGACGCACCTGCGCCCTTTGCTACATTGACGACCTGTGGCGGCCGGTGGATTTCGCCGCGGGGCGTCGATCTCCGCGACGCGCATTCCTCACCGGACGCGCCTGGCCGTGGCGTGCACCGGTCCGCTTCATCCGTCATGAAAGGGCACGCGATGCCGGGAATATCCAGACGATCGATGCTTGCGGCGCTGGCGACGTCCGCCGTCCTGCCGATGCGGGACCTGTCGGCGCAGAAGCCTCCGGCGCGGCGGCAGTACCTGTACGTCCTGCGCATCACGCCGCCGTTCCAGACCGAAGCCGCATGGACCGAGGCCGAGAACGCGGCGGTCTCGAAACACTTCGACCGGCTCGCGAAGGCGACGGCCGCCGGACAGGTGATCCTCGCGGGACGTACCGGCGAACCGCTCGACAAGACCTTCGGGCTCGTCATCTTCGAAGCGGACAGCGACGCCGACGCGAAGGCGTTCATGGACGCCGATCCCGCCGTCGTCGCCGGCCTGATGACGGCCACCCTCCACCCGTATGCGGTCGCGTTGATCCGCAAGTAGCTGCCGGCTCGCGAGTCGCGGCGACAGGCACGCTGCCGTCCCGGTTCAGGACGCGCCAATTCCCGTCGCTTCCCAGAAGGCCGCGGCGGTGGTTGAATGACGCACCCATGTCCCTATCCGAATCCGATCCGCGCGTCTTCTTCGCCGCCGAGCGCACGTTGCTGGCCTGGCTTCGCACCGGGCTGACGATCATCGCCCTGGGCTTCGTCGTGTCGCGCTTCGGGCTGTTCGTCCAGCTGCTCGCCGTGCAGTCGCAGGCCGCGCCGCCGGCCGGGCGCCAGTCGATTTCCGCCGTGCTGGGCGTCGCGTTCGTGCTCGTCGGATCGCTGGCGATCGTGGCGGCCGTGATTCAGCACCATCGCTTCGTCGCCACGCTGCCGCTGGTCGACCTGCCTCCGGCCTATTCCCGGTCGTTCGCGCTCGTGCTCTCGCTGGTCGTGGCGGCGCTCGGCGTCGCCCTCGCCGGGTACCTGCTCCTCGCGGCACACTGAAACGAACGCGGCGCACGCCCCATGCGGGCGGGATCGCCGCGCCGGCCGCTTGTGTTCCCTCGGCGGGCACGGGCACACTGCGAATGCATCACGCCCGGCACCTGCGGCCGGGCGCCCGCTTCGGTGACAACCCGCGATGACGACTCGCCACAGCGTCGACTTCTTCGAGACACAGTTTCGCAGCCAGGCCCAGGCCGGCCAGTTCGTGCTGAACCCGTTCGAGACCCTGGCGCTCCCGTTCGTCCGTGGCCGTGTGCTCGACCTCGGGTGCGGGCTCGGCAACCTGAGCATCGAGGCGGCACGCCGCGGCTGCCAGGTCGTCGCGCTGGACGGGAGCCCCACCGCCATCGCCGGCTTGCGCGACCGGGCGGCAGCGGAACGGCTGCCGGTCGAATCCCGGCAGCAGGACCTCGGCACCTATCGGATTGCCGGGACTTTCGACACCATCGTCGCCATCGGTCTCCTGATGTTTCTTCCAAGGACCCGGGCACTCGAGCTGCTCGAGGACATCAAGGCGCACGTCCGGCCCGGCGGCAGCGTCGTCGTCAACGTCCTGGTCGAGGGCACGACCTACCTGGACATGTTCGAACCCGGTCACTACTACCTGTTCGCGGAGCACGAACTCGAGGAACGCTTTGCCGGATGGAAGCTGCTGGAGTCGTGCGCCCACCGCTTCGACGCGCCGGGCTCGACGGTCAAGGTCTTCGCCACGGTGGTGGCAACAAGGAACCCCGGCGCGTAGGCGAATCCGGATCCGGATCCGGCACGGTGGCATACTTCGACCGCTGCAAACCAACCCACAGGAGACCCGGATGTCCAGTGTCGGCTATCACGAACCCATTGAAGAGTTGTCCGATGCAACACGCGACATGCACCGGGCCATCGTGTCCCTGATGGAAGAGCTGGAAGCGGTCGACTGGTACAACCAGCGCGCCGACGCGTGCAGGGACCCGGAGCTCAAGGCGGTCCTCGAGCACAATCGCGACGAGGAAAAGGAGCACGCGGCGATGGTGCTGGAATGGATCCGGCGCAAGGACCCGACGTTCTCGAAGGAGCTCAAGGACTACCTCTTCACCGACAAGCCGATCGCGCACAAGTAGCGGCGCGGCGCCAGCCGGAGCTCACCGATGGCCAGAAGGTCCCTCCCCCTGTCCCGTGTCTACGGCCTGCTCGAGCCCGGTCCGGTCGTCCTGGTCACGACCGCCCGCGGCGGGCGCCCGAACGCCATGGCCATGTCATGGCACACGATGCTGGAATTCGAGCCGCCGCTGGTGGGCTGCGTGATCAGCAACCGCAACTATTCGTTCGGTGTCCTGAAGGCCGCGCGGGAGTGCGTGATCGCCATTCCGACGGTCGAGATCGCCGACAAGGTCGTGGGCTGCGGCAATACCTCGGGTGCCGACACCGACAAGTTCCTGAAGTTCGGGCTCACGGCCAGTCCCGCCGCGAAGGTCGGCGCGCCGCTGATCGACGAATGCCATGCCAACCTCGAGTGTCGCGTGGCCGACACCGGAATGGTTTCAAAGTACTGCCTGTTCGTCGTCGAGGTCGTCAAGGCCTGGATCGACCCCGCCGTCAGGAACCCACGCACGATCCATCACCTTGGCAGCGGCAACTTCATGGTCGCCGGGGAGAGGATCAAGCTGAAGTCGCGGATGAAGTAGCGAACCATCGACCCAGGAGGTGGCATGGCAGATCCCATCAAGGCAATCGAGACGCAGCTCGCCAATATCGAGAAGCGCACCGGCAGGACGTTGAAGGAGCTGGCTGCCATCCTGAAAGCGAGCGGGCTTGCGAAGCACGGCGAACTGCGCGACTTCCTCAAGCGCGAGTACGCCATGGGGCATGGAGATGCGAACACGCTCGTCCACCACGTCCTTGGCCAAGCCAGCACTTCGTCGACTGCGGCCGCTGCGGACGGTGGCGACGTCCTCGACGCGATCTACAGTCGGCCCCAAGGCGGCGTTGCGGCCGATCCACGAAGCGCTGGTCGAGGCGATCGACCAGTTCGGACCGTACGAAGTCGCACCCAAGAAGGGCTACGTCAGCCTGCGCCGGAAGAAGCAGTTCGCCATGATCGGCCCCGCCACGAACACGCGCGTCGAGCTCGGCCTCAACATGAAGGGCGTCCCGGCGACGGATCGACTGCTCGAACAGTCCCCGGGCGGCATGTGCAACTACAAGGTCAAATTGACCAGCGCCGGCGAAGTCGATCGCGACGTGATCGGCTGGATACGCAAGGCGTTCGACAGCGCGGGATGACCCCACCGAGGAGCCCCATGGAGCCGCGCAAGTCCGCCCTGAACGCCGAAGGCGTCGCCGACGAGATCAAGCCATGACCGCCGAAGCCGATTGCTACGACGGCGGCTGCACCTGCGGCCAGGTGCGCTACCGCCTCACGTCGAAACCCATGTTCGTCCACTGCTGCCACTGCCGCTGGTGCCAGCGTGAGACCGGCGCGGCCTTCGCCTTGAACGCCATGATCGAAGCCGACCGCGTGCAGCTGCTGCAGGGCGAGGTCGAGATCGTCGACACGCCGTCGAACAGCGGCAAGGGGCAACGCATCGCCCGCTGCCCCAATTGCCGCGTCGCGGTGTGGAGCAACTACGCGGGCGCCGGCGACGCGGTGCGCTTCGTCCGGGTCGGAACGCTCGACCAGCCCGATCGTCTGCCGCCGGACATCCACATCTTCACGTCGTCGAAGCAGCCGTGGGTCGTGCTTCCTCCCGGCACGCCCGCCGTGGCCGAGTACTACAAGGCCAGCGAGCATTGGCCGAAGGACAGCCTGGCGCGCCGCGCGACGGTGCTGGGCCGCCCCGGATGACATCGCGAACTTCCTCCTCCGGCCGACCGTGGGTTCGAACCCTCCCGATCCGCTGCCTCGAATCGGCGTCCGCGTGATCCTGCGCCGGCTCGCGCCGGCCGATCTCGAGAATTTCCAGGACTACCGCCGGGATCCTGCGGTCGCCCGATACCAGGGCTGGTCGCCGATGCCGGATCCCGAGGCGGCCGCATTCCTGGAGCAGATGCGGTCCGCCGCGTGCTTCGAACCTGGAACGTGGTTGCAGCTCGGCATTGCGGAGCGCAACTCCGGCGCGCTGATCGGTGACATCGGGGTCTGCGTTGCCCCAGGTGGCGCGCAGGCGGAGATCGGTTTCACCCTCAGCCCGAAGTCCCAGGGACGGGGGCTGGCCACGGAAGCAGTCCGGGCCGCCATCGGGCTGTTGTTCGACCACACGGGTGTCGCCCGCGTCGTCGGCGTCACCGACGCGAGGAACCTGCCGTCGGTGCGCCTGCTGGAACGCGTCGGCATGCATCGGACCGGAACTGCGAACGCAGTGTTTCGCGGCGAAGCCTGCGTCGAACACAGCTTCGCCATAACGAGGCATGATGGCGGCTGACTCCGCGACCGCCCGGTCCGGCAGCGTTCCACCGTCCGCGGTCGAGCCGGGTCGAATGGTAGGCTTTGCACGCGAGGAGGCTCCGGATGCGCACCTGGGACGAGGAAATCGCGCGCCGCCTGCAGGAAGCGGCCGAATCGGGCGAGCTCGCGCGCGCTCAAGGCTACGGCAAGCCGCCGGCCGCGGACCCGGGATGGGACTCGACGCCGGATGCGCTGCGGATGCCGATGAAAATCCTCAAGGACGCCGGCGTCGCGCCGCCGGAGATCGCACTGTTCCACGAACGGGCGCGCCTGCGGGCGGCGGTCGACGCCGCCACCGACCAGGGCGAGCGCCAAACGCTCCAGCTCGAACTCTCCCGGCTCGAGCAGATGCTGGCGCTGCGGCTGGAATCGTTGCGTATCTTTGCGAGCACCTGAGCTCCTCCGCCTCGGCGGACTTCCGCTGTCGCCCCGCCCCGATGCACCAGGGCGCCTCGATTGCCAATGCGGGTGCGCCAGGATCGCAACCGTCCTGATTAGTGGAACATGTCTAGACGGTTGGCTGCAGAATAGAACCCTTGCCGTGGGGTTTCAGTCGGCGGGTTGACAGTCATGACGGCGCCAATTGCCAAGAATCGTCCCAAGACACCCCGCGCCTCGGACCTGAGGGGCGCCGCCCAGCTCGCGACCCATGCCGCCGTAGGCGTGACGCACATCGCCGAGGGCGTGCACCAGTCGGTATGGAGCACGTTGGGCTTCCCGGGCGGGAACGTACCGGGGCGAGCCGGCGGCATCACCGGCCTGGTCTACAAGAGCGTCCGCGGGGTCGCGCACTTGCTGGGCAAGGGGGTCGATGCAACGTTGGCCAGGCTGCAGCCCCTGCTCGACGCGGCCGAAGCCCGCCTTCCCGGATCGCCGCAGCGCGAAGCCGTCCTCGCGGCTCTGAATGGTGTCGTCGGGGACCACCTCGCCGCCACGCACAACCCATTCGCGACTCGGATGTCCATGCGGTACCGGGGCGAGCCGCTGAACTGGCAGGCGCTCCCGCCGATGCCTGAGGCGACAGGGAAAGTGCTGCTGCTGGTCCACGGTTTGTGCATGAACGACCTGAACTGGCACGCGGAGCACGAGGGGCGGGTGGTCGATCACGGTGAAGCGCTGGCGTCGGCGCTGGGCTATACCCCCCTGTATCTGCGCTACAACACGGGACTGCACACTTCGCAGAACGGGCGGGAGCTTTCGGCCCTGCTTGAAGAGTTGATCGCGCACTGGCCGGTGCCGATCGACGACCTGACGGTCCTCGTCCACAGCATGGGGGGACTGGTGATCCGCGGCGCGGTCCATTGCGCCCAGCAGGACAGCCTGTCCTGGCCGAGCCACCTGAAGAACATCGTGTTTCTCGGCACGCCGCATCATGGCGCCCCGTTCGAGCGCGCGGGCAACCGGGTGGACGTCATCCTCGCCAGCACGCCGTGGACCGCGCCCTTTGCCAGGCTCGGCCACCTGCGCAGCGCTGGCATCACCGATCTGCGGTACGGCCATGCGGTCGACGAGGACTGGCAGGGCCACAACCGGTTTCATCGCCGACCGGACAGCCGCCAGGTCGTGCCCTTGCCCGACGGTGTCGCCTGCTACGCAATCGCCGCGACGCTGGCGGCCAGGCGCGGCCACGTGGCGGATCGCCTGCTGGGCGACGGCCTGGTCCCCCTGCACAGCGCGCTGGGCCAACACGCCGATTCGCGGCGCACGCTCGGGTTCCCGAAGGCGTCGCAATGGATCGCGTACCGCACGACTCACATGGGCCTGTTGAGCAGTCCCGAGGTGTCGCGCCAGATCGTGCATTGGCTGACACCGCAAACGGCCCCGGCTGCGCGTTTGATCGCAGGCTGACCGACGACAGCGCACCCTGGATGATCGTCGGGTAGGGGCTCGAGCGGTCTTTCCTGGCCCATCGCCGGACTTGCCGACCAGGCACGCGCGCCCTAGCATCGCGGGATGTCGCGATGCAGGCGACGGGAACGACAGGACTGCCCATGAAGCCTCCCCCCGATCGAGGCCGACCAGGTACCCGCCAAGTCGGGATCGTCGTATCCCGAGCCATTCAGGGGCCGCATGGGCGCCGGGAGTTGGCGCGCACTCGGCGACGCGTTCGGACTGACGCAGTTCGGATTCAATCTCGAGACGCTGGAGCCGGGAGCGCAATCGTCGGTCCGGCACTGGCACACGCTGGCCGACGAGTTCGTCTACCTGCTCGAAGGCGAACTCGTGCTCCGTGCCGGCGATGGCGAGCACACGCTCCGTCCGGGGATGTGTGCGGGCTTCAAGGCCGGCGATCGCAACGCGCACCACCTGGTCAATCGCAGTGACCGTCCCGCCCGGTTCATCGTCGTCGGCACGCGGGTGCCGGGCGATCACGCCCACTATCCGGACGACGATCTCGCCTGGTTCCGCACCGAAGCCGGCACGGTGCCGTGCACAAGGACGGAACGCCCTATCCCCGTGGCTGAAACCATCGATCGGGGCCGGGCCTTCCCGACCGATTGATGCAGCGGCGGGGTCACGCGCGAGCCGGCAGGACCTGGAGGCCAGCATGACTTTCGACAGCTTCATCGACACC
Source organism: uncultured beta proteobacterium (assembly GCA_963810815.1). Lineage (GTDB taxonomy): Bacteria > Pseudomonadota > Gammaproteobacteria > Burkholderiales > Casimicrobiaceae > CAVQWT01. The sequence continues at coordinate 493,036 of CAWEPB010000003.1, read as the reverse complement.
GCGTGGAACGACCACGGCGACCACCCGCGCGAAGTCGCCGACCGGCTGGCCGCATCGCTCGCGCTCGTCGCCGCGCCCGCGCACGTCCCGCCGTTCGCGCGCCTGGTCACGCACGTCTACGGCGAGCACCTGGGCGAATGGGCGGCGGGAATCGCGCTGCTCGAATCGCTGCGCGGAACTGCCGGTGCCGACGCGGGCCCGGAGGCTGCCGGTGCGATCGACCGCGGCGTGGCGACGCTGCGCTGCGCGCGGGGCGACGGCGAGGCGCTCGCGGCGCTTGCGGCCGACGACCGGGCGGCGGTGCTGGCGATGGCCGCGTCGATCTTCACCGCCCGTGACGACTTCGCGCGTGCGCTGGCCGCATACGCCGCGGCGACGCAGATCGCCGCCGGGGGTCTGCCGGCCGGTTCCCCCGCCATCCGCGCGCTCGCGGTGGCCGGCAACAACCTCGCCGCCGGGCTCGAGGAGAAGACCGACCGCAGCGCGGCCGAGACCGCCGGCATGGTGCACGCCGCCGAGGGCGGCCACACGTACTGGACGCTCGCCGGCACCTGGCTCGAGGAGGAGCGCGCGCTGCATCGCCTGGCGCGCAGTCTCCTCGCGGCCGGCGAGCCCGAGCGCGCGATCGTCCGTGCGAAGCGCTGCATCGACGTGTGCGAGCGCAACGACGCGCCGCCGTTCGAGCGCTTCTTCGGCCACGCGGCGCTCGCCATCGCGCAGCGGGCCGCCGGCGACCGCAACGGCTTCCTGGTGAGTCGCGAACACGCGTTCGAGCTGCATCGGCAGATCCCGGCCGAAGACCGGACGTGGTGCGAGGCCGACCTCTCGCTGCTCGCGGACTGACCACTTTTCCTGCCGGGCCCGGCGCGGTATCGTCGGACTCCGGCGTGGACACGCCACCCGACAGGAGAGGGAAACGCCATGGCTGACCGGAAGATCATCGCGGTGGTGGGCGCCACCGGCGCACAGGGTGGCGGACTGGTTCGCGCGATCCTCGGCGATCCGGCCGGGGGCTTCGCCGTCCGCGCGATCACGCGCGACCCCACGTCCGACAAGGCACGAGAGCTCGCCCGGCTGGGTGCCGAAGTCGTCGCCGCGGACGTCGACGACGAGGCGAGCCTGACCCGCGCGCTGCAGGGGGCGTACGGCGCGTACTTCGTCACCTTCTTCTGGGCGCACTTCTCGCCCGACAAGGAGAAGGCCGAGGCGGCGATCATGGCCCGCGCGGCGAAGGCAGCCGGCATCCGTCATGCGATCTGGTCGACGCTCGAGGACACGCGCCGCCGGGTTCCGCTGTCCGACCCTCGCATGCCGACGCTGATGGGGCAGTACAAGGTCCCGCACTTCGACGCCAAGGGCGAGTCGGATCACCTGTTCACGGACGCAGGCGTGCCGACGACCTTCCTGCTGACGTCGTTCTACTGGGACAACCTGATCCACTTCGGCATGGGGCCGAAGAAGGGGCCGGACGGCAGGCTCGCCTTCACCCTGCCGATGGGCGACGCGAAGCTGGCGGGGATGGCTGCCGAGGATATCGGCCGCTGCGCGTACGGCGTCTTCAAGGCCGGCCCGAAGTACATCGGCAAGACCGTCGGCATCGCCGGCGAACACCTCACGGGCGCCGAGATGGCGGCCGCGTTGGGTCGTGCGCTCGGGCAGCCGGTCGCGCACAACGCGGTGACGCCGGACGTCTATCGGAGCTTCGGCTTCCCGGGCGCGGACGACCTGGGCAACATGTTCCAGTTCTACCGCGATTTCGAGGCCGACTTCTGTGCCGCGCGCAGTGTCGAGGAATCCCGCGCGCTCAACCCGTCGCTGCAGACCTTCTCCGCGTGGCTCGATGCCAACAAGGGCCGCATTCCGCTGGATTGACGACGGCGGGCGCGCACGTGCCTCGCACCGAGCTGGCCTTCGACGTCCACGACGAGTCCATGCCACCGAGTTCCGCGGCTTTCCGCACGGCATCGTCAAGTATGTGATGGTGCGCCATGCGGTTCCGACGGGCGGGCGGCCGGACCCTGCGAGAGGACCCCGGCAACGGCAGCGACGAGGCTAGAATCCGGGTTTCGACCCCACCGGCCCGGCCATGTCCCTGCGCATCCTCTTCGTCCTTCTCGCGCTCGCCCCGATCGCGGCCGCCGCCGCGCCCTACAAATGCGTGATCGACGGCAAGACGACGTACCAGGACCGTCCCTGCGATCCGGCGGACAAGGACAAGGGCGCGATGACGTCGGGCGCCGTGCAGTCCAGGAACGGCCAGACGCTGTCCGGCAGCACCGTCACCAGCCGCGAGGAGAACCTGCGCCGCGCCGCTGTCGCCAAGCGCGAGCTCGAGCCGCTGGCGCGGGAAGCCTATGCGGCGATGCGCAACGGCAACATGAACGCGTGGGCATCGATGCTGTGCCCGCAGGTCAAGCTGACCTTCCAGCGCGGCCCGCTGGCCGACATGACCAGGCACCAGGGCGCGAGCTACGTCAAGCGCAAGGTCGAGCTCGGCAAGGCCACCGAGATCAGTCCCGAAGGCGTGACCTTTCTCTACGACGAGGCGGTCCCGCCGGCGTCGGTCGGCGCCTCCGGACAGCAGTTCCTGCGCGTCCACTACCAGTGGTACGACGGGCAGCCCTGCCTCACGCACATCGACGAATGGAGCGTGACGGCGAAGCGGTAGGCGATGCCGCGGCGCCGTCCGCCGCCGGCGACGGCGCCGTGGCTGCTTCCGACGCGGCGGGCGCCGCTCAGGGAATCACTTCGTCGCGCCCGGCGAGGTGCTTCAGCTGGCCGTCGCGCTTTTCGTGCAGCAGGCTGACGTCGGCCGCCTCGATCGCGTGCAGCAGCTCGGCGGCCTCGAGCAGGCGCGGCGCGCTGATGTAGCTGGCCCCCGCCGCGTACAGCGTCTCGACGTCGGACAGGTTCTCGGCGTGGACGATGATCTTCGCCCTGGGATTCAGCTCGTGCAGCTGCTGCAGCAGCCGCCGGTTGCTGGCGCCCTTCAGCAGCATGTCGGGCAGCGAGCAGATGATGATCTCGGCCTTGGCAAGTCCCGCATGCAGCAGCGTGTCGCGCTGGCTGATGTCGCCGTAGACGACGTGCACGCCGCGGTCGCGCAGTCGTTCGATGACCACCGGATTGAAATCGACGACCCAGAGGTCGTCGAGCAGCTGCGGCTTGCGCCGCCGGATCTCCTCGAGCAGCGAGCTCGCGGTCCACGAAAATCCCAGCAGGAAGATGCGCCCGTGCTTCTGGGGGGCCTCGGATTCGTCCTTCATCGCCTTGAGGTCGTGGAGGCCCAGCCGGGTGAGCCACGGCGAGGCGCGGTGGAGGATCGAGTCGCTCCGGCCGATCGCATAGGTGGAACCGATCGCCAGGAAGGCGAACGCGAACGCGACGATCGCCATCGACTCGTCCGATACGTCGCCTGAGGCCTTGCCCAGCGCCAGCAGCACCAGCGAGAGCTCGCTGATCTGGCACAGGTTCAGCGCCGGCAGGAAGCTCACCCGGTGGCCGAGCCGCATCGAGTGCAGCACCGGGACGACGGTGACGAGCCGGCTCACAATGACGAATGCGCTGACCAGCAGCGTCCACAGCGCGATGTTCCACGTCGGCAGCGGGATGGTCATGCCCAGCCCCACGAAGAACAGCGTCACGAAGAAGTCGCGCAGGCTGGTGACCTTGGCGATCACGTCCAGCGTGTACGGGAACGTCGACACCATCACCCCGGCGATCAGCGCCCCCATCTCCGGCGACAGGCCGAGATACCGGGCGAAGCCCGCGAGCGCGAAGCACCAGGCGAGCGCGCCCACCAGCACCAGCTCCGGCTGTCGCGCGACGAACTTGAAGATCGGCGGCAGCACGAAGCGGCTGAAGACGAAGCCGACGCCGACCAGCAGCGCCACCTTCAGCATCGCGAGGCCGAACACCATCGGCGCCGGGTTCTTGAGGTCCGGCTGGATGGCGAGGAAGACGATGACGAACAGGTCCTGCAGCACCAGCACGCCCAGCGTGATGCGACCGGCCAGCGTGTCCAGTTCCCGCTTGTCGTAGAGGATCTTGACGATGATCACGGTGCTGGAAAGCGCGACCGCGACGCCGAGGTAGAGCCCCTCCAGCCAGCCGCCGCCCAGACCGATCAGCCCGAAGAACAGCCATCCCAGTGCCACGCAGCCGAAGATCTGCGCGGCGGCGGTCAGCGTGATGACCTTGCCGGCGCTGACCATCCGCTTCAGGTCGATCTCGAGCCCGATCATGAACAGCAGCAGGCTGAGGCCGATGTGCGAAATGACCTGGATGCTCGCGGCGTCGGTGACCCACTTGAAGCCGTTGGGGCCGACGGCGAACCCGGCGACCAGGTACGCGAGCAGCAGCGGCTGCCGCGCCACCTGGCTGGCGACGGCGACGACCCATGCCGCGATGACGCAGACGGCGATATCGTTCACCAGGTTGTGTTCCATCACTCCTCCGCTGTCCGGGTTTGCCCGCCGGTCGCCGCCTCGGCGTCCACCGCCGCCGCTTCCGCCGCCTGCCACGCCGCGATCCGCTCCTGCGCCGAGCGGTAACCGATGTCGATGATCGGCGCGTACCGGTCGAACGCGAGGATCGGGAAGCCCTCGACCGGCGGTTCGATCAGCAGGTCGGCCAGCGCGCGGAACGCCGGCTGGCGCATCCGGTTCGCGCTGTTGATCTCGGTGGCGCGCATGACGCTGCCCAGGATCGACGGCGCGCGGGTCCGCACGCCGAACCACCGCAGGCGCCCGAACAGCGCCTGCCAGCCGGAGAGACTGGGGCCGAAGCGGTAGTCCTTCATGCGGTCGTGGGTCGGCATCGGATTGACGCCGATGACCGTGCCCCCCTCGCAGAGCTCGCGCATGACGTCGAGCGGCATGTTGTTCATGACGCCGCCGTCGATCAGCACCTCGCCGTCGTCGCCGAGCAGCGGCGGGAAGATCGCCGGGATCGCGGTGCTGGCGCGCACGGCCCGCCACACCGGGCCGCGCTGGTGCACGACGGCCTCCGCGCGCGACAGGCCGCTGGCGACGACGAAGCAGGGCATCCAGAGGTCCTCGATCAGCAGGTCCCCGAAGACCTGGCGGTAAACCGCCGTCACCTTGCCGCCGGTCATCATCGCGACCACCGGCAGCGTGCGGTCGAGCAGCCGCTTCGGGGACGCGAAGATCTCGGCGAGACGCAGCATCTCGGACAGCGAAATGCCGGCCGCGCGCCCCGCCGCGATCACCGAGCCGATGCTGGTCCCGCCGATCAGGTCGACCTCGATGCCGGCCTCGTCGAGCGCGCGCAGCGCACCGATGTGCGCGAAGCCGCGCGCCCCGCCGCCGCCGAGCACGAGGCCGATCGCGCGCCCGCTCAGCCGCCGCGCAAGGCGCCGCAGGTCGCCGTCGTGGCCGAGCCGCACATGGTGGTGGGCGGCGACCGCGCGGGGGGTGAGCCAGGCCAGCGTGCCGGTCGGCCGGTCCGTCGCGTCGGGGTGCAGCAGCGCGAACTCGGTCCGGGTCTTGAGTCCCAGCGCGGCCAGCGCCGTTTCGATCTCGCCCGGGGCGGGATCCGCGCCCGCGCGGGCGACGATCAGCACGCGGTCGGCCTGCCGGACGCAGCGACGCGTCCATGCGGTCCAGCCGGGATCGGCCTCCAGCACCAGCGCGCCGTGGTCGCGTTCCTGCGCGCCGAGCCAGGCGGCGAGCGACTCGTGCACGACGGTGTCCTCGCCACTGCAGGCGATGCCGGGCCGGCAGAGCATCCGGTCGACGTCGGCGGAGGCCAACCGCTGCACCCGGCCGAATTCGCCGAGCGCTGCCGCGAGCCGCCGCGCGAAATCGGCGAGCGCGACGCCGGGGCCGGCTGCGACCACCGCGAAGACCGCCGGCCGGCTGCCGCGCGACCGCGGCCGTTGCGCCGCGCGTCGCAGTCGCCAGACCCCCGCCCGCGCGATCTGCATCATCGCCCGGGGATGGCGCGGCAACAGCTCGTAGAACGACGTCTTCGACAGGCCGATCAGCCAGCTGTCGCGGACCGCATAGACCGTCGCCGAGCGCGGCTCGCCCGTCAGCAGCGCGACCTCGCCCACCGCGCCGCCGCGGCCGACCTCCTCGAGCAGCCGCTCGCGGCCGTCCGGGTCGGCGGTGACGACGCGCAGGCGGCCATTGACGACCACGTACACGTGTTCGCCGGCGTCGCCTTCGCGGAACAGCGTGCTGCCGCTCGGGAGCGGCAGCCACTCGACCTTCGCCTCGATTTCGCGCAGCGCCGCCGCGTCGAGGGGCCCGAACAGCTCGGCGAGCAGGCCCGCCAGCTGGTTGCCGCGCAGCCGCGGCAGGATCCGGTGCAGCAACCCGCCGAGCGCGGCCGGGTGCTTCGCCGCGAGGCGTTCGAAGTCGACCCGCGCGAGCCGCGCGAGCCGCGACGGCTCGAGCGCGACGACGGTGGCCGTCCGCGGCTGGCCGGTGAGCAGCGCCATCTCGCCGACGACCCCGCCGGGGCCGACCTCGTCCAGCAGCGTCGACGACCCGTCGGGGCGGTCGACGCGAACCGCCAGCCGGCCCGACACGACCAGGCAGAGGTCCTCGCCCGGATCGCCCTGCCGCAGGATCACATCCCCGGTGGCCGCTTCGACCGGGCGCAGCGCCGCGAGCAGCTCGGCAAGGTCGGCGGCGGGCAACGAACCGACGAGCAGGTGCCGTGCGAGCAGCGCCTCGATGCCGGGTAACGACGAGGTCGAATTCACGGTCGGAACGGCCGGCGGCGCGAACGGGGGCGTTGCATCAGGCCGACGTCGGCGTCCCGCGGTCCGGCTGCGCCAGCGTGCGCAGCAGCCGCCCCAGGTTTTCCTGCGCGGTGGCTTCGTACCGGTCGCGGAAATACGTGGTGGCGAAGAACGCCGGGCGCCGCTCCAGCATGCGCAGGAACTGGACCTGGCCATGGTGGTACTCGGCGTCGGTCTGCTCGAAGAACTCGTCGCGCAGCAGCGCGCCCTGGCGCATGAACTCGTCCCACGGCGCACCGAAGCCGACGAGGTCGATGTCGTCGATGAAGCAGCGGTCGTTGCCCAGCGGTTGCGAGACGTGCCGCGTCGTCAGGACCAGCGCGCAGACACGGCGGCGAAACACCGGGCGGGCGCCGGGCGACAGGGCCAGGAACAGCTCGGCACTGCGGCGCTCGTTGGACGGATCGCCCGGTCGATAGACGGCGTCGTGGAACCAGAGCGCGAGCTCGACGGCATCGCGGTCGGCCAGCAGCGGCGCGACTTCATTGGCGCGACGCAGGCAGTCACGGATGTGGTCGAGGTTGTGGAAGGCCCGGTGCGGCGCACCGAGGAGTCCGCAGAGCTGCCGGTAGACCTCGGCCGGTGAAGGCGACGCCTGCGCGCCGACGCAGCGGCGCCACAGCGCCGCGAAACGCTCCCCCCCGACTTCCTCCGCCGTCGTTGCCAATCGGTTCTTCCCTGACCCGGTGTGCGGCAGGATACGGCATCGATGCGGGCGAGGAAAGCGCAGCCCCGGCGGCGAGCGCGTCGCCCCGCTGCCCCGACGCAGGAAAGCCGCGGGACACGCCGTCCTCTGGCGCGACGACGTACAATTTCCCGGCGCGACGCAGGCGGGCGCCGGGGCGCCGCCTCGGGCGCCCCCCCCGCGCCGCGCAAGGAGCTACGCCATGCCGACCCCCCGCGGGAAGCCGGACGCCGCACGACTGGACAAGCTGGTGGCCGACGCGCGCCGCCACCGCGAGCAGCGCGAGGCCGGCTACCGCGAGCGGGCGCTGAAGATCTATCCGTGGATCTGCGGGCGCTGCGCCCGCGAGTTCACGCGCGAGAACGTCCAGCAGCTCACCGTCCACCACCGCGATCACAACCACGACAACAATCCGCCCGACGGCAGCAACTGGGAGCTCCTGTGCCTCTACTGCCACGACAACGAGCACTCGCGGCAGCTCGAGCAGGCCGGCCGCGGCCCGGCGGCGCGGGACTCGCCGGGGGACGTGGCGACGCACCGCCCGTTCGCGGGCCTGGAGTCGCTGCTGAAGCGCGGGAAGGACGCCGGGCGGTGAGCCTGCTGCCCGGCGTTCTCTATTTCATCCTCGTCTTCGGCGCCGGGTTCATCCTCGGCCCGATCCGGGTCCTGTGGCTGGTTCCGCGATTGGGCGAGCGCTGGGCCGAGCTGGTCGAGCTGCCGGTCATGGTCGTCGCCATCGTGCTGGCGGCGCGGTTCGTCGTGCGCCGGCTCGCGGTGCCCCCGACGCCGCGGGCGCGGCTCCTGATGGGCGCGCTGGGCCTGGCGCTGACGCTGGCAGCGGAGTGCGCGCTGGTGCAGTGGCTGCGCGGCATGACGCCGGCCGACTACTTCGCCAGCCGCGATCCGGTGTCCGGCACCGCGTACTACGTGACGCTGCTGTTCTTCGCCGCGTTGCCGCTGCTGCTGGCACGGCGCCGATGAGCGGGGCCGGCGCCGCGACGCCGGCCGTCCTGCGGGCGCGCCGATGACCACCTACCTGTTCGCGTTCAATCCGTCGATCTGGAGCTGGCCCGAGCTCGCGCAGGACCTCCGCACGCTGCGACGGCGCGGCCACTTCGACACCACCTGGTCCTGCGGGCGGCACCGGAACATCGAGCCGGGGAGCCGCGCGTTCCTGGTGCGGCTGGGCGTGCCGCCGAAGGGCATCATCGGCAGCGGGTACACGCTGGCCGCGCCGGCGCCGGGCGAGCACTGGATCGCGGCCAGGGCCGCCGCGGGAATTTCCACGCTGTACGTGAAGCTGCGGCTCGACGCGCTGTTCGAGGCGCCGCTCGTCAGCTTCGACGAGCTGGCGCAGCCGCCGTTCGGGCATTTCCGCTGGGGCATCCGCGGGTCGGGCACGCGGCTGCCGTGGACGCTGGCCGACGCCCTCGAGCCGCTGTGGGAGGACCGGGTCGGCGCGGCGCGCGCCGCGGCACGCCCGCGCAAGTCCCCGGCGCGCCGGCGCTGAGCGCGGCGCCGACTTCGGCAGCCCGCCGCGTCCAGGCCAGCCACGATGCCCGACCGCCTCGTCGCCGACATCATCGTCGTCGTACACCTCGCCTTCGTGGCGTTCGTCGTCGCCGGCGGACTGCTGGTGCTGCGCTGGCCGCGCCTGGCCTGGCTGCACCTGCCGGCAGCCGCCTGGGGCGCGTACGCGGAATTCACCGCGACGGTGTGCCCGCTCACGCCGCTGGAAAATCACTTCCGGCACCGCGCCGGCACCGGTGGCGGCGGGGGCGGCGGTTACGCAGGCGGCTTCGTCGAGCACTACGTGATGCCGGTGCTGTACCCCGCCGGGCTGACGCCGGAACACCAGGTCTGGCTGGGAGTGGTGGTCGTGGGCCTCAACGCGATCGTCTACGGCGCGCTCGTCGTGCACGCACGCCGCCGGCGCGCTACCATCGAACCGCCGGTCGACCCGCTCCCCCACCCCTCCGCCCCCGACCCTTCCGGCGCGCCGCCGCCGCCCCCTCCATGACCGCTGCAATGAGTGCCATCGACCTGCGTTCCGACACCGTGACGCGGCCGACCGCCGCGATGCGCGCGGCGATGGCCGCGGCGCCGGTCGGCGACGACCAGTACGGCGAGGATCCGACCGTCAACGCGCTGCAGGCGCGCGTCGCGGCCCTGCTGGGCAAGGAGGCGGCGCTGTTCCTGCCGTCGGGCACGATGGCCAACCAGGTGGCGCTGAAGGTGCTCACGCAGCCGGGGGACGACGTGGTCGTCAGCCGCGAAAGTCACGCGGTGTGGCACGAGTCCGGCGCGTCGGCGGCGAACGCCGGCGTGCAGTTCACCGAGGTCGGCAGCGGCGGCCTGTTCACCCGCGACGACTTTCTCGCCGCCGTGAAGCCGCGCGGCCACGCGATCTACCCGCCGACGACGCTGGTCGAGATCGAGAACACGCACAACCGCGGCGGTGGCCTCGTCGTGCCCCAGGCCGAAGTCGAACGCATCTGCCGGGCGGCACGCGAGCACGGTATCGCCTCGTATTGCGACGGTGCGCGGCTGTGGAACGCCGCGATCGCCAGCAGCGCGACGCCGGCAGCGCTGGCGGCGCCGTTCGACCTCGTCGGCGTCGCGCTGTCCAAGGGGCTCGGTGCGCCGATGGGCTCGATGCTGGCCGGGCCGCGTGCGCTGATCGACCGCGCGACTCGGTATCGCCGGATGCTGGGCGGCGCGCTGCGCCAGTCCGGCATCGTCGCGGCAGCGGGGCTCCACGGCCTCGACCACCACATGTCGCGCCTGGCCGACGACCACGCCAACGCGCGGCTGATCGCGACCCGACTGGCCGGGTGCCCCGGCGTCCTGCTCGATCTCGCGACCGTCGCCACCAACATCGTCGTCTTCCGCCTCGCCGCCGATGCGCCGGACGCCCCGACCGTGGTCGCGCGGGCGCGGGAGCGCGGCGTGCTCATCTTCGCCTTCGCGCCGCGCACCGTGCGCTTCGTCACGCATCTCGACGTCACCCGGGCCCAGTGCGAAACGGCGGCGGGAGTCCTGGCGGAGGCGGTCGGGCGCTGATCCCCTGCGGCGTGGTCGAGGTGCGACAATGCGCCTTCGCCACCCATTCCGGAGAACACCATGACCCTGTGCCCGATCGCCATCGTGGCCGGCTGCGCCAAATGCCCCGCGTTCAAGGTGTGCCCGCTCAAGACGATCATCGGCGACCAGCCGTCGGCCGACGCGAAAGCGGACGCGCCGAAGGCTCGCGCCGGCGCGAAAAAGCGGAAGTGATCGCAACGCCGCCAGACGTGACCGCGGCGCGGCGTTCGAATTTTCGCCACGGCCCCGGCGGGTTGCCCCGCCGGGTCGGCCGCGACTGCTGACCGCGTCAACGGACACCCGCTGACGCGGCGGCGATCCCGATCGTCGGTTGGGAAGGCCGCGCACAGCCTTCGAAATCGCCGGTCCTGCCATCCGGTGTCACCACCGGTCACTCGTCGTGAACATGGTTGCACCTCCCCGCCTTGCGGCGGCGGGCGCGGGCGGCCGGTGCCGCGCCGCCTCCAGCGCCCGTTTCGTGACTGCTGTCCCGGCGGCCACGTGACGCGCCGGCCCTGCGCCCGCTGTCGCCAGCGGGTCCTGCTCCCTCCGGCGGCCTACCCGCCACCGGCGTCGCGGCAGGCAAGCTCGAACAGGGTCCGTGCCACGCCTTCCGCTTCTCCGGCGGCTTCCGCCGTCGACAGGCGGACGATCAGCCCGTCCGCCGCCTGCCGGTACGTCCCTTCGCGCCCCGTGCGCACGAGTTCGCCGTGTTCCCGTCCGTAGGGCCGCTGGAGTTCTTCCAAGAGCCTTGTCATTTCGTGTGCCTCGCATAAATCAATGAGTGTGGCCACGGGGACAAAAAACCCGGGACCGCGATCGACGCCCGGGCTTCCTGGGGACGGGGCGGCGACTACACGTCGCCTCCCCGGACGGGAACCCGATTGCCGTTGCCTTGCCCGGTCGCGCCGGGCGCCTCCCGCAGCCGCCGCGTGGCGCCGGGCGCGGGGCGGACCGCCAGCGCGGTCCGCGCCGGGCGCGAAGGCCCGGTTCGAGCAGTGCGGTTCATTCGACGGTGGGCTTGCATGGGTCCACGCTCCTTTCGTTCCGGCCGCGCGGGCACGACGCGCGCGCAGCGAATATCCGGTCCTCACGGAGACCGGCGCAACGAATCGGAGGGGAGAAGCGACCTTCCGACTGTTCCGCCGTTCCACCCGGCGGAAAGTCTTCCGGTCGGGTGGCGCTACAGCGTCGTCAGCGTGCCGGCCTTGACCGGCGAATTGTCGAACCCGTGCATGCCCGCGGTGGCGAAATCAATGGCGCCGCCCTGCGCGGAAAGCGCCGGGAGGAAGCCGTTGAAGTTGCGATCGAAGGTCAGCATGGGTCGGGCCGAGACACTGGGTCCACGAGAAAGCGAATGACCCGATGTTAAAATCGCCCGGGCCGGCATGGCAAGCATTTTCCGCGCATCCGCGCGTCGGAGCCGACAAAAATGCAACACACAGGATCTGACGTCTCGATGGCAGGAAGCCGGACCGCCCCGCGCGCCGGCCGCCGCGGGTTCGTGGCCGAGGAGCCGGCGATGACGCTGGGCGAGCGGCTGCGGCTCGTTCGCGGCAGCGACACGCAGAAGGCCTTCGCCACGCTGCTTGGCGTCCACGAGAACTCGGTCGCCAACGCCGAACGCCGCAGCTCGGCGACCCAGGACTACCTGCTGCGCATCGCCGAGGTCCGCCGGATCAACCTGCACTGGCTGCTGACCGGCCACGGCGCGATGCGCCTCGAGGACCCCGGCGGATCGCTGCTGCAGGAAAAGCTGACGCTGGCACTCGCCGACGCGCTGCGCCTCGCCTTCGGCCCGCGCTACGCCGGCGTGCCGCTCGAGCTGCGCGCCCGCGCGCTGCGCGCCGGCGCCACCTACCTGCGCGCGATCGGCGTCAACGAGGATTCGCTGCCCGACACCGAGGCGCTGGCGAAACTCCTGCGGATGACGATCGACGTGCTGCGCGAGGCCGAGTAGCGCGTTCCCTCCGGGCCCGCGCGCTTCCCGTAGAATCGGGGACAAGAGCGTGCGGCCGCGGCACCAGCGCGGACCCTGCCGACCGTCAAGCCACCGGGGGAGTCGTCGCCATGACCTTCGCAGCAATCACCGGCTGGGGCAAGTGCATGCCGCCGGCCGTCCTGTCCAACCACGACCTCGCCACCTTCCTCGAGACCGACGACGCGTGGATCACGCAGCGGACGGGCATCCGGGAGCGCCGGATCACGCACGTGCTCGGCACCGAGCTCGCGTACGTCGCGGCGATGCGCGCGCTGGCCTGCGCCGGCCTGGCGCCGACCGACCTCGATCTCATCGTGTTCGGCAGCTGCTCGGCCGAGGAGGCGGTGCCCAACACCGCGTCCGGGCTCCAGTTCCGCCTCGGCGCGGTCAACGCCGGCGCGATGGACGTCAACACCGCCTGCACCAGCTTCCTGTACGGCCTGTCGGCGGCCAGCGGCATGATCCGCGCCGGCTCCGTCCGCCGCGCGCTGGTCGTCGGCGTCGAGACCATCTCGCCGTTCATGGACTGGGACAACCGCAACGTCGCCGTGCTGTTCGGCGACGGCTGCGCGGCGGTCGTGCTGGAGGCGACCGACCGCGAGGAAGGCGTGCTCGCGGAGAAACTGGGCTGCTACGCCGACGCGCGCCACATCCTGCGCGTGCGCGGCCACGGCACCACCTACGGCAATCGCGGGGTCACCTACGGCGACACGCTGTGGGACTTCGACGGCCAGGAGATCTTCAAGCGCGCGGTGCACGGCATGAGCGAATCCGCCGCCGAAGCGCTCGCCCGCGCCGGCAGGACGCCGGCGGACATCGACCTCATGGTCCCGCACCAGGCCAACCTGCGCATCATCGAGTTCGTCGCCAAGCGCGCCGGCATCGAGATGGACCGCGTGTTCGTCACCGTCCACAAGTACGGCAACATGTCGGCGGCCACGGTGCCGGTCGCACTGGTCGACGCGGTCGAGGGCGGCCGGGTCGCGCCGAACGCGCTGCTGCTCACCCCCGCCTTCGGCGCCGGCCTCACCTGGTGCTCGCACGTCATCCGCTGGGGAGAGCGCGTCACGCCGCGCGACGGCACCGACATCGACCTGCCGCCCTGCGACCGGACCGCGCTGGAAATGGTCAACGCGCTGCGCGCGGCGAAGGTCGCCAAGGCGCGCTCGCTCGCGGGGCTCAACTCGCCCGCGTTCCCGGAGTCGCCGGCGGCCGGTGCCGCGGCCTGATCCGCGGGCGAAGGCTCAGGCCGGCACCAGCTTGCGGTGCGCCTGCACGCTCATCAGGATGCCCAGCCCGATGAACAGCGAGACCAGCGCCGTGCCGCCGTAGGACACGAACGGCAGCGGCACGCCGACGACCGGGAGCAGGCCGCTGACCATGCCCATGTTGACGAAGGCGTAGGTGAAGAACATCAGCGTCACCGTCCCCGCCATCAGGCGCCCGAACAGCGTCGACGCATTGGCGGCGATCATCATCCCGCGGCCGATCAGCAGCAGGTAGAGCAGCAGCAGGAAGGCGTTGCCGATCAGGCCGAACTCCTCGCCGAAGACCGCCAGGATGAAGTCGGTGTGCCGCTCCGGCAGGAAGTCGAGGTGCGTCTGCGTGCCGTTCAGCCACCCCTTGCCGGTGACCCCGCCGGAGCCGATCGCGATCGACGCCTGCGTCGAGTGGTAGCCGGCCCCGAGCGGGTCGCGCGTCGGATCGATGAAGGTGAGGATGCGCTCGCGCTGGTAGTCGTGCAGATGCGGCCACAGCAGCGGCGCCGCGCCGGCGGCGAGCGCGACCAGCCCGATGATGAGCTTCCACGACAGGCCGGCGAGGAACAGCACGTAGAACCCCGACGCCGCGATCAGCAGCGACGTGCCGAGGTCGGGCTGGCGCTTGATCAGGAAGGTCGGCACGGCGATCAGCACCGCCGCCAGCGCGAAATCCTTCCAGCCGATCCGGCCCTCGAACTTCTGGAAGTACCAGGCGAGCATCAGCGGCAGCGCGACCTTCATCAGCTCCGACGGCTGGAAGCGCATGAAGCCGAGATTGAGCCAGCGGCGCGAGCCGTTGACCACGACCCCGAACAGCGCGACCCCGACCAGCAACACCACCGCCAGCGCGTAGAGCGGCACCGCCGCGCGCGCGAGCGTCTGCGGGGGCACGTTGGCGACCAGCCACATCAGCGTCAGCGCGACGGCGAGATTGCCGAACTGGTTGGTGAGCCGCGCGACGCTCTGGTCGGCCGCGGAGAACAGCGTGACCAGCCCGACGCCGACGATGCCCATCGCCACGGCGAACAGGACGCCGTCGATCCGCCGCGTGAGCGCCTCCCAGATACGGGTGAGGAAGTCGGCCATCAGTCGCTCCGGTCTTCGGTGTCGGCGGCGGCAGGCGCGGCGCCGGCCGGTGCGGGGGCTGCCGGCGGCACCGCGGCGACCCCGGTGAGGTGATAGTCGAGCACCGCCCGGGCGATCGGCGCCGCGGCCTGGGCGCCGAAGCCGCCGTTCTCGACCAGCACCGCCAGCGCGATCGTCGGCTTGTCCGCCGGCGCGTAGGCGATGAACCACGCGTGGTCCCGCAGCCGCTCGTCGACCTTGTGCGCCTCGTACTTCTCGCCCTTGAGCGAATACACCTGCGCGGTCCCGGTCTTGCCGCCCGAGGTGTACTTGGCGCCGGCGAACGCGCGCGCGCTGGTCCCCTCCTTGTTGACCCCGACCAGCGCGTTGCGGACGACCGCGAGATGCTCGGGCTTCAGCGGGACGGTGTGCGAGGGCTCGGGCGCCACCTGTCGCTGCTCGCCGCTGCGCCGGTCCTCGATGGTGCGCACGAGGTGCGGCCGGAAGGCGACGCCGTCGTTGGCGACGGTCGCGATCGCGTGCGCGAGCTGCAGCGGCGTGTACGCGGTGTAGCCCTGGCCGATGCCGGCGGAGATCGAGTCGCCGAGGTACCACTTGCGGTGCTCCTCGCGGTATTGCGCGCCGGCGAAGCGCCGCCGCTTCCACTCGCGCGACGGCAGCACGCCGGCGACCTCGCCGTCGATGTCGATGCCGGTGGGGCGCCCGAAGCCGAACTGCGTCAGGAAGCCTGCCGTGTCGTCGACGTCGGTCTCGGCGGCGACCTGGTAGTAGTAGGTGTCGCAGGACACGACGATCGACTTGTACATGTCGACCATGCCGTGGCCGCCCGGCTTGTCGTCGCGGAAGCGGTACGACGAGCCCGGCAGCTGGAAGTAGCCCGGATCGGCGATCGCCTGCGTCGCCGTCCGCTTGCCCAGCGTGAGCGCGCCCAGCGCGATGAACGGCTTGATCGTCGAGCCCGGAGCGTAGGTGCCGCGCAGCGGCCGGTTGATCAGCGGCTTGTCCGGCGACTCGTTCAGCAGCTGCCAGTTCGTCGCGTCGATGCCGTCGACGAACAGGTTGGGGTCGTAGCCGGGCCTGGAGACGAACGCCAGCACGTCGCCGGTCGCGGGCTCGATCGCCACCAGCGCCCCGCGCCGGTCGCCGAACGCGGCCTCCGCCGCTTCCTGCAGCTTGATGTCGAGCGACAGCCGGAGGTTGTTGCCGCCGACCGGCGCGGTCCGCGACAGCGTGCGCACGGCGCGGCCGCCGGCGTCGACCTCGACCTCCTCCCAGCCGGTGGTGCCGTGCAGCTCGCGCTCGTACGAGAACTCGAGGCCGACCTTGCCGATGTAGTCGGAGCCCTTGTAGTTGGCCGTGTCCTCCCAGCCGGCGATGCGCTCGACGTCGCGGTCGTTGATCCGGCCGATGTAGCCGATGACGTGCGAGGCGATCTCGCCGTACGGGTACTGGCGGAACAGCCGCGCCTTGATCTCGACGCCGGGGAAGCGGTAGCGGTTGACGGCGAAGCGCGCGACCTCCTCGTCGGTGAGCTTGGTGCGGATCGGCAGGCTCTCGAAGTTCTTCGACTCCTCGAGCAGGCGCTTGAACCGCCGGCGGTCGCGCGGCTGCACATCGACGACTTCGGCGAGCGCGTCGATGGTCGCATCGACGTTGGCGACGCGCGACGGCTGGATCTCGAGCGTGTACGCCGAAAAGCTCTGCGCGAGGACGACGCCGTTGCGGTCCGTGATGACGCCGCGGTTCGGCGCAATGGGCACGATCGCGATGCGGTTCGACTCCGCCAGCGTCTCGTAGTGGCCGTGGCGGAGGATCTGCAGGTAGACGAACCGGCCGAAGAGCCCCGCGAACGCCACGAGCACCAGCACGCCCGCCAGCACCAGCCGCTGGCGAAAATGCGCGACGTCGCGCTCGGCGCTGCGCAGGTCCGAGCTGCCGAGCGCCGAGCCGGCGCTGCTGCTGCGGCGGCGACGGGAGGCGAAGAGGAGGCGACGGGCCATGGCTCGGATCAGCGCGTCAACGCTCGCCGGCCGACCGCCGCGGCCGCTGCGGCCGCTGCAGCAGCACCGACATCAGCGGCCACAGCAGGGCGCCCACCAGCGGCGGCGCGGCGTAGGTCCACCGCGGCAGCGACGCCCCGCCGACGTAACGGACGAGCAGCACCAGCAGCGCCGTCAGCACCAGCAGCAGCGCGACCTGCGCTGCCTGCTGCCACAGCGGGAAGCGCAGCACGCGCCGGCGGAAGTACTCGGCCGCGTAGGCGAGCACCGCGTACGCCAGCGCGTGCTGGCCGAGCAGCGTCGCGTCGCCGACGTCCATCGCCAGCCCCATCACCCAGGCGACGCCGACGCCGACGAACCGCGGCTCCTGGATGCACCAGAAGAGCAGCACCAGGGCGAGGAAGTCCGGCCGCAGCGCGAGCGCGACGCCCTCGAGCGGGACCAGGTTGGCGACGAGCGCGAGCACCAGCGTCAGGACGATGAACCACGGCTTGGCCGGCCGCAGGATCTCCTCGGGTCCCGCGGGGACGAACGACGAAACGTTGGGCAGCGCCATCTAGCGCTTCCCCCGGGCCTTGCCGGCCTTGCGGGCGGCCGGGCCCTCGTCCGCCGGTTCCGGACGCGGCGGCAGCGCGGCGCTGCGCGACAGCACCAGCAGATACTCGCTGCGGTCGACGCCGGCGACCGGCGTGGCCTGGATGCGCGCGAACATCTGGCCGGTGTCGCGCTCGAGCGCCGCCACCTTCGCCACGGCGAGTCCGACCGGATACGTGCCGTCGAGGCCCGAGGTCACGAGCACGTCGCCGATCTGGATGTCGGCCTGCGGCGGCATGAAGCGCAGCTCGGGCAGCCGCCCGGCGCCGACGCCGAACAGCACGCTGCGCACGCCGCTGCGCTCCACCTTCACCGGCACCGCGTGGTCCTTGTCGGTGATCAGCGTCACCTCGGCCATGGTCGGGAGCACCCGCGTCACCTGTCCGACGACCCCGTCGGCGTCGATGACCGCCTCGCCCGGACCGAGGTTCGAATCGGCGCCGCGGTCGACGAAGAGCTTCTGCGCGAAGGGATCGCGACCGGCATAGAGGACGCGGACCGCCGTCGCGGCGTTGTCGTAACGGTCGCGGATGTCGAGCAGCGCGCGCAGCTTCGCGCTTTCGGCCTGGGCGGTTGCGTAGCCCTGCGCGGCCGGGCCCTGCGCCAGCAGCCGCCGGCGCAGCTCGTCGTTCTCGGTCGCGAGCGCGCGCTGGGAGGCGAAGAAGGTGCCGACCGCCGACAGGGCCTCGCCGGGAACGCGCGCGGCGCGCTGCAGCGGCGCGAGGACGACGGCGGCGACGTTCCGGATGCCCTCGAGGTAGCCGAAGCGAGCGTCGGCGACGAGCAGCCCGATCGACAGCAGCCCGAAGAACGCGAGCCGCGCGAGCGGCGAGGGGCCG
Source organism: uncultured beta proteobacterium (assembly GCA_963810815.1). Lineage (GTDB taxonomy): Bacteria > Pseudomonadota > Gammaproteobacteria > Burkholderiales > Casimicrobiaceae > CAVQWT01. Next base: position 474,733 of record CAWEPB010000003.1, on the reverse strand, counting down.
CGGTGGAAGAACGCGGGCGGCTCGGCGGGAAGGTGGGGCATGGGCCTGCCGCCGGGTCAGTGCGCCGGCGGCCTGTCGGAGACGCCGGCACGGAAACGTCGAGGGGGCGACAACGCGGCGGCGATCAATCCGACGTGAAGATCGTCTGCAGCTTTTCCATGTTTTCGAGCGCCCGGCCGCAGCCGCGCACCACGCAGGTGAGCGGGTCGTCGGCGACGATCACCGGCAGGCCGGTCTCTTCCATCAGCAGCCGGTCGAGGTCGCGCAGCAGCGCGCCGCCGCCGGTCAGCACCATCCCCCGCTCGGCGATGTCGGCGCCGAGTTCCGGCGGCGTGCGCTCGAGCGCGCTCTTCACCGCCGACACGATGCTGTTCAGCGGGTCGGTCAGCGCCTCGAGGATCTCGTTCGACGACACCGTGAAGCTGCGCGGAATGCCCTCGGCGAGGTTGCGGCCCTTGACTTCCATTTCCTTGACCTCGGAGCCGGGGAACGCGGACCCGATGGTCTTCTTGATCTGCTCCGCCGTGGTTTCGCCGATCAGCATGCCGTAGTTGCGGCGGATGTAATTGACGATCGACTCGTCGAACTTGTCGCCGCCGACGCGCACGCTGCCCGAGTACACCATGCCGCCCAGCGAGATCACGCCGACCTCGGTGGTGCCGCCGCCGATGTCGACGACCATCGACCCGGTGGCGTCGGAGATCGGCAGGTCGGCGCCGATCGCGGCGGCCATCGGCTCCTCGATCAGGTACACCTTCGACGCGCCGGCGCCGAGCGCCGATTCGCGGATCGCGCGGCGCTCGACCTGCGTGGAACCGCAGGGAACGCAGATGATGATGCGCGGGGAAGGCGAGAACAGCCGCGAATCGAGCACCTTCTTGATGAACTGCTTCAGCATCTGCTCGGTCACCGTGAAGTCGGCGATGACGCCGTCCTTCATCGGGCGAATGGCGGTGATGTTGCCGGGCGTGCGGCCGAGCATCTGCTTCGCCGCGAGGCCGACTTCCTGGATCACCTTCTTGCCGTTGGGGCCGCCTTCCTGGCGGATGGCGACGACCGACGGCTCGTTCAGGACGATGCCCTTGCCGCGAACGTAGATCAGGGTGTTCGCGGTGCCGAGATCGATCGCGAGATCGCTCCCGAAATAACCCTTGAAGAAATCGAACATGAATTCCTGCGGAAAACGGTGCGGCGGAACGCCGGGTTGCCGCGGCACGGGTAAAGGGCGCCACCGGCCGCTTGCAGCGAACCCGTGGGGCGTTGGACGCACCAAATATGACATTATGATAACCTAACAGGCTTCGCCCCGGCATGGATTCTGCGCGGAAATCGGCGCAATCCGACCCGTCGGCGGCTACCCGACCGCACCGGGCAATTTTGGTTCCGCGACCAAGCCCGGCGTCGGCCCCGGGGCCGACGCGGCGCCGAATTCACCGGACGCGGCCGGACCGACCACCCGGCCGCCGGACCTCGAGGTCCGGGTGCCCGAACCAAGCCACGCGCTCACCGACATCGCCTGCCGACATGTCCCTCACGCTTGCCGACATCCAGCGCCTCGCACTCCTGGCCCGCATCGAAATCGACGCGGCGCAGGGCGAGGCGGTCCGCACCAAGCTCGACGCCATCTTCTCGATGATCGACCAGCTGAATGCCGTCGACACGACCGGTGTCGTGCCGATGGCGCACACGCAGGACGTGATGCTGCCGCTGCGGCCCGACGCGGTCACCGAGACCGACCGCCGCGAGCGCTACCAGGCCGTCGCCCCCGCAGTGGAAAACGGTCTCTACCTGGTGCCCCGCGTGGTCGAGTGACCGGCCAGGCGCCCCCTGCCTTTCCCCGCATGCCCACCCGCACCCTCACCGAACTTTCCGCCGCGCTCGCCGCCGGGACGCTGTCCTCGGTCGAGCTGACGACGACGCTGCTCGACCGCATCGAGCGCGCGCAGGGGACGCTCAACGCGTTCGTCACCGTCGACCGCGCCGGCGCGCTGGCGCAGGCCGCGGCCGCCGACGCCGCGCGCACCGCCGGCCGCGCGGGTCCGCTGACCGGCATCCCGATCGCGCACAAGGACGTGCTGATGACCGCCGGCCTGGCGACGACCTGCGGCTCGCGGATGCTGGCGAACTTCGTCGCGCCGTACGATGCCCACGTGGTCGCCGGCTTGAGGGAGGCGGGTACCGTGCTGGTCGGCAAGACCAACATGGATGAGTTCGCGATGGGCTCATCGAACGAGACGAGCTGGTTCGGGCCGGTGCGCAACCCCTGGGACCTCGACTGCGTGCCCGGCGGCAGCTCGGGCGGCTCGGCCGCCGCCGTCGCCGCGCGGCTCGTTCCCGCGGCGACGGGCACCGACACCGGCGGCTCGATCCGCCAGCCGGCGTCGCTGACCGGCATCTGCGGGCTCAAGCCGACCTACGGCACCTGCTCGCGCTACGGCCTGGTCGCGTTCGCGTCCAGCCTCGACACCCCCGGCCCCTTCGCGCGCACCGCGCAGGACTGCGCGCTGCTGCTGAACGCGATGGCCGGCCACGACCCGCGCGATTCGACGTCGCTCGACCGTCCGCGCGAGGACTACACGCGCCTGCTGGCCGCCGCTCCGGCCGCCGCGGGCAAGCCGCTGGCGGGTTTGCGGATCGGACTGCCCCGCGAGTACTCGGGATCGGGCATCGACGCTGAGGTCGCCGCGGCGATGGACGCCGCGCTGGCAGAGTTCCGCGCGCTCGGGGCGACGACCGTCGAGGTGACGCTGCCCAACATCGAGCTCGCCGTACCCGTCTATTACGTGATCGCGCCGGCGGAGGCGTCGTCGAACCTGTCGCGCTTCGACGGCGTCCGCTACGGCCACCGCGCCGCGCAGTACACGGACCTGCTCGACATGTACCGGAAGACCCGCGCCGAAGGCTTCGGCGCCGAGGTCCGGCGCCGCATCCTCGTGGGCACCTACGTGCTGTCGCACGGCTATTACGACGCGTATTACCTCAAGGCCCAGCAGGTGCGCCGGCTGATCGCCGACGGATTCCGTCAGGCGTTCGACCAAGCCGACGTGATCATGGGGCCGACCGCGCCGTCGCCGGCGTTCCGGATCGGCGCCAAGTCCGACGACCCGGTCGGGATGTACCTCAACGACATCTTCACCGTGGCCGCCAACCTGACGGGCACGCCGGCGATGTCGATCCCCTGCGGCTTCACCCGCGCCGGCCTGCCCATCGGGCTGCAGATCCAGGGCAACCACTTCTCCGAGGCGCGGCTGCTCGAGATCGCCCACCGCTTCCAGCAGGCCACCGACTGGCACGCGAAGGCGCCGGCCGGCGCCGGGGAGCCCTGATCATGGCGCAGTGGGAAGTCGTCATCGGTCTCGAGACGCATGCGCAGCTGTCGACCGTGTCCAAGATCTTCTCCGGCGCGTCGACCGCGTTCGGCGCCGCGCCGAACACCCAGGCCTCGGCGGTCGACATCGCGCTGCCCGGCGTGCTGCCGGTGCTGAACCGCGGCGCCGTCGAGCGCGCGATCCGCTTCGGCCTCGCGGTCGGTGCGACGATCAACGCGCGCAGCGTGTTTGCGCGCAAGAACTACTTCTATCCCGACCTGCCGAAGGGCTACCAGATCTCGCAGTACGAGATCCCGGTGGTCGCCGGCGGTCACGTCGACATCGTGTCGCCGACGCGCGGCGAGATCAGCGTGCGGCTGACCCGCGCCCACCTCGAGGAGGACGCGGGCAAGAGCCTGCACGAGGACTTCCACGGCATGACCGGCATCGACCTGAACCGCGCGGGCACGCCGCTGCTCGAGATCGTCACCGAGCCGGACCTCACGAGCTCCGACGAGGCGGTCGCCTACGCCAAGGCGCTGCACGCGCTGGTGCAGTGGATCGGCATCTGCGACGGCAACATGCAGGAAGGCAGCTTCCGCTGCGACGCCAACGTGTCGGTGCGGCGGCCGGGCGAGCCGCTGGGCACGCGCTGCGAGATCAAGAACCTCAACAGCTTCCGCTTCATGCAGGAGGCGATCGAGTTCGAGGTGCGCCGCCAGGTCGCGCTGATCGAGGACGGCGGCAAGGTCGTCCAGGAAACCCGGCTGTACGACCCCGACCGGCGCGAGACGCGCTCGATGCGCAGCAAGGAAGACGCGCAGGACTACCGCTACTTCCCCGATCCCGACCTGCCGCCGCTGGTCATCGCGCCCGAGTGGATCGACGAGGTGCGCCGCGCGCTGCCGGAGTTGCCCGGCGCGATGCAGGCACGGTTCGAACTCGAGTACACGCTGCCCGCGCGCGACGCGATCACGCTGACCTCGAGCCGCGGGCTCGCCCGCTATTTCGAGGACACCGTCGCGGCGCTCGGCGGCGCCGCGCACGCGAAGGTGGCGTCGAACTGGGTGCTGGGCGAGGTGTCGGCCGCGCTCAACAAGGCGGACCTCGACATCGGCCGCGTGCCGGTGTCCGCGTCGGCGCTGGCCGGGTTGCTGAAGCGGATCGACGACGGCACCATCTCCGGCAAGATCGCCAAGGAGGTGTTCGACGACCTGTGGCGAAGGGATGTCACCGTTCCGCTCGACGGAATCCGGGCCAGCGCCGAGGCCGGCCTGGTCGATGCCATCATCGAAAAGAAGGGCCTGCGCCAGATTTCCGACGAGGGCGCGATCGAGAAGATCGTCGACGAGGTGCTGGCCGCGAATCCCGCGATCGTCGCCGAATTCCGCGCCGGCAAGGACAAGGCGTTCAACTCGCTGGTCGGCAAGGCGATGGCCGCCTCGAAGGGCAAGGCCAACCCGGCGCAGGTCAACGCGGCGCTGAAGCGGAAGCTGTCCGAAGGCGCCTGACCCACGACCCCGCCTGCCGGCGGGCGGCGACCGACTCCGCGGCGTCAGAGCAGCAGCGCGACGACGAACACGCCGACCATCGCGAACACGATCGCCACCTTGACCGCGGTGCCGACGAGGAGTCCGATCCAGGTCGCCAGTCCGACCCGGCCCGCGCGCGCCACGTCGCGCAGCGCGACGAACTCGCCGATCGCCGCCCCCACGAGCGGCATGAACAGCAGGCCGACGAAGCCGGTGAAGATGCCGGCGAGCGTCCCCAGCGCCGCGCCGACGATCGCGTAGCGGCTCGCGCCGACGCGCTTCGCGCCCATCGCCGCGGCGACGAAGTCGGTGGCCCAGGCCAGCGCGGTCATCGCGCCCAGCAGCGCCAGCGTCCAGGCGGAAATGCGCGTGAAGTCGTCGATCCACGCGGCCAGCGCGATGCCGGCGAACACCAGGATCGCGCCGGGCAGCGCCGGCAGCACCGTGCCGGCGACGCCGACGACGATCAGCGCGACGGCCGCCACCCAGAGCAGCGCGGTCACCGGTGCGGCCTGCCGTCGACCATCCGCCGCGACGCCGCCGGCGTAGGGCGCGGCGGGCCGGCGGCGCCCGGCTTCAGACGAGGTCCTTCAGCGCGACGACGATGTCCTTCGGCGCCTTGGCCGTGCCCGCGGCGACGACGCGCAGGCGCACCCGCGTGCCCGGCGCCGCCCGCAGCAGCGCCCGGACGTCGGGCAGCGCGATCGCCGTCACCGCCTTGCCGTCCACCGCGACGATCAGGTCGCCGGCCTTGAGTCCCGCCGCGGCGGCCGGGCTGTCGGCGACGACCTCGACCACCTCGATCCCGCGCTCGCCGCGCTCCAGCCACAGGCCGGCGCGGTCGTGGACGTCCGGCTGGCCGTGGTTGGCGTTCGGCTCGAGGAAGAGCTGCCGCGACGCGTAGTCGAAGGTGATGTCGAACTGCCGCAGCACGCCGTAGCCGACGTTGCCGGCCAGCGCCGGGTTCGCGAAGGCGCCGCTCTTCTGCCGCGACAGGTAGGTCACCGGCGCCTTCACCTGGACGTCGCCCAGCTCGAGCACGGCGGCGCGCGCCAGCAGCGCGCGCGACGGTCCGCCGACGCCGGAGCCCGAGATCACCTCCCGCGTCGCGCCGTACTTCGCGGCAAGGCCGTGACGTTCGACGAACGGGCTGGTCAGCGTCAGCGAGGTGCGCGCGCCGGTGTCGATGTGGAACGCGCCCTCGATGCCGTCGACGCGCCCGCGAACCTGCGGAATGTGGTCGCTGAACACGAACGGCACCCGCGTGCCGCGACCCGCGTAGCGGAACGTCTCCGGCCGATAGAACACGAGCTTCGAGTTCGCGTAGTCGATGCGTGCGGGGAAGCGCTTCAGCAGCTCGTAGCCGACGATGCCCGCGGCATCGTCGACACCCTCGACGCGCTTCATCAGGCGGGTGAGGTCGACCGCGGCGAACAGCTGCCGGTCGATGGCGATGCCCCCGATCTCCATGCGGTCGACCTTGACCAGGCCGACCTCCTGCTTCGCTTCGCCCACGCCGGACCCGGGCAGCGCCCCCTCGGCGGTCAGGCCCAGCGTCTTCATCGCCGCCGGCAGGAGAACGTTGAGTCCGCCGGTGTCGAACAGCATCCGGAACGGCCCCTTGCCGTTGAGCCTGACGTCGACGAACAGGTGGCCGTTGCGCACGACGAAAGGCACCTCGACGCTGTCCTTGCCCAGCGGGAAGCGGAAATCGTCGGGCGGCGGCGGCGGCACGCCGAACTCGATGCCGTCGAGGGGCGCGTTGTAGTCGATCGCCGCGACCGTGAACTCCTCGTCGTAGCGCGGATCGCCGCGCGTCGTGCGCACCTTGTACGGGATCGACACGCCCTGCACCGTGCGGAAGTCCGAGTAGATCTCGGTGCGTGACTGCGCCCCTTCGCTCTCGACCAGCCGCTCGAACCGGCGGGTCAGCAGGTTGACCCAGACCTCGTACGTGCGGCCGCCTTCGGGCGTGATGCGCAGCACCTCGAACTCGGCGCCGTCGGCGGTGTCGCGTCGCGCGTACTCGATCTTCGCGGGCTGGCGCTCCGGGAACCAGAACCCCATCCGGTCGCGGTACGCAGCGTTGGCCGCGAGTTCGCGCGCGTTGTCGTCGCCCTCGACGCGCGGCTGGCCCGAGGTGTCCTGCGACCAGGCGACGAATCCGTCGAAGCCCTGCGCGCCGCGCGCGGGTCCGAGCTCGTAGCGCAGCAGCGAGCGGCCGGTGGTGAGCGACGCCCAGCGCTCCGCGCTGCCGGTCATGCCGCCCAGCTTCATCGTCACGCGCGAATGCTGCGATACCAGCGCGTCCCAGGCCTTGCCGCCGGTGGCGGCCTTCACCTCGGCGAGGATGACCGCCGGGTCCGGCCGGCCGCCCTGCGGCAGCGCCGGCGGCGCCAGCAGCGCGCACGCCAGCCCCAGGGTGGCGGCGAGGAGCGCCGGCGCGGCGGCAAGCCGGCGCGCGAGGTTCGAGGTCATCATCGTCTGGTCACCGGTCGGGTTCAGTGCATCAGCGGCTTGTAGCGGATCCGGTGCGGACGCGCACCCTCCTCGCCGAGCCGCTTCTTCTTGTCGTCTTCGTACTCGCGGAAGTTGCCCTCGAAGAACGACCACTGCGAGTCGCCCTCGGCCGCGAGGATGTGCGTGGCGATGCGGTCGAGGAACCAGCGATCGTGCGAGATCACCAGCGCGCTGCCGGCGAACTCGAGCAGCGCCTCCTCGAGCGCCCGCAGCGTCTCGACGTCGAGGTCGTTCGACGGCTCGTCGAGCAGCAGCACGTTGCCGCCCTTGAGCAGCGTCGCCGCCAGGTGCAGCCGGCCGCGTTCGCCGCCGGACAGCGTGCCGACGAGCTTCTGCTGGTCGCCGCCCTTGAAGTTGAAGCGCCCGAGATACGCCCGCGACGGCATCTCGAACTTGCCGACGGTGAGGATGTCCTGGCCGTTGGCGATGGCGTCCCACGCCGTCTTGTCGTTGGGCAGCGATTCGCGCGTCTGGTCGACCACCGCCAGCCGCACCGTCGAGCCGATCGCGACCTCGCCGCGGTCGGGCTTCTCGGCGCCGGTGATCAGCTTGAACAGCGTCGACTTGCCGGCGCCGTTGGGGCCGATGACGCCGACGATGGCGCCGGCCGGGATCCGGAACGACAGGTCGTCGATCAGCAGGCGGTCGCCGTAGCCCTTCGACACGCCCTTGAACTCGATGACCGAGTCGCCGAGCCGCTCGGCGACCGGGATGAAGATTTCCGAGGTCTCGTTGCGCTTCTGGTGCTCGTACGACGACAGCTCGTCGAAGCGCGCGATCCGCGCCTTGCTCTTCGCCTGGCGGCCCTTGGGGTTCTGCCGCACCCACTCGAGCTCCTGCTTCATCGCCTTCATCCGGGCGTCTTCCTGCTTCTGCTCGATCTCGAGCCGCTGCTCCTTCTGCTCCAGCCACGCGCTGTAGTTCCCCTTGTACGGGATGCCGTAGCCGCGGTCGAGCTCGAGGATCCACTCGGCGGCGTTGTCGAGGAAGTAGCGGTCGTGGGTGACGGCGACGACGGTGCCGGGGAATTTCGCCAGGAACAGCTCCAGCCATTCGACGCTCTCGGCGTCGAGGTGGTTGGTCGGCTCGTCGAGCAGCAGCATGTCCGGCCGCGACAGCAGCAGCCGGCACAGCGCGACGCGGCGCTTCTCGCCGCCGGAGAGCGTGCCGATCTTCGCGTCCCACGGCGGCAGGCGCAGCGCGTCGGCGGCGATTTCCATCTGCACGTCCGACCCGGCGCCGGAGGTGGCGATGATCGCCTCGAGCCGGTGCTGCTCGGCGGCCAGCGCGTCGAAGTCGGCGCCGTCCTCCGCGTACGCGGCGTAGACATCGTCGAGGCGCTTCTGCGCGTCGAGCACGTCGCTCATCCCCTGCGCGACGGCATCGCGCACCGTCTGGTCCGGGTCGAGCTGCGGCTCCTGCGGCAGATAGCCGATCTTGAGATTCGGCATCGGCACCGCTTCGCCTTCGAACTCGCGATCGACGCCGGCCATGATCTTGAGCAGCGTCGACTTGCCCGAGCCGTTCAGGCCCAGCACGCCGATCTTCGCGCCCGGAAAGAAGGACAGCGAGATGTCCTTGAGGATGTGCCGCTTGGGCGGGACGATCTTGCCCACCCGGTTCATCGTGAATACGTACTGCGCCATGGGGTGCCTTGCGGAAACAGCGAAAACCGCCATTATCGCAGGTCGCGCCCGGGCGACCGATTCCGGTGCCGGCGGAACCCCGAAACGACGGTGGGCGACCCCGGGTCGCCCACCGCGCTCGATGCCCGCCCGGAACGCCGGGTCAGCGCGCGACCGCGGCCCCGCCGGCGGCCCCGGCGCCGCCGGTCGCTGCCGGGGCCGGGGCCGGCCCCGGCGACGGCGCTTCGCCCTGGGCGCTCAATTCGCGCCAGCGCTTCCTGTCGGCGTCGTAACGCGCCTCGAGCGCCACCACCTCGCGCCGCTTCTGCGCGATCAGCTCGGCCTGGCGCGCGGACTCAGCCTCGATCGACGCGAGCTCGCGCTCGACCGCCAGCGGCACCGGCTTGTCGCCGTACGATTCGCGCTGGGCGACGAGCTGGACCTTGCGCTTCGCCAGCTGCTCGCTGTAGGCCAGCGCCGACTGGATGATGCTCTCGATCGTCTGCAGCCCGCGCCGGCGCGACAGCTCGATCTCGGCCTCGGTGGTGTAGGACGACAGCAGCGCGCGGTCGCGGCGGGCGGCCTCCTCGTTCTGCCTGGCGATCAGCCGCTGCTGCTCTTCCTGCAACTCGCGCTGCCTGCGCTGCTCGGGAGTGAGCGCGGGGTCGGTCTTCCGGATCGGCACGCCCTGCTTGTTGAGTTCGACATTGCCCTTGTTGACGGCCTCCGGCGGCACCTTGTCCGTGTAGTGGACCACGCCCTTGTCGTCGACCCACTTGTACGTGGCGGCGCGGGCCGCAGGAACGGGCAGCAGGGCGAGCAGCACGACGGCGGCCAGCGTGGCGCCCGCCAGGGGCAGCGCGAGGCGGGCGAGCGCCGCCGCGCCGTCCGGCTCGCGGCCTGTCGCCATTCCGTCACCTCGGTGCCTTCCTGCTCGCTGCACTGCCTTCTCCCGGTTCCTCTTGCTGCAGACCTCAGCGAACGCCGTAGCGTTCCCGGTACGCGGTCACCCGTGGCCCGAAGGCCGCCAGATCGGCCTCGCCGGCGATGAAACGCATCAGGTCGTCGAGTGTCGCGATGGCGACGACCGGAATCCCGAACTGCTCCCGCACTTCCTGCACCGCCGAGCGCTCGCCCTGGCCGCGCTCCATCCGGTCCATCGCGATCAGCACCCCCGCCGGCGTGCCGCCCTGCGCCTGGATCAGGTCGACCGACTCGCGAACCGAGGTGCCGGCGCTGATGACGTCATCGACGATCACGACGCGGCCCTTGAGCGGTGCGCCCACGACGACGCCGCCCTCGCCGTGGTCCTTCGCTTCCTTGCGGTTGTAGCTGAACGGCAGATTCTGACCCTTTTCGGCAAGCGCGATCGCGGTCGCCGCCGCCAAGGTGATCCCCTTGTAGGCCGGACCGAAGATCTGGTTGCACGAAATTCCCGACGCCCGCAGCGCCTCCGCGTAGAACTGACCGAGGCGGCGCAGGCTGTCGCCGTCGCTGAACAACCCGGTATTGAAGAAATAGGGACTGTGCCGGCCCGCCTTGGTGACGAATTCCCCAAATCGAAGCACGTCGCGTGCCAACGCAAAGGCGAGGAATTCCTGGCGAAAATCGGTCATCGGGGGTCCGGCGGCAGCGGTGGCGGGCAACAGGAAATTATACCCGTCGCCCCGGGCGCGCGCCGGGGCGCGCCGGCGCCGCCGCGTGTAAACTCGCGCCCTTTCCAAGCCCTGCCCCGGCCCCGGCCCAACCCTCCGACCCCCCATTTTCCGTGCGCATCATCACCCTCAACGTCAACGGCATCCGGTCCGCCGACCGCAAGGGCCTCTCGCATTGGCTCACCCGCGGGAAGCCCTGGGACGTCGTCTGCCTGCAGGAGATCAAGGCCGGAGTCGACGACGTGCCGCGCCCGCTGCGCGCCCCGCGCGGCGCGCACGCGGCATTCCATCCGGCGGCGAAGAAGGGCTACGCCGGCGTCGCGCTCTACGCGCGCCATCCGGCGCGGGTGCGCACCGGCTTCGGCCACCCGGAATTCGACGCCGAGGGTCGCTACCTCGAGGCCGACTTCGGCGACCTCGTCGTCATCAGCCTCTACCTGCCGTCGGGCTCCGCGGGACCGCACCGGCAGGCGTCGAAATTCCGTTTCCTCGAGGCCTTCCTGCCGCACCTCGCCGCGCTGCGGCGCCGCCGCAAGGAGATCGTGCTGTGCGGCGACTGGAACATCGCGCACCAGCCGATCGACCTGAAGAACTGGCGCAGCAACCAGAAGAACTCGGGGTTCCTGCCGGAAGAGCGGGCGTGGCTGACGCAGGTCTTCGACGAGCTGGGCTTCGTCGACGTCTTCCGGCGCCTCGATCCGCGCCCCGACCAGTACACCTGGTGGTCGAATCGCGGCCAGGCCTGGGCCAAGAACGTCGGCTGGCGGATCGACTACCAGATCGCGACGCCCGGCATCGCCGCGAAGGCCGTCGCGACGTCGATCTACACGCTGCGCCGCTTTTCCGATCACGCGCCGCTGATCGTCGACTACGACTACGCGCTGTAGCCCGCGCCGCCCATGCTCCGCGCCACCCGCCTGACGCTCGCCCGCGGCGCGCGCCGCCTGCTCGAGGACGCCAACCTCACCGTGCACGACGGGCACAAGGTCGGCCTCGTCGGCCCGAACGGCGCCGGCAAGTCGAGCCTGTTCGCGGCGATCCGCGGCGAACTCCTGCCCGACGCCGGCTCGATCGACCTGCCCGCGGCGTGGACGATCGCGCACGTCGCGCAGGAAACGCCGGCCGTCGACCGGGCGGCGATCGATTACGTGATGGACGGCGACGTCGAGCTGCGCGCGGTCGAGGCGGCGCTCGCGGCGTCCGAGGCGGACCCGGCCCACGACGGCGTCGAGCTCGCCCTGCTGCACGCCCGCTTCGAGGCGATCGGCGGCTACGCCGCGCGCGCCCGCGCGTCGACGCTGCTCGCCGGGCTGGGGGTCGCGGCGGAGCGGCAGGCGAACCCTGTCGCCAGCTTCTCCGGCGGCTGGCGCATGCGTCTCAACCTGGCGCAGGCGCTGATGTGCCGCTCGGACCTGCTGCTGCTCGACGAGCCGACCAACCACCTCGACCTCGACGCGGTGCTGTGGCTCGAGGACTGGCTCGGTCGCTACCCGGGCACGCTGCTGCTGATCACGCACGATCGCGATTTCCTCGACGGCGTGGCGACGACCATCGTCCACGTCGACGACCGCAAGCTCAAGTCGTACACCGGCAACTACTCGCAGTTCGAGCGCGAACGCGCGCAGCAGCTCGCGCTGCAGCAGGCGCTCTACGCCAAGCAGCAGCGGCAGGTGGCGCACCTGCAGGCCTTCGTCGACCGCTTCCGCGCCAAGGCCACCAAGGCCAAGCAGGCGCAGAGCCGCGTCAAGGCGCTGGAGCGGATGGAGCGGATCGCCGCCGCGCACGTCGACAGCCCGTTCGAGTTCGCGTTTCCGCCGGTGGCCGCGGGCGCGCGGCAGCTGGTGCGCCTCGAGCACGCGACGCTGGGCTACGGCAAGGGCGCGCCGGTCCTCGCCAACCTCGAGTGGAGCGTGCTGTCCGACGCGCGCATCGGGCTGCTCGGGCCCAACGGCGCCGGCAAGTCGACGCTGATGAAGGCGATCGGCGGCACGCTGCCGCTGCTGCGCGGGGAGCGGCACACGGCGCAGAACCTCGCCATCGGCTACTTCGCGCAGCACCAGGTCGACCAGCTGCGCGCCGACGAGTCGCCGCTCTGGCATCTCGCCAAGCTCGAGCCGACGGCGCGCGAGCAGGAGCTGCGCGACTTCCTCGGCGGGTTCGACTTTCGCGGCGACATGGCGAGCGCGCCGGTCGGCCGCTTTTCCGGCGGCGAGAAGGCGCGGCTCACCCTCGCGCTGCTGGTGCGGCAGAAGCCCAACCTGCTGCTGCTCGACGAGCCGACCAACCACCTCGACATCGAGATGCGCGAGGCGCTGGCCGAAGCGCTGCAGGACTACGGCGGCGCGCTGGTGGTGGTCGCACACGACCGGCACCTGCTGCGCGCGACCACCGACGAGCTGTGGCTGGTCGCCGACGGCCGCGTGGCGCCGTTCGACGGCGATCTCGACGACTACCGCGACTGGGTGCTCGCGCGGGCACGGCGCGGCGACGTCGCCCCGGCCGGCGACGCTCCCGGCGGCGACGGGACCACGGCGGTGAGCGCGGACGGGACGGCGGGCGACCGCAAGGCGAAGAAGCGCGAGGAAGCCGCGGCGCGGCAGCAGCTCTACGCGAAGAAGAAGCCGCTGACCGAGCGGCTGGCGAAGGTCGAGCGCGAGATGGCGGCGCTGACGGCGGAACGGCAGGCGCTGGACGACTGGCTGGCGTCACCGGAGGCGTACGCCGACGACCAGCGCGACGTCCTGAAGGAGCGCGTGGCCGCGCAGGGCGACGCCACCTGGCGGCTCGCGCGCCTCGAGGCCGAGTGGCTCGAGGTCAGCGAAGCAATCGACCGGCTCGGCGACGGCTGATCGGCCGCCGGCACCGGCCGCGCGCGGGCACCGGCCGCACCGCGGTCAACCGACGCGCGGGCCCGGGCGGTAGAAGAGGTAGATCGCGAACCCGAGCGTATCGCGCCCCCAGCGAATGTAGGCGTCGCGCCAGCGCCGGACGCGCTCGAGCATCGCCGGCACGTCGGGGTCGTCGGGCTGCTCGCGCGCGTAGCGCTCGATCGAGCGCGCGTACTTCCATTCGTACTCGTCCCACTCGTCGTCGTTGGCGGTCGTCGCGTGCATCGGAATCAGTCCCGCGTCGACGCCCGCCTGCACGTTGCCGCGGTGGTCGCGGTAGTCGCTCTCCTTCGCCTCGAGGAACGACAGGTAGTCCCCGCCGGGCTTCTGCTTCCAGTAGCCCTCGCCGATCAGGATGTAGCCGCCGGACCGCGTCCATCCCTTGAGCTTCTGGCAGATGGCGGCAATCCCGCCGTCGACGCCGCCGGCGCCCAGCATGCACGACAGGTGGAAGGTTTCCGGGTCGGCCTGGAATAATCGAATGTCGGTGTCGTCGAGATGCAGCTTCCCCAGCGCGCCGGTCCACTCCGCGCGCTCGCGTGCCGCGTCGAGCATCGGCGACGAATTGTCCACGGCGACGACGGTCGAGCCGAAGCGCTCGATGATCCGCAGGCCCAGTTCCGCCCGGCCGCAGCCCAGGTCGAGCACGCGGCTGCCCTCGTCCAGCGGCAACAGGTCGAGCAGGCGCTCGACCTTGGCGGCGGAGATCGGATTGCAGTAATCGTGGTCGCGGTGGGCGATCGCGCTGAATTTCTGGCGGTTCATGACGGCTCTCGCGGTCTTCGGGTGACGGGCCAGTGATCGGTAAGCAAGAGTAATGCCGTTATCGCTCGCGGTCGAGCATTCGCCGGACCCAGGGCAGCAGCAGGTACGCCGGGAACGCCAGGAAGAAGGTCAGCAGGAACCAGTTGGCGTAGCCCATCGACTGCGCCCCCATGCCGCCGACCCAGCCGGCGACCGAGCGCGACAGCGCGAACACCGACGACAGCAGCGCGTATTCGGTCGCCGCGCGGTCCTTGCGCACGATCGCCATCAGGAACGCCAGGAAGGCCGCGGTGCCGAGGCCGCCGGTGAACGACTCGGTCGCGCTGGCGGCGTAGAGGACCAGCTGGTGCCCGAACGGGATCGCGGCGCCGGGCACCGCCGGCGGCAGCATCAGGGCCGCGATCCAGTAGCCGAGATTCGACACCGCCTGTGCCAGCCCCAGCACCCACAACGCACGGAAAGATGCCGACTCGATCGGTGTACCAGCCGCCGGCGATGCCGCCGGCGATCGACAGGACCAGCCCGATGTTCACCGAGACCAGTCCGATCTGGGCGGCAGTGAAACCGGCGTCGACCCAGAACGGCTTCACCATGAAACCCATCGCGGCGTCGCCGAGCTTGAACACGAGAATGAACAGCAGCACCGGGGCGATGCCCGGGCGCCGCAGCAGCTCCATCAGCGCGCCGAAGACCGGGCCGCGGGTGAGATCGTCGGCGTCCGCGTCGGGCTCGGGCGGCAATGGTCCGGCGGGGCCCGCGTTCGCGGCGTTCGATGGGGGCGCGGACGTTGGCGCGCGCCCGGACGACCCGGGCGTCGCGACCGTGCCGCTAGGTGGCAGCCCGTACCGCCCGACCAGCCACGCGAGCGTCGCCGCACCCGCCGCGATCGCCAGCGCGACGCCCCAGAAGCCCGGCGCGCGCGTCGACCACCCGGTGACGTTGTCGACCAGCCACAGGGTGCCGAGGCCGAGGCCCGCCAGTGCGGCGAGCGCCGAGGGCGAATGCAGCAGCGCGGCGAACTCGGCGCCGATCCCCGTCGACCGCACCACGACGATCCGCTCGCGCGGCGCCGCGAGGCACAGCGCGGCCAGGCCGAAGAAGATGACGGCGGCGACGACGAACGCACCTTTCCAGCCCAGCCAGTCGGAGGCCATCAGCACGAAGCCCGACGCCAGCATGCCGACGCGGTAGAGCCCGATGCGCACGCCGTTGGCGATGCCGAGCTCGTCCTTCGACAGGAACTCGATGGTGTAGCCGTCGATCGCGACGTCGTTGGTCGCGGACATGGCGGTGAAGATGCCGATCGCGAGCCACACCAGCGGTCCGAAGCCCGACTGCACGGCGAAGAACAGCATCACCGCGCCCATCGCGACGTCGACCGCAGCCATCCAGCGGCGATGATGGCGCCAATGGTCGATCGCCGGCGCCCACAGGAACTTCAGCGTCCACGCGAGTCCCAGCAGCGACAGCACCCCGATCTGGCGCAGCTCGACGCCCTGCTGACGGAAGTAGACCGGAAAGATCTCGTAGAACACGCCGAGCGGAAAGCCCTCGGCGAAGTAGAGGATCCCGACCCAGAAGAGCTTGCTCCGCAGCAGCGGCGAGGGTGTGTTCAAGGCACGGCGATTCTATCCGTTCGGCCGATGGCGCGGGCGGAGCAACGCGGGTGGAATGCGTCGTGACGGGATGCTATCGATCGGAAGCTGCGGCGACCGAGGCGTCGCTGCGGCCTAAATTCGACCTGACCCCGACGCGGACCTCGACGCGCACCGAAGCGGTACAGCGCGAGTTCGCCGCGCAGGTTGGGCAGCACGGTGACGGCGGTGCCGCCGGCGAGGACCGTGCGCGCGGCGACGGCGTAGCCGCGCGCGGCGAGGAAGGCGTCGAAGTCGGCCACGGTGCAGAGGTGGATGTTCGGCGTGTCGTACCACTGGTAGGGCAGGGCATCCGACACCGGCATGCGGCCGCGGAGGATCTGCAGCCGGTGCGACCAGTGCCCGAAGTTCGGGAACGAGACGATGGCCTCGCGGCCGACGCGCAGCATCTCGGCGACGATCTCCTGGATGTGGCGCATCGCCTGCAGCGTCTGCGACAGGATCACCACGTCGAACGAGCCGTCGTCGAAGCCGGCGAGCCCGCCCTCCAGGTCGCGCTGGATCACGCTGATGCCGTTCTTCACGCTGGCCAGCACCCCGGCGTCGCCGATCTCGACGCCGTAGCCGGTGACGCCCCGCGCATCGCGCAGGTACGCGAGCAGCCCGCCGTCGGCGCACCCGAGGTCCAGCACCCGCGCCCCGCGCGGGATCCACGCCGCCATCGCCGCGTAATCCGCCCGCGAAACGGGCTCCGAAACGGGGTCAGGTCGAATTTCGGGACCCGGACGCGCGCTCGACGGGCCGGGCCCCTGGTCCCCGCCGGACGCGGCAGTGCGGTCCGCGACCCGTGCCGTGGCCCCGAGCGCAGGGGAAATTCGACCTGACCCCATTTTGAGGGTCGTGGCGAGTTGGTCGAAGAACGCGCGGACGATGCCGAAATACTGCGGGTCGTCGAGCAGGAAGGCGTCGTGGCCGTGCGGGGCGACGATCTCGGCGTACGAGACCTCGCGGTGGTTGTCGACCAGCGCCTTGACGATCTCGCGCGAACGCGCCGGCGGAAACCGCCAGTCGGTGGTGAACGACACGACCAGGAACCGGCACGTCGCCGGCGCGAGCGCGCGGGCGAGGTCCCCGCCGGTGGCCAGCGCCGGATCGAAGTAGTCGAGCGCCTTGGTGATGCGCAGATAGGTGTTGGCGTCGTAGTACTCGGCGAACTTCTCGCCCTGGTAGCGCAGGTACGACTCGATCTGGAACTCGGGTGCGAAGCTGAACTTGAGTCCGTCGCGCAGCCGCCGGCCGAACTTGGCCTCCATCTGCTCGTCGGACAGGTACGTGATGTGGCCGATCATCCGCGCGACGCGCAGCCCGCGCCGCGGCTTGGTCCCCTGTGCGTCGAAATGCCCGCCGTGGAAATCGGGGTCGGTCATGATCGCCTGCCGCGCGACCTCGTTGAACGCGATGTTCTCGGCCGAGAGATTCGGCGCCGCCGCGATCACCAGCGCGCTGGCCAGCCGCTGCGGATAGCGCGTCGCCCAGCACAGCGCCTGCATGCCGCCCAGCGAGCCACCCATCACCGCCGCCCAGCGCCCGATCCCCAGCCGGTCGGCGAGCCGGGCCTGGGCGTCGACCCAGTCCTCGACCGTCACCAGCGGAAAATCGGCGCCCCAGGGCTTGCCCGTCGCGGGATTGATCGTCGTCGGCCCCGACGAGCCGAAGCAACTGCCGAGGTTGTTGACCCCGACGACGAAGAACCGGTCGGTGTCGAGCGGCTTGCCCGGACCGACCATGTTGTCCCACCAGCCGACGTTGTCCGGCTCACCCTCGTAGACGCCGGCGACATGGTGCGACGCGTTGAGCGCGTGGCAGATCAGCACCGCGTTGCTGCGCGCGGCGTTCAGCGTGCCGTAGGTCTCGTAGGCGAGCTCGTACGAGGGCAGCGTCGCGCCGCAGGCGAGCGGCAGCGGGTCGAGGAACGCCGCGTGCTGCGGCACGACGGCGCCGACCGATCGACCCGTACCGGGACTCGATGCGGGGCCGCCGGACTGGCCGGGGGCGGCGCCGTCGGCGGCACCGCCGGTGGTGGCGGAGAACGAAGGCATCTCGGATCAGGGCGCCGGTGGGGGCACGGCGGGCGTTCCTCGGTTCGTTGGCAAGGCCGGGCCGACAAAAAACCCGACCGGCGCGGCGCGGGTCGGGTTGGTGAGTCACCACTCCGCTTTAGCCGCATTTGTTCGGGACCGCATCGTCGGCCCCCGCGCCCGCAAGCTGGTTCAAATCGGCGCTTCGGACCGATTCTAGCCCAAAGCGGGCGCGCCGACCAATCTCCGCACCCGGTGCCGCTGCGACCGGCGCCCGCCGCTGCCGGGGGTGGGCGGTAAGCGGACGCGGTCAGGGGAACGAATGCGGGCCCGCCGATGGCCCGTCGCGGCGGGGCCCGCGCAGAAACGCACAACCCGCTGTTCCAATGCAGGTTCCACGGTCCCAACCGGTCGGCCACTACCGACCGTTCGTCGGCATCCATGACGTCGGCGTATGACGTTGGAATAGATGACTGTATGCTAATGGCATTGTGTCCCCGAAATCCCGCGGTGGCGATTCGGGGCCATGCCATGGCTACAGGAGCAGGACATGTTCGGACCAATCCGCAGAATCGCGCGCCCCCCGGTCGTTTCGCTGCCCCGGATCGCGCTGGCGGCCGCGCTCGCGGTCGCTTCGGCGTTCAGCAACATGGCCGCGGCGCAGAGCGGCTCGACCTACTACACGGGCTACTGCAGGGGCTGTCACGGTGCCGCCGGCAACAACAAGGACAACGTGCTTTCGGGCAAGAATGTCGACACGCTGAACGGCGCGCTCAACTACAACTCGAACACGATGAAGAACGACGCGTCGCTGAGTGTTCTGCGCGACCCCGACAACCAGTACCAGGTCAGCGCGATCTCCGCTTACCTCGCGACGTTCACCGTCGTGACGCCGCCGCCGGCCGCCGGCAAGCTCTCGCTGTCGTCGTCGCTCTCCTTCGGCTCGCAGGCGCTCGGCACGACCAGCGCGAACAAGCGCGTCACCGTCACCAACACCGGCACCGGCCCGGTCGCCGTGTCCAGCGTCACCAGCAATACCAGCGAATTCAGGGTCGTCGCCAACTCGTGCACGACGGTGGCCGTCGGCGCCACCTGCTCGATCGACATCAACTTCCGGCCGTCGGACGTCGGGACGCGCGGCGGCACGGTCAGCGTCGTGTCGAACGGCACCGGCAGCCCGCAGGGCATTTCGGTGTCCGGCGACGGCACGGCGACGTCGCCGCCGCCCTCCGGCGCGACGGTGACGATCAAGGAATATTTCCACGCCGCGTTCGGTCACTACTTCATCACCGCCAGCGCCGACGAGATCGCGAAGCTCGACGCCGGCCAGTTCGTCGGCTGGGCATCGACCGGCCGCTCGTTCAAGGCCTACCAGAGCGAAGGCGCCGGCACGGTCGCGGTCTGCCGCTTCTTCACCGAGGTATTCGCCCCGAAGAGCTCGCACTTCTACGCGCCGCGCGGCACCGGCTGCGAGCCGGTGTTCGACAACAAGGACTGGAAGTACGAGGGCGACGTGTTCTATGTCGCCGAAGCCTCGGACGCGGGCAGCTGTCCCGCGGGCACGCAGCCGATCTACCGGCTCTACAACCAGGGCCAGACCGGCGCGCCGAATCACCGCTATACCAACGACCCGGCGGTGCGCAGCCAGATGCTGCTGCAGAATTTCCAACCCGAAGGCAAGGGCGCCGAAGGCGTCGGCTTCTGCGCGCCGCTGTAGGCACCGCTCCACCCCGTTCTCCTCGGACCGCCCGCCCCGGCCTCGTGCCGCGGCGGGCGTCTTTTCGTCAGGCGGCGGTCCGCGCGGCGTTCGGGTGCGGTCGCGGCGCGCGTGCGGGTGAAACGGCGGCGCGCGCACCGGGCTTCGGCACGCGGGTGCAACGACGGCGCGCCGCCGCGGGCCCCTCCGGGTCGTCGCGGCATCCCGGGCTCACTCGCTCCCGCGACGCGCGCCGTCCGCGGCGATGCCCAGCCAGCGCACCCCCTGGGCCTCGAGAAACGCGGCGGCATCCGCGCCGAGCAGCATCGCGATCGTCGCCGCGCTGCCGGCGACGATCGCCAGCGGCGCGACCACGCTCACCGACTGCCAGTGCGTCACCGGCCGGCCGGTCCGGGGATTCAGGATGTGGCAGTACCGGCGGCCGTCGACCTCGATGTACCGCTCGTAGTCGCCGCTGGTGGCCACCGCGGCATCGGCCACGTCGATGGCGGCGATCGCCTCGTCGGGGCGCGTGCCCCGCGGGTGCCGGATCCCGACGCGCCACGGTGCGCCGCCTTCCTGCGTGCCGAGCGCGCGGACGTCGCCGCCGAGGTCGACCAGCGCGGCGGCGACACCGCGTTCGGCCAGCGTCGTCGCCGCGCGATCGGCCGCGTACTCCTTGCCGATGCCGCCGAAGTCGATTTCCATCCCGGCGCGCGGCAGGCGTACCCATGCGCCGGCACCCCCGCCACGCTCGACCCGGCCCCAGCCGATCAGGTCGACCGCGGCGGCCAGCGCCTCCGGGTCGGGCAGGCGCGGCGGCACACGACTGAAGTCCCAGGCACGGCGGAGCACGCCGGAGGTGAGGTCGAAGGCGCCGCCGGACAACGCGTGACAGCGGTCGGCGTAGTCGAGGAGCGCCGAGGTCTCGGCGTCGATCGCCACCGGCGGCCCGCCCGCGGCGCGATTGATCGCCGTGGTGACGCTGTCGTCGCGATAGCGCGAGTACTTCGCCTCGATGCGCGCGACCTCGGCGATCGCAGCATCGGCGGCACGGCGCGCCGCATCCGGATCCCCGGCGGGCGGCGACGATCGACAGCGCGCAGGGCGACGCCATCGCGCGAAACGGAAAGCGGTGCAGCGGCATGCGGGGATGTTAGCGCGACGCCGCAGGCAGGGCGCCGAACGGGAAGGAGGAGCGGGGAGGGCGAGCGGCGGGCCGCGAAGCCGGGCGCGGGCCGGCTGCGGAGTTCCGTTGGGAGCGCCGGTCCCGGACCGGCACCAGGACTTCGTGGAGGGTGTCGGTCCGGAACCGGCGTCAGAACGCCTTGGCGACGCCGGCCTGGATCCAGCTGGCCGAGAACGGCAGGAGGCCGGGGCTGCCGTCGCCGCCCAGCTTCCACGAACTCCGCTGCCGGTAGAACTCGTACTTGAGGTCGACGGTCCAGCCCTCCGGCAGCGTCTTCGCGACCATGAGGCCGGCGGTGATGGCGCCGAACGCCGACAGCCGGGTGTCGGCGGTATACGGCTGGCCCTCGACCCATCCGCTCAGTATCGGCGGATTCCCGTAGAACCACGCCGCATCCTGCGACAGGTAGCGGAAGTTCGGCGTCAGGCTGAAGCCCGCCGGCAGCGCCTGCACCCACGAGGCTTCGACCATGTTCGAGTTGGCGCCGAAGGAATCGTCGAGGTAGCGATAGCCGACCTTGAGCGTCGCATCGAGGCTGGGAAAGTACTCGTTGTAGCGCGTCAGCCAGGCGGTGATCCGGCGCTTGTTCGGGCGGTCGTCGAACGACTTGTACGGGTCGGTGAAGTACCCGTGCCCGCGCGAGTAGGTGATGTTCGACTGGACGATCGACGTCGGCGACAGCGCCTGCGTGATGCCGGCGAGGAACTCGACGGTGTTGCGCTTCTGGTCCACCGCGATGCCGTTGGTGCTGTTGATGATGTCGGCGGCGCCGCCGAACGAGAACGCCAGCGTCGTGTTGCGGTCCTCGGTGAACCAGCGCAGGTCGAACACGCCGCCGCGCGACAGGTAGTCGTGCTCGCTCGAGACGACGGCGCCGGCGCCGACGATCCAGCGGTCGAAGTACTTGCTCAGCTTGACGTCGCCCGCCTTGCGGTAGTCGCGGACGCCCTCGCCCGACGCGCCCGACAGCACGTTGAAGTACAGCGGCGACGCGCCGCTCATCGCGTCGAGCACCAGCGAGCCCTCGATGGTCCAGGACTGCGCGAACGGGGCGAGCAGGTAGAACGACGGCGCGTCGACGTTCATCCGGTCGGCGCCGGGCTGCCAGTCGCGGTACCAGAGATACCTGGCGGAGAAGAGGCCCCCCTCGGGCATCGCCTGCGCGGCGGCGGCCCCGGGCAGCAATCCCGGCAACGCCAGCGCGGCGGCGAGCAGCGTCCGCTCAGTTGCAGCCACAGCCGCCTCCGCCGACGCCGTAGCCGCCGGTCGCCCCTTCCTTGCTCGCGTAGATGTGCTGCGTGGTCTTCGCCGCCAGCACGTCGGCGTCGAACTGCATCGACGGCCGCGCGAGGTCGCCCTTCTCCCAGGGCTGGGGCGGCGCGAAGCCCGCGCAGCCGCAGAGGGCCAGCGTCGCGGCGGCAAGGATCATCAGGCAGCGTGGGCGCATCGCATCGGTCTCCGTCGGCGCACCGGCGCGTCAGCGCGCGGCGATGAGGGCGCGGATGCGCGCCTCGAGCGCGGCGGCGCGCTCGTCGTTGAATCCGGACTCGACCTCGACGACGTTGCCGCGCGCGTCGACCAGGTACGAACTCGGCATGCCCTTCACGCCATACGCGGCCGGCGCCGTGCCGGCGGGATCGTACACGACGGCGAACGTCGCCGGCACCTGCGCGAGAAAGCGGTCGGCGTCGGCGCGGCGCTTGTCGACGTTGATCGCGACCACGGCGAGCCCCTTGTCGCCGTACTTCTTCTGCAGCTCGTTCATCCACGGGAACGAGCGCTTGCACGGCGCGCACCACGACGCCCAGAAGTCGACGAACACGACGCGTCCCTGCAGCGATTCGAGCGTCAGCACGTCGCCCGCCGCGCGCGGCAGCGCGAACGCGGGCGCGGGCTGGCCGGCGTCGACGGCCGACGCCGGCAGCGGCGACGCGAAGGCGGCCGCGGCGAGCATCGCGACGGCGACAAGGCGGGAAGCCCGGGACGAGGGGCGCAAGGGGGACGACGGGGAAGGGAACATCGGGGGTCGTGACGGGACGAGTGGCGAGTGGCGAGTGACGAGTGAAGAGTGAAGGCCGAAGACTGAAGACTGAAGACTGACTGACTGACGTTATGACATCAGCATAATCATACCGCACCGCCTTTTGCGCGCAAGCGCCGCGTGACGGGCGGGCACGACCGGCCGCCAGGCGGCATCAGAGGGCGTTGAGCTTGTCGAGCTGCGCGTTGATGCGCGCCGGATCGTCGCCGCGGCGGATGCGGTCCGCGATGGGCTGGATGGCGGCGAGTTCGCTGGTCAGCACCCGCTGCTTGATGCCGAGCAGGTGCGCCGGATGCATCGAGAAGTTGCGCAGGCCCAGTCCCAGCAGCAACCGCGTCAGCAGCAGTTCGCCGGCCATTTCGCCGCAGACGGCGATGGGCTTCCCGAACTTGTTGGCGGTGGCGATCGAGCCGCCGATCAGCTTCAGCACCGCCGGATGCAGCGGATCGTAGAGGTGCGACACCGCGTCGTCGGAGCGATCGACGGCGAGCGTGTACTGGATCAGGTCGTTGGTGCCGATGGAGGCGAAATCCAGCCGGGTCAGCAGGCTGCCGATCGCGAGCGCGGCGGCGGGGATCTCGATCATCCCGCCGACCTCGACGCCGGCGTCGAACGGCACCCCCTGCTCGCGCAGCATCTCCTTCGCCTGCGCGATCATCATCAGCGTCTGGTCGACCTCGCCGACCGAGGCGATCATCGGGATCAGGATGCGGACGCGCCCGTAATGCGACGCCCGCAGGATCGCCCGCAGCTGGGTGAGGAACAGCCGCGGCTCGGCGAGGCAGAAGCGCACCGCGCGCAGGCCCAGCGCCGGGTTGGGCGCGACGCGCGCGAGGCCGCCCAGTCCTTCCTTGGTCTTGTCGGCGCCCAGGTCGAAGGTCCGGATCGTGACCGGCCGGCCGCCCATGCCGGCGGCGACCCGCCGGTACGCCTCGAACTGCTCGTCCTCGGTGGGCAGGCCGTCGCGGTTGAGGAACAGGAACTCGGACCGGAACAGGCCGATGCCGCTGGCGCCGTTCTCCAGCGCCTGCTCGAGGTCGTCGGGCAGCTCGATGTTCGCGTGCAGCTCGATCCGCACGCCGTCGATGGTGTCGGCCGGCTTGGTGGTCAGCCGCTTCAGCTTGGCGCGCTCGATCTCGAGTTCGCCCTGCTTCAGCCGGTACTCGGTCAACACCGACTTGTCCGGGTTGACGATCACGACGTGGTGCGTGCCGTCGACGATCAGCAGCTCGTTCTCGCGGATGAGCTGCCGCGCGTTGTGGGTCGCCACCACCGCCGGCACGTTGAGGCTGCGGGCGACGATCGCCGTGTGCGAGGTGACGCCGCCGAGGTCGGTGAGGAACGCGGCGAAGCGGTGCTTCTTGAACTGGATGACGTCGGCGGGCGAGAGATCGTGCGCGACCAGGATCGTGTGCGGCTCGCTGCCGGCGGCGATGGCGCCCGGCTTGCCGAGCAGGCGCTTCAGCACCCGCTCGACCACCTGCACGACGTCCGACTTGCGCTCGCGCAGGTACGGATCCTCGATCTGGTCGAACTGCTCGACCAGCACCTCCATCTGCTGCGTCAGCGCCCACTCGGCGTTGCAGCGCTGGTCGGCGATGATCCGCTTCGGCGCGTCGGCGAGCGTCGGGTCGTTCAGGATCATCCAGTGCACGTCGAGGAACGCGCCGAACTCGGCGGGCGCCTCCTCGCCGGTCATCGCCGCGTGCAGGTCCTCGAGCTCGGCCTGGACCTCGTGCAGCGCGAATTCGAAGCGGGCGATCTCGCCGGCGACCTTGCCCGCGGGAATCGCGTAGTGGGCGACCTCGAGCGTCGCGTGCGAGACGAGCTGCGCGCGGCCGATCGCGATGCCGCCCGAAACGCCGATGCCGTGGAGTGCGAAGCTCGCCATGGCCGACATCGGGCGGCGGTCAGCCGCCTTCGCCGAAGTAGTCGTTGACCAGCGTCGCCAGCGCGTCCATGGCGTCGGCTTCGTCGGGACCGTCGGTCTCGAACGTCACCTTCGCCCCCTTGCCCGCGGCCAGCATCATCACGCCCATGATGCTCTTGGCGTTGACGCGGCGGCCGTTGCGCTCGAGCGAGACGTCGCACTGGTATTTCGCAGCGGTCTGCGTCAACTTCGCCGATGCCCGCGCGTGCAGGCCCAGCTTGTTGATGATCTCAATTTCGCGGCGCAGCATAGATCGGGTCGACTTCGACGTGGTAGACGCCGTCGCAACCGCCGGACACGGCCTTCTTGATCATCGTGTCCAGGCCCCTGCTGCGGTAGGTGAACGCGCGCACCAGCATCGGCAGGTTGACGCCCGCGACCACCTCCACCCGGCCGGGCACGATCAGCTTGCAGGCGAGATTGCACGGCGACGCGCCGAAGATGTCCGAAAAGATCAGCACGCCCTCGCCGGTGTCGAGCCGCGCGACCTGCTCGCGGGCGGCGGGCAGCAGCCGCAGCGGGTCGTCGCTCGCCGCGACCGACAGGGTGTCGAGCTGCGTCGGCGGCGCTCCGAGCACGTGCGTCACCCCCCGGACGAGGCTTTCCGGCAGGGTGTCGTGCGCGATGAGCAGGATGCCGATCATGGGGGCGGACGCCTCCGGAAATGTTAGCACGCGACCCCCGCGTGCCCGCGGGCCCGCGCGCCGGCGGCGACCTCCACCGCCGGACAGGTCGCAGGCGCGGACTCAGCTCGTCGTCGCGGGCCCCGCGCAGGCGTCGACGAGCGCGTCGGCGAACATGCCGGCGACGTCGAAGCCGGTCTGCTGCGCGATCTCCACGAAGCAGGTCGGGCTGGTGACGTTGACCTCGGTGAGGAAGCCGCCGATGACGTCGAGCCCCACGACCAGCAGCCCGTCCGCCCACAGCGCCGGCGCCAGCGCCTCGGCGATCGCGCGCTCGCGGTCGGTGAGCGGCCTCGCCTCGCCGCGGCCGCCGGCGGCGAGGTTGCCGCGCGTCTCGCCCGCCTTGGGGATGCGCGCCAGCGCGAACGGTACCGGCGTGCCGCCGATCAGCAGCACGCGCTTGTCGCCCTCGCTGATCGCGGGAATGAAGCGCTGGACCATCACCGTCCGCGTGCCGTGCTGGCCGACCGTCTCGACGATCACGTTGCGGTTCGGATCGTCGGCGCGCACGCGGAACACCGACGCGCCGCCCATGCCGTCGAGCGGCTTGACGATGGCGTCGCCGTGCGCGTCGATGAACGCGCCGATGCGCGCCGGATCGCGCGCCACCAGCGTCGGCGCGATGAAACCGGCGAATTTCGCGATCGCCAGCTTCTCGTTGTGGTCGCGCACGGCCCGCGGCCGGTTGTAGACCCTGGCGCCGGCGCGCTCGGCGAGCTCGAGCAGGTACGTCGCGTAGACGTATTCCATGTCGAACGGGGGATCCTTGCGCATCAGGCTCGCCGCGAAGGCGGCCAGCGGGCGCTCGACGGCCGCCCCCGCCGCGTACCAGTCGTGATCGTCGTCGGACAGCGTCAGCGGCACCGCGCGCGCCTGGGTGCCGGCGGCGTCCCACCACAGGTCGCCGGGCTCGCAGGCGTAGAGCGCGTGGCCGCGCCGCGCGAGCGCGCGCATCATCGCCACGCTCGAGTCCTTGTAGGCCTTGAGCGCGGGCAGCGGGTCGAGGATGAACAGGAAGTCCATGGCGGTCCGGCGTGACGGGCGGACCGGCATCGTAACCGATTCAGGCGGAGGCCGTTTCCCAGGGCATCAGGTGGATCGCCGAGGCCAGCAGCGACACGGTGACCGGCGCCCCCGGCTCGATGTGATTGCGACGGGCGACGTGCGTGGCCACCGACAGGTGCAGCAGCGCGCCGGGACCGCGCTCGGGCGCGACGACGATCGACGCGATCTCGCCCAGCGCCACGCATTCGACCACCGTGCCGTCGACCGGATTCTCGCGATCGCCGCGGGAGGGCCGGTCGCGCCGTTGCAGGATGACGTCGGCGGCAGGGATCGCCCAGTGCACCCGCGTGCGCGGCGGCAGCTGCGCTGCCGGCGGCATCTCCAGCCGCAGGCCGCCCCAGGCGAGCCAGGAGCGGTCGGCGTCGTGGCTGTCGATCACGCCCTCGAACACGTTGCGCAGGTCGAGCAGACGCGCGACCGTGGCGTCGCGCGGCCGCGCCATCACTTCCTGCGGCGGGCCCGACTGCAGCGTGCGGCCGCGATGCAGGATCGCCATCCGGTCGGCCAGCGCCGCGGCCTCGTCGAGGTCGTGCGTGACCAGCACGATCGGCATCGCCAGCGAGCGCCGCAGCGCGGCCAGCTCGCGATACAGCTTGTGCCGCGTCACCCGGTCGACCGCCGAGAACGGCTCGTCGAGCAGCAGCACCTTGGGGTCGCGGGCGAGCGCGCGCGCCACCGCGACGCGCTGCTGCTGGCCGCCGGACAGCGCCGCCGGCCGCCGCGCCTCGAGGCCGTGCAGGTGCACCAGCGCCAGCAGTTCGCGGGCCCGCGCCTCGCGGGCCGCCGGGGCCAGGTGGCCGAGCGCCGCGGTCACGTTGTGCAGTGCGGACAGGTGCGGAAACAGCGCGTAGTGCTGGAACACCAGCCCGACCGAGCGCTGCTGCGGCGTGCGGTGCACGCCCGCCGCGGGATCGAACCAGACGTCGTCGCCGCACGCCACCCGACCGTCGCGGGGGCGCACCAGGCCGGCGATCGCCCGCAGCACCGTCGACTTGCCGCTGCCCGAGGGGCCGGTGAGCGCCAGCAGCTCGCCCGGCGCGCAGTCGAGGTCGACGGCGAGCGGGATCGGCTCGTGCTGGGCCAGGCGAACCGAGAGTCCGCCGACGCTCATCGCCGCTCCTCGCGCCGCGCCGTGCGTGTACGCGATCGCGATGGCGGCCAGCGACAGCGCCAGCAGCACGGCCGCCATGACGTTGGCGCCGGTGAGGTCGAAGGCCTGCACGCGGTCGTAGATGGCGATGGCGATGGTCCGCGTCTCGCCGGGGATGCTGCCGCCGACCATCAGCACGACGCCGAACTCGCCCAGCGTGTGCGCGAACGTCAGCACCGCCGCGGTCAGCACGCCGGGCCAGGCCAGCGGCAGCTCGATCCGCGTGAAGATCTTCCAGCGGCTCATCCCGCAGCAGGCGGCGGCGTCGCGCACGTCCGCGGGAATCGATTCGAACGCGCGCTGCATCGGCTGGATGGCGAACGGCAGGTTGAACACGATCGACGCCAGCAGCAGGCCGCTGAAACTGAACGCCAGCGTATGGCCGGTCAGCGCCTCGAAGGCGCGACCGAGCGGCGAGCCCTGGCCGAACGCCAGCAGCAGGTACAGGCCCAGGACCGTCGGCGGCAGCACCAGCGGCAGCGCGAGCGCCGCCTCGGCGAGCCGGCGGCCGGGGAACGGCGTCCACGCCAGGATGCGCGCGACGACCAGCCCCAGCGGCAGCAACAGCACGACGGTGAACGTCGCGAGCCGCAGCGACAGCAGCAGCGCCTGCCAGTCCATCACGGCGTCGCCGCTTCGCCCGGCAGCGCGAAGCCGTAGCGGCGGAACACCGCGCGTGCGGCCGGCGTCTGCAGATAATCGTAGAACGCGCGCGCGTCGTCGCCGGCGCGCTTCAGCAGCACCATCCGCTGCGCCAGCGGCGCGTGCAGCTCGGCGGGCAGCAGCACATGGCGGCCGCGTTCGGCGATCGCCGGGGCGAGCGCCAGCGAGTACGCGAAGATGCCGGCCTGCGCGGAGCCGCCGACGGCGAACTGCGCCGCCTGCGACACGTTCTCGCCCAGCACCAGCTTCGGCCGGGCGGCGTCCCACAGGCCCGCCTTCTGCAGCGCCTCGCGCGCGGCGCGGCCGTAGGGGGCGTGCTCCGGATTGGCGATGGCCAGCTTCGTCACCCGGCCGTCCGCCAGCGCGGCCTTGAGGTCGGCGAGCGCCGCCTCCGGCGCCGGCGCGAGCACCAGCGGCGAGCCGGACGGGGCGAACAGCACCAGCCGGCCGATCGCGTACAACGTCCCACCGTCGACGGTGCGGCCCTCGGCCGCCAGCGCCTGCACGAACGACTCGTCCGCGGACAGGAAGACCTCGAACGGTGCGCCCTCGGCGATCTGCCGGCGGAAGTTGCCCGACGAGCCGAACGCGAGCCTGACCTTGCGGCCGGTGGCCTTTTCGAAATCGACGGCGATCTCGGGCAGCGCGAACTGCAGGTCGGCGGCGGCGGCGACCGCAGGGACCGGGGCCCGGGATTGGGCGTGCGCCGGGACCGCGGCAGCGAGCGCCAGCACCGCGACGACCGCGAGCGAACGGGCCAGCCGCCTGACGCGGCCGCCGCCGTCCGAACGGCGGTTCTCGAAGCTCGGGCGGGCGGGGCGGGAGTCCATGGTGGGGCAGTTTAACCGCAGGGCGGCACGCAACCGCCGCCGCGGCCACAAGCCGTCCGTGGTTGCTTATACTGACCGGCCTCCCCGCCCGCGCCGGCCCCCGATGACCCCCCCCGACCACAATCTCGCCGTGCTGTTTGCCGACATCGCCGGCAGCACGCGCCTCTACGAGCAGCTGGGCGACACCGCCGCGCTGGCGGCGATCAGCCAGTGCCTCACGATGGCCGAGACCTCGGCCCGCGGCTACGGCGGGCGCCTGGTCAAGACCATCGGCGACGAGGCGATGCTGGCGTTCGGGCACGCGGACCACGCCGCCGAATCCGCGGCCGAGATCCAGCGCCGGATGACCGAGTGGTCGCCGGCAGAGAACGTGCGCCTCGCCTTTCGCATGGGTTTCCATTTCGGCGCCGCGATCGACGTTTCCGGCGACGTGTTCGGCGATTCGGTGAACGTCGCCGCGCGGATGGTCGGCCTGGCCAAGCGCGGGCAGGTCATCCTGTCGTCGCCGACGGCGGAGCTGCTCTCGCCGGCGCTGCGGGGCCGCGTCCGCGAACTGGACGTGCTGACCGTCAAGGGCAAGGAACGGGACATCGGCATCTGCGAGCTGCTGTGGCAGGACTCGTCGGCCGAGCTGACCGCGATGGCGCCGCGGGCGGAGGCCCGGGCGGCCCGCCTCGAACTCCGGCACGGCTCGCACGTCCACGAGCTGAACGCGAACTCGCCGTCGCTGACGCTGGGCCGCGACGCCGGCAACGACGTGGTGGTCGCCGATCCGCTGGCCTCGCGGCTGCACGCGCGGATCGAACGGCGGCGCGACAAGTTCGTGCTGATCGACCAGAGCTCGAACGGGACCTTCGTGACCATCGAAGGCGAGCCGGAGATCCAGCTCCGGCGCGAGGAAATGATCCTGCGCCGGCGCGGGCACATCAGCTTCGGCCATCGGCACGGCCTCGACCCGGTCGAGGCGCTGGCCTTCGTCTGTCTCGACGGCGAACCCTGACCGCCGGCGGGCGGGGCCGGCATGGCACCCCGGTGGCCGCTCAGATCGTCGTCAGCTTGCGCAGCGTCTCGGGGTTCTTCACGACGGTCTTCTGCCGCCCCGGCGACGAGCCGTACAGCCCCGCGGGCGGGTTCGTCTCCAGCCGCGAGAGCACCGACGGGTCGGCGCAGCGGGCGTCGAACCGGACCGACACCTGGTCGGCGCTGGTGCCGCCCAGCGCAAAGCACGCCTGGCCGAGCTTGGCGTTGAGCGGCTTCAGCACGCCGACGGCGACGAGGTCGCCGGGCGCGCCGCCGCCGGCCAGCACCACGTCGTAGCCGCGGGGCTTCGCCGGCGGTCGCGCCGCGACGGCGACGACCTCGGGCAGGCCGACGAGCTCGCGCGCGAGCAGGTCCTCGGACGCGGCGTCGGGCAGGCCGTCGACCAGCAGCGTGACCTTGCGGGTGGTCACGCTGGCGTGCTGCAGGAAGAAGTCGCGCGAGAACTCGTCGGCGATCCGCGTCCCGATCGCCTTCAATGCCTCCTCCTCGCTGGCCCAGCTGCCGACGCCCTTCGGCAGCGTCGTGTTGTAGTAGATCTCCTCGCCGGTCGCGCGGTCGATGCACTTGACCGTCCACGAAGTGAGCGCGTACTTCGTGATGATCAGGCCAGAGGCCTGGAGGCGCGCCGACAGCTTCCGGATCCGGGCCTCGCCGATGACGGCGAAGTCGGCGGCGGGACCGACCGGAGCGCCGGCCGCCGCGTCGGCCCAGACGCGGAAACCGAACGACTTGATGCGCTCCTTCAGCAGGTTCTCGGCCACCGGGGACGGCAGCGGCGGCATCTCGGGGCGGTCGGCGTCGCGCACGTCGATCTGCACCGACACCCGCGGATCGCCGCTCGCCCGGATCAGTTCCACCCGCTCGTCGCGCGTCATCTGGTTGAGCGATTTCTGGACCGCCTTGACGTTGACCACGGCCTCGGTCGTCATCGACATCAGGCCGTCCTTGCCGAGCTGCGGCTCGCTTTCGCGGACCACCGCCTGCACGTAATTCCCGCTGTTGGCCAGGACCCGGGTCTTCAGCAGCTCGTAGTTGGCGGCGATCGATTTCTGGTCGACCAGGAGCCCGACCGCCTTTTCCACCAGCTGGCTTCGCGAGTCCGCGCGCAGCTCGGTCTGCAGCAGCGCCTTGTCGGCCTGGAAGCGCGGATCGGAGGGATCGACCAGGCCGACCGCGGAAATCGTCAGAGTTCCCGGCGACGGGCTCGCGGCGTTCGCGGTGGTCGGCGACCCGGCCGTCAGCGGCCGGAGCTGGCGTGCCGGCGGCTCCGTCGGCCGGCGCGCCGACCGACGCGGGCGCCGGGACGGCGGCCTGGGCCGGCGGCGTCCCGTCGGGCGCCTTCACCTGCGACCCGGCGACCTGCGCCGGATTCGTCGGCTCGGTGGGCTGCCGCTGGAACGCGAACCACGCGCCGGCGGCGACGGCGACCGCCGCGATGGCGATGACCACCGCCTTCGCCGGCGACGCGCTGCGGCCGGCGGAGGCGGGCGCGGCCGAGGGCCCCGGTGCCGCGGACGCGGCAGCGGCTCCGGCGGCCGCCCCGGCACCCGCAGCGGCACCCGCTGCTGCACCCGACCCGGAAGCCGCCCCGCTACCCGCCCCGACGCCCGTCGAGGCCGCCGCCCCGGTCGCGCCCGGGTCCGGCGCCGCGATGATCGTCGGATCGGCGGCGGCCACCGCCCGCCGGCCTTCCGCCGCCGGCTGCGTCCCCGGCGCCGCGTCGCGGATCGCGTCGGCGAATTCCTGCGCGCTCTGGTACCGCTCGTCGGCGCGCTTGGCCAGCGCCTTGCGCACGACGGAGTCCATGACCGGCAGCACCTGGACGTTGAGCATCGACGGCGGCAGCGGGTCTTCCTTCAGCACCTTCTGCATCGTCGTGGCCGCCGACCCGGCGAAGGGCCGCTCGCCGGTCAGGAACTGGTACAGGACGACGCCGGCCGAGAAGAGGTCCGAGCGGCCGTCGACCGGCAGGCCGAGGATCTGCTCGGGCGACATGTAGCTCGGCGTGCCCAGCACCGCGCCCACCTGCGTCAGGCTCGACGACTCGATGTGGGCGATGCCGAAGTCGGCGACCTTCACGCTGCCGTCGTCGAGCAGGAAGATGTTGGCCGGCTTGATGTCGCGATGGACCACGCCCTGGCGGTGGGCGTAGTCGAGCGCGGCGAGGATCTGCGCCATGATGCGCACGATGTCGGCGGTCCGGAAGCGCTCGTTCGCCTCGAAGCATTCCTTGAGCTCGCGGCCCTTCACGAACTCCATCGCGATGTACCAGACGCCGGCGTCCTCGCCGAAGTCGTAGACCGGCACGATGTTGGGGTGCGACAGCCGCCCCGCGGCCTGCGCCTCGCGGCGGAACCGCGCGATCACCGTCGCCGAGTCGTCGCCCGCGAGCTGGTCCGGCCGGATGGTCTTGAGCGCGATGACGCGCTTGATCTGCGGATCGTAGCCTTCGTAGACCACGCCCATCGCGCCGCGGCCGATCTCGCGCCGGACTTCGTACTTGCCGAGGGTGCTGATCTCTGCCAATTGACGTTCCCCGTTGCGCCGAAAGCGGCGACGCCGGCGGCGGGCCGGCGTCGCAGGTGCCCGCCGTCAGCGGGTCATCGCCGGTGCTATTTGTACTTGCTGTCGATTTCCCAGACGCTCTTCTGCACCAGCCGCTGGACCATGGTGTCGAGCGAGACGCCCCCCTGCTGCGACTGGTTGACGCCGAGCGCGCCCGACGACGTCGCGCCGATCTCCATCTTTTCCTCGGTGTAGCCCTGCGCGAGCTGCTCGGTGGTCTCGGCGTCGATGATCTTGTAGCGCATGCCGATGACCCAGACGCTGGTCGATTCGCCCGAATGCACCGAGCCCACCGCGGTGCCGCCCACCGTGCCCGCCGCCGCGCCCCCGCGCGAACCGCTGAACACGCCGAGCAGCCCCGCCATCTGGCCCAGCGTCCTGCCGTCGAAGCCCGACTGGGCCGCGGCCACCTGCTCGGTCTTCAGGATGTCGAACTTCACGACGTACTTGGTGGCCTTGAGCTTGCCCATGCCGAGGAACTTGCGCGCCTGCGCCGGATCGCCGAGGTTGTACGCGAGCTCGAATTCCCGCAGCAGGGGCCCCAGGTTCGAGCGCTCCAGGACCTGGAAGTTGGCGCTGGAGAGCTCGATCTCGCCGAAGTCGGCGATGTTGTTCGACGTGAACTTCTGCAGGAAGTTGGCGTTGTTGCTCTTGATCTCCCCGGGGATCACGACCAGCGCCGGGCCCTTCTTCTTCGCGTTGACGTACTCGACCGGCCGGTAGATCGTCTGGTCGGCCGCGGCATTGGCCTTCTGCGAAGTCTCGCTGCCCGCCGTCGGGGACGGGTTGCCCCAGGTGGGCTGCGCCATCGACACCGGCGCACCGGCGACGAGCAGCAGGCCGATCGCCACGCGGGCGCGCCGAAGCAAAGCTGGATTGGACATTGCGAATCCTCCTGTCAGACGCGACATCGTTGCAGGACCTTCCCCGCTACTTCGGCGCGGGCTTGCCGCGCGCGGGCGGCATCGCGTTGCGGCAGTAGTCCGCGTACAGCGTGGCGACGACTTCGTCGGCCTTCTCGTTCACCAGCGTCAGCGCCATCCGGCGGACGTCGGCGCCCGCGTACGAAGCCGTCTGCGCATGGGTCTCGGAAATCTGCCGTCCGTCGCTGCCGGACAGCGTGAAGGTCATGTCCATCGAGACCTGGTTGACCGCCATCACCGGGCTGCGCGTCGCCTGCAGCGCAATCAGCCCGCGCAGCACGAAGCTGGCGCCGAGGCGCTTCGACGCGGCGAGCGCGGCATCGGGGTCGTTGCGGAAGTAGGCGTCGATTTCCGCCTGCGCGATCTGGCGGCGGATCTCCTCGGGCGTGTAGGTGCGCAGGCCCAGCGCGCGCAGCCGCGCGTTGATCGCGTCGAAGTGCGGGCCGTAATTCTGCTGCTGCGTGGCGTAGGTCCCGTTCGACAGCAGCTCGCCGATCACCACCATGATCTTCTTGTTCCGCAGCTCGGCCCGGCAGGGCGTCGACAGCTGCTCGGCGATGCGATCCTGCCGCGCCTGCTCCTGCTGGCGGGCGGAATCGTCGGGCTGCGAGAAGCTGAACCCCTGCGCGCGCAGCGATCCCCCCGCCAGCGCGACGAACACCGCCAGCGTTGCGCACACGAGATTCAGGCGAAGCGTGACCACGGTCGCATCCAGTCCAGCGTTGCAGGCCAACAGGAGGGGCAGGTTAGCCCAAAGGGGGGTGGAAATCCATCCCGAATATTCGCCTTCCGTCGGCCACCGCGCCGCGGCTCAGGGCTGCAGGTCGGCGGTGACGCGCCGGGACTGCAGCGCCTTGGCGAATTCGTGGCGGGCGCGCAGCCGCGGGTTGACGACGATGCCGCCGATCGTCCCGGCGACGACCATCACCACGCCGGCCAGCGGCAGGACGAGGATCAGGCCGGGAACCCCGGCCACCGCCCCGCCGATGAAGATCAGCAGCACCGTCGGCAGCGGGTGCAGGTGCAGGCTCCGGCCGACGGTCAGCGGCATGAAGACGAAATCGTCCAGCAGGCGCACGAACAGGAACAGGCCGATCGCCGCGTAGACGATCCAGGGGTCGCCGGGCGAGTCGGTGGCGGCCACGAGCACCACGATCGTGCAGGCGATCACCGAGCCGACGAACGGCACCCACGCCAGCACCGCCGC
Source organism: uncultured beta proteobacterium (assembly GCA_963810815.1). Classification (GTDB taxonomy): domain Bacteria; phylum Pseudomonadota; class Gammaproteobacteria; order Burkholderiales; family Casimicrobiaceae; genus CAVQWT01. The sequence continues at coordinate 439,784 of CAWEPB010000003.1, read as the reverse complement.
CATCAGCCCGAGCACCAGCGCGCCGTTGACCCCGACCACCGACAATCCGAGCCCGAGGCAGACGGTGTCGATCACCGTGAGCTTGAGCAGCCCCTGGAAGTAGGCGCGCGCCGTGTCGTCGACCCGCTCGATCATGTAGAGGGTGCGTTCGAAGAACGCGTTCGGCACCGATTCGCACACGAACTTGAGGAATCGCTGGCCGTCGCGAAGGAAGAAGAACGCGAAGAACGGCGCCAGCAGCAGCGCCGGCAGCCAGGCGGCGACGCCGAGCAGCATCCCGGCCAGGTGCGTCTGCAGGTAGGTCCCGCCGAACTCGGCCATCTTGCCGCCCACCTCGGCGCGGAAGTCCATCCGCTTCAGGAACCCGAACTGCGATTCCAGCGAGATCAGCGTCCGGTCGACCAGCAGCCGGCCGCCCTCGATGTAGCGCATCAGCGCGTCCTCGCCGCCGATGGCCTCCGCCGCCAGCCACGGCAGCGCCGGCAGCAGCGCCACGACCGCCGCGACGGCGAAAGTGCCGGCGACGATCGCCGCCGCGGTTTCGCGCGGGACCCCGGCCAGCGTCAGGCGCCTGACGGCTGGAAACAGCGCGTAATACAGGATGATCGCCAGCAGGAACGGCACCACCAGCCACAGCACCTGTTTCAGCAGCGCCAGCAGCAGCGTCGTGCAGACGATGGTCGCTGCCCAGACCAGCGGTCCGGTCGACAGGTACCGGCTCCGGTCACCGGTCGTGAGCCGGAGCGACTTCATGGCGTCTTCCGGTCAGCCCAGGCAGAGCGCTCGATCAGCAGGCGGCCGAGGTGGCGCGTGAATTCGAGCAGGATCTTCGACGCGATCACGGCGTGGGTTTCCAGCAGGCTTTCCAGATCGCCGCGGGACAGCGAGGCCAGCACGCAGTCCTCCGCCGCCCGCGCCTGCAGCGCCCGCGGCGCGTCTTCGGACAGCAGCGCGAGCTCGCCGAACATGCCGCCGGGGCCGATCTGCGTGAGCCGGCCGGTCTCCGGCTCGCCCTGCCGGCAGATCAGCACCGAGCCCGTGATGACGACGTGGAGCGCCTGGCCCTCCTCGCCCTGGTCGAACACGATCTCGCCCTTCAGGAACGTGCGGTCGTGCAGCAGCGCGTCGACGACCCGCAGCTCGGAGCGCGACAGCGTCGAGAACAACGCCATCTGCCGGAGCGTGCCCAGCCGCGGCGTTTCCTTCCTGCGATCCAAGAACCCCAGCATCCGCGACCTTCTCGTTGTTGGCCCGGGCGAGCGGCGATGGCGTGCATTTCACTCCACAACCGCGATCGGGCAAGCGCGGCGGCACGGGCGCTTCGACTCGATGAAAGGCATCAGTCCCCCACCCCGGTCAGGTGGAGAAGGTGGAGAGGGGCTCGAGACTGGCGGACACCGCGATGCGGGCAGGCGTGCCGAAGCCCGCGCACCATTGATGAAATCGCGTCGAAAATCGACAACCGCGGAACGTCGAGATGCACAACAACCTGTTGAATCATTGGGTCGATTGCTGTCTCGCAAGGCAAATGAATCGACAACCTGCACCCGTCGCCCGCACCTGCCAGCGGAAAGATGCAAAATCGGCCCATGTCGTCCCGAGCCATTGAATGGTATGACCGACACGGGTCGACCGTGGCGGACACCTACGAGAGTCTGGACTTCAGGGCCGCGCACGATTGGCTGCTCGATCTGCTCCCGAGCGGCGCGGGTTGATCCTCGATGTCGGCGCCGGCACTGGCCGGGATGCCGCGGGACTTGCGGCCTTGGGATACGAGGTCGTCGCAGTGGAGCCCAGCGCGTCGATGTTGCGCGAAGGCTCGGTGCGGCATGCGAATACCCGGATTCGGTGGCTCGACGATCGCTTGCCGGCGCTCGACGCCACCCACCGCACGGGCCTTGCCTTCGACCTGATCCTGCTGTCGGGCGTCTGGCAGCACGTCGCACGCCGCGGACCGACCGCGTGCCTTTCGAAAGCTGCGTCAGATTGCTGAAACCGGGAGGCGTTCTCGCCATCACGCTTCGCATGGGCGCCGCCGATCCCGAACGCGAAATGCATGAAGTCTCCCGGGCCGAGATCGAAGCGCTGGCCCGAGGGCACGGGGCGTTCGTCGAGCGCTGCGTCGAGGCAGCGGATCGCTTGGGGCGCGCGGACGTGCGCTGGACCCAGCTTGCCGTGCGCCTTCCCGACGACGGCACGGGTGCGCTGCCGCTCCTCCGCCACGTGGTGCTGCAGGACGCGAAATCCTCCACTTACAAGCTCGCCCTGCTGCGTTCGGTCGCCCGCATCGCAGATGGGGCGGCTGGCCTGGTTCGAGAAGAAGACGTTGATCGGGTCAGCGTGCCGCTCGGGCTGGTCGCACTGTACTGGACTCGTTTGTTCCTGCCGCTGCTGTCCGCCGATCTCCCCCAGTCACCCACCAACCGCAACCTCGCCGGACTGGGTTTCGTCAACGAGGGGTTCCACAGGCTCCTCGGATGTGCGCCCAACGATCTGCGGGTCGGAACCCGCTATGGCGCCGACCTCGGCGCCGCCGTGCATGCGGCCCTCGTCGGCGCCAGCAGGACGATCGCAGAAATGCCGGCTCACTACATGACCCTTCCGAACGGGCGCCCGGTCATGGAAGCCGTTACCGGCCGCGCAGGGCGCGCGCCGTCCTCGCTCCTGATTGACGAGGCGTATCTGCGGCGCTTCGGGGAATTGCTCGTGCCGGTCAATCTATGGCACGCCCTGTCGCGGTTCGACGCGTGGATCGAGCCAGCCATCGTCGCGGAGTGGATACGCCTGATGCACGGCTACGCACTCCGGCAAGACCGAAAGCTGAGCGAGGCTACGATTGCGCATGCGATGCACTGGTCGACGCCGGAGCGCGTCGTCGCCGAGGCGCGCCAACGCGCGGTGTCAGTCATTGAGTCCGGGCAACCACTGCATTGCGTGTGGTCCGGGACTCGCCTGTCCAAGGATCGGCTCGACATCGATCATTGCTTCCCTTGGGCGTCATGGCCGTGCGACGACCTGTGGAACCTGTTGCCGTCGTCGCGTACCGTGAACCAGCATGAGAAACGAGATCGATTGCCCAGCGGGACCCTGTTGAACAGCGCCCGCGAGCGCGTTCAGGAATGGTGGAGAGCTGGCTATTCGCTCGGGTCGGACAGCCCAATTGCCGACCGCTTCTTCCTCGAAGCGCGGTCGAGTCTCCCGCTGATCAATGCCTCTGACGACTTGATCGCGGTCGATGAAGTCTTCGATGCGGTCGCGTTCCAGCGGCTGCGACTCAAGGAGAACCAGCAAATACCGGAATGGGCCGGTCGGACGACGTAGTCGGACCGGTCAAGGACTCCACCAAGCTCTGGAATGGCTGGTGTTAGACCCCGGTGCGGGATTTGGGAAAGCGGAGCATCCGGCGCCTCAGCGGGAGGATTCCGGGATGGGTTCCGACGGACTTAATTTCGATCCGACCGACTTCATTTCTTCAAGTCAGCACGGGCGCATGCGCCACGCGTCACTCCACCGTCACGCTCTTCGCCAGGTTCCGGGGCTTGTCGACGTCGGTGCCGCGCAGCACCGCGGTGTGGTACGCGAGGAGCTGCAGCGGGATCGTGTGCACGATCGGCGAGAGCAGGCCGGCGTGCTCGGGCAGCCGGATCACGTGGACGCCCTCGCTGGCGGTGAGGCGGCTGTCGAGGTCGGCGACGACGTAGAGTTCGCCGCCGCGCGCGCGCACTTCCTGCAGGTTGCTCTTCAGCTTCTCCAGCAGCGCGTCGTTGGGCGCGATCGCGACCACCGGCATGCCGGCGTCGACCAGCGCCAGCGGGCCGTGCTTGAGTTCGCCGGCCGGGTAGGCCTCGGCGTGGATGTACGAGATTTCCTTGAGCTTCAGCGCGCCTTCGAGCGCGATCGGGTAGTGGACGCCGCGGCCGAGGAACAGCGCGTGCTCCTTCCGGGCGAAGCGCTCGGCCCAGGCGATGACCTGCGGCTCCAGCGCCAGCGCGGCCTGCAGCGCCGCCGGCAGGTGGCGCAGCCCGCGCAGCCAGTGCGCCTCCTCTTCCGCGGTGAGACGTCCGCGGCCCTTGGCCAGCGTCAGCGCGAGCAGGAACAACGCGACCAGCTGCGTGGTGAACGCCTTGGTCGACGCGACGCCGACCTCGGTGCCGGCGCGCGTCAGCCACGTCAGCTCGGTCTGGCGCACCATCGAGCTGGTCGCGACGTTGCAGATCGCCAGCGTGTGCGCGTGCCCCAGCGACTGCGCGTGCTTCAGCGCCGCCAGCGTGTCGGCGGTCTCGCCCGATTGCGACACCACGACGACCAGCGTCGCCGGATGCGGGACGCTGTCGCGGTAGCGGTATTCGCTGGCGATCTCGACGGTGCAGGGCATGCCGGCGAGCGACTCGATCCACTGCCGCGCGACCAGGCCCGCGTAGTGGCTGGTGCCGCAGGCGAGCACCAGCACGCGGTCGACCTGCGACAGCACCGCGGCGCCCCTGGCGCCGAAGAGTTCCGGCCCGATGGCGCTGACGGTCTCCAGCGTGTCGGCCACCGCGCGCGGCTGCTCGAAGATCTCCTTCTGCATGAAGTGCCGGTACGGGCCCAGCTCGACGGCGGCGCTCGACGCCTCGACGGCGATGACCGGGCGCTCGGCCCGCTCGCCGCGGGCGTCGAAGATCGTGTACCCGTCGCGGCGCACGTCGGCGACGTCGCCGTCCTCGAGGTAGGCGACGCGCCGGGTCACCGACAGCAGCGCCGCCGCGTCGGACGCGAGGAAGTGGTCGCCGTCGCCCAGGCCCACGACCAGCGGGCTGCCGTCGCGTGCGCCGACCACGCGGCCGGGCTCGCGCGTCGACACGACGGCGATCGCGTACGCGCCGTGGAGTTCGGCGGTGGCGCCCTGCACCGCGCGCAGCAGGTCGCCGCCGCCGGGGGCGTGCCAGTGCGCGTGGACCAGGTGGGCGATGACCTCGGTGTCGGTCTGCGTGGCGAACTGGTAGCCCTGCGCGACCAGCCGGTCGCGCAGCGCCTCCCAGTTCTCGATGATGCCGTTGTGCACGACGGCGATTTCGCCGCCCGAGGTGTGCGGATGCGCGTTCACCGGCGTCGGCGCGCCGTGCGTGGCCCAACGCGTGTGCGAGATGCCCGTGGTGGCCGTGATGCCGCCCGCGGCGACCTGCGCCTCGAGGTCGGCGACCCGCGCCGTGCTGACGGTGCGCTGCAGCCGCGCCGGCGTGGCGCCGTCGCCGCCGGCGACCACGGCCAGCCCGCTGGAGTCGTAGCCGCGGTATTCCAGCCGCCGGATGCCGTCGATCAGCACCGGCACGATGTTGCGCGACGAGGCCGCGCCGACGATTCCGCACATGGCAGTTCGCTCCGGAGGGTCAGCGCGCGGGCGCGGTGGCCGGGCCCATCGCCTCGGCGCAGCGCCGCAGCTCGTCGCCGGTCTTGCCGCCGCAGCGGGCGGCGATGTCGGCGCGGCGGTTGCGCGCGTCGCAGGCCGCCTTGTCCGCCGCGGCCGCCTTGCTGCAGTCCTCGCGCACCGATGCCGCGTCGCTGTTCTTCTGCTGGCAGTTCTTCAGCGCCTCGCCCGCGAGGCCGGCGCAGGCGCGCGTCGACTTCAGCGCCTCCTCGCAGCGGGGTCGCATCTCGGGCGCGAGCTTCGAGCAGTCGGGGAGCGTGGCCGCCGGCGCGCCCGCGGCCGGCGGGGTGGCGGACTGAGCGGCGGGCTGGGGGATGGGCTGAGCAGTGGCCGGAATCGGCGCCGCGAACAGCAGCGTCGCGGCCAGCAGCACGGGTGCCACCGCGAAGGCCGTGGTGCGGCCGGTGCGCTTAAAGGGCTGGAAGGTCATGGTCGTTTCCTCGATCCGGCGCCGCGTGGCGGCGGAGTGGGTCATCACTTCTTGCGGGGCCGCCGCCAGCCGTCCACCGTCATCTGCTTGGTGCGGGAGACGGTGAGCTTGTCGGGCGGGGCGTCGTGGGCCAGCGTGGTGCCCGCGCCCAGCGTCGCGCCGCGGCCCACCGTCACCGGCGCGATCAGCTGCGTGTCGGAGCCGATGAACACGTCGTCTTCGATCACGGTCCGGTGCTTGTGCGCGCCGTCGTAGTTGCAGACGATGGTGCCGGCGCCGATGTTGACGTCGCGGCCGACGGTGGCGTCGCCGATGTAGCTCAGGTGATTGGCCTTGCTCCGGGCGGCGATCGTGGAGCCCTTCACCTCGACGAAGTTGCCGATGTGCACCTGCTCGGCCAGCTCGGCGCCGGGCCGCAGGCGGGCAAAGGGGCCGACCTGGCAACGCGCGCCGATGGTGGCGCTGGTCAGGTGCGAGAACGGGAAGATCACCGTGCCGGCGCCGACGGTGACGTCGCGCAGCACGCAGTGCGCGCCGATCTCGGCGCCGTCGGCGAGCCGCACGTCACCCTCGAACACGCAGCCGACGTCGATGCGCACGTCGCGGCCGCATTCGAGCGTGCCGCGCAGGTCGAAGCGGTCCGGATCGGCGATCCAGGTGCCGGCGACCAGCAGCGCGTCGGCGGTCCGGCGCTGGACGATGCGCTCCAGCGCGACCAGCTGCGCCCGGTCGTTGACGCCGCGGGTGTCGCGCTCGTCGGCGGCCGTCAGCGCGGCGACCGGCACGCCGTCGGCCACCGCCATCGCGACGATGTCGGTCAGGTAGAACTCGTGCTGCGCGTTGTCGGGCCGCAGCGCCGCGACCCAGCCGGCCAGCAGCGCGGTCGGGGCGGCCAGCACGCCGGTGTTGATTTCGCGGATCGCGCGCTGTTCCGGCGTCGCGTCCTTTTCCTCGACGATGGCGCACACCGCGCCCGCGCCATCACGGACGATGCGGCCCAGCCCGGCAGGGTCTGCGGCCACCGCGGTCAGCAGCGCGAGCCGGCCGCCGCGGGCCTGCGCGTCGAGTTCCTGCATCGCGGCCGCGGGAACGAGCGGGGCGTCGCCGAAGGTGACGACCGTCACGCCGCCGCCGGGCAGCGCGCCGAGCGCCACGCGGACCGCGTCGCCGGTGCCGCGCGGCGGGTCCTGGGTGACGAACACGAGGTCCGGCGCCGCGACCGCGTCGCGCACGGCGTCGCCGCCATGCCCGACGACGACGGCGATGCGGTCCGGGCCCAGCGTCCGCGCCGCGGCGAGCACGTGCGCGAGCAGCGGCCGGCCGGCCAGCGGATGCAGCACCTTCGGCAGCGCCGAATGCATCCGCTTGCCCTGGCCGGCGGCGAGGACGACGATGTGGGTCGGGGACGAGGACATGGTGGAGCGGCGGGACCGGGTTCGGAACCCCGCAGTTTACGACATCGGATGCAGGAACCATGCCTGCAACCGGTCTACGGCCCTGCTAATGGCCCTTGTAGACCTGGTTGGGCAGCCACAGCGCGATCTCGGGGAAGAAGCACAGCAGCACGATGCCCAGGACCATGATGCCGATGAACGGCATCGTGCCCCAGATGATGTTGCGCAGCTTGATGTCCGGCGCGATGCCCTGGATCACGAAGAGGTTCAGCCCCACCGGCGGATGGATGAGCCCCATCTCCATCAGGATCGTCATGATGATGCCGAACCAGACGAGATCGATGCCGAGCGCCTTCAGCGACGGCAGGATGATCGGCGTCACCATCAGGATGATCGCGACCGGCGGCAGGAAGAACCCCAGCACGACCAGGAACACGTTGATCCAGACGAAGAACTCCCACTTGCCGAAGTTCATCGCCACCAGCGCCTGCGCCGCCGCCTGGGTGATGCCGAGGTAGCTCATCACGTAGGTGAACAGGAACGAGGTGGCGATGATCATCATGATCATCGTGCTCTCGCGCACGGTTCCGGACAGGATCGCCTTCAGGTCGTCGATCCGGTAGCAGCGGTACAGCACGACCACCAGGATCATCGAGCCGGCCGCGCCGATGCCCGCGACCTCGGACGGCGTGGCCCAGCCGTCGTACATCGCGACCATGATGACGCCGATCAGCAGCAGGAACGGCAGGAACCGCGGCAGCGATTCGAAGCGGTCCTTCCAGGTGAAGTGCTCCTCCTCGAGGATCGCCGAACCCGTGCCGGTGGCGCGCATTTGTTCGAGCGCCGTGCGGCGCTCCAGCCGGTACTTGAACACGACCCAGGCGGCGAACATCAGCGTCAGCAGCAGGCCCGGGCCGAAGCCGGCCATGAACAGCCGCCCGATCGACTGCTCGGAAGCGAGGCCGTAGAGGATCAGCGTCAGCGACGGTGGGATCAGGATGCCGAGCGTGCCGCCGGCGGCGATCAGGCCCGCCGCGAGGCCCTCGGAATAGCCCCGCTTCAGCAGCTGCGGGATCCCGGACGAGCCGATCGCCGAGCACGTGGCGGGGCTCGAGCCGCACATCGCCGCGAACACCGAGCAGGCGAACACGTTGGCGAGGCCGAGCCCACCCGGCACCCGGTGCAGCCACGCGTTGAGCGAGCCGTAGACGTCCGCCCCCGCGCGGGTCTTGCCGATCGCCGCGCCCATCAGCACGAACAGCGGGATCGTCAGCAGCGTGAAGTTGTCGAGCTCGGCGTACATCGTCTCGGCGACCGACCACAGGTTGGCCGTCGGCATGAAGACCGCCATGAAGCCCAGCGCGGAGAGGCCCAGCGCGAACGCGATGGGCATGCCGGAGAAGAGCAGCGCGAAGGTGACGCCGCCGTACAGCAGGCCGATCTGCGCGGTGCCCATCATTCGGTCCAGGGGGCGTTCTGCACTTCGAGCCGCGCCTCGTGCTCCGCGCTGTGGCTGCGCCGGCTCTCGACGATCTGGATCAGCTGCTGCAGCGCGAGCGTCGTCATGCCGATCGCCATGAAGAGGTAGGGAATCCACAGCTTCGGCGCCCACGCGCTGTTGGACACCCGGCCGTCGCCCCACGCCTCGTGGAAGAAGTACCAGGCGTTGGCGGCGACGAACGCGCAGAAGAACAGCGACAGCACGTCGCCGACGAGGAAGCGCAGCCGGTTCAGCCGCGGCGACAGCAGGTGCTCGAGCACCTCGATCGAGACGTGCCCGCGCTGCAGCTGCGTGTACGCGGCGCTCATGAACGTGGCGACGATCAGGAGGATCACGGCCATCTCGATCTCCCAGTCGGTCGCCCACTTGAACACGTAGCGGACGATCACCTCGAACACGATGACGAGGCTGGTCAGCACGATCACGACGCCCGACGCGTAGCCGGTCGCCGTGTTGAACCACTCGACGCCGCGGACGAACCCGGCCCAGGCGCCGGGACGGGGCGCCGCTGCCGGCGTCCCGGTGCTGCGCGCGCGGCCGCCGGCCACGACTACTTCACCGCCAGCGCCATGTCGAGGAGCTGCTGCCCGTTCTTGACGTTCGCCGCGAAGTCCTTGTAGGCCGTCTCCCTGGCGATCGCCTGCCACTTGAGGAACGCCGCCTCGTCCATGTCGACGACCTTCGCGCCGGCCTTGGCGAACACGTTCGCCATTTCCTTGTCGTCGGCCTGCGCGGCCGCCATCGCGAACGGCTCGAGCGACGCGCCGACCTCGGTCATGATCTTCTGCTGCTCGGGCGTCAGCTTCGACCACGCGTCCTTCGAGATCACCAGCGGCTCGAGCATGAACCAGATCGCCTTGTTGCGCGCGGTGGTGACCGACTTGGCGTTCTCGGACAGCCGGAAGCTGATCAGCGACGTGCTCGACGTCAGCGCGGCGTCGAGCACGCCGCTCGACATCGCGTTGTAGATCTCGTTGGACGGAACGTTCGTGACGGCGCCGCCGGCCCCCTTGATCATCAGGTCCATTTCCTTGCTGCCGCCGCGGACCTTCTTGCCCTTGGCGTCGTCGGGCGACACGATCGGATCGGTCTTGCTGGCGATGCCGCCGGCCTGCCAGACCCACGTCAGGATCCTGATGCCCTTCTCGTCCAGGATCCGCTCGAACTCCTTGCCGATCGGCGCGGTCTTCCAGCGCAGGCCCTGGTCGTAGCTCGTCACCAGCGCGGGCATGAGGCCCAGGTTCATCTCCGGCACCTCGCCGCCGCCGTACGCCAGCGGCAGCACCGACATGTCCAGCGTGCCCTTGCGCAGCGCCCCGAACTGGCTGAACGTCTTCACCAGCGAGCCGTTCGGATACACCTCGAACTTGAGCTGGCCGTTGGTGCGCTTCTCGACCTCGGCGGCGAACTTCCGCGCCAGCTGGTCGCGGAAGTCGCCGTCGCTGCCGGTCGAGGCCGGGAACTGGTGCGAGATCTTGATGACCTTGGGGGCCTGCGCGCGCGTCGCCGACGTGAAGCCGAGCGCGCACGCGACAACCAGCGCGCCCGCGAGCGCGCGTTGCAATTTCGACGCCATGTAACTCCTCCTGGTGGTGGACTGCGAACCTGCGCACCCGCTGAGTCGCCTCGCGGATGTTCGAATATTCGAGACCTGCGTCCCGGCTGCGGAACACGGGTTGCGCGTAACTATAGCTGCCAAGCGGCGCGGATGGGAATCGCGTCCCGCCCGGATCCCGGACGGCGCACGCCTGCGGCCGGCGCGATGTTCGCGTCTAGCCGGCCAGCATCTTCTTCAGTTCCCCGCTGGCGATGATCTTCGCCAGGTCCCCCGCGCCGCCCACCAGCACGCCCTTCACGAACACCATCGGGAAGGTCGGCCAGCCGGTCCACATCTTCAGGGCGTTGCGGCGCCGCCATTCGCCGAAGTAGCTGCCGTACTGCAGGTACGCGTACGGCACGCCGGCGGCGTCGAGGGCCCGCTTCGCCTTCTTCGGGAACGGGTTCTGGGCCATGCCCACCACGACGACGTCGTTGGCGGCGATGGCGGCCTGCACCTCGCGGACGATGTCGGCGTGATGGCCGGCCACCTTGTCGCGGATGGCGGGGTGGATGTGCTGCTCGTCGAGGATCGGTCGGGTCATGGCGGAATTATGCGGGAAGGCCCGCGGTTCCGGGGCGGCCCGGCACCGCCTGCGGTATCCTTTCCGCCGTGGCCATCATCGCCGTATTCAATCAGAAGGGCGGGGTCGGCAAGACCACCACGGCGCTCAACCTGCTGGCGGCGATCGCGCAACGGGGTCGGCGGCCGCTGGGCATCGACCTCGATCCGCAGGCGCACCTGTCGCACGTGTTCGGAGCGCAGCCGCGGCTCGCCGACGAGTCGATGGTCAGCTTCTTCGTCCGCCAGCGCCCGCTCGCCGACATCGCGCAGATCACCCGCTCGGGCGTCGTCCTCTGCCCGGCGCACCTCGACCTCGCCAAGATCGATTCGCTGCTGGGCAAGGGCGTCAACGTCATCACCCGGCTGCGCCACGCGCTGCGGGCCCCGGACATTCCGCCCGGCCCGGTGGTCATCGACTGCTGCCCGCTGCTCAACGTGCTGTCGCTGAACGCGGTGTTCGCCTGCGACGTGATCCTCGTGCCGGTGTCCTGCGACTTCCTGGCGCTCAACGGCGCGCGCGAGGTCGAGCGGGCGCTGAACGCGCTGGAGCCGGTGTTCAAGCACCGGCTGCCGCGCCGCTACGTGCTCACGCGCTACGACTCGCGCCGGCGGATGAGCGCCGAGATCGTCGCGCGCATGGCGGCGGCGTTCCGGCCCGAGGAAATCTGCGCGACCAAGATCCGCGAAAGCGTGAAGCTGGCGGAAAGCCCGTCGGTCGAACTCGACGTGTTCCGCCACGCGCCCGGCAGCAAGGGGGCGCAGGACTACCAGTCGCTGGCCGACGAACTGGTGGCGGCGGGATTCGTGGAGTGAGTGCGGGCGGGGGTTACTGCGTGCCGGAGCGGAACGCCCGGCCCCAGACGGCCGGGGCTTCGTTGGCGGCGGCCAGCCCGCGGACCGCGGGTTCGCTGGCGCTGATCAGGCCGATGATGCCTTCGACGTCGAGCGTGTCGACGCGGCGCGGGACCGACTGCGTGACGCACTCGATGATCTCGCACTGAAGGTACATCTGCCGCAGCCGGCGCTCGGCGTCGGCCTGCGAGCCGGCCATGATCGAGATGTTGTCGACCTTCTGCCCGGTGCGGGTCTTGATGTTGAAGCCGAAGCGAACCATCGTCGTCCTCCCGTTTTTCCGACCCGCCCCCCGGTTTCATTGCGTTTCAGGCGCTTGGCGCGGGGCATTGCGGTACTGCCGCAACCGATCGAAGCAAGTCCGCGTCGCGATTCGCATTCCGCGGGATGACAGGAGAAGCAAACAACGCGCCTGTGGCGACGGCCGCCCGGCCAGGCAGATCGCAGGATCGATCCGGTCTGGCCGCACCTCGTCTGCTGACGATAGATTCAGCGCAAGTAAGCGCTCACAATGGCCCGAAGCCCACGTCTTCGACCGGTGGCGCCTCCCCCGCCATCTGCCCTGCGGAAAACGGCACCTTGCCGTCCGCCGTCAAGCCCGTGGCCCCGCCCGGGTTCCGGCAATCACTCCTTCGCGCCTTTGCGCCTTAGCGTCTGGAGTTGCCCTTGATCTTCTCCGCCACGCCGCCGCCCCCTCGCCGCCCGGCCACCACCGCCGCGACCAGCTCGACGAAGCCGGCGCCCGCCTCGCCGGCGGTGACGTAAGCCGGCAGCGTGGCGATGCGGTCGGCGAAGGCGCGCACGTTGGCGACGCCGACGGCGTTGGGGAAGTACGCGAACATCGGCGCGTCGTTGGGCGAGTCGCCCGCGAAGACGTAGTGCTCGCGGTCGCGGTCTAGATCGATGCCGAAGACCTCGGCGAACAGCGCCCGGGTCGTCGTCAGCTTGTCGTAGCGGCCGAACCAGCCGTTGACGTGGATCGAGCTGACCTTGACCGTCATGCCTTCGGCCTCCATCAGCGCGACGATGCGGTCCACGGCGGCGCGCGGCAGCGCGGGCACGTCCTCGCAGAAGTCGATCGCCAGGTCGGCCTCGCGGTAATGCTGGTCGCTGGCGAGCGCGGTGCCCGGCACGGCGCCGAGGATGCGCTCGCCGATCGCGGCGAGCCGCGCCCGGTTTTCGCGCCGCACCGCGTCGGCGGCGACGAAATGCCGCTCGAGCCTGCGCGCGGCGCGGTCGTAGCGCATCCACAGCGCGCCGTTCTCGCCGACGACGGCGTCGACCGGCCACATCCGCGCGAGGTGGTCGCACCATCCCGCGGGACGCCCGGTGATGGCCACCGCCGTGAGGCCCGCGTCGTGCAGCGCCTCCAGCGCCGCGTAGGCCGCGGCGGTCAGCGCGCCGTGCGTCGTCAGCGTGTCGTCGATGTCGAACAGGACGCCGCGGATGGCCGCCCGCGTGGCGGCGGGCATCGCGGCCAGCGGGCGCATCGCGACCGCGGCGGAGGTCATCGCGGCGCCGGCACCGGCGTCACGCCGACCCGCCGGTCGCCGCGACCGCGGCGGCGACGGCCGCCGCCACCCTCGCCCGGCCCGCGTCGTCGAGCCCGAGCCCGCACTTGGTCCGGCGCCACAGCACGTCGTCGGCGGTGCGGGCCCATTCCTCGCGCACGAGGTAGTCGATCTCGGCGGCGGTCAGCTCGGCGCCGAAGCGCTCGCCGAGGCCGCCCGCCGGATCGGCGCGATCGAGGATGCGGGTCGCGCGCGAGCCGTGCCGGCGGGCGAGGCCGCGGCGAACGTCGGCCGGCACGGCCGGATAGCGCCGCGCGAGCGCGTCGATCCACGCGGCGAGCCCGCCGGCGGGCAGGTCGCCCCCGGGCAGCGGCACGTCGCGCGTCCACGCCGGCTTCATCGCCGGGAACCAGCGCGCGAGGTCCGACAGCGCGTGCTCGGCGAGCCTGCGGTAGGTGGTGAGCTTGCCGCCGAACACCGACAGCGCCGGCGCCCCCGTGGCGGCGGCACCGGTGTCGAGCTTGAACACGTAGTCGCGCGTTATCGCCGAGGGATCCGACGCGCCGTCGTCGTACAGCGGCCGCACGCCGGCGAAGGTCCAGCGGATGTCGGCGCGCGTGAGCGGCTTGTCGAGGTACGAATTGGCGAGCTTCAGCAGGTACTCGATCTCGGCATCGTCGATCTCGGGCCGCTCGAAATCCGCGATCGGCACGTCGGTGGTGCCGATCAGCGAGTACGCGTCCTGGTAGGGAATGACGAACACGATCCGCTTGTCGGCGTTCTGCAGGATGTACGCGTGGTCCTCGGCGTGCACGCGCGGCACCACGATGTGGCTCCCCTTCACGTGCCGGACGTTCTCCTTCGCCGACGGCGCGCCGAGCAGGTCGCGGACGCGCTTGACCCACGGACCGGTGGCGTTGACCACCGCCCGCGCGCGGACCGTCGTGCGCGCGCCGCCGGCGGGCTCCAGCGTCAGCGTCCAGCCGTCGGCGTCGCGCTCCGCACCGACCAGCGCCGTGCGCACGCGCACGTCGGCCCCGGCCTCGCGCGCGGCCATCGCGATGGCGACGACCAGCCGCGCGTCGTCCACCCGCGCATCGGCGTAGACGAAGCCCCTGGCGAACCGCGACTTCAGCCCGGCGCCCCACTTGGTGTTGGACAGCTTCACGCTGAACGACCCGGGCAGCGTCTCGCGGCGGCCGAGGTGGTCGTACAGGAACAGGCCCGCGCGGATCATCCACGCGGGGCGCAGGTGCGGCTCGTGCGGCAGCACGAACGTCAGCGGCGCGACGAGGTGCGGCGCCGAATGCAGCACCACTTCGCGCTCGTCGAGCGATTCGCGGACCAGGCGGAACTCGTAGTACTCGAGATAGCGCAGGCCGCCGTGGATCAGCTTGGTGCTCCACTGCGACGTCGCGCTGGCGATGTCGTCCTTCTCGACCAGCAGCACCGACAGGCCGCGGCCGGCCGCGTCGCGGGCGATGCCGGCGCCGTTGATGCCGGCGCCGATGACGGCGAGATCGAACTTCTGCACAGGGGGGGACATGACGGGGCAAACCTCCGCGGCGATTCTACCGCGGCGGCCACGGGTGCACGCCCGCTGCTGCCGCGGCGATTTGCGCTACGATGACGCACGTCAAATTTCCGGTCCGTCCATGAACATCCGTCCCGAGATCGCCGCGCTGGTGCCCGAAATGCAGGCGTGGCGGCATCACCTCCACGCCCATCCCGAAACTGCGTTCGAGGAAACGGCCACGGCGGCCTTCGTCGCCGACAAGCTGCGCGGCTTCGGCCTCGAAGTGCACGAGGGGCTGGCGGGGACCGGCGTGGTCGCCGCGCTGCGCGTCGGCGGCGAAGGCGGCGAGGAACACGCGATCGGCCTGCGGGCGGACCTCGACGCGCTGCACATCCACGAGGCGACCGGCCTGCCGCACGCCTCGCGCACGCCCGGCAAGATGCACGCCTGCGGCCACGACGGCCACACGGCGATGCTGCTCGGCGCCGCGAAGGCGCTGGCGCAGAAGAAGAGCGTCGCCGGCACCGTGTATTTCATCTTCCAGCCGGCCGAGGAGAACGAAGGCGGCGGCCGGGTGATGGTCGAGCAGGGGCTTTTCCGCCGGTTTCCGATGCGCGCGGTCTACGGCATGCACAACTGGCCGCAGAAACCGCTGGGCCACATCGCGACGCGGGTCGGCCCGCTGATGGGCGCCTACGACATCTTCGAGATCGTCGTCACCGGCAAGGGTGCGCACGCGGCGATGGCGTACACGGGCAAGGATCCGATGCTGTTCGCCGCCCACGCGATCAACGCGCTGCAGACGATCGTGTCGCGCAACCTGCACCCGCAGGACGCCGGCGTGGTCAGCGTCACGCAGGTGCACGGCGGCGACACGTGGAACGTGATTCCCGAGGAGGTCGTGCTGCGCGGCACCGTCCGCACGTTCCGCCGGGAGGTGCAGGACCTCATCGAGGAACGCATCCGCGGCATCGTCGCGGGGCTGGCGGCGACCTTCGAGATGAAGGCGACGGTGCGCTACGAGCGACGCTATCCGGCGCTGGTCAATTCCGAGACCGAGACGGGCTACGCGGTCGCCGCGGCCACGGCGGTCGTCGGCGCCGCCAACGTCGAGACCGACCCGGTCCCGAACATGGGCAGCGAGGACTTCTCGTTCATGCTCGACGCCAAGCGCGGCTGCTACGTGTGGCTGGGCGCGGGCCGCGGCCCCGAGACCACCAACGTGCACAATCCGCGCTACGACTTCGAGGATGCGGCGCTGCCGATCGGCGCTAGCTACTGGATGACGCTGGCCGAGCAGCAGCTGGCGCCGGCCTGAGTCCATCCGCGATCCGACGACCCCGACCCGTCCCACTTCGAGCGAGCCTCGCCCATGGCCCTTCCTCCCGGATCGCGCGACCTGCCGCGGATTTCGTTCGGCGTGCTGCTCATCGCGGCGCTGCTCGGCGGCAGCCTGTACGTGCTGCTCCCGTTCCTGCCCGCGCTGCTGTGGGCGACGATGATCGTCGTCGCCACCTGGCCGCTGATGCTCAAGATCGAGGCGATGGTCGGCGGCCGGCGCAGCCTGGCGACGCTGCTGTGCACGCTGCTTCTGCTGCTGGTCGTGTTCGCGCCGCTGATCGCGGCGGTCCTCACCGTCGTCGAACACGCCGACGCGTTCACGCACATCCACGTGACCGAGCTTCGATTGCCGCCGCCGCCGGCCTGGGTCGGCAACGTGCCGTTCGTGGGGGAGCGCATCGTCGCCCTGTGGGACGAGGTCGCCCGCGGCGGCGCCGAGGGACTGCTGGTCCGCGTCGCGCCCTACGCCGGCAAGGCCGGCACCTGGCTGGTCGGCCAGATCGGCACCGTCGGCGGGCTGGTGCTGCACCTGGTGTTCACGGTGACCATCTGCGCGATCCTGTACGCGACCGGCGAAACGGCGGCGAAGGGTGTGCGGCGGTTCTTCTCCCGGTTGCTCGGTGAGCAGGGTGACGCGACCGTCGTCCTGGCGGGGGCGTCGATCCGCGCGGTGGCGCTGGGCATCGTCGTCACGGCGCTGGTGCAGACGACGCTGGGCGGCCTGGGTCTGCTCGTCGCCGGCACGCCGTACGTCGCGCTGTTCGTCGCGGCGATGTTCGTGCTGTGCATCGCGCAGCTGGGGCCGATGCTGCCGATGCTGGCCGCGGTCGCGTGGTTCTACTACACGGGACAGAACGTCACCGCGACGCTGTTGCTGGTGTGGACCGTCCTGGTCGGTTCGATCGACAACATCCTGCGGCCGATGCTGATCAGGCGCGGCGCCAACCTGCCGCTGCTGCTGATCATGGCCGGCGTGATCGGCGGCCTGTTCGCCTTCGGCATCGTCGGCCTGTTCGTCGGCCCCGTGGTGCTGGCGGTCAGCTACACGCTGCTCGCGAGCTGGGTGAACGAGCAGGACGCCGCGCCGCCGCCCCCGCCGGCCGCCGCCGGCAGCGCGACCGGGCACCCCTGAACCGCGGTCGGGCCGGCCGCGTCAGGATTTCGGCAGCATCTTCTCGCGCCGTGCGTGCGCGAGCAGCTTCAGCACCGCCGTCGACGCCAGCCGCGAGCGCACGCTGTCGGCGCGCGAGGTCAGCACGATCGGCACGCGGGCGCCGAGCACGATGCCCGCCGAGTCGGCGCCGACGAGATACTGCAGCTGCTTCGCCATCATGTTGCCGGCCTCGAGGTCGGGGACCAGCAGGATGTCGGCCTGTCCCGCCACCGGCGACACGATGCGCTTGGTGCGCGCGGCCTCGAACGAGACCGCGTTGTCGAATGCCAGCGGTCCGTCGAGGATGCCGCCGGTGATCTGCCCGCGGTCGGCCATCTTGCACAGCGCCGACGCGTCGAGGGTGCTGGGGATGCCGGGGTTGACGGTCTCGACGGCCGAGAGAATGGCGACCTTCGGCGTCTCGATGCCGAGGATCTGCGCGAGGTCGATCGCGTTCTGGCAGATGTCGACCTTGCACTCGAGGTTCGGGAAGATGTTGATGGCCGCGTCGGTCACCATCAGCAGCCGCGGGTAGGTCGGCACGTCCATCACGAATGCGTGCGAGATGCGGCGCGCGGTGCGCAGCCCGGTCGCCGAAGGCACCACCGCGCCCATCAGCTCGTCGGTGTGCAGGCTGCCTTTCATCAGGCCCTCGACATGGCCCGAACGCGCGAGCTCGACGGCCTTGGCCGCGGCGGCGTGGCTGTGCTCGACCGGGACGATCTGGTAGGGCGCGAGGTCGATGCCCTCTTCGGCCGCCACCGCGCGGATCTTGGCCTCGGGCCCGATCAGGATCGGCACGATCAGTCCACGCTTGCCCGCCTCGACCGCACCGGACAGCGAGGCGGCGTCGCAGGGATGCACGACGGCGCAGGTGATCGGCGGCAGCGCCTTGCAGCGCGCGATCAGCTTGGCGAAGCCGTCGTTGCGCCGGAGGACGAACTCCGGCGTGGCGACGTTGGAGTAGGCAACCCGCGCGGTCGGCGCTTCGACCGTCGCGACGCCCTCGACCAGCACGACCCCATCCTGGTTGGTGCAGCGGCAATCGAAGTCGATGCGGTGCGGCTTGGGGTGCTTGGCCTTCGCCGTCACCGTCGCCGTGAGCCGGTCGCCGACGTAGGCGGCCCCCGCGTAACGCATCTGCGTACCGACGATGCGGCTGCCCGGACCCGGCAGCCGCCGGTTGAGGATTCCCGCGACCAGCGCGATCGCCGCGGCGCCCTGCGCCGACAGCCGGTCGACCTCGGGACCGCCTTCGATGTGGAAGCCCTCGACGTCGCCGGCGGCCAGCGCGAGCGCCTCGACGTCGGTGGCGGTCAGCATCCGCGTCACCGATTCGGTGGCGCCGATCGCGATTTCGTCGAACGTGCGGTTGGTGAAATCGTGCATGGCGAGACTCCTGGATTTCCTCAGGCGCGCGACATTGCTGCGGCGCAACAATGATACCGCAACACCGGCGAACGTTTCACCCGGACGGCAAGCCGATCTGCTCGCCAGCCGCGGGACCGCCCCCGGTCGACCGCCGCTCGACGATCCGGAAGCCGACGTCGATCACCCGCTGGTCCACCGGCTGCCCGCGGCAGCGGTCGACGATGAGCCGCGCGGCCAGCCTGCCGATGGCTGCGCCGTCGACGTGCACCGTCGTCAACGACGGCTCCATGTGCGCCGCGAAGTCGGCGTTGCCGAAGCCGCAGACCGCCAGATCCTCGGGAATCCGCAGCCCGCGGGCCTGTGCCTCCGTCAGCACGCCCTGCGCCAGCTGGTCCGAGCTGCAATAGACCGCCTGGAGCGTCGGCTCCTGTCGCAGCAGTTCGGCCAACGCCTGCCGCCCCAGTGCCAGGCTGCTGGGAGCGGACACCACGGCGGTCGGCACGTCGTGGCCGACCGCCGCCAGGAAGCCCTCGCGCCGCAGCGAGGCGCGGTGGTCGTTGCCGGTGGCGATGCCGAGGCGTTCCCAGCCCTTGCCCAGAAAGTAGCTGGCGACGGCGCTCCCGACCTTCAGGTGCGAGAACCCCACCACCATGTCGACGGGATGTTCGGAGAGGTCCCAGGTTTCGACGACCGGGAGGCCGAGGCGCCGCAGGCGCTCGCGTGCCACCTGCGAATGCACGAGGCCGGTGATCACGATGCCGTCCGGCCGGCGCCCGATCATGGTGTTGAGCAGCGCGTCCTCGCGGGAGCGGTCGTAGCCGGTCTGCCCCAGGATGAGCTGGTAGCCGGCCGCGTCGAGTTCCTCGGTCAGCGCCTGGACGGTCGGCAGGAACTGCGCGATCGAGATGGCGGGCACGAGCGCCGCGACCATCAGGCTGCGCCTGGACTTGAGTCCGCCCGCCAGCAGGTTGGGGATGTAGCCCGTCGCCTCGACCGCTTGCTGGACGCGCGCAATGGTCTTCGCGGACACCATGCCCGGGTGGTTCAGCGCGCGCGATGCGGTGATCGGCGACACGCCGGCTTCGCGGGCGACGTCGTGCAGCGTGGCGGACCGGGGTGCGGATCGGGGAGACATGGCGACGGGCCGGGCGTACGGGGGGATAAACGGGTAACAGTCCGCGGATGAAAACCACGCTTGACAGGCCGATATGACAACGTTACCATTTTTGCCATTCTTTTGCCATTCGATTGCCAGACGCGTCGCGGCCGGGCGGCTGCGACGGCCCGGGAAGACCGCCGCCGCAGAGGATGACGCAAGTTGGCGATGAAGCGCACCGCAGGATGACAACGTTACCATCGGACCGAAACGGAATTCGATGACGTCGAAAAGCGCCGCCGCTGCGGACGGTCGGATCGCCTGGGTCCGGCTGTCGTCGTGCTACCTGCCGCTCGCGACACCCATCAGCGATGCGAAAGTCCTGACCGGTCGCCAGAAGCCGATGACCGAGGTCGCCATGCTGTTCGCGGAGATCGAGACCGCCGACGGCCGGGAGGGACTGGGCTTCAGCTACTCCAAGCGGGCCGGCGGGCCCGGCCAGTTCGCGCATGCCAGCGAAATCGCGCCGGCCCTCATCGGCGAGGATCCGAGCGACATCGCCAGGATCTGGGACAAGCTGTGCTGGGCCGGGGCCTCGGTGGGTCGCAGCGGCATGGCAACGCAGGCCATCGGCGCCTTCGACGTCGCGCTGTGGGACCTGAAGGCGAAGCGATCGGGCCTGTCGCTGGCCAAGCTGCTCGGCTCGCATCGCGATTCGGTGCGCTGCTACAACACCTCGGGCGGTTTCCTGCACACGCCATTGGAACAGCTGCTGGTGAATGCCACCGCGTCGCGCGAGCGCGGCATCGGCGGCATCAAGCTCAAGGTGGGACAGCCGGACCGAGCCCTCGACGTGCGGCGGGTGGAGGCGGTGCGCAAGCACCTGGGCGACACGATGCCGGTGATGGTCGACGCCAACCAGCAATGGGACCGACCGACCGCCCAGCGCATGTGCCGGATCTTCGAGCAGTTCGACCTGGTCTGGATCGAGGAGCCGCTCGATGCCTACGACCACGAAGGCCACGCGGCGCTGGCGGCCCAGTTCGACACGCCCATCGCGACCGGCGAAATGCTGACCAGCGCGGCGGAACACTGGGACCTGATCCGCCATCGGGCAGCCGACTACCTGATGCCGGATGCGCCGCGGCTCGGCGGCATCACGCCGTTCCTGAAGGTCGCCGGCCTGGCCGACCATGCCGGGCTGATGCTCGGGCCGCATTTCGCGATGGAGCTGCACATCCACCTGGCCGCCGCGTATCCACGCGAGCCCTGGGTCGAGCATTTCGACTGGCTCGAGCCGCTGTTCAACGAACGCATCGAGATCGAGAATGGGCGGATGCGGGTTCCGACGACCCCCGGTCTCGGCGTCACCTTGAGCGAGCAGGCGCGCGGCTGGACCCGCGAGCGGACCGAGGTCGGCGCGAGACCCTAGCGCACGACGCCCACACTCTCGACCACCCCCTGCACTGGCTCGGCCACTTCGATTTCAAGCCTGGCGCGCAGCGCGCGCCACAACCCGGAGGAGACATCTCATGAAAAAGCTCTTGACGACCCTGGTCCTTGGGCTCGCCGCCGCTGCCGGCGTCCAGGCCCAGGGCTGGCCGGACAAGCCGGTCACCCTGCTGGTGCCGTTCCCGCCCGGCGGATCGACCGACCTGATCGCCCGCACGCTGAGCCCGAGGCTGCAGGAGAAGCTCGGGGGCACCTTCATCGTCGAAAACAAGCCCGGCGCCGGCGGGGCGATCGGCGCCGTCGCCGCCAAACGCGCGGCACCCGACGGTTACACGATCTTCGTCTCGTCGCTCGGACCGTTCGTGATCGGCCCGCACCTGATCAAGAACGGTGGCTACGACCCGCTGAAGGACTTCGACTACATCACGGTCGCCGTGCAGGCCCCCAACGTGCTGGCCGTTCCGGCCAACTCGCCGCACAAGACGCTGGCGGACGTCATCGCGTTCCTGAAGGCGAATCCCAACAAGATGACGTTCGCCTCGGCGGGCAACGGCACGAGCGACCACCTCACGGCCGAGCTGTTCTGGCAACAGACGGGCACCATGGGCGTGCACATCCCCTACAAGGGCGGAGCGCCGGCGATGACCGACCTGCTCGGCGGCCAGGTCGACGCGACGTTCATGAACATCAACACGGGCCTCAACAACATCCGGGCCGGCAAGCTGAAGGCGCTGGCGATCACCAGCACCAAGCGCTCGCCGCTGCTGCCCGACGTGCCGACGATGGAAGAGTCGGGCATCAAGGGCGTCACGGTCTATTCCTGGCAGGCCTTTGCCGCGCCGAAGGGCCTGCCCGCCGACATCAAGACCAAGCTGCACGCCGCCATCGTGGCCGGGCTGAACGACCCGCAGGTCAAGCCCAAGCTGCTCGAGCTCGGCTTCGAGATCGTCGGCAACACGCCGGAGCAGTTCACGGCCTTCCAGGCTGCCGAATTCGCCCGCTGGAAGAAAGTGATCGAGATCGGGAAGATCACGGCGGACTGAAGCGGCGCCGCTGCGGCACCCGGATCATGGCCGCGACCGCTTCGATCGCACCGCTCTCCATCGTCATGCACGAGCGCGACAACGTCGCGATCGTGGCCAACGATGGCGGGCTGCCCGCGGGCACGAGGTTGCCCTCCGGCGTCACGCTCGTCGACCGGGTTCCGCAGGGCCACAAGGTCGCGCTCGTCGATCTGGCGGCGGGCGATCCGGTGCTGCGCTACAACGTCGCCATCGGCCGCGCCGCGCGGGCCCTCCCCGCCGGCAGCTGGGTGCACGAGCGCGTGCTCGAGATGCCGGAGGCACGACCGCTCGAAGGTCTGCCGGTCTCGACGGTCAAGGCGGCGCCGCTGGCTCCGCTCGAGGGCTACACCTTCGATGGCTACCGCAATGCCGACGGGTCGGTCGGGACCCGCAACATCCTCGCGATCACGACCACGGTGCAGTGCGTGGCCGGCGTGGTCGAGTTCGCGGTCAGGCGCATCAGGGACGAGCTGCTGCCGAAGTACCCGAACGTCGACGACGTGGTCGGGCTCGAGCACAGCTACGGCTGCGGCGTGGCCATCGACGCGCCGGACGCGATCATCCCGATCCGCACGCTGCGCAACATCACGCTGAACCCGAACTTCGGCAACGAGGTGATGGTCGTGAGCCTGGGCTGCGAGAAGCTGCAGCCCGAGCGACTGCTGCCGCCCGGCACCTTCGTTATCGTCGACGAACGCAACGCGGCCGATGCCGGCACGGGCGAAGACGCGAAGCTCGACGTCGTGTGCCTGCAGGACGACGCGCACGTCGGCTTCATGTCGATGATCGATGCGATCATGGCGACCGCCCGTGTGCACCTCGAACGGCTGAACTCGCGCCGCCGCGAAACCGTTCCGGCGAGCGAACTCGTCGTCGGCGTGCAGTGCGGCGGCAGCGATGCCTTCAGCGGCGTCACCGCCAACCCGGCGGTCGGCTTCTGCACCGACCTCCTGGTGCGCGCGGGCGCGACGGTCATGTTTTCCGAAACCACCGAGGTGCGCGACGGCATCGACCAGCTGACCGCGCGTGCCGCGAGCGCCGAAGTCGCCGACGCGATGATCCGCGAGATGGCCTGGTACGACGCCTACCTCCAGCGGGGCCGCGTCGACCGCAGCGCCAACACGACCCCGGGCAACAAGAAGGGCGGCCTGTCCAACATCGTCGAGAAGGCGATGGGGTCGATCGTGAAGAGCGGCAGCGCGCCGATCTCGGGCGTGCTCTCGCCGGGCGAGCGGCTGCGCGACCGGGGCATCACGAAGGGCCTGGTGTACGCCGCCACGCCGGCCAGCGACTTCATCTGCGGCACGCTGCAGCTCGCCGCCGGCATGAACCTGCATGTCTTCACCACCGGCCGCGGCACGCCCTACGGCCTGGCCGAGGTGCCGGTCATCAAGGTGGCCACGCGCAGCGACCTGGCGCGCCGCTGGCACGACCTGATGGACGTCAATGCCGGGCGCATCGCCGACGGCGGCGCGACGATCGAAGAGGTCGGCTGGGAACTCTTCCGCCTGATGCTCGAGGTGGCCAGCGGACGGAAGAAGACCTGGGCCGAGCACTGGAAGCTGCACAACGCGCTGGTGCTGTTCAACCCGGCGCCGGTAACCTGAGATGAACGGTGCCCGCGCCCGTTTCGTTCCCGCCGCCCGGGCGCGGCGGCCATGCGCTCGCCGGGGCGGCGCGCCGGCGCGAAGGCCCGCACGGTAACCCGGCGCAAACCACGAGGCACACGATGCATCACCAGGCCGAACATCCGGCAGCGGGGACCCCGGTCGTTTCCGGGTTGCGCGTCATCCCGGTCGCCGGGCGCGACAGCATGCTGCTCAACCTGAGCGGGGCGCACGGCCCGTATTTCACCCGCAATCTGCTCCTCCTGACCGACAACGCCGGGCGCACCGGCATCGGCGAAGTGCCCGGCGGCGAGAAGATCCGCCAGACGCTGGAAGACGCGCACGACCTCGTCGTCGGACAGCCACTGGGGTCGCACCAGCGCCTGCTGCAGCAGATGCAGCACCAGTTTGCCGACCGCGACGCGGGCGGGCGCGGGCTGCAGACCTTCGACCTGCGCACGACCATCCACGCGGTGACCGCCGTCGAGTCCGCGCTGCTCGACCTGCTCGGCCAGCACCTGGGTGTGCCGGTCGCGGCGCTGCTCGGCGAAGGCCAGCAACGCCAGGCGGTCGAGATGCTGGGTTACCTGTTCTACATCGGCGACCGCGACCGGACCGATCTGCCGTACGCCCGGGAGCCGGAGGCCGGCAA
This sequence comes from uncultured beta proteobacterium, assembly GCA_963810815.1. Classification (GTDB taxonomy): domain Bacteria; phylum Pseudomonadota; class Gammaproteobacteria; order Burkholderiales; family Casimicrobiaceae; genus CAVQWT01. The sequence goes on along the minus strand of CAWEPB010000003.1, from coordinate 415,276 downwards.
CGAATGGTTCCGACTGCGCCACGAGAAGGCGATGACGCCCGAAGCCATTACGCGCCTGGCCGAGGCCGCGCGTGAGCGCTACGGCTTCAACGACTTCAAGCTGAAGGGTGGCGTGCTGCGCGCCGAAGAGGAGCTCGAGGCGGTCGTCGCCCTGCACGAGCGATTTCCCGACGCCCGCATCACGCTCGACCCGAACGGCGCGTGGCTGCTGAAGGACGCGATTCGCCTGATGCGCGACCTGCGCGGCGTCGTCGCCTACGCCGAAGACCCGTGCGGCGCCGAAGACGGCTTCTCGGGCCGCGAGGTGATGGCCGAGTTCCGCCGGGCGACCGGGCTGCCCACCGCGACCAACATGATCGCCACGGACTGGCGGCAACTGAGCCACGCGTTGGCGCTGCAGTCGGTCGACATTCCGCTGGCCGACCCGCACTTCTGGACGATGGCCGGCTCGGTACGCGTGGCGCAGACCTGCCGCGACTGGGGACTGACCTGGGGCTCGCACTCGAACAATCACTTCGACGTGTCGCTGGCGATGTTCACCCACGTCGCCGCGGCGGCGCCCGGCCGCGTCACCGCGATCGACACGCACTGGATCTGGCAGGACGGCCAGCGCCTGACCAAGGAGCCGCTGAAGATCGAGCGCGGAATGGTGCAGGTGCCGACTTCGCCCGGCCTCGGGGTCGAACTCGACATGGCGGAAGTCGAAAAGGCGCATCGCCTCTATCTCGACCACGGGCTCGGAGCCCGTGACGACGCGATGGCGATGCAATACCTGATCCCGGGGTGGAAGTTCGACGCCAAGCGGCCCTGCCTCGTACGTTGACGCAGGGAATCGGGCGCCGAGCGGACCCGCAGTGTCCGCAGCGCCGCTGAAGGAGGAGCAAGCAATGGCCACCCTGATCCGCAGCCCGAAGGACTTCTGGGCCGGCTTGCTCTATGCCGGATTCGGCGCCGCCGCCGTGCTGATCGCGCGCGATTACGGGATGGGGTCGAGTTCGCGGATGGGGCCGGCGTACTTCCCCACGGTGCTCGGCGGCCTGCTCCTCCTGATCGGCCTCGCTTCGCTGATCCGTTCGTTCTTCGCCAGGGGCGAGCCGATCGGCGCGATTGCCTGGAAGGGAATGTTCCTGGTCACGCTGGCGACGGTGCTCTTCGGCGTCCTGCTCCGGCCGGCCGGCCTGGTCCCCGCGCTGGCCACGCTGATCCTGGTCAGTGCGGCGGCGAGCATCAAGTTCCGCTTCGACTGGCGGGCGCTGACGCTGATGGGCGGCCTGATCGTGTTCTGCGCGCTGGTGTTCGTGAAGGGGCTGGGCATTCCGGTGCCGCTGCTCGGCACCTGGTTCAGCGCCTGAGGGACGGTACGTGGACCTCCTGAACCACCTCGCCCTCGGGTTTTCGACCGCCGCCAGTGGGGTGAACCTGTTCTACTGCCTGGTCGGCGTCTTCCTGGGCACCGCGATCGGGGTGCTGCCGGGCCTCGGTCCGGTCGCCACCATCGCCATGCTGCTGCCGGTGACGTTCGGCCTGCCGCCGGAAACCGCGCTGATCATGCTGGCGGGCATCTTCTACGGCGCCCAGTACGGCGGGTCGACCACCGCCATCCTGGTCAACCTGCCCGGCGAGTCGTCGTCAGTCGTGACCGCCCTCGACGGCTACCAGATGGCGCGCCAGGGCCGGGCCGGTACGGCGCTGGCGACGGCGGCGATCGCGTCGTTCTTCGCCGGCACCGTGTGCACGTTCCTGATCGCGCTGGCGGCACCACCCTTGTCGGAGGTGGCGCTGAAGTTCGGCGCCGCCGACTACTTCTCGCTGATGGTGCTCGGCCTGGTGGCGTCGATCGTGCTGGCGAGCGGGTCCCTGCTGCACGCGCTGGGGATGATCATCCTCGGCCTGCTGCTGGGCCTGATCGGCACCGACGTGAATTCCGGTACGTCGCGGTTCGATTTCGATGTCCCCGAGCTCGCCGACGGCATCAACTTCGTCGTGGTGGCGATGGGCGTGTTCGGCCTGGGCGAGATCATCTCCAACCTGCAGACCGAGAAGACCCGGTCGGTGGCGCTGGCCAGGATCACCGGCCTGATGCCGAGCCGCGACGACCTGAAGCGCATCGTCGCGCCGATCCTGCGCGGCACGGCGCTGGGCTCGGCGCTGGGCATCCTGCCGGGCGGCGGGGCGATGCTCTCGTCGTTCGCCGCCTACTCGCTGGAGAAGAAAGCATCGAAGAACTCGGCGCAGTTCGGCAAGGGCGCGATCGAAGGCGTGGCCGCACCCGAGGCGGCCAACAACGCCGGCGCGCAGGCGTCGTTCATCCCCATGCTGACGCTGGGCATCCCGTCGAACCCGGTGATGGCGCTGATGATCGGCGCGCTGATCATGCACGGCATCCAGCCGGGGCCGCAGGTGATGGCCGAGCAGCCGGCGCTGTTCTGGGGGCTGGTGGTGTCGATGTGGATCGGCAACCTCTTCCTGCTGGTGCTGAACCTGCCGCTGATCGGGCTGTGGGTGAAGATGATCTCGGTGCCCTACCACCTGCTGTATCCGGCGATCCTGGTGTTCTGCGGGATCGGCGTGTTCAGTCTGGCCAACACCTCGTTCGACGTGTACCTGATGGCGGCCTTCGGGGTCCTCGGCTACATCTTCCGCAAGCTGGACTGCGAGCCGGCGCCGATGATGCTGGGCTTCATCCTCGGCCCGATGATGGAGGAGTACCTGCGCCGCGCGATGCTGCTTTCCGCCGGCAGCGCCACGGTGCTGGTCACCCGGCCGATCAGCGCCACGCTGCTGGCGATTTCCGCGGTGGCGCTGGTCGTCGTGCTGCTGCCGACCCTGCGCAAGAAGCGCGAGGAAGCGTTCAAGGATTGACGTTCGAAACCCCGGAGGCGAACCCGATGACCACAACGACCCCCTACACCGGCATCCCCAATTCCTTCCGGCGCGACCTGCTCGCCGGGAGGACGCTGATCGGCTGCTGGTCGTCGCTGGCGAATCCGATCACCACCGAGGTGCTGGGGCTTGCCGGTTTCGACTGGCTGCTGCTCGACGGCGAACACGCCCCCAACGACGTCGGCACCTTCATCCCGCAGCTGATGGCGCTGAAGGACAGTCGCAGCGCACCCATCGTGCGTCCGCCCTGGAACGACGCCGTCGTCATCAAGCGGCTGCTGGACGCCGGGTTCTACAATTTCCTGATCCCGTTCGTCGAGTCCGAGGACGAGGCGCGCGCCGCGGTCGCCGCGACGCGCTACCCGCCGGCCGGCATCCGCGGCGTGTCGGTGTCCCAGCGCAACAACCGCTACGGGACGGTTCCGGACTACCTGGCGACGGTCAACCAGAACATCTGCGTGCTGGTGCAGATCGAGAGCAGTCCCGGGCTTGCCGCGATCGACGCCATTGCCGCGGTCGACGGAGTCGACGGCATATTCGTCGGGCCGTCGGACCTGGCGGCGGCCCTCGGACACCTGGGCAACCCCGCCCACCCCGACGTGCAGCACGCGATCCGCCGCGTCTTCGAGCGCGCGAAGAAACAGGGCAAGCCCACCGGCATCCTGGCGCCGGTCGAGGCCGACGCGCGACGCTATCTCGACTGGGGTGCGACCTTCGTCGCCGTCGGCAGCGATCTCGGCCTGTTTCGGGGCGCCACCCAGGCGCTGCGCGACAAATTTCCGGCGACGGGCTGACCGAACGGCCGTCCCGCCGCCACCTTCAATTCCAACGGGAGCGTCGCAATGAGCAAAATAGGTTTCGTCGGGCTGGGCATCATGGGTACGCCGATGGCAGGGCATCTGCTGGCCGCCGGTCACGAGCTCTTCGTCCACGACCTTCGCCCGCCCGCGCAGGCGCTGATCGACCAGGGCGCCAGGGTCTGCGCTTCCGGCAAGGACGTCGCGCAGCAGTCGGACGTCGTCATCGTCATGGTGCCGGACACCCCGCACGTTGCCGCCGCGCTGTTCGACGCCGGCGGCATCGCCGAAGGCCTGTCCGCCGGCAAGATCGTCGTCGACATGAGTTCGATCTCGCCGGTCGAGACGAAGGTCTTCGCAGGCAGGATCAACGCCCTGGGATGCGCGTATCTCGACGCGCCGGTTTCCGGCGGCGAGGTCGGCGCCAAGGCGGCGAGCCTCACCATCATGGTCGGCGGGCCCGAGGATGCCTTCGAAACGGTGAAGCCGCTGTTCGCGCTGATGGGCAAGAACATCACGCTGGTCGGCGGCAACGGCGACGGGCAGACCTGCAAGGTCGCCAACCAGATCATCGTCGCGCTCAACATCGAGGCGGTCGGCGAAGCGCTGCTGTTCGCGTCCAAGATGGGCGCCGATCCGGCCAAGGTGCGGCAGGCGCTGATGGGCGGCTTCGCCTCGTCGCGCATCCTCGAAGTGCATGGCGAGCGGATGATCAAGCGCACCTTCGATCCGGGCTTTCGCATCGAGCTGCACCAGAAGGATCTCAACCTCGCCCTGTCCAGCGCCCGCGCCATCGGCATGTCGCTGCCCAACACGGCGACGGCGCAGGAACTGTTCAACGCCTGCGCGGCGCACGGCGGCAAGACGTGGGATCACTCGGCGATGGTGCGCGCGCTCGAAATGCTGGCCGGATTCGAGGTCGGCCAGAAGGCTTGAGCCTGCCGCCGACATCGAGGCGGCTCTGCCCTGATGTCGCGATGAAAAAGGGCGGCCCCGAGGGCCGCCCTTTGTTGACCGCTTCCGGCCCGGTCAGGCGCGGTTGCGCAGCTTCCGGATCGCCTCGATCTGCGCCAGCGCCAGCGACAGCTCGGCCTCGGCCGTGGCGATTTCCTCGCTCGACGTCTTGTTCGCCATCGCTTCCTCGGCGGCCTTCTTGGCGTCGAGCGCCTTCGCCTCGTCCAGGTCCTTGGCGCGGATCGCCGTGTCGGCCAGCACCGTCACCGACGTCGGCTGCACCTCGAGGAAGCCGCCCTGCACGAACACGAACTCCTCCTGCTCCTGGCCCGGCACCTTGATGCGCACGGCGCCGGGGCGGATTTCGGTCAGGAGCGGCGTGTGCCGCGGCAGGATGCCGAGCTCGCCCATGAGGCCGGGCAGCACGACGAACTCCGCCGGCCCCGAATAGATCTGCTCTTCGGCGCTGATGACGTCGACGTGTAGGGTATTGGCCATGTGTGCTCGCTCCGCTCGTGGGAAGGTAGGCCGGGCTACTGCAGCGTCTTCGCCTTCTCGAACGCTTCCTCGATGCCGCCGACCATGTAGAACGCCTGCTCCGGCAGGTGGTCGCACTCGCCGTTGACGATCATGTTGAAGCCCTTGATCGTGTCCTTCAGCGACACGTACTTGCCGGGCGAGCCGGTGAACAGCCTCGGCGACGGTGAACGGCTGCGACAGGAAGCGCTGGATCTTCCGCGCGCGCGACACGACGAGCTTGTCCTCGGGCGACAGCTCGTCCATCCCCAGGATCGCGATGATGTCGCGCAGTTCCTTGTAGCGCTGCAGCGTCTGCTGGACGTTGCGCGTCGCAGTTGTAGTGCTCCTCGCCGATCACGTGCGGGTCCACCTGGCGCGACGTCGAGTCGAGAGGATCGACGGCCGGGTAGATGCCCAGCGACGCGATGTCACGCGACAGCACGACGGTGGCGTCGAGGTGGCCGAAGGTGGTGGCCGGCGACGGGTCGGTCAGGTCGTCCGCGGGCACGTACACCGCCTGCACCGACGTGATCGAGCCGGTCTTGGTCGACGTGATGCGCTCCTGCAGCCGGCCCATTTCCTCGGCCAGCGTCGGCTGGTAGCCCACGGCGGACGGCATCCGGCCCAGCAGCGCCGACACCTCGGTGCCCGCCAGCGTGAAGCGGTAGATGTTGTCGACGAACAGCAGCACGTCGCGGCCCTCGTCGCGGAAGTTCTCGGCGATGGTGAGGCCGGTCAGCGCGACGCGCAGGCGGTTGCCCGGCGGCTCGTTCATCTGGCCGTACACCAGCGCGACCTTGTCCAGCACGTCCTGGAGTCCCTTCATCTCGTGATAGAAGTCGTTGCCCTCACGAGTGCGCTCGCCGACGCCGGCGAACACCGAGTAGCCGCCGTGCTGCTTGGCGATGTTGTTGATGAGCTCCATCATGTTGACGGTCTTGCCGACGCCGGCGCCGCCGAACAGCCCGACCTTGCCGCCCTTGGCGAACGGGCAGACGAGGTCGATGACCTTGATGCCGGTTTCCAGCAGCTCCTGCGACGGCGACAGATCCTCGAACACCGGCGCGTTCGCGGTGGATCGACATCTGCTTCGCGGCGTTGACGGGGCCCGCCTCGTCGATCGGGCGACCCAGCACGTCCATGATCCGGCCGAGCGTCTCCTTGCCCACCGGGACCATGATCGGCTCGCCGGTGTTCACCACCTGCATGCCGCGGCGCAGGCCGTCGGAGCTGCCCAGCGCGATGGTGCGGACGACGCCGTCACCGAGCTGCTGCTGGACCTCGAGCGTCAGGCCGATCTCGTCCATCTTGAGCGCGTCGTAGATGTTGGGCATCGCGTCGCGCGGAAATTCCACGTCGACCACCGCGCCGATGCACTGAACAATGGTTCCCTGGCTCATGTCGCAATCCTCGAGGTTCGTTGCTGCGTGTTCCGTTGATTCGCTTCGTCGCGCCGCCGTCGATCCGCCGGCGCATCGTGATCCGGGTCAGACCGCCGCCGCGCCGCCGACGATCTCCGAGAGTTCCTTGGTGATCGCCGCCTGCCGCGTCTTGTTGTAGATGAGCTGCAGTTCCTGGATGATCTTGCCGGCGTTGTCGGACGCCGCCTTCATCGCGACCATCCGCGCCGACTGCTCCGAGGCCATGTTCTCGGCGAGCATGTGGAAGACGACCGCCTCGACGTAGCGCCGCAGGATGCCGTCGAGCAGCGTCTGCGCGATCGGGCTCGTAGATGTAGTCCCAGGACCCGCCCTGCGTTTCCGGCGTCTGCACCGTGCCGTCGGGCAGCCGGTACTGCTCCGGGATCGGGACCAGCCGGCCCTGCCGCGGCTCCTGCTTCATGGTGTTGACGAACAGCGTCGAGAAGATGTGCACTTCGTCGAGGTCGCCGGCGCGGTACTTGTCGAGCAGCAGCTTCACCGGCCCGACCAGCTTGTCGAGGTGCGGGCGGTCGCCGATCTGCGTGACGCTCGACGCGATGATGCCGCCGAGCCGCTGCAGGAAACCCAGGCCCTTGCTGCCGATCGCGCAGTATTCGACCTCGATGCCCTTGCCGCGCCACTCCTTGTGCGCCTGCAGCACCAGCCGCAGCACGTTGGTGTTGAGGCCGCCGCACAGTCCCTTGTCGGTCGTGATCACCACGGCGCCGACGCGCTTGATCGTCTCGCGCTTGACCAGGAACGGGTGGCGGTACTCGGTCGAGGCCTTCGACGCGTGGATGGCGATGTTCAGCATGCCGCGCAGGTACGGCCGCGACTGGCGCATCCGGTCCTGGGCCTTCTTCATCTTCGAGGCCGCGACCATTTCCATGGCCTTGGTGATCTTGCTCGTGCTCTGCACGCTCTTGATCTTGTTGCGGATTTCCTTGGATCCCGCCATCGCTCATTCCCTGCCGGCGCGCTCCGCGGGCGCCGTGACGGCGCCCGGACGCGGCGGCGCATCAGTACGTGCCCGTCTTCCTGAAGTCCTCGATCGCCGCCGACAGCGCCTTCTCGTCGTCGCCGGTCAGCTCGTTCGTCTTGGTGAGCTTGTCCACGATGCCCGCGTACTTGCTCTTGAGGAACTGGCGCAGGCCGCCCTCGAACGCGAGCGCCTTGTCGACCGGCACGTCGTCGAGGTAGCCCTTGGTCACCGCGAACAGCGTGATCGCCTGCTCGGCCACCGACAGCGGCGCGTACTGCGGCTGCTTCATCAGCTCGGTGACGAGTGCGGCCGCGGTCGAGCTGCTTGCGGGTCGCCTCGTCGAGGTCGGAGGCGAACTGCGCGAAAGCCGCCAGCTCGCGGTACTGCGCGAGCGCCAGCCGCACGCCGCCGCCGAGCTTCTTGATGACCTTGGTCTGCGCCGAACCGCCGACGCGCGACACCGAGATGCCGGCGTTGATCGCGGGCCGGATGCCGGCGTTGAAGAGATCGCTCTCGAGGAAGATCTGGCCGTCGGTGATCGAGATCACGTTGGTCGGCACGAACGCGGTCACGTCGCCGGCCTGCGTCTCGATGATCGGCAGCGCGGTCAGCGAACCGGTCTTGCCCTTGACCGCGCCCTTGGTGAACTGCTCGACGTAGTCCTCGTTGACGCGCGCCGCGCGCTCGAGCAGCCGGGAGTGCAGGTAGAACACGTCGCCCGGGTACGCCTCGCGGCCCGGCGGCCGGCGCAGCAGCAGCGACACCTGCCGGTACGCCCACGCCTGCTTGGTGAGGTCGTCGTAGACGATCAGCGCGTCCTGCCCGCGGTCGCGGAAGTACTCGCCCATCGTGCAGCCCGAGTACGGGGCGATGTACTGCAGCGCCGCCGACTCCGACGCGCTGGAGGCGACGACGATCGTGTACTCCATCGCGCCGTGCTCCTCGAGCTTGCGGACCACGTTCTTGATCGACGCCGCCTTCTGGCCGATCGCGACGTAGATGCAGATGAGGTCCTTGCCCTTCTGGTTGATGATCGTGTCGATCGCCACCGCGGTCTTGCCGGTCTGGCGGTCGCCGATGATCAACTCGCGCTGGCCGCGGCCGATCGGCACCATCGCGTCGATCGACTTCAGGCCGGTCTGCACCGGCTGCGACACCGACTTCCGCCAGATCACGCCGGGGGCGACCTTCTCGATGACGTCGGTTTCCTTCGTCGTCACCGGGCCCTTGCCGTCGATCGGCTCGCCGAGCGAGTTGACGACGCGGCCGATCAGCTCGGGGCCGACCGGCACCGACAGGATGCGGCCGGTGCACTTGACGGTGTCGCCCTCGGTGATGTGCTCGTAGGCGCCCATCACCACGGCGCCGACCGAGTCGCGCTCGAGGTTCAGCGCGAGCCCGAAGGTGTTGCCCGGAAACTCGAGCATCTCGCCCTGCATCGCGTCGGACAGGCCGTGGATGCGGACGATGCCGTCGGTGACCGACACGACCGTGCCCTGGGTCCGCACTTCGGGCGCGGCGTCCAGGCTGGCGATCTTGCCCTTGATCAGTTCGCTGATTTCGGAAGGGTTCAACTGCATGATTTCCTCGCGTCGCGCCGGCACCCCGTTCCGCGGGGCGACGTCGCGCTGTTGTTGGTCAGGCCCGCAGGTCCCGCTCCATCGCGGCCAGCTTCGAGCGCACCGAGCCGTCGATCACCGTGTCGCCCACGACGATCCGTGCGCCCCCGATGAGTTCCGGATTCACCGCCACCGTGGCCTCGATCGCGCGGCCGAAGTGCTTTTCCAGCGACGCCTTGAGGCTGGCGAGCTGCGCGTCGGACAGCGGCTGCGCCGACTCGATCGTCGCCTTGGCCACGCCCTCCGCCTCGTCCTTGCGCGCGTCGAAGTGCGCCCGGATCTGCGGCAGCACGCCGATGCGGTCGCCCTCGACCAGCACGCGCACGAAGTTCCTGCCTTCGCGCGTGAGCTTGTCGCCGGCGATCGACAGCAGCAGCGACGTCTTGTCGCCGGCGGTGAGCTTCGGGCTGTCGAGCGCGTCGCCGACGCGCGTGTCGGCGACGACCTCGTTCAGGAAGCGCAGCATTTCCGACCACACCGGAAGCTCGTTGCGGTCGCGCGCGAGCGCGAACGCCGCTTCGGCGTAGGGCCGGGCGATGGTGGAGAGTTCGGCCATGGCGCGTCCGCTTCCCTAGAGCTGCTTCTGGATCGCGGCGAGCAGGTCGGCGTGGGCCTTGGCGTCCACCTCGCGCTGCAGGATCTGCCGCGCGCCGGCGACCGCGAGATCCGCGACCTGGTTGCGCAGCTGCTCCTTGGCGCGGGCGACCTCCTGCTCGATCTCGGCCTTGGCCGTGGCGATCACGCGATCCGCCTCGACCTTGGCCTCGGCCTTCGCGGCCGCGACCGTCTCGGTCTTGAACTTCTCGCCCTGCAGGACGATCTCCGCGGCCTGCGCCTTGGCGTCCGTCATGAGGTCGGCGATGCGCTTCTCGGCCGTCGCGAGGCTGTTGCGGCCCTGCTCGGCGGCCGCGAGGCCGTCGGCGATCTGCTTCTGCCGCGCGTCGATCGCGCGCATCAGCGGCGGCCACACGAATTTCGCGGTGAACCAGATGAACGCGGTGAACGCCACCGCCTGCATCACCAGCGTCAGGTTGATGTTCATGGCTGCCCCCGGCAGTTACGCGTTGTGGCGAATGACCACCCTCAGCGAATGACCGCGAGGAGCGGGTTGCCGAACGCGAACAGCATCGCGAGGCCGACGCCGATGATGAACGAGGCGTCGATCAGGCCGAGCAGCAGGAACACCTTCGCCTGCAGCTGCGGCATCAGTTCGGGCTGGCGCGCGGCGCTCTCGAGGAACTTCGAGCACATCATCGCGACGCCCACGCAGGCGCCCAGCGCGCCCAGGCCGATGATGAGGCCGATACCGATAGCCGTGTACGCCTGGACCATCGCCAGCAGTTGGATCTTGTCCATCGTGCTTCCTTTCGTGCGGGAGATAAGTGAAACGGTTGAACGGTGTTGCTCGCGGAATCGTGACGCCGGTCAGTGATGCTCCTCGGCCATCGACAGGTAGACGACGGTGAGCATCATGAAGATGAACGCCTGCAGCACGACGATCAGGATGTGGAAGATCGCCCAGCCGAGGTTGAGGAACGAGGCGGCGACCGCGCCGGCCAGTCCGACCGAGGCGAGCAGGCCGATGAGCAGGAAGATGATCTCCCCGGCGTAGATGTTCCCGAACAGCCGCAGCGAGTGCGACAGCGGCTTCGAGACGTACTCGATCATGTTGAACAGGAAGTTGAAGATCCACAGCAGCGGGTTGCCGCCGAACGGCGAGCAGAAGAGCTCGTGGATCCAGCCGCCGAAGCCCTTCGACTTGATCGCCCAGGCGATCATCAGGAAGAACACCGACAGCGACAGCGCGAACGTCGTGTTGACGTCGGCGGTGGGCACGATCCGCCAGTGCGGCGCGAACAGGTGGGTGACCTTCGCGGTCAGGTCGACCGGCAGGAAGTCCATCGAGTTCAGCACCAGCACGAACACGAAGGTGGTCAGCGCGATCGGGGCGACCCACGCGCTCTTGCCGCCGTAGATCGACTTCACCTGGTCGTTGACGAAGCCGACGACGAGCTCGACGAACGCCTGGCGCCGGCCGGGAACACCGGCGGTGGCCTTGCGCGTGACCAGCCACATGAGGCCGAAGGTGATCACGCCCAGCACCACGGACGTGATCAGCGTGTCCCAGTGGATGGTCCAGAACGTGCCCGCGTTCTCCTCGAGTCCGCGGAAAGGCCGGACCAGGTGCGTCAGGTGGCCCTGGATGTAGTCGGTGGGGGAGTTGAGCGTTTCGGCCATGGGGCGCGGAGGGAGGGTCGGGTCAGTCGCGGACGATGAATGCCAGTCGGAACACGAGCACGGTGATCACGAACGCCACGATGAACGGGAGCGCCACGAGCGCCTGGTACATCGTCAGCACCAGCCACAGCTGGAACACGATCAGCGCGATCTTGCTCGCCTCGGCCCGCAGCAGCGCGAACACGGTGCCGGAGGGCGTCGACGGGTTCACGATGCCGATCGTGAGGCCGTAGAGCACTTCGGCGACGACATTGATCGTCCCGCCCAACAGGGCCGACAGCGCCGCGTCCCGACCGGCCCAGACGCCGGCCACGATCGCGATGACGATGGTGGCGGCGGCCTGCGCCGCGAGGGCGACTTTGAAGGGCCTGGTCGTAAGCGGCGGCGTCACGTCCGCAATTCCTTCCCGCGGAGCTGCCGCGCTGGCGATCGGTTCGAACCACGAAGGTGCGAAGCAAAGCGCTTGATTTTAGCTTCTCCGGGGCGGTTCGGGCAACAGAATGTTGCGCTGCAAACGCCCGTCGCGCCGCGGAGAACGAGCGTTCCGGCCGCGGCCGCCATGACGCGCCGCGGCGGTCGGAGGTCAGCCCCCCGAGAGCGCGCCGACGATCATCAGCTCGCCGGACGCCGGGAGCCCGATCCCGAGGTCGCGAACCTGCCGGGCATCGAGGAAGAGCTTGATGTGCGGGCGGATCCCGCCCTGCTCGTCGACGAGGCGGAAGCGCAGGCCGGGAAAGCGGCGATCGAGTTCGGCCAGCGCTGCCGCCACGGTCGCCGCCGGCGGCACGTCCGGCGGCGGGAGCGAATGCGAACGGCCGGGGGACACCGGGGCCGAGCCCGGGGAGGCCGGGTCTGGGGAGGCCGGGCTGGCGCCGGCCGGGGACGCCGCCACCCGGACCTCGACTTCCGCTGCGCCACCGGTGTAGCTGCGCAGCAGCCCGGGAATCAGGACCCGCAGCCGGACCGGCGACGACGCCGTCCTGGCGGTCCCCCCGGCCGGGCGCTCAGGCGCCTTCGACGGCATAGATATGCGGCAGGTGCCGGGCCAGGCATTTCCAGGTCCGACCTTCGTCGCGACTGCCCCAGACTTCGCCGCTGGTGGTTCCGAAGTAAACGCCCACTGTCGGCGCTCGGTCCGTAGTCATTGCTTGTCGCTTGACCGTCCACCAGGCCTGCGCGGCCGGCAGCCCCTTGGCCTGACGCTGCCAGCTCGCGCCCCCGTTCACCGACCGGTATACCGCCGGGCGCCCCCGCGGCGGCGTCCGCGGCCAGACGTCGGTGCCGTCCATCGGGAACACCCACAGCGTGTCCGGGTCGCGCGGGTGCAGCACCAGCGGAAACCCGATCGCCCCCACCGACTTCGGCATCGAGGCGCCGATGTCGGTCCAGGTCCACGACGGTCGGTCCAGCCGATAGATGCCGCAGTGGTTCTGGTGGTACAGCCGGTCCGGGTCGACCGGGTGCTGCCGCAGGCAGTGCGGATCGTGGCCGAACTCCGGCGTCGGCTGCGGCAGGAAATCGGCGCGCACGCCGCGATTGAGCGGATGCCAGTCGGCGCCGCCGTCGGTCGACTCGAACAGGCCACCCCCCGACAGCCCGACGTACAGGTGCCTCGGATCCAGCGGATCGACGACGATCGAATGGAGCTTGCCGCCGTCCGGGGTCGCGTCCTGGTCGCCGCCGCACCAGTCGCGTCGGCGCGGGTGGTCGTTGAAGCCGGCGACCCCGGACCAGGTGACGCCGCCGTCGTCGGAGCGGAACAGCCCCTGCGGCGAGGTTCCGGCGTACCAGACCCGAGGCTCGGACGGGTGCCCCGGCGTCAGCCAGAACGTGTGGTCGACCACGCGGCCGCTGCCGGCGGCGAAGGCCGGCGGCGTTGCCGCCTCGGTCCAGTTCCGGCCGCGGTCGATCGAGCGGAAGATCGTCGGGCCCAGGTGCCCGGTGCGGGCAGCGGCAAGCACCGTCCGGGCGTCGCGGGGGTCGGCCACGGCGTGGTGGACGATGTGCCCGAGGAAATGCGGCCCGGCCAGCGTCCAGTTTCGGCGCGCCGGATCGCTCTTCAGCCGCCACAGGCCCTTGCGGGTGGCGACGTACAGCGTCACGGCCGCGGCGGCCGCCGGGCGGTTCGTTGCGATTCGGGGTTCACGGGGCGCGGTCACCTTGTCCTCCTGCCATCGAACGGCCGATCACCCTACGCCTGGCCCGGGGGAGGTGGCAACCGGGTGGTCACCGTGGGCCGTCGAGGTCGCGCGGCAGACGGTGCCCGCTGCGGCACCGCGAAGGAATCGCCGTGCGTGCGGTTGTCGCACTTGAAATCGCGGGGAATGCCTGCAATTCTGTACTCCCCCTGCTTCATCCCGCTGTACCACCCCCGCATTCCGAGGAGACACGCATGACGATCAAGGTCGGAGACCGCCTGCCCGCGGGCACGCTGATGGAATATTTCGATGTCGAGAAGGAAGGCTGCTCGATCGGCCCGAATGCGGTGAAGGTCGAGGACCTCACCAAGGGGAAGAAAGTGGTGATCTTCGGCCTGCCCGGCGCGTACACGCCGACCTGCTCGGCCAAGCACGTGCCTTCCTACCTCGCGCAGTACGCCGCGCTGAAGGCCAAGGGCGTGGACACCATCGCCTGCATGTCGGTCAACGACGCATTCGTGATGGGCGCCTGGGCGCGCGACCAGAAGGTCGGCGACAAGGTGCGGATGCTGGGTGACGGCAGCGCCGAATTCACCAAGGCGCTGGGCCTCGAGCTCGACCTCACCGCCAAGGGCATGGGAATGCGCTGCCAGCGCTTCTCGATGCTGGTCGACGACGGCGTCGTCAAGGTGCTCAACATCGAGGGGCCGGGCCAATACGAGGTGTCCGACGGCGCGACGATGTTGAAGCAGCTCGGCTGACACTCCCGCCGGCCGCGACGGCCGGCGTGGGTTCGGGCAGACGGCGGCCCGCGGGCCGCCGTTGTCGTTCGCGGTCGGCGATGGACGGTTCGCCGCGCGGTCAGCGCAGCCGAGCGACGATGCCGTCGAGCTGCTCGAGGCTCGAGTAGTCGATCACCACGCGTCCTCGTCCGCCCTTCTTCACCTCGATGCGGACCGAGGCGCCGAGCGCTTCGGCGAGCTCGGTCTCGAGGCGCAGCGTGTCGACGTCCTTGCCCGGCCGGCCGCCGCGCTTCGGCTTCGCCTTGCCGAGGTTGGCGAAATGATGGACCAGGCGCTCGGTTTCGCGCACCGACAGGCCCTGCGCGACGACCCGGGCAGCGGCGGCGGCCTGCTGCGCGGCGGGCAGGCCGAGCAGGGCGCGCGCATGACCCATGTCGATCTCGCCGCGCATCATCGTTTCCTGCACCGGCTTGGCGAGTTCGCGCAGGCGCAGCAGGTTCGACACCGCGCTGCGCGAGCGGCCGACCGCCTTGGCCGCGGCGTCGTGCGTGAGGCCGAACTCGTCGACCAGCCGGGCGATGCCGTGGGCCTCTTCCAGCGGATTCAGGTCCTCGCGCTGGATGTTCTCGATCAGCGCCAGCGGCAGCGCCGTCGCGTCCGGCACCGCCTTGATCAGCGCCGGCACTTCCTTCAGGCCCGCGCGCTGCGCGGCGCGCCAGCGGCGCTCGCCGGCGATGATCTCGAACCGTCCGCCGTCGACGGGCCGCACGAGGATCGGCTGCAGGATGCCCTGTTCGCGGATCGACGCGGCGAGTTCGTCGAGCGCGACGTCGTCCATGCGCGTGCGCGGCTGGTACTTGCCCGGCTTCAGCCGGTCGATCGCCAGCGTCTGCAGCGCCTCGGTGCGTGTCGCCTCGTCGGCGCCGGCGAGCAGGGCGTCGAGGCCGCGGCCCAGTCCCTTGGGTCGAATCATGTCGGTACCTCCGCGGCGGCCGCGGGCGGCGTCGCGTTGTCGGATTCCATCCGGCGGAGCATCTCGCCGGCCAGCGCGAGATACGCGAGCGCGCCCTTCGACGCCTTGTCGAGATGCAGCGCCGGGATGCCGTGCGACGGGGCCTCGGCCAGCCGCACGTTGCGCGGCACGACGGTCCGGTAGAGCTTGTCGCCGAAGTGCCGTTCCAGTTCCGCGGCGACGTTCTGCGCCAGCGTGTTGCGCGGGTCGTACATGGTGCGCAGCAGGCCTTCGATCTCCAGCCGCGGATTGAGATGCGCGCGCACCTTCTTGATCGTCTGCACCAGGTCGGACAGCCCCTCGAGCGCGTAGTACTCGCACTGCATCGGGATCAGCACCGAGTCGGCGGCGCACAGCCCGTTCAGCGTGAGCAGCGACAGCGACGGCGGGCAGTCGAGCAGGATGAAATCGTAATCGGGGGCGATCTCGGTGATGGCCGCGCGCATCTGCTGCAGCGCCTCGGCCAGCGCGTCCTTCAGCCGCATCTCGCGCTCGGGCAGGTCGACGAGCTCGACTTCGGCGCCGGCGAGCTCGCGATTCGACGGCACGACATCGAAGCCGCCGGAGGGCGACGCGACGCGCACGTCGGCGATCTTCCGTTCGCCCAGCAGCACGTGATAGACGGTCGCGGTCAGCGCGCGCTTGTCGAGTCCCGCGCCCGTGGTCGCGTTGCCCTGCGGGTCGAGGTCGACCAGCAGCACGCGGCGCTTCATGGCGACGAGGCTCGCCGCGAGATTGACCGCGGTCGTCGTCTTGCCGACGCCACCCTTCTGGTTGGCGACGGCGATGATCCTGGTCATGCGGGGTTCCTGCGGTCGGCGTTCATGCGCGTTCCATGATGACGAGATGCCGCTCGGCGGCGAGACCCGGCACCTGCAGCGCGGGGGTGGCGACGACGCGCACGCCGGGCGGCAGCTGCGCCAGTTCCTCGTGCGGCAGCACGCCCTTCATCGCGACCAGCGTGCCGCCCGGCGCGAGCAGCGGCAGGCCCGCGGCGGCGAACGACGCGAGGTCGGAGAAGGCGCGCGAGATGACGACGTCGAACGGCGCCGCCGGCGCGTAGTCCTCGACGCGCGTCGTCGCGACCTCGACGTTGGCGAGCGCGAGCTCGATCGCCGCCTGCGCCAGGAACGTCCCCTTCTTGTGGTTGCTGTCGAGCAGCACCACGCGCCAGCCGGGACGCGCGAGCGCCAGCGGGATGCCGGGCACTCCGCCGCCGGTGCCGACGTCGAGCAGCCGAAGCGCGGCGCGCCCCGGCAGATGCGGCAGCACCGCGAGCGCGTCCAGCACGTGATGCGTGACCATGCGTTCCGGCTCGCGGATCGCCGTCAGGTTGTACGTGCGATTCCACTTGGCGAGCAGCGCGAGGTACGCGTCGAGCTTCGGCCCGAGCGCCGGCGGCAGGTCGGCGCCCGCCAGCGCCAGCGCGGCGAGCCCCTCGTCGAGATCGGCGCGTGCGTTCACTGGATAACCTCCGTGCTGCGCACTCCGGTGTTCGCCCTCGGGACGGCCCGTCGGGCTCACTGGATCACCTTCGTGCTGCGCACTCCGGTATTCGCCCTCGGGGCGGCCCGTCGGGCTCATGCCGACTTGCGCGGGACCGGCGCCGGTCCGGGATCGGCGGTGCCGGTTGCCGCGGCCTGCCCCGCCGCCGCCGCGCCCGCGTTCGCCGCGGCCGGCGCGAAGCCGCGCTTGAGGTGGACGAGCAGCAGCGCGACCGCCGCCGGCGTGACGCCGGAAATGCGCCCGGCCTGGCCGAGCGTCGCCGGCTTGTGCTGGTTGAGCTTCTGCTGCACTTCGTTCGAGAGGCCGCGCACGGCGCGATAGTCCAGGTCGAGCGGCAGCGGCTGCTCTTCCTGCGTGCGGTGCCGCGCGATCTCGTCGCGCTGCCGGTCGATGTAGCCCTCGTACCGCGTCGCGATCTCGACCTGCTCGGCGACGATCGCATCGGCGACGCCGGGCCCCGCCGCCGGCAGCGACATCAGGCTCGCGTAACCGACGTTCGGCCGGCGCAGGAGGTCGACGAGCGGATACTCCCGCTCGATCGGCTGCCCGAGCACGCGCAGCGCATCGTGCGCGGCAACGACCGACGGATTCACGTAGGTCGACTTCAGCCGCTCGAGCTCGCGCGCGACCGCGTCCCGCTTGATGCAGAACGCGTCCCAGCGCGTGTCGTCGACGAGGCCGAGACGGCGCCCGTGCTCGGTGAGACGAAGGTCGGCGTTGTCCTCGCGCAGCTGCAGCCGGTACTCGGCGCGCGACGTGAACATCCGGTACGGCTCGCTGACGCCGCGCGTGACGAGATCGTCGACCAGCACGCCGAGGTAGGCCTCGTCGCGGCGCGGGCTCCAGCCCTCGTCGCCCGCGGCGTGCCGACCGGCGTTGACGCCCGCCAGCAGCCCCTGCGCGGCCGCCTCCTCGTAGCCGGTCGTGCCGTTGATCTGGCCGGCGAAGAAGAGTCCGGCGATCGCCTTCGTCTCCAGCGTGGGCTTGAGCGCGCGGGGATCGAAGTAGTCGTATTCGATCGAGTAGCCGGGCCGCAGGATGTGCGCGCGCTCGCAACCCTTCATCGAGCGCACCAGCGCGACCTGCACGTCGAACGGCAGCGACGTCGAGATGCCGTTCGGATAGATCTCGTTGGTGGCGAGGCCTTCCGGCTCGAGGTAGATCTGATGCGCGTCGCGATCGGCGAAGCGCACGACCTTGTCCTCGATCGACGGGCAGTAGCGCGGCCCCACGCCCTCGATGACGCCGGTGAACAGCGGCGAGCGGTCGAGGCCGCCGCGGATGATTTCGTGCGTGCGCGCGTTGGTGTGCGTGACCCAGCACGGACGCTGCGCCGGATGCTGCGCGCGCGTGCCCATGAACGAGAACACCGGCGCCGGATCGTCGCCGGGCTGCTCGTCGAGCACGGCGAAATCGATGCTGCGGCCGTCGAGCCGCGGGGGCGTGCCGGTCTTGAGCCGGCCCGCGGGCAGCGCGAGCTCGCGCAGCCGCGCGCCCAGCGTCTTTGCCGGCGGATCGCCGGCCCGCCCGGCTTCGTAGTGCCTGAGCCCGATGTGGATGAGGCCGGACAGGAAGGTGCCCGTCGTCAGCACGACCGCAGCGGCCTCGAACCGAAGGCCGATCTGCGTCACCACGCCGGTGACCCGCGCTCCCGCGCCATCCCCGTCGAGGGTGAGGTCGTCGACCGCCTGCTGGAACAGCGTGAGGTTCGGCTGGTTCTCGAGGCGGTGCCGGATCGCCGCCTTGTAGAGCACGCGGTCGGCCTGGGCGCGCGTCGCGCGCACCGCCGGCCCCTTGCTGGAATTGAGCACCCGGAACTGGATCCCCGACTCGTCGGTGGCGAGCGCCATCGCCCCGCCCAGGGCGTCGACTTCCTTGACCAGATGCCCCTTGCCGATCCCCCCGATCGACGGGTTGCAGGACATCTGGCCCAGCGTCTCGATGTTGTGCGTCAACAGCAGCGTCTGCCGGCCCATCCGGGCGCTGGCGAGCGCCGCCTCGGTGCCGGCATGGCCGCCTCCGACGACGATCACATCGAATCGATCTGCCAAATTCATGATAATGAACAGGTTTTTCTATACTTTTGCCAAGGGCCACGGGATCGGCGGAGGGCGCATTCTAATGTACGTGGCGATGGACGTCATCTCCTCCTTCGGGATGAGGTGCGGTCGACACCGCCGTGCGCGCCCGGTCGGGCCGGTCCGGATGGTTTCACGTGGAACCTCCCCGCCCCGGCGCCGGCCAATCAACGCGGTCCGGCGAGGAGGCCCCCAACCGGCGATCAGGTCCCGGCCCAGCTTGGCGATCAGCGCGGCGGCGACGATCAGGAACACCGCGCGGACGAACACGAAAATGAGGAAGGCGCCGGTGCGGGGTCCGAACACGCTATCGTAGAACCCGACGACCGCGCCGGCGGCGAAGCCGGCACAGGGTTCCCAGTGCCCCGGAAGCCGGGGCGCGCGGGTCCGGCCGAAATCCTTGCGCAGGAAAGTGTGGTCCGCCACGACGATCAGCAGGACCAGCACCAGGGGCCGCACGGCATCGCGGGGCAACCAGGTGACGACCCGCAGGCGCCGGCAAGCGAGAACAGGGTGGCCCCGACCAGCGCGGGCACCGGCACCCGCGGGTCGAGCGGGACGCGGCGGGAGTACCTCGGAGTACCTCACCGCAGGCACCGCGGTCCCGGCGATCGATGAGAGCTTGTTGGTCCCGAGCAGGCGTCCCGGCGCCGCCTGCGGGTAAACGGCAAAGAGCGCGGGCACCTGGATCAGGCCGCCGCCCCCGACGACGACGTCGACGAACCCCGCCAGAAAGCGAGGGCGACGAGAAGGAGAAGGTCCGCGGCGGCGCGTTGAACAGCGCCGGCAGCATGGGCCGGCGCAGGGGCCGATTCCACGTCGGCCGCCGAGCGCCCTGGTTTCACGTGAAACATCGACCCGCCGCGTAGAATGCCTGGAATGCCCGTTGGCGCCCCATACGCCGGTCCGTCGCTGCCGGACTGACCGTACGGGGAAGCCCGGTACGACGACCCCCGGACCCCAACCATGACCCGCATCCTCTGTCTCGGCATGTCGGCGCTCGACGCGATCTACCGCGTGCCGGCGATTCCAGCATCACCGACCAAGGTGCTCGCCACCGGCTTCCTCGAGGCGGGCGGCGGGATGGCGGCCAACGCCAGCGTCGGCGTCGCCCGGCTCGGCGCGCAAACCCATTACTGGGGCCGGCTGGGGGACGACGCTCTTGGCGACCGGATCCTGGCGGACCTGGTGCGCGAAGGGGTCGACGTCTCGTCGGTGCGGCGGCTCCCCGGCCGCGTATCACCGTCGGCAGCGATCCTGGTCGACGCCGCCGGCGAGCGCCTGGTCTGCGCGTACAACGACCCGCAGCTCGACAATGACCCGGGCTGGCTGCCGCTGGGCCGGATCCGCGAGTTCGCCGCCGTGCTCGCCGACGTGCGCTGGCCGCAAGGCGCCGCCGCGGTGCTCGACGCCGCCCGGGCCGCCGGTCGCCCGGCGGTGCTCGACGGCGACGTGGGTCCGGTCGAAGCGCTGGCGGACCTGACGCGAAGGGCGAGCTTCGCCGCGTTTTCCGAACCCGGCCTGGCCTGCCTGGCGGGCGAGGGATCGATCGGGCTCGCGCTCCGGCACGCGGCGGCCGGGACCACCGCGATGGTCGGCGTCACGCTGGGCCCGGACGGATTCCTCTGGTTGGAGAACGGCCACGAGCGCCGGGTTCCGGCGCTCGCAGTCCATGCAGTCGACACCCTGGCGGCCGGCGACGTCTGGCACGGTGCGTTCACGCTGCAGCTGGGCGAGGGCCGGACGGTCGCCGAGGCAGCCCGGTTCGCCAACGCGGCGGCGGCGCTGAAATGCACCCGCTTCGGCGGCCGCTCCGGTGCGCCGACGCGCATCGAGGTCGAGGCGATGCTGGCGAAAAGCGGCTGAGCTCGAGGCTGAGCTCGCTCTCGATCTGCTACTCGCCTGCGCCGAAGCCGCCGGCGGCAACTTCGGCTCAGGCAGAAAATAATACAATGTTACATAAAAACAAAGGGCTGCAATCTTTCGATTGCAGCCCTGCTGCTTCCGGGGAGCCCGGCTAGGCGGACGCCTGTCCGAGCAGTCGACGCGCGAGCTTCATGCGCTCATCCGCCAGCGCGCGCGGAAGCTTGGCTCCGACCTTCGCGAACAGCGCGTCGTGCTCGGCCAGTTCGCGGTGCCATTGGGTGGCGTCCAGCGACATCACCGTCGCGAACTGCTCGGCCGTGAAGTCGAGGCCGGTCCAGGTCAGGTCGGCGTAGCGGGGCTCCAGCCCGAGCGGAGCTTCGACCGCACCCGCGGTGCCGTGACAACGCTCGACGATCCAGCGCAGGACCCGCATGTTCTGGCCGAAGCCCGGCCACGCGAACGCCCCGTTCGCGTCCTTGCGGAACCAGTTGACGCTGAACATCCGGGGCGGATGCGCAACCGCGTCGCCCATCGCCAGCCAGTGCCTGAAGTAGTCGCCGACGTGATAGCCGCAGAACGGCAGCATCGCGAACGGGTCGCGCCGCACTTCGCCGACCGCCCCGGTCGCGGCCGCCGTCGTTTCCGAGCCCATCGTCGCCGCCTTGTAGACGCCCTCCTCCCACGACCGCGCTTCGTTCACGAGGGGCACGGTGTCCGACCGCCGTGCGCCGAAGACGAAAGCCGAGATGGGCACGCCCGCGGGATCGTCCCACGCGTGGTCGAGCGACGGGCATTGCGTCGACGAGACGGTGAAGCGCGCGTTCGGGTGCGCCGCCTTGCGGCCGCAGTCGGGCGTCCAGTCCTTGCCCTGCCAGTCGATCAGGTGCGCCGGCGGCGTCTTGGTCATTCCTTCCCACCACACGTCGCCGTCGTCGGTCAGCGCCACGTTGGTGAACAGGACGTTCTTCTTCAGCATCTCCATCGCGTTGGCGTTGGACTCGTACGAGGTGCCGGGCGCCACGCCGAAGTACCCGGCCTCCGGATTGATGGCGTGGAAATATCCGTCGAGCCCGGGCTTGATCCACGCGATGTCGTCGCCGATCGTCGTCACCTGCCAGCCCTCGCAGCCCGCCGGCGGAATCAGCATCGAGAAATTGGTCTTGCCGCACGCGCTCGGAAACGCCGCGGCCACGTACGACTTCTCGCCGGCCGGCGACGTCACGCCGAGGATCAGCATGTGCTCGGCCAGCCAACCCTGGTCGCGTCCCATCGCCGACGCGATGCGCAGCGCGAAGCACTTTTTGCCGAGCAGCGCGTTGCCGCCGTACCCGGAACCGTAGCTCCAGATCTCCCTCGTTTCGGGAAACTGCACGATGTACTTCTGGTCCTTGTTGCACGGCCACGGAACGTCGCGCTCGCCGACGGCGAGCGGCGCGCCCACCGAATGCACGCAGGGCACGAAATGGCCGTCGCTGCCGAGCACGTCGAAGACGCGGCGCCCCATCCGCGTCATGATCCGCATGTTGGCGACCACGTAAGGACTGTCGGAAACCTCGATGCCGATATGCGCGATCGGGCTGCCGATCGGGCCCATCGAGAACGGCACGACGTACATCGTGCGGCCACGCATGCAACTCGCGAACAGGCCGTTGAGCGTCCGCCGCATCTCGTCCGGCGCGACCCAGTTGTTCGTGGGACCCGCGTCGTCGCGGCTTTCGCTGCAGATGAACGTGCGGTCCTCGACGCGCGCGACGTCGGAAGGATCGGAACACGCGAGATAGCTGCCGGGCCGCTTCGCCTCGTTCAGTTTCCTGAGCGTGCCGGCGGCGACCATTTCGGCGCACAGCCGGTCGTACTCGGCGTCGCTGCCGTCGCACCAGACGATGCGCTCCGGCTGCGTGAGCGCCGCGATCTCGCGCACCCACGCGAGCAGCTTCGGGTGACGGACGTAGGATGGCGCCGCGACGGACGCGGCGAGCGTGGCAATCGTTTCGGGCTGGTTCATGGTGGCGGAGTGGACAGTGGCAGGGTGCGCCGTCTGACGCGGCGGCAGCCTTGGAATCTACCATGTGCGCGGACGCACTCGTAAGGGCGGCGGTCGCTGGACCGGTGGCCTGACCAATCGCGCCGCGACCATGCGTCGCAGCGGCGGGGCTCAGAGGCCGCGCACGGCGACCATGAACACGCGCTTGAACGGATACCGGACGCTGCCGTCGGCCCGGGGCGGATACGCGCGCTGCATCGCGCCGTCGTATTCGGCGAGGAAGGCCGCGCGCGCGCCGGCGTCGAGCACGGCGAGGAACGGCGTCAGCGCCGCACCCTTCGTCCACGCGACGACCGGATGCTCACCGCCGGGCACCGGTTTCAGCACCTGCAGGTAGGTCGTCGACCACACATCGACGCACGTCGCGTGCGGCGCGAGCCAGTCGCAGTAGGCGTCGAGTGCGGCCACCGGCGCCGTCCGCACCCGCGCGCCGAGCCGGTCGCGCCAGCGCGCCGAACGGGCGAGTGCGAACAGTTCCACGTGCGAGGGCGCGGCGAAATTGTCCGGCGCCTGCACCGCGAGGGCGCCTTCCGCGGCGACCGCGGCCAGCCATCGGGCGAGCACCGACCCGTGATCGTCGAGCCAGTGCAGCAGCGCGTTGCTGAACACGACGTCGTAGCGCTCGTCGTCGCGCGGCGACCACGCGGCGAGGTCGGCTCGACGGAACTCGAACCGGGATTCGCCGGCGGTTGCCGCCCGCGCGGCCGCCAGCATTTCCGGCGAGCCGTCGACGCCGACGATCCGCGCCGCCGGCCAGCGCGCCGCCAGGATCCGGGTGACGTTGCCGGCGCCGCAGCCGAGGTCCGCAACGCGACGCGCGTCGGCGACGGGGACCCGGGCGAGCAGGTCGAGCGCCGGTCGCAGCCGTTCGTGTTCGAAGCGCAGGTATTGTCCCGGGTCCCAGGTCATGGCGCCATCTTGCCGCGATCGACGCGGCGGGAGAAGGTGCAGCGGTCAGCGCTGCCGCCGCGCCTTCAGCAGGCCGAACAGCGGCGCGGTGACGAGCAGCAGCACGACGACGCGCGTGACGTGCAGCGCGGTCACCAGCGGGACGCCGAGCTGCAGCACCTTGGCGGTGATGCACATCTCGGCGATGCCCCCGGGCGCGGTGCCGAGCACCAGCGTCGCCACCGGCTGCCCGGCCAGCCGCGCCAGCGCCGCGCCGAACGCCGCCGACAGCGCGATCGACAGCAACGACGTCGCGACGACCGCGGCGACGAACCGCGGCGCGCCGGCGAGAAAGTCGCGGCGGAAGCGGGCGCCGAGCGCGCAGCCGAGCAGACACTGCCCCGCATTGGACACGACCCCGGGCAGGCTGGACAGCTCGACGCCGCCGGCGGTGAGCGGAATCCCGACCGCGAGCGAGCCCAGCACGAACGCATTGGGCGTCCCGAAACGCTGCATGGCCAGGCAACCCGCGAGCGTCAGCGCCATCAGCAGCGCGAATCCCCGGGCGTCGAAAGTGCCGGTCGCCGGCGTGTAGACATCGCTGCCGTGCACGCCCAGCGCCTGGAACGCGAACGGCACGACGGCGACGACCAGGAGGATCCGCAGGCTGTGCGCCGCGGCCACGCGATCGGTGCGCGCGCCGTGACGCTCGCCCAGCGTCGCCATTTCCGCGGCACCGCCGGGCACGCTGGCGAAGATGCCGGTGCTGCGATCGATGCCGGCGAGCCGCGCGAGCGCCAGTCCCGCGATGTAGCCCAGCGCCACGGCGAACGCGGCGCCGGCCAGCAGCAATGGCCAGAGCCCCGCGACGTCGCGCACGACCGCCGGCGTGAAGTAGAGTGCGAGCGACGTGCCGATGATCCACTGTCCGACGTAGCGCGCGCCGGGCGGCGCGTCGACGGGCGCGCCGCCGATGCGCAGCAGCGCCAGCGCGAACAGCGGGCCCAGCATCCAGGGGATCGGCGTGCGCGCGAGGCTGCAGGCGTAACCGGCCACCACCGCCGCCGCAAGTCCGGCGACGGGCGGCGCGACGGCGCGAAGGACCCGGCGCGCCGCACCGGCGGCAGGTCCGGGCGGCGCCGTCATCCGCCGGCGGGTCCGTGCCGCCTGTGCGCCTGCCGCCAGCGCCAGGCCACCGGCACCACCAGCAGCAGCAGCGACAGCGCCAGCAGCGTGCCGGACAGCGGCCGGGTGAAGAACACCGAGAAGTCGCTCTGGCTGATCTGCAGCGCGCGGCGCAGCTCGGTGTCGGCGCGGGGGCCGAGGATCATGCCGATCAGCACCGGCGCCACGGGAATGTCCCAGCGCCGCATGCCGTAGCCGAGCACGCCGAACAGCCACAGCAGGAACAGGTCGAACCACGAGTTGCGCATTCCGTACGCGCCGATGGTCGCGAAGATCACGATGCCGGCATAGAGGTACTGGCGCGGGATCGCCAGCAGGCGCACCCAGATGCCGACCAGCGGCAGGTTCAGCACCAGCAGCATGACGTTGCCGATGTACAGGCTCGCGATCAGGCCCCAGACCAGGTCGCTCTGCGTCGTGAACAGCAGCGGACCGGGCTGGATCCCGTACTGCTGGAAGCCGGTCAGGATGATCGCGGCGGTGGCCGACGTCGGCAGGCCCAGCGTCAGCAGCGGGATCAGCGCCGTGGTCACCGACGCGTTGTTCGCCGACTCGGGGCCGGCGACGCCCTCGATCGCGCCGTTGCCGAATTCTTCCTTGCGCGGCGACAGCTTGCGCTCGGCGGCGTACGACAGGAAGGTCGGGATCTCGGCGCCGCCGGCCGGCATCGCGCCGAAGGGAATGCCGAACGCCGTGCCGCGCAGCCACGCCGGCCACGAACGCTTCCAGTCCGACGCCGTCATCCAGACGTTGCCCTTGATCTTCTCGACGGTCTCGATCACGCCCTGCTGGTGACTGGCGACATACAGCGTCTCGCCGACGGCGAACAGGCCCACCGCGACGACCACGACGTCGATGCCGTCGTACAGCTCGGGGATGCCCAGGCCGAAGCGGATCTGCCCTGACAGCGCGTCGGTGCCGATCAGCCCGACGAACAGCCCCAGGAACAGCGCCGCGAAACCCCGCAGCGCCGACTGGCCGAGCACGGCCGACACCGTCGTGAACGCCAGGATCATCAACGCGAACTTGTCGGCCGGGCCGAAAGTAAGCCCCCACTCTGCCACCGACGGCGCGAACAGCGACACGATGACCGTGGCGATGGTGCCGGCGACGAACGAGCCGATCGCCGCGGTCGCGAGCGCGGGGCCGGCGCGGCCGTTCTTGGCCATCATGTTGCCTTCGAGCGTCGTCGCGATCGACGCCGACTCCCCGGGCGAATTGAGCAGGATCGACGTCGTCGAGCCGCCGTACATCGCGCCGTAGTAGACCCCGCAGAACATGATCAGCGCCGACGTCGGCTCGATCTGCGTCGTCAGCGGCAGCAGCAGCGCGATGGTCACGGCCGGCCCGACGCCGGGCAGCACGCCGACCGCCGTGCCCAGCGCGCAGCCGACCAGCGCCCACATCACGTTGGTCCAGGTCAGCGCGATGGCGAACCCCTGGGCGAGGCCGGCGAAGGCGTCCACGGGTCGCCCTCCCTCAGATCCAGCCCGGCGCCAGCGCCGGCAGGGCCAGGTTCAGCACGCGGGTGAAGAACAGGAACACGGCGGCGGCGAGCGCGGCGCCGATCAGCGCGTCGCGGAACGGACGGCGGCTGCCGAACCCGCGGGCGACGGCGACGAACAGCAGGGTCGACGCCAGCGTGAAGCCGACGCGCCCGATGATCGCCATGTGGACGGCGAGCCCGCCGGCGATCCACAGGAAGGCCGGGGCGAAGAAGGGCTCGGGCGGGTGCACCCCTTCCATCCCCTTCCAGCCGCCGGTGAGGGCGTCCTTCAGCAGCCCGACCCCGACGATCGCGAGTCCGGCCGCGACCACCAGCGGCGTGAAGCGGGGGCCGACCGCCGAATAGCCGCTGGCGGCGTCGATCTGTCCGGTCTGCCAGAAGATGAAAGCGGCGATGGCGAGCAGCCCCGCGGCAATGCCGATTTCGGCGCGGTCGCGCCGGTGGGTCCGAGCCATCGCGCCTCCGTGGTGCGGGCGGGCCGCGTTCGCGCGCGCGGCGCCGCCGATCCGCCGACTACTTCTTGGTCAGGTTCAGGCTGTCGAGCACGCCGGCGATCCGCTTCTGCTCGCTGTCGACGAAGGCCTTGAACGCGTCGCCGGCGAGCCAGTACGGCGACCAGTCGAGCTTCTGCAGCGTTTCCTGCCACTTGGCGTGCTTCGTCCCGGCCTCGACCGCGGCGATGAGTTCCTTCGTCTGCTCCGGCGTGATCCCCGGCGCGCCGAACACGCCGCGCCAGTTCACGAGCTCGACGTTGATGCCCTGCTCCTTCAGCGAGGGGATGCCTTCGAGCTTGTCGGCGCCCGACACCGCCAGCGCGCGCACCCGCCCCGACTTGATGTGCTGCGCGAACTCGCCGTAGCCCGAGATGCCGGCGCTGACCTGCCCGCCCAGCACCGCGGCGACGGCTTCCGCGCCGCTGGTGAACGGCACGTAGTTGACCTTGGCCGGGTCGATGCCGGCATCCTTGGCGATCAGCCCGGCGAGGATGTGGTCGGTGCCGCCGGCCGAGCCGCCCGAGAAGCTGACGGCGCCCGGGTTGGCCTTGAGCGCGGCGACGACGTCCTTCATCGACTTGAACGGCGAACCGGCCGGAACGATGATGGCCTCCGCCTCGGCGGTGAGGCGGGCGATCGGCGTGACGTTGGCCAGCGTGACCGGCGACCGGTTCATCGCCGTCGCTCCGACGGTGACGAGCCCCGACACGAACAGCGCACTGCCGTCGCCCTTGCTGGTGTTGACGAACTGCGCGAGGCCGATGGCGCCGCCGGCGCCGCCCTTGTTGTCGAACTGCGCGCTCTTGATGCTGCCGGCGGCCTGCATCGCCGCGGCGAGGTTGCGGCCGGTCTGGTCGAAGCCGCCGCCGGGGCCGGCCGGGATCATCACCTTCAACTGGTCGATCGCGAGGGCGGTGCCCGCGACGCCGAGCGCGAGCGCGGCCACGGCCGCGCGGATCATCCGGTTCATCTTCATTGCTGCCTCCCTGGTGGTGGTGCCGACGCCGCTCGCTGCGGGCGGTCGTCGTGCTCGATTCGTCCGGTCCGCGCCGACCCGGCGTCTTCCGGGCTTCGTCCCGGCGGGTTTCCATCCGGCGCGATGTCGCCGTCCGGCAAGGGACGCGGCGCGCGGCCGCGGTAACGATACAGGAATTCAGGCACCGACGAGGCGCGGTCGCATCGACCGACCGGCGCGGTGAGCCTGGATCCGGCGCGCTGGCCGGCGCTGCCGGGGTGGTCGCCGATCCGTACGCGGCGCCGATCAGTCCCGATCGCCGGTCACCGCGCCCGACGCGAGCAGCGCCGCGCGCGCGACGGCGTCGAATCCCAGTTCCTCGAGCAGCGCGTCGCGCTGCGCCGCGAAGGCCGGCGGCGGTGCCGCCGCGGCCGGCCGCTCGCCGTCGATGCGAAAGCCCGGCCGCGCCACGGCCACCGGCCGCGCCGTACCGGCGACGCCGTCCCAGCGGCTGACGAGCTCCGCCTGCCGCGCGTGGTCGCTGCCGAGAATCTCCGGCACCGACAGCACCCGACCCACCGGCACGCCGGCGGCGACGAGCCGTCGTTCCCACTCGGCGGCCGGATGCGCGGCGAGCTTCGCTTCCAGCGCGGCGTTGATCTCGCGGCGGTGGCGTTGGCGCGCGTCGCGACTCGCGAAGCGGGGGTCGGCCAGCCACTCCGGGGCCCCGACGTCGCGCGCCAGCGCCGCGAACTGGCGCTCCTCGTTGGCCGCGATGTTGATCAGGCCGTCGCCGGTGCGGAACGTGCCCGACGGCGCGGCGGTGAAGTTGTCGTTGCCCATCGGCCGGGGCGCGACGCCGGTGTTGAGGTAATTCGACACCACCCAGCCCATGGTCGCGATCGTCGCGTCGAGCATCGACACGTCGAGCGTCGCGCCGCGGCCGGTCGCACGGGCGCGCAGCAGCGCGGCGACGACGGCGAACGCGGCGGTGAGTCCGCCGATGGTGTCGCAGACCGGGTAACCGACGCGCAGCGGCGACGAGGCCTCGTCGCCGGTGACGCTCATCACGCCGGCAAGGCCCTGGATGATCTGGTCGTACGCGGGCCGCTGCGCCAGCGGACCGGTGGCGCCGAAGCCGCTGATGCCGCAGTAGACGAGGCGCGGATTGTGCGCGGTGAGGCGTCCGGCGCCGAAGCCCAGGCGGTCCATGACGCCGGGGCGGAAGTTCTCGAGCAGCACGTCGGCGCGCTCGACCAGCGCCATGAACACCGGGGCGGCTGCGGGGTGCTTGAGGTCGAGCGCGATCGACTCCTTGCCCGCGTTGACCGCGAGGAACGACACGCCCATGCCCGCCTGCGCGTATGCCGGCTCGGCACCGAGCCGGCGCGCGAGGTCGCCCTCGGGGCTCTCGACCTTGATCACGCGCGCGCCGAGGCAGGCGAGCTGGTAGCCGGCGAATGGTCCCGCCAGCACGTTGGTGAGGTCGAGCACGGTGACGCCCTCGAGCGGACGCGCCGCCGACGGCGCTGCGCCGGGGGCTTCGGACACGGACGAAGCTGCCGGCGCCGCGCCCGATGATCCGGCGGTCATCGTCGCCAGGTCAGGCGTGAGAGGAGGGTGGGGTGAAGGCACGGGTCCCGCGCGTCACTTGCCGATGCAGAACCGGCCGAAGATCACGCCCAGCAGGTCGTCGGCGGTGAATTCGCCGGTGATCTCCGAGAGCGCCGTCTGCGCCTCGCGCAACTCCTCGGCGAAGAGCTCGATCGGCGGCGGTGCGGCCGCCGCGTGCGCTGCCGCGGCGGCGAGATGGGCGGCGGCGGTCCGCAGCGCGGCGACATGGCGCTCGCGCGCGAGCCAGGTGTCCTCGGTGACGCCTTCGGCGCCGACGGCGGCGAGTACTTCGCGCTCGAGCAGGTCGAGGCCGTCGCCGGTCTTCGCCGACAGCCACACGTGCCGGCCGGCGCCGCCGGCGGCGTCCTGTGCGGCGATCCGCGGCGCGAGGCCGGCCAGGTCGCTCTTGTTGTGGACGACCACGCGCGGCAGCGTGGCGGGCAGCCGCGCGAGGATCGCCCGGTCCTCGTCGTGCAGCGGTACGGGCGTTTCGCGCGCGTCGACCAGCAGCAGCGCGAGATCGGCGCGGTCGACCGCCGCCCAGGTGCGCTCGATGCCGATGCGCTCGACGGCGTCGTCGGTCGGCCGCAGGCCGGCGGTGTCCACGACGGTGAGCGGGATGCCGGCGATCTCGACGACGCGCTCGACCGGGTCGCGGGTGGTGCCCGGGATCGGCGTCACGATGGCAGCCTCCTCGCGGGCGAGCCCGTTGAGCAGGCTCGACTTGCCGACGTTGGGCCGCCCCACCAGCACCACGCTGAGCCCTTCGCGCAGCAGCGCCCCCGTCCGTGCGCGGGCCAGCGCACGGTCGACGCGGGTGCGGACGGCGGCGAGCCGGCCGCGCACATCGCCGGCTTCCAGGAATTCGACGTCCTCCTCCGGAAAGTCGAGCGTCGCCTCGGTGTACATCCGCAGTTCGGTCAGCGCGTCGACCAGCGCCCGCACCTCGCGCGAGAACTCGCCGGTCAGGCTGCGGGCGGCCGCGCGCGCGGCGGTCGCCGTCGCCGCGTCGATGAGGTCCGCCACGCTTTCCGCCTGCGCGAGGTCGAGCTTGCCATTCAGGAACGCCCGGCGGGTGAACTCCCCCGGCTCGGCGAGGCGCGCGCCCAGCTCGACGCAGCGCGCGAGCAGCAGCCGCAGCACCGACGGACCGCCGTGTCCCTGCAGCTCGAGGACCGCCTCGCCGGTGTACGACTGCGGCGCGGGGAAGTGCAGCGCGAGCCCCTGGTCGAGCGGTGCGCCGGCGGCATCGCGGAACGTGGCCAGCGTGGCTGTCCGCGGGACCAGCGGCCGGCCGACCAGGCCGGCGATCAGCGCCGAGAGATCCGCCCCGGAGACACGGACGACGCCGATGCCGCCGCGGCCCGGCGGCGTGGCGATGGCGGCGATCGTGGCCGCGGTCGCAGCGGCGGAACGGACTCCAGGGGGGGCGGCGGCACGCACCATGACCCGAGGATAACGCGACGCCGGTCCGGGGCGGGCGCCGGCGGCGCGGCGACCGGCCTGAGAGCCATGCGCCCGCCGGTCAGCGCCGCTTGGCCGCCGTGGCGGCCGCTTCCTTCTCCAGCAGGTAGTTCATGTGCCACTGCTGGAAGATCTGGATGCAGTTGTTGATGAGCCAGTACAGCACGAGCCCGGCGGGGAAGAACACGAACATCACCGAGAAGGCGATCGGCATGATCTGCATCACCTTCGCCTGGACCGGATCGGAGATCGGCGTCGGCGACAGCTTCACCTGCAGGAACGCGGTGATCGCGTAGATGACCGGCAGCACGAAGTACGGGTCGGGCGCGGAGAGATCCTGGATCCACAGGATCCACGGCGCGTGCCGCAGCTCGACCGCGGACAGCAGCACCCAGTACAGCGCGATGAAGACCGGGATCTGGACCAGGATCGGCAGGCAGCCGCCGAGCGGGTTGATCTTCTCCGTCTTGTACATCTCCATCATCTTGATCTGCAGCTGCTGCTTGTCGTTCGCGTACTGCTCCTGCAGCGCCTTCAGCTTCGGCCCGATGACCTTCATCTTCGCCATCGACCGCGCGCTCGCGTGGTTGAGCGGGTAGAAGACGCTCTTGACGATGATGGTCATCGCCACGATTGCCCAGCCCCAGTTGCCGATGATGCCGTGCAGCCACTGCAGCAGCCAGAACAGCGGCGCCGCGAGCACGGTGAAGATGCCGTAGTCGACGGTGAGGTCGAGGCCCTTGGCGAGCTTGGCGATCGCGTCCTGGTCCTGCGGACCCACGTACAGCGGCATCGTGATGCGCCCGGTCTGCCCGGGCTCGATGGTCGCCGCCTGCGTGATGACGCCGGCGGCATAGAGGCCGCCGTCGAGCTTGCGCGCGTAGAACTCGCGCGGCGACTTCTTCTCGCCCGGCAGCCAGGCGCTGACGAAGTAGTGCTCGACCATGCCGATCCAGCCGTTGTCCTGCTTGCCCGTGAACGGCGCCTTGCGCGACGGGTCGGCGGCGAGCTTGTCGAGTTCGCCGAAATCGACCTTCTTGTACTTGTCGGTCTCGTTGTAGACGACCGCACCGGTGTAGGCGACCGGCGCGAACGAGCTCTGCAGCCCGACGGCCTTGGAATCGCGCGTGAGCTGGAAGTACGCGTACGGCGCCTGCGGCGCGGCGGTGTTGTTGGTGACGTCGTAGCTGACGTCGATGACGTAGCTGCCGCGGCGGAACGTCAGCGTCTGGATGACGGTGTCCCCGTTGGCCGCGGTCGCCTTGAGCTTGACGTCGAAGCTGTCGGCGCCGGCGGCGAGTTCGCGCGGACCGGGCAGGACCTCCCAGGCCGAGCGGTGGTTGGGCAACCCTTCGCCCAGCAGCCCCGACTGCGCGATGTACGTGCGCTCGCCGGTCTTCAGCATCGCGAGGTACGGCTTGCTCATGTCGTTCGAGTCGCGATGCTGCTCGAGCGCGACCCGGGTGATCACCCCGCCGGCCGGATCGATGTCGACGGCGAAGCGATCGGTCTTCACGGTGAACGGGGCGCTGGCGCCGGCCGGCGCAGCGGCGGGCGCGGCGCCCGGAACCGGCGGCACCGCGGTGGAAGCGGCGGGCACCGCCGGGGCCGCCGGCGCGGCCGGCACGTCGCCCGGCTTCGCTGCCGGCGCGCCGTTGGCGGCGGTCTTCGCCGGCACCGGCGGCGGCGGATTGCGGTCGCGCTCCCACGCCTGCCAAAGGAACACCAGCGACATCGAGAAGATGACGAAGAGGATCAGGCGTTGCGTATCCATGCGCATGGGTCGGCGTTCCTGCGCCGTCGCGGCGCCGGGAGGGAATCGGGGAGAGGGAAATCAGGGAACCGGGTCGTATCCACCCGGATGATACGGGTGACAGCGACCGACGCGCTTGATCGCGAGCCAGCCGCCCTTGATCGCGCCGTACCGCGTGATCGCTTCCATGGCGTAATCGGAGCAGCTCGGGTAGAAGCGGCAGTTCGAGCCCAGCAGCGGCCGGAACAGGTATTGATAGCCGCGCAGCATGGCGACCAGCAGCGATCTCATGATGCAGGGGCGGCGTCGGCCGGCCGGCTTCCCGCCACCAGCGCGGCCAGCAAGCGATCGGCCTCGACGGCGAATCGGCGGGTCTCTTGCCGGGGGCAGCCGCGCTTGGCGCGCAGGATCATGTCGAAGGCCTCGATGCCGGGGCGTGCGCGCCGGACCGCTTCGCGCAGGAGGCGACGGACGCGATTGCGGTCCACGGCACGGGGAAATGCCTTGCGGCCCACCACGTAGCCGACCCGTCCGGGGGGCGCGCCGGCCGGCGCGAAGATCAGCTGGAGCAGGTCGCCGTCACGCCGGCGCCCGTCGCGGAAGATCGTTTCGAAGGCGCCGACACCCGTCAGCCGGAACCGGCGGGCGCCCGCGGGACGAGCGTGGCGTGGCACCCCTTCGCTGCGGGCAACGCCGACGCCGGCAGGCGCGATCGGGGTCGCGTCCGCGATCAGGGCGTGAGGCGGGCGCGGCCCTTGGCGCGACGCGCCGAGAGCACCTTGCGGCCGCCGACGGTGCTCATGCGGGCGCGGAAGCCGTGCGTCCGCGCGCGTTTGATCTTGGAGGGCTGGAACGTGCGTTTCATGTTGTCGGGCCTTGGTTTAAAAAGCCTTATATTAGAGCGCGTTATGCGGTTGGCTGTCAACCACTATCGGCGCGATCGGCGCCTGTCGCCGGCCCCTGGCCGGCGGGTTGGGCGGCCGACCGGGGCCGCGAATTCCGCCCGCGCCCGGTCGCCCGAGCTGCCGGGCGGCCTGTGGATAACTCCGCCGGCGACGCGTATAATCCACAGCCATCGGGCCTGCAACGCGGCGGCTGCCCGGGGCGCAGAACCCCGGCACCCTCGCGGCGATCGCGCCACCCGCTGCTGCCGGACGCCCGGCAACCGCCGGGCGCCCCTCCCCGCGCCACTCCCTGGATTCGAAGGACTCGTCCGTCGCATGACCGCCGTTCCCCCTTTCTGGCAGCGCTGCCTCGACGTTTTTCACGAGGAACTGACGCCGCAGCAGTACGGCACCTGGATCCGGCCGCTTTCGGTCGAGTCGGCGGGCGACGGCTATACGGTGCGGGTGCCCAATCGCTTCGTGCTGCAGTGGATCAAGGACCGCTTCGCCGCCCGGATCGGCGAGCTCGCCGAGGCCGCCGAAGGCCGGAGCGTGCCGATCCAGTACGCGATCGCCGACGCCCCCAAGGCGCCCGCCCACCCGGTGCGGCGCGAGCCCATGGTGGCCGGCAACAGCCCGGCGGTCGCCGACGGACCGGCGGTTGCCCAAGGCCCCGTGCCGGCGGCGGACGCCGCCAGCGAACCCCCCGGCCCTTCCGCGACGGCGGCCGAGGCTCCGGTTCCGGCGACCGGCGCGATTCGCCCCCCGTCTACCGCGACCCCGTTCGGCGCCGGTTCAGGGGCCACCGCCCTGCCCTCGCGCCGCAACGACGCCACCAGCATCAACCCGGCGTTTACGTTCGATGCGTTCGTGTCGGGCAAGGCCAACCAGCTGGCGCGGGCCGCCGGCCTGCAGGTGGCCGACCATCCGACCTCGTACAACCCGCTGTTCGTCTACGGCGGCGTCGGGCTGGGCAAGACCCACCTGGTGCAGGCGATCGGCAACCATATCCTCGCCGGCAACCCCGCCGCCAAGATCCGCTACACCCACGCCGAGACGTACGTTTCGGACGTCGTGCGCGCCTACCAGCACAAGTCCTTCGACGAGTTCAAGCGCTACTACCGGTCGCTCGACCTGCTGCTGATCGACGACATCCAGTTCTTCAACGGCAAGAGCCGGACGCAGGAAGAGTTCTTCTACCTGTTCAACACGCTGATCGAGGCGCACAAGCAGGTCGTGATCACCTGCGACACGTACCCGAAGGAGATCGAGGGCATCGAGGAACGGCTGATCTCGCGCTTCGGCTGGGGCCTCACCGTCGCGCTCGAGCCGCCGGAGCTGGAGATGCGGGTCGCGATCCTGCTGGCCAAGGCGGCGTCGGTGCGGGTGAAGCTCGACGAGCAGGTGGCGTTCTTCATCGCCAAGCACATCCGCAGCAACGTGCGCGAACTCGAGGGGGCGTTGAAGCGGGTGCTCGCCTATTCGAGCTTCCACGGCCACGAGGTGACGCTGGCGGTGGCCAAGGAAAGCCTGCGCGACCTGCTCGCGGTCCAGAACCGCCAGATCTCGATCGAGAACATCCAGAAGACGGTCGCCGACTACTACAAGATCCGCACCTCGGACATGCACAGCAAGAAGCGCTCGCGCGCGGTCGCGCGGCCCCGCCAGGTGGCGATGGCGCTGGCCAAGGAGCTGACCCAGCTGTCGCTGCCGGAGATCGGCAGCAACTTCGGCGGCCGCGACCACACGACCGTGCTGCATGCCTGCCGCCAGATCGCCAAACTGCGCGACACGGTGCCGGAGATGAACCACGACGTGAATTTCCTGCTCCAGGTCCTGCGCAACTGACCCATGCGCCGGAGGTCGCCGGAAGGGCTTTCCCGCCTGGAAAAGTACGGGTTTATCGTCTATAATTTGTGGATTAAGCGGTCCGGAGCGCCGACGGCCAAAAAGTCCACAATCGATCCCCGGTTCGCACGCCGGTTATCCACAGCGTCCAAGGTCATCCAAATCATTGGCTGAAAAGCGGTTTTGTCGGTTCTACCGGTTTTCGCGCCCCTCCTATTAGCTGTTCTTCGGTTTAATCAATGCAACTCAAGCAAACACCTCGTGACGCGCTGCTGAAACCGCTTCAGGCCGTGTCCGGCATCGTCGAACGCCGCCACACGCTGCCGATCCTCGCGAATGTGCTGCTCGAGCACAAGGACGGCGGGCTGTTCGTCACGGCCACCGACCTCGAAATGCAGATCACCGCGCACGCCGAACTCGCCGGCAAGGAAGGCGAGGCGGTGACGGTCGGAGCGCGCAAGCTGCAGGACCTGCTGCGCGCGCTGCCCGACGACGCGGTGCTCAACGTCGAAGCGTCGTCGAACAAGATGATCGTCCGCGCCGGCCGGTCGCGCTTCAACCTGCAGACGCTTGCCGGCGGCCGACTATCCGCGCATCGGCCTGGTCGACGAGAAGCTCCAGACGCTGACGCTGTCGCAGGGAGCGCTGCGCGGGCTGATCAAGTCGGTCGAGTTCGCGATGGCCCAGCAGGACATCCGCTACTACCTCAACGGCATGCTGCTGGTCATCGACAACGGTTCGCTGCAGGCCGTGGCCACCGACGGCCACCGGCTGGCCTGGGCCGAACTCGGCGTGCCCGGCGACTACAACCGCCAGGAGGTCATCCTTCCGCGCAAGACGGTGCTCGAACTCGCCAAGCTCCTCGCCGACAGCGACGAGCCGGTGACGCTCGACGTGCTGGCCAACCAGGTCCGTTTCCGCTTCGGCAACGTCGAGCTGGTGAGCAAGGTGGTCGACGGCAAGTTTCCCGACTACAACCGGGTGATCCCTTCCGGCCACGGCAAGAAGCTCGACCTCGACCGCGTGACGCTGCTTGCGGCGCTGCAGCGCGCGGCGATCCTGTCGAACGAGAAGTTCCGCGGCGTGCGGCTGGTGCTGGGGCGCGACCAGCTCAAGATCATCTGCACCAACACCGAGCAGGAAGAGGCCGAGGAAGAGCTCGAGGTCGGCTACGCCGGCGATCCGCTCGACATCGGGTTCAACATCACCTACCTGCTCGACGTGCTGCAGAACCTGTCGACCGAACGCGTCCAGCTCGCCTTCGGCGACGCCAATTCCAGCGCGCTCGTCACCGTGCCCGAGCGCGAGGACTACAAGTACGTCGTGATGCCGATGCGCATCTGACGGCGGCAGGGCGGACTCCCTTCCGCCACCGACCAGCCGCAATGGCGCCGACAGCAACGGGTCGGCGCCGTCGTTTCGGGGCAATGCCCCGCCAAAGAAAGCCACGATGAGCAAGAGCAATCTGAAGCCCGCTGCCGACACCAGCAGCGACTACAACTCGGACAGCATCAAGATCCTCAAGGGCCTCGACGCCGTGCGCAAGCGCCCCGGCATGTACATCGGCGACACGTCCGACGGTACGGGTCTGCACCACATGGTGTTCGAGGTCCTCGACAACGCGATCGACGAGTCGCTGGCCGGGCACTGCGACGAGATCAAGGTCATCATCCACGCCGACAATTCGGTGTCGGTGGTCGACAACGGCCGCGGCATCCCGACCGACGTCAAGGACGACGACGAGTTCAAGCGCTCCGCCGCCGAGATCGTCATGACCGAGTTGCACGCGGGCGGCAAGTTCGACCAGAACAGCTACAAGGTTTCGGGCGGCCTGCACGGCGTCGGCGTCTCGGTGGTCAACGCCCTGTCCGACTGGTTGAAGCTGCGCATCTGGCGCAACGGCAAGATCCACCAGATGGAATTCCGCCGCGGCGAGCCGGTGGCGCCGCTGGCCACCACCGGCACCACCGACCGGCGCGGCACCGAGGTGCACTTCATGGCCGCGACCGAGACCTTCGGCCGGGTCGAGTTCCACTACGAGATCCTGGCCAAGCGCATCCGCGAGCTTTCGTTCCTGAACAACGGCGTCAAGATCGAGCTCACCGACCAGCGCGACGGCAAGACCGAGAACTTCGCGTACTCGGGCGGCATCAAGGGCTTCGTCGAGTACATGAGCCGCAGCAAGAGCGTGCTGCATCCGAAGATCTTCCACGGCATCGCCGAGCGCGACGGCATCACCGTCGAGGTCGCGATGCAGTGGAACGACTCGTATGCCGAGAACGTCCAGTGCTTCACCAACAACATCCCGCAGCGCGACGGCGGCACGCACCTCACCGGCCTGCGCCAGGCGATGACGCGGACGCTGAACAACTACATCGAGAAGGAAGAGGTCGCCAAGAAGGCCAAGGTCGAGACCACTGGCGACGACATGCGCGAGGGCCTTACCTGCGTGCTGTCGGTCAAGGTGCCCGAGCCCAAGTTCAGCTCGCAGACCAAGGACAAGCTGGTGTCGTCCGAAGTGATGCCGGTGGTGCAGGAACTGGTCTCCGCCAAGCTCTCCGAATTCCTGCTCGAGAATCCGGCCGATGCCAAGATCATCTGCTCGAAGATCGTCGACGCCGCCCGCGCCCGCGAAGCCGCGCGCAAGGCCCGCGAACTCACGCGCCGCAAGGGCGTGCTCGACGGCATGGGGCTCCCCGGCAAGCTTGCGGATTGCCAGGAGCGCGACCCGGCGCTGTGCGAGATCTACCTGGTCGAGGGCGATTCCGCCGGCGGCTCGGCCAAGCAGGGCCGCGACCGCAAGTTCCAGGCGATCCTGCCGCTGCGCGGCAAGATCCTCAACGTCGAGCGTGCCCGCTTCGACAAGCTGGTGTCGTCGCAGGAAATCGTCACGCTGATCACCGCGCTGGGCACCGGCTTCGGCAAGCCCTCGAGCGACGGCAAGGAAGACAAGGACGCGTTCAACGCCGACAAGCTGCGCTACCACCGCATCATCATCATGACCGATGCGGACGTCGACGGCTCGCACATCCGCACGCTGCTGCTGACGTTCTTCTACCGCCAGATGCCGGAGCTGGTCGAGCGCGGCCACATCTACATCGCCCAGCCGCCGCTGTACAAGGCCAAGCAGGGCAAGGAAGAGGTGTACCTGAAGGACGACCACGAGCTGAAGCAGCACCTGCTCAAGGTCGCGCTGAAGGGCGCCGAGCTCGTGCCCGGCACCGGCGAAATGCCGCTCGCCGCCGAGACCTTCGCCAACATCGCGCGCGAGTACCTGCTCGCCGACGCGGTGATCGAGCGGCTGTCGCGCGTCGTCGATCCGGCGGCGCTGCGCGCGGTGCTCGACGGCGTCGCGGTCGATCTCGACAGCGAGGAATCGGCCGAGGCGAGCGCAGTGCGCCTGCAGGCAGGCATTGCCGACGAAGAAGTGCGCGTCGAGGCGCGCGCGGATTCGCTGACCGGCGTCCGCCGCCTGGTCGTCATCCGCACGCACCACGGCACGCCGCACGCGACCGGCATCGACGCCGACCTGCTGGCGAGCGGCGACTTCGCGCAGATCCGCGCGGCCGCGACGCTGCTGCCGGGGCTGGTCCGGCCCGGCGCGGCGGTCAAGCGCGGCGAGAAGCAGCAGCTCGTCAAGACCTTCGGCGCGGCGCTCGACTGGCTGCTCGCGGAGGCGCGGAGCAGCGTCGGCATCCAGCGCTACAAGGGCCTCGGCGAGATGAATCCCGCGCAGCTGTGGGAAACGACGATGGATCCGAAGGTGCGGCGCCTGCTGCGGGTGCAGATCGAGGACGCGATCGCGTCCGACGACATTTTCACGACGCTGATGGGCGAGCAGGTCGAGCCGCGGCGGGCGTTCATCGAGAACAACGCGCTGGGAGTGCGCAACCTCGACGTGTGACCGAGTCGACGGCCATGAAAGCCCCTGAATCGGAAGTCTCCCGCGCAGACCCGGTGATCTCGGTCGCCCCCCTGGGTTTCCCCTGGGAAACGGCGGATCCGTTCCTGTTCTGCGTGCACCACGACGACGCGTATCCGAAGGGCAACGAGCAGATGGGGCCCGACGCGTCGCTCGCGGGCCGCAGCATCGGCCAGGATTTCGAAGGCAGGGACGGCTGGCGGATGTACCACGGCGACGTCGTGCCGGGTTTCCCGCAGCATCCGCACCGGGGTTTCGAGACGGTGACGATCGTGCGGCGCGGCTTCATCGATCATTCCGACTCGCTCGGCGCCACCGCGCGCTTCGGCAGCGGGGACGTGCAATGGCTGACCGCCGGCAGGGGCATCGTCCACTCCGAGATGTTTCCGCTGCGCGACCGGGACCGACCGAATCCCGTCGAGCTGTTCCAGATCTGGCTGAACCTGCCGCGCGCGGACAAGTTCGCCGAGCCGCATTTCACGATGCTGTGGCGCGAGGCCGTGCCGAAGCTCACGTCGCGCGACGCGGAGGGACGCTCGACCGAGATCACCGTCGCCGCGGGCATGCTCGCCGGGGCGCGCCCGCCGGCCCCCCCGCCGAGTTCCTGGGCCGCGCGCAGCGACAGCGACGTCGCGATCTGGACGATCCGCATGGCGCCGCGCGCGCGCTTCACGCTGCCGCGTTCCACCGCCGGCGTGAACCGCTCGCTCTACTTCTTCCGCGGCGCCGAGCTTCGGATCGCCCAGCGCCTCCTCGACGGCGCACGCGCGAGTCGTGCTGGAGCCGACGGCCGACGTGGCGCTCGAAGCGGGGGTGGACGGTGCGGAGCTTCTGCTGCTGCAGGGCAGGCCGATCGCCGAGCCCGTGGTCCAGTACGGCCCGTTCGTGATGAACACCCGTGCCGAAATCCAGCAGGCCATGCTCGACTACCAGCGCACGCAGTTCGGCGGCTGGCCCTGGCCGAGCCACGGTCCGGTGCACGCCAGGGACCGCGGCCGCTTCGCGAAGCACGCCGACGGCCGGATCGAGGACGTGGACGGCGCGCGCGGCGGCGCCTGAACTTCCGCAGCCGTCCCGCGCTTCCGGCGGCCCTTTCCGCCGGCCGGGTCCGCAGGCTCCGTGGGTG
Organism: uncultured beta proteobacterium; assembly: GCA_963810815.1. Taxonomy (GTDB): domain Bacteria; phylum Pseudomonadota; class Gammaproteobacteria; order Burkholderiales; family Casimicrobiaceae; genus CAVQWT01. The sequence goes on along the minus strand of CAWEPB010000003.1, from coordinate 374,836 downwards.
CCGAACGCACGTTCTGGCTGTTCCTCCGTCGCCGGCTGCCGGTAGACTGGCGCCTTGTCGGCTGGCGGGCGTGAACGGACGCCCGCTTCCGAGGCATGGCAGTCGAACGGTCCCGCGCGGCCCCCGTCGTGGCAGCGAGGCTCGCAGCCGGATGGAGACTTCGAGCAACCGATGCCGGAATCGCCGAACAAGAGGAAACCGCGGGCCCGGCGAACGGCGTCGACGGCCGCCGCGTCCGCCGAGCCTGCGGCCGGGAGGGCCAGGGCTGACGGGCATGACCGCGCGAACGAACTCGCGATCATCAGCAGCGTGCAGGACGCGCTGGCCTCCAGGCTGGGGATGCAGGCGATCTACGACCTCGTGGGCGACAAGATCCGCGAGATCTTCGCCGCGGACACCACGTTCATCGTCTACCACGATGTCGAGCACCACAGCCTCTTCGCGCCGTACTACATCGACCGGGGCGTGCGGCCCGCGGTACCGGCGGAGTGGAAGCACGGCCGACCCTACGGCAAGGGCCTGACCGAAACCATCATCGAGTCCGGCCAGCCGCTGCTGCTGCGGACGGTCGAGGAGCAGGAGGCGCACGGCGCCGTCCACATCGCTTCGCCCGGCTCAGCGCAGGATCTCAACCGGACGTTCCTCGGCGTGCCGCTCTTCCGCGACGGACGCGCGTGCGGGGTCGTGAGCGTGCAGAGCTACCGGGAAGCCGCGTACGACGAGAACGATGCGCGCCTCCTGAGCGCGCTCGCGAGCAGCATGAGCGTGGCGCTGGAGAACGCGCGCCTGTTCGACGAGACGCAGCGGCTGCTGAAGGAGACCGAGGCGCGCGCAGCCGAGCTGGCCACGATCAACAGCATCCAGCAGGGCATCGCCGCCAAGCTCGACTTCCAGGGCATCGTCGACCTGGTCGGCGACAAGCTGCGCGAGATTTTCGACACCGGCGACATGACGATCGTCTGGCGCGACGAGCAAGCCGAAACCGAACGTCCCCTCTACGCTTACGAGCACGGCCAGCGCCTGGCGGTGCCGGCGCGCCCGTACAAGGCCGATGCCCGGTCAACCGGGCGCTGCAGTCCGGGCGGGCGGTGGTGCTGGGCGACCGCGCCGCGATGGATGCCCTCGGCCTGAAGACCGTCGAAGGAACCGACCGCAGCCTGTCGTGCGTCTTCGTGCCGGTGATGGTCGGCGATCGGCTCATCGCGCAAGGTCTGGATCGAGAGCTTCGAGCGCGAGCATGCCTTCGGCGATCCGCGAGTGAACCTGCTGTCCACATCGCCGCGTCGATGGGCGTGGCGCTGGAGAACGCGCGCCTGCTGGAAGAGACCCAGCGCCGTGCGCGCGAGTCCGCGGCGCTGTCGGACGTCGGCCGCGACCTGTCTTCGACCCTCGACCTCGCCACGGTGATGGACCGCATCGCCGCCCACGCCAAGGAGCTGCTGGTGGCGGAGAACAGCGCCATCTTCGTGCCCGAGGGCAACGGCGACCGCTTTCGCGCCATCGTGGCGCTCGGCGAGATCGCCGACGAACTCAAGGCCACCGCGATCGAGCCGGGCCGCGGCATCATCGGCAACCTGCTGCAGAGCGGCCGGGGCGAGTTCGTCAACGACACCGCGGCCGACCCGCGCGCGGTCCGGGTCGCTGGCACCGAACAGCGTCGCGACGAGCGCCTGATGGTGGTGCCGCTCATGGCCGGCACGGAGGTGCAGGGCGCGATGGCCGTGTGGCGCACCGGCGGCAGCCTGTTCGACGCGCGCGACCTGGAGTTCCTCGTCGGCCTGTCGCAGCAGGCGGTGATCGCGCTCAACAACGCGCGGCTGTTCGACGAGACGCGCGCCTCGCTCGAGCGCCAGACGGCCACCGCCGAGGTGCTGCAGGTCATCAGCGGCTCGATGGCCGACCCGAAGCCGGTGTTCGACCGCATCCTGTCCAGCGCCAAGGAGCTGTTCGACGCCGACGTCCGGGGCATCTACCTGGTCGGCGACGACGGCCTGGTGCACGCGGCCGCCGTTCTCGGCGAATTCAAGGAGCGCATCGAGGCGCTGTTCCCGATCCCGCTCGCGGGTTCGGCGACCGAGCTGTCCATCGAGCAGGGCCGCGTGATGAGCTTCCCCGACGTGGTCCACGGCGAGGGCGTTCCCCCCGGGCTGCGCGACGTGGCCCGGCGCTTCGAAGCGAATTACGCGCTGGCGCAGGCGCCGCTGATGTGGGAGGGCCGCGGCATCGGCGCGCTCAACGTCGCGCGCCTGGACATGCGCCCCTTCAGCGAGAAGGAATGCAGCCTGCTCGAGACCTTCGCCAACCAGGCGGTGATCGCGATCCAGAACGCGCGCCTGTTCAACGAGACCAGGGAAGCGCTGGAGCAGCAGACGGCCACGGCCGAGGTGCTGCGCGTCATCAGCGGCTCGCCGACGGACACGCAACCGGTGTTCGACGCGATCGTGCACAGCGCCGCCCGGCTGTTCGGACGCAAGGCCGCGCTGCGCACCGTCGAGCCCGACGGGCTGCGGCGTCGAGCGAAGAGCTATTCCGCGGACGACGAGTTCCACGGCGCCGAGGTGATGCCGATCGACCGCGAGAGCCTCGTCGGCCGGGCCGTGCTGGAGTGCCGAGCACTGCAGATCGCCGACACCCGAGCTCCCGATGCCACCCCCTACGCCCGCAAGAACGCCGACCGACTCGCGTTTCGCGCGGCCGCTTCGGCGCCACTCCTGCGTGACGGGGTGGCCGTCGGCGCCATCACGGTGTCGTCTCCGGAACCGGGGGCGATGTCGGACAAGCAGATGGCGCTGCTGGCCACGTTCGCCGACCAGGCGGTGATCGCCATCGAGAACGTCCGCCTGTTCAACGAGACGAAGGAGGCGCTCGAGCGGCAGACCGCCACCTCCGAGGTGCTGCGGGTCATCAGCAGCTCGGTGGCGGACACGGCGCCGGTGTTCGACAAGATCCTCGACAGCTGCCAGCACCTGTTCGCGACCGAGGAGCTGGGCATCTTCCTGCTTGGTGACGATGCGCCAAGTGCACATGGGCGCCTGGCGCGGCGTCGGCGCTCGAGGCCGTCGCGCACACCTTTCCCCGGCCGCTCGACCAGAGCATGTCGGGTCGGGTCATATCCGAGCGTCGCGCGATCCACATCCCGGACGCCCTCGCGATGCCCGACGCGCCGGCCTCGATCTCCGATGTGGTCCGGATGATCGGCAACTACTCGGCCGCGTGGGCGCCCATGCTGTGGGAAGACCGCGGCATCGGCACGATCTGCGTGCTGCGCCAGCCGCCCAAGCCCGTTCTCCGACAAGGAGCTCGACCTGCTGAAGTCCTTCGGCGACCAGGCGGTCATCGCGATCCAGAACTCACGGCTGTTCAACGAGACCAAGGACGCGCTGGAGCGGCAGACGGCGACCGCCGAGGTCCTGCGCGTGATCAGCGAATCGCCGACCGACGTGCAGCCGGTGCTCGACGCGGTGGCGGAGCGCGCCGGCATCCTGTGCCACGCGGACGGCAGCCGCGTCTGGCTGGCCGAGCACGGGCAACTGCGCGCCATGACGAGCTACGGACCGGCGTACGCAGGCGGGGCCGGGATCGAGGCGCTGCCCTTGCGCAGGACCTCGATCGGCGGCCGCGCGTTCCTGGAGCGCCGGACCATCCACGTCGAGGACGTGCTTCCGCTCATGGAATCCGAATACCCGGACATCCGCGAGATCCAGCAGCGCTACGGATTCCGCACGGTGCTCAACGTCCCGCTGCTGCGCGAGGGCGAGGCGCTGGGCGTGATTTCGCTGTTTCGCGACGAGGTGCGCCCGTTCGCGCCGGCCGAGGTCAGCCTGCTGCAGACGTTCGCCGATCAGGCGGTGATCGCGATCCAGAACGTGCGGCTCTTCAACGAAACCCGGGAGGCACTCGAGCGCCAGACCGCGACGGCCCGCATCCTGTCGGCGATGAGCGGATCGATCACCGATGCGCGCCCGGTGTTCGAGGCGATCGTGGCGAGCTGTCGAACGCTGTTCGAGGACAGCGTCGTCGCGCTGCGCCTGCTTCGCGACGGCGTGCTGCACGTCGAAGCCAATGTCGGCATGGACAGCGGCCCCGTTCCGCTCGACTCGCAAAGCATCGTCGGCACGTGCGCGATCGAAGCACGGACGATCCACGTCCCCGACCTCGCGGCCGCGGCGGAACAGTTCCCGCGCGGCCGGCAGATGGCGCTGAAGCAGGGATACCGGTCGGCGATCTTCGCGCCTCTGCTGCGCGGCGGCGCCGCGCTTGGCACGATCGCGGTGTTCAGGCGCACGCCCGGCGCCTTCAACGACAAGGACGTCGCGCTGCTCAACACGTTCGCGGACCAGGCGGTCATCGCCATCGAGAACGTACGGCTGTTCAACGAGACGAAGGAGGCGCTGGAGCGGCAGACCGCCACCGCCGAGGTGCTGCAGGTCATCAGCAGCTCGGTGGCCGACACCCACCCGGTGTTCGAGAAGATCCTCGACAGCTGCCAGCGCCTGATCGCATGCAGCGACCTGGCAGTCTTGACCGTCGACGAGGACTCCATGGTGCACCTGGGTCTGACGCGCGGACCGGGCGGCCGGCGGGCCGCGCAGAAATTCAAGCCGACTCCCATCGCCCGGACGATCATCGCGGAGGCGGTGCTGAAGCGCCGCGTGATGCACTATCCCGACGCATTGTCGGGGGACGGGGTTCCCGAGGCGATTCGCCGCATGGCGGCCAAGATCGGCAATTTTTCCTGCCTGGTCGCGCCGATGATGTGGCAGGACAGTGGTGTCGGCGCCTTCTTCGTCGTCCGCACGTTCGCGGACCGCCAGTGGACGACGTTCACGGCGCAGGAGATCGCCCTGCTGGAAACCTTCGCCGACCAGGCGGTGATCGCGATCCAGAACTCGCGGCTGTTCAACGAGACGAAGTCAGAATGCCCGCCTGTTCAAGGACGCCCAGGAAGCGCGCGCCGCCGCCGAGGCCGCCAACGAGGCGAAGAGCTCGTTCCTCGCCACCATGAGCCACGAAATCCGCACGCCGATGAACGCCGTCATCGGCATGAGCGGGCTCCTGCTCGACACGCCGCTCGACGCCGAGCAGCAGCGACTACGCGACCACCATCCGCGACTCGGGCGACGCGCTGCTGACGATCATCAACGACATCCTCGACTTCTCGAAGATCGAGGCCGGGCGGATGGACATCGAGGCGCACCCGTTCGACCTGCGCGACTGCGTCGAGTCGGCGCTCGACCTCGTGTCGACGCGCGCGGTCGAGAAGAACCTGGAAACCGCGTACCTGTTCGAAGGCGACATCCCGCGCGCGGTGCTGGGCGACGTGACGCGGCTGCGCCAGATCCTGCTCAACCTGCTCGCCAACGCGGTCAAGTTCACCGAGGCCGGCGAGGTCGTGCTGACGGTCAGCGCGGCCCCCGCGGCCGACGGCCGGGTCGAGCTGACCTTCGCCGTGCGCGACACCGGCATCGGCCTGTCGCCCGAGGGCATGGGCCGTCTCTTCCAGTCGTTCTCGCAGGCCGACTCGTCGACCACGCGCAAGTACGGCGGCACCGGCCTCGGCCTCGCCATCAGCCGCCGCCTGGCCGAGCTGATGGGCGGGCGCATGTGGGCCGAGAGCGAAGGTCCCGGGCAAGGGCTCCACCTTCCTGTTCACGATCGCGGCGCCGACCGCCGACCTGCCCGCGGCGCGGCAGCGCGACTTCGTCGGCGTCCAGCCCGAGCTCAAGGGCCGGCGCGTGCTGGTCGTCGACGACAACGCCACCAACCGCCGCGTGCTGCTGCTCCAGACCGGCAAGTGGGGAATGCAGTGCCGGCCCACCGGATCCCCGGCCGAGGCGCTGCGGTGGCTCGACGCCGGCGACGACTTCGATCTCGCCATCCTCGACATGCACATGCCCGAGATGGACGGCCTCGAGCTGGCGCGGGAGGTTCGCCGACGTCGCGCGGCGCTGCCGCTGGTCCTGTTCAGCTCGCTGGGCCGGCGCGAGGCGGGCGACACCGAGGGTCTCTTCAGCGCCTACCTCGCGAAGCCGATGCGTCAGTCGCAGCTGTTCGACACGCTGGTGAGCCTGCTCGCCCACGAGCCGGCGCCGAAGATGGCGACGGCGCCGGGCAAGCCGCAGCTCGATCCCGGCCTGGCCGCGCGCCATCCGCTGCGCATCCTGCTGGCCGAGGACAACGTCGTGAACCAGAAGCTCGCGCTGCGGCTGCTGCAGCAGATGGGCTATCGCGCCGACCTCGCGTCCAACGGCATCGAGGCGGTCGAGTCGGTCGAGCGGCAGACCTACGACGTCGTGCTGATGGACGTGCAGATGCCGGAAATGGACGGCCTCGAGGCGTCGCGCCGCATCACCGCGCGCTGGCCGCCGGAAGCGCGCCCGCGCATCGTCGCGATGACCGCCAACGCCATGCAGGGGGACCGCGAAATGTGCATTGCCGCCGGCATGGACGATTACCTCACCAAGCCGATCCGCGTCGAAACGCTGGTCGAGGCGCTGAACAACACGCTCGCCCGGAAGGACCGCTGATGCCTGCACCGACGATCGACGCCGCCACCTTCGAGGCGCTGAAGGATGCCACCGGCGCAGAGTTCGCGCTCGAGCTGGTGGACACGTTCCTGCAGGAGGCGCCGGCGATGCTCGCCGACCTTCGGCGCTCGCTCGCGGCGCAGGACGCCGATACGTTCCGCCGTGCCGCGCATTCGCTGAAGTCGAACAGCAACACCTTCGGCGCGCTCGCGCTGGGCGAGCTCGCGCGCGACCTCGAGCTCACCGGTGTCGTGAAGGTGGGCGAGCGGGGTCCCGAGCCGCTCGCCGCGCTCGAGGCCGAGTACGCGCGCGTGGCCGCGGCGCTGACGGTGCTGCGCCATGGCTGACCTGCGCAGCGGGCCGGCCCGCCTCCTGGTCGTCGACGACAACAAGGTCAACCGGCTGCTGCTGACCCGCAGTCTCGAACTGCAGGGACACCGCGTGTCGACGGCCGAGAACGGCCGCGTCGCGCTGGAGATGCTTCGCCGGGAGCCGTTCGACCTGCTGCTGCTCGACATCGAGATGCCGGAGATGGACGGCTTCCAGGTCCTCGAGCAGCTGGGCCGGGACCTGCAGCTGCGCGACCTTCCCGTCATCGTGACGTCGACACTGGAGGGTGTCGACAACGTCGTCCGCTGCATCGAGCTCGGCGCCGAGGACTACCTCAACAAGCCGGTCAATCCGGGGCTGCTCAAGGCGCGCATCGGCGCCAGCCTCGAGAAGAAGCGGCTGCGCGACCAGCAGAAGGAGTTCGTGCGCCGCTTCGCGACGTCGGAGGTGGCGCAGGACCTGCAGGACTCCGGCTTCGCGCTGGGCGGCAAGCGGGTCAACGCGACCGTCATGTTCACCGACATCCGCGGCTTCACCACGCTGGCGGAGACGCTGCCGCCCGAGGAGACCATCGAGCTCCTCAACACCTACTACACGCTGATGTTCGACGCCGTCAGCGGCCACGGCGGCATCGTCAGCCTGATCATCGGCGACGGCCTGATGGTGATCTTCGGCGCGCCGATCCCTCTGGCCGACCATTGCGAGTGCGCGGTGCGCTCGGCGCTGGAGATGATCGACACCATCGAACTCTTCAACGTCGATCGCGTCGCCGCGGGCAAGCCGCCGATCAGGATCGGCATCGGCATCGCCTCGGGCGAGATGGTCGCGGGCTACGCCGGCACCAACGAGCGCGCGACCTACACCTGCATCGGCGACACCGTGAATCTCGCGTCCCGGCTCGAAGCGCACACCAAGGTCGCGCAGCGTCCGATCCTGATCGACGCGGTGACGCGGGCCGCGCTGGGCGAGCGGTTCGCGGTCGAGGCGCTCGGCGCCGTGCCGATCCGGGGCAAGACGGTTGCGGTGGACGTGTTTGCCGTGGAGCTGCCGCGGCAGCAGTGATCGTGGCGCGCGGCGGCGGGACGCCGGTGCTCCCGCCGCGAGGCCGGGGCGAGCCGGTCCGGTCCGCAACGGCCCCGGCCGGACTCAGTGACGGCGCGGAGTCGCCGCCTTCACCGGCACGGCGCTCGCAGTTGCCGTCGGCGGGGCCGTCGCAGTCCGGTCGACGCAGCTGCGGTCGGTCGCCTTGAGCTTCTGCAGGATCGCGTCGGCGTCCTTCCCGCGGCCCTGCTTCTGCGCGATCGTGGCCTGACCGCACAGCGCTTCGGTGTCCTCGGGGCTCAGCGCCAGCACGCGGTCGAACGCGACCCGGGCCTCCGGCAGGCGCCCGAGTCCCGCATTCAGCACCCCGAGCTGCGCGAGACTCTCGATGTCCCGGTCGTTCAGCGCAATCGCCCGCTGGTAGGCGTCGATCGCGGCGTCGGGCAGGTTCAGCGCCTGGTTGACCTGTCCGAGGTTCCGCCAGAGATGCGGGTCCTGGGGTCCGAGCTCCACCGCTTTCTTGGCCGACTCGTAGGCGTCGTCGAATTGCCGCAGCCGGGCGTAGCCCGCGCTGAGATGGCCCCAGGCGCTGGCATTCGTCGGCCGCCGCCGCGTCCACTCGGAGGCCTGGAGGACGACCACATTCCAGTTCCCGCGTCCCTGAGCCCCTGCACCCTGGCGGCGAACTCTTCGTCGAGCGCCTGCGCGCTTGCCTCGGCGCTCGTCACCGAGGTGGCAGCCTTGGTGGAGGCCTTGGCGGCCGGAGCCGCCGGCCGCTTGGCGGAACTGCTGGTGGCGGCCGCCGCGCCGGCACCGGCCGGCGTGCCGGCGTTGTCGCCGGCCTTCAAGAATGCGAAGGCGGCGACGACCACGACGACCGCCGCGCCCAGCGCCCCGGCCAGCAGCAGCCGGCGCCGCCCCGGATTCGCGACCTTGGCCGTGGCGGCGGATCTCGTCCCGTCGCCGTCACCCGCATCGAGGTCGGCCAGCGCCCGCGCCGCCTGGACCCGGCGCTCCATCGAGTCGGCGCGCCGTTCGCGCCGGTCGAGCTTGAGTGCCGTCGCGCGAGCCTTCAGATAGCCGGCCCGTGCCGCCGCTTCGTCACCGCCGGCGCGCGCCAGCGCGTGGGTCCAGAGCGCCGCATCGATGTGACCCTTCACGAATTCCCGCGTCGCCTCGGCGAAATACCGGTCGCCGCCGGGAAGCGGGGCACCGGGGGCGGCGTGGACATGGCCGTGGGCGGGGGCGATCGTCTCGCCGGACGCGGGCCCGGGTGCCGGGGGTTGGGGCGCCGGAGGTTGGGGCGCCGCGGTTGGAGCGCCAGCGGTTGGAGCGCCGGGGGTTGCGGCACCGGAGGCTGCGGCGCTGCGGTGTCCACGGGGGTCAGTCCCGGATTTCCGGGCGACCATCCGCCCCCGTGCGCGGGGGTGCCCCCGGGCGCGAGGGGGGCCAGATCGAGGATAGGGGCGGCGTCGTGGACCAGCGTCAGGCCCGGGGTGACCACGGGCAGCGGCTCTTCGACGGGCGGCCGGGAGTCGTCGACGAGTTCGAGCTTCCAGGACGGGCTGGCAGGGGAATTGGTTTCCATGGCGGGGCTCACGCAAAGTTCATACCAATCAAGGCTGGGCCTTGCCTGGCCGTGGCCTGCGGCGGGCGGTTTCGGGGCCTTCGGGTAGTATCGGCGGAGGGTTGGCGGAGAGTTGGCAGGGGTCGGGGCGTCGTCGGGTCGCCCCGGCGGCCGGCCGGAAAGGTGGTCATGAACAAGGTCGTGTGGGGGGTGCTCAGCACCGCCAAGATCGGGCGGGAGCGGGTGCTGCCGGGCATGAAGAAGAGCCGCCTGCTGGAGATCCGGGCGATTGCCTCGCGTGACGAAGCCCGCGCGCGCGAAGTCGCCGGCGCGCTGGGGATCCCGAAGTCCTACGGTTCGTACGAGGCGCTGCTCGCCGATCCGGAAATCGAGGCGGTCTACAATCCGCTGCCCAATCACCTGCACGTGCCGCTCACGCTGCAGGCAGCGGCCGCGGGCAAGCACGTCCTGTGCGAGAAGCCGATCGCGCTGACGGCCACGGAGGCGGTGCAGCTGCGCGCGGCGGCCGGCAAGGTGCTGATCGCCGAGGCGTTCATGGTGCGCTTCCACCCGCAGTGGCTGCGCGCCCGCGCGCTGGTGCGGGAGGGCCGCATCGGCACGTTGCGTGCGGTGCAGATGTTCTTCGGCTACAACAACCTCGATCCCGCCAACGTCCGCAACCGGGCCGACATCGGGGGCGGCGGCCTCTACGACATCGGCTGCTACGCCATCGTCGCCGGGCGATACTTCTTCGGAGCCGAGCCGACGCGCGGCATCGCACTGTTCGACCGCGACCCGAATTTCGGCACCGATCGCCTGACCAGCGCGCTGGTCGACTTCGGCGACGGCCGGCGCCTCGATTTCAGCGTGTCCACCCAGATCGCGCCGCACCAGCGCCTCCAGCTCTGCGGCAGCAAGGGCAGGATCGAGCTGGTCATCCCGGTCAATGCGCCGCAGGGTGCGACGACGCGCATCGCCATCGACGACTGCTCGTCGCTCGAGGGTGCGGGCATCGTGACCGAGACGCTGCCGGAGAGCGACCAGTACCAGTTGCAGGGCGAGGCGTTCTCGCGGGCGGTGCGCGGCGAGGTCGCGCTGCCGTACGACATCGAGGACGCGATCGCCAACATGCGCGTCATCGATGCGCTGTTCCGGTCCGAACACAGCGGCCGCTGGGAAACCGTCGCCAGAGACTGACGGTATCAACTCACTCCTCCGGAGAAGACCGATGTCCGAACCTTTGCTGCAGGCCGCCGAAGCCGGCGATCTTCCGCGGGTGCAGGCGCTGCTCGCCGCCGGCGCCGCCTGCGATGCGCGCAACGCCGACGGCGCGACCGCGCTGATGCTGGCCGCCCATGGGGGAAAGCTCGACGTCGTGCGCGCGCTCATCGCGGCCGGCGCCGACGTCAATGCCACCGACGCGCTGGGCTGGGGACCGCTGATGAAGGCGGTCTACAACCCCGACCTCGACCGGGGGTTCGCCGACGTGGTGCAGGCGCTCGTCGAGGCCGGCGCAGGAGTCGAGGCGCCGATCACCTACGGCATCCGTCCGCTGATGCTGGCCGCCGGCTACGGCGAGACGGCGGTCGTCGAGACCCTGCTGAAGGCTGGCGCCGACGTCCTGGCGCGCAACGACGGCGGACTGACCGCGCTGATGATGGTCAAGGAGAAGTTCTACGTCGACACCATCAATCTTCTGCACGAGGCGGAACGCGACGCGGGCGTCGGCGAAGGCAGCTGCTCGACCAAGAACGCACCCGACTCGCAGGTGGTGACGTTCCTGAAGCCCGCGGCGCGCGGCCCCGGCAGCTGATCCGGTCCCTCCCCGGCTCGCCCGCCGGCTCCGAGTCCCCCGGCACGCCGGTGCTCGACGGCCGAACTCAGGTGCGCGCCGCCGCGCGCCGCCGCAGCGTCAGCCGCGTACCCCCGACCGGTCGCGCGTTCCAGAAGCCGGCATTCACCGGCTCGGTCGTCTCGATGCGTTCGACGTCGTACTGGGTGACGACGTGCGCGAGCGCGGCCTTCGCTTCCATCAGCGCGAAGCGCATGCCCAGGCAGAGCCGGTGGCCGGCGCTGAACGTGGCGGGGCGCGGCGGCGTGGCGTCGAGCCATCGCTGCGGGCGAAATGCGTGCGGCTCGGCGTATGCGGAAGCGAGCCGGTTGGTGCCACCGTAGCCGAGCACGACGCGGGAGTGTGCGGGAATGCGCACACCGGCGACGTCGACGTCGCGGACGGCAACCCGCGGCGCGCACAGGAGCGGCGGCTGCAGGCGCCCGACCTCGCGCACGAAGGCGTCGAGCCGGGGAAGCGCCTCGAGCGCCGTCAGCGCCGCCTCGCCCTCCGGCGTGACGAAACGGTCCAGCTCTTCGCGCAGCCAACCGAGCCAATGCGGCATGGAAGCGTAGTCGAGCAGCCAGGCCATCAGGCTCGCGGTGGTTTCGTGGCCGGTGATCAGCAGCAGATTGAGGTGCGCGAGCAGCGTGTCGCCGCCGATCGCCGGATCCTGGCGGCGCAGGTGATCGACGAGGCGGGTGGCGGCGTCGGCCGCAACCGGCGCCGGTGCAAGCTGCGTGCGCAGCAGGGCTTCGAGTTCGTCGCGCAACGGCAGGACCCGGCGGTGCTGATCGAGCGTGGATTCGCCTGCGGACGGCGGGTCGAGCACGGCGGACAGCAGCGCCAGCACCCTCGACAGCGTCGCGTCGTCCCGGAAGCCGCCCAGCGTGGTCGCGATCGCGGCGAACGCCAGCTCGCGTGTCGCAGGATACGGCTCGAAGTCCGCGCGGGTCGCCCAGCGCTCCACCCGCCGCGCGACGAGTGTCCGGATCGCCGACAGGCAGCCCGCAAGCTCGGCCGGGGAGAAAGCGCCGCCCCAGCGGCGGCGATCCTGCATGTGCTGCGGCTCGTCGGCGTTGATGACCGCGCAGCCGAAGCGCGTGCCGAGCAGCGGCGCCCAGCCGGCTTCGCTCGAGAGGGCTTCGCGCGCCTCACCGGTCGCGACCGCGAGCGCATCGCTTCCCACGAGCACCACGCAGGGCCCCGCGAGCCGACCGCCGGGCACGACGCTTGCGAAGACGCTGCCAAGCGCCGCGGCGAGCTCGGCGTGACGCTGCGCGACGCGCCCCTCGCGGACGTCGCGGTCGCTGATCGCATCGCCCGGCGCAAGGGGCGGCGCGATGCTCACGTTGCCCGCTCCGCAACGAAGACCGGGACGGCCCGGGGGCGCAGCCGGCGCGCGTGCGGTGCGCCGCGGCGCGCGCTATGCTTGCGTCCCCACCGCATCCCGCCATGGCAGTCCGCGTGCCACCGCCATTCCAGGTCGTCCTGATTCAGCCCGCGGGTTTCGCGCCGGCGCGCGCCCTCGTGCCCACCGCCGAGATGCTGTACTTCGGGCTGCGCCGGCTTGGACGAACGGCAAGGATCGAGGCGAACGGCTTCCTGCGCGACGGGACGAATATCGTCGTCGGCGCGCACCTCCTCGACGCCGCTGTCGCAGCGACGATGCCGGCCTCGACCATCGTCTACAACACCGAACCGGTCGGGCAGCGTCGGCACGCGCTCGACGCGTTGCGGCCGTTCGCCGAGCGCTTTCCCGTCTGGGACTACAGCGCACGCAATGCCGAAGCCATCGTCGGCGCCGTGCCCGGCGCGCGCGTCCGCGTGGTCGAGGCCGGCTACACGCCGGAATTCACGCGGGTGCAGCACGAGGCGCACAAGGACATCGACGTGCTCTTCTTCGGCCAGCCGAGCCGGCGCCGTACGGCCGTGCTCGACGCGCTCGCGGCCGCCGGGCTCATAGTGCGCCACTTCGACGCCACCTACGACCGCGACCGCGATCCGTGGCTTGCACGCGCCAGGCTCGTGCTGGCGCTGCATTTCGAGCCCGGGACGCCGTTCGCCGTCGGGCGCGTCGTCTATCCCCTGTCGAACCGTTGCGCGGTGGTCGTGGAACGCGACGACGGAGACGACATTCCCGCGGATCTCGTGCCCGGCATCGCGCTGGCCGAACGCGGGTCGATCGTCGAGGTCTGCCGGCAGCTCGTCCGCGACGATGCGGCGCGGCAGGCGCTGGCCGAACGCGGCTTCGCGTGCATCGCGCGCCGCGATTTCGCCGCGTCGCTCGATGCGGCGCTGGCCGCGGAAAGCGCCGGCCACAGCTAGTCGACCGCGCTGACCATACCCGGGCCGAAGGCCAGCGCCTCGGAAATCGCCGCGGCGACCCGCGCCTGCGCTTCCGTCGGCAGCTCGGCCGCGGTCGGCAGCGTGACGATGGTTGCATCGAGGTCGTCGTCGCGCGCCCGCGGCCCGGCGTACGGGGCGAACAGCGGGTGGTGCGCGAGGCTGGAATAGTGGACGCCGGTCGAAATGCCGCGTTCGGCCAGCCCTTCGCGAAGCAGCGCGCGGCGGCGCGCCCGCACGACGTACATGAGGAACGAGTCATCGACGTTGCGGGGCATCGGCTCGACCTCGGGTGCGAACGGCGCCAGCAGTTCGTCGTAGCGCTCGAACTGCCGTTGCCGCGCGGCGCGCGCGGCGCGCCACCCGTCGAGGGCACCCAGCACGAGGGCCGCGGCGATGTCGTTCGAGCGCAGCTTGAGGCCGGTATCGGAGGTGAATCGGTAGTCCCGATGCTGCGTGGTGGCGGTACGCTGCAGCGTGTCGAGGGCGAGCCCGGCGTTGGAGGCAGCACGCGCGTGCGCTTCGAGTCCGGGGTCGCGCGCCCACAGCAAGCCCCCCTCGCCGCCGGGCAACTCCTTCACCGCGTTGAAGCTGAAGCACGCGATGTCGCCCAGGCGCGGCCCGCCGTCCGCGAGATCGATGCGATGCGCGCAGTCTTCGATCAGCGCCACGCCGTGCTCGTCGGCGAGTGCGCGCAGCGCCGCGAGGTCGGGCGCCCGCTGCCCGTACAGGTGGACGACGACGATCGCGCGCGTGCGCGGCGTGACGAGCGGCGCTGCGGTCGCCGCGGTCAGCGTGAGGGACGCGCGGTCGACATCCGCGACGCGCACGCGAAAGCCGGCGTGCGCGAACGCCATCGCCGACGAGATGAAGGTGATCGCCGGCACCACGACCTCGGGTTCGTCGCGATCGTCGCGGCAGAGGAGCGCCGCCAGATACAGCGCGGTCGTGCACGAGCTGGTCGCCAGCGCCCAGCCGCCGCGGGGACCGACGAAAATGCGCTCCAGCGCCTGGCATTGCGGCCCGTAGCCGAGCCACCCCGACGCGAGCACGGCGAGCGCCCGTTCGCGGGCGGCGGGCGAGATCCACGGACGGAAGAGCGGAAGATCGCTCATCGGCCGGAGCCCGCCAGCATCGGCGCCGCGGTGACCGCACCGCCCTGGATGTCGAGCCAGCGCTCGCGCGTGAGGCGCATGGTCGTGACGCGGACGCGGCTGCCGTCGGGCCGCTCCCGCTCTTCGTCGCCGGCGTACTGGCCGCCGGCCAGCAGGTTCACGCGCCGCGGCAGGGCGAGGTCGGCGAGGAAGACGCTGGTGACGCAATCGAGCCGCATCGTCTCGAACGCGAACCGCAGCAAGGTGCGGCTGGCATCGACCGCCACGCCGCGATAACCGGGGGGAAAGCCCGCCCGGTACGGCCGGATGGCGGCGGGCTCCACCATGATGCGGCCGATTTCGAAAGTGCGCAGATCCGGCCGGTAATCCGACCAGCCGATCGTGCCGCAGAACGTGTGCTGCGGACCGATGCGCACCGACAGCAGCCCTTCCTCCGGGCGTCTCATGCCGTGGGCGAGCCATTCGCGATTGGCGGCGGGCTCGAGCGGCCGCGCGTCGAGGAAGCAGGCGCGCACCGCGGGTCGGTTCCGCAACGCGGTGATGAGGTCGAACTCCGCCGGCTCGGGCCAGCCGAGAGACACGCATTCGCCCTCGGCGATCGGCCCCTCGAGCGGCAGGCAGGGGCCTGCCGGCGCGGGAGAACCTGGAACGTTCACGAGTGGTCGCAAGGCGGGGGAAGGGTGAGGCCCGACGTCCGAAACGCGATACGCGAAACCCGATGCGCGAATCGTCGGCGCCGCTTTGTTGCCGAAGGGTGTGGACGGGTCATCCACCCCGCACAGGACGTCGTGAGCGACGCTGCGGGGAGCTTATCACGGGCCGGTGCGGCGGCACCAACGCGGCGATTGCATTCGGGGCGTCGCTCGCTGGAACGGAGGCGACTTCTCGGCGCCGCGCCGGGCGCCGTCACCGGGCGGCGGTGCGCTCGTTCGCGGGCGCGGCAGCGAGCAACTCGATCACTTCCCGGTCGTCGACCTGCGGAAAGTGCGCGTAGAACTGGCCGACCGCGTAGAAATCCGGCGCGACGTCCAGGCAGACCACCTCGTCGGCCAGCGCCTCGACCTTCGCGAACGCTTCCGGCGACGCGACCGGCACCGCGCAGATCAGCTTGCCCGGCTGGCGCGCCCGGAGCGCGTGCAGCGCCCCGATCATCGTGGCGCCGGTCGCGAGTCCGTCGTCGACGACGATCACCGTGCGGCCCGCGGGATCGAGCGGCGCCCGCGCCGGCGTGTACTGCGCGCGGCGCTGCCGGATCGTCGCCATCTGTTCGGCGATCTCGCGCTCGAGATACGTCGCGTTCGCGCCGGCGGCCCCGGCGTAGTCCGAAACGTAGGTCCAGCCGCTCTCGTCGACGACGCCGACGCCGAACTCGGGGTTGCCCGGCGCGCGCAGCTTGCGCACGAGCACGACGTCGAGTTCGCCGCCGAGCCGGTCGGCGATCACCTGCCCCATGGGCACCGCGCCGCGCGGGATCGCGACGACCAGCGGATGCGCGCCGCGCAGGCGGGACAGCGCATCGGCGAGTCTCGTCGCCGCATCGATTCGATCGCGGAAGAACATGGCCGGGCTCCTCGACATGCCGGCGCCGGCACCCCACTCGCGGCGCCTGTCGCTCCACGCTACGGCAACGCGGCAACGGGCATGTTGACGGCCGTCAAGCCGGGCCTCCGGGGAGGGGGGAGAATCGAATCCGGTGCCCGCCGATGGCAGCGGTTTCGGCGCGTGGCGCATTCGCGACATCCATGGGGGCAATGGCGATGGCTGCGAAGCTGCTCAAGTTCCACCAGGACGCGCGCAAGAGCGTTTGTGCCGGCCTCAACGTCCTCGCAAGCGCCGTCAAGGTGACGCTCGGCCCCAAAGGCCGCCTCGTCGTGCTGGAGCGCGCGTATGGGCCGCCGACCGTCATCAACTCGGGGGTCATCGTTGCCAGGGAGATCGAGCTCGAGGACCGGTTCGAGAATCTCGGCGCGCAGATGGCGCGCGAAGTCGCGGCCAGGACCTCCGAGACCGCCGGCGACGGGACCACGACGGCGACCGTGCTCGCGCAATCCATCGTCAACGAGGGCATGAAGTACGTCACGGCCGGCCACGATCCGATGGACCTGAAGCGCGGCATCGAGAAGGCGGTCGACGCGATCGTCGCCGAGCTCAAGAAGAACTCGCGCCCGTGCAGCTCGAGCGCCGAAATCGCGCAGGTGGGGACGATTTCCGCGAACGGCGACGCCGCCATCGGCTCGATGATCGCGCAGGCGATGGAAAAGGTCGGCGACAACGGCGTGATCAAGACCGAGGATGGCCGCGGCATGAGCAACGAGCTCGAGGTGGTCGAGGGCATGCAGCTCGACCGCGGCTTCCTGTCGCCCTACTTCATCAACGACGCCGAGAAGCAGCGGGTCGTGCTGGAGGACGCGTACGTGCTGATGCACGACCGGTCGATCTCGGCGGTCCACGACCTGCTGCCGCTGCTGGAGCAGGTGTCGCGCGACACGCGGCCGCTGCTGCTGATCGCCGAGGACGTCACCGGCGAGGCGCTGGCGACGCTGGTCGTCAACGCGCTGCGCGGCGTGCTCAAGACCTGCGCGGTGAAGGCCCCCGGCTTCGGCGATCGCCGCAAGGCGTTGCTGGAGGACATCGCGGTGCTCACCGGCGGGACGGTGATCTCCGAGGAAGCCGGGTTCAAGCTCGAGAAGGCCACGCTCGCCGACCTCGGACGCGCCCGCCGCATCGAGATCGACAAGGACACCACGACGCTGATCGGCAGCGCCGGCGATCCGGCGCGGATCAAGGCGCGGATCGAACAGGTCCGGCGTGCAATCACCGAGGCAAGCAGCGACTACGACCGCGAGCAGCTGCGCGAGCGGGCGGCCAAGCTGGCGGGAGGCGTGGCGCTGATCAAGGTCGGGGCGTCGACGGAAATGGAAATGAAGGAAAAGAAGTCGCGCGTCGAGGACGCGCTGCACGCGACGCGCGCGGCGGTGGCGGAGGGAATCGGCGCGGGCGGCGGCGTCGCGCTGCTGCGCGCGCGATCGGCGCTCGACGCGCTGCACTGCGAGACGCTGGCGCAGCAGTCGGGCGTGAAGATCGTTCGGCGGGCACTGGAGGAGCCGCTGCGGCAGATCGTGACCAACGCGGGCGCCGAGCCGGCAACCGTGCTCGAGCGGGTGCTGGCGGGCACCGGCACCTTCGGCTACAACGCCGCCACCGGCGAGTTCGGCGACGTGGTGGCGATGGGCATCATCGACCCCACCAAGGTCACGCGGCTGGGGCTGCAGAACGCGGCGTCGATCGCCAGCCTGATCCTGACCACCGACTGCATCATCGTCGAGAAGCCGGCGCACCAGCACGCGCCGGAACTCGAGGAGCAGGCCTAGCCGGCGGCAGCCCCCTCGACGCCGCCGAGCCAGCGGCCGAACCAGGCGGCGGCCAGCGCCGCCACCTGCTCGAGCGTTCCGGGTTCCTCGAACAGGTGCGTGGCGCCCGGCACGATCTCCAGCGCCTTCGTGCATTGCAGGTGCGCGTAGGCCTGGCGGTTGAGGGTGATCACCTGGAGATCGTCGCCGCCGACGATGAGCAGCGTGGGTGCGGCGACCCGGGCCAGCGCGGGCGCGCCGGCGAGGTCGGGACGGCCGCCGCGCGAGACCACGGCGCGAACCGGTGTGTCCGGCGCTCCGGCGGCGAGCAGCGCGGCGCCGGCGCCGGTGCTGGCGCCGAAATAGCCGACCGACAGGCCGGCGGCTTCCGGCCGCTGCCGCAGCCACGCCGTCGCGGCGGCGAGGCGCCTGGCCAGGAGGCCGATGTCGAACCGGGTCTCGTACACGCGGTCCTCGTCGGCGGTCAGCAGGTCGAACAGCAGCGTGCCGACGCCGGCGTCGTGCAGCGCCCGCGCGACGAAGGCATTGCGCGGGCTGTGGCGCGAGCTGCCGCTGCCGTGGGCAAACAGCACGATGCCGCGCGGCGACGCCGGCAGCGTCAACGTGCCTTCCAGCTGCGCGTCGCCGGTGCGGATCTCGACTTCGATCGCGCGGGTGCCGGGCATTGCCTGCTATCGGACCTCGGGGACCGTCGCGGCGCCCCGCGGATCGCGTGCCGTGTCCTCGAGCTGGCGCGTCATCGCGTCGAAGGCATCGCGCAGCGCGACGTACGGGTCCTCGTCGTGGTCGCGATTCACCACGAGCTCCTGGTGGCCGGGCACGCGGACGTCGATGTGAATCCGGAACTGCCGGCCCTGGTGCTGATGCTTGGCGATTTCCTCGACCGTAACGCGGCAGCTGGTGATGCGCGGCTGCAGCAATTCGAGCTTGGCGGCCTTCTGCCTTATATGCGCATCCAGCGCATCGGACCGGGGCATGTTGCGGAAGGCGATCTGGAGGGGAACCTGCAGCGAGGTGGTCATCGTCGAAACCTCCGCGGGAAGATGGACATTGCTCGTTTCAACCATAGCGCAATGGGGGGCCGCGTGTTTGACATTGCTCAATCGGCGCCGCAATGCGGACGGGACGCCGATCGGGCGTTCGAGCGCCCAGCGCGCAAACGGCGCGCCGATTGCGCGCTTGGGCGCCGCACCCGGCAGGTGTCAGCCGAAGGCCTCGCCCAGCGCCTGCACGAACTCGTCGAGTCGCTCTTGCGGAAGATGGTCGATCCCGGCGGCGGCGGCTCGCCCGCCGCCGCCGGGGAAGCGCCGGCACAGCGCATCGGCGCCGCTTGCATTCGCGAGCGGCGCGCGGACGCTGACGGCGAAGCCGCCATCGGCATCGGCGGTCAGCAGGGCGTGGGCGAGCCCCGGTTCGGCGTTGGCCAGCTCGTTGCCGTAGATGCCGCGCACGCGCCGCGCCCACGCCGCGTCCGGCAGCACGTACACGCGGGCGCGGGGCAGTGCGTGCGCGGGCCGTGTCCGCCGCGCGAGGTCGAGGTCGCGGCGCCGCGCGTCGTCGATGGCGGCGAACGCGGCGTCCGTCGCCATGAACCGGAACGGGTCGGCACGGCGCAGCAGCATGCGAAACAGCTCGGCGGGATGGACGATCGCGTCGTCGACGCCGACACCGTAGGCGTTGTACGTCAGGCAGTCGCCGAGATCGCGCAGCGGCGGGACCTGCTGCGCGGTCAGCGCCAGCGACGACGCGAGGTCCCGCGCGGCGGCCGTCAGGTTGTCCCCGAACGCCGCCACGACCGCCCAGATGCGATGCCGGCCCCCGAGATGGCGATCGACCAGGATGCCGGTGCACACCGACGGGTCGGGATCGATGTGCGCTTCGAGTCCCGGGTGGACGGGGATCTCGCCGGCGTAATGGTGATCGAAATACTGGATCGCGACGCCGCGGTCGAGCAGGCGCTGCAGCGCGGTCCGGTTGACCGCGAGCGAAATGTCGAGCACCGTTGCAGAGTCACCGGACTCGCCGCCGACGCGATCGAGCAGTGCGACGTCGCGCTTGGCGCCGGTGACGAGGATCGCGTCGATCGGCGCGGCAAGGCGAAGCTGGAGCAGTGCGCAGATGCCGTCCGCGTCGCCGTTGAAAATGTCGAAATGGGTCATGGTCACCTGCCGCCATCCGGTGCCTGCCGGCGCCCGCGCATGGCGGATCGCGGAGAACGAAAGCGATGAGCGAGAGCAACCTGCAGGTCTTCGCGCTCGAGTCGGGGCGCGCCTACGGCGAGGCGGTGTGCCGGGAGCTCGGTATCCCGCTGGCCGCGCACGAGGAGCGCGAATTCGAGGACGGCGAGCACAAGGCCCGGGCGCTCGGGAGCGTGCGGGGCAGCGACGTGTTCGTCGTCCAGTCGCTGTACGGCGACGCGGACCTGAGCGTCGACGACAAGCTGGTGCGCCTGCTGCTGTTCGTCGGCGCGCTGCGCGACGCGTCGGCGGCGCGGGTGACGGTGGTCGCCCCCTACCTCGCGTACTCGCGCAAGGACCAGAAGAGCAAGCTCCGCGATCCGGTGACCACGCGCTACGTCGCGACCTTCTTCGAGGCGGTGGGCGCGGACTGCATGGTCACGATGGACGTGCACAACCTGGCCGCGTACCAGAATGCGTACCGGTGTCGCACCGAGCACCTGGAGGCCGCCGGGTTGTTCGTCCGGCATCTGCTGCCGCAGCTCGCCGCGGCCGACGTCGCCGTGGTGTCGCCGGACGCCGGCGGGATCAAGCGGGCGGACGCCTTCCGCCAGCGCCTGGCGCGCGCACTGGCGCGGCCGATCGACATGGCGTTCGCGGAAAAATACCGCAGCGGCGGCGAACTGCGCGGCGAGGCGCTCGTGGGCGACGTGGACGGCAAGGTGGCGATCATCGTGGATGACCTGATCAGCGCCGGCAACACGATCGCCCGTGCCGCCCGGGCCTGCCGCGACGGCGGCGCGGCGCGCGTCATCGCGTGCGCGTCGCACGGCGTATTCGCGAGCGAGGCCAACGCGGTGCTGGCCGGCGCGGCGATCGACGAGATCCTGGTCACCGACAGCATCCCGCCGTGGCGCGTCACCGACGCGCGCGTCGCCGCGATGATCCGACAGGTCGGCACCGCGCCGTTCGTTGCCGAAGCGATACGCCGGCTCCATGCAGGGACTTCGCTGGCGGAGTTCACGGAAAGCTAGCACGGCGCAGGGGCTCCGATCGCGGCGCGCGCCAGGCGCAGGTATTCGCCGGCACGGGCGATCCATTTCGCCGGCGCCTGCACGCTCGGGTCGTCGAGGTGCCACGCGGCGATCCTGGCGCGGATGCCCGCGCGGTAGCTCTGGTAGAACGACACCAGCGCCTCCGGCGGCGCGTCCCCGGTCGCCTCGGCGTACGTCAGGAAAATGCATTCGCGTGCCCACGGCGCTCCCAGGCGCCCGCATTCGAGCGCGAGAAACGCCAGCTCGTCGGCCGGGTCGAGCAGCCGCAGTTCGCGCGAGAACTCGAGGCAATCGATGATCTGGGGCCGCGCCTCCAGGCAGACGTGCTCCGGGCGCAGGTCGCCGTGCCCCTCGACCACGCGCCCGGCGGCCGCGCGCCCGTCGAGGAGCGTGGCGTGGCGCTCGAGCGCCGCCAGCTGCTGCCGGAAGGTCGCCTCGACCTCGTCGGCGTCGAGCCCGTAGCGCGGCTTCATCAGCTCGTCCCCGTTCTGGCGGATCGCCGCGGCGAACTGCGCGCGGTAGTCCGCGGGTGCCATCGGCACCGGCGGAGCCGCGCGATAGAAGCTCGCCAGTCTCCCGACCACGCGGCGCAGCGCGGCTTCGTCCAGTCTGCGCTCGATGATCATGCGGTCGAGCATCCGCTCCGCCGGCAGCCGGCGCATGTGGACCAGCCAGTCTACGACGACGTCGCCACCCTTGCCGCCGGCGCCGTCCCCGATCCGGAGCGTGCCGTCCGTGCCCATCGTCAGCGGAACGACGTCCAGGTAGACGCCGTCGGACAGGCGGCGGTTCAGTCGCAGCTCCTCGTCGCAGAAGAACCTCCGCCGGGTCTGGGTGCTGAAGTCGAGGTACGGCAGGCGCGCCGGCTTCTTGAGCTTGTAGGCGTTGGCGTCGAGCAGGAACACCCACGACATGTGCGTCTCGACGCGGACCACCCGCGCGGTGGCCTCGGGGTAGGCGCCGGATTGCGACAGGAACGCGACCTTGGCCGCGAGGCCGGGGTCGCGCGCATGCCTGGGCGGGTTCAGCCGTCATGGCGATCGCCATGACGAGTGCCCGCGGCTACGTCGGGGGGCGGGAAGCGTCGTCGGACCGTTGCTGCCATGGGAGTTTCGCACTGCTCCCGCGTGCGCCGCTGTGGACTGCCAGGCTGCCGGATGGTCGATCCTAGGCGCGCGCGGCGTCCTGCCGCTTGACGCCGGTCAAGCGACGGCGTGCCGGCGGGAGCACAATCGGAACGAGCAGGTGCGGGATGGCAGTCGCGGGGTCGGCTGCACCCGGCCTTCTTCAGGAGGCGCCTCGCGATGCCCCAGCCAAGCCAGCCGCCGCGGCCGGACAACGAACAGGTCGCCGCGTGGCTCCGCCAGGTCGCGGAGCTGCTCCACGCGCAGGGCGCCAACCCGTTCCGCGTCGGCGCGTATCGCAAGGCGGCCGACAGCGTCGAGCAGTACCCCGGCAGCCTGCGGGAGCTGTTCGCGGCCAAGGGCCTGCCGGGGCTGGACGAGCTTCCCGCGGTTGGCCCCGGCATCGCCGCGGCCATCGCCGAGATGGTGGAAACGGGACGCTGGGTCCAGCTCGAGCGGCTGCGCGGCAGCCTCGATCCCGCGCTGCTGTTCCGGACCGTCCCCGGCATCGGCCCGGAGCTGGCGCGACGCATCCACGACGCGCTCGGCGTCGACACGCTGGAGGCGCTGGAAGCGGCGGCCCACGACGGCAGGCTCGAAGCCGTGCCGGGAGTCGGCGCGCGCCGGATCGCGACCATCCGCGCTGCGCTCGCCGACATCCTCGACCGCTCGCGGCTGCGCCGCCGGCCTCCCGCCGAATCGGCTCCCGAGCCGCCGGTCGACGTGCTGCTCGACGTCGATCGCGAGTACCTCGAGGGCGCGCGCGCGGGCCGGCTGCCGACGATCGCGCCGCGGCGCTTCAACCCCGAGCACGAGGCCTGGCTGCCGGTGCTGCACACGGCGCGCGGGAACTGGCACTTCACCGCGCTGTTCTCGAACACCGCGAAGGCGCACGAGCTCGAGCGCACGCACGACTGGGTCGTCCTGTATTTCTACGACGACCATCGCGCGGAGAACCAGCGGACCGTCGTGACCGAGCACCACGGCGCGCTCGCGGGCCGGCGCGTCGTCCGCGGCCGCGAGGCCGAGTGCCGCGCCCACTACGGGCACGCCGCCCCGATCGGCCCCTGATGCAGACGAGCGGCTCCACCCGCGCCGGCTCATGCTGCGCCCGGCGCGACATCCGGACGCGGCCGCGACTTTGACGGCAATCAAGAACCCCCCTGCAGGCGCGGCGCAGCATGAACAAAGGGATGGGGTGTTCAGGGACAATTCGAAGGAGTCCGCAATGAACAGCAGAACCCAGGCACCGACGTCGCACGCGCCGTCGGGTGGCGTCATGCACTATGGCGAGCACAACTACGAGGCCGAGCGGGGAGACCCGTATCAGGCGACCGGCAAGTACAAGCAACCAGTGACCTGCAGCGGCTGCGGCGCCGTGTTCAACGAAGGCCGCTGGGTGTGGGGCGCCGCCCCCGCCGGCGCGCAGGCGGCAACCTGCCCGGCCTGCCATCGCATCCACGACAAGCTTGCGGCTGGCACCGTCGTCGTCGAGGGGCCGTTCGTCGCCCTGCACCGCGACGATCTCGTGCACCTGATCCGCAACGAGGCCGAGCGCGAGTCCAGCGAGCACCCGATGAACCGGGTGATGGAGGTCCGGGAGCTGCCGGACCGGGTCGAGGTCGAAACGACCGACATCCATCTGCCGCGCCGCATCGGCACCGCGCTCAAGCGCGCCTACGATGGCGAGCTCGACATCAAGTTCGCCGATAACGAGTACAGCGTGCGGGTGCACTGGCGCCGCTGAAAGCGCTCCCTCGGCGGTCACCCCGGCGCCGGGGCTCGGCGCCGGGCGGGGGCGCGGGTCCGGCGTTGATCTGCGTCAAGCCCTGCCGTGCGCGCGGCGTTACGCTGCGTTTCCCGGGACCGTGAATTCGGTGTCTTCGACGGTCCCCGCACGCAGCATCGGAGCCAGCATGAGCGGACTGACGCGTACCCAGTTGCAGCATCTCGAGCATTTGCTCCTGCAGCAGAGGCAATCGCTCTTCGAGCAGGCGCAGGAGGAGCGCAGGCTCGTCCACGACCAGACGCTCGCCGACGTCGCCGGGGAGGTGCCCGACACCGGGGACGAGTCCGTCGCCATGCTGGTCAGCGACATGAACGAGACGATGGCGGAACGCCACGTCGACGAGATTCGCGCGATCGACGCCGCGCTCGAGCGGATCAGGAAGCACGAGATGGGGTCGTGCAGCGATTGCGGCGCCAACATCGCCTACGCTCGGCTGCAGGCGTTTCCCACCGCGACTCGCTGCACCGACTGCCAGGGACAGCACGAGCGGACCTTCGCGCACGCGAGGACGCCGACGCTGTAGCGGCGCGCCCGGTTCGCGGGGCCCGCATCGCCTGCCCCCGGCTCCGCTCGGTGCCCGAGCCGGCCCTCGATGGCAGCCGGAGGTTCTGGTCCGACCATGCCAACCGTTGACGACGGCTACCCGGCATCCTCCCCCTCGCAGCTGCTCGAGGCGCTGAAGTCGTCGCCGTCCGGACTCTCCGCCGCCGAAGCGCGACGAAGGCTGGACGAGTTCGGCCCCAACCTCGTCGAGCGTCGCCAGCACGACAGCGACTGGCGGCTGCTCGGACGACAGCTCGCCTCGCCGCTGGTGCTGCTGCTCGTCTTCGCGACCGGCGTTTCGCTGTTCGCCGGGGGCCTGACCGAGGCGGCGCTGGTCGGCTTCATCGTCGCCACCAGCGTCGGCATCGGGTTCTGGCGCGAGCGCGGGGCGCGCGGCGCGCTGGAACAGCTCGCCCGCCGGCTGGTGCTGAAGGCCCGCGTCCTCCGCGACGGCGCCGAGCAGGCGGTGCCGGCAAGCGACGTGGTGCCCGGCGACATCGTGCTGCTGAACGCCGGCAGCATCGTCCCCGCCGACGCCGTGCTGCTCGAGGCCAACGATTTCTTCACCAGCGAGGCCACGCTCACCGGCGAGAGCTTCCCGGTCGCCAAGCGCGTCGGGCCGTCCCCTCCCGACGCCCCCCTCGGCCAGCGCACCGGCTGCGTGTTCATGGGCACCAACGCGCGCAGCGGCTCGGCGCGGGCGCTGGTCGTGCGCACCGGCCGGCAGACCGCGTTCGGCGCCATCGCGCATCGGCTGGCCGAGGCCCGTCCCGAAACGGAGTTCGAGCGCGGGCTGAAGCGTTTCGGCTACCTGCTCACCATCGCGATGCTTGCGATCACGCTGTGCGTGTTCGCGGCCAACGTGCTGTTCGGGCGTGGGCCGGCCGATTCGCTGCTGTTCTCGCTGGCGCTTGCGGTGGGGCTGGCGCCGGAGCTGCTGCCGACGATCCTGTCGATCAACCTCGCCCACGCCGCGGGCGCGATGGCGGACCGTGGCGTGCTGGTGCGCCGGCTGGACGCGATCGAGAACCTCGGCAGCATGGACCTGCTGTGCACCGACAAGACCGGAACGCTGACCGTCGGCGAGCCGCAGCTGCACGCGGCGATCGGTCCCGACGGCGCGCCGTCGCCGGCGGTCCTCGAGGCGGCTGCGGCCAACGCGCACCTGCAGACCGGCCTGCCGTCGCCTCTCGACGAATGCCTCGCCGCCGCGTGTGCGCTGCCGCCGGGAACGGTCAAGTTGGGCGAGCTCCCGTACGACTTCGTGCGCAAGCGCCTGTCGGTCGCCGTACGGCTGCGCGGCGAGGACCGGCTGATCACCAAGGGCGCGGTGCCGCAGGTCCTGGCGGCGTGCGCGCTCGACCCTGCCGAACGCGAGCGCATCGCGGCGGATCTCGGCCGGCACGCGGGCGAGGGCCTGCGCGTGATCGCCGTCGCCGACCGTTTGCTCGGCGACGGCCGGCGGGCGGACGAGGGGGCGCAGGACGAGCGTGCGCAGGACGAGCGGGGGCTGCGCTACCTCGGCGCGGTGCTGTTCGCGGACCCGCCCAAGGCCGACGCGGCGGCCGCCGTCGCCGAGCTCAGGGCAATGGGCGTGGCGGTGAAGATGGTGTCCGGCGACTCGGCGGGCGTCGCGCGGCACGTCGCGCGCGCGGTCGGCCTCGAGCACGAGCACGCGCTCACCGGCGCCGAGCTGGAGCAGCTCCGCGACGAGGCGCTGTGGCACGCGGTCGACCGGACCGACGTGTTCGCCGAGGTCGATCCGCACCAGAAGGAGCGGATCATCCGCGCCTTCAAGCGGCGCGGGCACGTCGTCGGCTACATGGGCGACGGCATCAACGACGGGCCGTCGATGCGCAGCGCGGACGTGGCCATCTCGGTGGAGGGCGCGGCCGACGTCGCGCGCGAGTCGGCGGACTTCGTGCTGCTGGACAAGGACCTGCACGTGCTGCGCCGCGGCGTCGCCGAGGGGCGCACGACGTTCGCCAACACCCTGAAGTACGTGCTGACGACGACCAGCGCCAACCTGGGCAACATGATCAGCATGGCGGTGGCCTCGCTGATGCTGCCGTTCCTGCCGCTGCTGGCGAGCCAGGTGCTGCTCAACAACCTGCTGTCGGACGTGCCGGCGATGGCGCTGGCCGGCGACGCGGTCGACCCCGAGGTCGTCGCGAAGCCGGAGCGCTGGGACGTCGGCTTCATCGGCCGGTTCATGCTCGAATTCGGCCTCCTGAGCTCGCTGTTCGACTTCGCGACTTTCGGCACGCTGCTCTGGCTGTTCAGCGTCGACGCCGCCACTTTCCGGACGGCGTGGTTCTTCGAGTCGCTGCTGACCGAACTCCTCATCGTGTTCGTGGTCCGCACGCGGCGCGCGCTGTGGTCGAGTCGGCCGGGTGTCGCGCTGCTGCTCGCCACCGCGGGCGTGATCGCCGCTGCCGTGGCGCTGCCGTCGCTTCCCTTCGCCGCCGCCCTGGGCTTCGTGCCGTTGCCGCCGACGCTGTTCCTGGCCCTGACGGGCATCGCTCTGGCCTACATCGTGGCCGCCGAATTGACCAAGCGCTGGTTCTACCGGCACTCGCCGCGGCGCCGGCGCAGCCGGCGGATGGTTGCCGCCGCGTGAGCGCGCCGCGAGCGGAGTGCGCAGGCGCGAAGGCCCACGCCGGGCGTCCCGAGCGAACACCGGAGTGCGCAGCACGAAGGTAGTCCAGTGAGCGCGCCGGGCCGTCCCAAGGGCGAACACCGGAGTGCGCAGCACGAAGGTAGTCCAGTGAGCGTGCCGCCCCGAGTCCTAACAACGCCGGCCGGATCGCGCCCCGGCGGGGGCGCCAGCGAATGGGCCGCGCGCGATCAGCGCGGCGCTTCGCGCAGCAGGCGGTATTCGCCGAAGCTGCCCAGCGGCGTGAGGCGCGCGCGTGCTTCCGCCGGCAGCGTGTCGAAGTCCTGCCCATGCACGACGACGAAGTCGACGCGGGCGTCGGCGAGATAGGGGAGCAGCGCGGCGGCATCGTGCACGATGAGGGCCTTTCCCTGCGTGTAGAACTCCGCCGAGATCGGGGCCTGCGCGACGTAGATCAGGCGCTCGCCGGCATGGGCGCGCTGCGCTTCGAAACTGCGCACCAGCGCCTTGTGCGACAGCACCGTTTCGAAACGCTGCTGCATGACGACCATCGCGCCGATGCCCACGACCGGGATGACGAGGCCGATCGCGATCGCGAACCGAACCGTCGGGCGCAGCGCGCGTGCATCGGCCTCGGCCGGGCGCCACTGCGCCGCGAGCAGCAGCGCGAACGCCGGCAGTCCGGGCAAGACGTAGGTCGCGAGCACGTTGCCCGACACGGTGAAGAACGCCATCGGCGTGACCGCCCAGAGCAGCAGGTACGATTGCCACCGGTCGGCGACCAGCGTGCGCAGCGCATCGCGGCGCGACGCCGCGGCACGGACCAGCCAGCCGATCGCCATCGGCGACCACGGCAGCGCGGCGGCGATCCAGTACAGCCAGATCGTGCCGTGCGGGTGCGCGTGCGCCGCGCCGTACAGGTCGCCCTTCCAGCCCGGCTCGACGAAGCGCTTCCAGTGCTCGCCGATCAGGAAGTAATCGAGGAACCCGGGCGACGCGCGCTCCGCGGCCCAGTACCAGGGCACGACGAGCACGGCGGCCAGCGCGGTGCCGGCGAACCAGGGCAAACCCGACCACACGGCGCGCCACGACTTCGTCCACAGCGTCCAGGCGCCGAGCGGGACGAAGCTCAGGACCAGCGCGACCGGGCCTTTTGCCAGCATCCCGATCGCGAGGCCGACGAAGAAGGCGAAGCCGGCCGCGCGACGCAGCCCGGGCGGCCCGTCGATCGCGAGCCAGAACCCCGCCATCGCCAGCGTGGTTCCGAGCGCGAGCGCCGCGTCGGTCATCACCGCCCCGGCCGCCAATAACACGAGCACGGTCGTCGCGAAGAGCGTGACCGCCCACAGCGCGGCGTCGCGGCCCGCGCGAAGGCGGGCAAGCAGGAAGACGAGCGCGCCGCATCCCAGCATCAGCAGCAGCGACGGCAGCCGTGCCGCGAATTCGTTGACGCCGAACGCCGCCATCGACGCCGCGGTCAGCCACATCGACAGCGGCGGCTTGCCCCAGAACGGGACGCCGTACGCGAACTGCGGTACCAGCCAGTCGCCCGTCTCCAGCATCTTGCGCGCGATCTCGGCGTAGCGCGATTCCGTCGAGTCCATCAGCGGATACGCGGCGAGCGTCGCCAGCCGCAGCACGACGATGACGGCGAGGGTGACGAGCAGCGCGCGCCGCTCGCGCGGGGTCAGCGCGACGGTCATGGCTCCGCGGGCGGGGCGGGCGGCGGCAGCGTCGACGGGAGGCTGCGCTGCACGAGGTAGAGCGGGCGACCCTTGACCTCGACGAACATCCGCGCCAGGTACTCGCCGATGATGCCCAGCGCCATCAGCTGGAGGCCGCCGCCGAACAGCACCAGCACGACCAGCGTCGGGTAACCGCGCACCGGGTCGCCGTAGAGCAGCGTCTTGCCGATGACGAACACGCCGTAGCCGAAGGCGACGAGCGCCGTCGCGAAGCCGATGTAGCTCGCGACCTTGAGCGGCACGACCGAGAACGACGTGATGCCTTCGAGCGCGAAATTCCACAGGCGCCAGTAGTTCCACTTGGTCTCGCCGGCGAAGCGGCCGTCGCGATGGTAGACGATCTCCGCCGACGGGAAGCCGATCCACGCGTAGAGGCCCTTCATGAACCGGGTCCGCTCCGGGAAGCGCAGCAGCGCGGCGACCGCGCGGCGCGACAGCAGGCGGAAATCGCCGACGTCGGCGGGAATCTCGATCTCGCCGATGCGGCCGATCGAGCGATAGAACGCGCGCGCCGTCGCCTTCTTGAGCCAGCTCTCGTTGGCGCGGGTGGCGCGGCGCATCAGCACGACGTCGCTGCCGGATCGCCAGGCCTTCACCATGTCGGGGATCAGCTCCGGCGGATCCTGCAGGTCGGCGTCGATGACCACGACCGCGTCGCCGCGCGCGTGGTCGAGCCCCGCGCTCATCGCGATCTCCTTGCCGAAGTTGCGCGACAGATCGACGACGGCGACCCGCGGGTCGCCGTCGTGGATGCCGACGAGCAGGCGCATCGTCGCGTCGCTGCTGCCGTCGTTGACGTAGACGATCTCGGCGTCGAGGTCGCCGGCGAGCGCGTCCAGCACCGCGGCGAGCCGCCGGTGGAATTCCGGCAGCACCGCCTCCTCGTTGTATGCGGGGACGACGACCGACAGCGACGGCCGGACGGCGGGGGGGTGGGCGGGGATCAGAACGTCCATGCGCGATTGGCGAGATAGCCGGTGACGAGCACGACACCGGTGGCGACGACCTGGGCGGCGAGGTAATGGATGCCGACGAGGTGGATGGTCGCAGCCATCACGATAGCATTGACGACGATCCCGGCCAGCGCGACCGCCGCGAATCGCGGCAGCGCCTGGCCGTGGGTCCGCGTGCTGGCGAACGTCCAGCGATGATTGAGCGCGTAGTTCACCAGCGCGCCGGCGACGGCGCCGACGGTCGACGCGGCGACGGCCGGCGCCTGTGCGAACTGCACCAGCCCGACGAGCAGCGCGTACTGGAGCGCCGTGCCGACGGCGCCGGCGGCGGCGTAGCGCAGGAACTGCGGCGTCATCGGCGGCGCGGTGCAGGCTGATCAGGCATTTGCGGACGAACCCCGGAGGGCGGCGCACCGGGCGCGGACACCCATCCGCGCCGCCGCGGCACCCGCCGACACGGTTCCGACTTTACCGCGCCCAGGGGCCGCAGGGCTGATCCGCGTCAAGGAGCGACGGCGACCCGGACTCGCGGGACGGTAGGTCGCCGCGGTCGCTGCCCGTGCGGCGCGGGCGTCAGCGCCCGGCAAGACGATAGACGCGCGACTCGCCGTAGCCCTTGGCGAGGGCCACCTGGCCGACGTACTCGAGGACGAACTCGCGCTGGCCGGACGCGGCCAGCGTGGCGGCAAAGGCCTCGCTCGCATACACGGTGCCGGGTGGCGTGATCGGTTCGATGCGCGCGGCCCGGGTGACGCCGGAGCCGAAGTAATTGTCGCGGCCGATGATGGGATCGAAGCCGCAGAACACCGGGCCGGTGTGCACGCCGATCCGGATCTGACTGCTGGCCGGAAGACCGTGCGCGGTCCAGTCGATTTCCCGGAAGTCCTCGACCAGCCGCAGCGCGAACGACGCGGCATCGTGCGGCGAGCCGAACACCAGATACAGGCCGTCACCCCAGGTGTTGGCGAACAGCGGCTTGACCGCGGTCGATTCGATCCGGCGAGCGACGATGGCCCAGAAGTCGGCCTGGAACAGCGCGGCGCTGCCGTCGTGCAGCTTGCTGTATCCGGCGAAGTCGGCAAACAGCATCGACTTGAGCGTCCGGGGCGGCGTCGTCGACGCGGGCGCAGGCGACCGCGCCCGGGAATCCGCTTCGCCGACCTCGGCACCCGTCCCGCCGGATGCCGCGCTGCCGCGCAGCGCCGCGAGGTCGAGCACCTCCGGCGCGCCGACGCAGCGTGTCCACCGTTCGAACGCCGACAGCGTGCCGCCGACGTGTCCCGCCGCCGACGGGTCGATCACGCACAGCAGCCGCGGCGACGTCTGCAGCTGCGACGCGCGGAGCTGCGCCAGCCCCTCGACCAGCAGCGCCGCGTGCTCGAACAGCACGTCGTCGCCGAGATAGCGCTCCTCGGTTGCGCGGACGACGCGCGTCGCGCGCGAGAGCGCGGCGTCGAAGCGCGGCAGCCAGCCGGCGCCTCCGACTTCGACACTGGTCCGGACGAAGTCGTCCTGGTCGAACGGCAGCACGACGTTGACCTCGGCGCCCTGCGCCAGCGCGGCCTCGATGACGATCAGGTCGGCACCGCAGGCAGCCGAGCCGTAGAACACCGGCCGGTGCATCCGCGCCAGCCGCTCGCGCACCGCGGCCTCGACGGCGGGGACCAGCGCGGCGGGAAAGCGCGGCGTTGCGCGGCCCGGCGCGTCGATCATGTGGCCGGTGAAGGCGAGGACGTCGGCCGCGGGAACGAGCGGCAGCATCGCCGCGGCCTCGGGCAGCACGCGCGCGAGCAGCACGAGCTGCCGGCGCATCGTCGCGACGCTGCCGGCGTCGCCGGAGGCGAGCGCGTGCGCGGCGGCGTAGCGCTGCCGCGCCTCGCCGTGGTGCCCCAGCAGCAGCGCGGCTTCGCCCGCGGTGACCTGGTCCCAGCAGGCCGCCGCGGCGGTCGCGCCGGAACCGGGCGCTGCGGCCGCCGTGGCCGCCGACAGCTTCGGTGCGAGGGCCGCGGCGATCGTCCGCGCGAGATCCCGGGCCGCCGCGCGGTCGCCGAGCAGCATCGACAGCGTCGCCGCGTTGATGCCCGGATACGGGTCGCGCAGCAGCGCCCACGCCGCGAGGTATTCGTCGCGGGCATGGCGGGCGATGGTCGCCGCGTCCGGCGCGTCCGGCGCGCGGTGCAGCTGGTCCTTCCACAGCCGGCCGGACAGGCTCAGGATGTCCGAGAGCAGCGCCGCCGCAGCCGGCGCGGCGGCCTGCGCGCGATCGAGCAGCGCATGGGCTTCGCTCGTCGCACCGGCCCGCGCGTGGGCGAGCGCGCCGCAGTAGAGCAGCTCGGCGTCGTCCGGGTGCTGCGTGACGGCGTCGCGGAAGGCGTCGCAGCCTGCCCAGGGCGCTCCCTGCGCGAGATGGCCGCGGATGCGCGCGCAGGCGTCGCGTGGGCCCGCGCGCGGGGCGTCGCGGGCGGCGTCGGCCGGGCGGTTCTCCACGTGTCGTGCCGACGCGCCGGCCTAGGTCGGCCGCCGTCCGGATCGGGCCTCGGCGATGCGGTTGCGCCAGACCTCGACGTACGACAGGCGCTTCATCTCCGGCGGCAGCTTCTCCATCAGCGCGGCTGCCTCGGCGAGCTGTGCGGCCGGGTCGCCGACGCCGGCGACGGCGGCGACGCAGAGCGCGGCGGCGTGGTCCAGGCGCTGGCTCGGGTCGTCGACGTTGCGCGCCGCCAGTTCGCGCTGGTACCTGAGCGCCGGCTCGATCAGCGCCCGCGCTTCCGCCGGCTGGTCGAGGCGCACCTTGACCAGCGCCGCGAACGTGCTCTCGTAGACCCCGCTGCGGATGTCGTCGCTGTCGCGCAGTTCCTTGCGCGCCGCCAGCACCAGCGCCATCTCGTGGTCGGCGGCGGAGAAATCGCCGAGCGCGTACGCCGACGTCGCCATCGCGTTGTGCAGGATCAGGCGGGCGAACGCATACTCCCGGGCGCCGGCGCTCGGCACCGAGGGCTTGAGGCGGTCGAGTTCCGGCGCCGCCAGCCGGCCCAGTTCCAGCGCCGCGCGGTGGTCGCCCAGGGCGTCGGCGACCGCGACGGGCCAGATCCTGCGGAACGCGGGCCGCGACAGCCGGTCCCACGAGCCCTCAGGCGCGTTCTCGGAGACCCACACGTTGTGCGAGGCGCCCAGCGCCAGCGCTGCCTCCGCCTCGCGTCGCCTGCCGCGCTGGGCCTCCAGCAGGGCCAGGCGACCGGCGTGCAGCCCCAGCGAGTTCTTCAGCATCAGGTTGGCCGGGCCCTGCGCCTCGAGGTCCTGCGTCGAGCGCCAGGTCGCGGCGGCGTCGGCCGGCCGCCCCATGGTCTCCAGGATGTTCCCCTTGATGAAATGCGATACCGCCAGGTTGTTCCAGGAGATCGCGTTGCTCGGGTCGATGCGGACGATCTCGCTCCAGGCGCGTCGCGTCGCGTCGACCATGGCCAAGCGCTTCGGCGAGGCGCATTTCGTCGGCGAGCACCCCGGACAGCGGCGACGTGGCCAGCGCCTGCGCGCGCAGCGCCTGCATGTGGCCGGGGCGCTTGTCGATCACCTTCGCGGCGACGGCGAGGCCCTCGCTCCCGGCGCGCTTGGCGTCTTCGCGTCGGCCGAGGACCGCGTACGCCTGCACCTGCCACGACGACGCCTCGGCGTAGCCCGCGGCTGCCGCCAGGTCGGTCAGCGCCAGATCGTCGATGCCGCGGAACGCCGCGCGGGCATCGTCGAGCGCCGCGAGGGCGGGCTCCAGCTGCCGGTTCCGCATCAGCAGGAACCCGTGCATGTTCATTACCTCGCCGTACGCGCGGCGCGCCGCGACCGAGGCGTTCGGCACCGTCGCCAGCGGGCGGATCGCCTCGACCGCCCGGGTGCTGATCGGGAGCGCGGCCGCGTCGTCGTTCACGCTGGACGCGAGGCGCGCCTGCGTGCTCAGGCCCAGCGCGAGGCCGATCGCCGTCGTCTCGGACTGGTCGCCTTCGGCGCGCATCGTGCCCAGGACCTGCACGGCGTCGTCGACGGCTTTCCTGCCCTCGGCGAGCCGCGCCTGCGTGCGCAGCACCGAGCCGTAGCGCACCAGCGCCAGCGCGCGGTTGCGCTCGGTCTGCGGCGTGCGCAGCGCCGGCGGCAGCGCGTTGTAGTAGTCCAGCGCGCGCTTGGCGAGTTCGCCCACGATGTCGAGCCGGCCGACGGGCGCCAGCTCGAGATGGAAGTCGTCGAGCAGGTAGACGACCAGCTTCTCCGCCTCCCCGCGCGCGGCCTCGGCCATCAGCCGCGTCTGCTCGGCCTGCGCTTCCGCTTCCTGCGCGCGCTTCATGCTGAACCAGCCGAAGATCGCGCCGGCGACGGCCACCACGGCCAGCACGCCGCACGCCGCGGCGATCTTGCGCGCCCGCACCAGCGCCTGTCGCGTCGCCCGCTCGCGCTGGCGCTGCGCTTCCAGCTGCCGCTCGGCCTCGTCGCGCGCGTCGCGCTCGAGGCGCAGGTCGCGGCTGGCCTTCACCACGCCGCAGAGCACGTCGTGGGTCAGCTCGACGCGGCGGACGTCGAGCCGCTCCTCGATGCGCAGCAGCCGCCGGTCGACCAGCTTCGCCAGCGTGCCGGCCGGTGCGCCCGCCGCGGTGAACAGCTTGGTGAGGCGCTCCTCGGCGAGGTTCTCGCGGTAGCCCGACTCGGTGAGGAGATGGTCCTCGATCACCTGCCGCACGCCCGGCGGCTCGCCGGCGAGCGCGCGCTCGTAGAACTCGGACAGGATGGTGTCGCGCGAGCCCGCCAGGAGGTCGGCGGAGATCTCGGCGCGGCCCTGCGCGATGCGCGCGTTGTTGAGCTCGCGGCAGATCAACGACAGCAGCGACGGCTCGACCTCGGCATTCGGCAGCTCCGAGCCGCCGGCGGTGAAGCGCACGATCGCCGCCGCCACCTCCTCGGACACGAGCCTGCCGCCCGGCTTCATCACCGCCTGCAGCGCCTGCGCGCCGGTCATCCGGGCGAGCCGCATCCGGTTCTGGGTGATCGAGGGCATCAGCGCCTTCAACCCTTCCAGGTGCGCGAGGTAGTCCTCGCGCAGCGCGATCAGGATGCGGTAGTCGGCGCGCGCGAAGTCGAACATCCCGGCCGCCGCGTCGTCGTGCTCGATCCGTTCCTCCAGCGCCTTCGGCGCGCGGTTCTCGACCAGGTCGGCGAGGTCCGCGAGGAACTGCGCCGCGCGCTGCCGCCCGAAGTCGTCGCTCTGCGCGAGCGTGAAGATCTCCTCGAACTGGTCGAAGATCAGCAGCGGGATCAGCGTCCTGCCCGACGCGTCGCGCAGGACGTCGTCGCGGTGGTGCAGGAACTCCCACAGCGACTCGCCGCTGGCGGCGACGCCGGTCTGCGTCCACTCGCCCGACGCCTGCGTCTCCTCGAAGATCGCCCGCTTGATCTGCTCCGACGGCAGCGGGCGACTCGCGCGAGTAGTCGATCCGGACGTAGACCGGACAGTAGCCCTCGGGCCGCAGGCGGGGCACGATGCCCGCCCGCAGGATCGACGTCTTGCCCAGGCCCGACTGGCCGAACAGGATCGTCAGCAGCTTGCGCTGCACGCGGCGGGCGAGCTCGCCGACCTCTTCCTCGCGGCCGTAGAAGTAGCCGCGCGTGTCCTCGGTGAACGACGCGAGGCCGAGCCACGGGTGCTGGGCGTCGACGGCCGGCGCGCCGGCCGCCGCCGCGGATTCGTTGCGCGGGTCGTTCATGCCGATCGGGGGCCCCGGAAGCCGACGCGCACGTCCTCGACCACGCGCCCCCCGGTCACGGGCGCGAGGCCAGGAAGTCGTGCAGCCGGCGGGCGAATTCCGGCGTGACCTCGCCGCCCGGCAGCCGCGTGAAGTGCACCGACCTGAACTTGTCCGGCACGCTGGCGCTCCCGCCGTCGGTGTCGTCGATGCAGACCGGAAGGATGAACACCGACCCGTCGGCCATGTTGCGCGCGCGGTCGGTGGCGTAGCTCCACTCGCGGCGGAAATAGCCCTCGAGCCGGCGCTCGGTGGTCGCGGAGACGACGGGAATGAAGTACGCGCAGCGGCCGATGTTGCGCTGGATCTTGCGGTCGTAGTCGTCGCCGCCCTCGAGCCGCTCCATGTCGAACCACGTCGTCACGCCGGCCGCGTCGAGGCCGGCCTTGAGCCGCTGGACCGCAGGCAGGTCGTCGCGCGCGTAGCTGATGAACACCGCGCGATCGGGCATCTCGCGCTCGGGTGGCACGAAACGTTGCGGCGTCGCGCCCAGCGGGATGACTTCGCCGGGACCCCGGCGCGTGGTCCAGCGGCGGTGCAGCTCGTCGACGAACTTCTCGGCGCCGCTGTAGACGCGCGTGCGCACGCTGACCTGCTGCAGGAACCCCATCAGCCGCCCGTCGCCTACCGAGTGGCTGTCGGCCAGGACCTCGCCGACGTCGCGCGGATCGGACAGCCGCCGTCGCTTGGCCATGCGGAGGAACAGCCGCGCCAGCCAGTTGGTGAAGCTGCTGCCGATGAACAGCAGGTGGTTGTGCTCGAGCTCGTGGAACAGCTTCTCCGGCGTCAGGTGCTCGCTCTGCAGCGCGCAGATGAACTCGAGCATGTCCTCGTCGGAAATGACGTAGGTCGGCGACGCCGACAGCCGCCCGAGCAGGTGGTAGACGACCGGCCGGTGCAGCTGGCTGCGCTCGGCGGGAAGGTCGGCGACGCGGTTGGGCGAGTACGCGACGACCTCGGTCGACTGCGCGCCGCCGAAGCGCTCCGCGTTGATCGCCTGCTCCAGCAGCGGGTCGAAGGTGGTGCTGACGAAGAGGTCGAAGTCGGTGATCTGCGCGAGCTGGCGCAGCGCCAGCGGGGGCGCGAAGCTCGCGTCGCGCAGGATGCTGCGGATGCGCGTGTAGGCCTCCTCGCGGCGGCCGTGCGACGACAGATACCAGCAGACGACGTCGTTGAGCGTGTGCGGCTTCGGCAGCAGCG
The DNA here is from genome assembly GCA_963810815.1 of uncultured beta proteobacterium. GTDB lineage: Bacteria > Pseudomonadota > Gammaproteobacteria > Burkholderiales > Casimicrobiaceae > CAVQWT01. The sequence continues at coordinate 337,725 of CAWEPB010000003.1, read as the reverse complement.
TCGTGTCGACGCCGAGCTTGGCGGCGAGCCGCGACGGCGATCCAGTCGTAGAGCAGCTGCGGCCCGGTCTCGGTCTCGACCTTGAGGAGCTCGGGCCCGATGATCGGGATGACCCGTCGCTCCTCGATGTAATTGAGGAGGTCGTCCCACGCGTCCTCGTCGAGCGTGGCGAGGGCTGCGGGAACGTGCGCGACGCTGCTCATGCGGAGGCTGGCGGACGGGGCGTGGGGTGTCGGGCGGCGATTCGAGGGTCGGTCGGGCGCGAGCGGGAAGTCGGGGCCGGGCCAGTGTCCACCATTCGCCATGGCCGGTCAAACGGCGTTCCGTCCACCTTGCCCGGCCCGGCGCCCCCGGTTAGTCTCGACGCATGCTGTCGCTGCGCGCGCTCGAGAAACGATACCCCGGACCGCGCGAGCGCGTCGTTCTCGCCCGCATCGACCTCGAGCTTGCCGCCGGCGACTACGTCGCGATCATGGGCGAGTCCGGGGTCGGCAAGTCCACGCTGCTCAACCTGATCGCCGGGCTCGACCGACCCGATGCCGGGACGCTGCGGCTGGGCGGCGCCGACCTGACCGCGCTCGACGACGACGCGCTGACGGTGCTGCGCCGCGAGCGGCTCGGTTTCGTGTTCCAGGCGTTTCACGTGCTGCCGTACCTGACGGTGGCGCAGAACGTCGCGCTGCCGCTGTCGCTGCTCGGCGTCGCGGTCGGCGAACGCGAGTCGCGGACGGCCGACATGCTGGCCGCCGTCGGCCTCGCGGACCGCGCGGAATCGCTGCCGCGCGAGCTGTCCGGCGGCGAACTGCAGCGCGTGGCGATCGCGCGGGCGCTGGTGCACCGGCCGATGCTGGTGCTGGCCGACGAGCCCACCGGCAATCTCGACCCCGAAAGCGCCGCGTCGATCCTGGCGCTGTTCCGCGACCAGGTGAAGGGACGCGGCGCGGCCGGCATCCTGGTCACGCACTCGCTCGCCGCCGCGCGCACCGCCGACCGCATTCTCGTGCTCGGCCGCGACGGCCTGCGCGACCGCCCCGACTGAATCGCCGATGGCGCGCGGTTCGGTCTCCGACGTCGGCGCGGTCCTGCGCGGTTCGCTCGCGCAGAACCGCGCCCGGGTGCTGACCGCGGTGCTCGCGATCGCGCTGGGCGTGGCGCTCGGCTTCGCCGTCCAGCTCATCAACCAGTCCGCGGTCAGCGAACTGGCGCAGGGGGTGCGCACCATCGCCGGCGACGCCGACCTGTCGGTGCGCGGCCCGCGCAGCGGCTTCGACGAGGCGCTGTTCCCGCGGCTGGCCCGCGACCCCGACGTCGCCGTGGCGAGCCCGGTGGTGGAGGCGGACGCGCTGGTCGCGGACCGGAAGGAGCCGCTGCGCCTGCTGGGTCTCGACCTCTTTCTCGCGGCGACGATCCAGCCGGCGCTCTTTCCCGAGGCGGCCGACGGTGTCGACACGCTGCGCTCCGACACGATCTTCCTGTCGCAGGCGGCGGCGCGCTGGCTGGGCAAGGCCGCCGGCGACACGGTGGTCGTCCAGGCGGGCCTCGCCGCCGTCCCGCTGCGCGTCGCCGGGACGCTTGCCGGCGCGGGACAGCAGCGCCTCGCCGTGATGGACATCGCGGGCGCGCAGGCGGCATTCGACCGGGTCGGCCGGCTCTCGCGGATCGACCTGCGGCTGCGGCCCGGCGTGGCGATCGACGCGTTCCGGCGGCGGGTCGCCGCAGATCTTCCGGCGGGCGTCGCGATCGAGCGCCCCGCCGCGGCGCTCGCCGCCAGCGAAAGCGTCTCGCGGTCGTATCGGGTGAACCTCAACGTGCTGGCGCTGGTCGCGCTGTTCACCGGCGGGCTGCTCGTCTTCTCGACGCAGGCGCTTGCCGTGGTGCGCCGCCGCGCGCAGTTCGCGCTGCTGCGGGTGCTGGGGGTGACGCGGCGGCGGTTGACCGCGCTGGTGGCGCTCGAAGCCGCGCTGATCGGCGTCGCCGGCGGCACGCTGGGGGTCGCGCTGGGCTACGGGATCGCCCGCGCGGCGCTGCGATGGGCCGGCGGCGATCTGGGGGCCGGCTTCTTCCGCGGCGTCGAGCCCGCGATCGACGTCGATCCGCTGACGCCGGTGGTCTTCTTCCTGCTCGGCGTCGCCACCGCAATGCTGGGCGGGATCGCGGCGGCGCGCGAAGCGGGGCGCGCGCTTCCCGCGCGCGCGCTCAAGGCCGGCGACGAGGAGAGCGCGCTCGCGGGGCTGCGCCCGCCGTGGCGCGGGCTCGCGATCGTCGCGCTCGGCGCGGGGCTGGTCGGGCTGCCCCCGATCGGCGGCCTGCCGCTCGCCGGCTACGCGGCGATCGCGTGCCTGCTCGTCGGCACGCTGCTGCTGATGCCCTGGCTCGCCGTTGCGCTGCTGGGCCGGCTGCCGGCGCCGCGACGCGCGCCGCCGGCGCTGGCGCTCGCGCAGCTTCGCGGCGCGCCGGGACAGGTCACGGTGAGCCTCGCAACCATCGTCGCCAGCGTCAGCCTGGTGGTGTCGATGGCGATCATGGTGACGTCGTTCCGGCATTCGCTCGACACCTGGCTCGGGCACATCCTGCCGGCGGATCTCTACTTCCGGACGCCGGTGTCCGACGTCGCGCAGCTCGCGCCGGCCGACCAGGCGCGCGTCGCCGCGCTGCCCGGCGTCGCCCGGGTCGAGTTCAGCCGCGAGGAACAGCTGCTGCTCGATCCCGCCCGCCCGCGGCTGACCCTGCTCGCGCGCCCGATCGCCGAGGTCGATGCGCCGTCGATGCTCGCCCTGGTCGATGCGCCGGCGATCCGGCCGCCCGGAGCGCCGCCACCGGCGTGGGTCAACGAGGCCGCCGCCGACCTCTACGACTTCACGCCCGGTCGCACCATCGTGCTGCCGCTCGCGGGCCGCGACGTTCCGTTCTTCGTCGCCGGCATCTACCGCGACTACAGTCGCCCCCAGGGGGCGGTGCAGATCGCGCGCGACACCTTCATCGCGCTGACCGGCGACCGCTCGGCGACCAACGCCGCGATCCGCGTCGCGCCGGGCGTGTCGGCCGAAGACCTGCGCGCGACGATCGAGCGGGAGCTGCCGGGCGGCGAGCGGCTGGAAATCGCGCTGCCCGGAGAAATCCGCGCGCTGTCGCTGAAGGCGTTCGACCGCACGTTCGCGGTCACCTACGCGCTGGAGATCGCCGCTGTCGCGATCGGACTGATGGGCTTGTCGTCCGCGTTCGGCGCGCTGGTCCTCGCGCGGCGCCGCGAGTTCGGCGTGCTGCGGCACCTCGGCATGACGCGCGGGCAGGTCGGGGCGATGCTCGCGACCGAAGGCGTGGCGACGGCGGGGCTCGGCGTCGGCGTCGGGCTCGCGCTCGGTGCCGCGATCAGCCTGATCCTCATCTACGTCGTGAACCGGCAGTCGTTCCACTGGGGTATGGAGGTGACGCTGCCGTGGGGAGAGCTCGCGCTGTTCGCGCTGGCCGTGGTCGCGCTGGCCACGCTCACCGCGGTGGCCAGCGGCCGGCGGGCGATGGGTGACGACGTGGTCCGCGCGGTGAAGGAGGACTGGTGAGGCGTCGCGCATTCCTGGCGACGCCGTTGCTGCTGGCCGCGCCGCGAGCGCCGGCGCAGCGGCGCTACCCGGGAGTGGCGCCCGGGGGCGCGTTGTCGTTCCCGCGCGACCACGGCAGCCACCCGGACTACCGCACCGAGTGGTGGTACGTCACCGCCTGGGTCCGCGACGCCGCGGGGGACGATCTCGGCATCCAGGTCACGTTCTTCCGCAACCGCCCGGACGTCGCCGAGGACAATCCCAGCGCGTTCGCTCCACGGCAGCTGGTGTTCGCCCACGCGGCGATCGCCGATCCCCGCCATGGGCGACTGCGCCACGACCAGCGCGCGGCGCGCGCGGTGTTCGACCTCGCCGGCGCGGCGACGGAAACGACGCGCGCCTGGATCGGCGACTGGTCGCTCGCGCTCGACGGCGACGCGTACACGGCCAGGATCGTCGCGCGCGACTTCGCGCTGGACCTCGTGTTCCGGTCCACGCAGCCACTGCTGATCCAGGGCGACCGCGGGTACTCGCGCAAGGGGCCGCTGCCGCAGCAGGCGAGCTGGTATTACAGCCGGCCGCAGCTCGCCGTCACCGGATCGATCGAGGTCGGCGCGCGGGTCCGCGCCGTCAGCGGCCGCGCGTGGCTCGATCACGAGTGGTCGAGCGAGGTGATGGCGCCGGATGCCGTAGGCTGGGACTGGATCGGCGTCAATCTCGACGACGGCGGCGCGCTGATGGCGTTCCGCATGCGCAACCGCGCCGGGGACGCCCTCTGGGCGGGGGGCGCGGTCCGTTACGCCGACGGATCGACCGAGATCCTCGCCCCGGAGACGGTTCGCTTCGAACCCGGTCGCCGCTGGACCTCGCCGCGCACGGGGGTCGCGTACCCCGTGGAGTTCCTGCTGCGCGCGGGCGGCGTCGAATGCACGGTCGTCGCGCTCTTCGACGATCAGGAGCTCGATGCGCGCGCATCGACGGGTACCGTCTACTGGGAGGGCGCCGTGCGTGTCGCCCGAGGCGGGCGCCGCGCGGGACTGGGCTACCTCGAGCTCACCGGCTACGGTGCGCCGGTCAGGCTGTGAGCAGGGGGTGGCCCGCTTGCCGGCATCGTGCGGGCGGCGCGCGACCGGCGGGACGCGCTAGACTGGCCGCCTTTCGAGGAGCCTTCGCATGACCACCCTGTTTGCCGGTCTCGTCCTGTTTCTTGGCGCCCACTCGGTGCGCATCTTCGCCGACGGCTGGCGCAGCGCGCAGATCGCCCGCGCCGGCGTCGGCGCCTGGAAGACGATCTATTCGATCGTCTCGATCGCGGGCTTCGCGATGATCGTGTGGGGCTACGGTCAGGCGCGGCTGGCGCCGGTCGACCTGTGGCTTCCGCCCCTGTGGACGCGGCATGCCGCGGCGCTGCTGACGCTGCCCGCCTTCCTCCTGCTCGCCGCGGCGTACGTGCCGGGCACGCGAATCAAGGCGATGGTCGGCCATCCGATGGTGCTCGGCGTCAAGGTGTGGGCGTTCGCGCACCTGCTGTCGAACGGGCGGCTCGCCGACGTCGTGCTGTTCGGCGCGTTCCTCGCCTGGGCGATCGCCGACTACGTCGCCGCGCGTCGTCGCGACCGCGCGGCCGGGACGCGCTATCCCGTGGGACCCGTTTCGCGCGATGCGCTGGCGGTGGCGATGGGCGTCGTCGGCTGGGGGGTGTTTGCGTTCGCGCTGCACGGCTGGCTGATCGGCGTGCGTCCGTTCGGCTGAGCCCCGCGGCCGGACCCGCCCTGGCCACGCGACCCTGCCGCGCCCCGCCGCGTCGGCAGCGGGGTCGTCAGCGCCCGAACACGCGCAGCGCGAGCGTCAGCACCGCCGACAGGATCAGCGTCGACATCACCGGAATCGCGTAGCGCCGGCCGTTGCGCTCGATGTGGAAATCGCCGGGCAGCCGGCCGAAGCCGAGCCGCGACAGCCACGGCCCGGCGAAGCTCAGGATCGCGATCGCGACGACGAAGATCACGATCGAACGCAGCATCGGCGGCTACTTCTTCGTCGTCTTCGGCGCGACCTTCGCCGCCGGCCTGCGTGCCGCGGCACCGCTCTTCGCGGCAGGCGCCACGCTGGCCGTTGCCGCGGCGGTCCCGGTCTTCCTGGCGGTCTTGACGGTCTTGCCGGTCTTGACCGTCTTCACGGTCTTCGTGGTCTTCGCGGTCTTCGCGGCCGGCGGGGCCTTCGCCCGCGCCTTCGCGGCGGGCGTCGCCGCATCCGGCGCCACCGCCGTCCCGACCGGCGCCCCGGCCGCCTTTTTCGCGGTCTTCTTCGGCGTCTTCTTCGGCGTCTTCTTCGCCGACGTGCTGCGTCCCGCCTTGGCATCGACGATCGCGACGGCTTCTTCGAGCGTCAACGTGTCCTGCTTGTCCTGGTCGGGCAGCGTCGCGTTGGTCTCGCCATGCTTCACGTAGGGGCCGTAGCGCCCCGAATGGAGCTCGACCGGCTTGCCGTCGCGCGGGTGCTTGCCGAGCACGCGCAGCGCCGCGGCGGCTGCGGGCCGGCCGCGGCCCTTGGCGCCCTCGGCGCGCGGCGCGAATTCGAAGCCGATCTTGCCGTCGGGCTGACGGGCGAGGAAGGCCGAGAACGGCCGGCGCGTGCGCGCCGACACGAACTGGAGGAGATCGGTCTTGCCGGTCGCCAGCAGCTTCTGCATCTGCGCCCGCTCGACGGGACGCTGAAGGATCGTCCGGCCCGAGCGGAAGTCGCAGGACTTCTCGGGGCCGACGGCCTTCTCGCAGACGTACGCCTGCGCGGTCTCGAACACGCGCGACGCGCACTTCGGGCACGGCCCCAGCGGCTCCTGCGCCGAGAAGTCGGGCGCCTCGTCGCTGTCGGCGTCGTCGTTGCCGAAGTCGAAGGCGATCTCGTTGGCGTCGTTGAGCTTGAGCGACGCGGTGAACGGCCGCCCCATCTTGCTGCGGAAGCCCTCGAGCGGGCCGATCGACCGCTCGCGCAGCAGCAGGTCGGCCTCGGCGAGCTCGAGCTGGCGGCCCCCGAGGATCTTCCACATGCCGAAGTCGCAGGACTGGCACTGGAACTTCTTGTAGTTCTCGTGCACCTCGCCGCCGCACTTCGGGCACGGCGTCGCGAGCGCGCCGAAGTCGCCGGGGATGGTGTCGCTCTCGTAGCCCTTGGCCTGCCCGACGATGTGCTGCGTCATGGCGACGATCTCGCGCATGAACTCCTCGCGGCCGAGCTGGCCGTGCTCCATCTGCGCGAGCTTGAACTCCCACTCCGCGGTCAGCTCCGGCGAAAAGAGTTCCGGGACGCCGAGGCCGTGCAGCAGCACCATCAGCGAGAACGCCTTGGCGGTCGGGATCAGTTCCTTGCCCTCGCGCAGCACGTATTTCTCGGCGATCAGGCCTTCGATGATCTGCGCGCGCGTGGCCGGCGTGCCCAGGCCCTTCTCGCGCATCGCCTCGCGCAGCTCCTCGTCGTCGATGAGCTTGCCCGCCCCTTCCATCGCCGACAGCAGCGTCGCCTCGTTGAGGCGCGCCGGCGGCCGCGTGCGATTGGCCGCGACCTCGACCTTCTCGGTCGCGACCGTCTCGCCCGCCTTCACCGGGGCGAGCGTCGGCTCGTCGCCGGAAACTTCCTTGCCGTAGACGGCGAGCCAGCCCGGCGCGACCAGCACCTTGCCCTCGGACTTGAACGGCTCTCCGGCCACGCGCGTGATCCGCGTCGTCACGGTGAACTCGGCCGGCGGGAAGAACGCTGCGAGGAACCGCTTGACCACGAAGTCGTAGAGCTTGGCCTCGAGCTCGTTCAGATTCTTCGGCCGCACCAGCGTCGGGATGATCGCGAAGTGGTCGGAAACCTTGGCATTGTCGAAGATGCGCTTGTTCGGGCGCACCCACTTCTCCTTGAGCACCGTGCGCGCGAAGCCGCCGTAGGCGTTCGATTCCGCGAGCGACTCCATCGTCGCCTTGACCGTGCCGAGGTAGTCCTCCGGCAGCGCGCGCGAGTCGGTGCGCGGGTACGTCAGCGCCTTGTGCTTTTCGTACAGCGACTGGGCGAGCGACAGCGTGGTGCGCGCCGACAGGCCGAAGCGCCCGTTGGCCTCGCGCTGCAGGCTGGTCAGGTCGTAGAGCAGCGGCGCACCCTGCGTCGTCGGCTTCGACTCCTCGGTGACGATGCCCGGCTGGCCGACGCATCTGGCGGCGATCGCACGCGCCTTCGCCTCGTCCCACAGCCGCTCGGCGCGGGCGTCGGGATCGTCGTCGTCGCGCTTCTTCCATTGCTCGTCGAACCAGCGGCCCGGGTACTCGCCGCCGCTGCCGCGGAAGGTGCCGAGCACCTCCCAGTAATCGCGGGCGACGAAGGCGCGGATCTTCTGCTCGCGTTCGACCAGGATCGCCAGCGTCGGCGTCTGCACGCGACCGACGGTGGTGAGCTGGAAGCCGCCCGACTTGGAGTTGAACGCGGTCATCGCCCGCGTTCCGTTGATCCCGACGAGCCAGTCGGACTCCGACCGGCAGACGGCCGCGTCGGCGAGCGGCAGCATCTGCTTGTCGCTGCGCAGCGAGGCGAAGCCGTCGCGGATCGCCGACGACGTCATCGACTGCAGCCAGAGCCGGCGGATCGGCTTCGTGCTCTTCGCGTACTGGACGATGTAGCGGAAGATCAGCTCGCCCTCGCGGCCCGCGTCGCAGGCGTTGATCAGCGCGTCGACGTCCTTGCGCTTGAGGAGCTTCACCAGCGTCTTCAGCCGGTTCTCGTTCTTCTCGATCGGGCGCAGCGCGAAACGCGTCGGTATCGCGGGCAGGTGGGCGAAGGTCCACTTGCCGCGCTTGACCTCCTCTTCCTCCGGCATGGCGATCTCGAGCAGGTGCCCGACCGCCGACGAAAGCACGTAGTCGTCGCTTTCGTAATAGTCGTCGTGCTTCTTGAAGCCGGTCAGCGCCTTCGCGATGTCGGAGGCGACGGACGGCTTCTCGGCGATGATCAGGGCTTTGGCCATGGGTCGGGGGGTGCGAAGAGCGGCAGATACTAACCGCTGCGCCGCGCGCGCCGCAACCCGACCTTCGGCCGAGAGTTGCGCGGGTGCGGCCGCGCGCGCCCGCGCATGCGTGCCCTCGCGCGCGCTCGCACGCGAGGCGATCCTCGCCGAACCGCCGACCTCGGGGGCGCCGTCCGCCGGTGGCGCGCGGGTTCCGGGGGCCGCGGCGCCGGCGGCGGCCCCGGCGCTACGGGCCGATGCGCTGCCAGCGGCCGCCCGGCAGCGCGGCGACCCGGCCGTCCAGCTCGAGTGCCGACAAGGTCGCGAGCAGCGTGGGCGCGTCGAGGCCTGTTCGCGACGACAGCGTGTCGACGTCGGCCGGGTCGTAGCCCAGCGCCCTCAGGACGGCGGCGGGGACGGCGGAACCGTCGAATCCTCCGGCACGCCGGCTGCCGTGGATGCGGCCGCGGCCGCCGGGACGAGCTTCAGCTCCTCCAGCACGTCCTGCGCCGTCTCGACCAGCTTGGCGCCATCGCGTATCAGCCGGTGGCAACCTTTGGCGAACGGCGAGTGGATGGAACCGGGAATCGCGAAGACCTCGCGCCCCTGCTCGGCCGCCATCCGCGCGGTGATCAGCGAGCCCGAGCCCAGCGCCGCCTCGACGACGAGCACGCCGCGCGCGAGTCCGCTGATCAGGCGATTGCGACGGGGAAAGTGGTGCTGCCGCGCCGGCGTGCCCGGGGGAAACTCGGAGAGGATCAGGCCGTCCCTCGCCAGCACGTGCGCGAGGTCGCGATTCGCCGCCGGGTAGACGCGATCCGGGCCGGTGCCGACGACGGCGATGCTGCCGGCGGCGCCGGCGAGGCCGCCCCGATGCGCAGCCGCGTCGATGCCCTGGGCGAGCCCGCTGACGATGGTGAGCCCGGCCGCCGACAGCGCCAGCGCGAACGCCTCGGCGTCCTCGCATCCCTGCGGCGTCGCGTTGCGGCTGCCGACGATGGCGAGGGCCGGCCGCGCGAGCAGCTCGCGCCGGCCGAGGCAGAACAGGATCGGCGGCGGATCGGCGATCTCCAGCAGCGCTGGCGGATAGTCGGCGTCATCCCAGGCGAGAAAGCCGTGGCCGTCCCCGGCCAGCCAGGCGAGGGTTGCGGCGAGGCGGTCGGGGTCCGGCCCGGCATCGAGCGCTGCGGCGGCCGGCGCCGTCACGACGGCGCGGCGCTGGGCAGGCGTTGCGGCAAGCACCGCCTCCGGATCGCCGAAGGCCCGCAGCAGCTGCACCAGCGGTCGCGGTCCGACGCCCGCCAGCGCAAGCGCGGCCCAACTTTGCGCGCGGGCGTCGACGTGCATCGGGGAATATGGGCGGCCGGCCGGTCGGGGGCTGGCGGCGACGGGACCGGGGGCGCCGCGGGTCGCGCGGCGTCCCCGGCTCGGGGGTCAGGGGTTGCGGACGGGGTCGCCGACGTGCACCGGGTCGGTGGTGTTGAACACCAGCGCGTAGGACACCCGGTCGAACACCCGGAAGACGAACAGCAGGCCCGAGCGTTCGTCGGGGATCTGGACGAACTTGTCGCGCTGGAAGAAGCGCGTCTGATCGAGGAGCCGGAACATCTGCTCGGGTTCGTTCGACGGACGCGGATCGCGCAGCGGCGGAACGCTGCGGTAGATCGCGAGCACCGCGCCGACGTCGAGGCCGTCGGCGGCGCCCTTGTCGAGCGTGACGATCCAGCCGCGGCCGACCTCGATCGAATCGCGGCTGGTGGCGATGATGCGGCCGTCGACCTTGGCGGTCGGCGCGTGCGGCGCGTAGTTGAGCAGCACCTCGGGCGGCGCCGGCACCAGCCGGTCGCCGACGAGAATCTCCTCGTTCGCGCTGGCGATGCGCACGGTCGAGACGTCGGCGAAGCGCTCGACCCGCGCGACGCCGAGGAAGCGCTGCTCCTCGCCGAGGAAGTCGCCGCTGTTCGCCGCGTAGAAGCGGCGCCCCTGGCGGTAGATGTACCAGAGCACGCCCTTCGCCGGGTCGAGCCCGGTCACGTAGACGAGGTCGTTCCCGCCGCGGACGCCGCGGCCGTCACGGCCGGCGACGATCTGCGGCGCATTGGCCAGGCCGTCCAGGTCCGTGACCATCGGCTTCGACAGGTACGGCTCGATGTCGCCGGGCGGAATGCTGGGGATCGCCTCCGCATCGAGCGGCGTCGCGCGCACCGACGGCGACAGCCGCACGGCAGGACGCTCGAGCGCGAGCCGGGGCTCGCCGCTGCTGCGATCGAGCACGATGACGTCGCCGGGATAGATGCGATGCGGGTTCCTGATGTCGTCGCGGTTCATCCGCCAGACATCCGGCCAGCGCCACGGGTCCTTGAGGTACTTCCCGGCAATGCCCCAGAGGGTGTCCCCCTTCCGGACCTCGTACCGGTCGGGCACCTGGTCCTGGAGGACCGGAGCGTCGGCGGCGGCCGCGGTCGCGCAGAGAACGAGCATCGTGGCGGTGGCCGCGAGCAGGCGTATCGGTGTGCTAAACTTTTGACGCATAAAGCCTCTTCCGGAAGGGGCGGGCCTTGCTATCGTCCTAAACCGCCGCAAAATAAGGGGTTAGCAGGGATTCTGCATCCCGAGTCTGCATTTTGCAAGCTAGCTCGTCTGACACCATGGCGCTGTTGCCGATTCTCGAGTATCCCGACCCGCGGCTGCGCAAGGTTGCCGCCCCGGTGACCTCGTTCACCCCGGAGATCCGGAAGCTGGTCCGGGACATGGCGGAAACCATGTACGCGGCCCCCGGCATCGGGCTCGCGGCCACCCAGGTCGACGTCCACAAGCGGGTGATCGTCATGGATCTTTCCGAGGCCCGCGACGAGCTGCGGGTGTTCATCAACCCCCGGATCCTGGTCGCCGAAGGCGAGGCCGAATGCGAGGAAGGCTGCCTGTCGGTTCCAGGCTACTACGACAAGGTGGTGCGCGCCGCGAAAGTGCGGGTCGAGGCCCAGGACGAGCACGGCCAGACCTTCGTCGTCGAGGCGGACGAGCTGCTTGCCGTATGCCTGCAGCACGAAATGGACCACCTCGAGGGCAAGGTCTTCGTCGACCATCTGTCGCCGCTGAAGCGCGCCCGGCTGTCGGCGCGGCTGCGCAAGAAGCAGCGGCTCGCCGGCTGACCCGCCGGTCCGCCCTCCCCCCGATGCGCGTCGGGTTCGCCGGCACGCCCGCGTTCGCCGCCACCGCGCTCGCGGCCATCGTCGCGGCGGGCTTTGCCGTGCCGCTGGTGCTCACCCGCCCGGACAAGCCGAAGGGTCGGGGCCTCAGGCTCGAGCCGTCGCCGGTCAAGGCCTTCGCGCTGGCGCACGGCCTGCCGCTGCAGCAGCCGGCGACCCTCAGGACGGTCGAGGCGCGCGCGCCGGTCACCGGCGTCGCGCTCGACGTGCTGGTCGTCGCCGCCTACGGCCTGATCCTGCCCGCGGCAATCCTGGACTGGCCGCGGCACGGCTGTCTCAATATCCATGCCTCGCTGCTGCCGCGCTGGCGGGGTGCCGCGCCCATCCAGCGGGCCTTGCTCGCAGGTGACCGGCAGTCCGGCGTGACGATCATGCAGATGGACGCGGGGCTCGATACCGGGCCGATGATCGCGGCGGTGCCGGTGCCGATCGATCCGCGCGAAACCGCGGCGACGCTGCACGACAAGCTCGCGGCGGCCGGGGCGACGGCCATCGTCGAGACGCTGCGGCGGCTGGCCTCGGGCCCCCCGCTGGCCGCCACGCCGCAGCCGGCCGACGGTTCGACCTACGCCGCCAAGATCGGGCGCTCCGACGCCGCGATCGACTGGCGCGCGCCCGCCGCGGTCATCGACCGCCAGATCCGCGCCTTCGACCCGGCCCCGGGCGCGTTCACCGCGTATGCCGGCGACCTGGTCAAGCTGTGGCGCGCGGAGGCGGCCGACGGTCGCGGTGGCGCGGCCGGGACCGTCGTCGCGGCCGGACCGGACGGGGTTGTCGTCGCCTGCGGCGAAGGGCTGCTGCGCATCACCGAGCTGCAGCCGGCCGGCGGCAGGCGGATGGACGCCGCCGCCTTCGTTTCCGGCCGGCGCGTCGTGCCGGGGCAGCGGTTCGACCTGGCCGCGGCGCCCGCCGGCGTCGCAGGCTGACCGCCGCCACCGGGCATCACCGCCGCCACCGATGCAGGAAGCGCAGAAACTGGCCGCCCTCGCCGTCCGCCGGGTGCTCGACGGCGCGACGCTGCCCGCGGCGCTGGCGGCGGTTGCCGTCGGCGCCACCGACGCCGGACGCCGCCGGTCGCTGGTGCAGGAACTGGCCTATGGGACGCTGCGGCATTGGGGCACGCTGGAGGCGCTCACCCGGCGGTTGGCGACGAAGCCGTTCACCGACCCGCCGCTCGCCGCCTTGACGGCCGTCGCGCTGTACCAGCTGGGCCACACCCGCGCGCCGCCGTTCGCCGTCGTCGATCGTGCGGTCGCCGCCGCGGGCGAATTGGCGCGCCCGGCGGCCAAGGCGCTGGTCAACGCCCTCCTGCGGCGTTACCTGCGCGAGCGCGAAGCGCTGGACGCGTCGGTCCGCGAGGATCCGGTCGGGCGCTACTCGTATCCGCTCTGGTGGATCGAGCGCGTCCGCCGCGACTGGCCGGACGACTGGGAGGCCATCCTGGACGCCGGCAACGCGCGCCCGCCGCTGACGGTGCGGGTGAACCGGCGGGTGACCACCCGCGAGGACTGGCTCGCTGCCTGCGCCGCGGCTGGCGTCGCTGCCACCGCGGTCGGCGCGGCGGGCGCCATCGTCGACCCGCCGCGGCCGGTGCCGGAACTGCCTGGCTACGCCGAGGGGGCGTTCTCGGTCCAGGACGCGGCGGCGCAGCTGGCGGCCCCGCTGCTGGACCTGGCCGACGGGCAGCGGGTGCTCGACGCCTGTGCGGCCCCCGGGGGCAAGTCCACCCAGATACTCGAATGCGCGGAGGTCGAGCTGGTGGCTCTCGACAGCGACGCGACGCGGCTCAACCGCGTCCGCGAGAACCTGACGCGGCTCCGGCTGGATTCGCCCCGCGTCACGGTGCGCGAGGGCGACGCCGGCGCGCCGCGCGGATGGTGGGACGGCCGCCCCTTCGATCGCATCGTGGCCGACGTGCCCTGCACCGCATCGGGCGTGGTCCGCCGCCACCCGGACGGCAAATGGCTGCGCCGGGCGCGCGACGTCGCAGGCTTTGGCGCCCAGCAGGCGCGGCTGCTCGACGCGCTCTGGGGCTGCGTCGCGCCCGGCGGCAAGCTTCTCTACGTCACCTGCTCGGTCTTCCACGACGAGAACGACGCCCAGATCGAGGCCTTCGCCGCCCGGACCCCCGGGGCGTTGCGCGAATCCATCACCCTGCCGCCTGACGTACCGCATCGAGGGGGGCAATGCTTGCCTTCGCAAGGGGGGGCGGCCCACAATCAGGACGGGTTTTTCTACGCGCGGTTGCGCAAGGCATGACCGGGATGCCCGGGACCCCGCGGCGTCGCCGGCGCCGCCGCCGGGCGATGATGGCCTGCCTAACGCGTGCCGCGCCGCCCGTCGTCCCTTCAATCCGTCGGAGCGCGCCCCGACCCTTCCGAGCCAGCGCCCCGCCGGCATGTTCCTCGCGCCGCCCCTCCGCCCGATCGTGACTCCCGCGCTGCACGCCTTCGCCGCGGCGCTGGTGGTGCTCGCCTGCCTGGCCGCCCCGGCGCGCGCGGACGTCATCGGCGTCAGGCAGGCGGAACTGCGCGTCGAGGACGACGCGCTGGTGCTCAACGCCGATTTCGATTTCGCCCTCAACGCCACGCTCGACGAGGCGCTGCAGAAGGGCATTCCGCTGTACTTCGTGCTCGAATTCGAGCTGACCCGGCCCCGCTGGTACTGGCTCGACGAGAAGGTCATCACCTCGACGACGCAGTATCGCGTGGCGTGGCAGGCGCTGGCGCAGCACTATCGGATCTCGAGCGGCCTGCTCGCGCAGTCGCTCAACTCCGTGGCGGAGGTCGAGCGGTTTCTCTCCCGCGTCACGTCGCGCGAGGTCGGACGCCGCGACCAGGTCATCCGCGGCGAACGCTACGTCGCCGGCGTGCGCCTGCGCCTCGACACCAACCAGCTGCCGAAACCCTTCCAGGTCAACGCGATCACGTCGCGCGAATGGTCGCTCGACTCGGGCTGGAATCGCTGGAACTTCACGCCGTGAACGGACTCCTCGCCGGGCGGGGCCTGCGCTGGCTGCTCGTCACCCTGGTCGGGCTCGGCGCGATCCTGCTGTTCCTGCTCGCGACGGCGACGGCGAACACCGACCTCTTCGCGCGCCGCTACGACCTGCTGCTCATCGGCAACGGCGTGCTGGTCGCGCTGCTGATGCTCCTGGTCGGCTATCAGCTCCTGCGCCTTGCGCGCAGCCTGCGCCGCGGCGTGTTCGGCTCGCGGCTCGCGCTGCGCCTGGTGCTGCTGTTCGCGCTGGTCGCCGTGCTGCCGGGCGCCCTCGTCTACGCGGTCTCGGTCCAGTTCCTCGGCAAGAGCATCGAAAGCTGGTTCGACGTGCGCGTCGACCGCGCGCTCGACGGGGGCCTGAACCTCGGCCGCAACGCCCTCGATTACCTGCAGCGGGAAGCGGGCAACAAGGCGGGGCAGATCGCCGCCGCGCTGGGCGAACCGGGATCGGGAAGCGTGGTGTCGCGCCTCAATCGTGCCGCCGAGCAGGCGGGGGTGTACGAAGCGGCGCTGTTCTCCACCTCGGGCGCGCTGCTCGCGGTCGCCGGCGTCGGCGGTTCGACCGCCACGCCGGAGTCGCCGCCGGCGCAGGCGCTGCGGCGGGCACGTCTGCAGCAGACCTACACGGCGATCGAGCAGCCGGCGGCCGGGGGACTGGTGCTGCGCGTCGTCGCGCCGGTCAACAGCGACGACCGCCTCGAGCCGCTCAAGCTGCTGCAGGTCGTCGAGCCGGTGCCGAAGACCCTCGCCCTGGAGATGGAAAAGGTGCAGACGGGGGCGCGCGACTACCAGGAAATCTCGTTCGCGCGCGGCGCCCTGAAACAGCTGTATCGGCTGACGCTGACGCTGACGCTGCTCCTCGCGCTGACGTCGGCGCTGGGGCTGGCCGTCGTCCTGTCCGAGCGCTTCGCGGCGCCGCTGGGACAGCTCGCCGCAGGCACGCGCGCGGTGGCGCAGGGCGATTTCACGCAGCGGACCCCGGTCACGTCGCGCGACGAAATGGGCGTGCTGACCGAATCGTTCAACACGATGACCGCGCAGCTTGCCGAGGCGCAGCAGAAGACCGAGGAGTCGCGGCGTGCCACGGAAACGACGCGTGCGTATCTCGAGAGCATCCTCGGCAACCTTTCGGCCGGCGTGCTCGCCTTCGACGACGGGCTGCGGTTGCGCACCGCCAACGCCAGCGCGGCGGTCATCCTGCAGCAGCCGCTGGTGGAGCTGACGGGGATGCCGTTGTCCGAATGGGGCCGCGCGCTGCCCGGGCTTGCGCCGTTCGCCGAGCTTGCCGCCGAGGGCTTTCGCGCGAGCCGTGACGGCCAGTGGCAGAAGCAGGCGGAGTTGACGGTGGCGAACCTGACGCGCATCCTGATGTTGCGGGGTTCGCGCCTGCCGGTGGTTCCGGTCGCGGGATACGTGGTCGTGTTCGACGACGTCACCGACCTGGCGCAGGCGCAGCGTGACGCGGCGTGGGCGGAGGTGGCACGCCGCCTCGCGCACGAAATCAAGAATCCGCTCACGCCGATCCAGCTTTCGGCCGAGCGGCTGGAGTTCAAGCTCGCGCCCAAGCTCGACGCCGCCGACCAGGACACGCTCAGGCGCGGCGCCCAGACGATCATCGCGCAGGTTGCGGCGATGAAAAACATGGTCGACGACTTCGCGATCTACGCGCGGCGGCCGCGGCCCGGCACCATGCAGGCGGTCGACCTGGCCGCCCTCTTGCTCGACGTCCTTGCCCTATACGACAATCTGCGCCCCTACATGAACTTGTCCCTTCCCGCTGCCCCGGTCGTCGTCCAGGGCGAACCCACCCGCCTGCGCCAGGTGTTCCACAACCTCCTCCAGAACGCGATCGACGCGCAAGCCGACGTTGCCGAGCCCCGCTACGACATCTCGCTCGAGAGCGGGAACGGGGATGTCCGGCTGTCGTTCGCCGACGCAGGCCCCGGCTTCTCCGACGAACTCGTCCAGAGGGCGTTCGAGCCCTACGTCACGACCAAGGCCAAGGGCACCGGCCTCGGCCTCGCGATCGTCAAGAAGATCGTCGACGAGCATGGGGGGCGCGTCGAGATCGGGCAGCGCGAACCCCGGGGCGCCCGCGTGACGATCGTGCTTCCGTTCCCGACGTCGTTCGCCTGAGGCCTCGATGACCGCTCCCATCCGCGAGATCCTGGTCGTCGACGACGAAGTCGGCATTCGCGAGCTCCTCTCGGAGATCCTGCAGGACGAGGGCTACCGTGTCGCGCTCGCGGAGAACGCGACGGCGGCGCGGGCGTACCGGGTGCGCCAGCAGCCGGCACTGGTGCTGCTCGACATCTGGATGCCCGACACCGACGGCGTGACGCTGCTGCGCGAGTGGGCGGCGGCCGGCACGCTGACCATGCCGGTGGTGATGATGTCGGGCCACGGCACGATCGAAACCGCCGTCGAGGCGACCCGGATCGGCGCCTTCGACTTCCTCGAGAAGCCCGTCGGGCTGCAGAAGCTGCTGGCCACCGTGTCGCGCGCGCTCAAGACCGCCGCGGCCAAGGAGCCCCGGCGGGTGTCGCTGGCCGCGCTGGGCTCGAGCAACGCCGTGCGCGATGTCGAGCGGCGCCTCGAGCAGATACTCGCGTCCCGCCGTCCAGTGCTGGTGCTCGGAGAACCGGGCACGGGCCAGGACCCCGCGGCGCGGGCGCTCGCGGTGCCCGGCGCGCCGTTCGTGGCGCTGGCTTCCGG
The DNA here is from genome assembly GCA_963810815.1 of uncultured beta proteobacterium. Taxonomy (GTDB): domain Bacteria; phylum Pseudomonadota; class Gammaproteobacteria; order Burkholderiales; family Casimicrobiaceae; genus CAVQWT01. Next base: position 320,290 of record CAWEPB010000003.1, on the reverse strand, counting down.
CGCCCGGCTTGCCGCGAATCCGATGGCGCTGCTCGAGGAGGCGCGCGAGGGCACGCTCCATTGCGCCGAGATCGGCCTGTATTCGAAATCCGAGCAGAAGGGGCTCGCGTTCCTGCTGCCGAAGCTCGATCGGGCGAGCGTCACGCTCGTCGCCACCAGCGCCGAGCCCCTCGGCAACCTTGCAGCCGAAGGCAAGTTCGACCCGGCGCTGCTGGCCGCGCTCTCCGCCGGCGCCGTCGTGCTGCCGCCGCTGCGCTCGCGCCGCGAGGACATCCCGGCGCTGGTCGAGCGGTACTGGCAGGACATCGCGGCGACGCAGAAGAACGCGCAGCAGGAGGTAGGCCGGTCGATGGGCACGCTCACGCCCGCGGCCCTGACCGCGCTGACCAACGCGTACTGGCCCGGCAACCTCGACCACCTGCACAACGTCGTCGCCAACCTCGCCCTGACCGCAGGGCAGTTCGAGCTGACGCCGGATCACGTCAGGCGGCTGCTGGGCGAGGCCGCGGCGTCGAATCCCGCCGTGGCACCGGAAATCACCGCCCGGTTCTTCGACCTGCCGCTGCGGGAGGCGCGCGAGGCGTTCGAGCGGATCTACTTCGAGCAGCTGCTCGGCCGCGAGCAGAGCAACATGAGCCGCGTCGCCGACAAGGCGGGCCTGGAGCGCACCCACCTGTACCGCAAGCTGAAGCAGCTCAACATCCGTTTCGCGCGCCGCGGCGAGGATCCCGCCGGCGGCAACGGCCATGGCTGAAGCGGCGACCGCGGGGTCGGGCCACGCATCCGGGCGGGGCCACGGCGCCGCGCTGATGCTGGGCGCGGTCGGCGTCGTCTATGGCGACATCGGCACCAGTCCGCTGTACACGGTGCGCGAGGTCTTCGGCGGCCACCACGCGCTCGCGTTCACTCCGGAGAACGTCTACGGCCTGCTGTCGGTCATCTTCTGGGCGCTGGTCGTCGTCGTCACGCTCAAGTACGTCGTGCTGATCATGCGCGCCGACAATCGCGGCGAGGGAGGCATCCTCGCGCTGACGGCGCTGGTCTCACGCGGCACCGAGAGCCAGGCGCGGCTGCGCTGGTGGCTGGTGGGGCTGGGCATCTTCGGATCCGCCATGTTCTTCGGCGATGCGATGATCACGCCGGCGATCTCGGTGCTGTCCGCGGTCGAGGGCCTCGAGGTGATCACGCCGCTGCTGCATCCGTTCATCGTGCCGGTGACGCTGATGATCCTCATCGGGCTGTTCTGGATCCAGAAGCGGGGCACGGGGTCGGTGGGCGCGCTGTTCGGCCCGGTCTGCGCGCTGTGGTTCGTCGTGCTCGCGGTGCTGGGCATCGCGCAGATCGTGGAGAACCCGGCGGTGCTGAAGGCGCTGTCGCCGCACTACGCCTTCGCCTTCGTGTCCGACAATCCCACCGCGGCGTTCCTGGCGCTCGGCGCGGTCGTGCTCGCGGTGACCGGAACCGAGGCGCTCTACGCCGACATGGGGCACTTCGGCGCTTCGCCGATCCGCCGGGCGTGGCTGCTGTTCGTGATGCCTGCGCTGGTCCTCAACTACTTCGGCCAGGGGGCGCTGCTGCTCGCGAACCCCGCGGCGATCAAGAACCCGTTCTACCTGCTCGCGCCGCAATGGGGCCTGTTGCCCCTGGTGATGCTGGCCACCTGCGCGACGGTGATCGCGTCGCAGGCGGTGATCTCGGGGGCGTTCTCGCTGACGCGGCAGGCGATCCAGATGGGCTACTGCCCGCGGATCAAGATCCTGCACACCTCGCACCAGGAAATCGGCCAGATCTACGTCCCCTTCATCAACTGGACGCTGCTGATCGCGGTGATCCTGCTGGTGCTGGGATTCCGCAGCTCGAGCAATCTCGCCGGCGCCTACGGCATCGCGGTCACGCTGGCGATGCTCATCGACTCGCTGCTGATCTACTTCGTGATGCGTCGGATCTGGCGGTGGTCGAAGACGGTGGCTCTGGCCATCGCCGTCCCGCTGGCGCTGATCGACTTCGCATTCCTCGCGTCGAACGCGCTGAAGATTCCGGATGGCGGCTGGTTCCCGCTGCTGATAGGCGGTGTCGTGTTCACGCTGCTGACGACCTGGAAGCGGGGACGGCAGGTGCTGATGAAGCGCCTGGCCGACGATTCGATGCCCCTCGACCTGTTCATCGAGAGCATCGGGGCGAGTCCGCCGCCCCGGGTTGCCGGCACCGCGGTGTTCATGACCTCGACGCCGGGCCGCGTTCCGCACGCGCTCCTGCACAACCTCAAGCACAACAAGGTGCTGCACGAACGCGTCGTGTTCCTCACCGTGCACACGCGCGACATTCCCGTGGTGCCGGCGGCGGAGCGGGTCGCCATCACGGAGCTCGGCGCGTCGTTCTGGCAGATCAACGCCAGCTTCGGGTTCAAGGAAGATCCCGACGTGCCCGAGCTGCTCGACGCCTGCGGCCGCTGCGGGTTCGGGTTCGACATGATGGACACGTCGTTCTTCGTGTCGCGCGAGACGCTGATCGCGACCGTCACGCCGGGCATGGCGCTGTGGCGCGAGCGGCTGTTCGTGTCGATGTCGAGGAACGCCGTCAAGGCGACCGACTTCTTCCGCATCCCGACCAACCGCGTCGTCGAGCTCGGGACCCAGGTCGAACTCTGACGTCCCGGTGCGCGCGGCTTCGGCTCGGGCCCGAGGGGGCCCGGCGCCCCCGGCCGCGTGCGGGCGAGGGCTCCCCGGACGTGACGACGCCGGCTCGCGGCCGGCGTCGTCGATGCGGCAGTGCGAGCGACGTCAGATCGCGCCGATGGCCGTCTTCATCGACTTCATCGCCTTGCTTTCGAGCTGACGGATCCGCTCGGCGCTGACGCCGTACTCATTGGCCAGTTCCTGCAGCGTCGCCGGATTCTCCTCGCGGAGCCAGCGGGCCTCGATGATGCGGCGGCTGCGCGCGTCGAGCTTCGACAGCGCCTGCTTCAGCCCCTCGGTCCGGTTCGCCGCCGATTCCTCGCGCTCGTAGATCTGCGCCGGCTCGTCCTCGGCGTTGGTGAGGTACGCGATCGGTCCGAAGGTCTCGCCTTCGTCGCCCGGGGCGGGGTCGAGCACGATGTCGCCGCCGGTGAGGCGGGTTTCCATCTCGAACACCTCTTCCGGCTTGACGCCGAGCTCCTTCGCGATGACGCCGGCTTCGGTCGGCGTGAGCGCGGCGGAGCGGGTCTTCATGCTGCGCAGGTTGAAGAAGAGCTTCCGCTGGGCCTTGGTGGTCGCGACCTTGACCAGACGCCAGTTGCGCAGGATGTACTCGTGAATCTCGGCACGGATCCAGTGCAGCGCGAACGACACGAGGCGGACGCCCCGTTCGGGGTCGAAGCGACGCACGGCCTTCATCAGGCCGATGTTGCCCTCCTGGATCAGGTCCGCCTGCGGGAGACCGTAGCCGAGGTAGTTGCGACTGACGGCAACGACCAGCCGCAGGTGCGACAGGACGAGCTGCCGGGCCGCCTCGAGGTCGTCCTCCGCCTTCAGCCGGCGGCCCAGGGCGGTTTCCTGTTCGGCGGTGAGCAGGGGAAAACGGTTCACCGCCTGGATGTAATGATCCAGACTCCCCAGCGAGGCAGGGGTCGGGAAGGCCAGCGCGGTTCCGGTCATCGAAATCTCCTGTCGACGTTGGCGTGGCGGGACTTCCCCGCCGCTCCGAGAGCCATTTTAGCACTCGTGCGATGAGAGTGCTAAACGCTCGGGAAAGTTCCCGAGCGTTTTGGTCGGATAAGGCGGGGCTGGGGGAGGTGGAGAAGGCCGCGCCGACGTGGTTGGGGCGGTCAACCGACGCGAACCCGGGGTGGCGGTGTCGTGCGTGCACCCGGGGTTCGCCGCGCTCCGCGCACCCGCGCCGGACTCGTCCGCCGGGTTCGGTCATCCGGTCGATGGCGCCCAACGCCGGCATCGGCTGGAATCACGGTGTCGGCGGGTGTCCGAGCCCCGACGCTCGCCTAAATTCGACCTGACCCCAAAGGGGTGCGGCGGGTTGAGAGCCAGGCGCCGAGCCAGCCAAGGATGGCGGACGCGAGAACGACAGTAAGCGCTGACTGCCAGGTGATCGTGCCGATCGGGGCGTCGGCTCCGAAGCTCGCCAAGGTGTCGCCCAGCCGCGCCGTCGCTGCCCGCAGGAGTGCCGCGACCGCGCCGGTTGCGACGATGCCCGCGGCGGCGCCCTGCAGCGTGCCGAAGTACAGAAACGGCCGACGCAGCCAGGCCGGGGTTGCGCCGACCAGCGCGGCGACCTCGATTTCGTCCCGCCGGGTGAGCACCTGCAGCCGGATGGTGTTGAACGTGACGGCGACGACCGCCAGCCCCAGCAGGGCGGCGAGTGCGCCGATCAGCAATCCGCCGGTTCGCACGATCGCGTCCAGTCGCTCGACCCATGCCGCGTCGCCCTGCGCCGAGGCCACGCCCGGCAGCCGGCCGAGTTCCGCCTTCAGTGCGACGAGCGCCTCCCGGCTGCGCGCCGCGGGACGCACGACGAGCGTGTCGGGCAACGGATTGCCGGCGAGCCCGGCCAGGAGGTCGCGCACGCCTTCGGTGGCCTCCAGTTCGGCGAGCGCCTGCTCGCGTGTCACGGTCCGGACGGACTTGATGCCCGGCCTCGCGCGAAGGATCCGCACGAGATTTTCGCGGGCGCGGGCGTCGACGCCGGGCGCCAGGTAGAGCGCGATCTGCGAGTCGGTGTCGAACCGTGCAGCGATCCCCGCCAGGCCGTCCAGCACCGCCCAGCCGGCGACGGGCAGCACCAGCGCCGAGGCGAGCGCCAGCACCGACAGCAGCGTCGAGAGCGGCGCGATGCGGGCGGTGGCGCCGGCGGCGCGCCCGGCGCGCAGGTGCGCGAGCAGCCAGGCCCTCATCTTGCCGCCGCCGCCGTCGCGACGCGCCCGTGGTCGAGTGCAAGGCGCCGACCGGGATGACGCGCGACGAGACCTTCGTCGTGCGTGGCCAGCAGCACGGTCACCCCGACGGCATGGAACGCACCGAAGAGTTCCAGCACGCGGTCGGCGTTGGCGGCGTCGAGGTTCGCCGTGGGTTCGTCGGCGAGCAGCAGCGACGGTCGCGCGACCACCGCCCGCGCGATGCACACGCGCTGCTGCTCGCCGCCCGAAAGCGAGTCCGGCCGCGCCCGCTCGCTGTCCGCCATGCCGACCTTGTCGAGCGCTGCACGGACCCGCCGCGCCGCCTCGCGCGAGTCGACCCCGGCCACCGCGAGAGGCAGCAGCACGTTGTCGAAGACGCTGCGGTCGGCGAGCAGCTTCGCGTCCTGCAGCACGAGTCCGAGATTCCGGCGCAGGAACGGGACCGCGGCGACCGGAAGGGTGCCCACGTTCTGCCTGTTCACGAGGACGACCCCCCCGGTGGGCCGCTCGATGGCCGCGATCAGCCGGAAGACCGTGCTCTTGCCGGCACCGGAGGCGCCGGTCAGGTAGACGAACTCGCCCGGCTCGACGTCGAAGCTCGCGCCGTCGAGCGCCGGAGGCGCGCCCGCCGGCATGCCGGAATAGCGCTTGATGACGGACTGGAAGCGGATCGAGGCAGCCACGCGGGCAGTGGGGGGCGCGAACGGCGACGGGGCGCGCGGGTTCAGCCGAGCAGCGCGTCGACGAATTCCGAGGCGACGAACGGCTTCAGGTCGTCTACCTGCTCGCCCACGCCGATGAACTTGAGCGGGACCGGGTGCTGCTTGGCGATCGCGGCCACCACGCCGCCCTTGGCGCTGCCGTCGAGCTTGGTCAGCACGAGCCCCGTCAGCGTCAGCGCCTCGTCGAAGGCCTTCACCTGCGCCAGCGCGTTCTGCCCGGTGTTGGCGTCGAGCACCAGCAACGTCTCGTGCGGGGCGCCGGCGTCGGCCTTCTGGATCACCCGGCGGACCTTGCGGATCTCGTCCATCAGGTGCAGCTGCGTCGGCAGCCGCCCCGCGGTGTCGGCGAGGACGACGTCGATCCCGCGCGCCTTCGCCGCCGCGACGGCGTCGAACATCACCGCCGCCGGGTCGCCGCCCTGCTGCGAAATGACCGCGACGCCGTTGCGCTCGCCCCAGACGGCGAGCTGCTCGCGCGCTGCGGCGCGGAACGTGTCGCCGGCCGCAAGCAGCACCGAGAGGCCCTGATCCTGGAAGTGCTTGGCGAGCTTCCCGATCGACGTCGTCTTGCCCGCGCCGTTGACGCCGGCCAGCATGATCACGAACGGACGCGCGTCGGACACGACCAGCGGCTGCTCCAGCGGCGACAGGAGTTCGACCAGGGCGGCCTTGAGCAGTGCGTGCGGATCGGCCTCCGTGCCCGCCCGCTTCCAGCGCGACTTCAGGTCGTCGAGCAGGTGCTGGGTCGCGGCCACGCCGACGTCCGCGGTCAGGAGCGCCGACTCCAGTGCCTCCAGCGTCTCGTCGTCCAGGGTCCGCCGCGAGAAGGCCGACGCGAGGGCCCCGGACAGCTTCTCCCGCGAGCGGCCGAGGCCCTCGGCAAGCCGTTCGCGCCACGACTTCCGCTCGTCGTCGGCGGCCTTGCGCTTGAACAGATCGAACATGGGAACCGAGCCAGACCGGGAGGGATTGATGGAACCGCGGGAAGCGCGCAGCGGACCGCTCGCCGATGCGCCATGGCCACGGACCCCGCTGCGCCTATAATTTTACCCTGCGGCGCGAACGGCCCCCGCCCCGAGCCCTTTCACGCCCCCTGCCCTCCCCGTGTCCGCCGCCCCCACCGCCAACCGCGTCCGCATCATCGGCGGCTCGATGCGGGGCCGCATCCTCCGTTTTCCTCCGGCGCCGGGGCTCCGGCCGACGCCCGACCGCGTCCGCGAAACGCTGTTCAACTGGCTCGGCCAGGATCTTTCCGGCAGGCGCTGCCTCGATCTGTACGCGGGGACCGGCGCGCTGTCGCTCGAGTCGGTTTCGCGGGGCGCCGCGCTGGCGGTCGCGATCGAACGCCAGCCGGCGCTCGCCCGCGCACTCGCGGCCAACGGCGAGACGCTGGGGGCCACCGCCCTCGAGGTCCACGCCGGCGACGCCAGGGCCTGGCTCGCTCGCGAATCGCGGCCTTTCGACATCGTGTTCGCCGATCCGCCGTTCGGCGAGGATCCGTGGCCGTGGCTGCTGCCGCTGTGCGCGCAACGGCTGGCTCCGGGCGGGTTCGTCTACGCCGAGGCGGGTCGTCCCCTGGTTCCGCCGGACTCGCTGTCGCCCTGGCGTCAGGACAAGGCGGGTCAGGTGCACTATCATCTTTTCCGGCCGTCGGGGTCGGCGCAGTAGCCGGTCCGCCGTCTGCAGGGACGAGTCTCCCCCAACCCACGTCGCCGCGTCGGCGCCCCCCATCATGCTCAAGGTCGTCTATCCCGGCACCTTCGATCCGTTCACCCGCGGCCACGAGGATCTCGTCCGCCGCGCGGCGCGGCTGTTCAACCGGGTCATCGTAGGCGTGGCGGACAGCGAGACCAAGCGGCCCTTCTTCACGGCGGAAGAGCGGGTGGCGATGGCGCGCGAGGTCATTGCCGACCTGCCCAACGTCGAGGTCGTTCGCTTCTCGTCGCTGCTGATGGATTTCGTCCATGCCCACGACGCGCGCGTGATCCTGCGCGGGCTGCGCGCGGTGTCGGACTTCGAGTACGAGTTCCAGATGGCCGGGATGAACCGCAACCTGTACCCGGAGGTCGAAACGCTGTTCCTGACGCCGTCGGAGCAGTACATGTTCGTGTCGGCGACCATCGTGCGCGAGATCGCCCGCTTCGGCGGCGACGTCTCCCAGTTCGTCCACCCCGCGGTCAACGCGCGGCTCAAGGCGCGCGTCGCCGAGACCGGCACTCGCGAGTCCGCGGGCGACTAGGGGGCGACGATGGCACTGATGATCACCGACGAGTGCATCAACTGCGACGTCTGCGAGCCGGAGTGCCCCAACGGCGCGATTTCACAGGGGCCGGAGATCTACGTGATCGACCCGGCGAAATGCACCGAGTGCGTCGGCCATTTCGACACGCCGCAGTGCGTCGAGGTCTGTCCCGTCGACTGCATCCCGGTCAACCCGGACCACGTGGAATCGAAGGCCGACCTCAAGCGGAAGTACGACGCCCTGATGGCGGCGGGCGCGAAGGGCTGAGCCGGGTCAGGCGTTCGCCGCCTCGGGCAGCGCGTCCGGGGCATCGACGACCGCGTCGATCGCGGCGACTTCGCGATCCAGCGACCGGATCGTCTCGTCGAGCCCCTCTTCCGCCTGCTCGAGCTCGGCGATCCGTTCCTCGAGTTCACCGCTCGCGCGGTGGATGCGCTTGACGCTCTCGAGCCGGCGGCGCAGCTGGATGTGGTGCTCCCGTACCTGCGTTTCCAGAGGGCTCATCACCGCCTTGAGCCAGCTTTCGACGTCGCGGTTGGCGATGTCGTAGAGGTGCTTGACCCGCGACGCGATCGTCTCGAAGAACCGGCGCATCAGCGCGAACTTGGCCTTGCTGACCATGTTCCACAGCGTGTTGAAGTGCTGGTTGTACGCGCGCTCGAGGCGGTCGATCTCCTTCTGGTACTTGAGCATCGAGAACTGGGGCGGCTCGTAGCGCTCGACGTTCTGTTCCTTGGCGAAGCGCGTGTACATCGCCTGCATCATGTCGTGGATCTCGGCCGACTTGCGCGCCGCCTGCTCGAAATCGCCGCGGATGCTGCCGAAGAAGTCGCTCATCGCACCGCGGACGCCGCGCGTGAACGGCGAGGCCTCGATCGCCCTGCGCGTGCGACTGGCGTTGGCGCGCAGCGCCTCGAGGCCGATGACGCTGTACAGCTGGTTGGTCTGGTTCGCGAACACCGTGCGCAGGGCGGTGTAGCGCTGCATCCCGCGCTCGAAGAGGTCCTTCTCGTCGCGGATGCGGTCCATCATGTGCTCGACGACGTCCTGGTTCTTGCCGCGCAGCGCCCGCAGCTCGGCGAGCTGCTCGACGATGCCGGCCCGCCGCGCGTCGAGCAGGTTGTTGACGCCGGCGACCATGCTCCGGATCTCGGACCTCGTGGCGGCGCCGACGATGTCGCGCTTGGCGGGGATCAGCTTCCGGGACAGCGCGTCCTCGAGGGCGGGAACGCGGCTCCGGGCCAGCAGCGCGTCGTCGCCGTTGACCTTGGCCGACAGCGCCTTCTGCGCCGACACGGCGAACACCTGCGCCGGCGGGATGTCGAGCAGCCGTGCGCTCGAATGCACCTGGCGCTCGATTTCCGCGTCGATGTCGCGCTGCGACTTCAGGTCGTCCCACAGGCCGTCGATCTTGTTGAGGATGACGATGCGCCCGGCCTTCTGCGCCTGGTCGGTGCCGGCGAGGTGCTGGTTCCAGACTTCGAGGTCGGTCTTGGTCACGCCGGCGTCGGCGGCGAGGATGAACAGCACCGCGTGCGCATTCGGCAGCAGGTTGAGCGTGAGTTCCGGCTCGGTCCCGATCGCGTTCAGGCCCGGGGTGTCGAGGATCACGAGGCCCTGCTGCAGCAGCGGGTGCGGAAAATTGATGATCGCGTGGCGCCAGCACGGGATGTCGACGGCGCCCTCCTCGGCGGATTCCAGCGACGCGAGGATGTCCTCGTCGTCGTAGAGCCCGTAACTGCGCGCCACCGCGACCGGCACCCGCTTGACCTGCGACACGCGGCCGAGCGCCTCGCTCATCCGCTCGGCCGACGACAGGTCGAGCGGCAGCGTCACCCACTCGTCGGCGTAGTTCTTGAACTCGGCGACGGTCGCATCCTTGAGCCGCGTCTCGATCGGGAGCAGGCGGATCGACGGCGCGCGCGTGCCGTCGTACAGGAGTTCGGTCGGGCACATCGTCGTGCGTCCGGCCGACGAAGGCAGCAGTCTCGCGCCGAAGTCCGCGAAGAAGATCGCGTTGATGAGTTCCGACTTGCCGCGCGAGAACTCGGCGACGAACGCGACGACGAGCTTGTCCTGATGCAACCGCTCGAGCAGCTGCTGCACCTTGAGGTCGGTCTGGGCGTCGGCCAGGTCCTGCTCGGCCAGCCATTCGTGCAGCGTCGATATCGCCGCCGACAGACGGCGCCGCCAGTCGCTGTAGGCCTCGAAGCGGGCCGCGAGTTCGCGCGATTGGACCATGGGGTCTCCCTGACGGGCGGTCGTTGTTTCGTGCCGGGGCTGGGTTGGGGAATCTAGCACAGCTTTGTTAAGCACAACCCGTGCCGAAGGCCTGGCGGGGCCTGCCTCCGGCTCGCGCCGGTTCGTTCCGGGGCGCGCCGGTCCTACCCTGGCCGTGTCGCGCCGGGGCGCCGCCGGGTACCGGGGCCGGGATCGGGCGGGGGACCCCGGGGCTCAGCGCTGGCAGGTCGGGCACCAGGTGGTCGCCCGGCCCCCCAGCCGAAGCGACCTGAGCGGGCTGCCGCAGACGCGGCACGGCAGCCCCTCCCGCCCGTAGACGTAGTAGTCGAGCTGGAAGTAGCCGGGCTCGCCGTGGCTGTCCACATAGTCCCTGAGGGTCGATCCACCCTTGGCGATCGCCTCGGTCAGCGTTTCCCGCACGGCATCGACGAGCCGCGCGAGTCGAGGGCGGGTCAGCCGGCGGGCGGCGGTCGCCGGCCGGATGCCCGCGCGGAACAGCGATTCGTTCGCGTAGATGTTCCCGACCCCGACGACCAGGTGGTTGTCCATCAGGGCAAGCTTGATCGCCGCGCTGCGCCGGCGCGTTTCGCGATGCAGGTAGGCGGCGTCGAATGCCGGATCGAAGGGCTCGGGACCGAGCGCCGCGAGCAGCGGATGGCTGCCGGCTCCCGCGGGCAGCCACAGCATCGCACCGAAGCGACGCGGGTCGTGGTAACGCAGCGTCGTGCCGCTCTCCAGGACGAGGTCGATGTGGTCGTGCGGGCGGCGGTGCGGAGGGGCCGCGGTGAACACGCGCAGGCTGCCGGTCATGCCGAGATGCACCAGCAGCGTGTCGGCACCCAGACGGAAGAGCAGGTACTTGCTGCGCCGATCGACGGTATCGATCGTCCGGCCCGCGACCAGTGCCGGCAGCGTCCGGGGAACCGGCCAGCGCAGGCGGGGGTCGTATACATGCAGTGCCTTCACGCGACAGCCTTCGACGTGCGGCAGCACGCCGCGGCGCGTGGTTTCGACTTCGGGGAGTTCGGGCATCGCGAAGGAAGCGTTCCGCGCGCACCGCAGTTCCGCGCGGCGAGGGGCGGTTTGTTGCGCCGCCGAATATACCCTAACATCGTCCGGTTGCCCGTACTGCGGGCCCGCAAGGCGCAGGAAGTCCACCATGGTCGCGTTTCCCCTGTATCGAATTGCCCGGCGGGCCGCCCCCGCAGCCCTCGCCGCGGCGTGCCTTCTGGGCCCTGCGACGGTTGGCGCGCAGGAACCGCGGGCCGAGCCGGGCCCGACCGCCGGCCCGGCGGCGGCCCCCGGGCTGTCCGCCGAACTCATGTACCGCCTGCTCGTCGGCGACATCGCGCTCCAGCGCGGCGACGGCAACATCGCGGCGCGCGCCTACATCGAGGCCGCGCGCGACACCCGCGATCCGGCGCTGGCGCGGCGCGCCACCGAAATCGCGCTGTCGACCCGCCAGCGTGGCGCCGCGCTGCAGGCGGCGCGGCTCTGGAGCGAACTCGATCCCGGCTCCGAGCGTGCCAGGGACCTGGTGGCGTCGCTGTCGTCGGGGACCGCCGGACGCGCCGAGATGGCGGACGACACCGCGGAGCTGCGTTCGCGGCTCGAACGCGCGCTGGCCGAGGCGGCAACCTCGGGCGCGTCGATCGGCGACGCGTTCCTGCAGCTCAACCGCCTGCTGGCGCCGGAGCCGGACCGCATGCAGATCTGGCGCCTGATCCGCGCGCTGGCGGAGCCGTACCCCAACCTCGCCGAGGCGCATTTCGCGGTCGCGCTCGCCGCATACAACACCGGCCTCACGGACATCGGCACCGCCGCCAGCGCAGCGGCCGCCGTCAATCGCGCGCTCGAGCTGAAGCCCGGCTGGGAACGCGCGGTGCTGCTGAAGGCCGAGATCCTCAACAAGCGCTCGCCGACCGAGGCGATCGCCTTTCTCACCGACTTCCTGAAGGACAACCCCGGCTCGCGGCCCGCGACCGGCGCCCTGGCGCAGGTCTACGTCGAGCAGAAGCGCTACGTCGAGGCGCGCGCCCTGTTCGATCGGCTGGTCGCCGCCGACCCGGCGAACACCGATTTTCGTTTCGGTGCCGCGGTTCTCGCCCTGCAGATGAAGGACTGGACGGCGGCCGAAGCGCAGTTCGAGGCGCTGAAACGGGACGGTTACGGGGAGAACGGGTCCGTCGAGCTCTACCTCGCGCAGATCGCCGAGGAGACCGGCCGCTACGACGTCGCCATCGAGCGCTATCGGGCGGTGCCGGACGGCGAACGCGGGTGGCTGGCGCGGCTGCGCGTGGCCACGATGATGGCCAAGCAGGGGCGCGTCGCCGAGGCGCGCAGGTATCTCGACGACCTGCCCGCGGTCACCATCGAGCAGCGGGTCCAGGTCCGCCAGGCCGAAGCCCAGCTGCTGCGCGATGCCAACGACAACGCCGCGGCCTACGCGGTGCTGACCAAGGCGCTCGTCGATCACCCCGACGATCCCGACCTGCTCTACGACGCCGCGATGGTCGCCGAGAAGATCGATCGCGTCGACGAGGCGGTGCAGCGGCTGACGCGCCTGATCGAGCTCCAGCCGGAGAATGCGCAGGCGATGAATGCGCTCGGCTACACGCTGGTCGACCGTACGCCGCGCGTCGAGGAAGGGTTCAAGCTGGTCGAGCGCGCGCACGCGCTGTCGCCGCAGGATCCGTTCATTCTCGACAGCCTCGGCTGGGCGTATTTCCGTCTCGGCAAGCTCGACGACGCCGAGAAGCACCTGCGGCGCGCGATGGAGATCCGCACGGATCCGGAGATCGCGGCGCACCTGGGCGAGGTGCTCTGGGCGAAAGGCGAACGCGAGCGCGCGACCGAGATCTGGCAGTCGCAACTCAAGGCGACACCCGACCATCCGGTGCTGCTCGAGACCGTGCGTCGCCACCAGCCGTGAGGCCGGCGGCGGTCGCGCCGCTTCCCGGCGCTCGTCCGCGGGTCGAGACATGCGGTGCTGGGGACGCTGTCGGCCGTGCTGCTCGCCGCCTGTGCGACGCCCGGTCCGCCGCCTCCTCCCGTCGCCGCCGCGCCGACGGTCGACACGCCGTTCGAGCTTTCCGCGCGGGTCGCGGTTCGACGCGGCGACGAGTCGGCCGCCGCCAATCTGCGGTGGCGGCACGCGCCGCCCGGGAATTGGCTGATCGTTTCCTCGCCGTTCGGGCAGACGCTGGCCGAGCTCGACGGCGAGGTCGGGGCGGTGCGGCTGACGCTCGCCGACGGCACCCGGGTCGCGGCCCCCGACTGGCCCGAGTTGACCGAACGCGCGCTCGGCGTCCCGCTGCCGGTCGCGGGCCTCGCGTGGTGGATTCGCGGCTGGCCCCGGCCAGGGTTCGCGCACACGGTCGAGCGCGACGCGGCCGGCCGCGTCGTCGTGCTGCGGCAGGACGGCTGGGAGATCGTCTACCGGCACGACGGGGGCGCGACCGAGGCGGCAGCCGACGCGGCCAACGGCGCGACGGCCGCTGCCGGACCGGCGGGTGGCGAGCGTCCGAACCGGATCCACCTCGCCTACCCGGGCATCGACGTGCGCATCGTCGTCGACGCATGGCGATGACGACCGCAACGCCGGCCTCGCTGACGGTGACGGCTCCGGCCAAGCTCAACCTCTTCCTCCACGTCACCGGCCGGCGCGCCGACGGCTATCACACGCTCGAGTCGCTGATGGTGGCGCTCGACTACGGCGACACGATCTCGCTGGCGCGCCGCGACGACGGCAGGATCGTCCGCGTCTCCGAGCTGCCCGGGGTCCCGCCCGAATCGGACCTGGCGGTGCGCGCGGCGTGCGCGCTGAGGGAGGCGACCGGAACCGCGCTCGGCGTCGACCTCGCGATCGTGAAGCGGATCCCGCAGGGCGGCGGACTCGGCGGCGGCAGTTCCGATGCGGCGTCGGTGCTCCTGGCGCTGAACCGGCTGTGGCGCCTGGACCTGCCGCGCGAGCGACTGATGTCGATCGGCGCCGCGCTGGGCGCGGACGTCCCGTTCTTCGTCTTCGGGTCCCCGGCGCTGGCGCGCGGCGCCGGCGAGCGGCTGACCGCGATGACGGTTCCGCGTCGATACGCGGCGGTCGTCGTGCCCCCGGCGGCGGTGCCGACGGCGACGGTGTTCGCTGCGCCAGAATTGACACGAAATGCACCGTCGGCGAAAATGGACGTCTTTTCCGAGGCTTATGGCCGGAACGATCTCGCCGCGGTGGCCGCGGCGCGTTTCCCGGCCGTGGCCGCGGCGCTGGAAGTTCTTTCCCGTGTCGCCGTCGGGCCGGGGGGGGCGCGAATGACCGGTTCCGGCGGCTGCGTCTACGCGCTGTTCGACACGCGCGAGGCCGCCTGTTCCGCTCTGGCGGCGATGCCCGCGGGGACGAGGGGCTTCGTCGGCAGGACGCTCGCGCGGCATCCGCTCGCCGGGTTTGCCTGACGGACGTGGCGCGGCGGGCGCGGTCTTGGGCAACCGAGGTTCCGGGCAACGTCGCTGCAACAGATTCATCATCGCGGCACCGCGCGCAGCCCAACGCGGTGACGTGCCGTTTTTCCGCTGGGGAGTCGCCAAGTTGGTTAAGGCACCGGATTTTGATTCCGGCATTCGAGGGTTCGAATCCTTCCTCCCCAGCCATTGTTTCGACGAGCAGCCTGCCGCCCGCCTTGACGCCGGCGGCCTGCCCGCTCCGTTTCCGAGCTAGCCTTCCCCGCCATGGCCTTCGAACGGATGCGCATCTTCACCGGCAACGCCAACCCGAAGTTGGCCGAGGCGGTGTGCCGTCACCTCAACATCAGCCTCGGTCGCGCCGTCGTCGGGCGGTTTTCCGACGGCGAGGTGATGGTCGAGCTGCTCGAGAACGTCCGCGGTCGCGACGTGTTCGTCCTGCAGTCGACCTGCGCGCCGACGAACGACAACCTGATGGAGATCATGGTGATGGTCGATGCGCTGAAGCGCGCGTCGGCGGCCCGCATCACCGCCTGCATCCCCTACTTCGGCTACGCGCGCCAGGACCGGCGGCCGCGTTCGGCGCGGGTGCCGATCACCGCGAAGGTCATCGCCGACATGCTCACGTCGGTGGGCGTGCAGCGCGTGATGGTGATGGACCTGCACGCCGACCAGATCCAGGGCTTCTTCAACATCCCCGTCGACAACATCTACGCGACGCCGATCCTGCTCGGCGACCTGTGGAAGCAGAACTACGACAACCTGCTCGTCGTCTCGCCGGACGTCGGCGGCGTGGTACGCGCCCGGGCGATCGCCAAGCGGCTCGACTCGGAACTCGCGATCATCGACAAGCGGCGTCCCCGCGCGAACGTCTCCGAGGTGATGAACATCATCGGCGACGTGTCGGGGCGCACCTGCGTGATCATGGACGACATCGTCGACACGGCGAACACGCTGTGCAAGGCGGCGTCGGCGCTCAAGGAGCACGGCGCGGTGAAGGTCATCGCGTACTGCACGCACCCGGTGCTGTCCGGCGGCGCCGTCGCGCGCATCGCCGACAGCGAGCTCGACGAGATCGTCGTCACCGACACGATTCCGCTGACGCCCGAGGCGAAGGCCTGCGACCGGATCCGCCAGCTTTCCTGCGCGCAGCTCCTCGCCGAGACGATGACCCGAGTCTCCAACGAGGAGTCGGTCT
Source organism: uncultured beta proteobacterium (assembly GCA_963810815.1). Lineage (GTDB taxonomy): Bacteria > Pseudomonadota > Gammaproteobacteria > Burkholderiales > Casimicrobiaceae > CAVQWT01. The sequence goes on along the minus strand of CAWEPB010000003.1, from coordinate 304,547 downwards.
CGTCGCTGTTCACCGAGTAGCGCCCGCGCGCCCCGCCGGGCGGCTGGCGGGCGGCGACGATTTCGGGTTATAATTCAAGGCTTTCCCCGGCCGCCACTGCGGTCGGGCTGTCGCCAACCGCGGACGACCTGTCCGGCCCGACCCGATCCCGCATCGGCGAGGGGCCCGCGAAGGGAAGGCCGCAGACACGAGGAGTCGCACCATGCAATTCGAATTCACCGCCTTCGTCCGTACCACCGAAGGCCGCGGCGCCAGCCGCCGCATGCGCCGCACCGGCAAGGCCCCCGGCATCGTCTACGGCGGGAGCGCCGCTCCGCAGCCGATCGAGCTCGACCACAACGCGCTGTTCCATGCGCTGCGCAACGAAGCGTTCCACGCGTCGATCCTGACGATGAAGCTCGACGGCGCCGCGACCAAGGTGCTGCTGCGCGACGTCCAGATGCATCCGTTCAAGAACGAGATCCTGCACGTCGACTTCCAGCGCATCGACGAGAACAAGAAGATCCACATGAAGGTGCCGCTGCACTTCGTCAATGCAGAGGAATCGCCCGCCGTGAAGCTCGCCGGCGCGATCGTCAGCCACATCGCGACCGAACTCGACATCACCTGCCTGCCGAAGGACCTCCCGGAGTTCATCGAGGTCGACCTGTCGACGCTCGAGGCCGGCAAGTCGATCCACGTGTCGCAGCTCAAGCTGCCGGCCGGCGTGTCGCCGCTGACCCACGGCAAGGACCCGGTGGTCGCGCTGGGCATGATCCCGAAGGCGCACGCCGAGACCGAGGAGGCCGCGGCCGCCGTCGAGGGAGCCCCGGCGGCGGAAGCGAAGCCCGCCGAAGCCAAGGCGGCCGAGAAGAAGGAAGGCGGCAAGGACGACAAGAAGAAGTAAGCCTTCGCCGGCGTCTTCCGGCGCGAAGGCCCGCCCCGTTTCCGGCGGGCCTTTTTGTTGCGCCGGTCGATGCGGCGGCAGACGATCATGCCGACCCCTCCGCGACTCGTCGTCGGCCTCGGCAATCCGGGGCGCGAGTACTCCGCCACGCGGCACAACGCCGGGTGGTGGTACGTCGACGCGCTGGCGGCCCGGCTCGGCGTCGCGCTGGCCCGCGAGGCCAAGTTCCACGGCGACGTCGCGAAGGCGGGCCCCGACCTGCGGCTGGCCAAGCCGGCGACGTACATGAACCTGTCGGGGCGCACCGTCGCCGCCCTGGCGCGGTTCTACGCGATCGAGCCGGCCGCGATCCTGGTCGTCCATGACGAACTCGACCTGCCGCCCGGCGAGGTCAAGCTCAAGTTCGGGGGCGGCGTGGCCGGGCACAACGGCCTCAAGGACATCCGGGCGCAGACGGGCACCGCCGACTTCTGGCGACTGCGGCTCGGCATCGGGCACCCGCGCGACTCGGCCGTTCCGCAGCAGGACGTCGCCGACTATGTGCTGCAGCCCCCGCGCGCCGACGAGCGGCGCGCGCTCGAGGGCGCGCTGGACCGCGCGCTCGACGCCTGGCCCGACCTCGCCGCAGGCGACTACGAGCGAGCGATGCTCGACCTCCATACGAAAGCGAAACCATGAGCCTCAAGTGCGGCATCGTCGGCCTGCCCAACGTCGGCAAGTCCACCCTCTTCAACGCGCTGACGAAGGCCGGCATCGCTGCCGAGAACTATCCCTTCTGCACCATCGAGCCCAACGTCGGCATCGTCGAGGTGCCCGATCCGCGCCTGGCCGCGCTCGCCGCGATCGCGAAGCCCGAACGGGTGATGCCGGCGACGGTGGAGTTCGTCGACATCGCGGGACTCGTCGCGGGCGCGTCGAAGGGCGAGGGCCTCGGCAACCAGTTCCTGGCCAACATCCGCGAGACCGATGCGATCGCGCATGTCGTGCGCTGCTTCGTCGACGAGAACGTCGTGCACGTCGCGGGCAAGGTCGACCCGGTCTCCGACATCGAGACGATCAACACCGAGCTCGCGCTGGCGGACCTCGCCGCCGTCGACAAGCAGCTCTCGAAATACCAGAAGGTCGCGCGCGCCGGCGGCGACAAGGAGGCGCAGCGGATCGTCGCGGCGCTGGACAAGGTGCAGGTGGTCCTGGACCAGGGGCGCCCGGCCCGCACGGCGGACCTCTACGCCGAGGAAAGGGAGGTGCTGAAGCCTTTCTTCCTGCTCACGATGAAGCCGACGATGTACGTCGCCAACGTCGCCGAAGGCGGCTTTCACGACAACCCGATGCTCGCGGCGGTCGAGAAGCACGCCGCGGCCGAGGGCGCCCCGGTGGTCGCGGTCAGCGCGGCGCTGGAAGCCGAGATCGCCGACCTGGACGGCGACGACAAGGCGGTGTTCCTGGCGGACCTGGGGCTCGACGAACCGGGGCTCGACCGCGTCATCCATGCCGGCTACCGGCTCCTGGGACTGCAGACGTACTTCACCGTCGGTCCGAAGGAGGTGCGCGCCTGGACGATCCACGTGGGCGACACGGCGCCGCAGGCGGCCGGGGTGATCCACACCGACTTCGAGAAGGGGTTCATCCGCGCCGAGGTCACGGCGTACGCCGACTTCATCGCCTGCAAGGGCGAGCACGGCGCCAAGGAAGCGGGGAAGATGCGCCTCGAGGGCAAGGACTACGTGATGCACGACGGCGACGTCGTGCATTTCCGGTTCAACGTCTGAGTGCAGGCGGACGCCGCCCGGATCGCGCCGCCGTGCGGCGCCGGCCGGTCGCCGCCGGAACGGGAGGGACGATGGCGCGCCTGAAGTTCACCAAGATGCACGGGCTCGGCAACGACTTCGTCGTCTTCGATGGCGTCTCGCAGCGCGTCGAGCTGACGCCGGCGCAGTTGCGCGCGCTCGCCGACCGCCACTTCGGCGTGGGCTGCGACCAGGTGCTGGTCGTCGAGCGGCCCACGCGCCCCGACGCGGATTTTCGGTACCGGATCTACAACGCCGACGGCGGCGAGGTCGAGCAGTGCGGCAACGGCGCTCGCTGTTTCGTCCGGTTCGTCCGCGACCGGGGCCTCACGACCCGGGACAGGATCCGGGTCGAGACGGCGGGCGGCATCATCGAGCCGGCGCTGCGCGCCGACGGCGAAGTCACCGTCGACATGGGCGTGCCGCGCTTCGCCCCCGCCGACGTGCCGTTCGTTTCGGACCGCGACGACCTCGTGCAGACGATCGACGTGGCCGGCGTGCCGGTGGAACTGACCGCGCTGTCGATGGGCAATCCGCACGCGGTGCAGGTGGTCGCCGACGTCGACGCAGCGCCGGTCGCCACGCAGGGGCCGGCGATCGAACGGCACCCGCGCTTCCCGCAGCGGGTCAACGCGGGCTACATGCAGGTCGTCGATCGCGCTACCATTCGGCTGCGGGTCCACGAACGCGGTACGGGCGAAACGCTCGCCTGCGGGTCGGGGGCCTGTGCGGCGGCGGTGACGGCGATCGCCCTGGGTCTCGCGGACTCGCCGGTGCGGGTCGAGACGCGCGGCGGCGCGCTTTCGATCGCCTGGGCTGGAGCGGGAGCGCCGGTCTACATGACCGGACCGGCTGCGACCGTGTACGAAGGCGAGTGGGAGCCACCGGCGCCCGCAGGGCCATGACGGACCAACGACAGGAAATGCGCATGGATGCAGGGGCGGTCGCGGATTGGCTGAAGGCGAATCCAGGATTCTTCGAGGACTACGCCGACGTCGTCGCCGAGATCTTCGTTCCCCACCCGCACGGCGGCCATGCGATCCCGATCGCCGAGCGCCAGATCGTGACGCTGCGCGAGAAGAACCACGAGATCGAGACCCGGTTGCGCGAGCTCATCCGCTTCGGCGGCGAGAACGACACGATCAGCGAGAAGGTGCATCGGTCGACCCTCGCGCTGTTCGCGGCGCCCGATCTCGAGACATCGCTTGCCGTCCTCTACCACAGCCTGAAGGAGGATTTCGGCGTGCCGCTGGTCGCGTGCCGGCTGTGGGGCAAGGTGCCCGAGCAGTCGTACCTGCCCGAGCTCGCGGCGACGTCGTACGAACTGCGCGAGTACGCGAACGCGCTCGGGGCCCCGTACTGCGGACCGGATGCGCCGTTCGAATCGCGCGACTGGTTCGATGGCGGCGAAGCCGCCGCGTCCTTCGCCTTCCTGCCCCTGCGGACGGCGCACACCTTCGGACTGCTGGGCCTCGCGAGCGAGGACCCGCGCCGGTTCTACGCGGGCATGGGCACCGTCTATCTCACCCGCCTCGCCGAGCTCGCCAGCGTCGCCACGTCGCGGTATCTCCCGCCGGCTTAGGCCGCAGCGGCGACGCCGACGCGATGGCCGCCGCACCCCGTCGCAGCGCGCCGGCGCCCCGCCCCGCCGCGGCACCCGCGGCGCTCCTGCCCGCCAACGCCGCGCACCTCGCATCGTTCGAGCGGCACCTCGCCACCCGTCCCGCGACCACCCGGACCGCCTACGTCGGCGATGTCGGCACGCTGGCGCGGGCGGCGGGCGAAACCGATCTCCTCGCGCTGACCGCGGGAGACGTGCGGCGACACCTCGCCACGCTGCACGGCGGCGGCCTGGGCGGTCGCAGCCTCGCGCGCATGCTGTCGTCGTGGCGCGCGTTCTACCGCTTCGCGATCGAACGCGATGGCCGACTCGCCGAGAACCCCTGCGCCGGGCTGCGTCCGCCCAAGGCGACGAAGCGGTTGCCGTCGGCGCTTTCCCCCGACGAGGCGGTGAGGCTGGTGACGATCGCCGGCGACGAGCTGTTCGACCGGCGCGACCGCGCGCTGCTCGAACTCGCGTACTCGTCCGGCCTGCGCCTCGCCGAGCTCGCCGGCCTCGACCTCGAACGGCTGGACCTCGAGCGCGGCGAGGTGCGCGTGCTCGGCAAGGGAGCGAAGGAGCGCATCGTCCCCGTGGGCGGTCCCGCGCGCGACGCGCTGCGCGCGTGGCTGGTCGGGCGCGCGTCGATCGGCGGCGTCGACGGCCGCGCGGTGTTCGTCGGCCGCGCGGGTCGGCGGATTTCGCGGCGCGCGATCCAGCGCCGCTTCGCCGAGTGGGCGGTGAAGCAGGGACTTCCCTGCCACGTCCACCCGCACATGCTGCGGCACTCGTTCGCGTCGCACGTGCTGCAGTCGTCGGGCGACCTGCGCGCGGTCCAGGAGCTGCTCGGGCACGCCAGCATCGCCAGCACGCAGGTGTACACCCACCTCGACTTTCAGTACCTCGCGAAGGCCTACGATCAGGCCCATCCGCGGGCGAAACGGGCGCGGTCGAAGGCCTGACCGTTCGTCGGGTCGCGCGCCATCGGCGTCGCACGCTTCCCCGACCGGCTGTCGGTGCCGGCATGGGAGTTGCTTGTCAGCCGCCGATCGGAAGCGTCGCGAGCGGTCCTGTTGTCCCTCGTCCAGGACTTCCCGGTTTTAAGAGGAGTTTCGAGATAGTGTGCGCTCACACAGCGGGAGCGCAAGCAGGATGCTTGTAGCCGACACGGGCCATCCTGGGGTCAACTGCCGGGGTTGGCGGCGCGGGTTGAAATGCCGCTCGGGAGTATGCCCCGGGCATGGAAGCGCGTGGTGCGGGGTTGCAAATTATGCGACCGTCATGCAGCCTGCATATGCGCGTGTCATAAGGACTCGAACTGTCGGCCGCGAACGGTCCCATCCCGGATTGTCCGCGGCCGAATCGTCGGTTCGGTGCGCGCATGGAGCCTCGCAGGGAGGCGCCGAAAAAAAGAAGCCCGTTGCGCCGACGCGCAACGGACCGGAGCAACAGGAAAGACGAGGGTATCCATGTCGCAGCCTTCTCATCAGGTCGTCAAGCAGTCCGCGTATCGCCGCGTTGCGCATGCGCTCGGCGCCGTCGCCGTCGCGACGGCATGCGCCGCCGGCGCCGCCGACGTCGCGGCCCAGGCCATGCAGGCGGCCGTCGGGGTCTATCGGACCGGCAACAGCCGCTTCTTCGTCGACGGCAACTTCGACATGGCCGCCGACCTCAAGCTGACATTCGGCCTTCCCGGCGACGTCGGGATGCTCGGCGACCTCACCGGCAGCGGGGCGCGCCACCCGATCGTGTTCAACAGCGGGGTCTGGTACCTCGACTCGTCCCGCGACGGCGCCTACGACCGGATCGTCTACTTCGGCGGCGTCGGCGACAAGCCGCTGATCGCCGACATGGACGGCGACGGCAAGGACGACCTCATCGTCTACCGTAACGGCCTCTGGCTCGTCAGCCGCACCGGCGACGGGCTCGTGACCGACGTGTACAACTTCGGCGGCGTCGCCGGCGACGTCCCGCTGCTCGGCGACGTCAACGGCGACGGCTCGCCGGACCTGCTCATCTACCGCAACGGCGTCTGGTACGGCTCGACCGCGCGCAACGGCGTCGCGGACAAGGTGTACTGGTTCGGCGGCGGCGCGAGCGACATCCCGATCGCGTTCGACTACAACGGCGACGGAACGGCCGACCTCGGCATCTTCCGCAACGGCCAGTGGTACGTCTCGACCAACCGCGACGGCAACGCCCAGGCGTACTTCATCTTCGGCACCGCCGGCGACCGGCCGCTGTACTTCGGCAAGGGCGCCGTCACCGACGGCACGCTCGAAGCGGCGCGCTTCCTGCAGCAGGTCTCGTTCGGCCCGACCCCGACCGAGATCGGGCGCGTCCAGACGATGGGGATCACCGCGTACCTCGACGAGCAGCTCAACCTGCCGAAGACGAACTTCCCGGTGTTTGCGTTCCAGCCGCAAACGCAGCCGGCGAACTGCACGAGCCCGCTGACGGCCGGCGGCCCTGCCGACGCAGCGCTCTTCGGCACCAACTGCCCGCGCGACCTGTACTCGCAGTTCGCCGTCCAGCGCCTCTTCCTGCGCAACGCGCTGACCGCGCCGGACCAGCTGCGCCAGCGCGTGGCCTGGGCGATGTCGCAGATCTGGGTGACCTCGGCCGCTCAGGACGACATCGCCTACGCCAACCGCGACTACCAGCAGTTGCTGATCGACTACGCGTTCGGCAACTTCTACGACGTGATGTTCCGCGTGTCCGTGAATTCGTTCATGGGGAACTATCTCGACATGGTGAACAACGCCAAGGCGAATCCGACGACCGGGCAGCAGCCGAACGAGAACTACGCGCGGGAGATCCTGCAGCTGTTCGCGGTCGGCCTCTACGAGCTCAAGGCGGACGGCACGCTGCTGCTCGACGCGGGCGGCAACCCGATCCCGACCTACGACCAGGACGACATCGTCGAACTGTCGAAGGTGTTCACGGGCTGGACCTACTGGCCGCTCGCCGGCCAGTCCGCACGCTGGAACGCGCCGATCAACTACGCGTTCAACATGATGCCGATCGAGTCGCCGACGAACTACCACGACGTCGGCACCAAGAACATCCTCGGCTACGTGATGCCGGGCGGGCGCAGCGCCGACACGGATCTGCGCGAAGCCCTCGGGGTCATCTTCAACAACCCGAACGTCGGCCCGTTCATCAGCAAGCAGCTGATCCAGCACCTGGTGTCCAGCAACCCGTCGCCAGCCTACGTGTCGCGCATCACCGCGGTGTTCAACAACAACGGCGCCGGCGTGCGCGGCGACATGAAGGCGGTGGTTCGCGCAATCGTCCTCGATCCCGAAGCGCGCGCCCCCCGCAACCCGGTGGTCGGGACCTTCGGCAAGCTCAAGGAGCCCGTGACGTACCTGACCGGGCTGGTGCGCGCACTCGGCGGCACCAGCGACGGTGTCGCGCTGATCGGCCCGGCACGGGCCATGGGTCAGGACGTCTACACGTCGCCGACGGTGTTCAACTACTACCCGGCGGACTTCGTCGTGCCCGGCACCAGCCTCGCGGGCCCGCAGTTCGGCATCCTCGACGCGACGACGTACTTCGCGCGCGCCAACAACCTGTACAGCCTCATCTACAGCACCTCCTGCGACGCAGGCCTCAGCATCTGCGGGCCGAACCCCGACACGTCGGTCGCCGGCGCGGTCGGCACCAAGTTCAACTGGGCCGCGATGAAGGGCTTCGCGACGACGCCGGAAACGCTGGTCGACTACGTCGCGGCGGTCGTGCTGCGCGCGCCGCTGCCGAAATACCAGCGCGACGCGATCCTCAAGGCAGTGAACTCGGTCACCGTTTCGGTCACCCCGACGCAAACCCAGCTGCTCGACCGCGTGCGCATGGCGGTGTACCTCGTCGCGGTTTCGCCCAAGTACCAGATGGAGTTCTGACATGACCGGACCGCTCGTCTTCTCCCGCCGCCGCTTCCTCCAACAGGCCGGTGCGTTCTCGGCGCTCTCCGTCGCCGCCAGCCTCGACAAGATCGGGCTGTCGGCCGCGTCGGCGCAGGCCACCGACTACAAGGCGCTCGTCTGCATCTTCCTGTTCGGAGGCTACGACTCGAACCACGTGCTGCTGCCTTTCGACGGGTACACGGCCTACAACACCGTGCGCAGTCCGGCGACGGGGCTCAACATCCCCCAGACCGGCGCCGGTTCGATGCTGCAGATCGCGCCGACCAACACCGGCGGTGTCCGCTACGGCCTGCACCCCAGCATGACGCAGATGCAGGCGCTGTTCGCGCAGAACCGCCTGGCGGTGGTCTCGAACGTCGGCACGCTGGTCGAGCCGCTGACGCGCACGACCTACCGCAACCGCACGGGGAAGGCGCCGCAGCAGCTGTTCTCGCACAGCGACCAGCAGCAGCAGTTCATGACGACGATCTCGCAGGCCTCGCTGACGGGCGTCACCGGCTGGGCCGGACGCGTCGCCGACAAGGTCGCCTGGATGAACTCGCCGCAGGCGACGCCGATGGCGATGTCGTTCTCGGGTTCGCAGACCTTCGGCAACGGTACGTACTCGAAGATGCTCGCGCTGCCGACGGCGGGCAACTTCGGCTTCACCGGCGACAGCACGACGGCGCTGCCCGGCAGCGTGGCCTACGAGCGCGCCGCGGCACGATCCATCCTGCTGGGAGCGCTCGACGCCAACCAGATGACGCAGGCGGCGCAGCGGACGATGCTCGGCGCACGCGATGCCAGCACCAAGCTCAATCCGACGATCAACAGCGCGGACGGCACCGCGATCGCCAATGCGTTCACCGGCGTCAACAGCGGGCTCGCCACGCAGCTGCGCGCCGTGGCCCGGGTCATCCGCGACCGGGCGACGTTCGGCCACAGCCGCGAGATCTTCTTCGTCTCGATCGGCGGCTGGGACACCCACTCCGGTCAGATGACCGGCATGGCGACCAACCTGGCGCAGGTGTCGCAGGCGATGGCGGCGTTCTACCAGGCGACGGTCGGCCTCAACATCGCCGACAAGGTCACCCAGTTCACGATGTCGGATTTCAACCGCACGTTCAAGCCCAACGGCACCGGCACCGATCACGCCTGGGGTGGCCATCACTTCGTGCTGGGCGGCGCGGTCCAGGGCGGCAAGCTCTACGGTGCCTTCCCGAACCTCGCGCTCGCGGGACCGGACGACACCAGCAGCGAAGGTCGCTGGATTCCGACGACGTCGATGGAACAGTACGCCGCCACGATGGCGAGCTGGTTCGGCGTCGTACCGGCCGACATCGCGCAGATCTTCCCGAACCTCTACCGGTTTCCGACCGCCAACCTCGGCTTCGTCTGATCGGCCGCGCTCCCGGAACCCCCGCCCGTCCGGGCGGGGGTTTTTCATTGGCGGGCGTGGATCGGCGCGAGTCGGTGTCGCACGGAGCGCCTGGGTGCGACGTCGGACAGGCGCCCGGCCGCTGCGTGCCTCCGCCCGTTCCTTCACCGGTTCCGGCGGGCGAGCAGCCGGCACCCGTCGACCGAGATCATCGTGGCCAGCTCGCCAGGGGAGATCGTGGCGGCGATCGCGGCAGGAACGAGTTCGCCCGGTAGCGGTCCGCGACGCGGATCCCGGCGCAACGCGGACGCGGCCGGAAAAAAACGGGGCGCGATTGGGTCGCGCCCCGAATAGCCACTGAGGAGAAACTGCAGCACTGCACGAGGGGGAGGGCCCTCGCTTCGTGCCGCCCGGGCGTCGCACCCGGACGGCACAAACCGTTGCAAGCCGGACGTCAGATGCGGTAGGCCGACTCGCCGTGCGCACTGATGTCGAGACCCTCGCGCTCTTCCTCTTCGGGGACGCGCAGGCCGACGACCAGGTCGACGATCTTGAAGCTGACGTAGGCCACCACCGCGGTCCACACCACGGTGACTCCGACGGCCTTCGCCTGGATCAGCAGCTGGTCCGCGTAGCCGGGGAAGCCGGTCTTGCCGGTGACCCAGTCGGTGACGAGGCCCGGGCCGCCCAGGTCCGGCGACACGAAGATGCCGGTGAGGAGCGCGCCCAGGATGCCGCCGACCGCGTGCACGCCGAAGACGTCGAGCGAGTCGTCGACCTTCAGCATCCGCTTGAGGCCGTTGACGCCCCAGAGGCAGACGATGCCGGCCAGCGCGCCGATGACGAACGCGCCGGGGATGCCGACGTTGCCGGCGGCCGGGGTGATCGCGACGAGTCCGGCGACCGCACCCGAAGCGGCGCCCAGCATCGACGGCTTGCCCTTGATCACCCATTCACCGATCGTCCACGTCATCACGGCGCAGGCCGTGGCCAGGAACGTGTTGATGAACGCCAGCACCGCCGCGTTGTTCGCCTCGAGCGCGGATCCCGCGTTGAAGCCGAACCAGCCGAACCACAGCAGCGACGCGCCGATCATGGTCATCGGCAGGTTGTGCGGCGCCATCGCTTCCTTGCCGAAGCCGATCCGCTTGCCGAGCACGTACGCACCCACCAGGCCGGCGACACCGGCATTGATGTGGACGACGGTGCCGCCCGCGAAGTCGAGCGCGCCCCATTGCCAGAGCAGGCCGGCCTTGGCGTTGTTGGCATCGACGAGGTTGGCCGCCGTGTACGCGTCCGGGCCGGGCCAGAACCAGACCATGTGCGCGATCGGCAGGTACGAGAACGTGAACCAGAGCACGGCGAACAGCAGCACCGCCGAGAACTTGATCCGTTCGGCGAATGCGCCGAGGATCAGGCAGACCGTGATCGCCGCGAACGTCGCCTGGAATGCCACGAACAGCAGCTCCGGGATCGGCGTGTTCTTCGAGAACGTCGCGCCCATCGCGAACTCGCCCTTGGCGGCGTCGAAGGTGCCGGACAGGAACAGCCGATCGAGGCCGCCGAAGTACGCGTTGCCCTCGGTGAACGCCACGCTGTAGCCGTAGACGCACCACAGCACGGTGATCAGCGAGAACACGACGAACACCTGCATCAGCACCGACAGCATGTTCTTCGAGCGCACCATGCCGCCGTAGAACAGGGCCAGCCCGGGCAGGCTCATCAGCAGCACCAGCGCCGTGCAGGTCAGCATCCACGCGACGTCACCCTTGTTCGGGGTGGGTGCCGGCGTGGCCGCCGCCGCGGCAGGCTCCGCCGCGGCGGGCGCGGCGGTGGCGGGCGCTGCGGTCGCCGGGGCGACCGCAGCAGGTGCCGCGGCCTCCGGCGCCTTGTCCTGCGCGAACGACGGCGCCGCGAGGCCGACCAGCCCCAGCGCCGCGAGAATTACGAGAAATTTCTTCATGAGGGTTCCCCTTACAGCGCTTCCGCGCCGGTTTCGCCGGTGCGGATGCGAACGACCTGTTCGAGATCGAAGACGAAGATCTTGCCGTCGCCGATCTTGCCGGTATTGGCGGCTTTCTCGATCGCCTCGATCACTCGATCGAGGAGGTCCGAGCTGATCGCGGCCTCGATCTTGACCTTGGGCAGGAAGTCGACCACGTACTCGGCGCCCCGGTAGAGCTCGGTGTGCCCCTTCTGGCGGCCGAATCCCTTGACCTCCGTGACGGTGATCCCCTGGACGCCGATCGCCGACAGGGCCTCGCGGACCTCGTCGAGCTTGAACGGCTTGATGATGGCGGTGACGAATTTCATGGAGTCCTCGCGGTTGAGCGTTCGTGGCGCGGTGTCAGAACGTCTTCTTGATGTAGCCGACGAACTGCGTGTCCGCGATGTTCTTGCCGTAGCGGTTCGTGTACAGCGACTCCTCGGCATCGGTGCCGGTCACGAAGATGCCGACGGTCGTACCCAGAACGTCGGTCGACGCGCCGACCTTCCAGTCGGTGTAGTTGAAGTCGCCGAAGCCCTTGAAGCGCTGGTGACCGACGTGGCCTTCCAGCGTGACCTTGCCGATGGTGTCGTTGACCTTGTCGATGACGTCGTAGGCGGCGTTGAGCTCGATGTAGTCGCTGCCGGACGAGGTGTCGAAGCCGAAGGTGTCGCCCAGGCTGTAGCTGTACTTGACGGTCAGGAACTGCCAGGTGAGCGCCCCGTAGAGTTCGGTCGTGTTCGGCTTGACCATCCCGGACGGGTAGCTGCCGGGGTACCAGTAGTAGAGGACGCCGACGTCGCCGGTGAAATCGGCCGGCAGCGCGAACTTGTAGCCGCCGTAGAGATCGAGCTCGAGGCTCGCCGACGCGTCGGGGACGCTGTCCGAGATCCACGAGACGTTCGAACCCCAGACGCCGGCGTACAAGCCGGACTTGTGTCCGAGGTCGAAGCCGCCCTGCAGCGCCGGCTTCTCGTTGGTCTGCGAAACGCCGCGGAAGATGTACTGGCTGAAGATGCCCACGTTCCCGGCCCACGTGAAGTCCGGCTCCGGCGCCGGCGCGGCGGCGGGTGCCGGAGCGGCAGCGGGCGCGGCGGTCTGGGCGACGGCGGCGCCGGAGATCAGGGCGGACGCGGCAAGCGTTGCAGCAAGCAGACGCGGACGGCTTAGGCTGGTCATGGTGATTCCCTTTGGCTTGGTTGTCGGAAACGGTGGCTCGGAACGGAACTTCGGGTACTCTTCAGCACGTCGTGTGCCACTGCAGCAAAATATTCATAATCAATGACTTGCAACAATTCTTAGGTGTCTCGGCAATCAATCGGACCCCGGAACGCACCGATTGGGTGCGACGATTCCCGAGGCCGCACGCGGATGGGGCGGGCTCGTCCATGCGGCCGAGGGCAGGACCCTTGGCATCTTTGCTAGACTCGTCCGCATCCATCCGAACTGCGGGCGCTTCGTCCGCGAGGGAGACCGCGATGCTGAACACCAAGCCCTTCGACGAACTCGCCGCAAAGATCGGCCAGGCCATCGCCAACAGCCCGGCGAAGGACGTCGAGAAGAACGTCAAGGCGATGTTGTCCAGCGGGCTCGCCCGCCTCGACGTCGTCCCGCGCGCCGAATTCGACGTCCAGGCGCAGGTGCTGCTCAAGACGCGCGAAAAGCTCGACACCCTCGAACGCCGCCTCGCGGAGCTCGAGGCGCGGTTCCCGCCGCCGACCGGCGCCGCCTGACCCCCGCGCCGGCGGGCGCGCCGGTCCCCGCCGACCGGTCCGCGCCTTGCCCATCCGGCACCGGGCCGCGGGTGCCCGCGCGCGCCGGTGCCCCCCGGGGGCTCCAATCCATGTCGATCGCCGTGGTCCTGTCGCGGGGTCTCGCCGGCCTCGACGCCCCGCCGGTAACGGTCGAGGTGCACCTCGCCGGCGGACTCCCGGCGTTCAACCTGGTCGGATTGCCGGATACCGAGGTCCGCGAGGCGCGCGACCGCGTTCGCGCCGCGCTCGCCACGGCGGGGTTCGATTTCCCGGCCCGCAAGGTGACGGTCAACCTGGCGCCGGCGGACCTGCCCAAGGAGTCCGGGCGCTACGACCTGCCGATCGCACTGGGCGTCTTGGCGGCGACCGGCCAGGTGCCCGCACCCCCCCTCGCCGAAACCGAATTCGCCGGCGAACTGGCGCTGACCGGCTCGTTGCGGCCGATCCGCGGCGCGCTGCCGATGGCGCTGTCCGCGCGCCGCGACGGACGCGCGTTCGTGCTTCCCGCGGCGAGCGCCGCCGAGGCGGCGCTGGTCCGCGGCGCCAGGGTGCTGCCCGCGGAGTCACTGCTTGCCGTCTGCGCGCACCTCACCGGACGGCGACCGCTGCCCGTCGCCGTCGCGCCGGCCGCGACCACCGAAGAACTCCCGCCCGTGACGCCGGTCGACCTGACCGATGTCCGCGGCCAGGCGGCGGCAAAGCGGGCGCTCACTATTGCGGCCGCAGGCGCGCACAGCCTGTTGCTGGTGGGACCGCCCGGGACGGGCAAGTCGATGCTGGCGCAGCGGCTCCCGGCGCTGCTGCCGGCCCTCGACGAGCAGGAAGCGCTGGAGGTGGCTGCGGTCGCGTCGCTCGCCGGCCGCTTCCGTGCTGACGCCTGGGGCCGGCGCCCGTTCCGCGCGCCGCACCATACCGCGAGTGCGGTGGCCCTCGTGGGCGGGGGCGGTCATCCGAGGCCGGGCGAGATCTCGCTCGCACATCACGGCGTCCTGTTCCTGGACGAACTGCCCGAATGGAGCCGGCGGGTGCTGGAAGTGCTGCGCGAGCCGCTGGAAACGGGCGTCATTCACATTTCACGGGCCTCGCGCCAGAGCAGCTTCCCGGCGCGCTTCCAGTTCGTCGCGGCAATGAATCCCTGTCCCTGCGGCTGGCTGGGGCACGCGTCCGGACGCTGCCGCTGCTCGTCCGATCAGGTGGCCCGATACCGGGCCCGGGTTTCCGGACCGCTGCTCGATCGGATCGATCTCGCGATCGACGTCCCCGCCGTCGAGGCGTCGGCGCTGCTCGCCGGCGCGCCCGGCAGCCCCGACCCCCGGGGCAGCGGCGGTCCGACCACCGCCGACGCGCGTGCCGCGGTGGCCGCGGCGCGCGGGCGGGCCCTGCGCCGGCAGGGACGCGCGAACGCGGCCCTCGTCGCGAACGACGTCGAGCGGCACTGCGCACCCGACGATCCCGCGCGTGCGCTGCTCGCCCAGGCGATGGCCCGGCTGTCGCTGTCGGCGCGCGCCTGCCACCGGGTGCTCAAGGTGGCCCGCACGATCGCCGATCTCGCGGATGCGCCGACGGTTCGCGCGCCGGACATCGCCGAGGCCCTTGCCTATCGCCGGTTCGACCGGGGCGAGGCTTAAGTCGCGAGCGCGGGACGGGTGCGCATGGCGCGGACGCCAGCCCCCGATGTGTCGAAGTCAGATTTGGCGGTGCCGCCGTCGAAACGGCAACCGTGACCGCACGGGCTCAACGGGGCAGCCGCACCGCCGCCAGCGCGTCGCAGCGCGCCTGGGTCGCCGGGCAGGATTCGGTGCCGTCGACGTAGCGGTTGCGGATGTTGAGGTAATAGACGCCACCGGGGGCCAGGCCCAGCGACCCAAGCGTGGAAGTCTTGATGTCGAAATAGATGATCGGCGTCGTGCCGTAGGTGTGGGCGATCGGACCGTTGACGCCGGACGGGTCGGTTGCCCGGAAGTCGCAGGCGGTGGCCGAGATCGTCAACTCGCGGAACGTCGGCGGGCCGTCGTACTCGGCTGCCGTCCCGAAGCCGGTTTGCCCCTCGTGCGCCGTCGCGGGCACGGTGAACCGGACGACCCACGCACCGTTCCACGCGAACGCCGGCGACTCGCTGTAGGCCGAGTGCACCGTTTCGTGTTCGCTCCCGACGTCCGAGAAGAGCAGGCTCGGCTCCTGGGCGCACAACCCTGGCGGCGGGAGCGGCGTCGCCGTCCAGTTCACGCTGGCGGTCACGGGAATGCTGCTGCCGCCGGCATTGACGGCGACCAGCTGGTACGTCTGCAGCCCGGCTGCGGTGCCCCAGACCTTGCAGACCTGCGTCCCGCTCGCGCAGTTCGTCCACTGGTAGGCCGTGACCTCACCGCCGCACCACGCCTCTAGCACGGCCATCGAACCGACCAGCGGCGTCCGGCTCTGCGCGGTGACCGCGATCGTGCAGGTGGGCGGTGGTGGCGGCAGCAACCACGAGACCTGCACGGAGGACGGTGCGCTGGCGCCGTAGGCGTTGGTGGCGACCACGGTATACGTGACGGTGCCTGCCGCAGCACTCGTCGCCACGCACTGCGGGCCGGCGCTCGTGCAACCGGTCCAGAAGTATGCGGTCGGACTGCCGCTGCAGTTCGCGGTGAGAACCACCGTCGCGCCGGTTTGCGCCGTCGACCTGTTCGCCGAGAGCACGCATGACGGCGGCGCGGCATTGGCGGGGATCGGCGCGCACATCGCGACCGGTCGCGGGGGCGGTCCGTAGCCCTCGGCAACGGACCCCTGCGCGACCATCGCATCGTGGACGGCCGCGCTCGTCGTGTAGCGGTGATTGGAATCCGACCGGGCGTTCCAGCTTCGATAGACAGGGATCGTGTTGGCCGGGCATTGCCCGGACGTGAGGTCGGGCAGGTAGATCCCGAACACGTTGCCGGATTCGTAGAGCCAGTCCAGCGGGAACTTGGTCTTCACCTCGTCGCATTCGGTTGCGGACGCCGAAAGGAAATGCGAATCGAGCCCCGCGCTCGGGAGACCGTAGAAGCGACAGACCGGTCGCACGCCGGGCGACGTGTCGCCCGCGTCCAGGCCATTGAACGAGAGGCCGGTGCGCTGCCAACCCGTGAACTCGCCGGAATCGAGCTTCCCGATCTCGTCCGGATCGGCGGTGATGAAGTAGTGGTCGAACGCCGCGTGGTGGAATTCGACGATGTTGACCGGGCCGGCCGTCGCCCGCGACGCGTAGCTGAACATGGCGAACGCCAGGAGGGCGAAGATCGAGGCGCACATTCGTCGAACTGACATCGGGCACTGCTCCGGTAAGAATGGGCGGTCGCAGGCCACCCCGCAGGTTCGGCCAGGGCACCAGCGACTTGGGAACGCAGCCTGGTACGCCAGACTGAAAGCGGGATTTCCCGCGACAGCCGAACTGCCGTTCAGGATCTCCTGCGCGCGCCGAAGAGCCCGCCCGGAACCCGTTGCTGCGCTCCGGCAGCCGGTCAGGTCGACATGAACACGGTCGCCGATAGCTTCGTCGACTCGCAGGGAACGGGCGCCGGCGCCCTGCGTCTGCGCGAGCCCCCGTACCACTATAGTCGTTCTCCGACCGCGAGTTCGCGATTTACCTGTCGGGGCGGGGCGGCTGGCGCCCGCTCGAGGGTCGCCGGCCGGGCAGTCCGGCCGATCGTCTAGGATACGGGCCTGCCATGGACACCGCGTCGCTCAGCCTCGTCGGCCTCTTCGCTTCCGCGTTTCTCTCCGCGACGCTGCTGCCCGGGAATTCGGAGATCGCGCTCGCGGCGCTGCTGACCCACGACCCGTCGCAGCACTGGGCGGCGATCGGGGTCGCCACCGCCGGCAACACGCTCGGCGGCCTGTCGTCCTACGCCCTCGGCCGATTCCTCCCCCGGCCGAAGACCCGGGCGCGCGCGCTCGACATCGCGCACCGCTTCGGTGCGCCCGCGCTGCTGCTGTCCTGGGTCCCGGTGATCGGCGACGCACTTTGCGTCGCGTCGGGCTGGCTGCGGCAGAACGCGGTTGCGGCGGCGATCTGCATTGCCGCCGGAAAGTTCGCCCGTTACCTGGCCCTCGCCGAGGGCGTGCGCGCGTTCGCCGGCTGATCCAGATGGGGCGGGCCGGATGCCCCCGGTGCCGACCGCGTCATTGCGCTGGCGCAACGAGGACTCGCGTTCGCCGCTCCGGCTTGCTGCGCTGCGGTAACATCGAGGGTCCATGAACGCCGTCACCGACGCCTTCGTCGACCTCGCCGATCCACGGATCGACGCGCCGCGCCTGCGCGAGATCCCGTACAACTACACGTCGTTCTCGGACCGCGAGATCGTCATCCGCCTGATCGGGGCGGAGATGTGGACGCTGCTCGACGAGCTGCGGGGCGAGCGCCGCACCGGCCGCTCGGCGCGAATGCTGTTCGAGGTGCTGGGCGACATCTGGGTCGTCGACCGCAATCCGTACCTGCAGGACGACCTGGTCGACAACCCGAAGCGGCAGCGTCTGCTCGTCGACGCGCTGCGCCACCGGCTCGGCGAGATCGAGAAGCGCCGGGTGGCGAACGCCGGCGCCGATCCGGCGCGCGACGCGAAGGTCGCGCGGCTGGTCGCCGCGACCACCGCGGCGATCGACCGCTTCGCGGCGTGGTTCCCCGAGGCAGCGGCGCTGCGCCGGCGCACGCTGCGGGTGCTGGCGCGGCACACGCACAAGGACAACATCGCGTTCGACGGGCTCGCGCGCGTGTCGCACGTGACCGACGCCACCGACTGGCGCGTCGAGTATCCGTTCGTCGTGCTGTACCCCGACACCGAGGACGAGGTCCGGGGCCTGGTCGAGGGCTGCATCGAACTCGGCCTCACGATCATCCCGCGCGGCGGCGGCACCGGCTACACCGGCGGTGCGATCCCGCTGTCCGCGCGCTCGGCGATCATCAACACCGAGAAGCTCGAGCGCCTCTCCGCGATCGAGCGCGTCGCGCTCGCCGGGCGGCCGGAGCCGGTGCCGACGATCGATGCCGGCGCGGGAGTCGTCACGCGCCGCGTCATGAATGCCGCCGAGGAGGCAGGGCTCGTCTTCGCCGTCGACCCGACGTCGGCGGACGCCTCGTGCATCGGCGGCAACGTCGCGGTGAACGCGGGCGGCAAGAAGGCGGTCCTGTGGGGCACGGCGATCGACAATCTCGTGTCGTGGCGAATGGTCACGCCGAACGCCGAGTGGCTGGAGGTCACGCGCCTCGACCACAACCTCGGCAAGATCCACGACGCCGACGTGGCGACGTTCGAGCTGAAGTGGACCGCCGCCGACGGCCGGTCGGTCCGCGCCGAGCGGCTGGCGATCCCCGGGTCGCAGTTCCGCAAGAAGGGGCTCGGCAAGGACGTCACCGACAAGTTCCTCGGCGGCCTGCCGGGGGTGCAGAAGGAAGGCTGCGACGGCATCATCACCAGCGCGCGCTTCGTGCTTCACCGGATGCCGCCCGCGATCCGCACCGTGTGCCTGGAGTTCTTCGGGCCGGTGCGCGATTCGACGCCGGCGATCGTCGAGATCAAGCGCTACCTCGACGGCCGCCCGCACGGCGCGATCCTCGCCGGGCTCGAGCACCTCGACGAGCGCTACGTCAAGGCGGTCGGCTACGCGACCAAGGCCAAGCGCCACGGGCGGCCGCGGATGGTGCTGCTGGGCGACATCGTCGGCGAGGACGACGACAGCGTCGCCAGGGCGGCGTCGGAAGTCGTCCGCCTCGCCAACGCGCGCGGCGGCGAGGGCTTCGTCGCGGTGTCGGCGGACGCGCGCAGGAAGTTCTGGCTCGACCGTGCACGCACCGCGGCGATCGCCAAGCACACCAACGCCTTCAAGATCAACGAGGACGTCGTCATCCCGCTCGACCGGCTCGGCGACTACACCGACGGCGTCGAGCACATCAACGTCGAGTTCT
The DNA here is from genome assembly GCA_963810815.1 of uncultured beta proteobacterium. Taxonomy (GTDB): domain Bacteria; phylum Pseudomonadota; class Gammaproteobacteria; order Burkholderiales; family Casimicrobiaceae; genus CAVQWT01. The sequence continues at coordinate 285,327 of CAWEPB010000003.1, read as the reverse complement.
CGCTCGCCAACAAGCTCGTGCTGTGCGACGAGATCGCGTCGTTCCTGTCGGCGCCGACGCTCGCCCATCTCTGGGGCCCGGACAGCGAGGTCCGGCCGCCGCAGGACCTGCTGGAGGCGAAGCTCGACGAGGCGCGCGCCCTGGTCGCGGAAGTGCGCGCGCGCTGGCAGGGCTTCGCCGACCGCCTCGACCAGGTGTTCCCGGCGCTGCAGGACCACTCGCTGGTGGTCTCGTGGAAGCGCGAGCTCAAGGCTCCGCTGGACGAGATCTTCGCGGGGCTCGCATATGTCCCGGTCGTCGCGGCCTACGCCGGCATTCACCGGCGCGTGCTGCGCGGCCGCGTCTTCGTGGCGATGCACATGCACGCCGGCGACGGCAACGTGCACACCAATATCCCCGTCAACTCGGACGACTACGCGATGCTGCGGACGGCCAACGCGGCGGTCGCGCGGATCATGGCGCTGGCGCGGGCGCTGGGCGGGGTGGTGTCGGGCGAGCACGGGATCGGCATCACCAAGCTCGAGTACCTGACCGACGACGAGCTGGCACCGTTCGCCGCCTACAAGCGGCGCATCGATCCCGACGGCCGATTCAACGCGGGCAAGCTGCTGCGCGCCGCGGCGCTGCCGGCGGATCTCACCAACGCGTACACGCCGAGCTTCAGCCTGCTCGGCGCGGAGAGCCTGATCCTCGAGCAGAGCGCGATCGGGGGGATCGCCGACTCGATCAAGGATTGCCTGCGCTGCGGCAAGTGCAAGCCGGTGTGCTCGACCCACGTGCCGCGGGCGAACCTGCTCTACAGCCCGCGCAACAAGATCCTCGCCACCTCGCTGCTGATCGAGGCGTTCCTGTACGAGGAGCAGACGCGCCGCGGCGTTTCCTTGCGCCATTTCGACGAGTTCGCCGACGTTGCCGACCACTGCACGGTGTGCCACAAGTGCGTCAACCCGTGCCCGGTCGACATCGACTTCGGCGACGTCTCGATCGCGATGCGCGAGCTGCTCACGCGGTCGGGGAAGAAGAAGTGGAATCCCGGCACCGCGGCGGCGATGTTCATGCTGAACGCCACCGATCCGGCGACGGTCAAGCTGGTGCAGAAGCTGATGATCGATTGGGGCTATCGCGCGCAGCGGCTGGCCTACGGGATCGCGAAGCGGACCGGCCTCGCATCGGCGCAGACCCGGCGTCCGCCGGCGACGCTCGGCCGAGCGCCGCTGAAGGCCCAGCTCGTGCACTTCGTCAACAAGCCGATGCCTGGCGGGCTGCCCAAGCGCACCGCGCGCGCGCTGCTCGACATCGAGGACGCGACGGTCGTGCCGATCATCCGCGACCCGCAGCGTGCGAACGAGGACGCCGAGGCGGTGTTCTACTTCCCCGGCTGCGGTTCCGAGCGCCTGTTCTCGCAGGTCGGACTCGCGACGCAGGCGATGCTGTGGCACGTCGGCGCGCAGACGGTGCTGCCGCCGGGCTACCTGTGCTGCGGCTATCCGCAGACCGCGTCGGGCCAGGGCGAGAAGGGGCGGGAGATCGTCACCAGCAACCGCGTGCTGTTCCATCGCGTCGCCAATACGCTCAACTACCTCGACATCAAGACGGTGATCGTTTCCTGCGGCACCTGCATGGACCAGCTGCAGAAGTACGAGTTCGAGAAGATCTTCCCCGGCTGCCGGCTGCTCGACATCCACGAATATCTGCTGGAGAAGGGCGTCAGGCTCGAGGGCGTCGAAGGCGTCCGCTACATGTACCACGACCCCTGCCACACCCCGATGAAGACCTACCAGCCGCTGAAGGTCGTCAACGAGCTGATGGGCACCGGCGTCGCCCTCAATGAGCGCTGCTGCGGCGAGTCCGGCTCGCTCGCGGTTTCGCGGCCCGACGTCTCGACGCAGGTGCGCTTCCGCAAGGAGGAGCAGATGGAGGCCGGGGCGGCGAAGCTTCGCGCCGACGGCTTCACCGGCGACGTGAAGATCCTCACCTCCTGCCCGTCATGCCTGCAGGGGCTGTCCCGGTTCGACGACGACGCCGGCACCCATGCCGACTACATCGTCGTCGAGATGGCCCGCAAGCTGCTGGGGCCCGACTGGATGGCGCGTTACGTCGAGCGGGCCAACCGCGGCGGCATCGAGCGCGTGCTCGTCTGACGGCGCGACCCGCCCCGCGGCGGGTACGGCCGGCGCGGTGGCGATGGCGGCCGCCGTGGCGGCGACGAGGGCCGCGAGGACGAGGCGCTTCCAGCGGTTGTTCATGGCACGTTTCCCTGACGGTCGACGGGATCGGATGGCGGCCGCGACGAGGATCCCCGCGGAGTCGGAAAAAGTCCCCGTTCGGGCGATTCGGCGGGCCGGGATGGCCGGCGGAATCGCCCGAACGGGCGGAGGGAACCGTGACGCGTCGTTGCGGGGCCGGCCTGCCCGGGCGGCATCGACGCAACTTCCGCATCAGCATCGCCGAGCGGGGCTACCCGTGTCGCCGGCAGATTCGGCACCGCGGATGCCGAATATTCACGGCCTGTTGCGTGGCCGCGGACCGCCCGTCCGCCGCCCGGAGCCGCCGGTACCCGGCGCGCCGCCACCCGGTTCGCGCTGTGCTATAAAGATCGGCTCATGGCTCGCCCGCCGCTCCCACGGGGCGTGGACGCCGCGCCGGGGACCCGATGACGACCGCGTGCATTTTTTGCGAAGGGCAGGGCGGCACGGTTCTGTGGCGCGACACCCGTTGTCGCGTGGTGCTCACCGACGAGCCCTTCGCCGGTTTTTGCCGGGTGATCTGGAACGAACACGTTCGCGAGATGACCGACCTCGTCCCTGCCGATCGCGCCCGCTGCATGGAGGCGGTCTTCGCCGTGGAAGCGGCGCTGCGCCGCCACCTCTCGCCGGACAAGGTCAACCTCGCCAGCCTCGGCAACATGGTTCCGCACCTCCACTGGCACGTGATCCCGCGGTTCGCCGACGACACGCATTTTCCGCAGCCCGTCTGGGGTGCGCGCCAGCGCGAACCCTCGCCGCGCGCCCTCGCGCCGGAGTTCGCGACGCGGGTCGCCGCCGACCTCGCGCGCGCCCTCGGGCCGTCCGTTTCCTGACGTTGCCACGATGACAGGCACGACGATGGACACCTCCGCTCCCGTACTCGATCCAGGCGCCACGCCGGACCCGGCGGCCCCCGCGCCGGCCGCGCTCGCCTTCACCGACGCCGACAGCGCCCGGCAATGGGCGAACACGCTCCCGCTGACCGGCGTGGGCGCGATGTACGAGGCGGTGCTGGGCCAGCTGAAGGCGCTGTCGGCGGCCGAATTCCCGCCGCGCGAGCGGGCGACGATCGCGGAGGTGCTCCGGGAGCCGGTCGGCTTTCTCCACACCGAACTGGCGCGTCGATACGCCGGCAAGTCGCAGCCGGCCGGTGAACGCGAGGCCGAGGCCGCAGAGCAGGCGATCGCGCTCTGGAACGCGCTGTGGGAGCCGTATTCCGCCTGCCTGAAGCCGCTGCTGGAGGGCGACGCCGATCTCGCCGGCGTCAAGCCCAAGCTGCTGCAACGGGGCCTGTACGTCGGCAAGCAGCTGCTGCTCGTCTACGGCCTCGCGCGCCGCGTCGCGCCGCCGTCGCTGTGGCAGGAGCTGCACGCGTACTACCGGTTGGCCGAGATGCTCGATTGCGCGGTCACCGCGGTTTCGGACGACCTCATGCCCAACGGCGTGGGCATCTCCTGCTATTCCACCTACAGCCACGCGCTGCTGCTCGCCCTCGCCGATCCCTGTGCGATGACGGTCAAGCAGGTCGAACTGGCCGACCGCTGGCTGCAGATGTGGTCGCGCAAGGTGTTTCCGTATGCGCAGCAGCGCGAGACCGAGGGTCCGGTAATAGTCGTCGACCTCGAAGGGTCGGCCGGCGCAACCCTCGCCGCCGCGCCGCCGCGCCGGGCCCCCGCGTCGATGCGCTTCGGTTATCCGGGCAAGCTCGCGACCAGCGTGCGCGGACGCCTCAAGCGCCTGCAGACGGGCGCCAATCCGGCGGAGTTGCAGCTCGGCCACGACTGCAGCGTCGAGCAATGCACGACGCTGCTCGCCTACCTCGACCTGCGCTGGTATCAGGCGCCCCGGCGCACCGAAGACCTGCCGCGCGCCACCGTCGAGCTGTGCTGCGGCGGGCTGCCGGCGGCGTATTTCCGCGTCGGCGGGCGCACCTTCGAGCGGCGCGATCCGCTGGGCCGACTCTCGTTCCAGGGTGCGCAGCACCTGCAGACCCTCGGCGCGCTGACCGATTACGACCGCGGCAAGGAAGACTCCGAGCGGACCTGGGCCTGGGAGAGCTGGCAGGGCATCTACGAGTGGCGCGAGGGACAGCTCACGCGACGGTCGTCGCCGCATCACCGCTGGCACCTCGAGCAGCTCGTCGTCCTGCGCGACGAAGAACGCACGCGACTGGGCTACGTGACCCGCGTCTCGCAGGGTCTGGAAGGCGAGCTCGCGCTGTCGGTGCGGCTCTGGCCGGGGACGCCGAAGACGCTCGCGCTGCGACCGCAGTCCGCCGCCTTCGCCGAGGACCCGCCGCTGCCCGCGCTGCTGCTGATGGAAACGCCCGAGGACAAGGCGGCGCTGATCCTCCCGCCGCGTACCTTCAGCCCCAGCCGGGGCCTGCGCTCGCTCGATGCCGGTCCGGAGCGCAAGTTCCGCCTGACCCGCCTGCTCCAGCGCGGCTCCGACTTCGAGCGCGTCGCGTTCGAGGAGACGAACTGAGCCCCGGGTCGCCGCGGGCGACCGCGAGGCCCCCCGTCGGCCGCGATCTCTGCCACAGTGCGAACGTGGCCACTTGGCCCGGGATCGGTTAAGATGCCGCCGGTTTTTTCACTCTGACGATGGAGAATCGATGAAAGTCGCTGCGTATCTCGCCGCCGCCGTGCTCGTTGCCGGCGCCACGGCTGCCCAGGCCAGTCCGGGCGAGGATCTCGTGAAGAAGTCGGGCTGTGTCGCCTGCCACGCCAACGACAAGAAGCTCGTCGGCCCCGCGTACAACGACGTCGCCAAGAAGTACAAGGGTGACGCCAAGGCGCCGGCGATGCTGGCCGAGAAGGTAAAGAAGGGGGGGTCCGGAACGTGGGGCGCCGTGCCGATGCCGCCGCATCCGCAGATCGCCGACGCCGACATCAAGACGATGGTCGCGTACGTGCTGTCGCTGGCGAAGTAGGCGTTCGCTTCGCTGGAAATGGCCGGCCGACGGGCAACCGCGGCCGGTTTTTCTTTTGCGGCGCGGCCATCGGCAGCGGCGGTGGCCGCGGCGGTCGGCGCGCCTTTGACACCGGGGCTGCCCGCCGGTAACCTTCACGCGCTCGTGCAGGAGAGCGCGCCCGCCGTTGCGGCGCCGCCGAAGGCGTAATCCCGAAACCGCTCAGGCAAAAAGGACTGCGCGAGCGCAACTCGAATCTGGAGAGCGGTCGCGCGGCGTCACGCCGCGGGCGACCCACCGAAGGGGCACCCGGACGACCTGGCGCCAGCCAGCGAGCCCGGCAATCTCTCAGGTAAAAAGGACAGACGGGGCGAAGCGGAGCTGCCGCTGCGTCCCCTTGCGTTCCTGCCTGGAGAACCCGTGCTCAAAGCGACCCCCCTGAACGCCATCCACCGCGCCGCCGGCGCCCGCATGGTCGACTTCGGCGGCTGGGACATGCCGGTCAATTACGGCTCGCAGATCGAGGAGCACCACGCGGTGCGCCGCGATGCCGGCATGTTCGACGTGTCGCACATGCGCGTGGTCGACCTCGAAGGCGCCGGCGCGCGCGACTTCCTCCGCCTGGCCCTGGCCAACAACGTCGACAAGCTCACGCTGCCCGGCAAGGCGCTGTATTCGTGCCTGCTGCGGGACGACGGCGGAGTGCTCGACGACCTGATCGTCTATTTCCTGCGCGAGGATTTCTTCCGCCTGGTCGTCAACGCCGGCACCGCCGACAAGGACATCGCGTGGCTGGGGAAGCTGCTCGCCGTCCACGCCCCGGGGCTCTCGCTCGAGCCGCGCACCGACCTCGCGATGATCGCCGTGCAGGGTCCCAACGCGCGGAGCAAGCTGTGGCAGGTACTGCCCGGCAGCGAGGCCGCGACGGCGGCGCTGAAGCCCTTCTCGGCGGTCGCGTTCGGCGACGTGTTCATCGCCCGCACCGGCTACACCGGCGAGGACGGCTTCGAAGTCGTCCTGCCCGCGGGCTGGGCGGCGCCGATCTGGGAAAAGCTGGTCGCGGCCGGCGTCCGGCCCTGCGGCCTCGGCGCGCGCGACACGCTGCGGCTCGAGGCGGGAATGAACCTCTACGGCCAGGACATGGACGAGGCGGTGACGCCGCTGGAATCCGGTCTCGGCTGGACCGTCGACCTCGCCAGTGCGCGCGATTTCGTCGGCAAGGCGGCGCTCGTCGCCCAGCCGCCGGCGCGCGACCTGCGCGGCCTGCTGCTCGTGGACAAGGGCGGCGTGCTGCGCGCCCACCAGCGCGTGCACACCGCGCACGGCGACGGCGAAATCACCAGTGGCACCTTCAGCCCCACCCTCGCCGCATCGATCGCGCTCGCGCGGCTGCCGGCCGCGGTGCAACCCGGCGACGTCGTCCGGGTGATCGTCCGCGACCGGGAACTCGCCGCGCGCGTCGTCAAGCCGCCGTTCGCGCGCAACGGCAAGGCGCTGGTGGCGTGAGCGCGCCGGGCCGTCCCAAGGGCGAACACCGGAGTGCGCAGCACGAAGGTAGTTCAGTGAGCGCCGCGATGGACGCGCCTCCCATCCGCGCGCTCGGTGCCGCCGACCTGGCGGCGTACCGGGCGCTGCGGCTGCGCGGCTTCGCCGAGCACCCGGCTTCGTTCACCTCCAGCTACGCCGAAGAAGCGGCGCGTCCCGCGGAGGCGCTGCTGCGTCGCGTCGCGCCACCGGCCGCCACGCCTCACGACGTCGTGCTGGGGGCCTTCGCCGGCGACACGCTCGTCGGCGTGGTCGGACTCGAGGTCGACCCGCGCGCGAACGTCCGCCACAAGGGCCACGTCTTCGGCATGTACGTACCGGCCGAGCGTGCCGGCTGCGGCATCGGCAAGGCGCTGGTCGCGGCCGTGATCGCCCGGGCGCGCTCGATCCCGGCGCTGCGCCAGCTCGGCCTCACCGTGACCGCAGGCAACGCCCCGGCGCAGCGGCTCTACGAAGGGGCCGGCTTCGTCGCCTGGGGCGTGGAGCCCGACGCCGTGATCGTCGACGGCGCCGCGCACGACAAGCTGCACATGACCCGCGCGCTCGCGCGGCCCTGAACCGAACCCGCATCAATCCGAACGGCAACGCATCAACACGGAGGCAGCATGAACGTTCCCGCAGATCTCAGGTACACCGCCGAACACGAGTGGGTCCGCGCCGAGTCCGACGGCACCCTGACCATCGGCATCACCGACCACGCGCAGGCCGCGCTGGGCGATCTTGTCTATCTCGAACTGCCCGACGTGGGTCGCGTGCTGGCCGCCAACGAAGCCTGCGCCGTCGTCGAGTCGGTGAAGGCCGCCTCCGACGTCTACTCGCCGGTCGCGGGCGAGGTGGTGGCGGTCAACGAGCCGGTCACGAATGCACCGGAAGAAGTCAACCGGGACGCCTACGCCTCGTGGCTGTTCAGGCTGAAGCCCGCCGACGCGGCGGCAGCCGGCAAGCTGCTCGACGCCAAGGCCTACGAGGCGGTCATCGGCGACGCCTGATCCCCATTCCCAGCGACCGCGCGCGACCGTGCGCGCCCCGAGGTGAAACGATGCACATGAACGAACCCCCGGCCCGCGGCGGCGCCGGCTCGCTGCCGGCGCTGGAGCAGCCCGACGCCTTTCTGGCCCGCCACATCGGCACGTCGGACGCCGACCAGCGCGCGATGCTCGACGCGCTGGGCTACGCGTCCCGGGCGGCGCTGATGGACGCGATCGTGCCCGCGGCCATCCGCCGCGCGACGCCGCTGGAGTTGCCCGAGCCGGTGGGCGAGACCGAGGCGCTCGCCAGGCTCGCGGCGCTCGCCGCGAAGAACCGCGTGCTGAAGTCGTTCCTGGGCCAGGGCTACTACGGCACGGTCACCCCGGGCGTCATCCTGCGCAACGTGCTCGAGAACCCCGCCTGGTACACCGCCTACACGCCGTACCAGCCGGAGATCTCGCAGGGGCGGCTGGAGGCGCTGGTGAATTTCCAGACCATGGTCTGCGACCTCACCGGGATGGCGATCGCCAACGCGTCGATGCTCGACGAGGCCACCGCCGCCGCCGAGGCGATGACGCTGTGCCGGCGCATGAGCCGCGGCGACTCGGCGCGGTTCTACGTCGCCGACGACGTGTTCCCGCAGACGCTGGACGTCGTGCGCACGCGCGCGCGACCGCTCGGCATCGAGGTCGTCGTCGGCCCCGCCGCCGGTGCCGCCGACGCCGGCGCGTTCGCGGTGCTGCTCCAGTATCCGGGCGACCGCGGCGAGGTTCGCGACTACCGCACGCTGGCCGCGACCGTGCACGCCGCCGGGGGCCTGGTGATCGTCGCCGCCGACGTCCTCGCGCTGACGCTGCTGTCGCCGCCCGGCGAATGGGGCGCCGACGTCGTCGTCGGGTCGACGCAGCGCTTCGGCGTCCCGATGGGCTACGGCGGCCCGCACGCCGCGTATCTCGCCACCCGCGACGACTTCAAGCGGTCGATGCCGGGCCGGCTCGTCGGCGTCACCGTCGACGCGCACGGCGATCCCGCGTACCGGCTGGCGCTGCAGACGCGCGAGCAGCACATCCGCCGCGAGAAGGCGACGTCCAACATCTGCACCGCCCAGGTGCTGCTGGCGGTGATCGCCGGCATGTACGCCGTCTGGCACGGACCCGAAGGCCTGGCTGCGATCGCCCGCCGCGTCCATCGCATGGCGGTGGTGCTGCACGCGGGCCTGGTGCGCCTGGGCTTCGTGCTGCCGTCGGCCCCGTTCTTCGACACCGTCACCGTTCACACCGGCGGGCGGACCGACGCGATACTGGCGCGGGCCGTCGCGCTCGGCGCCAACTTCCGGCGCATCGATGACGCCACGCTGGCGCTGTCGGTCGACGAGACCACCACCCGCGACGACGTGATGCTGGCGCTGTCGGCGTTCGCCGACGGCGCGCCCGCGTTCACGATCGCCGAGCTCGACGCCGCCGCCCCCGATGCGCTGCCGGCGGCGCTGGCGCGGACGTCGCCGTTCCTCACCCATCCGACCTTCCACCGCTACCGCTCGGAAACCGAGATGCTGCGCTACCTGCGCCGCCTCGCCGACAAGGACATCGCGCTCGACCGCGCGATGATCCCGCTGGGGTCGTGCACGATGAAGCTCAACGCCACCTCCGAGATGATTCCGGTGACCTGGCCGGCATTCGGCGCGCTGCATCCGTTCGCACCGGCCGACCAGGCAGAGGGATATGCCCTGCTCGCCGCGGACCTCGAGCGGATGCTGTGCGCCGCCACCGGGTACGCGGCGGTCTCGCTGCAGCCGAACGCGGGCTCGCAGGGCGAGTACGCGGGACTGCTGGCGATCCAGGCGTACCACGCGAGCCGCGGCGAGGCGCACCGCGACGTCTGCCTCATTCCCGCATCCGCGCACGGGACCAACCCGGCGTCGGCCCAGATGGTCGGCATGACCGTCGTGGTCGTCGCCTGCGACCGGGACGGCAATGTCGACCTGGCCGACCTCGCCGCGAAGGCGGCGCAGCACGCGCCGCGGCTGGCCGCGATCATGGTCACGTATCCGTCGACGCACGGCGTGTTCGAGGCGGGGATCAAGGACATCTGCGCCACCGTGCATCGCCACGGCGGCCAGGTGTACGTCGATGGCGCGAACCTGAATGCGCTGGTCGGCCTCGCCGCGCCCGGCGAGTTCGGTGCCGACGTCTCCCACCTCAACCTGCACAAGACGTTCTGCATCCCGCACGGCGGCGGCGGCCCCGGCGTGGGGCCCATCGGCGTCGCCGCGCACCTTGCGCCGTTCCTGCCGGGACACCGCGAGCGCGGTCGCGGCCGCGAGTCTGCCGTCGGGCCGGTCTGCGCGGCGCCGCTGGGCAGCGCGTCGATCCTCCCGATCTCGTGGATGTACATCACGATGATGGGCGGGCGCGGCCTCACCGCGGCGACCGAGAGCGCGATCCTCGCCGCCAACTACGTCGCCCGCCGGCTGGCGGCGCACTACCCGGTGCTCTACTCGGGCACGGGCGGTCTGGTCGCGCACGAGTGCATCCTCGACCTGCGGCCGCTCAAGGACGGCAGCGACGTGGCGGTCGACGACGTCGCCAAGCGGCTGATGGACTACGGCTTCCACGCGCCGACGATGAGCTTCCCCGTCGCGGGTACGCTGATGGTCGAGCCGACCGAGAGCGAATCGAAGGCCGAACTCGACCGCTTCATCGACGCGATGATCGCGATCCGGGGCGAGATCCGGGCTGTCGAGGAAGGACGCGCCGACCGGGCCGACAATCCGCTGAAGCACGCGCCGCACACGGCGGCGGCCGTGACGGCGGATGCCTGGGACCACGCCTACGGGCGCGAGCAGGCGGCCTTTCCGGTCGCGGGCCTGCGCGACGGCAAGTACTGGCCGCCGGTGGGGCGCGTCGACAACGTCTACGGCGACCGGAACCTCTTCTGCGGCTGCATTCCCGTCGGCGCCTACGCGGAGGGCGACGCGTCGCCGCGCGGTCGGGCGTAGCGCGCCGGGGGCGTTCCTGGCGGGCGGTATAATCGAGCCCTTTCCCCGCGGGTCCTCCATGCCGTTCCGTCGCATCCTTGCCGCCGCGGCCTCCGCGGCGGTCGCCGCCGTCCTTGCCGCGACCGCTGCCACCGCCATTGCCCAGGTCGCCCCGGGCCCGGCGACCGCGCAGGTCGCGCCGCCCTCGGCCGTCACGCCGGCCGCTCCGGTCTCCGGCGGTGCGCCGGCCGCGGCCGCGGGTCCTGCCGTGGCGACCGTCGCCGCGATGCCAGGCGCCGCCGCCGCCCCGGCGATCGCCGCGTCGTCGTACGTGCTCGTCGACTGGACGAGCGGCCAGACGATCGTCGCGCAGAACGCCGACGAGCGCCGGGACCCCGCGTCGCTCACCAAGCTGATGACCGCGTACCTCACCTTCGCCGCGCTGAAGGCCGGGACGATCACGCCGTCGCAGCCGGTGCCGGTGTCCGAGCGCGCATGGCGTGCCGAGGGCTCGCGGATGTTCATCGAGCCGCGGCGCGCGGTCTCCGTCGACGAGCTGCTGCGCGGGATGATCGTGCAGTCCGGCAACGACGCCTCGATCGCGCTGGCCGAACTCGTCGCCGGCAGCGAGGATGCGTTCGCGCAACGGATGAACGACGAGGCGAAGAAGCTCGGCCTCGCGAACACCAGCTTCGTCAACGCGACCGGGCTGTCGCATCCGCAGCACTACTCGACCGCTGCCGACATGGCGAAGCTCGCCGCGGCGCTGATCCGCGATTTCCCCGAGTACTACCCGCTGTATGCGATCAAGGACTACCGCTACAACAACATCACGCAGGCGAACCGCAATCGCCTGCTGTGGACGGACCCCTACGTCGACGGCGTCAAGACCGGACACACCGATGCCGCGGGCTGGTGCCTGATCTCCTCGGCCAAGCGCGGCGACCGGCGGCTGGTGTCGGCGGTGCTGGGCGCGGCGTCGGACAACGCGCGCGCGGCCGAGAGCCAGAAGCTCCTCAACTACGGCTTCCAGTCGTTCGACACCATCCAGCTCTACGGACCGGGCCAGCCGGTGTCGACGCTGCGCGTCTGGAAGGGCGCGGCGAACGACGTCGGCGCCGGCTTCATCGCCAACCGCTACCTGACGCTGCCGAAAGGGAAGGCCGAGAAGCTGCAGCTGACGATGCTCGCCACCGAGCCGCTGGTCGCGCCGGTGGCGAAGGGCCAGCGCGTCGGCGCGGTGAAGGTCGCGCTGGACGGCGTGCCGGTGGCCGAATTTCCGCTGGTGGCGCTGGCCGACGTGTCGGGCGCCAGCTTCGTCGGCCGCGCCTGGGACACGGTGCGGCTGTGGTTCCGCTGACCGGACCGCGCCGGCACTGCCTGCCGCAACGACCACCGACCCGAGGTTCGCCATGAACGCCTCCACCCCGATCGTCTATCTCAACGGCGAATACCTGCCGCTCGCGGAAGCGAAGATCTCCGTGCTCGACCGCGGCTTCATCTACGGCGACGGCGTGTACGAGCTCGTCCCCGTGTACGGGCGCGAGCCCTTCCGGATGCCGCAGCACCTCGCCCGGCTGCAGCGCAGCCTCGACGGCATCCGCCTCGCCAACCCGCACACGCCGGCAGAGTGGGAGGCGATCATCCGCAAGCTCGTCTCGCTGCAGCCTTACGACGATCAGGGCGTCTACTTCCAGGTCACCCGCGGCGTCGCGAAGCGCGACCACGCGTTTCCGCAGGGTGTGCCGCCCACGATCTTCATGATGAGCAACCCGCTGCCCACGCCGTCGCGCGAACAGGTCGAGCGCGGCGTCGCCGTCGTCACCGCCGAGGACAACCGCTGGCAGCGCTGCGACCTGAAGACGATCTCGCTGGTGGGCAACGTGCTGATGCGCCAGCTCGCCGCCGACGCCGGCGCGCTCGAGACCATCATGTTCCGCAACGGCTTTCTGACCGAGGCGTCGGCGTCGAACGTGCTGTGCGTGATCGGGGGGACCATCGTCGCGCCACCGAAGGACAACCTGATCCTGCCCGGCATCACCTACGACGCGGCGCTCGAGTTCGCGCGCGACGCGGGCCTGCCGATGGAAGTGCGTCCGGTTCCGCGGGCCGAGGCGCTGGGCGCCGACGAGCTGTGGCTGTCGTCGTCGACCAAGGAGGTGCTGGCGATCACGACCGTCGACGGCAGGCCGGTCGGCGACGGCAAGCCGGGCCCGGTGTTCCGCAAGGTCTGGCAGATCTATCAGGACCGCAAGGCGCGACCCGCCTGACGCCCGGAGCAAGACGCCGCACGACGACGGCGGCGGAGGCGGAGGCGGAGGCGATCGAAACGGGAGCCGGCGGCGACGCCTGGCTCCCGTCTCATTCCAGCGGGCGCGTCGTGCCGTAGCGGCCGTGGTGGAACACGAGCCCCGCACCGGCGTGGCGGGCGAACGCGTCGACGCGGCCGATGAACAGCACGTGATCGCCGGCGCGCTGCTGCGAGTGATGGCGGCACTCGAACCACGCGACGCAGCCGGCGATGCGGGGGGCGCCGACGGGCCCGAGCTGGTAATCGACGCCGGTGAAGCGGTCGGCGTGCGGACTCGCGAAGCGGCGGGCCAGCTCGACCTGGTCGTCGGCGAGCACGTTGATCACGTAGCCGTCCGCCTGCTCGAATGCCGCCAGATTCGACGCGTTCCGGGCCAGGCTCCACACGACCAGCGGCGGGTCGAGCGAGACCGAGTTGAACGAGTTCGCGGTGAAGCCCGCCAGCGTGCCGTCGGGCGCGCGCGCGCAGATCACGGTGACGCCGGTCGCGAACTGGGCGAGGGCGTCGCGATAGGCGCGCTCGGAGGGAACGGCGGCGCGGGCAGCCGCGCGGGTGGGAGGCGACAAGGGAGGGGTGCGACGGAGGCGATGGTCCGGAAGTCGCGATGGTAGCAGCCGGCCGGCCCGGGCGGGGTCGGCGGCAGAAGCCGAAATTCGACCTGACCCCGGTTCGACCCCGGGTCGGGCCGGTTTGGGTACACTGGAAGCGGATTCCAACTGGGGGGTAGCCCATGGCCGATCCGATTGCTTCGCTCATCGCCCGCCGCTACGCCGGCAGGGACCTTCCGGTGGCGGTCGTGCTGCCGTCGGGGGAACGGGTGGCGCTGTCACGCGAGCCCCGGCTCGACCTCGTGGCGCGCAACATGGCCGGGCTCAGGGTCCTGGCGTCGCCGCAGCTCGGCAACCTCGCCCGCGCCTACGTCCACAACGACCTCGACTTCACCGGCAGCGCGCGCGACATCCTGAACATCGCGCAGTCGCTTGGTCGGCGACGTCACGCATGCGGGCGACGCCCTCGCCACCCGCTGGCGGCTGTGGCGCAACCAGCGACGACCCAACCGGGCCAACATCGCGCACCACTACGATGTCAGCAACGCGTTCTACCGGCTGTGGCTGGATTCGCGGATGGTCTATTCCTGCGCGTACTACCGCCACGACGACGACACGCTGGACGAGGCGCAGGCGGCCAAGCTCGACCACGTCTGCCGCAAGCTGCGGCTGGCGCCGGGCGAACGCTTCCTCGACATCGGCTGCGGCTGGGGCGCGCTGCTGTTCCACGCGGCTGCGCACTACGGCGTCGCGGCGCACGGCATCACGCTGTCGCGGCGGCAGTTCGACTACGTCCAGCAGGAGATCGCGCGGCGCGGCCTCGCCGACCGGGTGCGCGTCGACCTGCTCGACTACGCGGACCTGCCGGCGGACGCTTGCTACGACAAGATCGCCAGCATCGGCATGTTCGAGCATGTCGGCCTCGCCCGCCTCGGCCGCTACTTCGGCACGATCCGCCGCGCGCTGGCACCGGGAGGGCTGGTGCTCAATCACGGCATCACGCACAACTTCGTCGGCCGCCACAGCCTGGGCAGCGGTGTCGGCGACTTCGTCGAGGACTACGTCTTCCCCGGGGGCGAGCTGACGCACGTGTCGAAGGTCATCGAGGCGCTGGGCGCGCAGGGGCTCGAGATCCTCGACGCCGAGGCGCTGCGTCCGCACTACGTGCGCACGCTGTGGAGCTGGGCCGATCGGCTGGAAGCGCAGGCCGACGCCGCGCGCGCCGAGGTCGGCGAGGAGCGGTTCCGCGTCTGGCGCATCTATCTCGCCGGCGCCGCGCACGCCTTCGACCGGGGCTGGCTGTCGCTGTTCCAGGTCCTCGCCGGCAAGTCGCAGGCCGACGGCCGGCTGAGCCATCCGCTGACGCGCGAGTACATGTATCCGCAGGCCGCGGATTGACCGGCGGCGGGGTCGGGTTGCGTCGGCCGCGGCGCGCCCCCATAGTCAGGTTCCAGGAGTTCGTCATGCCCGCCGCCGCCGAGTCGCTGCTCACGTTTCCCTGCGCGTTTCCCATCAAGGTGATGGGCCGGACGCAGGACGGGTTCGCGCAGGCGATCGTCACCGTGGTGCGGGCCCACGCGCCGGACTTCGACGCCGCGACGCTGGAGATGCGCGCGTCGACGCAGGGCAACTACCTGTCGGTCACCGCGACGATCAACGCGACGTCGCGCGAGCAGCTCGACAATCTCTACCGCGACCTCACCTCGCATCCGATGGTGGCGATGGTGCTGTGAGCGTGCCGCGCGAGACCGGCGCCCCGATCGCCATCCGCCGCCTCGGCCGCACCGACTACGAGACCACGTGGCGGGCGATGCAGGCGTTCACCGACGCCCGCGACGCCGCGACACCCGACGCGATCTGGCTGACCGAGCACCCGCCGATCTATACGCTGGGCCTGGCCGGCCGCAGCGCGCACCTGCTGCGCGACAACGGCATTCCTGCGCTCAAGGTCGATCGTGGCGGGCAGATCACCTACCATGGCCCGGGCCAGCTGGTGGCGTACCTGCTGTTCGACCTGCGCCGGGACCGCCGGGGGGTGCGCGCCTTCGTCCGGGCGATCGAGGCCTCGGTGATACAATGGCTTGATTCGTATCGGGTTTCAGCCTACGGCAAGACGGATGCGCCGGGTGTCTACTTGCGGCGCGACGGGGTCGAGGCGAAGATCGCCGCATTGGGGCTCAGGGTGCGCAACGGCTGCACGTACCACGGGCTGGCCGTAAACGTCGCGATGGACCTCGCGCCGTTCGCCGACATCGACCCCTGCGGCTTTCCGGGTCTTGCCGTCACGCAGCTCGCCGACGTGGCGCCGCGGGGTACCGCGTGCACCGTCGAACGCGCCGGCGACGAACTCGCCCCGATCCTCGCCGCCCACCTCACCTCATCGCGATGACCATGGACACCCCCGCCGTCCCTCCGGCCCCGCCTGCCGCCGCGAACCCGCCGGCCAACGCCGCCGGCGTCAAGCACAAGGGCGACGCGAAGACGGCCCGCATCCCGATCAAGGTGGTCGAGGCGCCGCGGCTGAAGAAACCCGACTGGATCCGCGTCCGGGCCGCCTCATCGCCGCGCTTCGCCGAGATCAAGCAGATCCTGCGCGACCACAAGCTGCACACGGTCTGCGAGGAAGCGTCCTGCCCGAACATCGGCGAGTGCTTCAGCAAGGGCACGGCGACGTTCATGATCATGGGCGACATCTGCACGCGGCGCTGTCCGTTCTGCGACGTGGGCCACGGGCGGCCGCTGCCGCTGGACGCCGACGAGCCGCTCAACCTCGCCCGGACGATCGCGGCGCTGCGCCTTCGCTACGTCGTCGTCACCAGCGTCGACCGCGACGACCTGCGCGACGGCGGCGCGCAGCATTTCGTCGACTGCATCCGCGCCGTGCGCGAGCACTCGCCGGCGACGCAGATCGAGGTGCTGGTGCCCGATTTCCGCGGCCGGCTCGACCGCGCGCTCGACATCCTGACGCAGGCGCCGCCGGACGTGATGAACCACAACCTCGAGACGGTGCCGCGCCTGTACCGACAGGCGCGCCCCGGCTCGGACTACGCGCATTCGCTCGCGCTGCTGCGCGACTTCAAGGCGCGCTTCCCCGACGTCCCGACCAAGTCCGGCCTGATGGTCGGCCTGGGCGAGACCGACGACGAGATCCTCGCCACCATGCGCGACATGCGCGCCCACGGCATCGACATGCTGACGCTCGGCCAGTACCTGCAGCCGACGGCCGGGCACCTGCCGGTGCTGCGCTACGTGCATCCGGACACGTTCGCCCATTTCGAGCGCGAGGCCTACGCGATGGGCTTCCGGCACGCCGCGGTCGGCGCGCTGGTCCGCTCGTCGTATCACGCGGACAGGCAGGCCGAGGACGTGCTGGCGGAGTCCGCCGCACGTTGACCTGACGCGGCGGCGCGCCCGATCGCCGTCTCAGTCCGGCGAACCCGGCAGCGGCGCGCCCTTCGGCCACAGCAGGAAAAAGCGGCCATCCTGCTTCATCCGGCCGGCCTGTCGCCCGGCCTCGTCGCCGAAGCCCCAGAAGAAGTCGCCGCGCACCGCGCCGCGGATGGCGCCGCCGGTGTCCTGCGCGAGGACGAGGCGCTCGAGCGGCTGGCTCGACAGCGGGTGGGTCGTCGACAGGTACACCGGCGCGCCCAGGGGAATGCTGCGGGGGTCGACCGCCATCGTCCGCTCGCGCAGCAACGGCACGCCGAGCGTTCCGATCGGGCCGTCGATCTCCGCCTCGAGCGTACCCGGCGCCGGGGCCGGCACCTCGCGGAAGAACACGTAGCTCGGGTTCTCGTCCAGCAGCGCGGGCAGCTTGTCCGGATTGCGCTGGCCCCACGCCTTGATTCCCTGCATCGACGCCTGCGCGAGCGTGAGTTCGCCGCGGTCGATCAGCACGCGTCCGATGGAGCGGAACGGATGGCCGTTCTGGTCGGCGTAGCCCACGCGCATCACGCTGCCGTCGGTCAACTCGACGCGCCCGGAACCCTGGATCTGCAGGAAGAACGCCTCGACCGGGTCGGCCACCCAGACCAGCACCTTGTCGGCGACCGGCGCCGCGCCGCGTTCGATGTCGGCGCGCGACCAGTACGGGACGACGCGCTTGCCGTCGAGGCGGCCGCGCAGCCGCCGGTCCTTGAGGTCGGGGTGCAGCGCCACGAGGTCGATCGTCAGCAGGTCGTCGGGGGCGGCGTACAGCGGAACGGCGAATCGCCCGGTCTTCGTGCGGCTGCCGACGAGCTTCGGCTCGTAGTAGCCGGTGATCGTTCCGGTGTCGGTGCCGTCGGCGGCGAGCACGCGGTATGGGGTAAACTGGCTCTCGAAGAAGGCGCGGATCGCGGCGACGTCGCGGCCGTCGATGGCCGCTGCGGCGGAGCAGGGTGTTCGCCATACAGGGCTGCTCGAAACGTTGTCCGCCAGCGGCACGCAGCCGGCACGGAACGCGGGCCAGGCCTCGGCGGGCCGGTCGGCGCCCCAGCCGGGCAGCGCGGACCAGGCAACCGGCTCGTAGCGCGCGGGCAGCGTCGGCGGGAGCGCGGGAGCGACGATGGGCGGCGTCGGGCCGGGGGGCGTCACCTGCGGTGGCGTGACGCAGCCGGCGAGCGTCAGCGTTACGGCGGCAAGCACGGGAAACAGGAAACGCACGATGGGCTGGATTCTGCTGGAAGCGGCGGTGGCGCTGACGCTCTTCGTGGCGATCGTCTGGTGGACCATGGGATCGAAGCGGCCCCGCCCGAAGCGTCCGGGCCCGCCGCCGGATGCGCCCGGCGGCCGGGAGTGAGCGGCCGATGTCCCCGTCGACGAAAACCCGGTCAATGCAGGATGCGCGGCACCGACAGCGTGAACGACGGGATCGGCGCGTCGAACGCCTCGCCGTCCGCGGCCGCCATCCGGTAGCTGCCGTGCATCGTGCCGACCGCGGTCGGCAGCGTGGCGCCGCTGGTGTACTCGAAGCTCTCGCCGGGGGCGAGCACCGGCTGCTGCCCGATCACGCCTTCACCCCGGACCTCCTGTACGCGATGCTCGGCATCGGTGATGATCCAGTGTCGGCTCACGAGCCTGGCGGCGACCGTCCCGGTATTGGTGATGGTGATCGTGTACGCAAAGACGAACTGGCCGCCCGACGGGTCGGAGCGGTCCTCGAGGTAGAACGAGCGCGGAACCACCGTGATGTCGTATTTTTTCGTTCCGGTCATGGTCGTCGCCGCATTCATGTCGTGAACGGATTATAGAACGATGCCCGACTATCGCATTGCACCATCCATCCTGTCGGCCGACTTCGCCCGCCTGGGCGAGGAAGTGCGCGCGGTCATCGCCGCCGGCGCCGACTTCATCCACTTCGACGTGATGGACAACCATTACGTTCCCAACCTGACGATCGGGCCGCTGGTCTGCGAGGCGCTGAAGCCGCACGCCACGGTGCCCATCGACGTGCACCTGATGGTGAAGCCGGTCGACCGCATCATCCCGGACTTCGCCAAGGCCGGCGCGTCGATCATCAGCTTCCACCCCGAGGCATCCGAGCACGTCGACCGCACGATCGGGCTCATCCACGATTGCGGCTGCAAGGCGGGCCTGGTGTTCAATCCGGCGACCCCGCTGCACTGGCTCGACCACACGCTCGACAAGCTCGACCTGGTGCTGATCATGTCGGTGAACCCGGGTTTCGGCGGCCAGTCGTTCATTCCGCAGGCGCTTGCCAAGCTCAAGGCCGCGCGCGCGCGGATCGACGCCGCGCGCGAGCGCGGTGGCCGCACCGTGCTGCTGGAAGTCGACGGCGGGGTGAAGATCGACAACATCGCCGACATCGGCCGGGCCGGCGCCGACACCTTCGTGGCCGGCAGCGCGATCTTCGGCACGCCGGATTACCCGGCGACGATCGCGAAGATGCGCGCGGAACTGGCGCGGGCATGAGCGGGGGGCCAGCGCCGGCGCTCGGAGTGTCACCGCCCGTCGCCGCCGGCGAATCGCGCGCCGACCCGGGTGCCCAACCCGCCGCGGCGCGCCGCTTCGCCGTCGGCGCCGTCGCGTTCGACCTCGACGGCACGCTGCTCGACACCATCCGCGATCTCGCGGCGGCGGTGAACCTGCTGCTCGCCGATCTCGGCCTCGCGCCGCTGCCCGAGGCGACCATCCGCGACCTGGTCGGCAAGGGCATCGCCAACCTGGTCGGCCGTGCGCTGGCGATCGCGCGCGGGGTCGCGCCGGCGGCCGTCGCCGAGGCGGAAGTGGCCGCGGTGCTGCCCCGCTACCAGGCGCACTACGCGGCGACGCTCGGGCGCGAAACCGCCGTCTTTCCAGGCGTCGTCGAAGGCCTCGACCGGATGGCGGCGATGGGGCTGCCACTAGCCGTGATCACCAACAAGGCGTCGCGGTTCGTCCGGCCGCACCTGGCGCAGGCGGGCATCGAGACGTATTTCCGGGTCGTCATCGGCGGCGACGACCTGCCGGTGAAGAAGCCGCATCCCGGGGCGCTGCTGCACGCGGCGCGCGAGCTCGGGGTCGAGCCGGCGAAGTTGCTGATGGTCGGCGACTCGGGCAACGACGCCCAGGCGGCGCGCGCGGCGGGCTGCCCGGTGCTGATCGTCCCCTACGGGTACAACGAGGGGACGCCGGTGCAAAATCTCGACGCCGATGGTATAGTCGATTCGCTGCTGGCGGTCGCCGATCGTCTGCAGCCCGTTCCCCCCGACCGATGAGCTTCGACTCGTTCCTTCGCAACGGCCACGCCGCCCCGGCGTGGTGGCATCGCACGGACTGGCGCCGCTGGCGCCGCTAGCACCCCGTGCGCGCGGCGTCCGCGCCTGCATCGACGACGCCCCCCGAGCCGTACCGTTGCCCAGCCCTTGAACGCAGTTCCGAGGCACCATGACCGAAGCCGAATTCCGCGCGCTCGCCGCGCTTGGCCATAACCGGATCCCGCTCGTCCTCGAGACCTTCGCGGACCTCGACACGCCGCTGTCGCTGTACCTGAAGCTGGCCGCGCAGCCGAACTCGTTCCTGCTCGAGTCGGTCGTCGGCGGCGAGCGCTTCGGCCGCTACTCGTTCATCGGGCTGCCGGCGAAGGTCCGCATCCGCGCCCGCGGCACCGCGATCGAGGTCGACGACGCCGGCACCGTCGTCGAGCGGCACGAAGGCGACCCGCTGGCGTTCGTCCGCGAGTTCCTGCGCCGCTACCGCGCCGCGCCGCGGCCCGGACTTCCGCGCTTCTGCGGCGGGCTCGCCGGGTGCTTCGGCTACGACGTCGTCCGCCACATCGAGCCGCGGCTCGCGGCGAGCGCACCGCCGCCCGCACCGGGGCTCGCCGACGTGCCGGATCTCACGCTGCTGCTGACCGAGGAGCTCGCGGTCGTCGACAACCTCGCGGGGCGCATCTTCCTGATCGTCTACGTCGACCCGGCGGCGCCCGATGCCCTCGCCCGCGGTCAGGCGCGGCTGGCCGAGCTGCGCGCGCGGCTGCGTGCGCCGGTGGCGATCCCCTTCGAGACCGGCGGCGCGCGCACCGAGGCGGTCAGCGAAACCGGCCCCGAGGCGTTCCAGGCCGCCGTGGCCCGGGCCAGGGAATACATCGCCGCCGGCGACGTGATGCAGGTGGTGCTGTCGCAGCGCCTCGCGCGTCCGTTCACGCAGTCGCCGCTGTCGCTGTACCGCGCGCTGCGCAGCGTGAACCCCTCGCCGTACATGTTCTATTACGACTTCGGCGACCACCACGTCGTCGGCGCGTCGCCCGAGATCCTGGTGCGCAAGGAGGGTCGCGCGGTGACGCTGCGCCCGATCGCCGGCACGCGGCCGCGCGGCGCGACGCCCGAGGCCGACGAGGCGCTGGCGCGCGAACTCCTGGCCGATCCGAAGGAGATCGCCGAGCACGTGATGCTGGTCGACCTGGGCCGCAACGACGTCGGCCGCGTCGCCGCGACCGGCACGGTGAAGCTCACCGAGAAGATGGTCATCGAACGCTACTCGCACGTGATGCACATCGTGTCGAACGTCGAGGGCACGCTGCAGCCGGGGCTGGGCAGCCTCGACGTGCTGCGCGCGGCGTTCCCCGCGGGCACGGTCAGCGGCGCGCCGAAGGTGCGGGCGATGGAGATCATCGACGAGCTCGAGCCGACGCGCCGCGGCGTGTACGCGGGTGCCGCCGGCTACGTCAGCTTCCAGGACGACATGGACACGGCGATCGCGATCCGCACCGCCGTGGTCAAGGACGGCATGCTGTACGTGCAGGCGGGCGCCGGCATCGTCCACGATTCCGTGCCGGCGGCCGAGTGGCAGGAGACGCTCAACAAGGCGCGCGCGATCCTGCGCGCCGCCGACATGGTGCAGTCCGGCCTCGACGGGGAGGGCTGACGCGTGCTGCTCCTCATCGACAACTACGACAGCTTCACCTTCAACCTCGCGCAGTACCTCGGCGAGCTCGGTGCCGACGTCCACGTCCATCGCAACGACGCCATCACGCTCGACCAGATCGCGGCGTGGGCGCCGGAGAAGATCGTCATCTCGCCGGGGCCGTGCACCCCCACCGAGGCGGGCATCTCGGTGCCGGCGATCCGGCGCTTCGCCGGGAAGATCCCGATCCTGGGCGTCTGCCTCGGCCACCAGGCGATCGGACAGGCGTTCGGCGGCCGGATCGTCCGCGCGCAGCGGGTGATGCACGGCAAGCTGTCGCCGGTCACGCACGACGGCCGCGGCGTGTTCGCCGGCCTGCCCTCGCCGTTCACCGTCACGCGCTACCATTCGCTGGCGATCGAGCGCTCGACCTGTCCCGCCTGCCTCGAGATCAGCGCCACCGCCGACGACGGCGAGATCATGGGCGTGCGCCACCGCGAGTTCGCCGTCGAGGGCGTGCAGTTCCACCCCGAGGCGATCCTCACCGAGCACGGTCACGCGCTGCTCGCCAACTTTCTGAAGGGGTGAAGCGGGCAGGCGCCGCGCGGCCCGTTCCCGCCGGCTGCGCAGCGCTCCCTACCCCGCCGCGCTGCCAGACGTCCCCTTTCCACGCTTACTTCCACCGTCCACCCTTCCCAGTTCCGCAAGCCAAGGACCTTCACCATGCCGATCACCCTGCAGGAAGCGGTGCAGCGCACCGTCGAGCACCGCGAAATATTCCACGACGAGATGTTGTCGGTAATGCGCCAGATCATGAGCGGCGAAGCGTCTCCGGTGATGATCGCGGCGCTGGTCATCGGCCTGCGCGTGAAGAAGGAGACCGTCGGGGAGATCGCCGCCGCGGCGCAGGTGATGCGCGAGTTCGCGACCAAGGTCGAGGTGCCCGATACCGACAATTTGCTCGACATCGTCGGCACCGGGGGCGACGCTTCGCACACCTTCAACATCTCGACTGCGGCGATGTTCGTCGCCGCCGCCGCCGGCGCCCGCGTCGCCAAGCACGGCAACCGCAGCGTCTCGTCGAAGTCCGGCAGCGCCGACGTGCTCGAGGCGCTGGGTGCGAACATCATGCTGAAGCCGGAGCAGGTGGCCACCTGCATCGAGGAGACCGGGGTCGGCTTCATGTTCGCGCCGATGCACCACGGGGCGATGAAGCACGCGGCGCCGGTGCGCAAGGAGCTGGGCGTGCGGACGATCTTCAACATTCTCGGCCCGCTGACCAACCCCGCCGGGGCCGCCAACCAGCTCCTCGGCGTGTTCCACCCGGACCTCGTCGGCATCCAGGTGCGGGTGCTGCAGCGGCTGGGCAGCAAGCACGTGCTGGTCGTCTACGGCAAGGACGGCATGGACGAGGTCTCGCTGGGCGCCGCAACGATGGTCGGCGAGCTCAAGGACGGCGAGGTCCGCGAGTACGAGATCCATCCCGAGGACTTCGGACTGTCGATGAAATCCAACCGCGGGCTCAAGGTCGCCGGCGCCGCCGAGTCGAAGGAGCTGGTGCGCGAGGCGCTCGACAACGTCGACGGCACGCCGCGCGAGATCGTGGTGTTCAACGCCGGCACGGCGCTGTACGCGGCGAACGCCGCGGCGTCGATCAAGGACGGCATCGACCGCGCCCGCGAGGCCATCGCCAGCGGCAAGGCGCGCGCGAAGCTCGAGACGTTCGTCGCCCTGACCAACAAGCTGGCGCCGGCGGCATGAAGCTCCGGTATGCTGCGGCGTGGTCTCCCGGCGCGGCCGCGCCCCGCGGCGTCGGGGCCGCGGTCCCGGGGGCGGGGAGAGCGCAATGAGCGGCGACGTGCTGCAGCAGATACTGGCGAAGAAATCCGAGGAAGTGATCGCGGCCGAGCTGGCACGGCCGTTCGCCGAGGTCGAGGCCGCGGCCCGGGCGCAGGCACCGGCGCGCGACTTCCTCGGGGCGCTGCGCGCGAAGATCGCCGACGGCCGCCCCGCGGTGATCGCCGAGATCAAGAAGGCCAGTCCGAGCAAGGGCGTGCTGCGCGAGGACTTCGATCCGCCTTCGATCGCCGCGAGCTACGAGCGCGCGGGTGCGGCCTGCCTGTCGGTGCTGACCGACCGCACGTTCTTCCAGGGCGCGCCCGAGTACCTGGTCGCCGCGCGCGCCGCCTGCAGCCTGCCGGTGCTGCGCAAGGAATTCATCATCGACGAGTACCAGGTCGCCGAGTCGCGGGCGCTGGGGGCCGACGCGATCCTGCTGATCGTCGCGGCGCTCGACGACGCGCGGCTCGCCGCGCTCGAGGCGGCGGCGGACCGCTGGGGCATGGACGTGCTGGTCGAGGTGCACGACGGCATCGAGCTCGAGCGGGCGCTGAAGCTCAGGACGCCGCTGATCGGCATCAACAACCGCAACCTGAAGTCGTTTTCGGTGTCGCTGCACACGACGCTGGCGCTGAAGCCGCGGGTGCCGCCGGGACGGCTGGTCGTCACCGAGAGCGGCATCCTTGCCCAGCGCGACGTCACGCAGATGCGCCGGCACGACGTCAACGCGTTCCTCGTCGGCGAGGCGTTCATGCGCGCGCCCGACCCGGGCGCTGCACTGCGCGCGCTGTTCGACTGACCCGCGCTGCGGGCCGCCGAGCCGTGGCGTTCGACGGACGCCCGCCGGCGGTCCCCGGCCCGCGAGGCCGATGCTATGATGCGCTGCCGCTCTTCGCGGCGGCCGTTTCTTCGCATCCGCGAACCCGGTACGGCAACCAACAGCGGCGGGGGAATTCCGTGTCGGCGATCGCTGCCGAGGACGTCAGCAAGCACTGGACCACGGCCGAGGGCAAGGTCCACGCCGTCGACGGCATCACCTTCGCCTTCGACGAGGGCACGCTCAACGTGCTGCTCGGTCCGTCGGGCTGCGGCAAGTCGACGACGCTGCGCCTCATCGCGGGCCTCGAGCAGGCCGATCGCGGCCGCGTGCTGATCGCCGGCCGCGACGTCACGAACCTGCCCCCGGCGCAGCGGAACATCTCGATGGTGTTCCAGAGCTACGCGCTGTTCCCCCATCTTTCCGTCGCCGAGAACATCGTGTTCGGCCTCAAGGTGCGCAAGGTCGCGCCGGCCGACGTGGCGGCGCGGCTCGCCCGTACGGCCGGCCTGCTGGGCCTGTCGAAGCTGCTCGACCGCCGTCCGGGGCAGCTGTCCGGGGGGCAGCAGCAGCGTGTCGCGCTCGGCCGCGCGATCATCGCCGAGGCGCCGGTGTGCCTGATGGACGAGCCGCTGTCGAACCTCGACGCCCAGCTGCGCCAGGACATGCGCGGCGAGATCCGCGCGCTGCAGCGCGAGCTCGGCATCACGATGGTCTACGTGACGCACGACCAGGTCGAGGCGATGTCGATGGCCGACCGCGTGGTGCTGCTGAACGGCGGAAAGATCGAGCAGAACGCGGCGCCGGTCGACCTCTACGAGTCGCCGGCCAACACCTTCGTCGCCCGCTTCATCGGCACGCCGCCGATGAACCTGCTGCCGCTCGCGGCGGGCCGCGACGGCGCGGTGGTCGCGGGCACCGACGGCCCGGCGGTGATGCCGGCTGCGTGCGCCGGGATGACGCTGGGCGTGCGGCCCGAGCACATCGAGGTCGCGTTCGAGCGCGGCGCGCGCGCGGTCGTCGAGAGCGTCGAGTACCTCGGCGCCGATTCGCTGGTTTCCTGCCGGCTGGGAACCGCCGCCATCGCCGTGCGCGCCCCCGGCAGCGTCGGCCTGTCCCGCGGCGACGCGGCGTGGCTGGCGTGGGCGCCGGGGGCACAGCACCTGTTCGGGGCGGACGGCGCGCGGGTGCCCGCGCCCGAGCGTCAGGAATCTGCAACGCAATTCGCGTAGCATCGATCGTTTTTCCGGAGGGGGAATCGCATGAAACTCGTTCGCATCATCCGTCGCGCCGCGGCGTTCGCCGTCGCCGCACTCGTCCTCGCCGCGCCCGGCGTCCGCGCGCAGGCGCCGGTCGAGGTCTCGTTCTACTATCCAGTCGCCGTCGGCGGACCGATCACCAAGCTCATCGACGGCTACGCCGCCGAGTTCGAGAAAGAGAACCCCGGGATCAAGCTGAAGCCGATCTACACCGGCACCTATCAGGATTCGATCACCAAGGTGCTGACCGCCGTGAAGAGCGGCGAGCCGCCGGTGACGTCGATCCTGCTGTCCACCGACATGTTCTCGCTGATCGACGAAGACGCGATCGTCCCGTTCGACGAGCTCGTCAGGACGCCGGAGGACCAGGCGTGGCTGAAGAGCTTCTACCCGGCATTCATGGAGAACAGCCAGACCGCCGGCAAGACCTGGGGCATTCCGTTCCAGCGCTCCACGATCGTCCTCTACTACAACAAGGAGCTGTTCAAGGAAGCGGGCCTCGACCCGAACCGGCCGCCGCAGACCTGGAAGGAACAGGTCGAGTACGCGCAGAAGCTCACCAAGCGCGATGCGTCCGGGAAGGTGACGCAATGGGGCATCCAGATCCCGTCGTCGGGCTTTCCGTACTGGCTGTTCCAGGCGCTGGCGATCCAGGCGGGCACCAACCTGATGAACGCCGCCGGCACGCAGACCTACTACGACAAGCCCGAGGTGATCGAGGGGCTCACCTACTGGGTCGACCTCGTGAAGAAGTACAAGGTGCACCCGGAGGGCATCGTCGACTGGGGCACGACGCCGAAGGACTTCTTCGAGAAGAAGGTGGCGATGGTGTGGACGACGACCGGCAATCTCACCAACGTCCGCACCAACGCCAAGTTCGACTTCGGCGTCGCGATGCTGCCGGCCGGCAAGCAGCGCGGCAGCCCCACCGGCGGCGGCAATTTCTACGTCTACAAGAAGGCGACTCCGGCGCAGCGCGAGGCGGCATTCAAGTTCATCAAGTGGATCACCACGCCGCAACGCGCCGCACAGTGGGGCATCGACACCGGCTACGTCGCGGTCCGTGCCGACGCCTGGGAAACGCCGGCGATGAAGCAGTATGTCGCCGGCTTCCCGGCCGCCGCGGTCGCCCGCGACCAGCTGCCGTATGCCAAGGCGGAACTTTCCACGCATGACAACCAGCGCGTCACCAAGGCGCTGAACGACGGCCTGCAGGCGGCGCTGACCGGCGCCAAGACGCCCGAGCAGGCGATGAAGGACGCGCAGCGCGAGGCCGAGCGCCTGCTGCGGACGTTCAAGTGACGCCGGCGCGCGGCGCGGTGCCGAGGGCACCGGCCGCGCGCCATTCGAGCGGGCGATGACGCGCACGACGCAGTGGGTGTACGGCTGGCTGCTGGTGCTGCCGGCGGCGTCGCTGCTCGCGCTGTTCACGCACTATCCGGCAATCGCCACGGCGTGGCACAGCTTCATGTCGACGCCCAAGGGCGCGCGGCCGCCGGCGTTCGTCGGCGTGGACAACTACCGGCTGCTCGCGGACGATCCGATCTTCTGGCAGTCGCTCACGAACAATCTCTGGTACGCGCTGGGAACGATTCCCGCATCGATCGGCCTGGCGCTGCTGATGGCAACCTGGGTGAACGGTCGCCTCGCCGGCCGCGGCTTCCTGCGGCTCGCCTTCTTCACGCCGACGATCCTGCCGATGATCGCCGTGGCCAACATCTGGCTCTTCTTCTTCACGCCCGAGTACGGCCTCCTCGAGCAGATCACCAAGGCACTCGGCTTCGCCAGCCACAACTGGCTCGGCAGCAAGAACTCGGCGCTGGCGGCGCTGATGGTCGTCGCGGTGTGGAAGGAGGCCGGGTTCTTCATGATCTTCTACCTTGCGGCGCTGCAGTCGATGTCGCCGAACCTCGCCGAGGCCGCGGCGATCGAGGGTGCGTCGCGCTGGTATTTCTTCCGCCGCGTGACGTTCCCGCTGCTGATGCCGACGACGCTGTTCGTGCTGGTCAACGCGGTGATCGACGCGTTCCGGATGGTCGACCACGTCGTCGTGATGACGCGTGGCGGGCCCGACAACGCGACGGAGCTGCTGCTCTACTACATCTACGAAATCGGCTTCCGCTTCTGGGACACCGCGTACGCAGCGGTGCTGACGATGGTGCTGCTGGCGATCCTGGGGACGGTCGCGCTGGCGCAGTTCTGGTTCGTCGGGCGGCGGGTGCACTACCAATGAGCGCCATCTACCGGACGCGGGGCGCGACGCTCGGGCTCGAGACCGCGGCCGCTTGGCTCCTGGCTTTGCTGTGGGTGCTGCCGCTCGTCTACGCGTTCTGGGCCGCGTTTCACCCGGGCGAGTACTCGACCCGGTTCATGCTGAGCGCGCCGCTCACGCTGGAGAACTTCGGCAAGGCCTGGGCCGCCGCGCCGTTCGCCCGCTACTTCGTCAATACGGTGATGCTGGTGACGATGGTGCTGGGCGCGCAGCTCGTGCTGGTGACGCTGGCCGCGTACGCGTTCGCGCGTTTCGAGTTCCCGGGGCGCAACCTGCTGTTCGCGCTGGTGCTGGTGCAACTGATGATCATGCCCGACGTGCTGATCGTCGAGAACTACCGGACGATGAGCGCGCTGGGATTGAAGGACACGATCCTCGCGATCGGGTTGCCGTACATGGCGAGCGCGTTCGGCATCTTCCTGCTGCGCCAGACGTTCAAGACGGTGCCGCGCGAGCTCGACGAGGCGGCGCGCGTCGAGGGCTGCGGCCCGCTGCAGGTGTTGTGGAAGGTCTACGTGCCGCTCGCGCGCCCGGTCTACCTCGCGTACGCGCTGGTGAGCGTGTCGTACCACTGGAACAATTTTCTCTGGCCGCTGATCATCACCAATTCGGTCGAGTCGCGGCCGCTGACCGTCGGACTGCAGGTGTTCGCCTCGACCGACCAGGGCATCGACTGGTCGATCATCACCGCGGCGACGCTGCTGACGTCGGGACCGCTGCTCGTCGCCTTCGTCATTTTCCAGCGGCAATTCGTGCAATCGTTCATGCGGGCGGGGATCAGATGAAGCTGATTACCTGGAACGTCCAGTGGTGCCGCGGTGTCGACGGCGTCGTCGATCCGGCGCGCATCGTCGCCGAGGCGAAGCGGCTCGCCGACTTCGACGTGCTGTGCCTGCAGGAGATCGCCGACAACTATCCGGCGCCGCGGCTCGGCGGCAGTGCCGGCGAGGACCAGTTCGCGCAGCTCGCGTCGCTGCTGCCGGGGTACACGGCCGTGCCGGGCGTGGCGGTCGACCATCCGGCCGACCCGGCGGACGACCCCCGGGCCGGTCGCGCGGCTGCCGGGACCGCGCCGGCGTCCACGCGCCGCCGTTTCGGCAACCTGGTCTTCTCGCGGCTGCCGGTGCGGCAGGTGTACCGCCACCTGCTGCCGTTCCCCTGCGATCCCGGCGTGCCGGGGATGCCGCGGATCGCCATCGAAGCGGTCGTCGCCGCGCCGTTCGGCGACGTGCGGGTGCTGACGACGCACCTCGAGTACTACTCGGCGCGGCAGCGGATGGCGCAGGTCGACGCGCTGCGCACGATCTACGCCGACGGCCACGCGCACGCGCGCGACGGCCGCGTGACGATGGACGACGGGGGACCGTTCCAGACCTACGTCCGGCCGACGGCGACGGTGATCACCGGCGACTTCAACTTCGAGCCCGACTCGGCGGAGCACGCGCGGATGCGCGCGCCGCTCGACGACGGCACGCCGGCGCTCGCCGACGCCTGGCGGCACGCGCATCCCGACGTGCCGCATCCACCGACGTTCTGCGTCTACCAGAAGTTCAACCCCGGCGACCCGGAGCTGCACTGCGACTTCGTCTGGCTGGATCCGGAGATGCGCGACCGGCTCGCGGGCGTCGAGGTCGACACCGCGACGCAGGCCAGCGATCACCAGCCGGTGGTGATCACGTTCGACTGAGTTCGGCGGGCGAGCATCGCCATCGCCTCCCGCGCGCCCCGCGTCACCGGTGGCGCCGGACCGCACGACGCGGCGCCGCCGGCAGGTCAGCCGCGCTGGGTCGATCGCTGCCGCCGCAGGCGGCGCAGGACGGGCTGCCGGAACGAGGCCAGCCGCGACAGCCACGGCCGGGCGCCGATGAAGCGCCGCACGTCGGGACGCGCGACCATCAGCAGCGTCTGCGAACGCACGTAGGCTTCGGCCATCTCCGAAATCTCGCGCGGGGAGAGCGTGAGCTGCATCGCGCGCTGGCGCTCGACGGCGTCGCGGTACGCGAGGTCGAGCAGCTCCTGGCGGCCCGCGGCCTCGCGCGCGCCGGCCGGCACGCGGTAGATCGACGTCGTCTTCTCGACCTGCACGAACGATTCGTCGAGGGTGTAGCGCGTCCACAGGTTCCAGTCCTCGAGCTGGTCCATGTCCTCGGCGAACCCGCCGTGGCGATCGTAGAGCCGGCGATGGAACAGCACCGCCTGGATCGGCAGGTAGTTGTGGTGCCACAGCGTGAGCCGGTCGAACGGCTGCCGGTGGCGCGTGACGTGGGCGGTCTCGCGGTACTCCGCGCGCTCGCGGTCGATCATCTCGGTGGCCGTCTCCCACGACAGCGCATAGCCGCCCGCCGGCGCCGGCGGCGGTCACCGCCTCGACCAGCGTCTCGACGTGGTCGGCGAACAGCAGGTCGTCGTCGTCGAGGAAATTCATCCATTCGCCGGTGGCGCTGGCGAGTGCGAGGTTGCCGGCGCGGGCGCGCCCGACCTTCTCGCCCGTCGCCCGGTAGACGATCGGCAGCCGATCGCGGAAGCGCTCGATCACCTCGCGCGAACGTTCGGGGCCGTCCTCGATGACGACCGCCTCGACGTTCGGCCAGGTCTGCTCGGCGACCGACGACAGCGCCTGCGCGAGCCACGCCGGCCGGTCCACCGTGCGGATCAGGATCGACACGCGGGGCGTGGCCGCGCGCGGCGCCTCGCGCAGGCTGCGGTACGGCAGGAACGCGCCGTCGCGGCGCAACTCGTAGTTCCAGCCGGAGAAGATCGGCCTGAATGCCGCGGTGGGCCGCACCCGCGTCCGGGCGAAGTACGGCCACCGCAGCAGGAACGTGCCGATCGCCTTCGCGATTCCCGCCCGCCGGCCGGGGAAGTCCTGCGGCGCCAGCAGTTCGCCGCCCGCC
Source organism: uncultured beta proteobacterium (assembly GCA_963810815.1). GTDB lineage: Bacteria > Pseudomonadota > Gammaproteobacteria > Burkholderiales > Casimicrobiaceae > CAVQWT01. The sequence continues at coordinate 254,414 of CAWEPB010000003.1, read as the reverse complement.
ATCGCCAGGCCCTGCAGCGTGCGAGATATGCCGCCGAAGCGCGCCCGCAGCGCCAGGTTGGTCGCCACTCCGCCGAGCACCTGCAGCGGCTTCACCTCGGCCGCCTCGCGGTACGTGCGGTGGACGACCGCCAGCCGCGGCACGTAGCGCAGCCGCCAGCCGCGGCCGCGCAACCGCCACGACAGGTCGACGTCCTCGCCGTACATGAAGATCCGCGGCTCGAAGCCGCCGACCTCGTCGAACGCGGCGCGGCGGAACAGCGTGGCGGCGCCGCTCACCCACGGCGCGTCGAGCGTCGCGGGGTCGTAGGCCTTCGGGTGCTCGTAGGGAATCTGCCGCAATTCCCACGCCGCCACCCGCGCATCGTCGCCGCGCGCGAGCGCCAGCAGCGGGGCAAGCACGCCCGGCTCGAGGATGCAGTCCTGGTTCAGCACGAACAGCAACGGCGCCCGGCTGCGCGCGGCGTTGGCGTTGTGCCCGCGGCCGAAGCCGACGTTGGCCGGCGAGGCCACCGCCTCGACGCGGGCGAATGCGCCGCCGGCGAGCGGCGCCAGCGCGCGGATGCGCTCGACCGAGCCGGCCTCGGGACTGTTGTCGTGGATCAGGACGCCGACGTCGAGCCCGGCGGTTTGCTCGCCGATGCTGGCGAAGAGCTTGGCGAGGAGATCGAGGTCCGGCCGGAAGGTGACGACGGAGACGTCAACCGCGACCACGGCGCGCGCGCTTCAGCATGAGGTTGCGCACCGGTTCCGGCAACCGCAGGAACAGGGCTTCCGACTCCTGCGCGCGGGCGAGCGCGCCGTTGAGCGTGCCGACGTCGGCCTCGAGCTTGGCCGCCCAGGCGCGAATCTCGGCGATGTCGCCGGCGGATTTCTCGGCCCACAGCTTCGCCGCCGCGAGGTCGGCGCGCACGTTGGCGAGCTCGAATTCCCGCGCCGAGAGCATCTCGCGCGCGGCGGCAAGCTCGCCGGCCAGGCGCATCAGCTCGGGCCGGAACGTGAAGCCGTCGAGATTGGCGGCAAGCATCGGCGCAAGCGCCGCGGTCGGGTCGGCGGCCGGTGCGGCTCCGGTGGCCGCTGCGGTGTCCGCCGCATCCGGCGTCCCCGGCGCCGGCCGCGGCAAAGCGCGCATAGAGCAGGTCGACGGCACGGTTCATGGCTTCGAGCGTGGGGACGCGATCGGGATCGGGGCGCTGCAGCTGCGATTGTACGCGGAGCCGCTCGTCCGCCCCGGCTGCGCTGAAGAGCCGCAGCAGCAGCCGGGCGGCGTCGCCGGCGGCGAAGCCCGTCGGCAGCACGAAGCCGCCGCCGTGCCGCGCGACGCGCTCGCCGAGCGCGCCGTCCTGCGGGACGATCGCCGGGACGCCGGCCGCCCAGGCTTCGGACAGGGTGTAGCTGAAGCTCTCCGGCAGCCGGTTCGGGAACAGCACCGCCCGGACCCGATACGCGGCCAGCCACGCCGGCAGCATCGTGTGCTCGTAGGCGCCGTGGATCCACAACCGCCCCGGGATGCTCCACCCCGGCGTCCGCTGCGCGTCGGTGTAGCCGATGACGACGATGCCGACGCTGGAACCGGCCAGCGCGTCCGCCAGCGGTGCGAGCAGTCCGCTGCCCTTGTGCGGGCCGATCGCGCCGATGACGGCGACCGCGTATGCGGGAGCGTGCGCCTTGTACGCCGCCGGCAACGCCGCGGCGCTCGGCGGAGGCGCGCTCGCGACGGCCGTCTCGATGCCCGGCGCGATGACCACCGGCGACACGCCAGGCAGCTGCGCCCTTGCCGTGGCGGCGATGAATTCCGACGGCGCGATCACCGTCGCGGCGGCGCCCAGCACGGCGGTGACGGCGCGCGTCCACCCGGGATCCGGTGCCGGCATGCCGTCGGCGTCGAAGGCCCGCTCGTCGAGGAATCCCAGGTCGTGCAGCGTGGCCACGAACGGCAGCCCGGTCAGCGAGACCAGCCGCGTGATCCGCGCGCGGCTGGCGGCGTCGACCGCGTGCAGGTGGAGGAGACCGAGGCGCGCGCTGCGGGCAAAGCGCGCGAGGGCGTCGCCCGCGGCGTGGCTCGCCGTCTCCGCGAGGGGAAAGAAGCGGCGCGCGGCCAAGTCTTCGATGACGTCGAGGCCCGCGCCGGTGTGCCACAGGTAGTGCCGTCGGGCGCTGTCGCGTGCGAGGTCGCGCACGTAGCGGTCGGCACCGCCGCCGGCCGCGGACGACAGGTGCAGGACGGCCGGCAGGTGGGCGGAGCAGCGAGCGGGTATCGGGGGCGGGCGGCATCGGCGGGTGGCCGGCAGTGCGACTCGGGAGAAGCGCGCGGGGGCGGGCCGCGGGGCAAGTATAGGCGACCGTCCGGGTGCGGCGCGCGGGCTACAATCGCGGTTCCGCACCGGTCCGCGCGAGCGCCCGGCGCGCCCGGTGTTCCTCTGCTGCCTTGGCCAACGACTCCCCCTCCTTCGTTCGACCCGCCGGTGCGGCGGACGCCGAGCGCTCCGGCGGCTGGGAGCGGGTCCGCGACGACGGTCGCGACGTCGTCGTGATGATCTCCCACGATTGGCGTGGCGGCGTCGCCCGCCACGTCGACGACCTCGCGACGCTGCTGGCGCCGCGCTGCCGGGTGCTGACGCTGACCCCGGCCGGGCGAGGGCGTCGTGCGCCTGGCCGCAACGGGCCAGGACGCCCCGGCCGTCCCCGGTCACTCCGCTTCGACCGCGTCCGGCGCGGACGCATATTCCAACGCCGGTGACGACGCATCCTCCGCCGCCGGCGCGGAATCGCCGGCGGCGTGGTTCGCGCTGCCCGACGACCTGCCGGCGCTGGCGGCGTTCCTGCGCGAACTGGGGGTCGCGCGGCTCCATTTCCACCATGTCCACCGCCTGCCGCGGGCGGTGCTGGACCTGCCCGCCGCGACTGCGCTGCCCTACGACGTGACGCTGCACGACCACGTGGCGATCTGTCCGCAGTTTCATCTCAACGCCGCCGACGGCCGGTACTGCGGGGAGCCCGACGAGGCGGGCTGCGCGCGCTGCCTCGAGGTCCGGCCGGCGGCCTGGGGGCTCGACATCCGCGCCTGGCGCGCGACCATGCGGGCGCTGCTGGCGGGCGCGCAGCGGCGGATCGTGCCGAGTCGCGATGTCGCCGCGCGGCTGGCGCGGCATTTTCCGGAGCTCGCCGTCGAGGTGTGGCCGCCGCCGGAGGCGCCCGTCACCGTGCCGCCGCGGCCGGTGCGCGTGCTGGCCCTCGGCCGCGTGACGCCGGAGAAGGGGCTGAACGTGATCGCCGCCTGCGCCCGCGACGCGCGCGCCCGCGGACTGCCGCTCGAGTTTCGAATTCTCGGCGCGACCTCGCGGCCGCTGCCGGGCGACGCGGGCGTCGTGGTGCTGGGCGAATACGACGAGCGGGCGCTGCCGGCGGCGCTGGCGCGCGAGGCCGCCGACGTGCTGTTCTTCCCGGCGCAGGTGCCCGAGAGCTGGTCGTACACGCTGTCGGCGGCATTGGCGACCGGCCTGCCCGTCGTCGCGTCGGCGCTCGGGGCGCTGGACGAGCGGCTGGCCGGACGTCCGCCGGCGACGCTGCGGCCGTGGGATGCGCCGGCGTCGGTGTGGAACGACGCGCTGGGCGATGCCGCCGGCCCGGTGTTCGCCGCCGCGCGGCGCGGATCGACGGCAATGGCGGCGGCGGCCACCGGCGCCACCGATCCGGCGGCGTACCGCGCGCGCTACGTGGCGCCGCTGCCGGCTGCGGGTCCGCGCAAGCTGGTGGCGGCGGCCGATGCCGCGCCGATCGCGCTGCCGCCGCGGCATCGGGCGCCGCTGCCCGCGACCGGCGGCACCGACGGTCAACCGCCGCTGCCGTTGCTGGCGCTGTATCGGGCGGGCGTGCAATGCGGCGAAGGCGAAGCGCGCGCCGAGTTCCTGCGGCGGCTGCCCGAAGCGTCGCGGCAGCTGGATTCGCTGCGGGAAACGCGCGCCGAGTTCTCGCGCCGGCTGGCCGCCGCGCAGCGGGAGATCGCCGCCGCGCAGCGTGACGCCGCGACCGCACAGGCCTGGGCCCAGCGACAGGGCGACGACGTCGCCGCGGCGCGCGCACGCATCGCCGAGCTCGAGACCTCGACCACGTGGCGGCTGACCGCGCCGCTGCGCCACGCGCTGCACCGCGCCAAGGTGACGGCGGCGCGGACGCGCGCAGGGGCGCGCTCGGCGCGGCACCTCCCGCGCCAGGCATCGGTGGCGCTGACGATTCTGCGCAACGACGGGCCGGCGGCGCTGGCGCAGCGCATTCGCGGCAAGCTGGCGCGCGGCCGCGGCTTCCATCCGTCGGCGGCGACGACCTACATGCAGGAAACCGCGATCGCGCCGCTGGCGTTCACGCCGCCGGCTTCGCCGCGCGTGTCGATCATCGTGCCGGCGTTCGGCCAGCCGCTGCTCACCTACACCTGCCTCAAGAGCCTGCACGCGAATACGCCGCCGGACGGGTACGAGGTCATCGTCGCCGACGACGCTTCGCCCGAGCCGCTGGCGGCGGCGCTATCAGGCGTCACCGGCGTGCGGATCGAGCGCAATCCGGAGAACCTGGGCTTCCTGCACACCTGCAACCGCGCCGCCGGACTCGCGCGCGGCGAGTACCTCGTCTTTCTCAACAACGACACCATCGTCACCGCGGGCTGGCTCGACGCGCTGCTCGAGACCTTCCGGCTGCGCCCCGACGCCGGGCTGGTCGGCGCCAGGCTCGTCTATCCGGACGGCAGGCTGCAGGAGGCCGGCGGCATCGTCTGGCGCGACGGCAGCGCGTGGAACGTCGGCCGCGGCGACGATCCGGCCCGGCCCGAATACAACTACCTGCGCGAGGTCGACTACTGCTCGGGTGCCTGCCTTGCCGTGCCCGCGGCGCTGTTCGCCGCGCTCGGCGGCTTCGACGCGCGCTACGCCCCGGCGTACTACGAGGACACCGATTTCGCCTTCGCCGTGCGCGCCGCCGGCCGCGAGGTCTGGTACCAGCCGCACGCGACCGTCGTCCACTTCGAAGGGCAGACCTCGGGCACCGACGTCGCCGCGGGGGTCAAGCGGCACCAGGTGGTCAACCAGGGCGCATTCGCGCAGAAATGGGCGGCGGAACTCGCGTCCCACCGCGCGAACGGGGACCGGCCCGAGCTCGAGCGCGACCGCCGGGCGCGGCGGCGCGTGCTGGTGATCGACGCCTGCATGCTGACGCCCGACCAGGACTCGGGATCGGTTCGGATGCAGGCGATGCTCGAGCTCATGCTCGAGCTCGGCTGCAAGGTCAGCTTCGTCGCCGACAACCTCGAGCACCGCGAGCCGTACGTGTCCGACCTGCAGCGGCGGGGCGTCGAGGTGCTGTTCCATCCGTACATCGCGTCGGTCACCGACCTCCTCGCCGAGCGCGGCGCCGAGTTCGACGTGATCGTCGTCTCGCGCCACTACATCGCCGGGCCGCACGTCGAGGCGATCCGCGCGTTCGCGCCGCAGGCCCGGTTCGTGTTCGACACCGTCGACCTGCACTTCCTGCGCGAGGAGCGCCTGGCCGAGCTCAACGACAGCGCGCTGGGCAAGGCCGCGGCGCGCGCGAAACGCGATGCCGAGCTGGCGCTGATCCGCAGCGCCGACGCGACGCTGGTCGTCAGCCCGGTCGAGAAGCAGCTGCTGGCCGGGCTCGTCCCGGGTGCGCGCGTCGACGTGCTGTCGAACATCCACGAGTTCCTCGGCGAAGGCCGGCCCTTCGCCGAACGGCACGGCATCGTGTTCATCGGCGGCTTCCAGCACCCGCCCAACACCGACGCGGTGCTGTGGTACGCGAAGGAGATCCTGCCGCTGCTGCGCCAGCGCCTGCCCGGAGTCGTGACGACCATCGTCGGCAGCAAGGTGCCGGAGACGATCCGCGCGCTCGCCGCCGACGATTTCGTCGTGGCCGGCTGGGTGCCCGACGTCGGGCCTTGCTTCGAGGGCTGCCGGGTGTCGATCGCGCCGCTGCGCTACGGCGCCGGCGTGAAGGGCAAGGTCAACCTGGCGATGAGCTACGGCCTGCCGGTGGTGGCGACGGCGGCGTCGGTCGAGGGGATGTTCCTGACGCCGGGCGAGGACGTCCTCGTCGCCGACGATCCCGCCGGCTTCGCCGACGCGATCGTGCGCCTCTACCACGACGAGGCGCTGTGGCGGAAGCTCGCCGCCGGTGGCCGCGCGAACATCGAGCGTCACTTCTCGCGCGCGGTGGCGAAGCGCGCACTGGCGGGGCTGCTCGGACTCGACTGATTGCGGCGGGTGTCGGGTGCGCCGCCGCGCCCGCCCGCAAGCCACCGGAGACCGTGCGCGGGCGGCGCGCCGCCTGGGCGGCGTGCGCGCCTCAGCCCAGCCGGAACTCGAGGTCGAACACGCCTTGGCCGCGCTTCAGCGCCGCCGGAACACGAGGTCGAACACGCCGTGGCCGAGCTTCAGCCCGCGCGCCTCGAACTTGGTCTGCGGCCGGTAGTCCGGACGCGGCGCGAAGCCCTCGACGGTGTTGACCAGCCGCGGCTCGGCGGTGAACGTCGCCAGCATCTGCTGCGCGTACTCCTCCCAGTCGGTCGCCGCGTGCAGGTAACCGCCCGGGGCGAGCCGCGCGGCGAGTGCGGCGACGAACGCCGGCTGCAGCAGCCGCCGCTTGTGATGGCGCTTCTTCGGCCAGGGATCGGGAAAGAACACGTGGACGCCGGCGAGCGACGCTTCCGGAATCATGTGCGCGACCACCTCGACCGCGTCGTGGCGGACGACGCGCAGGTTCGCGAGGCCGAGCTCGTCGATGCGCTTCAGCAGGCTGCCCACGCCCGGCGCGTGCACCTCGACCCCGATGAAATCGGTGTCGGGTCGCGCGGCGGCGATCGCGGCCGTCGTCTCGCCCATCCCGCAGCCGATTTCCAGCACCCGCGGCGCGTGGCGGCCGAACACCGCGTCGAGATCGGGCGGGGTCGTCGCGTAACCCAGCCCCCAGCGCGGCAGGAGTTCGTCGTAGGCACGGTGCTGCGCCGGCGACATCCGACCCTGCCGCAGCACGAAGCTGCGCACCGGGCGCTGCAGCGCGTCGTCGTTCAAGGCCGCGTCCAGCCCGGATCGGCGAGTTTGCGCTCCATCTTCTGTCCGGCCGGCCCGCCCTTCGGCGTGTATTCGACGACCAGCGTGTCGGCGTCCTTCCACGACACCGTCGCGTCGTCCCACGCGTCCTTCGGCACCCAGACCTGATCCTTGAACACGCCGTCGCGGGTCACCCGCCAGACCGCCAGCTCGTTGACGCAGCGCGTCGCGCAGAAATCGGCGGTGGCGAGGCGCTGCCGGTTCGGCGCGACCCGCGGCTCGGCCGGCAGTTCCGACTGGCGGCCCGTCGCGCGCTGCAGCAGCGCGAAGCGGCCGTTGTCGCCGTCGGTGACGAACAGCACGACGGCGTTGATCTCGTTGAGGTAGTCCCACAGCGCGAAGGTGCGCACGCCGGCGGCGGCGTCGACGTCGGTGAGCGTCACGCTGCCCGATGGGTACAGCGAAACCCGGAGCGCCGCGCCGTCGCGGGCCGCCAGCCCCGGCAGCTTCGGCAGCTGCATCGCCTCGATCCGGCGCCCGCATTCGGCCGGACCGTCGGCGTCGCCGCAGAGCCGGGTGATGTCCTCGGGCGTGGGGGGCACGGCCGCGGCCGTCGACCACCAGCCGGCCGCCGCGAGCGCGGTCACAACGAACGCGGCGCGCCGGCCGCGCGGTGCCTGCGCGCGCATCACGAGATGAGGCCGGACGTCGGCGAACTGGGGCTCGCGCTGTACAGCTTGCGCGGCATGCGGCCGGCGAGGAACGCCTCGCGGCCCGCCTCGACGCCGAGCTTCATCGCGCGCGCCATCCGCACCGGATCCTGCGCCAGCGCGATCGCCGTGTTCATCAGCACCCCGGCGCAGCCCAGCTCCATCGCGATCGCCGCGTCGGAGGCGGTGCCCACGCCGGCGTCCACGATCACCGGCACCTTGGCCTGGTCGAGGATCAGCTTCAGGTTCCACGGATTGAGGATGCCCATCCCCGAGCCGATCAGCGACGCCAGCGGCATGATCGCGAGGCAGCCGATCGATTCGAGGTCGCGCGCGACGATCGGGTCGTCGGAGGTGTAGACCATCACCTCGAAGCCCTCGGCGACCAGCGTCTCGGCCGCCTTCAGCGTTTCGCGCACGTTGGGGAACAGCGTGTGCGGATCGCCCAGCACCTCGAGCTTGACCAGCGTGTGCCCGTCGAGCAGCTCGCGCGCGAGCCGCAGCGTGCGCACCGCGTCGTCGGCGCTGTAGCAGCCGGCGGTGTTGGGCAGGTAGGTGAACGCCGTCGGCGGCACCGCGTCGAGCAGCGACGGCGCCCCGGCGTCCTGGCCGATGTTGGTGCGGCGGATCGCGACGGTGACGATCTCCGCGCCGCTGGCGTCGAGCGCCGCGCGCGTCTGGTCGAAGTCCTTGTACTTGCCGGTGCCGACAAGCAGCCGCGACGAGAAGCTGCGGCGGCCGATGACCAGCGGATCGGACGACGAGGTGATGCCGGGAAGGGAGGGGTGCGGGGCGTTCATGGACGGGATTTTACGCCCTCACCCCCCGCCGACCGCCCCGATGATTTCGAGGCGGTCGGAGGCGGCGACCGGGGTTTCGGCCCAGCGGCTGCGCGGGACGACCTCGCCGTTCTTCTCGACGGCGATGCGCTTGCCTTCGAGGTCGAGCGCGCGGACCAGCGCGGCGACGTCGGCCGGTGCGGGGTCGAAGCTGCGAACGGCGCCGTTGACGGCACAGCGGAACGTCATGATGATGGTCGTCCTCGCCGCTTCGCCCGGATCAATCGTCGGTCGACTTGGGCGGAGGGCCCTTGATCAGCTTCTTGGGGCCGCGCTTGCCGCGCTTCTTCGCCGCCTTCTTCTTCGCCACGGGCGGTTGCGGGGGCTGCGGCCCCTTGATCCCGACACCCTTGAACGCGATGCCCCTGCGCCCGGTCACCGTGACCCTCACCGGTTGTTTGCGATCGCCGGGCACCGTGATGGTCAGCTTCAGGCCGGCCAGGCCGATGGTGATCTTCGCATCATCGCCGACGGGGGGCGGGGGCGGCGGCGGTCCCTTGATGCCGAATGCCGAGCCGGCCGACCTGACGTCGACCGTGATCGGCGGTCCGCTTTTCCTTCCGGTGGCTTTCTTTGCAGTGGCCATGGCGGTCCTCCTGGTCATTGGCGGGGGCCGGCGACCCGGCGCCGGCGGAGCCTATTGTGCACGACCTGCAGGCCGCGACAACGGGGAGAAGGCTCCCGCCGTCCCGACGACGGGCGCGCCGCGACGCGCAGCGTCCGTGACGGGCGTGCGGCTCGCGCGCGCGGCGGGGGGTTTCGCCGTCGCGATGCTGACCGGCCTGTCGATGGCAGGGAACGCCGGCGCTGCCGAATGGCTGGCACATCCCGCGCGGGTCGTCGCCGGGGTCGCCTCGGGACGCGCCTGCGCGGGGGCCGCGTCGTCTCCGGCGACGCTGGTGCAGCCGCCCGCTGCGGCCGTCGGCCGGCAGGACGCGCCGGACGGCGCCCCCACGGCGCCGGAGCGAAGCGAAACGGCATTCCTGTGGCTCGGCGACGCGCCCCCGCTGGCGCTGCAGGCACCGGCCGCCGGACCGTCGCCGGGGGCCGGGACGGCGGGCGCGCCCGCCGTGCAGCGGCTGTCGCTGCCCGACCGCCGCGATCCGGACTGCGCGCTGCAGGGCGTCGTCGTCGAGGTCGACGTCCCGGCGTCGCTCGACGCGCCGACCGCGCGGCGCCTCGAGCGCGAAATCGCCGCCGCCGCCGCGCTGGACGAGGCGCTGCGGGCGCGGTCCCGCGGCGATCTGCGCACGGCGCTGCCGGCATTCGACCGGGCCGTCGACGAAACGCTGCCGGTCTCCCGGGCGAAGGTGCTCGCGCGGCTGCATCGTGCGCAATTCGGGCTCGAACTGCAGGAGGCCGCCGCCGTCGCGCGGGACCTGGACGCAGCCGCGGCCGACCTGGCGGCGCTGCAGCCGTCGCAACGGGAGGACGCCGCCGACGATCCGCTGCGCCTCTTTGCCGAGCAGTTGATGGCACGCCAGGCCGGGCAGCGCGGCGCGGTGGCGGTGGCGCGCCAGCGGCTCGCCGATCTCGCGCCACGCGTCGTGCGCGCGCTCGGGCCGGCGCACGAGGATGCGCTGACCGTCGAGATCTATCTTGCGGCGCTGGAGGCGCGTGCCGGACAGACCGACGCCGCGGCGGAGCGGCTGTCCGCCGTCGAGTCGGCATGGCGCGCGCGCGCTCCCACCGATCCGTTGCGAATGGTCGCGGAAAGCCGCCTGGCGTCGATCGAAACCGAGCGCGGGGCCACGGCTCAGGCGGAGCGGCGGCTGCGCGACGCACTCGAGGCGACCATTGCCGCCGGAGGTGCCGACAGCTTCGCGCACGCGCGCTACATGCTCGAGCTCGGGGCAGGACTTGCCGGAACCCGTCCGATGGACGCGCTGCCGGCGCTGCGGCGCTCGACCCTGTGGCTGGACGCCGAGCTCGGGCCGCGCAATCCGCTCGTGGGCTTCGCCCGCGAGTCGCTCGCGTATGCGCAGGCGGCGCTGGGGCGCTTCGACGACGCGTTGCCGGTGCAGCGCGCGCTGGTTGCCGCGTACGTCGAGCGCTTCGGCGTCGACGATTCCCGGACCGTGACCGCGCGTCACAACCTCGGGCGCCTGCTGTTCGAGGTCGGCCAGGGCGACGAGGCGTCGGCACTGTTCGCCGACCTCATCCGCGCCGCCGATGCGCGCGACGACGCGGCGGTCGCCGCCAACCTGCGGCTCGACCTGGCGTTGCGCACCTGGGAGCGGGACGGCCCCGCCGTCGCCTGCCGGCGCGTCGACGAGGCGCGGCGGATCGTCGGCGCCGCGTCCGGCATCGACGACAACACGCGACTCAACGTGGAAACGGTCGACGCGGTCTGCGCCGCGCGCTCCGGTCGCCCCGCCGAGGCGGTGACCCGGCTGCGCGCGGTGCTCGTCGAACGGGTAGCGACTTACGGTGAAGACGGTTACGACGCCCTCAGCGCTCGCGCGGCGCTCGCCCGCGCGCTGATCGACGCAGGGGCGTTCGACGAAGCGCGCGTCGAGCTGACCCGGTTCGCCGCGCTGGTCGAGGCCGTGCGCGAGCGCGAGCCGCCCGAGCCCGGTTCCGGCCGGACGTACTTCGCGCAATGGCAGATATCCGACGACCGGCAAGCCGGCTATCGCGACCTCGCGTGGCTGCACGCGCGCGCCGGGCGCGTCGACGACGCGATCCGCGTGGCCGAGGCGAGCCGCGCGCGCGGCATCGGCGATGCGCTCGGCCTGGCGATCGAGGGGACGGGGCTGCCGACGCGCGAGCGGCTGCGGCTCAATGCGGCAGCGGCCGCGATGCGCGAACTGGACGCCGAACTGGCGCTGCTGCCCCCCGGTTCCGCCGCGCGCCTGCCGCTGGAGGAACAACGCGCGGCACTGGACCTGGAATTGGGCGCCGCGCGGGATGCCTTGCGCGATTCCGCTGCGCCCGTCCCGGCGCGACGCCGTGCGTGGGGCGACGCGCTGCCGCCCGGCACGGTGTTCGTCGGCGTGCAGCCGGTCCACGGTGCGGCCTGGGCCTACGTCGTGCGTCGGAACCGCAAGCCCGCGGTGGTGATGCTGGGCCGCGCCGAAGTGCTGGCGGCCGCGCCGGCGCTGGCGGCTGCGTGGGCGGCACCGGACGGGGCGCGCGCGCCGATGTGGCGGCGCGCCGACGGCCGCATCGAGTTCGCGCTGTCGCCGCCGACCGCCGACTCGGTGCGCGTCACGGCCGAGGCGCTGGCCGCCGAGATGGCGACCGCGCTGCTCGCTCCCCTCGCGCCGCACCTGGCCGGGGCGCGGCGCGTGGTGTTCGCCGCCGACGGGCCGCTGGCGCTGCTGCCGTTCGAGCCGCTGCCGTGGCGAGGCTCGACGCTGGTCGGCCACGTCGACGTCGCCTACGCGCCGTCGCTGACGGCCTGGGCGTCGCTGGCGGCCCTGCCGCGGTCGCACCACCGACGCGACCTGGTGGCCTTCGGCGCCCCCGACTACGCGCGACTGACCGGCACCGAGGGCCTGCCGCCGTCGCTCGCGCGACTGCACTGGTCGCCGCTGCCGGCCGCCGAGGCGGAGGTCGCGGCGATTGCCGCGCGCTTTCGCGCCGATCGGCGTCTGGTGGTGACCGGCGCCGGCGCGACCAAGTCGGCATTCGCCGCCGCCGGGCGCGACGGCACCCTGGCGTCGACGCGCTACCTCCACGTCGCCGCGCACGGCCACCTGTCGCCGGGCGCGCCGCAGTGGTCGTCGCTGGTGCTGGCCGGGGACCGCGCGTCGCCCGGTTACGTCACCGCGGCGGAGATCGCGACCTATGCGATCGGCGCGGACCTGGTCGTCCTTTCCGCCTGCGAAACCGCGCTCGGCAAGGACGTCGCCGGCGAAGGCGTGTTCGGCCTGCCGTATGCGCTGACCGTCGCCGGTGCCCGCGCGACGCTGCTGTCGCTGTGGCCGGTGTCCGACGACAGCGCCGCGGCGTTCATGGCGCGCTTCTACGCCCGGCTCGCCAAGGGCGCGGCGCCGGCCGTCGCACTGGCCGCGACCAAGCGCGAGTTCATCCGCGACCCGAAGTTGGCGGCGCCGTTTCACTGGGCGCCGTGGGTGCTGTACGGAGGGTAGGTGGCCGCGGTGAGGCAGCAGGGGATAATGCGCGCTCGCGTCGTTTCCGGGAGCCGATCCGTGCCCAGTCCGTCGATCTCGCGGCTGCTGTTCGCCGCTGCCATCCTGTGCCTGTCCGCCAGCGCGGACATTCTCGGCACCGCCGCCGCCGCGGAGCCTGCCGCCGGCGTGCCGGCCAGGCCGCCGGCGGCACCGGTCCGCGAGGTCACCGACACCTACTTCGGCGTCGCGGTGCCGGACCCGTACCGGTACTTCGAGGACGTGAAGAACCCGGAGTTTGCCGCGTGGCTGAAGGCGGAAGCCGACTACGCGCACGCCGTGCTGGCGCGGATCCCCGGACGCGACACGCTGTATCGCGAGATCGAGGCGCACGGCGACGCCGTCGCGGCACGCGTGACCGACGTGCAGGTCGTCGGCAACCGCGTCTACTACCAGAAGCGGCGCGCCGACGAGAACCTGCCGCGGCTCTACGTGCGCGAAGGCTTCGCCGGCAGGGAGCGGCTGCTGGTCAATCCGGAGGCGATCACGACGCCGGATGGGAAGCACAGCTCGCTCGACTATTACGCGGCGTCGCCCGACAATCGCCACGTCGCCTACGGCATCTCACCGGCCGGTTCGGAAGACTCGGTGCTGCGGGTGATCGACGTCGCGACCGGCAAGGTGCTGGCCGACGAAATCGACCGCGCGCAGTTCGCCGCGCCGTCGTGGCTGCCGGACGGGCGGCTCGTCTACACGAGGCTGCAGAAGCTCGCCGCCGGGGCGCCGCCGACCGACCGGTACAAGAACTCGCGCGTCTTCGTCCACAGGCTCGGCGATGCGCCGGACCGCGACGTTGCGCTGTTTGGCGCCGGCGTCACGCCGGGCGCCGGGATCGGGCCCGACGAGAACGTCGTCGTTCATCACCCTCCGGGCTCGTCGCACCTGGTCGCGCTGGCGATCAATGGCGTGCAGCGCGAGTTCAGGCTGTGGACGGCACCGCTGGCGGCGCTCGACGCCGAGCGCACGCCCTGGGTCAGGGTCGTCGACACTGCCGATGCCGTGACCGACTACGCGGTCCAGGGCGATGCGATCTACCTGATGACGCACAAGGACGCGTCGCGCTTCAAGGTGCTGCGGACGTCGCTGGCCGCGCCCGACGTCGCGCGCGCCGAGACGGTCGTGCCGCCCGGCGAATCGGTGGTCACCGGCATCGCGGCGGCCGCCGACGCGTTGTACGTGCGCAAGCGCAACGGCGGCGCGAGCGAGCTCCATCGGCTGCCGCGGGGCGGCGCGGCGGCGACGCCGGTGCGCCTGCCGTACGCCGGCGACATCGACAGCCTCGCCGTCGATCCGCGCCGGCCGGGCATCGTGTTCGGTCTCGGCGGCTGGACGCGCTTCGGCGCGCTCTATGCCTACGATCCGGCGGCGGGCCGGGTTCGGGACACGGGGCTGCAGCCGCAGGGCAGGTTCGACAACCCGCTGCATCTCGTCGCCACCGAGGTCAAGGTCAAGGCGGCCGATGGCACGCCGGTCCCGCTGACGATCGTCCATCGCAAGGGGATGAGGCTCGACGGCGGCAACCCGACGATCGTCTACGGCTACGGGGCCTACGGCATCGCGATGACGCCGTTCTTCCGCCCGACGTGGCTGTCGTGGTTCGACCGGGGCGGCGTGCTCGCGGTCGCGCACGTGCGCGGCGGCGGCGAGTTCGGCGAGGATTGGCACAAGGCGGGCTTCCAGGCGACCAAGGCGAACACCTGGCGCGACGCGATCGCCGTCGCCGAATGGCTGGTGGCCAACCGGTACACGTCGCCGGCCAGGCTGTCGGTGATGGGCGGCAGCGCCGGCGGCGTGCTGGTCGGGCGCGCGATCACCGAACGCCCCGACCTGTTCGGCGCGGCCGTCGGGCAGGTGCCGATGTCGGACGCCGTGCGTTCGGAGTTCGCTGCGATGGGCCCGCCCAACGTTCCGGAGTTCGGCTCGGTGACGACCGAGGCGGGCTTCAAGGGCCTCTACGCGATGAGTCCGTACCACGCGGTGAAGGACGGCGTGAAGTATCCGGCGGTGCTGCTGACCGCCGGCGTCAACGACCCGCGCGTCGACGTCTGGGATCCGGCAAAGCTGGCGGCGCGGATGCAGGCGGCGTCGGCGAGCGGCAAGCCCGTGCTGCTGCGCATCGACTTACGACGCCGGCCACGGCATCGGCACGACCAAGAAGCAGTCCTACGAGGAGCGCGCGGACACCTTTGCCTTCCTGCTCTGGCAGGCGGGCGTCGAGGGCTTCCAGCCCTGAAGTGACCCCGGTCCCGCGGATGGACGGCGCGCCGCGACCTCGGCCATCGGGCCGATGGTCGGTCGGATGGGAATCGTGCAGGGTGGGGTGGTGTGCGGGGACCGGCCGCCGGGCCCCCTGGACCACGTTGACCTAAATTCGACCTGACCCCGAGGAGGCCGGCGGGTCGAAGCGCCAGGCGTCCATGGCCAGTGCGCCGCCGAAGGTTTCGCGGTGGACGCGGGTGGCGACGGCTCCCGGGCCGGCGGCGGCCCAGGCGACCGGCAGCGGGACGTAGTGCTCCTCGGTCGGGTGGGCGCGCGCAGCTTCGGGCCGCCGTTCGCGGTAGTCGATCAGCGCATCGCCATCGTTGGCGGCGAGGCGCTCGTCGAGCCAGGTGGCGAAGGCCTCGACGTAGGGCATCGGCGCCGCGTTGCCGCTGCGCGCCGCCGTCATCCAGTCGCGCAGGTTGTGCGTCGCGTGGCCCGAGCCGATGATCAGGACGCCGCGTTCGGCCAGCGGCGCGAGCGCGGCGCCCAGGTGCGCGTGATGCGCGACACCGCGCCCCGTCTGCACCGACAGCTGGACCACCGGCACGTCGGCCTGCGGGTACATGTGCATCAGCGGCACCCACGCGCCGTGGTCGAGACCGCGGCAGCCGTCGATGCCGGCGGTGAACCCGGCGGCTTTCAGCGCGGCGGCGGTCTCCTGCGCGACGTCCGGCGCGCCGGGCGCGGGGTAACGCAGCGCATACAGCGCATCCGGGAAGCCGCCGAAATCGTGGATGGTCTCCGGCTTCGCGTTGCCGGAGAGCATCGGCAGTTCGGTGTCCCAGTGCGCCGACACCATCAGCACCGCGCGGGGAACGGGCAGCGCCCGCGCGAGCGCCGCCCACGCCTGACCCGCGGCGCCGGGCTCGACCGCCGTCATCGGCGATCCATGGGACAGGAACAGCGTAGGCAGGCGTTTCATCGGCGGCTTCCTTCGTCGATTCATCTGGTCAGACCCTCGGCCGTCAGCGCTTCCTGCACCTTCGGCCGCGCCGCGACGCGCGCGACGTAGGCCTCGAGCACCGGCCACCTGGCGGTGTCGAGCCCCACCCACCGGTTCCAGTTGAGGACGGTGAAGAGGTACGCGTCGGCGACGCTGAATTGTGCGCCGGTCAGGTAGTCCTGTCCGGCGAGCCTGGTCGACAGCCAGTCGAGACGCTTGGCGAGCCTTGCCTTGACGGTCTCCTTGTACTCGGCGGGCACCGCGGCGTCGAACAGCGGCGAGTACTGCTTGTGCAGTTCGGAAGTGACGAAGTTCAGCCATTCCTGCAGGTGGTAGCGCGCCATGGTCCCCGCGGCGGGGGCGAGCCCGGCCGCCGGATTGCGGTCGGCGAGGTACTGGACGATCGCCGGGCCCTCGGACAACCGGTCGCCGTCGTCGAGCTCGAGCAGCGGCACCGAGCCCTTCGGGTTGATCGTCGTGTAGTCGGTGCCGTCGGCAAGGGTGTGCGCCTTGAGGTCGACCTTCACCAGTTCGAGCGGAACGCCGGCTTCGCGGGCGACGATGTGCGGGGAAAGCGAGCAGGCGGCGGGGGAGTAGTACAGCTTCATCGGGGAGCTCCGGGAAAGGGGGTCGGCGGGTGGGGCGAGCACGCGCTCGGGAGGCCGGCGGTAGGCCGGCCGCCCGCACGGGGATGGGTCACGGGTTCGCGGGGAACGCTCACGCCGGCTTCAACGCGCTCGGACGCGACGCCGGCCACAGCGCCGGCGCCGACTGCGGCAGCAGGGCCAGCACGATCGCGGCGATGGTCAGGAACACCGGGTACTCCCAGCCGCCGCCCTTGCCGCTGAACAGCCAGCCGTTGCCGACGTGCACCCACGTGGCGCCCAGCAGGAACGGCACGAGCGCCAGCGCGATCCATCGCGTGTAGACGCCGAGCACCAGCATCACGCCGCCGACGAGTTCGGCGGCGAACGTGACGTACCCCAAGGCCGGCGGCAGACCCAGCGAGCCGAAATACTGCGCGGTGCCATCGAGGGTGAAGACGAAATACTTGAGCAGCGCGTGCGCGATGAACATGGTGCCGAGCGTGAGGCGCAGCAGCAGTGCGGCGGTGGCGACTTGACGGTCTTGCGACATGAGGGACTCCTGGTGGACGTTAGGGACGATGGGGATGCGTTGCGACGGAACGAATCATGGACGTCTCACCGTACGGGATAAATAGTCCAAGGCGGGATAGATTGTTGCGATTTTTGCAATAAAATCTCGAAATGGACCGCTTTCTTGCGCTGACCGCGTTCGCCAAGGTCGTCGAGCAGGGCAGCTTCGCGCGCGCCGCCGACAAGCTCGGCGTCTCGACGTCCGCCGTGTCGCGGCACGTCGCCGACCTCGAGGCGCATCTGTCGGTGCGGCTGCTCAACCGGACGACGAGGCGGCTGTCGCTGACCGAGTCGGGCCAGGCGTTCTACGAGCGCTGTGTCCAGTTGCTCGCGGATCTGGACGAGGCGGAAGGGTCGGTGCGCGCAACGACGCTGGTCCCGCGCGGCACGCTGCGCCTGACCTCGGCGATCACCTTCGGCATTCGCCATCTCGCGCCGGCGATCGCGGCGTTCGGCGCCGCCCATCCGGAGGTGAGCTTCGAGATCGAGCTGTCCGACCGCACGGTGGACATCGTCGACGAGGGGTTCGACCTCGCCATCCGCATCGGCGGGATCGGCAGCCAGGCGCTGGTGGCGCGGCGGATCGGCGCCACCGAGCTCGTCTGCGTCGCCGCCCCGTCCTATCTCGCACGGCATGGCACGCCGCGCACACCCGACGAGCTGTCGACGCACGCCTGCCTGGTATACGACTATCTCGCGACGCGCGACCTCTGGCGCTTCACCGATGCCGGTGGCGCCGAGCACGCGGTGCGCGTGCGCGGCCCGGCCCGCTCCAACAACGGCCAGATGCTGACGGCGCTGGCCGCGGCGGGCCTCGGCGTTTCGCTCGAACCCGACTTCATCGTCGCGCCGCACATCGCCGCGGGGCGGCTGGTGCCGCTGCTTCCGGGCTACCGGGTGCCGGCGGGGCCGATCAACGCGGTGTATCCCAGCCGGCGCCACCTGTCGGCGAAAGTCCGCGCGTTCATAGACTTCCTTGCTGCGCGCTTTGCGACGCCGGATTGGTCGCTCAGCCGGAGCGCGATGGCCCCGCCACGTCGTCGTCCACGCCGGTGAGGCGGGCCGCGATGCCCCGGGCCGGCACGCTTCGCGCCGTTCCGACGTCGGCCGCCGTCGCACCGATCGCCTCCGGAACGTCGTGCGGCAGCCCGAACGCCGTCCAGGCTCGCGCCCACACGCGCCGCAACTCGGCATCGGCGGCGCGGTCGGCCTCGCGGCGACGCGCCTCGTAGGCCTCGATCAGCGCGACGAGCTCGTCGCAGCGGCGACCTGCGGGCGTGCCGGGATCGCAGAGGAGGAGCTCGTCGAGTTCGTCCAATGCCGCGCGGTACTCGGCATCGGTGTGCAGCGCGTGCGGGTCCAGCAGATGGCTCATGGCGGTCCTTTCCTCGGGGAGGTGGACGGCCGCGCCGGGAGGCACAGCCGCGAGCCATGGTGAATCCGCGCGCCGTCGCACGCCATCGGCCGGACGGATGAAGAGAACCGCGGCGTGCGCGGCCCGCGTCTCAGTCGCTGCGCGCGGGACCGAAGTCGCGCAAGTGCTCGTGCGCTTCCTCGGCGGACTCGTAGATGTGCGGGACCACGCCGCGCTGCGCCAGCGCGTCGCCGAGCTTGACGCGCAGGAAGCTCGACGTCGTGTAGCGCGTCACGCCCCAGTAGAAGCGCTCGACCACGCGCTTGACCATGTCGGTCCACGTGTCGACGAGCTCGGGCGGCAGCGAAAAGTTGTCGTAGTTGACGATCGCGTAGACCTTGCGGCCGATCGGCGCCAGCTGCCGCTCGATCTCGGCGCGGACGTCGTCGATGTCCTGCAGGGTCCGGATCGCCAGCCGCTCGAAGTTGATGAAGAAGATGTTCTGCTCCGCCGCGTACGTGAAGCGCTGCGAGAGCGGCATGGCCAGCATCCGCTCGCGCAGGCCCATCGGCGCATCGCGGAAGATCGCCGCGTCCATTGCCCTGGGGGTGCCGCGGATCACCGGCCGGAAGTCCATCTGCGCGAGGATGTCGCGCTCGATGTCGATGCCCGGCGCCACTTCCGCGAGCTCGAGGCCGTCCTCGCCCAGCCGGAAGACGCAGCGCTCGGTGATGTACAGCGCGGGCTGCCGGCGCTTCCACGCCTGCGCGCCCGAGTAGGTGCGGTGCTCGACTTCGCGGACGAACTTGCGCGCGTTGCCCTCGCTGTCGATCGCGAGGTTTCCGCCGTCGACGCGGATCACCAGGTTGCCGGCCGTGAACGTGCCGACGAACACGACCGATTTCGCGCACTGGCTGATGTTGATGAAGCCGCCGGCGCCGGCGAGCCGCGGGCCGAACTTCGACACGTTGAGATTGCCTTCGCGGTCGGCCTGCGCGAGGCCCAGGAACGCGAGGTCGAGGCCGCCGCCGTCGTAGAAGTCGAACTGGTAGGGCTGGTCGATGATCGCCTGCGTGTTGGTCGCGGCACCGAAGTTGAGCCCGCCCGCCGGAATGCCGCCGACCACGCCGGGCTCGGCGGTGAGGGTGAGGAGATCGATCACCTTCTCCTCGGCCGCGACGTTTGCCACGCCTTCGGGCATGCCGATGCCCAGGTTGACCACGCTGTTGGGCTTGAGCTCGAGCGCGGCGCGGCGGGCGATGATCTTGCGCTCGGACATCGGCATCGCGGCGATCGTCGATGCCGGCACGCGGATTTCCCCGGCAAAGGCCGCGCTGTAGGGCTCGATGAAGGTCTGCATGTGGTACTCGGGCTTCTCGGCGACGACGACGCAGTCGACCAGGATGCCGGGGATCTTCACCTGCCGCGGGTTGAGCGAGTGGCGGTCGGCGACGCGCTCGACCTGCGCGATCACGATGCCGCCGGAGTTGTGCGCCGCCATCGCGATGGCGAGGCCCTCGAGCGTGAGCGCCTCGCGCTCCATGGTGATGTTGCCGTCGGGGTCGGCGGTGGTGCCGCGGATGATGCCGACGTGAATGGGGAACGCGCGGTAGAAGAGGTACTCCTCGTCCCCGAGCGGCATCAGCGTGACGAGGTCTTCGGTCGTGATCGGATTGATCTTGCCGCCGCCGTGGCGCGGATCGACGAAGGTGCCGAGGCCGATCTTCGACAGGTGTCCCGGCTTGCCGGCGGCGATGTCGCGGAAGAGGTGCGCGATCACGCCCTGCGGCAGGTTGTACGCCTCGATCTGGTTCCCCACCGCCAGCGCCTGCAGCTTCGGCACCAGGCCCCAGTGACCGCCGACGACGCGCTTTACCAGGCCCTCGTGGCCCAGGTGGTTGAGGCCGCGTTCCTTGCCGTCCCCCTGGCCCGCGGCGTAGACCAGCGTCAGGTTGCGCGGGTGGCCGACGCCGTCCGGCGCGTCGCGGGCCGTGTCGAGGAAGCGCTGCTCCAGCGCAACGGCGATGTTCTCGGCGAAGCCGATCCCGACGAAGCCGGTGGTGGCGAGGGTGTCGCCGTCGCGGATCAGCGCCACCGCCTCGCGGGCGCTGACGATCTTGCCGTGCTCGAACATGCGTACGGCGTCCAGCAGGCGATGGGTGGGGGTAGGCATGGTGGCGGCACGGGATGGCGAGGACGCCCATTGTGCCGTGTCGTGCGGGGTCAGGTCGAATTTAGGTGAAGTGCGGTCAATCGCGCGTGCGATGGCACGGCGACGAAGCTGGCCGCGGACGCGAGCGACGGTCGCGGTGCGTCTGGCGGCCGTTCCGTGCGCCCCGTTCTGCGCCCGGCGTATTTCGATGGTGCCGCAGCTGTATCCGCGGGGCCATCGTCCACACGGCGGATGGCCGGCAGCGGGCGCACCGGTCACTCTGCAGGGTATTCTCGGGGCGGCGGGATGCGGAGCCCTCGTTTCGGCTTGCCCAAAATTCGACCTGACCCCGATTGACTCCTGACGATCATGCCGCCACTCCCGTCCCGCAACGCGCCCTGTCCCTGCGGCAGCGGACGCCGCTACAAGGACTGCCACGGGATGCTCGGTTCCGCCACGCCGGCGCTCCATCCGGTGGCTCCGTCGCACACGGTCCCGGCGGCCGATGCGCCCGGGCTGACCGCGCTGCTGCAGCAGGCGCTTGCGCATCAGCAGCGTGGCGAGCTTGCGGCGGCCGAGCGCAGCTACCGCGATGCGCTCGCGCTCGCTCCCGCCGACTTCAATGCGCTGCACATGCTCGGCGTGGTGAAGCTCCAGCAGCGCGAGCACGGCGAGGCGGTGGCGCTGATCGAGCGGGCGGTCGCGGTGTCCGCGCAGCGACGCCGCCGCCCATTCGAACCTCGGCCTCGCGCTCCAGGGCGCGGGACGACACGACGCCGCGCTCGCCGCGATCGAGCGCGCGATCGCGCTGCGCCCCGACTTCGCCGAAGCGCTGTGCAATCGCGGCCTCCTGCTGCAGGCGCTGGGGCGGCGCGGCGAGGCCGTCGCGGATTTCGAGCGCGCGCTGGCGCTCGACCCGACGCGCGCCGAGCTCCTCAGCAATCTCGGCAACGCGCAGATCGAGCAACGCCGCTACGAGGATGCCGCGGCGACGTTCGCGCGGCTTTGTGCGCTGGCGCCCGGCTACGACTGGGCCGACGGGTATCTGCTGCTCGCCCAGCGCCACGCCTGCGACTGGGCCGGCACCGACGCGCTGATCGCCCGCGTCGAGGCCCGCGTCGCCCGTGGCGAGCGCGCCATCACGCCGTTCGCGTTCCTCGCGGTCAGCGACGACCCCGCGCTGCAGCTCGCCTGCGCTCGAATCCACCAGGCTTCGGCGGGCCCGCCGCCCCCGCCGCTGTGGCGCGGCGAGCGCTACCGCCACGACCGCATCCGGCTGGCCTACCTGGCGGCCGACTTCCACGATCATCCGGTCGCCTACCTGTTGGCCGAGTTGCTGGAGCGGCACGACCGCGATCGCTTCGAGGTCACCGCGTTCTCCTACGGGCCGCCGGACGACGGCCCGATGCGCCGCCGGCTGGTGGCCGCGTTCGAATCGTTCGTCGACGTCCGCGCGCGGTCGGACGACGAGGTGGCGCGGATGCTGCGCGAGCGCGAGATCGACATCGCGGTGGACCTGACCGGTCTCACCCACGGCGGCCGGCCGGGCATCCTCGCGCGTCGCCCGGCGCCGGTGCAGGTGAACTGGCTGGGCTATCCGGGCACGTTCGGCAGCGGGGTTCACGATTACGTGGTCGCCGACCGGCACGTGATCCCGCCCGGCGACGAGCGCTTCTACGACGAGGCGGTGGTGCGCCTCCCCGACACCTACTGGGTCATCGACACCACGCGCGCGATTCCCGCCGCGGCGCCGACCCGCGCCGAGGCCGGCCTGCCGGAGGCGGGCTTCGTCTTCTGCTGCTTCAACAACAGCCAGAAGATCGGGCCCGCGACGTTCGGATCGTGGATGCGGCTGCTCGACGCCGTGCCGGGCAGCGCGTTGTGGCTGCTCGAGGACAACGCCGCCGCGACGCGCAACCTGCGGCGCGAAGCGGAGGCCCGCGGGGTCGCGGCATCGCGGGTCGCATTCGCGCCGCGCGTCCCGCAGTCGGCACATCTCGCGCGGCATCGCCTGGCCGACCTGTTCGTCGACACGCTGCCGTACAACGCGCACACGACGGCCAGCGACGCGCTGTGGACGGGGCTGCCGGTGGTCACCTGCACCGGCCGCGCGTTCCCCAGCCGCGTCGCGCAGAGCCAGCTCATCGCCGCCGGCCTGCCCGAGCTCGTCACCACCAGCGTCGACGACTACGAGGCACTGGCGCTGCGCCTCGCCCGTTCGCCGGGCGAGCTCGCCGCGGTGCGCCGGAAGCTCGCGCTCGCCCGTTCGCAGGCCGCGCTGTTCGACACCGATCGCTTCCGCCGCGGCTTCGAGGCGGCGCTGACGGCCATGTGGGAGCGGCAGCAGCGCGGTGCGCCCCCCGCGGCATTCGACCTCGCGCCGGTGGTTTGAGGCGAAGCGCTGCCGGCGGCGGGTCCGTGGCAAAATGCCGGTCCCACCCGTCGTTGCCGTCGAGTCCCACTTGTTCCGCCCTTCGCGCCGCGCATTCGTCCGCGACCTCCTTCGCCTCGCTCCGTTCGCCCTGGGCCTCGCCCCGCTGACGGCGCGCGCCCAGCCCGCCTGGCCCGCGCGGCCGCTGCGGCTGGTCGTCCCGCAGTCGCCGGGCGGCGCGGTCGACCTCGTGTCCCGCGTGATGGCGGAGCGGCTGGAGCCGGGGCTGGGCGTGACGGTCGTGGTCGAGAACAAGCCCGGCGCCTCCGGTGTCATCGGCGTCGAGGCCGTCAAGCGGGCGGCGCCCGACGGCTACACGCTGCTGATGGCGTCGTCGAACACGCATACGATGCTGCCGCACCTGATCGATCCGCTGCCCTACGATCCGTTCCGCGATTTCGCACCGGTCGCGAACTTCAGCTACACGACCAAGATGATCGTCGTCGGCAACGCGGTGAACGCCACGACGCTGGCCGAACTCATCGGCGTGGCCCGCGACCGGCCGGGAGCGCTGAACTACGGCTCGGCCGGCATCGGCTCGTCCAATCACCTGGACACCGAGATGTTCGCGCGGGCCGCCGGCATCCGGCTGGTGCACGTGCCGTACCGCGGTTCCGCGCAGGGACTCAACGCGCTGGTCGCCGGGGAGATCCAGGTGCTGCTGGTCAGCGTCACCTCGGCGCTGCCGCTGGTGCGGGCGGGCCGGGTGCGGGCGATCGCGGTGTTCAGCGACCGGCGGACGCCGCGGCTGCCCGAGGTGCCGACGGTGGCCGAGGGCGGCTATCCCGACCTCGATGTGCGCACCTGGATGGGCGTCGTCGTGCCCGCGGCAACCCCGGGGGCCGTCGTCGAACGGCTCAATCGCGAGATCAACCACCTGCTCGGCACGCCGGCGATGCGCGAATGGCTCGCGAACCAGGGGCTCGAGGCGGCGGGCGGCACGCCGGGCGATTTCGCGGCGACGCTGCGCGCCGATTACGCCAAGTGGGGAGCCGTGGTGCGCGAACTCGGATTGCGCGAACCGGCTGCCGCGCGGTGAGCGCCGCGGGCCGCCGGAAGCCGCAATCGGCGCAGGCCGGGAACCGCCTCGCCGCGACCTTGCTGGCCGTCGCCGCGATCCTGTTCGCCGGCGGCGCGCCCACTGCCTACACGCTGCTGGTCGCGACGATGAGCACGCACGCGCTCGTGCCGCTGGTCTCGGCCTACGTCCCGCACGACCCGGTCGGCGATTTCGTCCCGGTGTCCAACCTGCTCCGCACCCTCGAGCGCGACCGGGTGCGCTGGGGCGACCTCGTGCGACGCATGCGCATTCAGCCGAACTAGGAACCGATGGCAACCCGATCCCAACCCCGGCACGGACCGCGCGCCGGCCAACCCCCGCTCGGCGTTGGTGGTCACGCTGAACGTCGAAGGCGTCGCGGCGGCGCGCATGCCGCGCGAGCTGCAGCGCGCCGGCATCGAAGTCTCGCTGCTCGCGCCCCGCAACGCGGTGGCGCTGCACTCGCGCTTTCCGGCGCGCAAGGCGTCGCTGCCCGACCGGACGAACCAGTACGAGTGGATCGCGCACGTCGCTACGGCGGTGCGCGCGATCCGGCCCGGATGGATCATCCCGGCGGACGACGTGACGCTGCGGCAGCTGATGCAGCTGGTCTGTGCGCCGCCGGCCAACCTGGTTGCCGGGGTCCAGCAGGAGCTGGCGGCGCTGGTCCAGCGCTCGCTGGGCGACCCGGCGCACTACCTCGACAGCATCGACAAGACGCTGCTGATGCCGATCGCGCGCCGCGTGGGCGTCAGCGTGCCCGACGGCGACGCCGTCGCCGGCGAGGACGACGCGGTGCGGCTTGCCGCGGACCTGGGGTACCCGGTGATCGTGCGACCGGCGTACGGCAACGCCGGTCGCGGTGTCGCGCGCTGCAACGACGAGAGCGACGTGCGCGAGGCGATGCGCGCGGTGCGGGCCCCGATGGGCTGGTCGCCGTCGAGCGGCTGCCCGGCGCTGGTCCAGCGATTCGTCTCCGGACGGAACTACAACCGGCCCGCGCTCGCCTGGGGCGGACGCGAAATCGCCGGCTTCACCCGTCGCAGCGTGCGCCACTACCCCGAGCCCACGGGTCCGGGCGCGGTGTCGTGCTACGAGCGCGTTCCGGCGATCGCCGACGCCAACCGCCGGCTGCTCGAAGCGCTGGGCATCACCGGCTTCACCGGCACCCAGTTCATGGTCGAGGCGTCCACGGGACGGGCGTTCCTGATCGAAATCAATCGGCGCGTCACGCCGGCGACGCACACCGGCTCGCTGGTGGGCGTGGATCTCGCGGCCGCGTTCGCCGCGTGCGCACAGGGGCTGCCTTGGACCGGGGCCACCGATCTCGCGAACGACGAGGGCCCGACGATCGCGCTGTTTCCGCAGGAGTGGATGCGCGACCCGACGAGCCCGCTGCTCAACAGCCTGCCGAACGACGTGCCCTGGGACGATCCGGCCGTCGTCCGCGCGTTTCTCGATCCTCCCGAGCGCCGCGGCTGAGCCGGGCCGCCCGCCTGGGCACGTGCCCGGAGTCCGCGCCCGCGTGCGGCGCCGCGCGATGCGGCTCAGGCGCGGTAATGCGCCAGCCGGACCGGGATGCGGCGCGGGCCGAAGGCACGGGTGAACGCGTCGAAGCGGCCCGCGATCGGGTGGCCGCAGGCCTTGCAGCGCCCGTCGGCCGCGATGCCGTGGCTCATGATCCGGTACCAGTCGCGGACCAGCGCCGGCGTTCCGCAGCCCGGGCAGGTCGTCGTGCCGCCGGTGAGGTCGTGCACGTTGCCGGTGTAGACGTAGCGCAGGCCGTTCGCGAGCGCGATCTCGCGCGAACGCTTCAGCGTCGCCGGCGGCGTCGGCTCGACGTCGCCCATCTTCCAGTCGGGATGGAACGCCGAGAAGTGCAGCGGCACGTCGGGTCCCAGTTCCTTCGCCACCCACTTCGTCAGCGCGTCGATTTCCCCGGGCGAATCGTTCCTGCCGGGAATCAGCAGCGTGGTGATCTCGAGCCAGACGTCGGTCTCGCGCTTGAGATACACCAGCGTGTCGAGCACCGGCTGCAGGTGCGCGCCGGTGAGCTTGACGTAGAAATCGTCAGTGAACGCCTTCAGGTCGACGTTGGCGGCGTCCATCTTCGCGAAGAACTCGCGCCGCGGCGCGTCGTGGATGTAGCCGGCGGTGACCGCCACCGTCTTCACGCCGACGGCATGGCACGCGTCGGCGACGTCCAGCGCGTACTCGGCGAAGATCACCGGGTCGTTGTACGTGAACGCCACCGACTTGCAGTCGAGTTCCTTCGCGGCGCGGGCGATCGTCGCCGGATCGGCGGCGTCCATCAGCGTGTCCATCTCGCGCGACTTGCTGATGTCCCAGTTCTGGCAGAACTTGCAGGCCAGGTTGCAGCCCGCGGTGCCGAACGACAGCACCGAGCTGCCCGGATGGAAGTGGTACAGGGGCTTCTTCTCGATCGGGTCGACGCAGAAGCCGGACGAGCGTCCGTAGGTCGTCAGGTACATCCGGTCGCCGACGCGCTGGCGCACGAAGCACAGGCCGCGCTGGCCTTCGTGCAGCCTGCAGTCGCGCGGGCAGAGGTCGCACTGCATCCGCCCGTCGGGCAGCAGGTGCCACCACTTCGCGTCGTGCAGTCCCTCGGGGGCGACTTGCGGTTCGGCAACGGCGGTCATGGCGTCAGTCCCAGGTCCTGTTCGGTCCACTTGAGCACCGTGTAGCGCTGCACGCTGCAGCGGGCGAGCGGAAAGTCGTCGGCGAGCCCCGCCTTGCGCTTCAGGTGGCCGAAGAAGAGCTCCGGCGTCGGCAGGTCTTCCCACACCTGCGGCAGGAACGTGGCGCGGCGTCCCGCGGCGGCCAGCACGATGCCGTCGCGCCCCGGGCGGACGCGGGCGAAGAGATCGTCGGCGTCGTCGAAGGCCAGCGCTGCCGGCAGCGACAGCAGCGAGATCTCGATGTCGGTGCGCTCGAACTCGTGGCGCTCCAGCGGCGCGAAGCGCGGGTCGCCGAACGCGGCCGCGACGGCGTTGGCGGCGACGTCGTGGCCGAGCGGACGTCGCGGCTCCAGCGAGCCGATGCAGCCCCGCAGGTCGCCCTGCTGCTTCAGCGTGACGAACGTCGCGCGGTGCTCGTCGAGCCACGCCTCCCGCGCCGCGAACGGCGCGCCGGCGCCCAGCGCGTGACGGATCGCGCCGCGCGCCACGCGCAGCAGCGTGCGGCCATGCGCGTCGCCGTATTCGTCACCGACATCCTCACCCGGCGCATCGCTCTCGCGGAACGCGAAGCTCGCGTAGCCGACGACGCGCCGCTTGTCGCCCGCGGTGTCGCCGGAGTTGCGCAGGTCCAGGAGTTCGGGCACGAGCCGGCGGCGGCGCGCGACTTCGATGAGGCCCATGATCGGCGTCGCGCCGCAGGCCTGCTCGTGGTCGAGCGCGGGGTCGAGGTGCAGGATCGACTGCACGGTGGCCGCGTCGATCGCCTGCGCGTCCTCGTAGCGGTGGTAGTGCGACAGGTCCGACGAGATCACGATCAGCGTCTCGGGGCCGCCCCAGAGGCGCTCCAGTACGTCGGCCACCTGCTTCGTGGTGGCCGCGCCGACGACCAGCGGCACGATGGCAACGTCGCCGAGCGCGCGCTGCAGGAACGGCAACTGGACCTCGAGCGCGTGCTCGTCGGCGTGTGCGGCGTCGCTGACGGTGACGCCGGACATGCCGGCGATCGCGGCCACCGCCGCCTGGTCGACGCGCAGCGTGCCGAGCGGAGTCTGGAACGCCTTCGCCGCCGGGAGGGCGAGCCCGCGCACCGGCACGCGGTGGCAGGGGCCGAGGATCACGACGTGCGACACCGCCCCGCGCGCGGGGGCGAGGCGCGCGTACGCGCTCGCCGCCACCGCACCCGAATACACGTAGCCGGCGTGGGGCACGATCACGGCCTTCGGCACCTGGCGGGCCCCGCGCGGCGCCCGGGTGGAGTCGAAGGCGAGCGGAGCCCGCCGCGGCTGCGAGCGCGCGATCGACGGTGTCGGCGAGCTCGCGTTCGCCGCCCGGATAGAACATGCCGGCGACCGCCGCCGGCCGAAGTCCGCCGCTGTCCTGCCCGCCGCCCGATTGTCTGCTGCCGAGGTTCATGTCCGTGACCCGGAGTGGGCCGATGCTTTCGATTTGACTGTAGATGCGGCCGATCGTTGCCCGACGCAAGGCGCCGCCGGATCCTGACGGACTCCGCGCCATGGCGGCGGCCTGCGGCGAACCGTCGCACGTCGACCGGCGAGCCCGCGGCAAGGGCTGACCTGCGTCAACGAAGCCCTTGCCGCGCACGGCGCAAGATGGAAGCGTGCGGTTACGGATTCCGGTCTCGCGCACGACCGGTGTCCCGGTCGCCGGGGTCCGCGTGGAGGGGTCATGGTTCCGCTCCCGCTGTCGCTGCTGCTGCCGCTGGCGTTGCTCGCTCCGGTCGCGCCGTCGGGTGCGCAGTCCGTGCTCGAAGCCGCCCCGCTGGTCATGCCGTTTTCCGCCGGCCCGGCCGGCGCCGCCCATCCGAACGGGTGGGAGATCATCCGGCTGACCGACCGCAAGCGCCTGACCGCCTACGACCTCGTCGACGACCACGGCGTCATCGTGCTGCACGCGCGGGCCGACGCCGCCGCGAGCGCGCTGGGCCACCGCACGGCCTTCGACCTCCGCGCGGCCCCGATCGTCGAATGGCGGTGGAAGGTCGGCAACGCGATCGAAGGCGCCGACAACGCCGTCGCGGCGCGCGAGGACTCGCCGGTGCGGCTGATCTTCGAATTCGACGGCGACAAAACGGCGCTCTCGCTGGCCGAGCGCGCGGTGTTCCTGGTCAGCCGCGCGGCCTCGGGTCACGAGCTGCCGTACGCGACGCTGATGTACGTCTGGTCGAATCGGCATCCGGTGGGCACGGTGATCCCGAATCCGCGGACGCGGCGCATCGAGATGGTCGTCGCGTCGAGCGGCACCGGCGAGGTCGGCCAGTGGCAGACGCTGCGCCGCAACCTGTTCCAGGACTTCGAGCGCGCGTTCGGCGAGCGCCCGGGGCGCCTCACCGCCGTCGGCGTGCTGACCGACACCGACAACACCGGTGCCAGCGCCGAGGCGTGGTACGGCGACATCCGGTTCCGGCCGAGGCCGGATTGAGGGGTTGCGTCCCCCCGTTCAGGCGACGGTGATGTCCTTCGCCAGGTAGACGTCCTGGATCGCGTTGAGCAGCTCGACGCCGTCCTTCATCGGCTTCTGGAACGCCTTGCGGCCGGAGATGAGGCCCATGCCGCCGGCGCGCTTGTTGATCACCGCGGTGCGCACGGCGTCGTGCAGGTCGTTGTCGCCCGAAGCGCCGCCGGAGTTGATGAGCCCGGCGCGACCCATGTAGCAGTTCGCGACCTGGTAGCGCGCGAGGTCGATCGGATGGTCGCTGGCGAGATCGCTGTACATCCGCTTGTCGTTCTTGCCGTACGGATTTTCCTTGGTGTTGAGGGCGAGATAGCCGCCGTTATTTTCCGGCAGCTTCTGCTTGATGATGTCGGCCTCGATCGTCACGCCGAGGTGGTTCGCCTGGCCGGTGAGGTCGGCCGACACGTGGTAGTCCTTGTCGCGCTTGAACTCCGGGTTGCGCAGGTAGCACCACAGCACCGTGGCCATCCCCATCTCGTGCGCGGCTTCGAACGCCTTGCTGACCTCGACGATCTGGCGGCCGGACTCGGGCGAGCCGTAGTAGACGGTCGCGCCCACCGCGACGGCGCCCAGCTCCTTCGCCTGCCTGATGCTGGCGAAGAAGATCTGGTCGTACTTGTTCGGGTAGGTCAGGAACTCGTTGTGGTTGAACTTGAGCACGAACGGGATCCTGTGCGCGTACCGGCGCGAGCAGGCGCCGAGCACGCCCAGCGTCGACGCGACCGCGTTGCAGCCGCCCTCCATCGCCAGCTTCACGATGTTCTCGGGGTCGAAGTAGAGCGGGTTCTTCGCGAACGATGCGCCCGCGCTGTGCTCGATGCCCTGGTCGACCGGAAGGATCGACAGGTAGCCCGTTCCGGCCAGCCGGCCGTGGCTGAACATCTGCTGCAGGCTGCGCATCACCGACGGCGAGCGGTCGCTCGGCGCGACGATTCGATCCACGAAGTCCGGTCCCGGCAGGTGCAGCGAAGCCTTCGGGATTCCCTTGCACACGTGCTGGAGCAGGCCGGCGCCGTCGGCGCCCAGGAGTCCGATGATGTCGGTCATGGCTGGTTTCCTCGGTTGGAAGAGCTGAACTGAAGCATGGAGTCTAGCGCGCCCCGACGTCGCGCGAGCCGCGCGGATGCCCGGCCGTCGTCGCCCTCGCGACGACGACCTCCCGCAGCTTGCCGCTGCGCCGGTCCGCCGCCGGGCCGCGCGGTCGAGTTCGACGCGCACGTTGGGCAACGATTGCCTGACCAGGTAGCGGTGGAGCGCGCCGGCGGCCGCGCGCCACGCGGCCTGCCGCGCGCGCTCGTCGCCGCGATCGAATCGCAGCAGCAGCCGGTCGGAAGCCGTCTGCACGATCTGGAACCGGTGCAGGTGCCCGGCCTCCTCGACGATGGTCGTCAGCGCCAGCGGCAGCAGGCGGACGACGTGGCCGTCGGGCGCGGTCATCGCAACCACGTCGTCGTGCCGGCCCTCGACCTGGATCGCGGGAAGCGGATTGCCGCAGGCGCACGGCCCCGGCTTCACGACGACGCTGTCGCCCAGGTCGTAGCGGATGATCGGTTGCACGCGGTTGGCGAGGTTGGTGAGCAGCACGGTCCGCGAAGGCTGGCCCGGCGGCGTCGGCCGATGGTCGTCGTCGACCGGCTCGAGCAGGACCCAGTCGGCGTTGACGTGCAGCCAGCCCTCGCGGCAGCCGAACGCGATGCTCATGCATTCCGACGCGCCGTACTCGTTCCCGATCCGGCAGCCGAACGCGCCCTCGATCTCGGCGCGCGTGCTGGGCATCAGGCATTCCCCGCCCGACCACAGGGCCACCGGGTCGATGCGGAGCCGCCCCGCCTTCCGCTCCGCGGCCAGCAGCGCGAGCATCGTCGGATAGCTCGCGAGAAACGCGGGTCGATAGGCGTTGAGCGCGGCGACGAGCCGCGGCAGCGGGTCCAGGATCGAGAAGCCTCGCGCGGCGATCCACGGGCTGCCCTGGCACAGGCGCCGCCACGACGCGATGCTGGCGAAGTGATCGCCGACCGCGGAGACCAGGGCGGCGCGGCCGCCGTGGGCGAGCAGCGACCACGGATGCTGCGCGGCGAGTTGCCCCGGGTCCTGGTGCATCGCCATCAGCGCGTCGAACGTCGCCAGCGCGTCGCCGTCCTGCACGAAGATGCCCGGTACGCCGGTGCTTCCCGAGCTCTTCCAGACGACGAACCGGTCGAGGAACCGCTCGCCGATCTGTCCCCGGTCGGCGAGGAACGCTTCGACCGCGGCCCGCTTGATCTCCGGCACGGTGGCCCAGTCGTCGAACCGCGCCATCAGCGCCGCCTTGGTCACGACCGGCAGTTCGGCCGGTCGCAGCCGGCGGGCCGGGAGGCGTCGCCAGGCGTCGCGGTAGAACGGCGAGCGGGCGCGCGCGAACTCCACCAGCGCGTCGAAGCGCGCGCGGCGCGCGGCGTCGATCGCCGCCGGACCCGCGCTGCGCGTCCACCAGATCTCGGACATCCGCGACAGGCACGTCCAGCTGTCGACCGCCGCGCGCACCGGGTCCCAGGGGTGGCTGGACGCAGCGTCGACGACCGGCGTCCGGACCGGTGTCGTCCGAGCGGTCACGGCGGCATCCGCCTGGCGGTCGAGCGCCGCTGCATCCTGATCGGCTCCATGGCGGTCACCGCAGCCTGGCCCCCAGGTACGCGACGAAGTCGTTCAACGTGACCAGCTTCGCGTAGTCGGACTCGGGCACGTCGACGCCAAGCTTCCCGTGCAGGCGGACCAGGAAATTCAGGAAGTCCATCGAGTCGAGGTCGACCTGATCGCGCAGCGGCTGGTCGGCCGCGATCTCGTTCGGCGTCACCTCCGGTGCGACGGTGCGCAGTACCGCGAAGAGCGCGTCGCGAATCGCTTGTTCGTTCATGGCGTGGGCACCCTTGCCGTCGGCGGGAGAACCTACAGCTGCTCCGGCGCCTGCAGCAGGCCCGCGACTTCGTCGAGAAACGCCGCGCCGCCGTGGCCGTCGCTGACCCGGTGGTCCGCGGACAGGGAGGCGGTGACGACCGGGGCCACGACGAGCGCGCCGTCCTCCACCCACGGGCGCTCCGCGACCTTGCCGAATCCCACCAGCGCAACCTGCGGCGGATAGATGATGCCCTGGACCAGGTCGACGCCCTGGTCGCCGAGGTTGGTGACGGTGATCGTCGGATCCGACAGCTCCGAACTCCGGAGCGTGAAGCCACGGGCGCGCGCCACCAGGTCGGCCAGCAGCCGCATCAGCTCGTCGAGACTCTTCGCGTCGGCGTCGCGGATGGCCGGGGCGACGAGGCCGCCCTGCCGAATCGAGATCGCCACGCCGAGGTGGATGCCGGGCGCCGGCCGGAACGCGCCGTTCTCGAAGAACCCGTTGAGCTGCGGGTGCTTCCGCAGCGCCAGTGCGACGGCCTTCAGCAGCAGCGCCGCCAGCAGCACGCGCTGCGTGACGGGACGGCCCTCGTTGCGTGCCGCGAGCCAGCGGCGGGTGCGAGCCAGCGGAATGTCCGTGGCGAGGTAGTAGTGCGGGATCTCGCGTTTCGAGCGCGCCATGGCCGCGGCGATGGCCCGCCGCATTTCCGCCCCGCGATCCTTCGGGCCCGGGGACCGCGCGCCCGCCTTCTCGACGTCCTCGAGCAGGATCGCCCCGTCCGGTCCCGAGCCGGCGAGGGCGGCGATGTCGACGCCGAGGGTCTGCGCCCGGGTGCGCGCCGCCGGAGAGATGCGTACCCGCGCTCCCGCGGCGGCGGGCGCCGCCTTTGGCGCGGGGGCGGGGGCGGAGCCCGTCGTGGCGGGGGCTGCGTTGGGCGGGGGGGCGACGGCGCCCGTGGCCGCGCGCTTCCGCTGGTCCTCCTCGGCCTGCGCGGGAGTCTCGCCGGGCTCGAGCAGCCGCGCGATGACGGTCCCGACCGGCACCGTCTCGCCGGGTTCCCACGCGAGCTCGTGGATGGTGCCTTCGTCCCAGATCTCGACGTCGATCGCCGCCTTGCTGGTGTCCACGACCGCGACGACGTCGCCCTTCTTCACCGGGTCGCCCGGCTTCACTTTCCACTGGATGAGCTTGCCCTCGTCCATCTCGGAGCCGAGGGAAGGGAGCTTGAACTCGATCATCGTCAGGCGTGGAGCGATGGCTCGGGCCGGCCGAGGACCTGCCGCACCGCCGCCACGACCTTCGGGGTTTGCGGCAGCGCGGCATCCTCGAGGTGCTTCGCGTAGGGCATCGGAACCTCCTCGCTGCACACGCGGGCGACGGGCCCATCCAGGTCGAAGAAGGCCTGCTCCATGATGCGGGCGCTGATCTCCGCCGCCAGGCTTCCGCTGCGCCAGCCTTCGTCGACCAGCACGGCGCGGCGCGTCTTCCGCACCGACGCGATGATCGTCTCGTCGTCGAGCGGACGCAGCACCCGCAGGTCGACGACCTCGGCGTCGATCCCCTCCGCGGCGAGTTCGGCGGCGGCGTCCAGGGCCTTGGCCACCGTGCCGCCGTACGCGCAGATCGTCACGTCGCGACCCGGCCGCAGCACCTTGGCCGACCGGATGTCGACCTGCTGCCACCCGTCGCCCAGCTCTCCCTCGGCGTTGTAGAGGAGCGCGTGCTCGAACACGATCACCGGGTCGGGGTCGGCCAGCGCCGGCTTCAGCATGCCGCGCGCGTCGTCGATCGTTGCGGGTGCGACGACCTTGATGCCCGGCACGCTGGCGTACCAGTTCTCGAAGCTGTGCGAGTGCTGGGCCGCGAGCTGGCGGCCGGCACCCGTCGCCATCCGGATCACGAGCGGAATGCTGAACTGGCCGCCCGACATGTGCCGGTACAGGGCCGCCGTGTTCACGATCTGGTCGAGCGCCAGCAGGCTGAAATTGACCGTCATCACTTCGACGATCGGCCGCATCCCGCCCAGCGCCGCGCCGATGCCCGCGCCGACGAAGGCGAGCTCCGACAGCGGCGTGTCGCGGATGCGCTCCGGTCCGAACTCGTCCAGGAACCCCTTGGACACCGCGTAGCTGCCGCCGTACCTGCCGACGTCCTCGCCCATCAGGAAGACCCGCGGGTCGGTCGACAGCGCGTCGTGCAGCGCCTGCCGCATCGCTTCGCGATAGGTGATCTTCATGGCGCGCCCTCCGTGTGCACGTCGCGGGCGAGATCCTCGACCGGCTCCCACGAACCGGCCTCGGCGAAGGCGATCGCCGCCTCCACCTCGTTCGACGCCTCGGTGTCGAGGGCGAGAAACGCCTCCTCGGTCAGCGTGCCGTCGGCCTTGAGGCGGTTCGTCAGGTGGTGGATCGGCCCGCGCTTCTTCCACTCCTCGACCTCGGCCTTGTCCCGGTAGAGTTCCGGATCGAACATCGAGTGGGCACGATAGCGGTAGGTCTGGAATTCGACGAAGAACGGCCCCCGGCCGTGGCGGACGCTGTCGGCGGCGTGTCGCGCGGCCTCGTACACCGCGATGACGTCCATGCCGTCGACCTTCAGCGTCGGCACGCCGAAGGCCGCGGCCTTGGCGCACAGGTCGGTCTGCGATTCGGAGCGGGCCAGCGCCGTGCCCATGGCGTAAAGATTGTTCTCGCAGAAGAACGCCACCGGCAGCTCCCATAGCGCGGCCAGGTTCATCGACTCGTGGAAGGCACCTTCGGCCACCGCACCCTCGCCGAAGAACGCGACGGTCGCGCGGCGCCGCTCCTGCATCCGGTCGGCGAGCGCGAGGCCGACGGCCAGCGGCAGGCCGCCGCCGACGATGGCGTTGCCGCCGTAGAAGCGGGTGGCGGCGTCGAACAGGTGCATCGACCCGCCGCGACCGCGCGAGCAGCCTTCCCGCTTCCCGTACATCTCCGCCATGATCGCGCCCGGGGAAATGCCGCGGACGAGGGCGTGGCCGTGTTCGCGGTACGTGGCGACGATCGCGTCGTCGGCCTCCAGCGCGCGGACCGCGCCGGCGGCGACCGCTTCCTCGCCGATGTACAGGTGCAGGAACCCGCGGATCTTCTGCTTGCCGTAGAGGTCGGCGCACCGCTCCTCGAAGCGGCGGATTCGAACCATGTCGCGCAGCAGCGCCAGCGCCAATTCGCGCGGAATCGTCGTTGCCCGGGTTGCGTTCGCGTGGCTCATGCGCCTCCCTCCAGCGTCGATGTGTCCCCCTCGGGCAATCCGAGTTCGCGGGCCTTGAGCAGGCGCCGCATGATCTTGCCGCTCCGGGTGCGGGGCAGCGCGGCCAGGAAGGCGATCTCCTTCGGCGCGACCGCGGCGCCGAGCCGCTTGCGCGCGTGTCCGAGGAGGTCCAACCGCAGGTCCTCGCTCGCGGCGTAGCCGGCCTTCAGCGAAACGAATGCCTTGACGACCTCGCCGACCACGGGGTCGGGCTTGCCGATGACCCCGGCTTCCGCGACCGCGGGATGCTCCATCAACACGCTTTCGACCTCGAACGGCCCGATCAGGTGCCCGGCCGACTTGATCACGTCGTCGGCGCGGCCAACGAACCAGAAGTAGCCGTCGGCGTCGCGCCGGACGAGGTCGCCGGTCAGGTAGTAGCCGTCGGCGAAGCACTTGCGGTAGCGCTCCTCCTGGTTGAGATAGCCGCGGAACATCGAGGGCCAGCCCGCCCGCAGGGCGAGCTCGCCTTCCACGTCGGGGGCGTCGATCGTCTCGACGCCCCCGTCCTCGCGCCGGTGAACGACGTACGCGTCGATGCCGGGCAGCGGCTTGCCCATCGAGCCGGGCTTGATGTCCATGGCGGGGGTGTTGGCGATCATGATCCCGCCGGTCTCGGTCTGCCACCAGTTGTCGTGGATCGGCAGGCCCAGCGTTTCCTGGCCCCACCACACGGCCTCCGCGTTCAGCGGCTCGCCGACGCTCGCCACGAAACGCAGGTCCGGTCGCCGGTACCGGTTCGCGATGTCGGCGCCGCCCTTGATCAGCATCCGTATCGCCGTCGGGGCGGTGTACCAGACGGTGACCCGGTGCTCCTGCAGCAGGCGGTACCAACGGTCGGCGTCGAACTCCGCCTCGTCGACGAGGCTCGTGACGCCGTGCAGCAGCGGCGCGATGATCCCGTACGACGTTCCGGTCACCCATCCCGGATCGGCGGTGCACCAGAAGATGTCGTCGGCGTGCAGGTCGAGCGCGTACCGGCCCGTTGCGTAATGCGTGAGGGCGGCGCCGTGGACGTGCAGCGCCCCCTTCGGCGTGCCCGTGGTGCCGCTGGTGAAGTGCAGCAGCGCCGGGTCGTCCTCCGACGTGTGTTCCGCCGCGCATTCGTCGGCCGCCTGGGCCATGAGGCCGGCGAGGTCGTGCGTGCCCGGGACGTCGGTCGCGCGGCCGTCGTCACCGATCAGCAGCACGTGCTCGAGGCGGGGCAGGGAACCCGCGATGCCCGCCACCTTGCGCCGGAACAGCGACTCCGTGGTCACCAGCACC
This sequence comes from uncultured beta proteobacterium, assembly GCA_963810815.1. GTDB lineage: Bacteria > Pseudomonadota > Gammaproteobacteria > Burkholderiales > Casimicrobiaceae > CAVQWT01. Next base: position 217,755 of record CAWEPB010000003.1, on the reverse strand, counting down.
TTGCCCTCGCCAAGCCCGAGGCGCGTCCTGATCGGTTCCGGACCGAACGCGGAGAACAGCGGCGAGACCACGGTGCCGTTCTTCAGCGCACCGAGGGCGCCGATGTAGAGCTCGGGCACGCGACCGGCGAGCAGAAACAGCCGGTCTCCCTTGCCCACGCCGAGGTGACGAAGGACGTTGGCGAAGCGGTTCGCCGATTGCGTCAGTTCCGCGTAGGTCATCGTCCGCAGACGGTCGTCGCGCGCGACGAAGCGGAAGGCGGCGCGATTGCGCACCGGCGTCGCGAGATGGCGGTCGAGCGCCTCGACGGCGATGTTCAGCCCGCCGCCCGGCGTGCCCGCGAGTTCCCGGCGCACGGAGGCCCACGAGAAGCGGCGCCGCTCGATCTCGTAGTCCAGCAGGTTCGGCGCAACCCGCAGGTCTGCGGGCGATTTGTGGATGACGTCGGGTCGCACGGGACGATCCCGGGTGTCGCCGCGATGCCGGGGCCCGGCACCGCGATCGGGCCACACCCCTCAGGACACTCTAGGATTCCGCGCGGCGCGCGCATTGACGTTCATCAATCCCGGTCCGGGTATTCGCCGGTCCGCGCTTCCTGGCGGCGGCGGACGCCGGCGGCGCGCGCACTGCCCGGGCCGCCGTCGAAGGCCTGCGAGTGTGCGGCGCAGCATGAAATCTGTCCCCCCGGCTTTGGCCCATGGTTGACAGATATCAATGAACCGGCGGTGCGCCCGAGTAGTCTGAATTATTCATAACAACAAGAAAAGCAGGGTTGGATCCGTTGGTCCACAGGAGACGACAATGCCTACACCCCGTGTCGCACCCACGCGACGCCCGAATCGCAAGCCGCCCATCCCGGCGGCCCCCGACGCCGGCAACGCTGAAGCCGGCATCGCGTCGAAGCCCGCACCGCTGCCCGCACAGGACCGGATGGTCGATCCGGACGCGCGGCAGATGATGATCGCCGAGGCGGCGTATTACCTCGCCGAGAAGCGCGGCTTCGTGCCCGGCGGCGAACTGCAGGACTGGATCGACGCCGAAGCGCAGATCGAGGCCTGTCTCCGCGCGTAGCGGCCGTCGGCGACGCCGACGGGCACTGCGTACCGACGGGCGCAGCCCGAGCCGGGATGAACGTCCCTGGCGAACCGGACCTGCTCGACGCGCTCGCCCATGGCGGGCGCGCGAGGCAGCTGCCGGGTCCGCTGACCAAGAGCACGCTGGCGCTGATCCTCGCCGGCGGTCGAGGCAGTCGCCTCGAGCAGCTGACCGACTGGCGTGCCAAGCCGTCGATCCCGTTCGGAGGCAAGTTCCGGATCATCGACTTCGCGCTGTCGAACTGCGTCAATTCGGGCATCCGCCGGGTCGGCATCTGCACGCAGTACAAGTCGCAGAGCCTCATCCGCCACGTGCAGCGCGGGTGGAGCTTCCTCGACGGCCGCTTCGACGAGTTCGTCGAGCTGCTGCCGGCGCAGCAGCGGATCGAGGCGACGTGGTACCAGGGCACCGCGGACGCGGTCTACCAGAACCTCGACATCCTGCGGCGGCACGACCCGCGGTACGTGCTGATCCTGGCCGGCGACCATGTCTACAAGATGGATTACGGCCGGATGCTCGACGACCACGTCGACGCGCAGGCGCAGATGACGATCGCCTGCATCGACGTCCCGCTCGCCGACGCGCGATCCCTCGGCGTCGTCGGCGTCGACGCCGAGCGCCGCATCGTGCGCTTCCAGGAAAAGCCGGCGGAGCCGGCGCCGATGCCGGGCCGCCCGGACCGGGCGCTCGCCAGCATGGGCATCTACGTGTTCGACGCCGCGTTCCTGTACGAGGTGCTGCTGCGCGACGCCGACGAACCGCTCTCCGGCCACGATTTCGGGAAGGACGTCATCCCCCGGCTCATCGAGGAGGGGACGCGCACGCACGCGCACGACTTCGCCGCAAGCTGCGTCAACACCAGCAACGGCATCCCGTACTGGCGCGACGTCGGCACCATCGACGCGTACTGGGAGGCGAACGTCGCGCTCACCGACGTCGTGCCCGAGCTGAATCTCTACGACCGGGACTGGCCCGTCTGGACGTACCAGGAGCAGTTGCCGCCGGCCAAGTTCGTGTTCGACGACGACGGCCGGCGCGGGACGGCGATCGACTCGATCGTCGCCAGCGGCTGCATCATCAGCGGCTCGATCGTGCGCCGGTCGCTGCTGTTCTCGAACGTGCACGTCCACGACTACTGCACGATCGAGGACTCGGTGGTCATGCCCAACGTCGACGTCGGCCGCGGGACGGTGCTGAAGAAGACGGTCGTCGACAAGCACTGCCGGCTGCCGCAGGGCTTCGCGGCCGGGGTCGATCCGGACGAGGACCGGCGACGTTTCCACGTGACCGCGCGCGGCGTCACGCTGATCGTTCCCGAAATGCTGGGCCAGCACGTCCATCACCTGCGCTGAGGCGCCCGCCGTCGCGCCGGGGCTGCGCGGAGGTGCGCGGCGGTCAGCGCCCGGTCCGCACCGGCGCGAAATCGGAGATCGCCTGCGCGGCCGCCTCCGTCTGCCACAACGCCTCGACGTCGACGTCGAGCTTGCGCCGCCAGTTCGGGCGCTCGCGGTCGACGCCCGGCAGGTTGACGGCCGTCGTCTCGCCGGCGAGGTCGTCGGCCTGGATCAGCACCAGCGCCGCCGCCGACGCCCCGACGAAGCGATGGATCGCGCCGGCAATCGCCGCGTCGTGCGGCGCCAAGGCGTCGACGCGCGCACCCGGTGTCGCGCCCGCGAGTTCGAGCGCGTCGACCAGCGCCGTCTTCGACGCCTGCCGCTCGGCGCGTTCCGCTTTCGCGGCGTCGGCGCTCAAGAGCGCCAGCGACTGCTTTTCGTCGATGTCCGCGCCGTGCCACCAGCCTGCGATCGTCGGCAGGTCGTGCGTCGACACGCACGCCGCCGCCTTGACCGGATAGCGCGCAGGCGCGACGAAGGCGGTCCCTTCACGCTCGAACCACAGCACCCGGTAGGAAAGGATGTCGGCGGCAGCGAGGCGCTCGCGCAGGCCCTCCGGCACCGTGCCGAGGTCCTCGCCGACCACGAGGCAGCGGGCGCGCTCGCTTTCCTGCGCCAGCACGCCCAGCAGCGCGTCGAGCGGGTACCCGACGTAGGCGCCGTCGGCGGCGCCGGCCCCCTCGGGGATCCAGAACAGGCGCGAGAGTCCCATCACGTGATCGATCCGCAGCGCGCCCGCGTGGCGCATGTTCGCGGCGACGAGCTGGCGGAAGCCGGCGCACGCCGACGCCGTCATCGCATGCGGAATCGGCGGCGGCAGGCCCCAGTTCTGTCCCGTCGGCGAGAACGGGTCGGGCGGGGCGCCGATCGACGCGCCGCGCGCGAAGCCTCCCGCGTTCGCCCAGGGCTCGGCGCCGTCCGGCGCGGCGCCGACCGCGAGATCGCGAAAGTATCCCCACGCGAGACCGCCGGCGTGCGCGCGGTCCGCGGCGGCGGCCAGTTGGCGATCGGCGATCCACTGCAGGTACAGCGCGAAGCGGACCCCGCGCGCGTGGCGTGCGGCGAACTCCGCGACCCCCGCGGCGTCCGGCCGGCGCAGTTCGTCGGGCCAGCGCTGCCAGGGCTCGCGCGGATGCGCCGCGGCGATCGCCTCGAAGATCGCGAACTGCCGCAGCGGCGAACCGCCCCCGGCGACGAAGCGATCGAACTCGGCGACCCGCGGATCGTCGCGCGAGCGCCGCTCGAACTGCGCGAAGCACGCGTCCAGCACCGCCCGCTTGACCTCCCAGACGCCGGGATAGTCGACGAGCTTGCCCGCGGCGAGGGTCGCGATCCGCGCGCTGCTTCGCTCGAGCAGCGCGCGGGCGTCGATCGAAGCCGCGAGATCGGGCGCCGCGGCGACGTCGATGTAGATCGGATCGAGAAAGCGCCGGTCGGACGGGTGGTACGGGCTCGCGCGCTCCCGGTCCTCGGCGAACAGCGCGTGCAGCGGGTTGATGCCGACCACGCTGCCGCCCGCGCGCGCGGTGGCTTCGCCGAGCAGCGACAGCGTGGTGAAGTCGCCGATGCCCTGGTCGCCGCGCCGGCGCAGCGAGTAGAGATGCGCGGCGAGGCCGAAGCGGCGTGCCCCGCCGCGGACCTCCGGGGGCAGGTAGCAGCGGTCCGGTGCCGCGGCCGGCGCGGGCGCGTGGGCTGCCGCGAGCTCGAACAGGCGGTCGCGCGCCTCGCCGGACGATTCGGCGGCGAGCCCCATCGCCGCCAGCAGCGCCCGCTTGGTGTCGGCGCCGACGACGTGGCGGCCGCCGGCGAGATCCCACCATTCGCCGGCGATGCCGGCGGCCGCGGCGAGCCGGTCGAGCAGCGCCGGTTCGACGCCGCGCCGGCGCCGGGGGGCGGCACCCGCCGCTTCGGCGAGCACCACCACCGACCGCGGCGCGACCTCGGTCGTTTCGTCCGCGAAGGCCGGCGTGCCGACGGGAAGCCCGGTGGAGGACATGGCCGCGGAGGGCCCGTTCGACGGCTCCGCGGGCCGGCCCGGGGCCAGCGACGTGTCGATCGCGGGGCGCCAGCCGAAGCCCTCGCGCGGTTCCGGCCAGCGCACGGTGACGGGCCGGTCGCCGGCGTTGAGCGCGACGGCGACCCGATCGGCGGGTACCGCCCCGTCGGTGCCTGCGTACAGGACCGCCACCAGCGCTCGGCCGTCGGGGTTCGCCCAGTCGTCGCCTTGCATCGGCCGGCCATCCGGACGTCGCCACTCGACGTCGGCGATGCCGCTCGCGTCGGCCGGCGCGCCGGTGAGCCAGCGGTCGGCGCGCAGCGCGGGGTGGCGCCGGCGCAGATCGATCAGCGCGGCGACGCCATCGACGACACCTTCGTCGGCGGTGTCCCAGTCGACCCAGGTCAGTGCGCTGTCCTGCGCGTAGGCATTGTTGTTGCCTCGCTGCGTGCGCCCGAGCTCGTCGCCCATCGCCAGCATCGGCGTGCCGCGGGACAGCAGCAGCGTGGCGAGCAGGTTGCGGACGTCGCGCACGCGGCGGGCGCGAATGGCGACGTCGGTCGTCGGGCCCTCGACGCCGTGATTCCAGGAATGGTTGGCGTCGGTGCCGTCGCGGTTTTCCTCGCCGTTCGCCTCGTTGTGCTTGGCCGTGTAGGCGACGAGATCGGCGAGCGTGAAGCCGTCGTGCGCGGTGACGAAGTTGACCGATCGCGAGGGTGCCCGCGAGCGTGCCGCGAAGACATCGGCCGAGCCGGAGAAGCGGGTCGCGAGTTCGCCCGCGAGGCCCGCGTCGCCGCGCCAGAAGCGCCGCATCGTGTCGCGATAGCGGTCGTTCCATTCGCCCCAGCGCGCCGGAAACGCGCCCAGCCGGTGCCCGCCGGGCCCGACGTCCCACGGCTCGGCGATCAGCTTCAGCTCGCGCAGGACCGGATCCTGCTCGATCGCCTGCAGCAGCGGCGCCGAGGCGTCGAAGCCGGTGTCCCTGCGGCCGAGCGTGGTCGCGAGGTCGAAGCGGAAGCCGTCGACGCCGGCGGCTTCGGCGTAGTAACGCAGCGTGTCCATCGCCAGGCGCAGTGCCGGCGGCCGGTCGAGCGCCAGCGTGTTGCCGCAGCCGGTGTCGTCGATGTACCGGGAACGGTCGTCGGCGAGCGTCCGGTAGTACGTCGCGTTGTCGAGTCCGCGCAGCGACAGCGTCGGCCCGCGGGCGTCGCCTTCGCCGGTGTGGTTGAGGACGACGTCGAGGATGACCTCGATCCCGGCCGCGTGCAGCGCGGCCACGCAGTCGCGCAGCTCGGCCATGCCGCCCGGCGCGAGCCGCGGATCGGGGACGAACAGCGCGACGGGGTTGTAGCCCCAGTAGTTGGTCAGGCCCTGCCGCGCGAGGTGCGGCTCGTCGATCGCCGCGGCGACCGGCATCAGCTCGACGGTGGTGATGCCCAGCCGGGTCAGGTGCGCGATCGCGGCGGGGTGGGCGAGGCCCGCGCAGGTGCCGCGCAGCGCGTCGGGCACGCCAGGATGGGTCCGGGTGAAGCCGCGCACGTGCAGTTCGTAGAGGATCGTGTCGCTCCACGGCACCCGCGGCCGCCGGTCGGGCACGGGTGCCGGCACCGCCGTCACGATGCCTCGGGGAACGAACGGTGCGCTGTCCACGTGGTCGCGGATCGCGGCGTCGGTTCCGTCCGCGCCGGCTCCGAGCATCGACGGATGCAGCGCGAACGGCCGGTCGAGCGCCCGGGCATACGGGTCGACGAGGAGCTTGGCCGGGTTGAAGCGATGGCCGTGGCGCGGCTCGTACGCGCCGTGCGCGCGCAGTCCGTAGCGATCGCCGGCGGCGAGGCCGGCGACGAAGCCGTGGAAGACGTCGCCGGAGCGCGCCGGCAGGGCGATGCGCTCGCGCTCGGTCGCGCCCGCCGGATCGAACAGGCACAGCTCGATCGCGGTGGCATGCGCCGAATGGACGGCGACGTTCGCGCCGCCGTCCTCCGGCGTGACGCCGAGCGGCTCGGGGCGGCCGGGGCCGACGCGACGCATCGGTCAGGCCGCGCGGCGCGCGGCGAGGGCGCGGAAGAGCCTGGCGTAGTGCTTGGCGGGGCGGGTCCAGCCGACGTCGGTCGCCATCGCGCGCGACTGCAGGCGGCGCCACAGCGCCGCGTCCCGCCGCAGCGCCAGGGCGCGACCGATCGCGAACTGGAGGCTGCCGCGGGTCACCGGCGCGAACTGGAGGCCGGTGCCGGTGCCGGCGGCCAGCGCCATCTCGCTCGCATCGATGACCGTGTCGGCCAGGCCGCCGACGCGCGCCACCACGGGAATGGCGCCGTAGCGCAGCGCGCAGAGCTGGGTGAGGCCGCAGGGCTCGAAGCGCGACGGCACCAGCAGCGCATCGACCGAGCCCTGCAGCAGGTGCGCGAGCGCCTCGTCGTAGCCGATCACCGTGGCGACGCGGCCCGGATGCTGCGCGGCCGCCGCCGTGAAACCCGCTTCGAGCGCCTTGTCGCCGGCGCCCAGCACGGCGAGCTGCGCGCCGCCGCCGAGCACCGCCGGCAGCGATTCGAGCAGGAGGTCCATGCCCTTCTGCTGCGTCAGCCGGCTGACGACGCCGAAGAGCGGGCTTGCCGGCCCGGCGTCGAGGCCGAGGCGCGCCTGCAGCGCTGCCTTGTTGGCGGCGCGCCGGGCAAGGTGCCGGCGGTCGAAGCGCGCGGCGAGATGGACGTCGGTCGCCGGATTCCACACCGTGTCGTCGATCCCGTTGAGGATTCCCGTCAGCACGTCGGCGCGGTGGCGCAGCAGCCCGTCCAGGCCCATGCCGCCCTCGGGGGTCCGGATCTCCGCCGCGTAGGTCGGCGACACCGTGGTGAGGTGGTCGGCGAGCGCGAGGCCGGCCTTCAGGTAGCCGATCATCCCGTGGTACTCGACGCCGTCGAGCGCCCAGGCCTGCGGCGGCAGTCCGAGTTCCGGCAGCAGCTCGCGCGGGAACAGCCCCTGGAACGACAGGTTGTGCACCGTCATGACCGTGCGCGGCCGCGGCGTTCCGGCGTAGTGCAGCAGCGCGGGGACGAGGCCCGCCTGCCAGTCGTGCGCCTGGACGACGTCGGGCGCGACACCCGGCAACGCCCCGCGCGCGACGGCGACCGCGCCTTCGGCCAGCGCCGCGAACCGCAGCGCGTTGTCGGGCCAGGGCTTGCCGTCGGGGCCGAGGTACGGATTGCCCGGCCGCGCGTACAGGTGCGGCGCGTCGAGCACCAGGAGGTCGAGCCCCGCCGCGTGCGTGGCGAGCAGGCGCGCCGGTCCGCCGTGCAGGCTCGCCCAGCCGTGGACCGCCTCGGCTTCGCGCAGCGCGTCGATCACCGCCGGGTAGCCGGGGATCAGCGTGCGCGTCTCGATGCCTTCGAGTGCGAGCGCCGGCGGCAGCGCGCCGGCGACGTCGGCGAGGCCGCCGGTCTTGACCAGCGGGTATAGCTCGGACGCGACGGAGAGGACGCGCAGGCGCTTCACTTTTCGAGGCGGTCGATCATCGGCTGCGTGATCAGGCAGACGCCGTTCGACGTGCGGCGGAAGCGCGCCGCATCGGCCTCGGGATCCTCGCCGACGACCAGCCCGGCGGGGATCCTCACGCCGGAATCGACGATCACGTTGGTGAGCCGCGCGTGTCGCTCGATCTCGACGTGGGGCAGGACGACGGCGTTCTCGACGTGCCCGAACGAGTGCAGGTGGACGCCGGTGAACAGCAGCGAGCGGCGCAGCATCGAGCCGGAGACGATGCAGCCGCCGGACACCAGCGACGAAACGCCGATGCCGCGCCGGCCGTCGACGTCGTGAACGAACTTGGCCGGCGGCGTGATCTCCGCATAGGTCCAGATCGGCCAGTCGCGATCGAAGAGGTCGAGCGCCGGGACGACGTCGGTGAGGTCGATGTTGGCTTCCCAGTACGCGTCGAGCGTCCCGACGTCGCGCCAGTAGACCTCGGTCTCGTCGCGCGACCGGATGCAGGAGCGGGTGAAGCGATGGGCGACGGCCTTGCCGTTCTGCACCAGGAACGGAATGATGTCGCGGCCGAAATCCCGGGTCGAGTGCGGGTCGGCCGCGTCGCGCCGCAGCTGCTCGTTGAGGAATTCGCGCCGGAACACGTAGACGCCCATGCTGGCCAGCGCCCAGCCGGACCGGTCCGGCATATGGGGTGGATGCTCGGGCTTCTCGACGAACGCGACGATGCGGTCGGTGCCGTCGACGTGCATGACGCCGAAGGCGCTCGCCTCGGCGACTGGCACCTCGATGCAGGCGACGGTGACGTCGGCGCCGTCGTTGACGTGCTGGACGAGCATCCGCTCGTAGTCCATCTTGTAGACGTGGTCGCCGGCGAGGATGACCAGATACTCGGGCGCGTACCCGTCGATGATGTCGATGTTCTGGAACACCGCGTCGGCGGTGCCGGCGTACCACTGGTCCTCGGCGACGCGCTGGCTCGCCGGCAGGATGTCGAAGCTCTCGTTGCGCACCGGCTGCAGGAAGTTCCAGCCGCGCTGCAGGTGCCGGATCAGGCTGTGCGCCTTGTACTGCGTCGCGACGGCGATGCGGCGGATGCCCGAGTTGAGCGCGTTCGACAGCGTGAAGTCGATGATCCGCGACTTGCCGCCGAAGTAGACGGCGGGCTTGGCGCGCCGCTCGGTGAGTTCCAGCAGCCGGCTGCCGCGGCCGCCGGCGAGCACGTAGGCCATGGTCGAGCGTGACAGCGGTGTCGAGTAGGTGACCTGGTCCATGGCTTCGTCTCCGGGCGGCGTGCGTTGCGGGAGGTCGCGCGCGGCCTACGCGTCCCCGTCGTGGACCAGCCAGACGGTGGCGAGCGGCGGCAGCGTGATGTTCGCGAAATTGGGATAGCCGTGGCTTTCGCCCGGGTGCGCGTCGACGCCGCCGGCGTTGCCGTGGTTGGACCCGCCGTACAGCGCAGCGTCGGTGTTGAGGACCTCGCGCCAGCGGCCCGGCAACGGCAGGCCGGTCCGGTAGCCCTCCCGCAGCACCGGCGTGAAGTTCGCGATCGCGACCAGCGGCGGTGCGCCGTCGGCGGAGAGCCGGAGCCAGGCGAACACCGAGCTGTCCGCGTCGTCCACCGCGACCCAACGGAATCCGTCCGCCTCGCAGTCGCGCTCGTGCAGCGCCCGCTGCGAGCGGTAGAGGCGATTGCAGTCGCGCACCAGCGCCTGCACGCCGCGGTGCCAGTCGACGTCGAGCGACGACCAGTCGAGGCCCGCGTCGAAGTTCCACTCGCGGCCCTGCGCGAACTCCTGGCCCATGAACAGCAGCTTCTTGCCCGGGTAGGCCCACATGAACGCGTAGTAGGCGCGCAGGGTCGCGAACTGCTGCCAGGCGTCGCCGGGGACCCGCGCGAGCAGCGAGCCCTTGCCGTGCACCACCTCGTCGTGCGACAGCGGCAGCACGAAGTTCTCGGAGAACGCGTACACCATTCCGAACGTCATCTCGTTGTGGTGCCAGCGCCGGTGCACCGGCTGCAGCTTCACGTACTCCAGCGTGTCGTGCATCCACCCCATGTTCCACTTGAAGCCGAAGCCGAGGCCGCCGACGTCGGTCGGGCGCGACACCGCGGGCCACGCCGTCGACTCCTCGGCGATCGTGACCGCGCCGGGATGGCGACCGTAGACCGCCTTGTTCATGTCGCGCAGGAAGGCGACCGCCTCGAGGTTCTCGTTGCCGCCGAAGCGGTTCGGCAGCCATTCGCCGGCCTTGCGCGAGTAGTCGAGGTACAGCATCGACGCGACCGCGTCCACGCGCAGGCCGTCGACGTGGTAGCGGTCGAGCCAGAACAGCGCGCTGGCCATCAGGTAGTTGACGACCTCCCGGCGCCCGAAGTTGAACACCGCGGTGCTCCAGTCCGGGTGGAAGCCCTGTCGCGGGTCCTCGTGCTCGTAGAGGGCGGTGCCGTCGAAGCGCGCGAGTCCGTGCGGGTCGACCGGGAAGTGCGCGGGGACCCAGTCGACGATCACGCCCAGTCCGGCGCGATGGCAGCGGTCGACGAAGCGCGCGAATCCGGCGGGCTCGCCGTGGCGGCTGGTCGGCGCGAACAGTCCGATCGGCTGGTAGCCCCAGGACGCGTCGAGCGGGTGCTCGTTGACCGGCATCAGCTCCAGGTGCGTGAAGCCGAGGTCGACGGCGTACGGCACCAGCGTGTCGGCGAGCTCGTCGTAGCTGAGCCAGCGGTTGCCGTCGCCGCGCCGCCACGATCCCAGGTGCACCTCGTAGATCGACATCGGCGCGCGCCACGGGGCCTGCCGCGCGCGGTCCGCCATCCAGTCGCCGTCCGACCACGCGAAGTTCGCCGTGTCGCAGACGATCGAGGCGGTGGAAGGGCGCAGTTCCGCGCGGAAGCCGACCGGATCCGCCTTCAGCGGCAGCAGCGCGCCGTCGGCGCCGATGATCTCGTACTTGTAGATCGTCCCCGCACCCAGCGCCGGGACGAAGATCTCCCAGACGCCGGTGCCGACGCGCTTGCGCATCGCGTGGCGGCGGCCGTCCCAGCCGTTGAAATCGCCGACGACCGAGACCCGCCGGGCGTTCGGCGCCCACACGGCGAAATGCACGCCGGCCGCGCCCTCGTGCTCGATCGGGTGCGCACCGAGGCGATCGTAGAGCTTGACGTGCGTGCCCTCGCCGACCAGCCAGTCGTCGATCGGGCCGAGCACCGGGCCGTAGGCGTAGGCGTCGTCGACGGTCCAGGTCCCGTCGCGGTTCGCGGCGCGCAGGCGGTACGCGGTGCGCCGCGGCAGCGCGCCCTCGAAGAAGCCCCCGGGGTGCCGGCGCGCGAGGTGGGCGAGGAGATCGCCGTCCGGCGTCACCGCGTCGACGCTGTCCGCGCCCGGGACGAACGCGCGCAGGACGAGCGTCCCCGCCGCCTCGTGAAGGCCCAGGACGGCGAAGGGGTCGCCGTGGCGGCCCTCGACGATCGCGTCGATCGCCCCGGGGGGCAGCGCCGCCGCCGGCGATGTCTTCCTAGCGTTCATCGGGCTCCACGCGCCAGATGTCGCGGGCGTATTCGGTCACCGCCCGATCGGCGGAGAACCAGCCCATCCGCGCGGTGTTGAGGATCGCCATCCGCCACCACGCGTCGCGATCCAGCCACAGCGCGTCCACCGCGCGCTGGGTCTTCCAGTAGTCGTCGAAGTCCGCGGCGACCATGAAATAGTCGTGATGCCGGAGGCCGTCGACCAGACCGCGGTAGCGGTTGGCGTCCTCCGGCGAGAACACCCCCGTTTCCAGCGCGCGGAGCACGTCGGCGAGCGAGGCCGACGCGGCGATCGTCGCGGTGGCGTCGATCCCGGCCGCCCGCCGCTCGGCGACCTGGTCGGCGGTCAGCCCGAAGATCAGCATGTTCTCCGCGCCGACGTGCTCGCGGATCTCGATGTTGGCGCCGTCGAGCGTGCCGATGGTCAGCGCGCCGTTGAGCGCGAGCTTCATGTTGCCGGTGCCGGACGCCTCCATGCCCGCCGTCGAGATCTGCTCGGAGAGATCCGCGGCGGGGATGATCGACTCGGCGAGGCTCACGTTGTAGTTCGGCAGGAACACGACCTTCAGCCGGCCGCGCACCACGGGATCGCGATTGACCATGCGCGCGACGTCGTTCGCGAGCTTGATGATCAGCTTTGCCTGCTGATACCCCGCCGCCGCCTTGCCGGCGAAGATCTTGACCCGCGGGACCCACGGGTGCGTCGGCTGCGCCCGCACCGCGTTGTAGTACGCGATCGTCTCGAGGATGTTCAGCAGCTGCCGCTTGTACTCGTGGATGCGCTTGATCTGCACGTCGAACAGCGCTTCCGGGTCGACGCCGACGCCGAGCCGCTCGGCGACGAGGCGCGCCAGCGCGCCCTTGTTCGCGCGGCGCACCTGGCGGTAGCGCTCGCGGAACGACGGATCGTCGGCCAGCGGCACCAGCGCCTCCAGCCGGGTCGCGTCGTCCTGGAACTGCGGACCGATGGCGTCGGCGATCAGCGCGGTCAGCGCCGGGTTCGCCTGGAACAGCCAGCGCCGGAAGGTGATGCCGTTGGTCTTGTTGACGATGCGATCCGGATGGATCGTGTTGAGGTCGCGGAAGACCGTCCGCCGCATCAGCTCGGTGTGCAGCGCCGACACGCCGTTGACCCGGCGCGACCCGATGAACGCGAGGTGGCCCATCCGGACGCGGCGGCTGTGGTTCTCCTCGATCAGCGAGACCGACGACAGGAAGCCGGCGTCGTCGCGCCCCGCCTCGCGCTGGGCGTCGAGGTGCAGCGCGTTGATCAGGTAGATGATCTGCATGTGTCGCGGGAGCAGGCGCTCCATCAGCGGCACCGGCCAGGTTTCCAGCGCTTCCGGCAGCAGCGTGTGGTTGGTGTAGTTGAACACCGACGTCGTGATCGTCCACGCGAGTTCCCAGGGCATGCCGTGCACGTCGATCAGCAGCCGCATCAGCTCGGGCACCGCGATCGCGGGGTGCGTGTCGTTGAGCTGGATCGACACGTAGTCGGCGAGCGACCCGAGCTCGCCGTGCTGCGTCTTGTGCCGCCGCAGCAGGTCCTGCAGCGACGCCGACGCGAAGAAGTACTCCTGCCGCAGGCGCAGCTCGTGCCCGGCCGCGGTTTCGTCGCTGGGGTAGAGCACGCGGGAAATCGCTTCCAGCCGCACGCGCTCGGCCAGTGCCCCGACGTGGTCGCCGCGGTTGAAGTCGTCCAGCCGCAGCGGGTCCGACGCCCGCGCCGACCACAGCCGCAGCGTGTTGACGTGCCGGCCGCGCCAGCCGGTGAGCGGCGTGTCGTACGCCACCGCGTTGACGCTCTCGGCCGGATCCCACAGCGCGCGGGTGGTCCCGTCGGGGCCCTCGACGGTGTCGACGGTGCCGCCGAAGCTGATCGAGTAGGTGACCTCGGGGCGCTCGAACTCCCAGGGGTTGCCGGCCGACAGCCAGTCCTCGGGAAGTTCCAGCTGCCAGCCGTCCTTTAGCGCCTGCCGGAAGATGCCGTGGTCGTAGCGGATGCCGTAGCCGTGGGCGGGAATGCCCAGCGAGGCCATGCTCTCCATGTAGCAGGCGGCGAGCCGGCCGAGGCCGCCGTTGCCGAGCGCGGCGTCCGGCTCGAGCTTGCGCAGCCGGTCGAGGTCCACGCCGAGATCGCGCAGCGCCTCGCGCGCCAGGTCGGCGATGCCGAGATTGGAGAGCGCGTCGAACAGCAGGCGCCCGATCAGGAACTCGAGCGAGAAGTAGTAGACCCGCTTGCGGCCGTCCCGGTACGTCCGGCGCGTGGCGTCCATCCAGCGGTCGACGACGTGGTCGCGCACCGCGAGCGCGGTGGCGACGAACCAGTCGTGGTCCTGCGCGTGGCCGGGGTCCTTGCCGACCATGTAGATCAGCTTTTCCAGCACCAGGCGCCGGAACGCGGCGATCTCGTCGCCGGGCGGGGAGTCCGCCGTGGGCGCGGCGTTGACGGGCGCGAGGGGCGCGCCGTCGCGATTCGCGAAAGTCATTGGGCCTTCATCGTAGGGGTGAAGTTGCGGCGGAGCCGTCGCCGGGGACGCGGGAGGGGCTGGAATGCCTTCATGGGCCTGCGTTGCGCGGAGCGACCGCTGCGGGAAATGGGCGTTTGGAAAATGCCGGAAGCACGAAGAATCTTACCCCGTGGGCACGCATTTGCCGACGGATCCGCCGTCGAGGGGCCTGCGCGCCGGACGATCACGCCAGCCTATGCGCGGAAATGGGGCGACCGATTCGCCGCAGGGGCCGGGCGGCCGCAGGGGCGGGCCGGCCGCCGGGGCCGATCGTCCGCGGGGATTGATCGGCGGCATTGATTGAACGGTCGCAGGGATCGATCGGCCGTAGGGATCGATCGGTCGCAGGGATCGATCGGCCGAGCGCCGGACCCGGCGCGGCGCGGGGGTACGATAATCGTCGGGTCGGGATCCGGCGCCGGATCACCGGTCGCGGCCAGGGACCGGAGCCGCCGGCTCCGGGAACGCGAACCGCGCAACGAGTGCGAGGAGCAGGCAGCCATGAATCTGGAAAAGGTCGTCTTCGGCTTCTTCATCCTGCTCGCCGCGACGCTGAACTTCGGCTTCGTGTACGGCAACATCGAGAACGCGGCCCACCACCACCAGTGGGAGCTCTTCGCCGCGATCGTCGTCAATCTGATCGCCACGGTGCTGAAGTTCGGCGACCGGACGCACATCGGGGCGATCCATCTCGCGTCCAGCCTGGTGGCGCTGCTGCAGCTCGGCGCGGCGGGGCTGGTCTGGTTCTTCGCGGACGCCATCACGCCGTCGGCCGTGGCCAGCATCGTTTCGCTCTCCGCCGGCGCGCTGCTCGCCAACATCGTCTCGGTCGTCATCATGGTGGTCGAGACGACGATGCAGAGGCGGTAGGTTGGGCGCGGTCTTCTTCATCGCGATCCGGCGCCTGCGGGCGCCGCTGGTCCTGATCATCCTGATCTTCGCGGTCTCGACGACCGGGCTGACGCTGATTCCCGGGGTCGACAGCCAGGGGCGGCCCTGGCAACCGACGCTGTTCGAGGCGTTCTACTTCGTCAGCTACACGGCCACGACGATCGGGTTCGGCGAGCTTCCGAACACCTTCACGAACCCGCAGCGACTGTGGGCCACCGTCATCATCTTCATGTCGGTGGTCGGCTGGGCCTACCTGCTGGGCAGCCTCCTCGCGCTGTCGCAGGACAAGGGCTTCCAGAGCGCGATCGTCGCCGCGCGGTTCCGCCACGCGGTCCGCGCGCTGCGCGAGCCGTTCTACCTGCTCTGCGGCCTGGGCGAGACGGGGCTGATGATCGCGCGGTCGCTGGACCGGCTCGGCTACCGCTTCGCGGTGCTCGATCCCGAGGAGCGGCGGATCCAGGAACTCGACCTCGAGGAGTTCGCCGCCGATCCGCCCGCGTTTGCCGGCGACGCGACCGCGCCCGAGGTCCTGACGATGGCCGGCCTGCTCAAGCCGGAGTGCAGGGGCGTGCTGGCGCTCACCAACGACGACGGCGTCAACCTGTCGATCGCCGTGGCCGCCCGGCTGCTGCACCCGGGCCTGCGCACGATCGCCCGCTCGGACACGCCGCTGATCACGGCGTCGATGACGACGATCGGCGTCCACGAGGTGATCAACCCGTACCGCGAGTTCGCCGGGCGCCTCGCGATCGCCATGAAGGCGCCGGACACCCATCGGCTGCTGACCTGGCTGACCGGACCTCCGGGCGCCGAGCTTCGGCCGCGCGTGCCGTCGCCGCCGGGGCGGTGGATCGTCTGCGGCTACGGCCGCTTCGGGTTCGAAATCGTGAAGGCGATCCGCGATGGCGGCTTCGACGTCGTCGTCGTGGACCCGAAGCCCGCCGACCCCGTCGGGCTGCACGTGGTCCGCGGGCTCGGCACCGACGCGGACGTGCTTCGCACGGCGGGCATCGACGATGCCGCCGGCATCGTCGCGGGGACCGACCAGGATACGGCCAACCTGGCGATCGCCATCGCGGCCCGCCAGGTCAAGCCCGGCGTGTTCGTGATCCTGCGCCAGAATCTGGTCGGCAACCGCATGCTCGTCGACGCGTTCGGGGCCGACATGACCATGGTGTCGAGCGAGATCATCGCCAACGAGTGCCTCGCGATCCTGCGCACCGCGCATCTGTCGACGTTCCTGCGGATCGTTCGCGCCCGGGACGACGCGTGGGCGCAGGGCATCGTCGAACGGCTGCGGGCGACCGTCGGCGATCAGTCGCCGGAGTTCTGGAGCTCGGCGATCACTCCGACCGAGGCGCCGGGATTCCTCGACGCGATGAAGCGCGTC
Source organism: uncultured beta proteobacterium (assembly GCA_963810815.1). GTDB lineage: Bacteria > Pseudomonadota > Gammaproteobacteria > Burkholderiales > Casimicrobiaceae > CAVQWT01. The sequence continues at coordinate 201,470 of CAWEPB010000003.1, read as the reverse complement.
GGGCGGCCGGCGACCATCTTGGACCTGCGCCGCGACAGCTCGGACCGCGACCTGCGTTCGGTATGCCTGCCGCTGCTGCTGGTCCGGGCGGGCGGGCAGATCGAACTGCCGGGGGACGACGCCGAGCTGCGCCCCGGCGACGAGATCCTGTTCGCGGGAAAGCGGGCGGCCCGCCGGCAGATGTTTCAGGTGCTCCGCAACGCCAATACCGCGTGGTATGTCCTCACCGGACGCGACCGGACGCGAGGCACCGTCTGGCGGTTGCTGGATCGCGGTGACCGGGCGAGTGCGGGGGAGCGGCCCGGCGTGGGCGGGGCCCAACCGCGACCCTGACGGCGGGACCCCAACGGCCGCCGAGGGATGGCGCGGCGATTCAAAGCAGCATATCCTCGTCAACCTTTCGGGCGCGTGGCCGCGGCGGCGCGAGATCGGGCGCCGGCCGGGACGATGCGGAGCGGGCCGACGCCCCGGGTTCCGGCGCCAACGATGACCCCGCGGGCCGCGGTCGCCGCCGGCGCGATGAGAAAGCGATGACCGACGCACAGCGAGATCCGGCGGACGAGGCGGCAGCGGGGAACACCCGCTTCGACAACGCCGACGCCCACATCGCCGGCGACCGCAGGCTCGCGCTCGCGACGGGGACGCCGATCCCGCACTCCGTCCACGGGGCGGCGCTGTTCGCGGACATCTCGGGCTTCACGCCGCTGACCGAGGCACTGGCCAACGAGCTCGGATCGCAGCGCGGCGCCGAAGTGCTGACGGCGAACCTGAACCGGGTCTTCCACGCCCTCATTTCCGAACTCGACCGCTACGGCGGGCACGTCATCTATTTCAGCGGCGACGCCATCACCTGCTGGCTCGACGGCGACGACGGCACGCGCGCCGTCGCCTGTGCCCTCGCGATGCAGGACGCGATGGCGGAACTGTACGAGGTGGTCACCCCCGCCGGAACGCGCGTGCGTCTCGCGCTGAAGGTCGGCGTCGCGGTCGGCGCGGCCCAGCGCTTCGTCGTCGGCGACCCGGACGTCCAGCTGATCGACGTGCTGGCCGGGCAGCTCGTCAACGACCTCGCGGCCGCCGAGTTCTACGCGGAGAAGGGCGAGGTCGTGCTCGACCGGTCGGCGCTGGAGGCGCTCGGCGACAAGGTCGAGATCCGCGAAACGAGGATCGCCCAGGCGGATGGCCGTCCCTACGGCGTCGTGCTGCGCCTGCGCGCGGCGGTACCCGACGCGCCGGTGGCGTCGCTCGACGCGCCGCTTCCGACCGAGGTGGTCCAGAAGTGGGTGCTGCCGGCGGTGTTCGAGCGCCTGCGCACCGGGCGCGGCGAGTTCCTCGCCGAGCTGCGGCCGGCGTACCCCCTCTGCGTGCGCTTCGGCGGCATCGACTACGACCACGACGCCGACGCGATCGGCAAGCTCGACGATTTCATCCGGCACGCGCAGCGGATCCTGACCTCCTACGGCGGCAACCTGCTGCACCTGACGCTCGGCGACAAGGGCGCGTACCTGTACACGGTGTTCGGGTCGCCGGTCGCGCACGAGGACGACGCCGCCCGTGCGGCGGCGGCCGCGCTGGAGCTGCGCGACCTCGCGTCGGTCACCGCCGCCACCGACATCCAGATCGGCATCGCGTACGGACGGCTGCGCAGCGGCACCTACGGCCATGCGCAGCGGCAGGCGTTCACCTGCCTCGGCGACGCAGGCAACCTGTCGGCCCGGCTGATGGGCAAGGCGCCGCCGGGCGAGATCTACGTCCCCGAGCTGGTCCGCCGCGCCGCCGGCGAGGTGTTCTCCTGGGAAAAGCTCCCGCCGATCACCGTCAAGGGCAAGGCCGAGCCGATTCCGGTCTTCGCGCTCAAGGGCTCGAAGCGGCACGCGTCGCGCTGGCAGGCGGCGAGCGAGCGCCCGATCGTCGGCCGCCAGGCGGAGCTGGAACGGCTCGGGGCGAAGCTCGACGAGGTGCTCGGCGGCCACGGACGCATCGTCGGCATCGCGGCCGAGGCCGGCATCGGCAAGTCGCGCCTGGTCGCGGAATTCGCGCGGGCCGCGCGCGAGCGGGGGGTCCTGGTCGCCATCGGCGAATGCCAGTCGTACGGCACCCACACCAGCTACTTCGTCTGGCGCGAGATCTGGTCGACGCTGTTCGGCCTCGACGGCAGCCGGTCCGAGGACGAGCAGGTGCAGGACGTCCAGGTCGCGCTGGCGGCGATCGACCCGGCGCTCGCCGCGCGCGAGCCGCTGCTGCAGGGCCTGCTGGACCTGCCGATTCCCGACAACGACCTCACCGCCCGGTTCGACGCCAAGCTGCGCAAGACCTCGCTGGAAGGGCTGCTCGTCGATTGCCTGCGGGCGCAGGCGCGCGCGGCGCCGCTGGTGCTGGTGCTGGAGGACTGCCACCGGATCGACCCGCTGTCGCGCGATCTGCTGGAAGTGCTGGCCCGCGCGATCGCCGACCTGCCGGTGCTGATCGTGCTCGCGTACCGGCCGGCCGCCGCACCCGGCGGCGGGCTGGACATCGAGCGCCTGCCGTACTTCGAGGAGATCTCCCTCGGCGAGCTCGATCACCACGATGCGTACCTGCTGATCCGCGCCCGACTCGAGCAGATGCTCGGCGTCGACGCCGAGCCGCCGGCGGCGCTGGTCGACCTCGTCACGGCGCGGGCGCAGGGCAATGCGTTCTACATCGAGGAGCTCCTCAACTTCATCGGCAGCCAGGGCGTCCACCCGCAGGACGAGGCGGCGATCCGGAAGCTCGAACTGCCCGAGAGCCTGCACAGCCTGATCCTGAGCCGCATCGACGCCGTCGGCGAGGCGCCGCGGCGCACGCTCAAGGTCGCCAGCGTGGTCGGGCGGACGTTCAGCGCGCCGATGCTGCCGGGCGTCTATCCGGAGCTCGGCGCGTTCGACGCGGTCAAGGGCCACCTGGACACGCTCGGCGCGCAGGACCTGCTGAGCGTGGAACAGGAGGGCGAGCAGACCTACCTGTTCAAGCACGTCGTCACGCAGGAGGTCGCCTACGAGAGCATGCCCTTCGCGTTCCGGTCGATGCTGCACGAGCGCGTGGGCGGCTTCATCGAGCTGACCGAGCCCGACTCGATCGAGCGCAACCCGGCGCTGCTCGCCCACCACTTCTGGCACAGCGAGAACCTGCGCAAGAAGCGCGAGTACCTTCGCCGGGCCGGCGACGCCGCGCAGGCGGCCTACGCGAACGCTGCCGCGATCGAGTACTTCGAGCGGCTGGCCCCGCTGCTCGAGCAGGGCGAGCGGGTCGAGGTGCAGCTCAAGCTCGGCAAGGTGCTCGAGCTGGTCGGCAACTGGCGTCGCGCCGAGGAAGTCGAGGGCCAGGCGCTGGCGCTCGCCGAGAGCATGGGCGACGTCTACTGGCGCGCGGCGTGCCAGACGGCGCTGGCCGAGGTGGCGCGCAAGCACGGGCGCTTCGACGAGGCCTTCGACCTGCTCGATCGCGCGGCCAACGGCTTCGAGGCGCTGCGCGACGAGGCCGGCGTCGGCAAGGTGCTCCACCTCACCGGCACCGTCGCCGCGCAGCGCGGCGATTACCCCAAGGCGCTGAGCAACTACGAGGCGAGCCTCGCCATCCGGGAGCGGCTGGGCGACAAGGCGAGCATGGGGAGCCTGCTGTCCAACCTCGGCGTCATCGCCGAGTACCAGGGCGATTACGACCGGTCGCGCGCCTTCCACGAGCGCGCGCTGGCGCTGCGCACCGAAATCGGCGACCGCTGGGCGATCGCGGTCTCGATGACCAACCTCGGGATGATTGCCGTGCTGCAGAAGCGTTTCGACGAGGCGCGCGACTGGTTCGAGCGCTCGATGCGGCTGAACCGCGAAGTCGGCGACACCTGGATGGTGGCCATCTGCCACAACAATCTCGGCAACGCGACGCGCGGGCTCGGCGACTACGACGAGGCGCGCGAGCACTACGCCGACAGCCTGCGCGCGTACCGCGACTACGACGACCGCTGGGCGATGGCGTTCCTGCTCGAGGACATCGGCGTCCTCGCCGCGCTGTCAGGTGACTCGGCGACGGCCTTCGAGCTCATGGGCGCGGCCGACGCGCTGCGCGACGCGATCGGTACGCCGCGCGCCCCGACGCTCGAGCAGGAGCTGCAGAGCCAGCTCGACGCCGCGGCGAACGACCTGGCCGACGACGAGCGCGCCGCGCTGCGCGCGCGCGGCCGGTCGCTGGACCTTGCGGCGGGCGTCGCGCTGGCGCTGGAGTTGTGCGAACGGCCCTCGGCGTTCGAATGACCCCGGAGTTCGAGTGGAAGTGTTTGCGGCTCGCGCCGCAAACGCTCCGCCATAGGGCGAAATCGCACCGAGCGCGACGCCGCTGATGACGCTGGCATATCGGCCGGCGCCGGTTGTGATGCACAAGACCGGTGCGACCATTGCGCGCAGGAATTGCGCGTGCTATATCGCCCCTCTGCCATGAAAAGAGGGAGTCGCGCCATGACCCAAATCAATTTGGTGCGTGCCGGGTATCGATCGGTGGTTCGCGGTGCCCTCATGGCCATGGTCGCGGTTGCCGGTGTGGCGATCACCGCGGGTGGCGCGTTGGCCGCTGCGCCAGGTACCAACGTCCTGGTCAACGGCGGATTCGAAACCCCCGCGGTCACCCGTCCCGCCCTCTGGGACACAAAGTATGCAGGCGCCACCACGCTGGCACCTTGGGTGATCGGCGGCAATTCGATCAACCACGTCAAGGGCTACTGGCAACCGGCCGAAGGCCTGCAGTCGCTCGACCTCAACGGCAACGGACCCGGTTCCGTCGCGCAGGTGGTGCCCACCGAGCCGGGCCGCAGCTACCTGCTCCGCTTCAAGTACGCGAGGAACCCCGACCGCATCCTCGGCGCGCCGAAGATGACCGTGCGCTGGGGCCCCAGCGCCAGCGGAACGTTCACGCTGAAGGAACAGTTCACCTTCACGGGTTCGTCGTCGAAGTCGAACATGAACTGGCGCACCGTCGAACGGACCGTCAAGGCGACCGGCGCGTCGATGTACCTGCAGTTCAAGTCCGACGACATCTTCATCAGCCCGTTCGGCGTCGCGCTCGACGACGTCAGCGTCACGCTGCTGCCCGACCTCGCGACTCCGGCCCTGCTCCGGGTGGTGGCGACCGGCGGCACCAACGCGTTCCTGATCGGCCGCGTCGATGGCGCGCCGAGCCTGCCGATCACACTGCAGGCATTCACTGCGACGTCCTGCACCGACGGCATGCTCGCCGGCGGCGGGACGCCCGCGGGCAGCCCGGTCGCGGTGACGACCGACGGCGAAGGCTATTTCGGCACGGCGGCTGCTCCGGTCGTCGTCTCGAGCGTTCCGCCCGGCAACTTCGTCGCCGTGAAGGTGACGTCGCCGGTGACGACGGCGACGTCCACGTGCATCGCCAGTTCGGCCGACAACGACTACTGGCCCAAGGCGCTCGACCTGGGCGCCTCGCCCACCGCCCGCGATTACATCGACGCGCCCGGCAAGGCGCGCTGGTACAAGTTCGCCGTCAAGCCGGGTCAGCGCATTCAGATCGGTCTGTCCGGGCTGCCGGCCGACTACGACCTCGCCGTATTCAAGGACATCGGCGCGGCGTTCCTCAGCCAGCTCGCGCCGGCAAACGTCGGCGAGCTGACCAAGCTCTCGGCCGAATACGCCCCGTCGGTGTTCTCGCCGTCAGTGTTCTCGCCGTCGGTGTTCTCGCCGTCGGTGTTCAGCCCCGATGCGTATGCGCCGTCGGTGTTCTCGCCGTCGGTGTTCAGCCCGAGCGTGTTCTCGCCGTCGGTGTTCAGCCCGAGCGTGTTCTCGCCGTCGGTGTTCAGCCCGAGCGTGTTCTCGCCGTCGGTGTTCAGCCCGAGCGTGTTCTCGCCGTCGGTGTTCAGCCCGAGCGTGTTCTCGCCGTCGGTGTTCTCGCCGTCGGTGTTCAGCCCGACGGAGATCGCGCAGGCATTCTCCAGCGCGCAGACGCGCAGCATCATCGGTGTCTCGGCCACGCCGGGAACGGTCGACGAGGCGGTCGTCGTCAACACCTGGAACAACGCGGGCGAGTTCTACATCCGAGTCGCCGGCCGCGGCACCGCGCAGTCGACCGGCAGCCAGTTCACGGTGACGCTGGCGAAGACCGCGTCGTCCTGCGACGCCGTCACCAACACCGCGCTGACCGCGCGCGCGCCCGCTTCCGGTGCCGGCATCAGGACGGTGATCCTCACCGACTCGGCGAAACTTCCGCTGACCGCCGACGCGGGCGGCGGCGTGACGCTGGCCGCCAAGCTCGAAACCCTGCGGACCCGTTCCGAGGTCGTCGGCGTCGTCGTCGACGTCGACGCCGATGCGGGCGTGCGGGCCAAGAAGGCGCAGGCCGACAGCAACCCGGCCTGCCCATTCGCAAAGAACCTGCTCGCCGAGGAGATCAAGGGCATCGTCGATTCGTATCGCACGAACAACCCGAACCTGAAATACGTCGTCATCGTCGGCGGGGATTCGACGATTCCGTTCTTCCGCTACCCCGACCAGAGTCTTCTCGGTCAGGAATCTGGCTACGTGCCCCCGGTCGACAGCAACTCGGCGTCCGAGGCGAGCCTGCGCCGCGACTTCGTGCTGGGCCAGGATGCGTACGGCGCGGGCACGCAGGTGTCGCTGCGCACAAGCAACTTCCCGGTGCCTGGCCTCGCCGTCGGTCGCCTCGTCGAGTCGCCGACCGACATCGGCGGACTCATCGACGCCTACATCGAAACGGGCGGGGTCGTCGTCCCGAGCTCGTCGCTGGTGACGGGCTACGACTTCCTCGCCGACGCGGCGACCGCCGTGCAGACGGAGCTCCAGAAGGGCACGGGTGTGCCCTCCGACACGCTGATCGCGCCGAACAACCTGTCGCCCGAGGACCCGCTGTCCTGGAAGGCCACCGACCTCGGCGCCAAGCTCCTCGGCCCGCGGCACGACATCATGTTCCTGGCCGGACACTTCAGCGCCAACAGCGCGCTCGCGGCCGACTTCAAGACCAGCCTGCTGACGACGGACCTCGCCGCGTCGTCGGTGAATCTGACCAACTCGATCGTGTTCAGCGCCGGTTGCCACTCCGGCTACAACATCGTCGACACCGACGCGATCCCGGGCGTGACCCAGATCCTCGACTGGACGCAGGCGTTCGCGCAGAAGAAGGCGACGCTGATCGCGGGCACGGGCTACCAGTACGGCGACACCGACTTCATCGAGTACAGCGAGCGGCTCTATCGGAACTTCGCCCGGCAGCTGCTGCCCGGAACCGGCCCGATCCCGATCGGCGAGGCGCTGGTCAAGGCCAAGCTCGAGTACCTCGCGGCGACGCCCGACATCCGCGGCATCCACGAAAAGGCGCTGCTCGAGGCGACGCTGTTCGGTCTGCCGATGCTGGGCGTGAACATGCCGAACAACCGCGGCGGAAGCAGCGGCACCGGCGGCGCGGTGACCCCGCAGGCGGTTGCCTCGGGCCCGGCGGCGACGCTCGGGTTGCGGACCAAGGACCTCTCGGTCGGCGCCGCGGGTGTCGCGACCAACACGGTCGGCCTCACCAACGTCCAGGACGGCGGCAACGTCGTCGCAACATGGCTCAGCGGCCCTGACGGCGTCGTATCGAATCCTGCCGAGCCGGCGCTGCCGCTGACGGCGATCAACATCACCCCGACCGACGGCAGCGTTGTCCTCCGCGGCGTCGGGTTCCGTGGCGGCACGTATACCGATTCGACGATCGTTCCGCTGACCGGCGCGCCGACGACCGAGCTTCGCGGCGTCCACGTTCCGTTCGTCTCGCCGGTCTTCTTCCCGATGCGGACGTGGACCGTCAATTACTTCGGCGCGCTGTCCGGCGGCGGCGGCACCAGCCTGCTGGTCACGCCCGCGCAGCACCGCGCCTTCGACATCGAGGCCGGCACCAGCACGCTGCGCAGGTACGGCAACCTCGACCTTCGCCTCTACTACAGCGGCAACCTGGGCACGGTCGCGCTGTCCGATGCTCCGACCGTCGTCGGTGTCGACGCGCAGCCCGACAACGGGGGCATCGCATTTGCGGCGCAGGTCGTCGGCGACCCCAAGGCGGCGATCCACCAGGTGTGGATCACGCATACCGACGGTCTCGGGGTCTGGCAGTCGCTCGACCTCGACCAGTGCGTTCGTGCGGGAACCGGTACGCCGCTTCCGGCAGCGTGCGCGGTGGAGGATTCGCGGATCTGGATGGGGCGGCTGCCGACGGCGCCCGCGACCCTGCGTTACGTCGTCCAGGCCGCGAGCGGCACGGGCCTCGTCACGCTCGACGACAACCGCGGCCTGTACTACGCGATCAGCGGTGCCCCGCCGAGCGACTCGGCGGTGGCGCTGATCACCGCACCGGCCAGCGCCACGTTCGGCGACAGCCTCGCCGTCACCGCCGCGCTCACGTCCGCCGGTCAGCCGGTGGCTGGCAAGTCGGTGCGCGTCGCCATCGGCGGCGCCGCCCGGGCCGGCACCACCGGTGCCGACGGGAGAGTCACCGTCAACGTCCCGGTCGCGATCGTCCCGGGAAGCTACCCGATCACCGCATCCTTCGCCGGCGACGAAGCCCTCGCGGCCTCGTCCACGACCGGTCCGGCGCTGACGATCAACCGGGCACCTTCGACGCTGGGGCCCTCGACGTCTGTGCCGCCGGCACCACCGCCGCCGGTTGGAGCGACGCTGACCGCGAGCATCGGCGGCAAGACGCAGGCGCTGTTGCAGGAAGCGGTCACGTTCACGATCTCGGGAGCGGGGGGCGCGAAGACCATCGTCGCGATCACCGACTATCTCGGACGTGCGTCACTTCCGCCGACCGGCCTTCCGCCCGGCACCTACGCGGTGACCGGCAGTTTCGCCGGCAACCCGACGTACACCGCAGTCACGGCGTCGCTGCCGGCGTTGACCATCGTCGCGCAGACGATCGATTTTGGCGCTGCGGGTGGGGGCGGTCTGCCGGCTGCGATCACGGTTCCGGGAACAGCGACGTTCACGGTGACGACCAACGCCGGTCAGCCGGTGACGGTCGGGCTCTCGCCGGATCCGAGTCCGGTCTGCACGCTGAGTTCGGCTTCGCTCGCCGGCGTCACGACCTACACGCTGACGGCGGTGGCGCCGGGGACCTGCACGCTCGTGGCTTCGGCGGGCGGGACCCCGACGTTCGCCAGCGTGAACGTGACGCAGGATGTCGTAATCAAGGGTGACCAGGCCATCATCTTCGGCGCGCTGGCGGACAAGACGTACGGCGACGCGCCGTTCACGGTCGCGGCCACCGGCGGCGCCTCGGGCAACCCGGTGACGTTCGCGTCGCAGACCGCGTCGGTCTGCGCGGTCACGGGCAATGTGGTGACGATCCTCGCCGCGGGCACGTGCACCATCGCCGCGGACCAGACCGGTGCCGCCAACTACAACGCCGCACCGCAGGTCACGCAGACCTTCACCGTCAACAAGGCTGCGCAGACGATCACGTTCGGTGCGCTCGGGGCGAAGACCTTCGGTGATGGGCCGTTCGCGGTCAGCGCGACGGCGTCGAGCGGTCTTGCGGTCACGTTCGGGTCCGGCGGCAGTTGTTCGATCAGCGGCGACACGGTGACGATCACCGGCGCGGGCAGCTGCACGATCACGGCGAGCCAGGCCGGCGACGGGAACTACCTGCCGGCGACCAGCGTGCCGCAGACGTTTGCCATCGGCGCTGCGCCGCAGACCATCACGTTCACGGTGGTGCCGGCGCAGACGTACACGCCGGGCGGCACCTTCGGACTCGGCGCGACGGCGCCGGGTGGCGTGGTCACGTTTACATCGTTGTCCCCGGGGGTCTGCACCGTCGCCGTGAGCACGGCGACCGTCGTCAAGGCCGGCGACTGCATCATCCGCGCCGATCAGACGGGTCTGCCGAACTACGTGGCGGCGACCACGCAGCAGACGATCGCCATCGGCAAGGCGACGCAGACGATCAGCTTCCCGGCGATCGCGCCGCCGACGTTCGTGGCCGGCGGTGCCGGCACGTTCCAGGTGAGCGCCACCGCCACGTCGTCGCTGGCCGTGACGTTCTCGTCGAGCACGGCGGCCGTCTGTACGGTCAGCGGCACGACGGTGACGATGAAGTCGGCGGGGCTTTGCACGATCGCCGCGGACCAGCAGGGAGGCGACAACTACCTTGCGGCGCCGCAGGTCGTCCAGTCCGTCACCATCGGCAAGGCATCGCAGACGATCACGTTCGCGGGCCCGGGCAACCGGACGTTCACGACGGTGCCGATCCTGCTGACCGCAACTGCGGACTCCGGGCTGACGGTGGCGTTCGCCGCGACCGGCAACTGCACGGTCTCCGGGTCGACGCTGACGCTCACCGCGGCGGGCAGCTGCACGATCACCGCGAGCCAGGCAGGTGACACGAACTTCGCTCGCGGCGGCGCCGGTCGTGCGCACCATCGCGATTGCCGCGTCGGACCTGGCCAATGTGTGGACGGCACTCACGGCGAAGATGACCAAGCCGCGCCTGTACCACACCGCGACCCGCTTCGAGTCGGGGCCGCTTGCCGGCCAGGTGCTGATCGCCGGGGGCCTCGACCGCTCCGACAAGGCGCAGGCGAGTTCCGAGCTGTACAACCCGGTGACACGCACGTTCGTCGCTGCGGGCAACCTGCCGAGCAAGTCGTCTGGGCACACCGCCACGCTGCTGCTCAATGGCAAGGTGATCGTGTTCGGTGGCGGCAACTCGAGCGTCCAGGCGTTCAATCCGTCGACCAAGACCTGGTCGTCCGCGGGCTCGCTGTCGTCGAACCGTTCGTGGCATACGGCGACACTGTTGCCCGACGGCAGGGTGCTGGTCATCGGGGGCGCGGACAACTCGGGCAGCACGCTCAGCTCGACCATCGTGTACAACCCGACCACGGGCACCTATGCCAACGGCCCGGTGCTCGACACGCCGCGCGAGCACCACACCGCCACCTCGCTGCCCAACGGCAAGGTGCTGGTGGTCGGCGGACGGCGGAAGTCGGGGGGCAGCTACGTCACCCATGCGACGTACACGATCTGCGACGCGACGGCCTGCACGGCGTCGGCGGGGGGCATTGCCGCACGCCACTCGCACGCCGCGGTTGGACTGGGGCTGGACGGCAGCAAGATACTCGTTGCCGGCGGTGCGAACGGCAGCACCGATCTCGCGACGGCCGAGGTCTACGACGCCATCACGGGCACATGGAGTAACGCGGGCGTGGGCAACCTCTCGCTTGCACGTCGTGACCTGACGCTGTCCGAGTTGCCGAACGGCCGGGCGCTCGCCGCGGGCGGCAGCAAGAACGGGTATTCGGAGCAGGAGTCGGACGTCTACGGGCCGCCGCTCGGGTCGATGGCGTCGATGAAGGTCCCGCGAGCCGGGCATACGGCAACCCCGCTCGAGGATGCGGCCGGGAACATCACCGGCATTCTCGTCACCGGCGGGGCGAGCGACGACGCCGATGCCGACGATGCGCTCGACAGCGCGGAGATCTACGGCACGCCGTAGAGGGCCATCGAGTGGCGGTTGCAAGTCGGCCCCGCGCGAGCGATCGCGCGGGGCTTTCTTTGTGCACTGCACTCGGGTGATGGCCCGTATGCACTGCAGCGCAACCGGAGCGAGGCCATGGTCATGAAAACCTCACTCTTCAATTGCGATCCGCACGGCCACCGTGCTACGGTTGACCCCCAGTGGACAACTGCACACTCGGCGCATTGAAGACGGCTACGGATTTCGCGATGCGGATGCCGCCATCGATGGGGCGTGGCGCCAACCATCGCCATCGGCTGGAGAGGTTCCATGTTTCGATTGGTTGACACGCGCGATCCGGATGTCGTCGAGCGCGAAGTGCAAGCGATCTACAGGGCCGTATATCCCGACGGGGATCACGGGTTCGTCCGGCGGGCCTTCGGCTGGATCCGCGACTGCTTCGAGGGCCGTCACCCGGGCTACCTGCCCATCGACGCGCGCTACCACGACCTCGAGCACACGATGCAGGGCACGATCGGCCTCGCGCAGCTGCTGCAGGGCCGGCACGCCGCCGGCGTCGAGCCGGTGCTGACGGCGCGCGAGTTCGAGCTCGGCCTGCTCGCCATCCTGTTCCACGACACCGGGTACCTGAAGCGCAGCGACGACCCCGAGGGCACCGGCGCGAAGTACACGGCGATCCACGTCGAGCGCAGCGCGGCCTTCGCCAACGAATTCCTCGCCGCCAAGGGCTATTCCGACGGCGACGTGTTCGCGATCCAGAACATGATCTGCTGCACCGGCGTGCAGGTCGACCTGCCGGCGCTCCGGTTCCGCAACGAGATCGAGCGCACGATCGGCTACGCGCTGGGCACCGCGGACCTGCTGGGGCAGATGGCGGCGGACGACTACCTGGAAAAGCTGGTCGTGCTCTACGACGAGTTCGCCGAGGCCGAGAAATTTCCCGGCGCGCCGCTGCCGGCGGCGTTCCACTTCCCCAGCGCCGACGCGCTGATGCGCAGCACGCAGGGGTTCTGGGAACACTTCGTGCTGCCCAAGATCAACGACGACTTCCGGCGGCTGTACACGTTCCTGAACGACCCGTACCCGGACGGACCCAATTCGTTCCTGCAGCGGATCGAGGGCAACCTCGCGCGGCTGCGGCAGCGGCTGGCCGCGTCGGCGCCGGCGGCGTGAGCGGGCGCCCGCTGCTCGTACCGCACGGGAACGACCGGTGAAAAAACCTTCGACCGCGCAAGGGAAGGTCGCCAGGGCGACCGCGGGCGCCGAAGCCATCGAGATCAAGGCCACGATCCCCGACCGCCAGATCCGGACGGCGCTGAGGCGCTTCGGCCTCGACCGCTACAACGACGAGCAACGGTACATCTACTTCTTCGACACGCCCGGCCTCGATCTCCTGCGCGCCGGCATCATCACGCGGGCGCGCCGCGTGGTCGGCGATGCGCACGACTGCACGGTGAAGCTCCGGCCGGTCGAACCCGCGGACGTGGCGTCGAAGTGGCGCAAGTACCGGGGCTTCAAGATCGAGGCCGACGCGAGCGAGAAGGGGGTGGTCAAGTCCGCGTCGTTCTCGATGCCCGTCGCCGGCGGGCTCATCAAGCGCGTCGCCGCCGGCAGGAAGCCGATCGACGCGATCTTCACCAAGGAGCAGGAAGCGTTCCTGCTGGCCATGGCGCGCCGCCGGATCGACTTCTCGACGCTCGCGGTGCTGGGGCCGCTGACGGCGCAGCGCTGGGAGTTCGAGGATCCGGCCTGCCCGTGGCCGATCACCGCCGAGCTGTGGAAGCGCGCGGATGGCGACCTGCTGCTGGAGGTCTCGATCAAGGCGCCGGTCGTGCAGGCGGCGGCCGCCATCGGCGGCTTCATGGCCTTCCTTGCCGAGGTCGGCGCCGATCGGGACAACGAACAGCAGACCAAGACGCGCTGGGCGCTCGAGTTCTATGCCGGCAAGCTCGCGCGCAAGCCGGCGGGCAAGCCGGTACGCAAGCCGGTTCGCAAGTCGCCACGCAAGGCGCTGCGCAAGGCGCTGCGCAAGGCACCGCGCAAGGCGGCACGCAAGTCGCCACGCAAGCGCCGCGCAGCGCACGCAAGGCGACACGCAAGTCGCCACGCAAGTCGCCGGGCGAAACCACCTCCGTCAGGCACGCGACCCGGAAGGCACCGCCGAAGAACAGCAAGCGCGCGCGGCCTGCGTCCGGTGCCCGCGGTTAGTCCGCGGCGGCGGCGCGGCGCCGCCGGTACGGGCACGTCCTCTCCGCTGATTTCCCCATGATCCTCAGGCACACCACGCGGCTTGCGGTCCGCGCCGTCGTTCTCGTTGCCGCGATCGTCGCGGCCGTCGCCGTCGGCTTCGCGGCGCAGGCCTGGTGGCGGCTGCCCGACCTCTCGCCCTGGCACACCGAGCGGCTGGACAACGAGTTCAGGGCCGGCGCCTCGGCGCCGCGCACGTTCCCCGAGTACGTCGCCCAGGAGCAACGGCTGTTCGCCGAGCTCGAGCGGCGCTTCTACAGCCAGCCGGTGGCGGGCGCGAGCGAGCTCGAGCGCTACGCGGCCGGCACGCTCGCGGCGAGGATCGCGCTGCAGACGACGGGCAACCGCTCGCACGAGCTCGGCCACGCGGCACCGCGGGGCGCGGCGGTGATGCTGCACGGACTCACCGACGGGCCGTATTCGCTGGAATCGGTCGGCCGCGAGCTGCACCAGCGCGGCTTCCACGTCGTGTGGCTGCGGCTGCCGGGGCACGGCACGATCCCGGGCGAGCTGCGCCACGTCGAATGGGAAGACTGGATGGCGGCGACGGCGCTCGCGCTGCGGCACGCGGCCGAACGCGCGCCCGGGAAGCCGCTGTACGTCGCCGGCTACTCGACCGGGGGGCCGCTCGCGCTGCTGCACGTGCTGCGCGCGATGGACGACCCGTCGCTGACGATGCCGACGCGGCTGCTGCTGTTCTCGCCGGCGATCGGCGTCTCGCGCTTCGCCGCGATGACGAACGTCACGTCGCTGCTGGCCCCCGTTCCCGGTCTCGGCAAGGCGGCGTGGCTCGACGTCGTGCCCGAATTCGATCCCTTCAAGTACAACTCCTTCCCGGTCAACGGGGGCCTGCAGATCTGGGGCCTGACCCGCGCGCTCGAGGCGGGCCTCGCGCGCGCGCAGCAACGCGGCACGCTCGATCGCATGCCGCCGGTGACCGCGTTCCAGTCGCTGGTGGACTCGACGGTCATGGCCGCCGACCTCGGCACGCGGGTCTTCGGGCGCCTGCCGGCGAAGGGACATCACGAGCTGGTCGTGTTCGACGTCAACCGCAACGCGCTGCTGTCGGGGCTGATCGCCCCGGGGCCGAAGCGCGCCTTCGACGAGATGGAGGCGCTGCCGGCGCTGCCGTTCCGGCTGGCCATCGTCGGCAGCCGCAGCGGCGCCAGCCGCGAGGTCGTCGAGTGGACGCGCGAACCGGGCAGCCGCGAGAAGCTGCCGCACGCGACCGGCCTCGAATGGCCCGACAACGTGTTCTCGATGGGACACCTCGCGGTGCCCACGCCGATCGACGATCCGATGTACGGGCTCCGGCCGCGCCAGGCGCCCGACGGTCTCGCGCTGCCGCTGGGCCGCGGCGCGCCGAGCGGCGAGGCCGGGGCGCTGCTGCTGCCGCTGGGGCAGCTGGCGCGGCTGCGCAGCAACCCGTTCTTCCCGGTGATCGTCGATCGCATCGACGCGGCGGTGAAGGCCGACGCGCCGTAGGCGTGCGTCGGACCGCCATCGGGCGCGATCCGGTGGCGGGGCCGCTCGCGCGTTGGCGCTGCCGCGGTCCCGCCTCAGCCCTGCGCCAGCCGCTCGCCGTGCTCGCGCGTGGCGTGGAAGCCGACCTTCGGCCAGCGCTCCATCGTCACCTGCAGGTTGTACTTGTTCGCGGCGAGGAACACCGGGTTGCCGTCGACGTCGGTGGCCAGCGACGAATACTGCTGGCGCTCGAACTCGCGGCGGAGGTTCTCGTCCGGATAGGTGAGCCAGCGCGCGGTGGCGACGCTGGAGCCTTCGTAGATCGCGTCGACCTTGTACTCGCTCTGCAGCCGCTGCGCGACGACCTCGAACTGCAGCTGCCCGACGGCGCCGAGCAGCAGCGTGTTGGTGTGCGCCGTGGCAAAGACCTGGATCGCGCCCTCCTCGCCGAGTTCCTGCAGGCCCTTCTGCAATTGCTTGGCCTTGAACGGGTCGCGCGGGCGCGCCTCGCGGAAGAGCTCGGGCGCGAAGTAGGGGATGCCCTTGTAGCCGAGCGTTTCGCCCTCGGTCAGCGTGTCGCCGATCTGCAGCTGGCCGTGGTTGTGGATGCCGACGATGTCGCCGGCGACGGCGTCCTCGCTCGCGACGCGCTCGTTGGCCATGAAGGTGAGCACGTTGCCGAGCTTCATCTCGCGGCCGGCGCGCACGTGGTGGACCTTCATGCCGGGCTTGTAGCGGCCCGAGCAGACGCGGAAGAACGCGATGCGGTCGCGATGCTTCGGGTCCATGTTCGCCTGGATCTTGAACACGAAGCCGGAGAAGTCCGTCTCCGCGGGGTCGACCCGGCGCGGGCCGCCGTCGCGCGGCTGCGGCGGCGGCGCCCACTCGACCAGGGCCTGCAGGATCTCGCGCACCCCGAAGTTGTTGATGCCGGAGCCGAAGAACACCGGCGTCTGGCGTCCGGCGAGGAAGGCGGTGATGTCGAACGGCGAGCTCGCGCTGCGGATCAGGTCGACGTCGTGCAGCAGCGCGGGCATCTCGTTCGGGAAGAGCTCGGCGAGGCGCGGATTGTCGAGGCCTTCGATCAGCTCGGTGTCGTCGCGGACGCGCTCCTCGCCGGGCGTGAAGCGCATCAGCTGGTCGTGCAGCAGGTGGAACACCCCGCGGAAGCTCTTGCCCATGCCCAGCGGCCAGCTCACCGGTGCGCAGTCGATCTTCAGCACCGACTCGATTTCCTCGAGCAGCGCCAGCGGCTCGCGGACTTCGCGGTCCATCTTGTTGACGAAGGTGATGATCGGCGTGTCGCGCAGGCGGCAGACCTCGAGCAGCTTGATCGTCTGCTCCTCGACGCCCTTCGCCGCGTCGATGACCATGACGGCGGCGTCGACCGCGGTGAGCACGCGGTAGGTGTCCTCGGAGAAATCCTGGTGGCCGGGCGTGTCGAGCAGGTTGATCGTGTGGCCGGCGTAGTCGAACTGCATGACCGAGCTGGTGACCGAGATGCCGCGCTGCTTCTCCACCTCCATCCAGTCCGAGGTCGCGTGGCGGGCGCTCTTGCGCGCCTTCACCGTGCCCGCGAGCTGGATCGCGCCACCGAACAGCAGCAGCTTCTCGGTCAGCGTCGTCTTGCCCGCGTCCGGGTGGGAAATGATCGCGAACGTGCGACGGCGCGCCACGTCGCGGATGAGGTCGGGAGCGGTTTTCATAATGGGGTCAGGTTGAATTATAGACAGCAGGGGGCGACGCGCTTCCGATCGACTGAACCGGGGTGAGCGCAGCATGCCGCTGCAGACGATGATTGCAGGCGTACGACGGCGCCGGAATCAGCCGGACGGATGATCGGCGAACGCCTTGCGGGAGGGCAGTATCGGAGGTGCGGGTGGCGACGACCTGCGCGGCGCAGGCCGGAGGGGCCGCTTCGCCTAAATTCGACCTGACCCCGTTTTTTGTTCGATTTGCGACGGGGTGGCCCGCGCGTGGGCGAGGTACTCGCGCAGGTGCTGGACGTCCTGCCGCCCCAGCGTGTTGCCGTGATGCGGCCGGTGAAGGATGCCCTCGTGGCCGTTCAGCTTGACCCGCAGCCGCGCGCCGGACAGTGGCTCGATCTCGGCGCCGAGGTGATTCAGCAGCGACTCGATCTCGCGCCAGTGGATGTTGCCGCTGATCGGATCGTGGAACACGGTGCGCAGCAAGGTATCGTGCTTGTGACTCACGGCAATCCTCCCACCTTGGCCATGCGGCAAAGCATAGCCCAAAACCGCGGCGCGACCTTGACCTGCCTCACACCCGCCCGGTCTCGGGCCCGCCCGCTCCATGCACCACTCCCATCCGCCGAACCTCGTCCGCCACCACCCGGCGCAGCGACGCCGGCCCCAGCACCTCGACGTCGGCCCCGAACTTGAGAATGTCCATCAGCAACTCGCGCGTGTCCGCGTACGGCACCTCCAGCACGAACGACCCGTCGTCCTCCATCCGCCCGCGCTGCTCGGGATGCCAGGTCTCCAGTGCGACCCACCGCGCACGCTGCGGATTGAAGCGCAGCCGCGCCCACTGCACCGTCTCGCCCGCGAACACGCCGTAGCCGCTGTTGAACTCGCGCTCGACCGCGTTCATGTCGACCGCCTTCGCCTTCTCGTCCAGCATCTCGGCACTGACCACCGCGTCGACCGAGAATTTGCGCAAGCCGTTGCGCAGGTGGCACCAGCCGTCGACGTACCAGTTGTCGCGGTAGTGAACCAGCCGCTGCGGCGACACCACGCGCTTCGTCGCGTCCCCGGTCGACCGCGCCCGGTACTGCAGCGAAAGGCGCCGGCGTTTCAGCGTCGCCGCGGCGATGGTCTCGAACACCCCCGGCGGCTGCCGTCGCGCGCCCAGCGGCAGCATGCGCACGCGTCGCCGCACCTCGGCCGGCTGCACGTCGCCCTTTTCCAGCAGCATCTCCAGCCGCGCGCGCAACGGCTCGACGTGCGGCGCCAGCAGCCCCGGCTGCATGTCGCCCAGCAGCGCGTCCATGGTCAGCAGCGCCTGGATCTCCGACGGGTTGAACCACAGTCCCGGCAGCGCGAAGCGCGGCCCGTCGCCGCCAACCTCGAGCAGCTCGTAGCCGCCGCGCTCGGAATTGAAGGCGATCGGCGCATGCAGCCGCTCACGCATGTACTCGAGATCGCGCTTGAACGTCGCCAGCGACACGCCGATCTCGTCCATGAACTGCCGGCGCGTCACCACCTTCTGCGCGCGCAGCAGCTGCTCCATCTTGTAGAAGCGCTCGGTACGGTCCATCGCCCGTCCCGCCTACTCGGACTTCCCGTGGCACTGCTTGAACTTGCGGCCGCTGCCGCAGGGGCAGGGATCGTTGCGACCCACCTTCGGCCCATCGCGGCGCAGCGTCTGCGGCGGCGACTTCACCACGTTCCAGTAGTCGCGCAGCGCGCGCAGCGTGACCTCGAGCCCCTCCTCGCAATCCCTGACCAGATCGCGCCACTCGTCCGCCTTGTAGCGCTTGCGCTCCGCCTCCGGCAGGTCCCCGGCCAGCACGACCAGCGGGAACAGCAGCTCCGCCATCTCGTCGGGGTCCGCTGCCTCGTACCAGTCGGTGTCGGCGATATCCAGGCCATCGAGGAAGCCGCCGCACCACGGCGCGAAGTCGAGCCGCCGCATCCGGTTCTCGTACAGCAGGAGGTCGAAGCGGCCCTCGCGCACGTCGTTCGTGGTCTCGGCGAGAAAGCGCCGCAGCAGATCCTCCACCTCGGCCGGGATCTCCTCGGGCTCGCTGTCGGGATCCGCTCCCAGCACCGCCGGCAGCCACGTCGACTCGGGCACCTCGTCCGGCCCCATCGCCAGCGCGTAGAACACACCCTGCATCGCGTCGAGCGGCAGCGCGCGCTCGGCGTACGGCGGTTCGGAGAGCAACTCGTCGAGGCGCTCGAGGTCGGCGTCGGAAAGGACCGACGACGAGGACTCGGGCGAGGAGGGCGAAGGCGGGGAAGTCGAGGTCATTGGACGGGCTCGGAAGGGGAAACGCGGCCTGGCGCGAGGGGCGGGACGTATCAGTGCAGCGAAGGAACGGGACCGCGGAGGAACGGAACCGCGAAGGAACCGGGGCCGGTCACTTCGTCCAGTAGTCGAACTCCGCCTCGAAACGCGAGCCGGCGAGGTCTGCCGCCTTCTCCTGCAAATACTCCTGGGCGTCGGCAATCGCCTGATTGTAGATGCTGGGCCCGATCTCGCGGATGCAGAAGTCCAGCACCATCGCTGCCTTGAGATCGCCGATATCGGCGTCCAGGTTCTGCTCGAAGAAGCGCTTGATCGATCCGACCAGGTACTTCTCGGTGTCCTTCTGCAGCTTGATCGTCATCGCTTCGCCTTGGTCACGGAGTCGCCATGCATCGGTCGAGTGCCGCGGCAGTGGAACGGATTCCTTGGGGACGGTCCGTTCAGCCGCTGACGGCCGGAAGCAAGCCCGCGAGCCCCAGCCCCTCGACCGCCACCCTGCTGCGCACCTGCACCCGCGAAAGATGCCCGTACTCGAAAGCATTGCGCGGGCCGTTGCCGGTGGCGCGCGAGAACATCCCGACCACGGTCCCGGACGCATCGAGCACCGGCGAGCCGCTGTTGCCCATCGAGCCGTCCAGGTCGGCCTCGAAATAGCTGGCTTCGTCGGCCACGGTGACCGTGCCGCGCGACACGCGCAGCGACCCGTCCGCGTCGGCGTAGCCGTGCTTGCACAGGGAATCCGCGCTCCGCGCGCTGCGCAGCGGGAAGCCCGCCATCCATACGCGCTCGCCCGTGGCCACCGCACGCAACGACAGCCGCAGGAATTTCGACGGCGCCGGGTCGATGCGCAGCAGCGCGACGTCCTCCCGGGGATGCGACAGCCCCGTGTCGTCCTCCCACAGCGCGCGCGACGCCGGCGGATTGCCGACCAGCCACACCGACTCCGCATCGTGCCACCGCCACGTGCCATCGCGCGTCCGGCGGGCGACCTGCGCGCGAAGGCTGCGGCAGCGAACCTCGGCATTCAGCGCGCCGAGCTCGCGCCGGTGATTGGCGACCTCGGACGTGACGAGGTGATAGTTGGTCAGCACGTGACCGGCGGCGGAGATCGCGAAGCCGGAGCCGCCCCCCTGCAGCGGCACCGACTGCGGAAAGCGCGCGCCGGCCTTCACCAGCTGGCAGAACTCGTGACGGACCATCCCCATCGCGAACTCCGGGTCGTCGCAGCGTGCCGCGTCGTCCGGCGCGAAGTAGCGGAACCAGTGCTCGGTGCCGTCGTCCATCGGCTCGTTGCGCGCCTGCTCGCGCGACGGATCCGCGACCACGTCGAGCCGCAGGATCGTGGTGGGGAGGATGCGCACCATCGACGCGATCAGGCGGTCCGTCTCGATGCCCGGCACCGGCACCTGCTGCGGAGTGAAGAAACCTTCGGCCATGGTCGAATTGGGGTCAGGTCAAGAATGCCTGAATGGGGTCAGGTCCAATTGTCGGCGAATTGGACCCGCCGAATTGGACCTGACCCCACCAAAATTCGACCTGACCCCAATCCCCCAATCCCTTCAGCTGCGCTTCGGAAGCATGCGCCGAAGCGTGTCGTCCCGGCCGACGTAGTGGTGAAACAACGCGGCGGCGGCGTGGGCGCCAACGAGGAAGTAGCCCGTCGTGGCGGCGACCTCGTGGATCTCCTTGAGGAACTTGCCCAATTCCCGATTCTCGCCGACCAGAGCGGGCAGCTCCAGGCCGAAGAAGGGAATGGGCCTGCCTCGCGCGCTGAGGACCAGCCACCCGACCAGCGGCAGGCCGACCATCAGTGCGTAGAGCGCGACGTGGACCAGCGTCGCCGCGGTCTGCTGCCAGCGCGGCGGCTCGGGCTGGATCCGCGGCGCCGGGCCCGCCAGGCGCGCCGCGAGCCGCAGCCAGACCAGAGCGAACACCGAGAGGCCAAGCGTGTAGTGCCAGGTCTTCAATCCTTCGCGCAGCGCGCTGCCCTTGGGGAACGCGTCGCTCAACTCGATGCACGTGTAGACCGCGGCGAGCAGCACCAGCATCAGCCAATGCAGCGCGATCGACAGCGAACCGTAGCGTTCCGTCGTGTTCAGCCAGTTCATGGGGTCAGCACCAAAAAATGCAAAAAATGGGGTCAGGTCCAATTATCTGCGAATTGGACCTGACCCCACCTGAATTCGACCTGACCCCAATCCGGCTGACCCCAATCCGGCCCCAAACCGGCCCAATCAGGCGCTTCGACCCTTTCCCTGTGCGCCCTTGCGCTGCAGGTACAGCGGCAGCTCGGCCTCGCACGCCATCGGCCCCTCGGGCTCGTTCGCCATCACCAGCCGGTTCGCCATCCGGCTGCTGGAATAGCTCGCCTCCTTCATCGAGCGCCGCGCGTCGCGGTCGGCGACCAGCTTGCGCATCGTGGCCAGGATTGCGCTGGCCCACTCGTGCGCGGCGAAGCGCGCCTGCGCGTCCTCCAGCAGTCGCTGCGCGCGTTCCCAGTTGTCGACGGCGATGGCGGCGCGCAGTTCGTCGAGCATCGCCGCGGCGTCGAGTTCCACCGCGCGGCGCGCGACCGTCTCGTCGGCCGGGATCGCCGCCAGTTCGGCGGCGGACACCACCTGCAGCGGCGGCAGCGCGGCCATCAGGAACACCGGCGCGCTGTCGCGGCCCGCGGCTTCCAGCGAGACGGTGATCGGAAGCGTCACGCGTCCGGCCATGCCCGCGCCGGCGTTCGGGCCGAATCCACCCCGGACGCCCCCCGCCGCACCGGTCCGGGCTTCCGAGCCTGCCGGGGCCGGCGGTGCGCCGGTCGACCCGCCCGGACTCGCCACATCCAGCGCCCCGATCGTCCCCACCGGCAGCTCGAACTCCACCACCGCCCACGCCTCCGCCGCGTAGGCGAGGTCCGGCAGCTTCCACGCCCGTGCGCCTTCGGCCACCGCCTCGTAGTCATTCCGCAGCCGCACGCCCACCACGTCCGGCGCGTTGACCTTCAGCACCAGCCCGCGCGCGCACAGGTTGGTGAGCAGCGCGAATTCGGTGGCGAAGGGCTCGGCCAGGTCGGCCGCGGTGTCGCCGTAGTACGCGTTCCCGCGACCGGCGCGCGCCATCGCCAGCATCAGGTCCTCGTTGAACTCGTTGCCGAGGCCGTAGGTGGACGTCGACACGCCCGCGCGCGCCAGGTCGCGGCACTGGCCGCTGATCACCTCGAGCGCCGTCTCGCCCTCGTTGGCGCAGCCGTCCGACAGCAGCACCACGCGGTGAATGCCCGTCGCCGCGAGCTTGCCGGCGAGCTCGTCCGCGCCGGCGCGCCAGCCGCCGTGGAGATCGGTGCGACCCGCCTCGCCGATGCCGTCGATCGCCGCCCGCAGCGCCGCCTTCTGCGACCCCGCCGTCAGCGGCGCCAGCAGCTCGACCTCGCTGTCGAACGCGACGATCGCCGCGCGGTCGTCGGCGCCGAGCTGGTCCACAATGTGGCACGCGCAATGCTTCGCTTCCTGCAGGGGCGCGCCGGCCATCGAGCCCGAGCGGTCCAGCACCAGCGCCAGGTGCAGCGGGTCGCGCCGGGCCGCCTGGGCGGTCGGATCCGCCGGTCGGGCCGGCGCCTGCACGCGCACCAGCACGCGCAGGGTGTTGGCGCCGTCCGCCGCCAGCGCGGCGCGCTCCGGCGTGAGCAGCAATTGAAAGGGAGACGCGGCGTGGTTCGGGTCCGGCATGGCTGGCCTCATCGAGCAGGGCGACGCGGGATTGCGCCGCCGGCGCGGCCCAGGACGAGCCGCGAGGCCATGATGCGCACGGTGGTGGCTCAGTGTGTGAGCCAGGGGGGTGGCGGACCGGACGACCGGCGCGAAAGAGGCCCCCGCCCCCGTCGGGAACCGTCCCCATTTCGCAACGGGCGGGCGCCTGACGCCCCTTTTTGAGCGCCGATTAGTGTGCGGTGCCTAACAATGTGGCGTATTGTGCACTGCACAAGTCAACCAAGGAGACACCGATGAAACCGAGTCCCCACAAGGGTCCGGGCGCGATCGGCGCCCCGCCCCTGCATCCGATGGAAGCCGTGAATCCGCTCAAACCCGAGCAAACGCTGAGGTTTTCGCGAGAGTTGTCGCTCACTTCCGGCGACGCCGTGCTGGCGATGATGGCGTTTTCCGCCAACCAGGCGCTGGCCAGCCAGGTAACGGTGGCGCACCTCGTCGCCAAGCTCGCGCACGCCCAGTCGGACAAGCTGGCCGAAACGAGCCGTGCCGCGCTGCCCGCGGGTCCGGTCCGCGACGCCCTCGACACCGCCGCCCGCCTGCACGCGCTGAACGCCGACAGCCTGGTCGAGCTGGCCAACTCCTGGGGCCGCAGTTTCGGCCGGATGGCCTTCGCGTTTCCGGTGCCGGATCACCGGACGGTGAATTAGGCGACGCTGGTCGAACCAGCGCATCGGACCGAGGTTCAGCCCGATCGCGGCTCCTCTCGCGTTCGCGGGCGCGCGACGTGCCGCTTGACGTCGACGTTCTTGGCCGCCTTTCTGGCCTGGGTCAAATCGTAGGCGCTCTGCAAGGCCAGCCAGGCCTCGGCGGTCCCGCCGAACGCCTTGTCGAGGCGGATCGCCATTTCGGGCGAGATGCCGGCCTTGCCGTTGACCAGACTGGTCAGGGCCTGACGCGATACGCGCAGCACCTTCGCGCCATCGGTGACAGTCAGGCCAAGCGGCTCGAGGCAGTCATGGCGCACCGCCAATCCCGGGTGCGGGGGGTCCTTCATTGGCATGGCTACCTCCATTGAATGCGATCAGGTGGATCGGCGCTAGTGGTAATCGACCAGATCAACCTGCGCAACGTCGAACCCTTCGAAGCAGAAGACAGTTCGCCAGTTTCCGCTGACCCATACCGACCAGTAGCCGCTCCGGTCTCCCTTGAGCGAGTACAGCTTCAGCCCGGGCAGGTCCATCTGCTCCGGTGTCTTGGCCACATCCAGGCGGGCCAGGATGCGGGTTATCTTGTCCGCCAAGTCGGGCGGCACGCCCCTGCGTTCGCCCTGCTCATAGAACCGCTTCAGCCCCTTGTGGCAGATGCTCGCGATCACGATCGAGCCTGCGCGGTCCCGGCGGTGAGCGCGCACAGGCGCTCGAATGTAAAGTGACAAGTGTCACTTGTCAACTTGTTCTCCTTGCCGAGCGTGGCCTGGCGGCGAAGGCCACCGGCAATGCGCCCAGCGGTGCTCAGCGCATCGGGCGCCCCTGCGGTCTTCCTGACGATGCTACGCAACTACCCCAAGACCGGGCATCGGCCGTTTGCATGAAGCTGGACTGGATCGCCGGCAAGCTTGTGCCGCAGCGTGCCCGCGTCCCTCGGGGGGGATGCCAGCGCCAGTCAATCCGGCAGATCAGGTCCCTCCGCGACCGCGCCCCACGAATTCGCCCACCCGGCCAGCCCCCGTGCCATGCTCCCTCGACCTGGCACCCATCGAGGTCCGCCCATGCCGAACCTTCTCGCGCTCGCCTTGCTGCTGCTGTCCCTGGCACCGATCGCTTCGACGGCGCAAGGGCCGGACGGCCTCCCGCCACTGTCCGCGGCCGAGATCGAGGAAGCACGCGCCGGCTGCGAGCAGCTCGGCCGCATGCCCAACGCGCCCATATCGGTGGAGGCGTGCAAGGCGATGCTGGGCATGGGCACGCGTCTGCAATCGGACGCCGTCGACCCTTCGGCAAGGCGCCCCGGCGACGAGTCCATGACCTGCACGGCAATCTTCGCCGAACTGAAAACGCTGGCCGGCGCCGGCATCTCGGACGCCGGCGTGGCCAAGGCGGAGGCCGCCGTGGCGGGCGGCACCGCGATGGTCACCCGCCAGACGCTGCAGCTCAGCGCCTTCATCATCGAAACCTATGCGCTGGGTTTGGTCGCCGGTGCCGTCGGCGCCTACACACCGAACTTCGTCGGCGCCGCGCTCGCCGCCGCGTGGCAGGCGCGGGCGGCGGGACTCGGCGCCACGATGGCGGCCGAACAGGCGTCGCTGCGCGCGCCGCTGAGCGAAGCGATGCTGGCCAACCTCGGCGAGCTTGGCGAGTCGATGCGGGCCAATCCGCGGTTCGCGCGGCTGATGCAGCTGGGAGCGGGCAAGGAGTGTCAGCCGCCGGGCAATCCGGCCGGGTGAGCGGGGGGAGCTGCGGGGGATATTGGTCAACGGCCTGGGCGTTGCGCCCAGCCGCCGAGGAGGTCCCCCCGTGCGCCCGGCGCCTGCCCGTGCAGGCTCGAATCAAGGTAAACTGGTAAGGACGTAATGCGCAAGGACGTCTTGCCATGCCCATCATTTCCAAGATCACCGCCAAGGGGCAGACCACCGTTCCGCAGGAGATTCGCGCGGCGCTCGACAGCAAGCCCGGCGATCTGATCGCCTGGGAAGTCGACCCGGACGGCCGCGTTGGCGTGCGGAGGATCCAGCCGGCCGATGTCGAGTACCTGCAGGCGATCCAGGGCGCGTTGAGCGAGTGGCATACAGCCGAAGACGAGCAGGCGTATGGCAAGCTCTGAACGCTTCGATGTCGTCCGCGTGCCGTTCCCGTTCACCGATCGGCTGGCCGAAAAGAACCGGCCGGCCGTGGTCATTTCCGATGGCGCCGCTTTCAATCGCCCCGCCGGGCACAGCGTGATGGCCATGATCACGTCGGCGGCGCACGCGCCCTGGCCACTGGACGTGCCGATCGGCGATCTGGCGAGCGCCGGACTGCCCGCGCCGTCGATCGTCCGCTTCAAGCTCTTCACGCTCGATCACCGGCTGGTGCGCGGGACGCTGGGACGGCTCGGGGCGGAGGATCGGGAGAGGTTGCGGGGGGCGATTGGGAAATTGATGTTGTAGGCGACGCAGTCCCCGCGGCATCGTGCTCGGCGCCTTGCAACTGACACGACGTTGCGCGATTCGAAGCGCCGTTGGTCAGCGCCGGCCAGCGCTGGCACCTCAATCGGCGTGCGTTCCGGCCCACTGGATTATATGGAGCCCCGATCCGGGAGTGGGCACTCCAGTCTAAACTGGGGTGCGAGTGGCGATACGACAATTGCAGCCGCAGCAGTGGATGACGACAGTACGGGCTGGTGTCGGATCACAAGTACGTGCTCGCGAGCACGGATCCCACGCTCAACGATCACCAGTAGGCGTCAAGACGGTGGCTCATGAGCTGTCTTAGAGCGTTCGCATTCCCACCGCCAAGAGTCGGTCGAACGTGCCATTCATTCTGGCGTCCGGCGGTACAAACACGACGGTCCCATCCCGTCCCCTGGTCAGTAGCACTCGATATACATTCCTTCTCACCGTCCGCGGATCCTTGAGTGGTGGCCGGTTCTTGCCGGAGAACTCGATCGACCAGTCATCGCCCGCCCACAACAGGTCCGATCCCCAAGCGAGCAGGGCGCAGTCGAGTTCGAGCCCCTGCGAGGAGAATTCGGTCGCGACAGTCTCCAACCGGCAGCAAGACTGCTCGTCTGTAGGATTGGCGTTGTACCAAGGACCGACCCGCAGCTGTTTGGTGGTCTGGAATGTGTTGTCGACCCCGAACTGCGGTAGCCATTTGTCTTTCGACGACGCCAGGAGCCCGTAGCGCGCGAACCGCGCATCGGCATACCGCTCGCGCAAGTACGAGCGCGCGGATTCCAGATCGCGCGTCAGCAGGAACCGGTGCCCGCCCTCGTGAAGTTCGTCGGCCATTGGCTGCAACTGGTTGCCGGGTAGCCCGTTGAGCAAGCCCGCAACGAACTGGTGCACCTTCGGGGTGAGGTGGAAGCGGATCTCAGTATCGAGACTAAGCGCCGGATTCCAATGCTTCGATCCGAGCAGGTCGCGGAAGGTCTCCGCAAATGCGGGTGCAGCGTGCACCGTCCACTTCTCAGCACGCTTCGACTGCCGGATTGCGTCGCACCAGAGAGGTACGCCGCCTTCCTCGCCGACATGAATGGCTTGGCCGTCGCCGATGAGGGCGACCAACACGCACCAGCCTGGGATGCGATCACAGAACTCAATCAAGTGCTCGGGCTCGGACATCCCGACTGCCCCGCCGTGCACGTGCGCGACACGTTCGGCGTCGTGCGCTCGTTGCGCCTCGTCGAACACGATCAGATGCTCCGGCGGCACTGGGGCCCCGGGCCGGGTATGTTGACGAACGTAGTCCTTTATCGCCTGAACGAAGGTCCGACCGGCGCCGCCGGCGTCCTTCAACGCGTCCTGCAGCACCTGTACCAGCGGGCCGTTGCCCGACAGGTAGACCGCCGGCGACGCCAGCCGGCCATTCGCGCGCGGCACAGCAAGGTCATCCAGCCAGTGCGCATGAACCAGCTGCAACCCGACCAGAGTCTTCCCCGACCCCGGCACGCCGCTGAGCAGGACGAGATGCCGAGTGCGCTGTTGTGCCGCCTTGCGGGCAATGGCCGAGATATATTGCAGCGCGAGGTCAGTTGCAGCCCGTGCCCGCTTGATCATCGGCAATTCGCGTCGATGGAATAACTCGCGCGCAGCTTGGACGATCGTCGGCAATGGTGCGTACGCGTCGAGTGCCAGAAACTCCTGCGCGCTGATAACCGACTCGCCCGACGCGGAGAGCCTTTCGAGGAGTGTGTCAAGACCGGCCGGCCCCACGACATGCACGCCGTCGCGCTCGATTGCCTCGGCGCCACCACCTCGTACCAGCAGCACCGGCGTCACTGCGCGGCCCGCGCAGGCTGCGTGATAGGCGCGCAAGTCACGGGCGTATCCAAAAGCCTGGTCGAGTGACGCTCTGGAGGGATGGAGTGCGCCTTTGAGTTCCAGTACCGCAACGCAGCCGCGCTCGAGGACGATGACGTCGGGGCGCCTTGAGTCGCGCGGCAGTTCGTATTCCAGGATCGCGGTGTATTCCCTTGACCCATAATCGCGCGCCGCGAGCTCACGGCATTCCCGCTGCAACCATGGTATCGATTGCTCCCACGCGCGGACTTGCTCGGGCGAGGCGTCGGCGACAAATCGCTGCAGTTGGATGCGAACGACCCGAGGCTCGGTGGTGGAGAAGATCTCCAGGCTTGATTGCCACCCGTAGCGGTCGTACAAAGTGTCATGGTCCATGGGGAGCCAGGATACCGCGGTTGATGCGGCATACGACACCCGTTGGACCGGTTCGTGGCATCCGCCAGCGGTTAGGAGCGACGTTCCGTTGGTGAGGTCAACCTTGGCCAGTCGCCTCGGTCGGTTCGGCTCAATGCTAGGTCGACCGCGCATTCCTGCAGCCCTCGAGTTGCCCCAGGCAAACCCGCGGACGTTGGTGTGCCACACTCCGCGTGAGCGTCGTGCTTCCGCCCCTGGCTCACCCCCTGAGCCCAGCATGCCGTAACCTGCAATCGATGCACCACGTCGCAATTTAGCCCCACTTGCCGCGACGCTAAACAAGGACGCTAAACGGGGCGCTCGCGCGATTCGACGGATCGCGCAATGTGCGAAGGAGTCACGCCATGTCCCATGCCGCAACCCGGCCCCGCATGCAGCCCAGCCCCGCCGCCGATCCTGACCCCGTTCCGCTCGCCGACTGCTCCGCCGAGGAGCAGGCCGAGCGCCGCTGCCTCGCGGCCCTCGACGCGCTCGTCGCCGAGGCGTGGCAGCAACGCACGATGGAGACGCTCGTCGATTCGCTGGCCTGGACGCTGGCGCGCGTCGTCGTCGGCCTCGAAAGCCAGTACGTCATGGGCGACGTCATGCGCCGTGTGGGCAACTACACCTGCCGCCTCGCCGAAATGAAGAGCGCCGAGGACGAGGCGGAACACCGGAAGAAGGAGGGCCGCGTACCGCACTGACCACACCGATTCCGCAGCACGTCGCCGATTTAGCCCCACTTGCGGGCGACGCTAAACAACACCGCTAAATCGGGGCGTCACACCCAAGGAGCTGACGAATGTTCAAGCGCAACCCGTCCGAACCCCCCACCGTCGCCGAAACCCTCGGCATCGATCTAGACTTCCGTCCCCGCGACTACTTCTGGGCGCGCGACCACGATCTCGCGCTCCCGTCCGACATCGCGGGGCACGAGCGCCGCGAGATGGTGAAACGGCTCATCGCCGACGGCGAGGAGGTGCCCGACGGACTCGACGCCAGCCGCCTCGAACCCGAGCTGCGCGAGGCCTGGGGTGCTATGCACCCGATGAACATGGGCGGCGAGTACCTGCCGCCGATGTTCGACGGCGAGGTCGAGATCGCGCGCATCTCGCTGCAGTCCGTCACCGGTGACCAGATCAGCGTGCGCGCGCGGCGCATCCGCGGTGACATCGAGTACCGCATCGTCGACGAGTACCCGGAAAGCGGGGAGACCTACGTGCCGCACCCGCGGACCTCGACCCGCCGACTCACGATGGGCGAACTGGTCAGCATGATCGACGAGTCCGCCGACGAGGGCGGGGTGGTGATCGGATTGCTCTCCTGCAACCTCGACATGGCGAGCGATCCGCGCGAACTGGAGGGCTTCGTCACCGTCGACTCGGACTTCTATCCGGACCTCGGGCGGTACTACGCGGAAGCCTGCCGGCGGCTGGTCGAGGCGGCGGTGCGCGCGCAGGCGGAGGAGCTCGATGAAGGCGACGGGCCCGACGGCGCCTGAAGTCGTCATGCTGCCTGCGTTCTCCGCCTTTCGGGACGGGGGGCGCAGGTGCTGCGCCCCGCCCGCCGCCCCCGCCGCAAGGCCCGGCTGGATGGAATCCTCTCCGCGGTCGGCGTATCCTTTTCCCATGACCGCCCGCGCCCGCAAGCCCGCCGCGACTCCGCCTCCAGCGCCTTCCCCTGCCCCCGCGCCCCACCCCCGCGCAGGAGAAGGCCGCGTTCATCCGCAGCCTGGAGAGACACGGCCAGGCGGTCGAGGGCAAGGGTCCGCTGCCGGCGGGCGCCACGCACACGCTGAAGAAGCGTGCCGACGGGAAGAAAGTCGTCAAGCGCAAGCGGTATTCGGCGGTGTAGGCGCCAGCACCCCGGCCCTCCCGCGTTCGGCCTCCCGCGACCTCCAGGTCAGCGGCGCCGGCAGCCGCAGGAAAAGCGCAGCCGCTCCAGCACCAGCTGTCCGTCCCTGCGCACCACGCCGTGCGTCGCCGCGCCGCCGGTGCCGCCGACGGCGCCGCGGCCTCCGGCGCGCTTCTCGTCCTTCGCCCCGCCTTTTCCCATGCGCGTGCCCGCGGACTTGCCCTTGTCCTTCCCGTCGTACGCGATCGCGCCCTGGCGCACCAGACTGGCGACGAACGAGCGCACCTCGTCGGTGGTCGATTGCGGATCGGGCAGCGCGCCCAGCACGGCGGCGTGGCGGTTGGCCTCGCCGATCATCGACGGCTCGACGCCCACCGCGCTGACCCTGGCGAGCTTCGGGCTCAGCCCCTTCAGCGGCACCGCCCGATCGTGGATCGCCTCGTTGATGCGCTTTCCGCCGAGGTCGTAGCTGCGTATCCGGAACGCGGTGCGCGGCGACAGGCCGAGCCGGGACTTCAAGTCGTCGAGCGTGGCCTTGGCCAGCGGCTGCTTCGACGCCAGCGCGGCCTTCGGTGCACCGCCCTTCAGCGACGTGCGCGGCGCCAGCACCGCGTTGCTGCCGAGCAGGATGTTGTGCGCGCCGAAGGCGGCGCGGATCGCGTCATGGTGCGCGCCGCGATGGAGCACGTTGTCCTCCAGCGTCATCGCCCGGCCCACGGACTGGAAGAAGCGCGGCGTGTGCGGCGCCTTCTCGGCTGCGCGCGCGAGCAGCCTGCCCGCGACCTGCGCGGCCTTCCACAGCGACTTCTGGTCGCGCTTGCTCTGCATCGCGAACACGTTGCGGATGGTGTCGTAGAAGCAGCCGACGAAGACCTGCCCGTAGCTGTGGATCTCGTTGATCAGCTCGCCGGGCCCGCCGTCGTCGGGCAGCGTCGTCGGCAGCGCCCACTGGTGCGCGTTCCGGCCGCGGCGCGGCCTGGCCGCGTTGTGGGTCGGATCGTGGTCGCGGATGCCGTTGGCCAGCGACTCCATCAGCGTCTCGACGAAGTTGGTCTTGGCGAGCTTCGGGTCCTGCTTCATCAGCGCCTTGCGCAGGTCGGTGTCCGCGAGTGCGGTCAGGATCGCGATGCAGTCGCCGAACGCCTCGTGGAAGGCGTTGGGCTCCGGATAATTGCTGGACCACAGCTCCGGCCGGATGGCGTCCAGGAACGCGTGTCCCGCTTCGTGCGACACCACGTCCACACTGGCCGCGAAGCGCCGCAGCCTGCCGGTCTTCTCGCTGGGGAAGTGGTAGTACCCGAGCGAGGCGCGATCGTAGTACGCGTTGAGGTCCTCGCCCTCGTCGACGACGACCTTCAGCTTCTTGCGGTTGGCGCCGCCCTGCCAGTGCGCGAGCGGCCCCGCGACCTTCTCCCACGCGCCGAGCGCGCGCAGCACGGCCTCGCGGCACTGCCAGACGAGGAACTCGTCGCTGTCGGGCGGCCAGACTTTCGACGCAGGCAGCGGACCGAAGTCGAAATCGGTCTTCCCGGCCTTGCGCCTGCGCGCCGGCGTGATCCTGCGCGGCGGCGGGTCCTTCTTCGCTTCGGGGTCGTTGGCAATGAACAGAATGGGCATGATCGCGCTCCGGCAGGATGGAGGGTCGGGGGTGCGGAAGACTCGCGGGCGCTGGCGCCCGGCATCACGCGAGGCGCGCCTTCAACGTCGGCGACGCGCGCCGGAACACCCGGCGGGTCGACGGCGCGACGGCGCCGCGTCGGCCGGCGACCGCGGCGTGGAGCTGGGCGTAGACGGCAGGATCGGCGGTCAGGTGGAACGCGACCTCGTCGCCGAGCGCCGCCAGCAGCGGGGGCAGCGCACGCTCGGACATGTGGAACTCCTTCGCCAGCCACGCCCGCACGCGACCCGGGTCGGCGCGCGGGAAATACGCGGCGATGCGGTCGACGTCGCCGAGCGCGGGCCGCCGCGCGCCGCGCCGCACCGCCATGCCGGCCGCGTGGACGGTGGCCGGCAGCGGTGCCGCCAGCGTCGCGGCCGCGTCGACGATGCCCGCGCCGTAGTTCGAGCGGTCCCAGCTCGCCGGCGTGTTGGCGTGCGCGACGGTCGCCAGCAGTTCCTTGAACACCGCGGGCACGCCGGCGGCGCCGTACTTCATCACCAGGTTCGCCCGCCCGTGATGCGCGAGCCACAGCGCGGCGACGCCCGCGACGTGCGCCGTCGCGTACGACGTGCCGTTGCTGCGATCCACGCCGGTCAGGTTGGTCGCGGTCGACTTCGCGCGCCACACCGATTCGCCCGGCGCCGTGATGTCGACGTCGCTGCCGCTCGCGGACCCTGCCCACGGCGCCGGCAGGCAGTTGCACGCCGCGCAGCCCACCGTCTGCTCGTAACGCGCCGGATACACGACGAAGGGCCACTGGTTGCCCGCCGCCGCCACCGCGATGACGCCGGCGTCGAGCGCGCGGTCGAGCGCCTCTTCCAGCGCGAAGCTCGGCAGCGGCCCGCCCAGGCTCATCGAGATGACGTGCGCGCCGCGGTCCAGCGCGAGGTGGATCGCACGGGTCAGCCGCGTCCACGAGAAGTGCACCACGCTGGTCGACACGCGCAGCGGAACGAGCGCGGCGAGCGGCGCCACGCCGCAGACGTGCTCCTCCGCCTCGTCGCCCTCGGGGCTCAGCAGCACGCTGGCGGTGCTGGTCCCGTGCCCCGGGTTGGGCTGCAGCAGCGGATCGGTCGGGTCGGGGTCGTCGTCGACGAAATCGAAGCCCAGCGCGAGGCGCACGTCGGCGCCGGCCAGCTCCCGGTGCGGCAGGATGCCGGTGTCCGGATGCGCGACCAGGACGTGCTCGCCCTTGGCCGCGCCGCCGGCATCGGGCGGCAGCGCCCACGCGGCTTCGACGTTGCAGAGGTCCAGCGCCCAGTGCGCGAACACGCTGCACGCCTCGTGCGCCGCCGCGCCGCCGGCCGCACCCTTGCGCGGCGGCGGGCGGTACGGTCCCTCGCCCGGCATCACGAACGCCGGTTCGGCGGCGGCGACGTCGCGCCGCGCGCGCAGCCGGTAGGCGAGCTGCCACGCCTGCGCGACCGACGGCGCGCGGGCGCCGGGCCTGGGCACCAGCAGCACGCTGGTCGCGCGCGTGCCCAGCGTGCGGACCTCCCAGTCGAGCTTCTCGGCGTCGAGGATGCGGCGCGCGGCGACAGCGGCCTGGTTCGCATCGGCCAGCGCGCCGCCGGGGCGCAGGCCCAGGCCCTCGAACTGCAACGGACGCAACCGGACCTGCTTGCGCGACGGGGAGCCTCGACGTGGTGCCATTGCCACCTCCGGTGTGGGCTGGAAATGGGCGAACGCGGTGATTCGCCGGGAACGAGCCGCCTGACGTATTCGGAAATCTAGGCCTTTCCGTGCGCGTTGGACAGCACGTGTATAGTTTTCGGGGCACGTGCACGCCCATACCCGGGGGCGGAACGGGCCCCTGCCCGGTGCGCGACCCCGACACCGGGCCACGGCCCGGAAGCTGGACTCTCCCCGGTGAGCTTCCTTTCCACGTCCCGCCTCGACGCCTTCCTCTCCCGCAGCTTCGGGTCGTCCCCGCTGCGGCACGCGCCGTTTCGCGTGTTCTACCTCGGGTCGATCGGCGCGGCGCTGGGCTACACCATGCAGGCGACGGTGGCGGCGTGGCTGATGGCCACGCTGACGCCGTCGGCGCTGATGGTGGCGCTGGTGCAGACGGCCAGCACGGCGCCGTCGATCCTGTTCGGGCTGATCGCCGGGGCGCTGGCGGACATCGTCGACCGGCGGCGCGTGATCCTGGTCACGCAGCTGGTGCTGCTGCTGGCAACCGCGGTGCTGGGCTTCGCGACGCTGGCGGGCTGGACCGGGCCGCCGATGCTGCTGGCGTTCACGTTCCTGATCGGCGCCGGCTTCACGTTCTACATGCCGGCGCAGCAGGCCAGCATCAACGAGTTCGTCGCGCGGGTCGAACTGCCGCGCGCGGTGGCGCTGGGCGCGGTGGCGTTCAACGTGGCGCGGGCGGTGGGACCGGCGCTGGCGGGGGCGATCGCGGCGTGGCTGGGGTCGGGCAGCGCGCTGGTGGCGAGCTCGCTCTTCTTCGTGCTGATGATCGTCGCGGTGCGGCGCTGGGCCAGGCGCGAGACGGCACTCCCGGGCGTGCCGGAGACGCTGTTCGCCGGCGTGCTGAGCGGGCTGCGCTACGCGCGGCACTCCATCGCGATGCGCTCGCTGATCATCCGCAACCTCATCTTCAGCATCTGCGCGAGCGCACTGTGGGCGCTGCTGCCGGTGATCGCGCGCGACCAGCTCGGCCTCGGCGCCGGCGGCTACGGGATGCTCTCCGGCGCGTTCGGCATCGGCGCGGTGGCGGGCGCGCTGACGATCGCGCGGCAGATGCAGCGCTTCCCGCTCAACACCGTGGTGACCTTCGGCATCCTGCTGTGGGCGGGCGCGGCGTTGCTGATCGCCGCCAGCAGCTACACGGCGCTGGCGCTGGCGGGCGCGCTGGGGGCGGGCGTGGCGTGGGTGTGCGTGCTGGCGAGCCTGTCCGCCGGCACGCAGAGCAGCGCGCCGGCGTGGGTGCGCGCGCGCGCCGTGGCGATGAACCTGGTGGCGGTGCAGGCTTCGCTGGCGCTCGGCAGCGTGGTCTGGGGCGCGCTGGCCTCGGCCACCGACACGCAGGTGGCGCTGGCCGCGTCGGTGGCGACGATGCTGACGCTGCATCTGCTGAACCGCCGCGTGCACGTGCGCATGGGCACCGAAGCCGACGTGACGCCCGGCGTGCAGTTGCCGGACCTGGGGATCGCCGTGGAGCCGGAACCCGACGACGGCCCGGTGCTGATCCAGGTCGAGTACCGCATCGCGCCGGAGAACCGCGAGGCGTTCCTCAAGGCCATCCAGGCGGTCGAGGCGGCGCGCCGTCGCAACGGCGCGATCAGCTGGCGCGTGTTCCGCAATCTCGGCGAAGACGGGCTCTTCGTCGAGCGCTTCATCGTCGAGTCGTGGGCCGAGTTCTCGCGGCTGCGCACGCGGATGACGGTGGCCGATCGCAAGCTGCAGGAACGCGTGGCCGAGCTGCAGCGAGAGGGCGTCGAGATCAGGATCTCGCGACTGATCGGAATCGGGCCCGGCTGACCGGCCGGTGGCGGGCAGTCCCGGCGGCGCGCGGTTCGGGCACCGCCAGGTTGTCGCGGTGGGACGTCATCCCGGCATTGGCGGGCTGGCGCCGGCTGCGCGCATTCCTGCGGCGAGTCCCGTCGCCTCGTTCGCTGGCGCGGGGAGCCGTGCGTCGGTCACTGGGAAGATCCTGGCGCCCGGCTCGACGGTGAATTCCGACCGGCGCAGCGCGATCCAGCCCAGCGCGTGCCACGTTGCCGGCGCCGTGCGTCCGGACCGGAACAGCACGTTGGCCCGGCACCGCGCCACCGCGTCCGGGGTGCGGCAGTCGAAGGCGTTCCAATGCAGCGAAAGCTCGGGGAACAGCGCGCCGAGCGCCGTCGTCACCACGGTCCGGAACGGCTGCAGGCAGAGCCGGATGTCGGCGATCGCGCAGGGCTCGCCGCGGTGCAGCGCATCGACGATGGCGACGGCGTGACGCGACGCGGCGAAAGTTCGCGCGGGCCGCGCCGCGTTCTTCATGAAGTCGTCGAAGGTCCGCCAGCCACCGGCCTCGAGGTCGCGCAGCTGCGTCGACTTGCCGGCGCCGGGAAGGCCGTACCAGAGGCTGAGCACGCTCATGTCGGAAGTGAATGCGGGGGTGGGCCGGCGGGCGGAGTGGCGGGTGGGCCGGAGCAGCGGCTGGCGCGATCGACCGCTACGCGGCCGCTGTGCGCTTCGGACGGCCCCGCGGGGGATGCGCGCGCGGCACGACCGGCGCCGGTGCCACGCCCGCGGCGTAGGTCGCGTCGTGCTCGCCCAGCGCCAGCGTGAACGGGCTGCGCACCGTGACGCCGCCGTACGCCCCGCCGTCCTGCAGATCCTCGGTCAGCAGCAGCGTGCAGCCCTGCAGTTGCGCGGCGGCGACGACGAGGCTGTCCCACCAGCTCAGCCGGTGCCGCTGCTCGATCTCGCGGCCGCGCTGGAGCAGCGCTTCGTCGATCGGCTGGGGTCGCCAGGCGTAGAGCGCCGTCACGTCGTCCCAGGCGTCGTCGGATGGCAGCCCCGGCGACAGCTTGCGCGTGACGCTGACGTAGTACTCGGACAGCACCTGCACGCTGGTGCGGCCGAGTTGCTGCCGCCACAGGAACTCGAGCCACTGGGTTGCACGGGCCTGCTTCGTCCCCGCGCCGGCGTCCCGCGCGTACACGAAGACGTTGGTGTCAACGAAGAAGGTCGCGGTCATGCAGATCGTCCCGCGCCGGGTAACGTCTGCCCGGGCGTGTCAGCCGGACAGGTGCCTTGCCGAGGAAGCGTCGCATCGCTTCGTCGTAGCGACGGCCGTCCTGCATCTCCCGCTGCAGCATCTCGCCGACCATTCGCGACACGCTGGTGTTGTGGCGCGCCGCGTACACCCGCGCCCACGCGGCGGTTGCT
This sequence comes from uncultured beta proteobacterium, assembly GCA_963810815.1. Classification (GTDB taxonomy): domain Bacteria; phylum Pseudomonadota; class Gammaproteobacteria; order Burkholderiales; family Casimicrobiaceae; genus CAVQWT01. The sequence goes on along the minus strand of CAWEPB010000003.1, from coordinate 164,788 downwards.
TCGTCGAGAGTAATGGTGACGTTCTTCACGGCGCGCGGATCGGTCAGGTCTGGTCTTGGCGTCGGTCGCCACAGCGGCGAATTGGATGCAATAAAAGACACGAACACAGTGTAACACCAAACTCGTGTGATTATCCATCCCATTCCCTGGCTTCGGAAACTCCACCACCTTCGCCACCCGCTGCTCGAACGCGTCGCGCCGGGTGAGCAGCTTCAACTGGGCCCGCGACAGCAGCGGGTAGTGCCGCAAGCCTTCCAGGCGGTCATGCACCGCACGGCAGGCGGTTGCCGACGTCACCCAGTCCGCGGCATCGATGCGCCGCAGGTCGAACGCGGCCGAGTAGCCGCGCAGCGTCTTGTCGCCGCGCCGGTTCGCGTACTCGTGGAAATACGACAGCGTGAGCTCGCGCAGGCTGCGGTACACGGGATCGCGGTAGCGCAGCACCGCGCCGTTGGTCTTGGACAGCGCGCCCCAGTGGCCACCACGGCGGAACAGCGCGACGACGTGCGGGTAGTCGCTGGCGTCGCAGTCCATGTGCAGCACCAGCGGCGGCTCGCCGTGGATCCACAGCGCGCAGGCGCCGACGAACGCGCCCTCGATGCAGTGCGCGCGTCGCTGCCGCAGCACCTCGCGCACCGACAGGATCGTCTCGCCGTCGAGCTCGTGGTTGGCCGGCAGCGCGTTCAGGAACGCCTGGATCTTCGCCGGGGTCGTCAGGCGCGCGAGCGCGGCGAATTCGGCCCGACCGAGGCCCAGGTCCTCCCGACGCGGGCGGCGGAGGGTGCGGGCGCTGCGGTTGCCCGGGAGGCGTGGCATGGGGGGATGTTGGCGCCGGCCCGGCCGTCTTGCCGAGCCCGGCGAGCCGCCTCGCCTACCGATGCACCAGCACCGGCACCTTCGAGTGCAGCAGCACCTTCTGCGTCTCGCTTCCCAGCAGCAGCGCCTTGAGTCCCTTGCGGCCGTGCGAGGCCATCACGATGAAGTCGCACTTGCGCTTGGCGGCGGCGTCGATGATCGCGTCGGCCGGGAAATCGCCGGTGACCTGCATGGTCTCGCAGGGCACGCCGGCGGCCCTGGCGGCCTTCTCGACGGCGCCCAGCGCGTGCGCGGCCTCGCGCGCGATCAGGTCGGCGTGGTCGTCCGGGGTCATGTAGCGGACCGGCAGGAAGTGCTCGAACACCAGCGGCGTCGCCGGTGGCGCGACGAACAGCGCGGTGACGCGCGCGCCGATGGCCTTGGCCAGCGCCACACCGTCCGCGACGGCACGGCCCGACAGCGGCGAGCCATCGGTGGGCAGCAGGATGTGCTTGTACATGGCGGACTCCCGAATCGGCGCGGTCATTTCGCGTAGGGCAGCACCCAGATCAGCATGCCGAGCACGTAGCACACCGCCGTGGCGACCAGCGTGAACGGCACGCTCCACGACAGGAATTCGCGCAGCGACACCTTGCGCTTCTCCTCGCGCTCGCAGATGTTGAGCGCGGCGAACAGCGCCGGCGCGCCGGCGACGGTGAGGTTGCTGCCCAGCGTGCCGGACCACAGCAGCATCCAGTACAGCGGCCACGGCGGCACGCCCTGGGCCTCGAGGTCGCGGATCGTGTAGAGAAAGGTCAGGATGAACGCGTCGTGTTCGACGATGCCGACGATCGGCACGGTGATCCAGTACATCAGCGTCGCGGCGAGCGCCAGGTTCTCGGCGAACAGCGGCTTGAGCTGGTGGGCGACCAGCTCCAGCACGTTCATCTTCTCCAGCCCGCCGACCAGCGCGAACAGCGCGACGTAGAACAGGATCGCGCGCCAGTCCAGCTCGCCCAGGATGTCCTCGAAGCTCGGCGCCTTGACCCGGTCGCCCAGCATCTCCAGCGCCAGCACCAGCGTGATGGCGCCGGTCAGCGCGATGAAGCCGAGCTTGACGCCGAAGTACTGGCGAAAGGCCATCCCCAGCACCGTCGCCAGGAACCAGCCGACGACGATGGTGGCGAAGAGCTTGTTGGGGATGTGCGTCTCGATGCCCAGCGCGTTCAGGTCCAGCGCCTCGCGGGGGCGCCCGCGGAAGCCGTAGGCGTACATCGCCGCCAGCGTGATCGCGAAGGTCACCATCAGGATCGGGAACGACGACGGCCGCCCGTGCTGCCAGAAGAAGTCCATGAACTCGGCGCCGGCGACGCTGTGCAGCATCTGCGGCGGCAGGTCGCCCAGCAGCATCGCCGAGCCCATGAAGTTGGCGGCGAAGCCGATCATCAGCACCAGCGGCGTCACCGGCAGCTTCAGCGCGCGGGCGAGCGGCAGCGCCACCGGCGCCATCATCAGGATGACGACGACGTTGTCGACGAACATCGAGATGACGCCCGACAGCACCGACAGGATGATGACCAGCAGCCCCGGCCGTCCGCCGGAGAGCTTCAGCGCCTGCACCGACAGCCAGCTCGGCACACCGGTCTTGCCGAAGTACCCGGCGATGACCCAGACCGAGAGCAGGATCGCCATGACGTTCCAGTCGACCAGCCCGAAGGCGTCGACCTCGGTCATGACGCCGATCCACACCATCGCGATCACGCCGAGCAGCGCCGCGGCGGTGCCGTCGATGACGTTGGTGATGATCGCGACGATCGCGACCGCGAAGATCGCGATCGCGTACCAGGCCAGTGGTTCCATTCAGCGCATCCCCGGAACGGCGCCGCGACGGCTCCGGCCGCAAAGCGCGGCGGGAGGGCGGACGTTCATTTGACCAGCAGCACCGGCATCTTCGTGAGGTGAACGACCCGCAGCGTCGTCCCGCCGACCAGCAGCTCGGCCAGCGCGCCGCGCCCGTGCGTGCCCATGACGATCTGGTCGCACTGCAGCGCGTCCGCCAGCGCCGCGATTTCGGCGGCGGCGTGGCCGGTCTTGCGTGTGGACGGTGTACTTCAGGCCGACGGCGTCGAGCAGCGCGCGTGCCTCGGCCAGGGCCTTGGTGCTCTCTTCGGCGTGATAGGCGGCGAGCTGCGTGCTGCTGACGAACTGGCTGATGTCGCCCGACACCGTCGGCTGCACGTTGACCAGGTGGATGTCCATCGCGCCGCCGTCGCCCCAGCGCGCGCGGCTGGCGATGACGTGCTCGACCGCGTGCCGCGAGCATGGCGACCCGTCGATCGGCAGCAGCACTTTCATGCGGACCTCGCTCCCCATTCGGCTTCCGGCATTGCCGTCCGGCTGTTGGCGCGCGGATCGATGCCGTTGTTTGATCGCGATGATGTTAGCACGAGGCCAGCCTGCGACAATACGCGTTTGGGCGCCCGACGCCCGCCGCCGGTTTCCCATGTCGCTCGTCACCCTCCTTGCCGCCGAACTCGCCTTCGGACTCCATCCGCTGCTCGATCGCGCGAACCTCACCGTGGTCGAAGGCGAACGCATCGGCCTCATCGGCCGCAACGGCACCGGCAAGTCGTCGCTGCTGAAGGTGATCGCCGGCGACGCCGACCTCGACGACGGCGAGATCCGCCGGCAGGACGGCCTGCGCGTGACGCTGGTCGAGCAGGAGCCGGTGCTGCCGCCGGCGTCCAGCCTGCGCGAGAGCCTCGCGCTGCGCGGGCATCTCGAGACCATCCACGACGAGCGCGAGCGCTGGCGCACCGAGGCGCGGCTGGTCGAGTACATGCACCGCTTCGGCCTCGACGAAGCCGCGGCGCCCGAGTCGGCGTCCGGCGGCGAGCGGAAGCGCGCCGCGCTGGCACTCGCGCTGGCCTTGAAGCCCGACCTGCTGCTGCTCGACGAGCCGACCAACCACCTCGACATCGACGGCATCAACCTGGTCGAGGAGCTGCTGCTGAAGGGCCCGGCCGCGATCGTGATCACCCACGACCGCGCGTTCCTCGACCGCGTCGCCACGCGCATCGTCGAGCTGGACCGGGGGCTCCTGCGCTCGTACCCGGGCAACTTCACCACGTACCAGACGCGCAAGGCCGACCAGCTGGCCGCCGAGGAAGTCGCCAACCGCAAGTTCGACCAGTTCTGGAAGCAGGAGGAGGTGTGGATCCGGAAGGGCGTCGAGGCGCGCCGCACCCGCGACGAGGGCCGCGTGCGGCGGCTGGAGCGGCTGCGCAACGAGCGTGCCGAGCGGCGCGAGCGGATGGGGCAGGTGAAGCTGTCCCTCGACTCGGGCGAGCGCTCCGGCCGGCTGGTCGCCGAGCTGGAGGACGTGAGCAAGTCCTTCGGCGAGCGCGCGATCGTGCGCGACCTGTCGCTGCGCGTGATGCGCGGCGACCGCCTCGGCGTGATCGGCCCCAACGGCGCCGGCAAGACGACGCTGCTGAAGCTGATCCTGGGCACGCTGGCGCCGGACCGCGGCACCGTGCGGCTGGGCACCAGGCTCGTCCCCGCGTACTTCGACCAGATGCGCGCGCAGCTCGACCCCGAGGCGACGCTGATCGACACCATCACCCCCGGCGGCGAGTGGGTCGAGCTCGCCGCCGGGCGCAAGCACGTGCTGTCGTACCTCGGCGACTTCCTGTTCCCGCCGCAGCGCGCCAACGCGCCGGTGAAGACGCTCTCCGGCGGCGAGCGCAACCGCCTGCTGCTGGCGCGCCTGTTCGCGCAGCCGGCCAACCTGCTGGTGATGGACGAGCCGACCAACGACCTCGACATCGATTCGCTGGAGCTGCTGGAGACGACGCTGCAGTCGTACGACGGCACGCTGCTGCTGGTGAGTCACGACCGCGCGTTCCTGGACAACGTGGTCACGCAGACGCTGGTGGCGGAAGGCGACGGCCATTGGCGCGAGTACGTCGGCGGCTACAGCGACTGGGTGGCGCAGCGGGCGCGGGCGGAGAGTGCAGCGGCCGGCGGCGGAGAGGGCAAGGCGGGCGGGAAGCGGGAGCGATGGCCGCGACGGCGACAGCGGCCGCGCCCTCCGGCGCCGCGGCGGCGAAGAGCGGCGGCGCGGGTGGCGGTGCCGGCGGCAAGGAGCGCGGCGCGGGCGCCACCTCCGCCGCCACCGCCGCGCCCGCGCGCGTCAAGCTGTCGTTCAAGGAGCAGCGCGAGCTCGCAGCGCTGCCCGCCGAACTGGAGGCGCTGGAGAGCGAGCAGCACGCGCTGACCGCGCTGATGTCGTCGGCGGACTATCACAAGCGCGGCGCCGAGGCGATCAAGGCCGACCGCCAGCGCGCCGAGGCCATCGAGCATCTGCTGGCGGCGAAGTTCGAGCGCTGGGCCGAGCTGGAAGCGCGCGCCGCGCCGACCGGGCGTTGACGGCGCGACGCCGCCGGTTACAGTAGCCGCCTCGGGAGGAACCCGGTCTTGGCCAACGACACCAACTCATCCATCCGCATCCGCATCCGCCGGCGACGCCGCACCCGGCCTGCTGTCGCGACTGACCCACAGCCTGCGCGAGCGCTTCGCCTCCGGCGACACCGGCGCGGCCGCGCATGCCCCGCCGCTGGACCCGCGCCTCGCGCCCTGGGCGGCGAAGGTGAAGAGCGCGGCGGACGCGGTCGAGCAGATCGCCGGCGGCAGCCACGTCTTCATCGGCACCGCGTGCGCGACGCCGACCACGCTGGTCGCCGCGCTGGAGTCGATGCGCTATCCGCCCGCCGACGTCGAGTTCGTGCACTTCATCACCAACCAGGCGGTGCCGCACGACGAGCAGGGCAACGCGATCACCAAGTACCAGCACCGGACGTTCTTCGTCGGCTCCGACATCCGCGCCGCGGTGAGGCAGGGACTGGCCGAGTACGTACCGATGTCCATCGCCCGCGTGCCGCAGCTGATCGAGAACGGGCGCGTGCGCGTGGACGTGGCGCTGATCCAGGTGTCGATGCCCGACGAGTTCGGCTACGTCAGCCTCGGCGTGTCGGTGGACGTGATCCCGGCGGCCATCGCCAAGGCGAAGCTGGTCATCGCCGAGGTCAACCCCGCCATGCCGCGGACGATGGGCGATTCGATGGTCCACGTCGACCGCATCGACTGCCTGGTGCCGGTGACCACCCCCGTCGCCGAGTACGCGCAGCCCGCCACCGACGACCAGGTGGTCGAGCAGATCGCGCGCTACATCAGCGGCATCATCGAGGACGGCTCGACGCTGCAGATCGGCATGGGGCGCGTGACCAACGCCGCGCTCAAGTACCTGGCCGACCGCAAGGACCTGGGCATCCACTCGGACGTCATCACCGACGCGATCATCCCGCTGCTGGAAAAGGGCATCGTCACCGGGCGCCGGAAGTCGAATCAGCGCGACCGGATCGTCGCCAGCCTCGCCGTCGGTTCGCGGCGCCTGTACGACCTGATCGACCGCAACCCGCTGTTCTCGTTCCAGCCCATCGACGCGGTGTGCCACCCCGCCACCATCGCCGCCCAGCACCGGATGGTGTCGGTGACGCAGGCCTTCGCCATCGACCTCACCGGGCAGGTGTGCGCCGACCAGCTCGACGGCGAGTTCTACAGCGGCATCGCGGCGCAGGGCGAGTTCCTGCGCGGCGCGTCGCGCTCCGTGGGCGGCAAGGCCATCATCTGCCTCGCGTCCACCGCCGACGGCGGCGCCACGTCGCGGGTGCAGGTGACGCTGGACGCGGGGGCGAGCGTCACCGTCGCCCGCGTGGACGTCCATTACGTGATCACCGAGCACGGCATCGCGTACCTGTTCGGCAAGTCGATCCGCGAGCGCGCCATTGCGCTGATCGACGTGGCGGACCCCAGGTTCCGCGCCGAGCTGTTCGAGCAGGCGCAGGCCAGGGGCTACATCCCCGCCGCGCAGACGCTGAAGAACCTGCGCGACTACCCGGTGGAGGAGGAGCAGACGGTGACGCTGAAGGACAAGCGCACCGTGCTGCTGCGCCCCGCGGTGTCGTCCGACGCCGCCGAGATCCGCAACCTGTTCCACGGCATGTCGGTGGAGGACGTGAAGACGCGCTTCTTCCGCACCGTGCGCGGCCTTTCCGACAGCGACGTGCAGCGCCTGTGCAACGTCAACTTCGAGAACGAGGTCGCGTTCGTCGCGGTGGCCGGCACGCGCGAGAACCCGCAGATCGTCGCGCAGAGCTGCTACTTCATCGACCCGTCGACCAACCTCGCCGAGACCGCGTTCATGGTCAGCCCGGCGTGGCAGGGTTCGGGACTCGGCAAGGCCATGCAGCAGCGGATGGCCGAGCACGCCAGGGCGCGCGGCGTGCTGGGCTTCGTCGCGGAGATCCTGTCGATCAACGCGCACATGATCAAGCTGGCCAACGCCGGGTCGTCGAACGTGCGGGTCGAGCCGAACGGCGAGACGCTGAAGGTGACGGCGTTGTTCTGACCGGCCGAGCGGCGTGCTGCGTTGCAACGGCGTGGCTTAGACCGAACGGATGATTCCGCTTTTCCGCCGAGCGGCGTAGCGTAACCGTCGGCGAGAGGTGGGGTGTCGTTCCGGCGCCCTTCTGCTTGACCCCAAGGCTTCGATCCCCCGTCAATGACGCGCGAGGTGTCGTCGTGATCGGTATCCAAGTATCTCGGATTGGGCTGCTTCTGCTCGTGCTGCTGCTCGCCGGGTGCGAGAAGCATCGACTGGACGAGCAGGTGAAGGAGCTGTGTGCGAAGGATGGGGGAGTAAGGTCTACGAGACGGTGACACTGCCCAAGGAAGTTGTTCACCGAATACGGAGACCTGAAGTTCTATCGGGCGACGCAGGGAGAAAACGCGCTTGGGCCGGAGTACATCTTTGTGAGCCGAAATCACGGAGATCAAATCCGGGAACCCAGAGTCTCAAGCGCTGGTATTACCGAATAGTCAGACGAAGCGATGGCGTCACGCTAGGAGAATCCGTTTCCTACGCCCGTGGCGGTGGGGACATGCCTGGTCCATGGCACGGCTCGTCCTTTCACTGCCCGGAAAAGGATGTCGGCGAGGTGTTTCTGATGCGGGAGATATTCTCGCCCGCATCGTGAGGTATGCTGAAGCCATGAGCATTCTGCGTCTGCCTGTCCGAGCTTGCGTTAGCCGCCTACCTTCCGCTATCCAATCGGCGTCCCGCGAGTCGAAGACCTTACGGAGGGTCCCGACGCCATGTCGACCATTCAGGCGCAGGCATTTGCTGAGCGATGGATTGTCGTAGACCGATACGACCACTCGTCCACCTGGACCTTCACCGACGAACTGGGTCAGCCGCAGACGGTCACCACAAGCAACGGCCTTTCGGCGACGGTCTTCGAGGACACGCAGACCCACAAACGCTATCTCGCGATCCGGGGCACCGACGACATCCAGGACCTGATCACCGACGCGGTCGACGTCGCCTTTCTGGGCTCGTCGCTGTTCCAGGCGCAGTACCGGAGCCTCGCGCAGAAGGTGACCGAATGGCAGGCCGATGGCACGCTCACGCCGACGTTCACGGTGACCGGCCATTCGCTCGGGGGTTACCTCGCCGCGAGCCTGCTCTACGAGAATCCCCGCGCGGTCGAGCACGCCTATCTGTTCAACGCGCCGGGCAGGGGTGGTGTTGCCGCATCGACGCTCAACGCCCTGCTGCAGGTCGCGACCGGTCAGGACCGGCAACTCAGCCTGGACCTCACCCGGGTCACCAACATTCGCGCGGCCGACGGGCTCTCCCCGATTGCCGGCCTCGGCGTCGCCTGGGGCAGCCCGGTTCTCATCGGTGTCGAGAATCAGCATTCCCCCGACGTCGATCAACCCGCCGCGGCCCGCAACCACAGCCAGCGCGTTCTCACCGACGCGCTGGCGGTCTACGACCTGTTTGCCAAGGTCGATGCCTCCATCACCCCCGCGGGGATGCGGGACCTTCTGGCCGCATCGTCGGGCCGGGTCTCGACCACGCTGGAGGAGGCGGTGACGGCGCTCTCCAGCATCTTCCTTCCTGCCCGCACGTCGATCGTTCGCGAATCGCGGGATGGCCTGTATGCCGCGATCGACGCGGTGTCCGCGGCCGTCGATGCCGGGCACGCTCGCGGCGAGGTCTATTCGCTCGAGGCGCTGAACCCGGAGGCGACGTCCCTGCGGAACCTCGCGCGAGCGGACGTTGCCGTCAGGGTCGCGCTGGCGGAGCTCAATCCTTTCGTTGTCCGCGGGATCGATTACGACGCGCGTGCGCAGGAACTCTCGATCCACGATCAGGCGACCGGACAAGGCGAGCTGACCGATTCGTGGCTCGCGGATCGTGCGGCGATGCTGGCGCGCCAGGAGGTCGTCAATCGCAACGATGGTTACGACGGCTCGCCGAGCATCGGTCCCGCGACGGCCTTTGCCGACATCGGCCTCAACCGCGTCGTGTTCTCGAAGGCGCCGGGCGGCGCGCCGTTCCGGCACGTCGTCTTCGGCACCCGGAACAATGACGTCGCGCTGGCCGGAGACGCCCTCGACGACCGCCTCTACGGGATGGCCGGCAACGACGCGATCGACGGTCTCGGCGGCGCCGACCACATCGAAGGCGGGAGCGGCAACGACCAGCTCGCCGGTGGCGACGGCGTCGACCGGCTCCGCGGTGGCGCCGACGCCGACACGCTGGACGGCGGCGCAGGCGGCGACCTGCTCTACGGCGACGCGGGCACCGACACCCTGCATGGCGGCGCGCGGCGACGACTGGCTCGAAGGCGGTCGTGATCGCGACCGGCTGGAAGGTGGCGCGGACTTCGATCACTACACGGTGCGCAACGATGGCCAGCCCGACGAGGTCGTCGACGCCGACGGACGCGGCGAGCTGATCTTCGCCGACGCCGGCGGCAGGACCGTGTCGCTGCGGGGCCTGGCGATCGCGGACCGCGGGGCCGCCAACACGTGGCGGATGGTCGACGGCGCGGGATCGGTGTACGTGATGACGCGCAATTCGCCGCTGACGATCACGGCGCCCGACGGCGCCCAGGTGGTGCTGCCCGACTTCGCCAGCGGGGACCTCGGCGTGACGCTGCTCAACGCCGCGGTCGACGAGGCGACGACCAACACCATCGTCGGCGACACCCAGTCCGGCAAGAAGGACTCGCTCGGCGGCTCCGCCGCCAACGACCTCATCCAGTCCGGGCTCGACGACGACACCGTGGCGGCCGGCGCCGGCGCCGATCGCGTGCAGGGCGGCGCGGGTCGCGACATCCTGCGCGGCCAGGACGGTGCGGACGTCGTCGAGGGCGGCACCGAGGCCGACAACCTGTTCGGCGACGCCGGCGACGATCGGCTCTACGCCGATGCGGCAGCCGCGCTCGACCCGCTGACCGTCGTCACGCAGGCCATCGCCGCCGGCCACGTCGCGGGTGTCGCCACGCAGGGCGACTGGCTCGACGGGGGCGAAGGCGCCGACGTGCTGGTCGGCGCCACGACGGCCGACGTCCTCAATGGCGGGGGAGGCAGCGACGTCATCGTCGGCGGGGGCGGTGCCGACACGCTGCTGGGCGACGTCGGCTTCGCGCCGGTGGGATTGAACTGGAGCACCACCGAGACCATCACCGGCGACGCGCGCATCCGGAACTTCTTCGGCATGAACGGCGGCCCGACGGACGCGGCCAACGGCGGCGGCGATGCGCTCTACGGCGGCGGCGGCAACGACTTCGCCATGGCGGGCGCCGGCGACGACGCGGTCTACGGCGACGAGGGCGACGACTTCCTGCAGGGCGAAGGCGGCAGCGACACGCTGTCCGGCGGCGCCGGCGCCGACGAACTGCTCGGCGACGGCACCCCCGCGGCAACGCAGCCGCACGGCAACGACACGCTCGACGGTGGGGCCGGCAACGACAAGCTCACCGGCGGCGGGGGCGCCGACCACCTGGCCGGCGGCGACGGCAACGACCTCATCGTCGGCGACGACACCACCGCGGACGTCGCGCTGGCCAACCACGGCGCCGACGTCGTCGACGGCGGCGCCGGTGCGGACAACATCGACGGCAATGGCGGCGACGACCGCATCCAGGGCGGCGCCGACGGCGACACGCTGCGCGGCAGCGAGGGCGACGACGATCTCGACGGCGGTGCCGGCGACGACTGGCTCAACGGCGGCGCGGACGAAGACACGATGCTCGGTGGCGCCGGCGCCGACGAGCTGCAGGGCGGCGAGGGCGCCGACGCGCTGGATGGCGGCGCGGATGCCGACCGGCTCTGGGGCGAGGCGGGCGACGACACGATCGCGGGCGACGACGGCGACGATTACCTCGACGGCGGCGACGGCATCGACCGGCTCGACGCGGGTGGTGGCAACGACGTGCTGGTCGGCGCGGCGGGCGACGACGGACTCGCCGGCGGCGACGGGGACGACCAGCTCGTCGGCGGCGACGGCTCCGACGCGATCGACGGCGGTGCCGGTGGCGATCGCCTCTGGGGCCAGGACGACGATGACGTACTCGCCGGCGGCGACGCCGGTGACCTGCTCATGGGCGGCGAAGGCAACGACCGCCTCGACGGCGGTGCCGGCGACGACGGCCTGTGGGGCGACGCCGGCGACGACACGCTTGCGGGCGGCGGCGGACGCGATCTGCTCGCCGGCGGCGCCGGCAACGACACCTACGTCGTCGACGGCGAGGCGGGCGAGGTCCAGATCGCGGACACTGCCGGCGCCAACACCGTCGCGTTCGGTGCCGGCATCGCGGCCGGGGACCTGAGGCTTCGCGTCGGCACCGACCCGGCAGGCAACGCGAACCATCTGGTGCTGGAGCTGGGCTCCGACCGGCGCGTCACCTTGCTGGATGCGCTGGCCGACGGCGCCGCGAGCTTCGACTTCGCCTTCGCCGGTGGCGAAACGCTCAGCCTGGCCGAGCTGCGTGCGCTCCACGACACGGACCCGCCGGCCGCCGCGATGCCGGTCGAGGCCGCGACCACGCTCTACGGCCACCACGGCACCTCCGGCGACGATCATCTGGTCGCGGCGACCACCGCCGAGCAGCAGTACGGCTACGCCGGCAACGACACGCTCACCGGCGGTGCCGGCGACGACACCCTCGATGGCGGCAGCGGCAACGACACGCTCGACGGCCGCGGCGGCGACGACGTGCTGAAGGGGGGCGCGGGACAGGACATCTACGCCTTCTCCCGCACGTCGGGACGCGACAGCGTCGAGGAGCGCGTGACCGCGTCGACACCGGTGTCCGAGTCCGACGTCGTCGCGCTGGCGGCCGGCATCGCGCCGGCCGAGGTCACGCTGCATCGGGATGGCGCGGACCTGGTCATCGCCGTCGGCCAGACCGAGGCGCAGCTGCGCATCAGGGGTCACTTCACCACGACCGAGGCGACGTTCAACCCGGCGACCGGCCAGACCGAGACCTGGTTCGCCGACCGCCGCGTCGAGGCGATCCGCTTCGCCGACGGCACCGTCTGGGACGCGGCGGCCATGGCGGCGCGCACCGTGACCGGCACGCCGAACGCGATGACCGGCACGACCGCCAACGACACCTTCACCGTCGACGACGCGGGCGACGCCGTCACCGAAGCGGCGGGGGGCGGCAGCGACGTCATCCGCTCGTCGGTGAGCTATGCGCTGCGCCCCAACGTCGAGCGCCTCACCCTCACGGGCTTCGTCGACCTGTCCGCGTGGGCCAACGCCGGCAATCCCGTCAGCTATCTCGACGGCAACGCCGGCAACAACACGTTCAACGGGCCGGGCACCTATCTGAATGCGAGCGGGACGCCGGTCACGTCGCTCGGAGGCGGCGAGGCGGGCTACGCGGTGATGGCCGGCGGACTCGGCGACGACACCTACTGGCTGCGGCCGAACATCGGCGGCCAGGTGGTCGAAGCGGTGGGAGCGGGCAACGACACCGTCGTGCTGTCCGGCGCCGACTGGATCGCCTACACGCTGCCGGCGAACGTCGAGAAGCTGCGCAGCGCCGAGGGCGGGTCGTCGTACCCGGCGCAGACGCGTTACCGCACCGGCAACGCGCTCGACAACACCATCGAGGGCTTCCGTCCGTACTGGCTGGGCGCCGGGCCGCACAACGTGATCGACGGCGGCGCGGGTGCCGACACCATGATCGGCTTCGACGGCAACGACGTGTACATCGTCGACAACGCCGGCGACCGGGTGGTCGATCGCGGGCCCGATACCGCCAGCGTCTGGCATGCGCCCGCCGACGAGGTCCGCGCCTCGGTGAGCTACGTGCTGCCCGAGCACGTCGAGATCCTCACCCTCACCGGCGCGGCGGCCATCGACGGCACCGGCAACGATCTCGCCAACACGCTCGACGGCACGGCCAACGCCGCCGCCAACACGCTCCGGGGCGGGCGCGGCGACGACCGCTACCGTGCGGGCGCCAACGACATCGTCGTCGAACACGCCGGCGAAGGGACCGACACCATCGAACTCGCCGGCACCGGCACGCGAACCTACACGCCGGACGACCTGCCCGCCAACGTCGAGGGCCTCGCCTTCGGCGACGACCTCGGCGCTGCGGATTACATCGGCGACCTCCGCGCCGACCGGGTCACCGGCAACGCCTCGTCCAATCGGCTCGATGGCGGTGCGGGCGACGATCGGCTCGCCGGCGGCGCGGGCAACGACACCCTCGTCGGCGGCACGGGCGACGACCTGCTCGACGGCGGCGCCGGGCTCGACGAAATCCACCTTGCCCGCGGCTTCGGCCAGGACCAGGTGGTCGACTCCGACCGTCTGTACCGCGTCGTGTTCGATGCGTCGATCGCGGCCGGCGACGTTTCGCTGCGGGACGGCTGGCTGTCGGTCGCCGGCGGGAACGATCGCGTTCATCTGGGCGAAGGCGCGGAGCTGCGCTTCGCCGACGGCACCGTGGTCAGCCGCACCGAGTTCAACGCGATGCTGCGGGCCAGCCGGTCGAGCGTGCCGACCTCGGGCGCCGACCTGCTGACCGGCACCGAAGCCGCCGACACGCTGGACGCGCTGGAGGACGACGACTTCGTCTACGGCCGGGGCGGCAACGACTCCGTCGCCGGCGGCGCCGGCGACGACCGGCTCTTCGGCGACGACGGCGCCGACGCGGTGCAAGGGGGCGCCGGCCGCGACCAGCTTCGGGGCGGCGCGGGCGACGACACGCTCGATGGCGGCGACGACGGCGACGTGCTGCACGGCGACGACGGCGCGGATCGCCTCACCGGGGGTGCGGCGATCGACTACCTTCATGGCGACGCGGGCGACGACGACCTCGACGGCGGCGCCGAGGGCGACCAGCTCGACGGCGGGGCCGGCGCCGATCGCCTCGTCGGTGGCGACGGCGATTTCGACTACCTCGACGGCGGCGACGGCGACGACCGGCTCTACGGCGACGGCACCGGCGGCATCGGCGCCGGCGACGGCGTCGACTATCTGACCGGCGGCGCCGGCAACGACACGCTGACCGGGGGTGGCGGTGGCGATTCGCTCGACGGCGGCGCCGGCAACGACACCTACGTCCTGCAATCCGGCGGCGGCATCGACGTCGTGACCGACACGGCGGTGGCGGGCGAAACGACGGTCGTGCTCGTCGATGGCGGCATTGCGCCCGCGGACCTCGGCCTCGCCCGCGTCGTCGACGAGTGGGGCTGGGCGACCCTGCAGCTGCGCGCCAACGGCGACGCCGACGGCCTCGACCTGTTCGAATTCGGCGACGCCGCGCATCCGCTGGAGATCCGCTTTGCCGACGGCACGGTGTGGACGCATGCGGCGATCCAGGACCGCCTGTACACGCGTCACGGCACCGACGGTGCCGACCTGCTCGAGGGCGGCGGGGGCGACGACCGGCTTCTCGGCTACGCCGGGGACGACAGCCTCTACGGGTACGAGGGCAACGACTTCCTCGACGGCGGCACCGGCACCGACACCCTGCACGGCGGGGCGGGCGACGACACCTACGCCGTCGACACGGCGGCCGACGTCATCGTCGAGCTGGCCGACGAGGGCTGGGACACGGTCGAAAGCACGGTCACGCGGACGCTGGGCGCCAACGTCGACGCGTTGACGCTCGCTGGCGCCGCGGCGATCAACGGCACCGGCAACTCGCTCGCCAACATCCTGACCGGCAACGCCGCCGCCAACGTGCTCGACGGCAAAGGGGGCGCCGACGTGCTGCGCGGCGGGGCCGGCAACGACAGTTACGTCGTCGACAACGCCGGCGACGCGGTCGCCGAGCTGGCCGGCGAGGGCACCGACCTGGTGTCGAGCTCGGTCGCCTTCACGCTCGGCGCCAACCTGGAAAACCTGACGCTCACCGGGTCCGGTGCCATCGCCGGCACCGGCAATGCGAGCGCCAACGTGCTCAAGGGCAACAGCGGGGCCAATACGCTGACCGGCCTCGACGGCAACGATACGCTGGACGGCGGTGCCGGCGCGGACAGCCTGCGCGGCGGCAACGGTGACGACACCTACACCGTCGACAACGCCGGCGACGTCGTCACCGAAGCGACGGGCGCGGGCACCGACCTGGTCAAGTCGACGGTCACGGCCACGCTGGCGGCGAACGTCGAACTGCTGACGCTCACCGGCGCGGCGGCGATCAACGGCACCGGCAATGCGCTGGACAACTGGCTGCAGGGTAACGGCGCCGCCAACACCCTGTCGGGCGGAGACGGGCAGGACCTGTTGTGGGGCGACCTCGGCAACGACATCCTGCAGGGTGGCAACGGCCGCGACCTGCTGCAGGGTGGCGACGGCAACGACACGCTGACCGACAACGCCGGCAACAACTTCTTCCACGGTGGCGCGGGCACCGACGTCCTCACCGGCGGCAGCGGCGCCGAGTACTTCGCCGGCGGCGCCGGCAACGACACGCTGACCCTCGGCGCCGGCGCCGACGTCATCGGTTTCAACCGTGGCGACGGTGCGGACACCGTCGCCGCGACCACCGGCGCCGACAACACGCTGTCGCTGGGCCGCGGCATCCGCTACGCCGATGTCGCGCTCACCCGGACCGGCAACAACCTGGTGGTCGAGACTGGCGCGGGCGAGCAGGTGACGCTGAAGGACTGGTACCTGGCGCCTGCCAACCGGCACGTGGTGACGCTGCAGATGGTCATCGACGCATCCACCGACTATGTATCCGGGTCGACCGATCCGCTGCGCAACCGGCGCGTCGAGCGCTTCGACTTCGCCGCGCTGGTCTCGCGCTACGACGCGGCGCTCGCCGTGACGCCGACACTGTCGCACTGGAGCGTGGCGTCGGCGCTGGCGTCGGCGCACCAGGGTGGCAGCGACACCGCGGCGTTCGGCGGCGACTTCGCCTACCAGTACGGCCACGCCGGCGGGTTCACCGGCATCGGCTCGGGTGCGGCGGACTCGGTGCTGGCGGCCGCCGCGTTCGGCGCGACGGCGCAGACGCTGCAGTCGTCGGCGACGCTGTTCAGCGGGGCGCGGACGCTGCGGTGAGCGCAATGAAGAAGGCCCGCACGCGGCGGGCCTTTGTGTTTGGTGGCGACTCAGGGACTCGAACCCCGGACCAAAGGATTATGATTCCTCTGCTCTAACCAACTGAGCTAAGTCGCCAGAGCCGACAATTCTCGCAGAATCCGCGGGTTGCGTCAAAACGGCGCCTGGCCCAGTCCCGGAACCCCGCGCGGCCGCCGCCGGCGCCGCCTTGCTCCCCGGTTCCCTCCGGTTCGTCGGGATTTCTCACGGCTCATCCGCCGATCGGGCGGGTTCGTCGCGAAGCCGTTGAGGCGTTCGCGGCGCCTGCCTACAGTTCGGTCCAAGGGCGACGGCACGGTGAATCCGGAACCGCCGCCCGCCGCATCCAACCGGACACAAGGAGCAGATCATGACGACGAACAGGACAACGAGTTCGAAGGAGCGGCTGGTGATCGGGTTCGCGGCGATCGTCATCTCGCTCGGCGGCCTCGACCACTTCGTGCAATCGTTCGAACGCGGCGATGCCGACGCGCTGGCGCAGCGGCAAATGGTGCTGGCCGAGAAGGCGGACCGCGCGCGCGAATACCGGCAGCTGCACGAAGGCCGGGTGCAGGTCGCGACCAACGCCGGCACCTTCGTTCCCGGCGCGATCGCCAACTGACGAGCATGGGACCCGCCAACGCGGGCCGCACCTGGTGCAGCGAGTGCACCGGTTCACCGAAGGCGATGAAATGAACACTGTGCTCCCGACCGGCGTCACCGGCCCCGCGCTCGCGCTGGCCTCCCCGCGCTGCGGGCCCGCGCGCCTCCACGCGGGCACCGTCGAACGCCATGTCGACGAGTCGATCCGCGCTGCGACCGCGCCGCCGTCGCAGCGCGACGATCGCTGACCCCCCTTCCTCCCGACGGGCCGCGCTGCGGCTCGCCTCCCCCGGCCCCGCTTCGGCGGGGCATTTTTTCGCCCGCCGCGTCCACGCCGCCCGCGGCCGGTTCTGTCGCGGGAAATCGGTCGCCGTCAGAGCCCCGTCGCGCGCCGCACCGCGGCGAAGTACCAGCGATACGGCAGCAGCCGCAGCAGCTTCAGCTGGCGCGAGAATGCGCGCGGAAAGTGGATCTCGAAGTCGCCGCGCTCGAGTCCGCCGACGATCTCGCGCGCGGCCTCGGCGGCGCTGATCAGATGCGGCATCTCGAAGTCGTTCTTCGCCGTCAGCGGCGTCGCGACGAAGCCGGGGTTGATCAGGTAGACGCCGAGGCCCTTCGGCTGCAGGTCCAGGTAGAGCGTCTCGGTGAAGTTGATCAGCGCCGCCTTCGACGCGCCGTAGATCAGCGCCTTGGGCAGCCCGCCGTAGCCGGCCACGCTGGCGACCAGGCCGATCGCGCCGTGACCCTGCGCCAGCAGCCCGGGCACCACGGCGGCGACGGTGGCGATCGGCGCGTTGAGGTTGGTCGCGAGCAGCGCGTTGGCGTCGGCCTCGTTCAGCTCCCAGGCGCGGATCTCGCGGTGGGTGCCGGCGACGACGAGCACCAGGTCGCAGCCGCCCCAGGCCGCGCCCAGCTTCGCCCACGTCGCCCGCACCGCGGCGCCGTCGGTGAAGTCCAGCGGCGCCAGCAGCGCGCGCGGGTGATCGCCGGCCACCGTCGCGAGCTTGTCGGCAGACCGCGCCGACAGCGCGACGCGCGCGCCGGCGGCGAGCAGCGCCTTCGCGACTTCGGCGCCGATGCCGTAGGAGGCGCCGATCACCCAGACCCGGGCATCGGGCCACGGCGGCAGCGGCGGGTTGAGCGGCTTCAGCAGCGGCATGGATCGCGGCTCATCGCTTGCGGAACGACAGCGTCACTTCGCCGACCTTGAACCCGAACTTGGACATGGTCGTGCGGTTGAGCATCGTCCGGTCGTCGATCAGGTACATCCAGTCGTCCATGTCCATGTGCCAGGTGCGCCCGTCCACCGGCAGCGCCAGCACGTAGTTCCACGACAGCGCGTTGCCCGCGGCGCTGCCCGTGGCGGTGCCGACGACGTCGCCGGCGGTCCCGGTGTAGCGATTGCCGTCCTTGACCAGCTTCCAGACGCGGTTCTCCCGGGTCCCGTCGGAGAACTCGAAGTGCTCGTCCAGCGTGCCCTGGTTGCCCTCCCACCGCGCGTCGATGCGGACGTAGAAACGCTTGACCACCTTGCCCGAGCGGTCCTGGAACATGCCCCAGCCGTCGACGGTGCCGTCGAAGTACCGGGCGAGGTCGAGCGTGGGCTGCTCGGCCTGGTAGGTGGCGACGTCGAGGCTGGCGCAGCCGGCGAGGCCGGCCAGCGCGGCAACGGCGAGCGTGGTCTTCATCATCGCGGGGTTCCTTCCTTCTTCTGCAGCGAATGGAAACGGTGGAGGGCGGCGAGGGCGCCGAGCTTGAGCAGGCAGGGCACCGCCGCGTAGACGAACGCCAGCGACGACAATGCCGACGCGTCGCGACCGCCGGGCGCGTAGCCCAGGGCGCCGAGCAGCGGCAGCGCGACGCCGGCGGCGAGCGCCAGGTTGAGCTTGGTGGCGAGCGTCCACAGCCCGAAGTGCGCGCCGGTGGGACGGGCGCGACCGTCGCGGTCGATCACGTCGGCGAGCAGCGACGGCGGCAGCGCGAGGTCCGCGCCGAGCGCGACCCCGGACAGCGCGCAGACGACGGCGAACGCGACGTCGTCGCCGGGTCCGAGGCCCCAGGCCCAGACGAATGCGACGATCGCCGCGACCATGCCGACCGCCCACGCCTGCACCTTGCCGTGGCGCGCGGACAGCCGGACCCACAGCGGCATGCCCGCCGCGCCGGCGACGAAGTACAGCGCCAGGAACAGCCCCTGCCGCGCTTCCGCCTGCAGCACGTCGGCGATGAAGAACAGCACCAGCGTCGCGGGAATCGCCGACGCGATGCCGTTGGCCATGAACACGACCAGCAGCCGGCGGAACAGCGGATCGGCGAGCGGCAGCGCCAGCCCGGCGCGGGTCGACGAGACTTCCGGCGCCGGCCTGGGCGCGACCGGAGCGCGGGTGACGGTGACGAATGCGGCAATGGCCGTGAATGCGGCGAACGCCAGCGCGAAGCGGGCGAGTCCGGCCGCCGGCTCGGAGGTAGGCGCCAGCAGCGCCGGCGCCACGCTCGCCAGCACGACGCCGACGAGCGCCAGTCCCTCCCGCACCGCGGTGATGCGGGTGCGCTGCACCGGGTCGGACGAGAGCTCGGCGCCCCAGGCGTTGTGATTGATCGTCGCCACCGAGAACGCGGCGTAGACCAGCGCCAGCGAGACGCCGAGCCACAGCAGCAGCGGCCCTTCGGCGCGCGGCAGCGGCGCGAACAGCGCGACCATGCCGATCGCCAGCGCCGGCGCGCTCCAACCGATCAGCGCGCGACGGGAAGCCGCGCGGTCGCTCCACACACCGAACAGCGGGTCGAGCACGCCGTCCGCCAGCCGCAGCGCCAGCAGCAGCAGGCCGAGCAGCGTGAGGTTCACGCCCAGCGTATCGCCGTAGAACTTCGGCAGGTGCACGTACAGCGGCAGCGCCGCCATCGCCAGCGGCATCGCGAACAGGCCGTAGGCGGCGATGCCGCCGAGGGCCGGCGGCGCCGTTCCGGCGGGGTTGGCGTCGCTCACCGGCCGGCTTCGCCGAGCAACTTGCGGCGGAAGTCGGCGCGCGAAGTCCCGGGATCGAGCCAGATGCCGAAGAACGCCTGCGCGAAATCGCGGTCGACGACGCTGCCGATCAGCGTGCCGTTGGCGAAGAACTGCACGCGGCCGGGCGGCGTGTGCACGCCGGTGATCCGGTCGCCCTTGGCCACGTTCGGGAAGATGCGCTTCATCGCCTCGGTCCAGCGCGCCCGCTGCTCGGCGCTGCCGCGCCCCAGCTTCTCGATCTCCGACGCGCTGCGCTCGGCGATGCTCGCGCCGTCGAGATTGCGGTGGTAATGGAGGTCGAGCGCGAACGGCCGGTCGAGCGACCAGCCGGCGCCGGTGGTCCAGAGCCAGCCGTCGTAGATCGGGAGGCCGAGGAAGCGCAGCTCGCCGCCGCCCTGTGCGCGCAGGTCCGGTGCGAGCGAGCGCACTGCCGGCGGCAGCGGCGGTGCCGGCACGTTGGCGGCGGCGGCGCCGGCGATCATCGCGGCCGCAGCCACGGCCGCGAGCAGCGCGGCGAGCCGGGTCGCGATCGACCGCGCCGGCGTCGGCGGGGGCCAAGCGGCCGCCGGGGCGCGAAAGTCACGGCGCATGGAGCGGGCGCTCTCGATCGACGCGGGAACGTAGCGGCGCACGGGAGGGGCGCCCTCACCGGGCGCGCAGCGTGTATTGCGCGACATCGGTGCTCCCCGAGTCGAAGCCGGCGGCGCAGTACGCGAGGTAGAAGCGCCAGCAGCGGATGAAGCGCTCGTCGAAGCCCTGCGCGCGCACGGCGTCGCGATTCGCGTCGAACGCCGCGAGCCAGCGCCGCAGCGTCTCGGCGTAGTCGGGGCCGAAGCCGACGCTGCGCTCGAGTGCGAGGCCGGCCCCGTTCGCCTCGGCGACGAAGCGCGACGGCGAGGCCAGCATGCCGCCCGGGAAGATGTACTGCTGGATGAAGTCGGACTGCGTGCGGTAGCGCTCGAAGCGCCCGTCGGCGATGGTGATGGTCTGGATGCATGCGCGCCCGCCCGGCCGCAGCGACTCGCGCACGCGGCGGAAGTACGCCGGCCACCACTTCTCGCCGACCGCCTCGAACATCTCGATCGACACCACGCCGTCGTACACGCCGCGCTCGTCGCGGTAGTCCTGGATGCGGAACTCGACCCGGTCGCCGAGGCCGAGCCGGGCGAGCCGCTCGCGCGCGTACGCGGTCTGCGCGTCCGACAGCGAGAGTCCCGTCACGCGGTAGCCCGCGCGCGCGGCGACTTCGGCGAAGCCGCCCCAGCCGCAGCCGATCTCGAGGATGTGCGCACCCGCCGGCAGGTCGAGCTCGGCGAGCATCCGCTCGTACTTCGCCCGCTGCGCAACTTCGAGCGTCACCGACGCGTCGCCGCCGAACCGCGCCGACGAGTAGGTCATCGATGCATCCAGCCACAGCCGGTAGAAGGCGTTGCCGAGGTCGTAGTGCGCGACGATGTTCTTCTTCGCCTGCGCCTTGCTGTTGGCATTGAGCCAGTGCTTCAGGCGAAACAGCGCGCGTTGCCAGTAGCTGCCGTAGAACGCGCGCTCAAGCGCCGCCTGGTTGCGGGCGAGCACGGTGAGCAGCGCGGTCAGGTCGGGCGTGTCCCACAGCCCGTCCATGTAGGCCTCGGCAAAGGCGACGTCGCCGCCGGTGAGGACGGCCCGCGCGAGGCGCCAGTCGTGCAGCTTCAGCTCGCCGCGGCCGCCGTGGCGGGCGCCGGGGCCGAAGGCGTGCGCGCCGCCCGTGGGATCGGTGAGCAGCAGCTCGCCGGCGGCGAGCCGGCCGAGCAGCGCGTAGAGCAGCCGTGCCGAGGGCGGGGCGCCGGCGGGCGGCGTCGATGCGCGCCGCGGCAGTGTCAGCGGGGAGACGGCGGTGGTGTCGTGACCGTTCATCGGGTGGTGGAGACCGTGGGGGGTTCGGGTTTGGTGAAGAACGGCACGCGCTTCAGCCACAGCTTCAGCGCCTGCCAGTGGATGCGCATCACGACGCCCGCGGTGAACCAGCGGTAGCGCAGCGGCAGCCCGCGCACCGCCGCGCGGGTCGCGGGGGTCGCGCGGCCGGAGATCGACGTCTCGAGCAGCGGCGTCGCGGCGTTGCCGTCGAAGTAGTCGATGCGGGCGAGCCAGCGGTCGGCGCCGAAATGGAAGCGGAACGCATAGCGGCCCTTGACCTCGCAGAACGGCGAGACGTGGAAGACCTTGCGCGCGGTCAGGGTCTCGCCGGAAAGCAGCGGCCGGCCGTCGTCGTGCGCGAGCAGGTAGTTGTGCCGTTCGCCGAAGGTGTTGCAGACCTCGGCCAGCAGCGCGCGCACCGAGCCGCCGCGGTCGTGGCAGACCCAGAAGCTCACCGGATTGAACACGTAGCCGAGCACGCGAGGGAACGCGTACAGCACGACCTCACCGTCGGCGACGATGCCCTCGGCGGCGAGGAGATTCTGCAGCCAGCTTGCGAGCGGCGTGCCGTCGCCGGGGCCGTGATCGCGGTCGTGGAAGGCGACCAGACCGAACCGGTTGCGGGCGATGCCGCGGCCGGGGAGCGTGTCGAGCGCCGACAGCGGCAGGCGCAGGCAGAACGCGGGATACGTGAAGGCGTTGGCGGCGGGACGGGTGCGCCGGTGCACGATCGAGCCCTCGACCAGCGCGACTTCGCCGAACGCGGGCGCGCTCTTCGCGCGCGCCCGGGGTTCGGTCGCAGGCGCCGGCGTTGCGCGCACCCGGTCCGCAGGTGCCCGGTCCGGAAGGTCGGTCGTGCCCATGGCTCGTCGCCCTGTTTGGAACGTCATGCGGCCGCGAGCGCCGGCTCCGCCATGCCGCGCGGCAATCCCGTGTCCCGCGAAACGGCGCGGGCGGCGATGCCCTCGGCCACCGCGTGCGCCGACCGGAGCCCGTCCTCGTGAAAGCCGTAGCCGAGCCATGCGCCGGCGTACCAGGTGTGGCGCAGGCCCTGCATCCGGGCGATGCCCTGCTGCGCCGTCACCGCTGCGGTGTCGAGCAGGGGATGCCAGTACTCGAACTCCTGCAGCAGCCTCGACGGTTCCGGTTCGAACGGCGGGTTGAGCGTCACGACCACGGGCGTGCGGAAGGGCAGCGGCTGCAGCTTGTTGATGAGGTAGCTGACGGCGACGGGCCGGGCGCCGTCGGCGTCGGCCGCGGCGAGGTAGTTCCACGCCGCCCACGCGCGGCGCGACTTCGGCAGCAGCGCGGCGTCGGTGTGCAGCAGGACGCGGTTGGGCTGGTAGCGGATCTTCGCCAGCAGCCGCGCTTCCGACGGCGACGGATCGGCGAGCAGCGCGAGCGCCTGGTCGCTGTGGCAGGCGAGCACGATCTCGTCGAAGTGGGCGGTCGCGCCGCCGGCATCGACGTCGACGCCGCGCGCGCCGCGGCGCACCCGCGTGACCGGGGTGCCGACGCGCACGTCGGGCAGCGCGGCGGCGATCCGGCGCACGTACTCGCGGCCGCCGCCGACGACGGTGCGCCACTGCGGCCGGTCGGAGATCGAGAGCAGGCCGTGGTTGTGGCAGAAGCGGACGAACGTCGGCAGCGGGAAGTCGAGGATGTCCTGCTTCGGGCTCGACCAGATCGCCGCCGCCATCGGCAGCAGGTACCAGTCGCGGAACGGCGCACCGTAGCCTTCGCCGTCGAGGTAGGCGGCGAGCGAGAGCGTCGGCACCATGCCGGCGGCGATCATCGCCGTCGTCGCGCGGTTGAAGCGGACGATGTCGGCGAGCATTCGCCAGAAGTCAGGCCGCAGCGCGTTCGACGGCTGCGCGAACAGCGACGCGAGGTCGGTGCCGGCCCATTCGAGCCGGCGCTCGTCGACGCGCACCGAGAACGACATCTCGCTGGCGACGCTCGCCACGCCCAGCTCGTCGAACAGCGCGATCAGGTTCGGATAGGTGCGGTCGTTGAACACCAGGAAGCCGGTGTCCACCGGCGCGGTGACGCCGTCGAGCGTGACGTCGACGGTGGCGGTGTGGCCGCCCAGCGTCGGGCCCGCCTCGAACAGCGTGACGGCGTGCCCCTGCCGGTGCAGCAGGTGGGCGCTGCCCAGGCCGGCGATGCCGGAACCGACGACGGCGATGCGCATGCGGTGATCCTCTGTCTGGGTAAGGGATGGACGCCGGGTGGTCCGGCGGAGCCCGGCGCGGCGGCCGCCGGCGGGGCCGCCGGGTCAATCGATCAGCGCCGACCCGGTGCCGGTGATTTCCGCGAACGCGGAATGGTTGTGGATGGACTCGAAGTTCTCGCTGGTCACGCTGAAGCGGCCGACCCGCGGGTCGCGCTTCATCCGCAGCGCGATGTCGCGGACCAGGTCCTCGACGAACTTCGGGTTGTCGTAGGCGCGCTCGGTGACCCACTTCTCGTCGGGGCGCTTCAGCAGCCCGTACACCTCGCACGACGCTTCGTCCTCGGCCGCGCGCGCGAGCTCTTCCAGCGCGATCTCGCCGACCGCGACGTCGGCGCTGATGGTGATGTGCGAACGCTGGTTGTGCGCGCCGTAGTCCGCGATCTTCTTCGAGCACGGGCACAGGCTCGTCACCGGGGCGGCGAGCTCGACCGCGAGGCGCGTGCGGCCGGGCGTCGTCGCGTCGGCGATCCACGCGGCGCTGTAGTCGAGCAGGCTCTCGACGCCGGACACCGGCGCCGCCTTGCGGATGAAATAGGTGAAGCGCATTTCCAGGTGGCCGGTGGTCGCGTCCAGCCGCCCGAGCATCGCCCGGAACAGCGCGCGGAAGCCGGCCAGGTCGAGCGGCGCACGCGGCTGCTCGAGGATCTCGACGAAGCGGGACATGTGCGTCCCCTTCACGTCGTGCGGCAGGCCGACGTACATCGAGAACTCGGCGACGGTGTGCTGGACGCCATCGGGCGTGCGCAGCGCGACCGGGTACTTCAATCCCTTCACGCCGACCTTCTGGATCGGCATCTGCCGCAGGTCGGGCAGGGACTGGGTGTCGGGCAGCAGGAACTTCTCGGGAGCGTTCAAGAGGAAATCTCCAGGGATGGGTGCCGGCGCGAATCGCCGGCACGAAGGCGCGGGTCAGCCCTGCGCGGCGCCGGGCTTCTCGGCGAGCAGGCGTTCGATCAGGTCGACCAGGTCCTTGCTCTCCGGCGTGACGTCGCTGCCGAAGCTGCGGACGGTCCGGCCATTGCGGTCGACGACGTACTTGTGGAAATTCCACCGCGGGCGCTGGCCCGACTGCTCGATCAGCGACGCGTAGAACGGGTTGGCGTCCAGGCGGCCGACCGTCGTCTTCTCGAACATCGGGAACTGGATGCCGTAGGTGGTGCGGCAGAACTCGGCGATCTCCTTGTTCGTGCCGGGCTCCTGGTTGCCGAAATCGTTGGTCGGGAAGCCGACGACGACCAGGCCGCGATCCTTGAACCTGCGGTGCAGCGCCTCGAGGCCGTCGTACTGGCTGGTGTAGCCGCAGTAGCTGGCGGTGTTGACGACCAGCAACACCTTGCCGCGGAACTGGCACAGCGACTGGGGCTCGCCGGTCTGGAGCCGGTTGAACGAATGGCGGAGCAGCGGCGGGCAATCGGTCGCCCCACGGTCCTGCGCGGGGGCAGGCCGGGCGGCCGACAGCATCGCCGCCGCCGCTCCGACGAGCAGCAGCGTCCAACGTGAGGGGTTCGACAGTCTTAGAGTTCTGACCATGATGGAAACTTGTTTGTCCTGGACAAATTGCGATTCAGGTGCAACAATACGGTCCTGATCTGCTAATGTCAACACCACCGTCGAATAGGTGTCTTGGACAATGAACAAGCCAATGGAAACTCCGGGCGTCGTGCTCAACATCAGTGGCGTCGAGCGCGAGACCGGTCTGTCGAAGGACGTGCTGAGGATGTGGGAACGGCGCTACGGCTTCCCGAAGCCGGGGCGCGACGACAACGGCGAGCGGCAGTACACGGTGCTCGAAGTCTCCAAGCTGCACGCGATCCGGAGGCTGATGGACGCCGGCATGCGGCCGGGCAAGATCATCCACGCCTCGCTCGACGAGCTGAACGCGATGGCGGACGCGCGCCTGCCGGACCGCCGCGAGATCCTGGCCCCGCAGCTCGAGCGCGACATCCTCGACATGCTGCGCAGCCACGACGCTCCCGGCCTGCAGCACGCGCTGGCCAACCTGCTGATGAAGATGGGCCTGCAGCGGTTCGTGCTGGAGGCGATCACGCCGCTCAACCGCGCGGTCGGCGAGGCGTGGATGCGCGGCGAGCTGCAGGTGTTCGAGGAGCACCTGTACACCGAGCAGCTGCAGGTGGCGCTGCGCACGGCGATCAACGCGTTCCCGCGCCAGGTCGGCACGCCGCGCGTGCTGCTGACGACGTTTCCCGGCGAGCAGCACGGCCTGGGCCTGCTGATGGTCGAGGCGCTGCTGGTGCCCGAGGGCACGCAGTGCATCTCGCTGGGCACGCAGACGCCGATCGAGGACATCCGCCGCGCCGCGCTGGCGCACAAGGTCCACCTGGCGGCGATGTCGTTCTCGGGCGCATTCCCGCTGCGCCAGGCCACCGAGGGCCTGGCCACGCTGCGGCGCCAGCTGCCGGCGTCGATGACGCTGTGGGCGGGCGGCGAGATGACCCGGCGCGTGCGCAAGACGATGCCCGGCGTCGTGCTGATCCCCGACCTCGCCTCGACCATCGGCGCGCTGAAGAGCTGGCGGGCGCACCAGGTGCAGGCGGCCCACCTGCTCGGCGAGCGCTGACCGGCGCCGGGCCGGTGCGCGCCCGATCTCGCCGCGGCGGCGCCGGCTGCCCCGGGGGGGTGCCGCGAACCCGCCGGACCGGTGTACGCTTGGAAGCCATCGCCGGGAGGGCTGCCCGCTCCGGCTGCGTTTAGAATGGGTGCCACCATGGACGCCAAACCGCCGATGCTCTACCCCGAGTTGTTCCGCGCGCTGGAGGAAGTGCGCTGGAACCTCGCCACCGACGTGCCCTGGGCGGACTTCGATCCGGCGCGGCTCACCGACGAGCAGGCGTTCACGATCAAGATGAACGCCATCACCGAGTGGGCGGCGCTGCCGGCCACGGAGATGTTCCTGCGCGACAACCGCGACGACAGCGACTTCTCGGCGTTCATGTCGATCTGGTTCTTCGAGGAGCAGAAGCACTCGCTGGCGCTGATGGAGTACCTGCGCCGGTTCCGGCCCGACCTGGTGCCCACCGAGGCGGAGCTGCACGCGGTCCGCTTCGAGTTCGATCCCGCGCCGCCGCTCGAGACGCTGATGCTGCACTTCTGCGGCGAGATCCGCCTGAATCACTGGTACCGGCGCGCGGCGGAGTGGCATACCGAGCCGGTGATCAAGGCGATCTACGAATTGATCGCGCGCGACGAGGCGCGGCACGGCGGCGCCTACCTGCGCTACATGAAGCGCTCGATCGAGATGGCCGGCGCCGAAGCCAAGCGCGCGTTCGCCAAGATCGGCGTGCTGATGGCGAGCCCGCACCGTGCCGGCAAGCCGCTGCACCCGACCAACCTGCACGTGAACAAGGTCTTGTTCCCCAACGACACCGTGCAGTCGCGTCTTCCGGACCCGTCCTGGCTCGAGCGCTGGCTCGACGAGCAGATCGCGTTCGACGAGACCTGGGAGAAGCGCGTCGTCGGCATGATCCTCAGGAACCTGTCGAGCCTGTTCGACCAGACCTTCGAGTCGGTGCAGCAGCTCAACCGGTTCCGCAAGTCCCTCGCGGCGGCGCCCGCCGCAACCGCTGCAGCGCCGGCGGGCTGAGTCCGCGCCGGCCGGTACGCGTTCGCGCGCGGGCGCGACGTCCCGGCGCACGTCCGGCGCCGCGCGATGCTCCTCCCCGTTGCGCTAACATCGCGGCATGTGGACGGCGATCACCCTGTGGCTGGTCCTGGGCGGTGGCACGCTGGCGTACATCGGCTGGGCGGCGACGAAGGTCGGTGCGGGCGCGCCGGCCTGGCCGTTCGTCGTCGGGCTGCCGCTGCTGTACCTCGCGCTGATCCTGTTCTCCACGCTGCTGTATTTCGCGCTGGCCTGGGGTTTCCGCGCGCCGCGGCCGGAGCACGCGCGGATCGGCCGCATGCACACAGTGCGACTGATCTGGCGCGAGTTCCGGACCATCGCCGGTTCGGCCCCGCGGATGATGCTGTACCGGTGGCTGGTGCCCGAGCCGGCGCCGGCGCCGGCCGCGCTGCCGGTGCTGCTGCTGCACGGCGTGCTGTGCAACGCCGGCGTCTGGACCCGGATGAAGCGCCATCTCGACGCCGAGGACCTCGGCCCAGTGTACGCGCTGTCGTACGGACCGCCGCTCGCCTCGATCGAGTCCTTCGCGGACCAGACGGCGGCCCGGATCGACGCGATCCTCGCGGCGACCGGCGCGCGGCAGGTGGTGCTGGTCGCCCACAGCATGGGCGGGCTCGTCGCCCGCAGCTACCTGCGCCGCCACGGCGGCGGACGGGTCGCCCGCGTCGTCACCATCGGCACGCCGCACGCGGGCAGCGTCCACTCCTGGCTGTTCCCGGGCGTCTCGCTCTCGCAGATGCACCCGGGCAATCCCTGGCTGCTGGAACTCGCGCGCCCGGCCGACCGCGCGCCGATGCCGCCGATGGTATCCGTGTGGTCGTGGCACGACTCGATGGTCGCACCGCAGATCTCGTCGCGCATCGCCGACGGCGACAACCTGGAACTGGTCGGCGTCGGCCACAACGCGCTGCTGTCCGATCCCGAGGTCTTTGCCCGGGTGGCGGAGCAGATCCGGATCGCCCGCGCGGCGGCGGCGCAGGCCTCGACCGAGCCCGCCGTAGCCGCCGCTGCGTGACCGGGACGGCGAGGTCGCGCCGGGGCCCGAATCGAGGAGAGAACTCATGCCGGTCGCTGCATTGCTTCCCGCGCAGGCGCGGGACCTGGGCGGGGGATTCGTGGTGCGACGCCTGCTGCCGACGCCGGCGCGGCAGGCGGTCGGGCCGTTCGTGTTCTTCGACCATTTCGGCCCGATCGTCACCCGACCCGGCGACCAGCACGACGTGCGGCCGCACCCCCACATCGGGCTCGCGACGGTCACCTACCTGTTCGACGGGGCGGTGATGCACCGCGACAGCCTGGGCTCGGCGCAGCGGATCGAGCCCGGTGCGATCAACTGGATGACCGCCGGCCGCGGCATCGTGCACTCGGAACGCACGCCGGAGGACCTGCGCGACGCCACGTACACGGCCCACGGGCTGCAGCTCTGGCTGGCGCTGCCGCGCGCGTTCGAGGAGGTGGAGCCGGATTTCAGCCACACGCCGGCGAATGCGCTGCCGGTGTTCGGGGCGCCGGGGCTCGAGGTCCGGGTCCTGGTCGGCGCCGCCTTCGGCCTCCGTTCGCCGGTGCGGACGTACTCCGACACGCTCTACCTCGACGTCGATGCGAGCCCGGGTTCGACGCTGGCGTTGCCGGCGGCGGGCGAGCGCCCGACGCAGGAACGCGCGGTCTACAGCGTCGACCGCGCGCTGGTGATCGACGGCACCGACGTTCCCGCCTGCACGCTGGCGGTGCTTGCGCCGGGCGCCGCGGCTGGCATCGTGGCGCCCGCGGGAGCGCGCTACGTCGTCGTCGGGGGCGAGCCGCTCGACGGCCCGCGCATCATCTGGTGGAACTTCGTGGCGTCGAGCCGGGAGCGCATCGAGGTCGCCAAGGCCGCCTGGCGGCAGCAGCGGATGGGCACGGTCCCCGGCGAGCGGGAGTTCATTCCGCTGCCCTAGCCGGACGCCTGCGGGTCGGCGCCGGTGAGGCGGTCGTGCCCGATCCGGGTCGGCTCGAGGCGCGGCGACCCGGCGGCGGTCGCGGTGGCGACGACGGCCGCCTCGGTGGCGTCATCGGACGCCGCGCCGGGCGCGTTCCCGATCGGAGTCCCGACCGCGACCGTCGCGCCGGCGTCGGTCCCGTCGTCCTCCTCGCCGAGGAAGCCGCCGCTCTGGTGCGCCCACAGTCGCGCGTAGAGCCCGTCCAGGGCGAGCAGGCTGCGATGGTCGCCCTGCTCGACGATGCGTCCGCGATCGAGCACCACCAGCCGGTCCATCGCGGCGATCGTCGACAGCCGGTGGGCGATGGCCACGACGGTCTTGCCCTCCATCAGCCGGTAGAGGCTCTGCTGGATCGCGGCCTCGACCTCGGAATCCAGCGCGCTGGTCGCCTCGTCGAGCAGCAGGATCGGCGCGTCCTTCAGCATCACGCGGGCGATGGCGATGCGCTGCCGCTGGCCGCCCGAGAGCTTGACCCCCCGCTCGCCGACGTGCGCGTCGTAGGCATGGCGACCCTTGCGGTCGGAGAGGTGCTGGATGAACTCGTGCGCCTCGGCGCGACGGGCGGCGGCCACCATGTCGTCGTCGGTGGCGTCGGGACGGCCGTAGAGGATGTTGTCGCGCACCGCGCGGTGCAGCAGCGACGTGTCCTGCGTGACCATGCCGATCTGCGCCCGCAGGCTCTCCTGCGTCACCTGCGCGATGTCCTGCCCGTCCACGAGGATGCGTCCGCTCTCGGCGTCGTAGAAGCGCAGCAGGAGGTTGACGATCGTCGACTTGCCCGCGCCGGAGCGGCCGACCAGGCCGATCTTCTCGCCGGGCCGGATCGAGAGCGTCAGGTCGTCGATCACCCGCTGCTTGCCCCCGTACGCGAAGTTCACGTGCTCGAAGCGGATCTCGCCGCGGCTCACGACCAGCGGCCGCGCGTCGGGCCGGTCGACGACCGTGTGCGTCCGCGCCAGCGTGTTGATGCCGTCCTGCACCGTGCCGATGTGCTCGAACAGCGCCGCCATCTCCCACAT
This sequence comes from uncultured beta proteobacterium, assembly GCA_963810815.1. Taxonomy (GTDB): domain Bacteria; phylum Pseudomonadota; class Gammaproteobacteria; order Burkholderiales; family Casimicrobiaceae; genus CAVQWT01. Next base: position 134,150 of record CAWEPB010000003.1, on the reverse strand, counting down.
GACCCAGTGCGAGATGCCGTTGAGGCGCAGCGCCATCGCCGTCGCCGCGGCGACCGCGCCGACGCCCACCTGCCCCCGTGTCCACAGCCACAGCGCGGCGCCGGCGGTGCTGGCGATCAGCGCCATGCTCAGCATGTGATTGACGATTTCGAACCCGGTGACCAGGCGCATCTGCGCCTGCACGGTTTCCAGGAACTCCTGCATCGCGGTGCGCGCGAATCCCGCCTCGCGGCGCGCGTGCGAGAACAGCTTGACGGTGGCGATGTTGGTGTAGGCATCGGTGATGCGGCCGGTCATCAGCGATCGCGCGTCCGCCTGCACGCGGGCCACGCGGCCCAGCCGCGGCACGAAGTAGCCGAGTGCGATCACGTACAGCGCCACCCAGGCGACGAAGGGCACCAGCAGCCAGGCGTCGAAGCCGCCCAGCACCGCCAGCATGGTCACGAAATAGATGATGACGAACACCAGCAGCTCGGCCAGGATCAGCCAGACGTCGCGCACCGCGAGGGCCGTCTGCATCACCTTGGTCGCGATGCGGCCGGCGAACTCGTCCTGGTAGAAGTCCATGCTCTGCGCGAGCATCATCCGGTGGAAGTTCCAGCGCAGCAGCATCGGAAAGTTGCCGACCAGCGTCTGCTGCTTGATCGCCGACTGCAGCACGACCAGCAGGGTGCTGCCGGCGAGCGTGGCGGCGAGCAGCAGCAGCTTGCCGCGCTGTTCCTGCCACAGCCGCGCCGGCTCGACCGCGGCCAGCCAGTCGACGATGCCGCCGAGCATCGCGAACAGCAGCGCCTCGAACGCGCCGATGCCGGCGGTCAGCAGCGTCATCGCCAGCAGGTAGCGGCGCAGGCCGTGCGTGCACGCCCACAGGAACGCGAAAAAGCTCCTCGGCGGCGTGGCCGGCACCGCATCGGGATAGGGCTGGATCAGGCGTTCGAACCAGGCGAACACGGGGGCTCCGTCGAGGGGCGCGAACTGCACCGCGCCTCCGGCATCGGCCGGAGGGCTCCGCCAGATTACCGGAAGCGAGGCGCGCCGGCCGGTCCGCCGCCGCGCCGGGCCCGGTCCGACAGCGGGTGCTCCGCCGCAGCGGGGTGGCTTACCAGTGGATGCCCTGCGTCAGCTGCGCGAAGGCCATCTGCTCCGGCGTGAGCTGCTGCGGTTGCGCCGCCTCGCCCTTCCTGCCCTGCGCCGCCGCCGAATCCGGGAACATGTTGAACGCCGTATTGAGCATGATCTGCGTCAGCCGCGGCGCCGCCGCGTGCGAGATCGCGCCGAAGATGCCCAGGCGAGTGGCGATGCGCACCGGCTTGTAGACGATCGCCTCGACGACGAGGTCCGCCGCCTGCTCCGGCGACAGCGTCGGCACGTTCTCGTACATCTTCGTCGGCGCGATCATCGGCGTGCGCACCAGCGGCATGTTGATGGTCGTGAAGTTGATCCCCTTGTCGAGGAACTCCGACGAGGCGCAGGCCGCGAACGAATCGAGCGCCGACTTCGACGCGACGTAGGCCGAGAAGCGCGGCGCATTCGACAGCACGCCGATCGAGCTGATGTTGATGATGTGCCCGCGCTTCTGCTCGATCATCTTCGGCAGGAAGCCCATGATCAGCCGCAGTGCGCCGAAGTAGTTGAGCTGCATCGTCCGCTCGAAATCGTGGAAGCGGTCGAACGAGTTGATGACGCCGCGGCGGATCGAGCGCCCCGCGTTGTTGACGAGGTAGTCGCAGACCCCGTGCTCCTTCAGCACCCGCGCGACCAGCGCGTCGCAGGACGCGAGGTCGGAGACGTCGGCGGTGTACATCCAGCAGCGTCCGCCGGCGGCCTCGATCTCCTGCTTCGTCTCGACCAGCTTTTCCTCGCCGCGCGCGACCAGGACCACCCTGGCCCCGGCCCCGGCGAGCTTGATCGCCGTCGCCTTGCCGATGCCCGACGACGCGCCGGTGACCACGACGACGCGGTCCTTGACCTTGCCCGAGAGGGTGCGGTCGATGAACAGGTCCGGATCGAGGTTGCGCTCCCAGTAGTCCCAGAGCTTCGGCGCGTACGTCTTGAGTTCCGGCACCGCGATGCCCGAGCCCTTCAACGCCTTGGCCGTCTCGCGGTTGTCGTAGCGGGTCGGCCAGTTGATGAACTGGAACACGTCGCGAGGCACGCCGAGATCGGTGAGCACGGCGCGCACCATCCGCTTGACCGGCGCGAGCGAGCCCAGCCCGTACAGGATCGGCGCCGGGATGAAGCCGAACATCCGCGCGTTGAGGCGCATCGTCATCTTCGGAGCGTGCGCGGCGTCGGCGAAGATGTTCATGACCTCGCCGATCCGGTACGGCTCGGGGTCGGTGAGGTGGAAGCACTTCCCGTCGAGCCCCTTCCGGTGCGCGAGGAAGTCCATCGCGTCGGCGACGTAGTCGACCGGGACGATGTTGATGCGACCGCCCTCGATGCCGATCGTCGGCATCCACTCCGGCAGCGCCTTGCGCATCCGCTGGATGAACTTGAAGAAGTAGTACGGCCCGTCGACCTTGTCGATGAAACCGGACTTCGAGTCGCCGACCACGAATGCCGGCCGGTAGATGCGGTACGGCCGCTTGCATTCGCGGCGCACGATGCCCTCGGAGTCGTGCTTGGTGCGGAAATACGGGTGGTCGAGGTCCTCGGCCTCCTCGAACATGTCCTCGCGGAAGACGCCGTCGTACAGGCCGGCGGCGGCGATCGAGCTGGCGTGGTGGAAACAGCCGGCGTTGACCGCCTCGGCGAAGCGCACTGCGTGGCGCGTGCCCTCGACGTTGGCGAGCTGCTGGTCCTCGGCGCTGGCCGAGAGGTCGTAGATCGCCGCGAGGTGGAACAGGTGCTTCACCTTGCCCTTGAGTTTCCGGATGTCGGCGTCGGCGACACCCATGCGCTCCTTCGACAGGTCGCCGGTGATCGCGATCACCTGCTTCTCGTCGGCGCCCCAGTGCTCGCGCAGCGCCGCGAGCTTCTTCTGCGACCCCTTGCGCACCAGCACGTAGACGGGCTCGCCCCGCCGCAACAGGTTGGCGACGAGATAACGGCCGATGAAGCCGGTCGCGCCGGTGACGAAGTACGCCATGGACTCCTCCTTGCGAACGCTTGGGGGCGGTGGCGCCGGTGGTCCGGCGTCGCACTGCGCGGGTCGCCCGTCGTCCGATCGTGGCGCCGGCTGACGGTGGTGCCGGACGCTGCGCGGCCGGCGAATTGCCGGTGGATTATACCGGCGCCACCTCGCCCGCAGGGGGGCGAATCCCGCACCGGTGAATCCGGGGCCTGCGATCCGGGTCGACGGAGCGGGGGTGACCGGTCCCCCGGGGGCCGGCGCCGCTTTAGTATCATCGCTCTAGTCCTGCGGCCTAGAATTGCCGTGACTGGACGTCGAGGGACGGGAACGGTCGGCGGCAACGCATGCCGGCGGAAATCATCCGGGGGAGGGCGCGATGCTGAAGAAAGCGAAGGCGGGTCTGGGCAGCACGGACGACGGCGGGGCGAAGGACGCCGCGCAGTCGGTGTTCAACTCGTCGCATCACATCTGGCTGGCCGGGTTGGGCGCCTTCGCGCGCGCGCAGGCCGAAGGGATGAAGATGTTCGAGGCCCTGGTCCAGCAGGGCGAGAAACTCGAGACGCGCACGCGCGCGGCGGCGGCCGAGACCGCGGCCGCGGCGCGCGGCGTGGCGACGGCAAAAGCCAAGGAGATGCAACAAATGGCCGGCGGGACGTGGGACAAGCTGGAGCAGGTGTTCGAGGACCGGGTCGCGCGGGCGCTGTCGAAGCTCGGTGTCTACACGCAGAACGACGTGCAGCGCCTGGCCGACCGGGTCGACGACCTGGCCGAAAAGGTCGATGCCCTGCTCAAGGCCACCGGCGTGCACCCGAAGCGGGCGTCGCCGGTGGAAAAAATGGTCAAGGGCGCCGTGCGCACGGCGAAGCGCACCGCGGCGTCGACGCTGGGCAGCGCGACGCGCACGGCAAAGACCACCGTGAACTCGGCGACCAGGACCGCGAAGCGCACCGTCAACACGGCGTCCAAGACCGCCAAGCGCACCGTGCGCACGGCGAAGAAGGTGGCCAAGGCCGCGCTGTCCTGAGCGGCGGCGGGGGGGGTCAGGCCCGGCCCCCGCGGCGGCTTGCCGCGGGCTGCCGCTGACGCGCTCCGTCGGCGCGGCGCGGTCCGGACGCGGGACGGCTAGTCGCGATTGAGCTTCTCGACCTGCTTCACGTAATTGGTCATCGCGTCGTCCTTGCTCATGCCCTTGAGCTTGGCCCAGGCGTCGTGCTTGGCGCCACCGACGAAATCGAAGCCGCCGGGACGGTCGCCCTTGACGTCGCCGTCGGTCGCCTGCTTGTAGTACGAGTACAGCTTGAGCAGCGTCGCGTTGTCGGGTTTCTTCTTCGTCTGTTTGGCGGCTGCAGCGGCAGCCTCGAACTTCGTCTTGAGATCGTCCTTCTTCGGCGCTGCAGCCATCGCTTCCTCCTCGGTGGGCGTGTCCCCGTGCGCGGGGTTTGTGCTACTTTAGCGCGAAGTCGGAAAAGCGCAACGCGCCCCCGTCACGCAGTTCGCGAGACCTGCGCTGCAAGCCGCCACCCACGGATCCGGAGGACCTGCCCGCCATGCCCGCGCGCCAGAAGATATCGGCCGTCGACACCGCCTGGCTGAGGATGGACCGGCCGTCCAATCTGATGATGATCTGCGGGGTGCTCATCTTCCGCGAGCGCCTCTCGTACGCGCGTTTGAAGCGGGCCGTCGAGGCGCGCTTCCTGAAGTTCAATCGCTTTCGCCAGCACCCCGTACAGACGGCAGCGGGCGCCTTCTGGGAGGACGATCCCCAGTTCGAACTCGAGCACCACGTCGTCCACGTCGCGCTGCCCGGCAAGGGCAGCAGGCGCGAGCTCCAGACGCTTGCCTCGCGCCTGGCGAGCACACCGCTGCCGCAGGGGCGGCCGCTGTGGCAATTTCACCACGTCGACAACTTCGACGGCGGGTCGGCGGTCGTCGTTCGCATCCACCACTGCTACGCGGACGGGATCGCGCTGGTCCAGGTGATGCTGTCGATGACCGACGCTTCGGCGCATGGGCCGCCGGCGATGCCGCCCCCCGCGCCGCGCAAGGAGCGCAAGGCGCGCACCGCGGCCGCCGACGATCCGCTCGGGCAGATGATGCAGCCGCTCACCGGCGCGGCGCAGATGGCGATGAAGGTCGGCGCGATGCTGGTCGAGAAGGGAGTTGCGCTCTGGCAGGACCCGGCCAAGGCGGTGGCGCTGGCCGAGCAGGGGGGCGCGCTGACGACCGAGATCGCGCGGCTTGCGCTGATGCAGGCGGACTCGCCGACGCGCTTCAAGGGCAAGCCCGGCGTCGGCAAGCGCGTGGCCTGGGCGCCGCCGCTGGCGTTGATGGAAGTCAAGGCAGTCGGCAAGGCGCTGGGGGCGAGTGTCAACGACGTGCTGCTGTCCTGCGCCGCCGGCGCGATGCGCGAATACCTGGTGGCGAAGGGGGACGATGTCGACGGCCTGATGCTGCGCTCGCTGGTGCCGATCAACCTGCGCCCGCTCGAGCGCGCGTTCGACCTCGGCAACCAGTTCGGCATCCTCTTCCTAGACCTGCCGATCGGCATCGAGAACCCGGTCGAGCGGCTGTACGCCGTCCGTGCCAACATGCGCGCACTGAAGGGTTCCCTGCAGCCGGTGCTGACACTGGGTCTCCTGGCGGCGGCGGGCGCCGGCCCGAAGCTGCTGCAGGAGCAGCTCATCTCGATCCTGTCGCGCAATGCGACGGCCGTGATGACCAACGTGCCCGGTCCGCAGCAGCCGCTCTGGCTGGGAGGCGCCAAGATCGAGAGCATGATGTTCTGGGTGCCGCAGTCGGGTGACGTCGGCATGGGCGCGTCGATAATTTCCTACGACGGCCGGGTCCGGTTCGGCCTGATCACCGATCGCGGTCTGTGCCCGGACCCCGAGCATGTGGTCGCGCGCTTCGCCGGCGAGTTCGAGAAGCTCGTCCTCACCACGCTGCTCGCCCCGCCGTGGACCGGCGATCTCGACCCCGCGGTCGCGGAGGAGGCGGTGGGGTTGGTGGGGTTGGGGTTGGGGTCAGGTCGAATTTAGGCGACGAAGCGCAATCGGGTGATCGGACGACACCCAGCTTCTCCGATCATGATCGCGCGTCGGCGCGTACCCATCCATCGGCCAAGCGGCTGATGGCGTCGACGGTCGCACGCGCCGAAAATTCGCGGCATCTCCCGTGTCCTTCTGGCGATGCCCATGTCCCGTCTGCCGCGTCTCGATGTTCCCGGCGTCCCGCAACACATCGTCGTCCGCGGAGTCGACCGGCAGCCGCTGTTCTTCGGCTTCGACGATTACCGCAGCTATCTGTGCCTCCTGGCCGATGCATCGGTGCGGTATCGCTGCGCGGTTCACGCTTACGCGCTGATGACCAACCATGTCCATCTGCTCGCGACGGGCGATCGCCCCGGCTCCGTCGCGTCACTGATGCACCGCGTCGGCAGCCGCTACGTGCGACGGTTGAACGACGAGCGCGGGCGTACGGGGACGCTGTTCGAGGGTCGCTATCGGGCCTGTCTCGTGGAGTCGGAGCGCTACCTGCTGACATGCATGCGCTACATCGAACTCAATCCGATGCGGGCGGGCATGGTCGACCATCCGGCGCTGTATCGCTGGTCGAGCTATCGGGCCAACGCGGGACTGGAACCGGCGGGGCTGATCGTGCCCCGTGACGAATACCTTCAGCTCGGCCACTCCTGCGAAGAGCGCGCCCGGGCCTATCGGGCACTTTTCGACTGCATGATTCCGGTCCCGTTGCTGGACGAGATTCGCCTGCAGTTGAACAAGGGATGCGTGCTCGGGAGCACCGGTTTCGTCGAATCGATCGCGCAGCGAAGCGGCCGCCGCGCACACGTCGTCGAGCCCGGGAGGCCCCGTTCGCGTACGGCGGTTACCATGCATTGACACGGCGGCGTCACCCGAGAGGGGCGACGCGATTGGCGGGTGCGGCAAGTCGCCGAGGCGGCCGGGCTCCGCTGCGGTGCCCGATGGGGCCGCTTCGGCAAAATTTAACCTGACCCCGATTCTGACCCCGATTCGGAATTACTCGAGTTCGGCCTTCGCGCGCTCGACGTCGAGTCGCTCCATCGCATCCGCCGGCTTGCACGCGGCCGCGTGCTCGTAAAGCTTCTGCGCCTCGGCGAGCTTTGCCTTGCCGTGCAGCATGATCAGGCCGTTCGCGTATTCGATGTACGCGATGGCGGCCTCGGGAAAGAGCTTCACCGCCTTCTGGAAATGCTCGACGGCCGAGTCCTTCTTCGCGCCATAGGTCATGCCGCCGACGAGCGCCCCGACCTTGTCGATCACCTCGGCCTGGTAGGAGCCATAGGCGATATTGGCGTCGGCGTGTCTGGGCTCGAGCTTCATCGCCGTGAGCAGCGCCTCCTTGAGCTTGCCGCCGAGCCCCTGCGCGAGCGCCTTGGCGACCGAGATGCTCTGGCTGTAGCGGCCGAGCGCGAACGCGTACATGTAGTGCGCATTCGCGTCCTTGGGCGCCTCCCTGCGGCGCGCGTCGGCCCAGGCGGCCGCCTCCTCGAACAGCGCCGCCTTCGCCTTGTCGCCGTTCTCGAGGTAGTAGGCGTAGACGGTCTGGGCCTTCACTGCGGCGTTGATGCCGGCGCCGCCTGCCGCGAGGCCCGCCTCCACGGCGCGGCCGAAGTCGCCGGCATGGAACGCCCGCCAGGCGTCCAGCACCCCCGCATCCTTGGGAAGCGGCTCGCAGTCGCCCTTGTGCAGTCGCGCCCAATGTTTCTTGAGACCGGCCGCATCGTGCGCGTAGGCCTTGTCGGGGTGCGGAAACCTCGCCCACTTCTTCGCCATCGCGAACTCCTCCGGGAGGGGGTCAAAGATAGTCGCTGCCGAGCCGGTCGAGCAGGGTTCTTGCATCGCCGACGAGGTACGGCGCGATCAGCGCCATCACCTGATACGCCGCGCGGGGGAAGTCGGCGTGCTCGGGGTCGCCCGCGAGCCTCGACAGCCGCTGGAACGAAATCCAGTACGTCGCGACCAGCACGACGTTCTGCGCCACCGCGGCGATCTCGCGCTCGGATGCGTGCATCGTGCCGGCCGCCACCATGCCGCGCGACAACTCTACCACGGTGTCGACACCGCGACGGAGCAGCTCGCCGAAGCGCGGCCCGACGCGTCGGTTGCGCGAAGCGAGTTCGTCCAGGTCGCGATAGAGAAAGCGGTATGCCCACATCTGCTCGAACAGCAGGTGCAGCAGCAGCCACAGGTCCTCGACGTCCGGCGGGCGGTCCTCGGGGACGGCCAGCAGCGGCAGCACGTGCGACTCATACGCCGCGTACAGCTCGGCGATGATCTCGTCCTTGTTGCGGAAGTGGTAGTAGAGGTTGCCCGGGCTGATGTTCATCTCGCCGGCGATGTCCGCCGTCGTGATGTGCGGCTCGCCGTGGCGATTGAACAGGTCCAGGCTGGTTTCGAGGATGCGTTCGCGGGTGCGGCGGGGCCGCTTGCGTTCCGCCATGGCCCGGCGAATCGCCGTCAGTGCGTCCGCGCGAGCCAGCGCTCGAGCTGGTCGAGCGTGTGCGACAGGTCGCGGGTGGCCTGCCGGACGTCGAGGGCGTTGCCGGGGTCGGTGCGCAGCGGACGCGGATCCGAAACGGCATCGACCACCTTCCGGTGCTCGTCGAAGAGCGTCGCGCGGTTGATGGTGATGCCGTGCCGCTCGAGCTTCGGCATCAGCACCTCCGACCGCGCGCGGATCGCGGCGCGCGTCTTGGCGTACGCGGACGCGCACAGTCGCTTGCGCTGCGAGTAGCTGAAGATGTTCGCGAAGAACATGTCGGCGTCCTCGCGGTCGGGTTCGAACAGCGCGATGTCGGCGTTCGGGTAGTGTCGTTCGTAGCGCTCCATGCCGACCTGCATGCGCGAGTGGATGATCGCGCGGAACGTCTGCGCCAGCACCAGCGGCAACCCGCCCTGATTCAGCTTCTGCACGCTGCGCCGGTGGTGCGGCCTCGCCCGGCTTGCGTCGAAGGGCACCAGCGGATTGACGCACAGCAGCAGGTCGATGCCCTGGTCGAGCGCCACCGACGCGTGCAGCGTCTTGTTGAGCGCCCCGTCGACGTAATGCTCGCCGCCGATCTCGACCGGCGGAAACAGGCCCGGCAGCGCCGACGATGCCTCTATCGCCCGCGAGATGGGCACGTGATCGTGCCCCGGGGCGCCGAACGTCACCGAGGCGCCGGTGTCGAGATTGGTGGCAACCAGGAAGAGCTTGCGCGAGAGCTTGCGGAAATCGTTGGTGCGCCCGGGAGCGGCGAACAGCCGCTGCAGAAAGGCGTCGATCGAGCCGTTGTCGAACAGCCCCGTCGGCATGGCGTGCGACAGCATCGAGAACGACTCCATCACCCCGTGGTGGAACGGGTCGCGCAGATAGGCGCCCAGCGCGAGCACGGTCAGCCGCGGCAGCGACAGCGCACGGCGGGTGAATTCGCCGAACGCCGGGCGCAGGAAGACCTCGGGTTTGAGCGCCGCGTCGGCGCCGTCGTCGATGAAGATCCGGTACATCTGCGCCGGCGAAATGCCATTCGCCAGCGCGGCGGCGACGAAGCCGCCGGACGAAACCCCGACATAGGCGTCGAGGTCGTTGAAGTCGAGCCCGTCGAGGGAGTCGGCAAGCGCCAGCAGCGCGCCGACTTCGTAGATCCCTCCGAGGGGTCCGCCGCCTGCCAAGGCGAGGCCCACGCGCGAACGCGCGTTACCTCCTCTGCGGACGCGGCGGCGTCCGACAGCCGTCCGTCCAGGCATGAGCCTCCTTGGCAGTCGTAGTGCGGCGCCGGAATCTTACCCCAGCTTAGCGGGCCGTGCGCTTCGCGGTCCGCTTGACCGTCCGCTTCGCCTTCTTGGCGGCGCCGGTCGCGCGGGCCTTGACCCTCGCGGCGGCCTTCCGGGCGCGCTTCGCGGCGGGGACGCGCTTCGAGGGCTTCAGGGCGGCCGGCAGCTCGATCTTCGGCAGCGACCTCGGCAGCGTTTCCTTCACCAGCGTGACGGCGGTGTCCGCGTAGGCGCGAACCGTCGTTTCCACCGTGTGCCGGGTGTGACGCCACATGCCATTGGCGCGCTTGACCGAGGTCTCGATCGAGTCGCCGACGAGGCGGATGGCGCGCGATTCCACTGCGGTGCCTTCCTTGATCAGCGATTTGAACACGGGGCCGGCTTCATGCTGCACCCAGTCGCGCGTGACGACCGCGGCGCCGAGTCCGGCGAGCCAGACCTGACGCGATGCGAGGATCGCGGCTTCCGAGAATTGCGCGGGTTGTGCAACGGCTTGTTTCAGCATTTTGAGTCTCCTTTTGAGGCGGGGCGGGATCTCCCGGCAAAGCGGGCGATTGATGACAATTTACGCGGCTTGTCTAGAGCAAACAGCCTAAAGGCGCGCCCGGTTCGCCGCTCGCGGACGAGACCGTACGGCAGCGTCGCGACGACGTCAGGGCCTGCGTGCGAGCGACGCGGCGAGGCCGTCGGCGAGGCGTGCCGACAGCGCGTAGATCGACAGCTGCGGGTTGGCGCCGACCGAGGTGGGAAACAGCGAGCCGTCCAGCACGTGCAGGTTGGCGAGCTGGTGATGGCGACCGGTCGGATCGACCACCGCGCGCCTGGGGTCCGGGCCCAGCGGAGCGCCGCCCATCACGTGCGCCGACACCACCGGCGTGACCAGCGGCGCGAGCGCGAACCCGGCGATGGCGGCGCGCGCCTGCGCCCAGGACGAGAACGCGGCGCCGTCGCCGTGAACCGGCATCACCCGTGTCGCGCCGGCGGCGAACTGCAGCTCGGCCATGGTCAGGAACGCGCGCCGCGCGGCATCGAAGAAGTAGGCGTTCAGCGGGTAGTCGAGCACGGGCGTGCCGTCGCTGCGCAGGGCCACCGTGCCGCCGGGGCTTTCCGGATGGAAGCCGTCGCGGGTGAGTGCGAGCAGCACGTGCATGTGCGGCAGGTCGCGCATCCAGGCCGCGTGCGCCGCGCCGTAGCCGGGCAGGGTGATCGCGCCGAGGATCGGGTGCACGGGCGGTGCCTCGAGCTTGTAGCCCATCGGACCTTCGGGCGGCATGGTATCGAGGAAGTGGTCGGAGTAGACCGACTGCGGCGCCCCGTAGTACGGGTCGATGCGCTCGGGCATCCGGGCGGCGCACACCAGGACCGGGTGCAGGAAGGTGCGCTTGCCGAGCACGCCGTGAGGATCGGGCGTACCCGAGCGCAGCAGCAGCGCCGGGGTGCCGATCGCGCCCGCCGCCGCCACGAAGGCGCGCGCGCGCACGGTGACGCGGCGCGCGGTAGGATTGACGCCGGCGGCGTCCATGGCCACGACGTCGAGCCGCGTCACGCGGTCGCCTTCCAGCACGAATTTCTGCGCCCAGGCGCGCGTGACCAGCGTCGCACCGCGCTCCAGCGCCCCGGGAATCGTCGTCACCAGCATCGCCAGCTTGGCGTTGATCGGACAGCCCATGCCGCAGTAGCCCAGGTTCCAGCAGCCGCGGACGTTGCGGCGGATGAGCCCCGAGGCGATGCCGAGCTTCGCGGCGCCGCGCGCGAGCGCTTCGTTGTTGGCGTTGGGCGGCACGTCCCAGGGGGCGATCTCGAGCCGCTGCTCCATCCGCGCGAACCACGGGGCCATGTCGGCGACACCGAACCCGGCGAGGCCGTATTGGGACGCCCAGTGCCGGAGCGTGACGGCGGGGGTGCGGAACGAACTCGTCCAGTTGACCGTCGTTCCGCCGCCGACGCATCGACCCTGGAGGATGTTGACCGCCTTGTCCTTCGTCTTGCGGGCGGCGGATTCCTGATACAGCTCGGGGTAAGCCTCGGCTTCGCGCATGCGGAAGTCGCCGGACGACTTGAGGGCGCCCTCCTCGACCAGCACGACGGACAGCCCTGCCTGCGCGAGGATCTCGGCCGCGGTGCCGCCGCCGGCGCCGGTGCCGACGATCGCGACATCGGCTTCGAGCACCAGGTCCTGCGCGAGCGTCGATGCATCGACGATCCGCCACGCCGCGGCGGCATCGGCACGGTAGGGGTCGGGCACCGGCGTGTGGGGAACGTCGCTCATCCGAACAGGGCGGGCGGGCCGTCGTAGCCGATCGCGGGCCAGCTCTTCGGGTTGCCGTACCACGCGGCGAACACCAGCTGGTGCAGCGCATCGTAGGCCGAACGCAGCAACGACAGCGAGCTGTTGCGCCAGCGTTCGAGGAAGGCACCGATCTCTACGGGCGTCGCCTCGGACCAGGCGGGAGTGACGCGGGTCAGCGCGATGCGCGCGGGAGCGAGCCCCAGCAGCGTGAACAGCTCGCCGAGCTCCTGCCGTGCCGCCGGGGGCAGACCTGCCACGGCCTGCGCGACTCCGGCCACCGTGTCGTCGATCGCGGCCGCACGCGCGGCCGGCTCGACCGGCAGCGCGCCGTCGAGCAGCACCGACGCGATCCCGGCGATCACGACCGGTGCTTCCGCATCGAGCGCGGACAGCGCGGCGAAGCGGGGATCGCCGGTCGCCGGGCCGCGGCGGCGGAGCCACCACGCGACACCGAGCAGGGCGCCACCGGCGATGCCGGCAGTGATGAAGCGACGGCGCGTGAGCATCGTGGCGAATCCAGACGGGGTGACGTTAGGGAGCGGGACCGGGCAGGGGCGGAAACCGGGGGCCGCCGGGCGGCGGGTGGGGACGGAGGACGCGGACAACAACGGTGGAAGTGGCGGGCGTCGGCCGGGATCACCCCGCCCTCGACGGCACGCGTCTATGACCGCAAAATCTCCACCGCAAGCCGACTCTAGCCGCCACCGTTAGAGCAAACAACCTAATTCGCCTCGCCGTCGCGCGGGTCCGCCGCGACTCGGCTAGACTTCCCGGGTGCGGGCGGGTTTCACGCTGAGCGCCGATGGCGTCGGGGCATGGTCCCTGCTGCTGGCAACGCCGGCGCCGCCGCGCCGGTCGCCGCATCGGTCGCCGCCGCATCTGTCGCCGCATCTGCCACCGCATCCGCATCTGCCATGCCCGCCGCCGCCGCCTCCCCCGCCCACGCCGCGCAGACCGAACTCGAGCGCGAATTCGCGCGGGTCCACCGTCTGCACGAGGAGCGCCGCGCCAACCCGATACTCGCCGGCGCCCTGACGCGGCTGGCCGATTGGCAGGCGCAGCGACTGGCGCTGACCTACGCCGACCTCAAGGCCGATCCGCGGCACGCCGATGCCGTGTCGTTCTTCCAGACCGACCTCTACGGCGGCGCCGACTACTCGCAGCGCGACAGCGACATCGCGCGCGTCGTGCCGATCATGGTGCGCATGCTGCCGGAGCGGGTGATCGCGACCATCGCGGAGGCGATGGAACTCAACGCGCTGTCCGCCGAGCTGGACCATGCGTTGCTTGCGCGGTTGCCGCGCGCCGACGGCCACTTCTCCGTCGCCGAGTACTGCAAGGCCTACCGGCGGATGGGCAACCGCCCGGCGCGCGAACGCCAGATCCGCCTGATCGGCGATATCGGCGCGGCGCTGGACCTCTACGTGAGGAAGCCGCTGATCCGCTCGGCGTTGACGATGATGCGGGCGCCGGCGCGAATGGCCGGCTTCGGCGTGCTGCACGACTTTCTCGACCGGGGGTTCAACGCGTTCCGCCGGATGGACGGCGCGGAGTATTTCCTCGCGACCGTCGTCGCGCGCGAGACCGCGCTGATGGATGCGATGTTTGCCGGGGAGACGGCGCCCTTCACCGATCCGCTCGCGCCGGCGCGCGGTTCGCCGGCCGGCGCGACCGCGGCCGCCGCCGATCCGGTCAGGCCTTCCTGACGCCGAAGCGCTTGTCGAATTCCTTGTGCACTTCCTGCTCGATCGCGGGCTTGATCGCGGTCAGCAGGAAGCCGAGCTTGCAGTCGAGCCGGACCTCGTCCTTGTGCACCACCAGCTCGCCGGACAGTCCCGGCCGGGTGAAGGTGACGCAGTCGCCGTGCCATTCGTACGCGAGCGAAAACCGCTTGTGCAGGTCTTCCGCGACCTTCTGCGCGGCTTCCTTCGCCTTCTTGTGCGACAGATGGTGCTTCTTGGCGATCGAGATCGTGGACATGGCGGTTCCCGTTGACGAGCGGCGAGTATAGCCAATGCGGCGGCGCCACCGCTTTCGCGCCGCAGCATCCCCGTCTTCGGCCAACTCAAACCGGTTCGGCCGCCAATGGACCCGCCCCCGCAAAACCGGCAGAATCGGCGCGCGCGGCCGCGGTGAGCGCCGGCCGCGCATCACGGAGAGCGCATGGCCGGCAACATCGCCGACTGGTTCGGACAGCACCTCGCGCGGCCCGATGCGGTCCTCTACCGGCATCATGGCGACGGCGGTTGGCGCGACGTCACGGTCGGCGAGCTCGCGGCTCGGATCGGGCGCTGGCAGGCGGCCTTCCGCGGCTCGGGGCTGAACGAGGGCGATCGCATCGCGCTCTGCGCGCGCAACGGCATCGAATGGGTCGCCATCGACCTCGCCGCTCTGGCGCTCGGGCTCGTCATCGTTCCGCTGTACGTCGACGACAATCCGGAGAACGTCGCCTGGTGCGTCGGCAATGCCGACGCGGGGCTGGTGATCGTCGAGAACCGGCGCCTGGCCACCGGCCTTTCCCGGCTTGCCGGCAACCAGGGAGCCGCGATGCCGCGGCTGGTGGTGCTGCGCGGCGACGATGCCGCCGACGCTGCCGGCACGCCGGTCGAGGCTTTCCTGCCGGCGACGGGCGCGCCGATCGAGATCCGCGCACTGCCCGCGTCCGCGCTGGCGACGATCTGCTTCACCTCCGGCACCGCGGGCCGGCCCAAGGGCGTGATGCTGACGCACGGCAACATCATCGCCGACGTCGTCGCCTGCCAGGGCACCGGGATGGCGAGGCCCGACGACACCTTTCTATCGGCATTGCCGCTGTCGCACATGTTCGAGCGCACCGGGGGCTACTACCTGCCCCTGGCGCTGGGCGCGAAGGTCGTGTTTGCGCGCGGAGTCCTGCAGCTGGCCGACGACCTGGCCACGCAGCGCCCGACGATCATGTTCGCGGTGCCGCGCATCTTCGAGCGCTTCCGCGCGCGCCTCGCGCAGATGCTCGCCGGCTCGCCGTCGAGGCGCTGGCTGTTCGACCAGTGCGTCGCCCGCGGCTACCGCGTCGCGCAGGGAACGGCGTCGCCGCTCGACCGCGTGCTCGCGCCGCCGTTGCGCGCGATGGTCGCGGCGCCGGTGCTGGCGCGGCTGGGCGGGCGGTTGCGGCTCGCCGTCGTCGGCGGCGCCGCGCTCGACCCGGAACTCTCGCGCACGTTCATCGGACTCGGGCTCACCCTGCTGCAGGGCTACGGCATGACCGAGGCGGCGCCGGTGATCTCGGTCAACCGCGACGGCGACAACGTGCCGGAGTCGGTGGGTCCGCCGCTGCCGGGCGTCGAGGTCCGCGTCTCCGACACCGGCGAGCTGCTGGTGCGCGGCGACAACGTGATGCCGGGCTACTGGCGCAACGAGGCGGCGACGCGGGCCGCGCTCGTCGACGGCTGGCTGCGCACCGGCGACCTGGCCGAGATCCGCGACGGGCGCATCTACATCCGCGGCCGGGCCAAGGACATCATCGTGCTGTCGAACGGGGAGAAGCTGCCTCCGCACGAAGTCGAGCACGCGATCATGCAGGATCCGGTGTTCGAGCAGGTGATGCTGGTCGGCGAGGGGAGGCCGTTCGTCGTGCTGCTCGCGGTGACGCAGGAGACCGACGAGAAGGCGCTGTTGCGGCGCGCCAACGAGCAGCTGAAGACGTTTCCGCGCTGGGCCCGCGTGCGCCGCGTGATCCCGACCCGCGACACATGGAACGTCGACAACGGGCTGCTGACCCCGACCATGAAGCTGAAGCGGCCCATCGTCGTCACCCGGTTCCAGGACCGGATCGACGCCGTCTACGCGGCGACGACGGATTGACCGGTGACCTCGGCGCCGGCGGCGCGGCGCCGCTCAGGCCGCGCGGCGCAGCGGCACCGCGCCGTCCGCCGCGTCGGCGTCGAACAGCGCGATCGCCGCGTCGACGTCCGCCGCATGGAGCAGGCGTTCCTGCACCTGCGCCGGCGACCAGCGGTCGGGGGCGACGTGGTCGGCGAAACGCGCCGCGGCGGTTTCGTCGGCGAAGAACTTGCGGAACATCCGCTCCAGCTGGTCGCGGTCGCACAGGCCGAGCTCCAGCCGGAAGTCGACCCGGCCCGAGCGGATCGCCGCCTCGTCGATGCGATCCGGGTGGTTGGTGGTCAGGAACACCACCGACCCCTCGTGCGAGGCGACGCCGTCCAGCGCGTTGATGAAGCCCGAGTACGACACCTTCACCTGCGCGTCCGCCTTGGTCCGCTGCTGGAAGAACGCGTCGACGTCCTCGATCAGGATCACCGACCGGCGCGGCACGCTCGACAGCAGGTTGCCGATCTTCTCGTCGGTGACGTTGGGAGAGGCGAGCGACAGCACGCAGACGTTGAGCGACAGCTCGGAGGCGAGCGCGGTGACCAGCGAGGTCTTGCCCGTGCCGGGCGGGCCGTAGAGCAGGTAGCCGCGGCGCCACGGGATGCCCAGCGTCTCGTAGCGGTCGTGCGACGCGAAGAAGCGGTTCAGGTCGTCGAGGATCGCCTCCTTCTGGCCGGCCTTGAGGACGACCGAGTCGAGCTTGCGGTTGTTGCCCAGCCGCGCGCGCGTCCACTCGTTGCTGTACGCGCTGGGGACGTAGATGGCGATGCGGTTGAGCTCGCGCGAGATGCGGTGGTCCATCGCCGCCTCGACGATCGCCGCCAGCGGGCGCTTGTCCCGGCCGAAGGTCGACAGGCTGATCTTCTCGATCACCGCTGCCGCGACGGTCACCTCGCGCTTCATCCACATCACGCGGCCGTCGAGCACGAACAGGTGGAAGCCCTCGCCCGGCGACAGCACCGTGGCCGGGCGACCGCCCTGCTGCAGCTCGTCGTGCAGGCTCTGGTAGCTGCTGGTGTTGGTCCGGACGGCGCGCGCGGTGAAGTTGTTGATCCGCCGCAGCGCGTCGCGGCTGTCCATGTACTCGACCAGCGCCGGGAACAGCAGCTCGTCGCGGCTGTCGACGGTCATGGTGGTGACGAAGAAGTGCTTCGCCCACGCGGCGAACTTGCCGGGGAGGTCGCGCAGCCACATGGCGGCGACGCCGAGCACGGCCAGCGTCATGCCGCCCGAAACCAGCGGGTTGGACGCGAAAGCGGACGACAGCGATTCGAACATGGGTGCTCCCCCGAAACCGGCGCAAATTGCGCTGAGGGGGACTTAACGGAGCCCGCGGGACCGGCGGTTGACACGACTTTCGTCGCGCCCCGCGCCGGACGGGGGTCGGAATGGGCCTGACGCCCGGCGCCGGCGGTCCGGCCGGGCGTTCGCGGCCGGGCACGCCGGGGGTTGCCGGCGGGGGCGCCGGCGCCCCGGGCCGACGCGACCGGTGGCGCCGGCGCCGCGAGTCCGGCGCCTTGGGTGCGTGGCGTCAGGCGGCGCAGGCCGGCGCGAGCGCGGCGCGCAGTGCGTTGCGGGCGCGGTGCCGCATGACCCACAACGACGTCGCGGTGATGCCCATGTCTCTGCACAGGTCCTGCGCCGGGCGGTCGGAGAATTCGGAGCGAACGAAGGCCTCGGCCATGCGCGCGGGCATCCGCGCGAGTTCGCGCTCGAAGGCCTCCCAGAAGCGCTTGCGCTCCAGCCCGCGCGCGGGATCGAGGCCGAACGACGAGGCGGCGCCCGTGTCGGCGGCGACCTCGGGCGCGATGCCGGCGTCGTCGAGCTCGTCGAGGCTGGCCGGCGCCCGCGCGCGGTCGCGGTACGCGTCCATGATCTTGTGCTTGAGGATGCCGACCAGCCAGGTCCTGAGCGCGCTGCGGCCGGCGAATCCCGCTTCCGCCGACAGCGCGGCGACGAGCGTGTCCTGCACCAGATCCTGCGCGAGGTCGCGGTCGCCGACGGCGCGCGTCGCGTAGGCGATGAGGTAGCGGGTGTGGGCGGCGAGGTCCTGCGGATCGGGGCGGGTGGTCATGGCGGGGTCTCCGTGGTCGTCATCCGGTTTGCTGACGAAGCCGATGGTGCCGTCGACGGGGCGCCGCGCCCATTCGGACCGCTACGGGCCGCGCCTCGTGGAAACTGCGTAGACGGGTGCCGGAGGCTAAGTGGTTGCGCGTAGTGAAGCGGAGCGCGATTGCTGCTAGGGTGGCGGCCATGTTTCGCAACCGCACCGTGGCCGCGCAACTGCTGGCGACGCTGGTCGTCGCCGGCGCCTACATCGCCGCGTCGGAGGCGGCGGCGCACTGGCTGCGCGCATCCGGCAACGCGCCGATCGTCTGGATCGCCCCTGCCGTGGGCCTCGCGGCGCTGCTGCTTCGGGGCACCTCGATCCTGCCGGCGGTGGCGCTCGGGGCGTTCGCGTGCGCGCTGCTCGAAGGCGAGGGTCCGTGGTTCGGCGCCGTGTCCGCCACGGTGATCACCGCGCAGATCGCGCTGTCGGGCTGGTTGCTGACGCGCGTGTTCGCGTTCGACGTCGCGCTCTCGCGGGTGCGCGACATGCTGGCGCTGATCCTCGTCGGCGCGACGGTGTCGCCGCTGTGCAACGCGGTCTGGACGCTGGCAGTCGACGCCTGGCGGGGGACGATGCCGATGCCCGAGCGCCTGCTGCGCGTCCAGGTCACGTCGCTGGGCGAGGCGGTCGGCATCCTGCTGCTGGTGCCGGTGCTGCTGAGCGTGATCGCCGGCGCCCGGTCGCCGCTGCGGCGCGCGCGCGGATGGGAGGCCGCTGTGCTGCACGCGACCAACGTCGTCGTCTCGCTGGTCGTGTTCCTCGGGCTGCTGGCGCCGTCGATGAACGCGCAGTCGCTGCCGTACGCGCTGTTCCCGATCACCTTCTGGGCGGCGTTGCGGCTGGGGGTGCGCGACACCGCGATCGCGCTGCTGGTCGCCGGCGGCACCGCGGTGGTCTGCCATTCGGTCGGCGTCGGGCCGTTCGTCATGCCCGGCGACACGGCGGCGTCGGCGTTCGCCCACTTCGCGAGCCTGTACCTCTTCCTCGTCGTGCTGACGGTCACCTCGCTGCTGGCGGCCGCGGCGCAGTGCGAAGGCGAGCTGGCCCGGTCCTCGGCGCGCGAGCACCTGGACGCGCTGGCCCACGTCTCGCGGGTGTCGGCGATGGGGGAGATGGCGAGCGCGATCGCGCACGAGATCAACCAGCCGCTGACGGCGATCGCGAACTACGCTTCGGCCAGCCTGCGCCTGATGAGGGCCGGCCGGCTGCCGGAGGCCGAGGCGCTGGAAACGCTGGGGCGGCTCGCCGCGGAGGCCGAGCGCGCCGGCGAGATCGTGCGCAAGATGCGCGGCTTCGTCCGCGGCGAGGAGGGTCATCCGGCCGCGATCGCCGTCGACGAGCTCGTCGCCGACGTGCTGCGGCTGTCGGGGCCGGAGGCGCGGCAGCACGACGTCGAGCTGGTCGTCGCCGCGGCCGCCGGTCTGCCCCCGGTGCGCGCCGACGCGATCCAGATCCAGCAGGTGCTGATCAACCTGGTGCGCAACGCCATCGAGGCGATGGCCGCCGCCGGGACCGCGCCGCGTCGCGTCGAGCTGTCGGCGCGGCGCGGCCCGCCGGGCATGGTCGAGATCCAGGTCCGCGACACGGGGCCGGGCCTGCCGGAGGGCGAAATCGAGCAGGTCTTCGCGCCGTTCTTCACCACCAAGCCCGACGGCATCGGGATCGGCCTGTCGCTGTCGCGGTCGATCGTCGACGCCCACGGCGGTCGGCTCTGGGCCAGCGCGGTCGCGCCCGGGGCACGCTTCCACCTGACGCTGCCGGCCGACGAGGAGACCCATGCCGCTGCCTGAACCGATCGTCCACGTCGTCGACGACGAGGCCGCGATCCGCGACTCGCTGGCCATGCTGCTGCGTTCGGTGGGGTTGGCGTCGCGCACCTGGACCGGCGCGCGGGAGTTCCTGGCCGGCTACGCGCCCGACGGTCCCGCGTGCCTGATCGCCGACGTCCGGATGCCGGGGATGAGCGGTCTCGAGCTGCAGGAGGCGCTGCGCGCGCGCGGCGAAACGCTGCCGGTGATCATCGTCACCGGCCACGGCGACGTGGCGATGGCGGTGCGGGCGATGAAGAACGGCGCCGCTGACTTCCTGGAAAAGCCGTTCAACGACCAGACGCTGCTCGACACCGTGCACCGGGCGCTGGCGACGGTCGGCACTGGGCCCGGGGCAGCCGCGTCGCCGACGTCGGTGGCGGCCACGGACCGGGCGGCGGTCCTCGCCCGCCTCCAGGCGCTGACCCCGCGCGAGCGGGAAGTGATGGAGCTGGTCGCCGAAGGCCGACCGAACAAGGTGGTGGCGACCCGCCTGGGGCTCTCCACGCGCACCGTCGAGGTCCATCGCGCCAAGGTGATGGAGAAGATGGGTGCCCGCTCGCTGGCGGACCTGGTCCGGATGGCGATCGCGACCGAGGTCCTGCGCCCATAGCTGGCGAGCGGTGCGGTGGAAGTGAGCAGTTGCTCATTGCGCCGGACCCACCGATTCCGCCGGCCCCCGGCCGATTGACCTCGCCCTGACGCGTCGGGCCACACCTCGTCCCGGGCACGGTCGGTGCCCGATCTCGCCAATTCATGCTGCAGTGCAGGATTGACGACTCGGGTCAAACAAACCTACGATTCAAACGAACGTTTAATTATGGCGAACGGGCGATCGCCCGGTTGCCGGTCTTTACTGCACCCTCCCGCAGGCGCATGGCCGCAGGAGTCGGTCCCGACGAAGGAGAAACCGTGGACGGCACCGTCATACCGATCGGCGAAGGGCGCGGCACGGCGGCGACGAAGGAGCGCATCCTCGACGCGGCCGAGGCGCTGTTCATGCAGCACGGCTTCGAGGCGACCAGCCTGCGCGCGATCACCAACGCCGCGGCGGTCAACCTCGCCGCGGTCAACTACCACTTCGGCAGCAAGGAAGAGCTGTTCCAGGCGGTGCTCACCCGCCGGCTCGACCCGATGAACCAGCGTCGCGTGGCGCTGCTGACCGAACTCGAGCGCGCAGCGGCGCCGGAGCCGGTGCCCTGCGACAGGATCCTGTCGGCGCTGTTCCTGCCGGCGCTCGAACTGGCGCGCGACCCGGCCCGCGGCGGTCAGAACTTCCTCCGGCTGCTGGGTCGGGCGTACGCCGACCCGGCCCCGTTCATCCGCCGGTTCCTGAGCGAGCAGTACGCCCAGATGATCATGCGCTTCAAGCTGGCGTTCGGGCACGCGCTGCCCGAGCTGCCGAAGCGCGAGCTCTCCTGGCGCCTGCATTTCATGATGGGCGCCCTTTCGTACACGCTGGCCGGCACCGATGCGCTGAAGCTGATCGCCGAGCTCGCGCCCACCGACAGCGGCCACGGCAACGACGAGCTGCTGCTGCAGCGTCTGGCCCCGTTCCTGCTGGCGGGGCTGACCTCGCCGCTGCCCGACCTGACCGAGTCGGGGCGCGCGCTCGATGGCGCGCTCGCCGGCCCCGAGCGATGAATCGAAACAACCCGGCGCCTCCCCGCGCCGTCCAAGCAAGGTGACTATGATGATGATCGCCCTCTGGCTCCTCGTTTCCCTCGCGCTGTTCATCGCGCTCGCCTACGTCAACGCCTCGGGCATCGCCTGGGCCGCGACCGCCGCCGTCCTGATCGGCGCCGCGTGGGCGGCCTCGCTGCTGCCGCCGTGGCTGACCCTCGCGCTGGCGGTGGTTTTCGTGCTGATCGCGCCGGTGCTGCTGGTGCCCTCGCTGCGACGGAAGCTGGTCAGCGACGGCGTCCTGTCCGTGTTCCGGAAGATCCTGCCGCCGATGTCGCAGACCGAGCGCGAGGCCATCGAGGCCGGCACCGTGTGGTGGGACGGCGAGCTCTTCTCGGGCAAGCCCGACTGGCAGAAGCTGCTCGCGACGCCGATGACGACGCTCACCGCCGAGGAGCAGAGCTTCCTCGACCACGAGGTCGTCGAGCTGTGCGAGATGGTGACCGACTTCGAGACGACCAACGTCTACCGCGACCTGCCGCCACGGGTGTGGCAGTACATCAAGGACAACGGCTTCCTCGGGATGAGCATCCCGAAGGAATACGGCGGCCTCGGCTTTTCCGCGTACGCGCACTCGCAGGTGATGACGCGGCTGTCGACGCACTCGGGCACGATCGCGGTCACCGTGATGGTCCCGAACTCGCTGGGGCCGGGCGAACTGCTGGCGCACTACGGCACCGAGGAGCAGAAGCGCTACTACCTGCCGCGGCTGGCGCGGGGACTCGAGCTGCCCTGCTTTGCGCTGACCAACCCGACCGCCGGTTCGGACGCGGCGTCGATACCCGACTACGGGATCGTCGGCTGGGGCGAGCACGAGGGCAAGCGGGTGCTGGGGCTGCGCGTCACCTGGGACAAGCGCTACATCACGCTGGGCCCGGTGGCGACGCTGCTCGGACTCGCGTTCCGCGCCAGCGACCCCGACCGGCTGCTCGGCGACAAGGAGGACCTCGGCATCACCTGCGCGCTGATCCCGACCACGCACCCCGGCGTCGAGATCGGCCGCCGGCACATGCCGCTCAACGCGGTGTTCCAGAACGGTCCGACCTGGGGCCGCGACGTGTTCATCCCGATGGACTGGGTCATCGGCGGGCAGCCGATGGTCGGGCGCGGCTGGCGCATGCTGATGGAATGCCTCGCCGCGGGCCGCGGCATCTCGCTGCCGTCGTCGGGCACCGGCATGGCCAAGCTGGCCGTGCGCGCGACCGGCGGCTACGCCCGGGTGCGCAACCAGTTCAAGACGCCGATCGGCAAGTTCGAGGGCATCGAGGAAGCGCTGACGCGGATGGGCGGCAATCTGTACATGATGGACGCCGCGCGGGCGCTGACCGCGACCGCGGTCGACCAGGGCGAGAAGCCGGCGGTGCTGACCGCGATCGCCAAGCTGCACATCACCGAGCGGGCGCGCCAGGTCGTCAACGACGGGATGGACATCGTCGGCGGCAAGGGCATCTGCATGGGGCCGTCGAACTTCCTCGGCGCCGCGTACATGCAGGTGCCGGTGGCGATCACGGTCGAGGGCGCCAACATCCTGACCCGCAGCCTGATCGTGTTCGGCCAGGGCGCCATCCGCTGCCATCCGTACGTGCTGAAGGAGATGCAGGCCGCGCGCGAGCCGGATCGCGCCAGGGCGTCGGCGGCGTTCGACGCCGCGCTGACCGGGCACCTGCGCTTCGCGCTCACCAGCTTCGCGCGGACCTTCGTGATGGGGCTGACCGGCTCGCATTTCGTCGGAGTGCCGGCGAACATCGCGCCCCGCACCCGCCGCTACTACCAGCAGCTCACGCGGTTCTCGTCGGCGCTCGCCTTCCTGGCCGACGTGTCGATGGGCACGCTGGGCGGCGCACTGAAGCGCAAGGAAAAGCTCTCGGCGCGACTGGGCGACATTCTGTCGCTGCTGTACCTCTCGTCGGCGGCGCTCAAGCAGTTCGAATCGCAGGGGCGCCACTCCGCCGACGAGCCGCTGCTGCACTGGGCGATGTGGGACGCGATGTTCAAGGCGCAGAACGCGTTCGAGGGCGTGCTGTCGAATTTCCCCAACCGCTTCCTCGCGGTGGTGCTGCGCCGGATCGTGTTCCCGCTCGGCCGGCCCTACGTCGTTCCGTCCGATGCCCTCGGCCACCAGGTGGCCAAGCTGCTGATCGAGCCGTCGGCCACGCGCGACCGCCTGACGGCCGGCGTGTTCCTGTCGCGCTCGCCGGTCAACCCGGTGGTGCAGATCGAGCGCGCGCTCGCGGCCACGATCGCGTCCGAGCCGGTCGAGGCGAAGATCCGCGCGGCGCTGAAGCACAAGCAAATCGACGGCAGGCTGGCGCCGGGTGCCGGCGTGGAGGCGCTGGTGGCGCGCGCCCGCGACGCCGGGGTGATCACGGCGGCGGAAGCCGACCTGGTGCTGGCCGCCCGCGAAGCGACGGCGGCGGTCATCCGCGTCGACGACTTCGCGCAGGATCTGGGCGCGTCGGAAATGAACGTCGCGCGCGTCGATCCGATCCCGGTCGCCGCGGCCACCTCGCCCGTCGCCCACAAGGTCGCGGCATGAGCCCGACGGGCCGCCCCGAGGGCGAATACCGGAGTGCGCAGCACGAAGACAGTCAGGTGAGCCCGACGGGCCGCCCCGAGGGCGAATACCGGAGTGCGCAGCACGAAGGCAGTCAGGTGAGCGACCCGGTCTTCATCGTCGACGGCGCGCGCACGCCGTTCCTCAAGGCGCGCAACCGGCCCGGCCCGTTCGCCGCGTCCGACCTCGCCACCGATGCCGGCCGCGCGCTGCTGCTGCGGCAGCGCTTCGCGCCGCCCGACCTCGACGAGGTGATCCTGGGCTGCGCCGCGCCGTCGCCGGACGAGGTCAACATCGGCCGCGTCGTCGCGCTGAGGATGGGCTGCGGCCTCAAGGTCCCCGGGTGGACGGTGATGCGCAACTGCGCGTCCGGCATGCAGGCGCTCGACTCGGCGATCGCCAACATCCGCACCGGACGGTCGGAGCTGGTGCTGGCCGGCGGCGTCGACGCGCTGTCGCGGGCGCCGCTGCTGTTCTCCGACGCGATGGTGCACTTCCTGTCGAGCTGGTACGCGGCGAAGACGCCCGGCCAGCGGGTGGCGCTGGCGACGAAGTTCCGGCCCGCGTTCCTCGCGCCGGTCATCGGGCTCATGAAGGGACTCACCGACCCGATGGTCGGGCTGCTGATGGGCCAGACCGCCGAGAACCTGGCGTACCGGTTCGGCATCACGCGGCAGGACATGGACGAATTCTCGGCGCGCAGTCACCGGCGCGTGCTGGCGGCGCAGCAGGCCGGCCACTACGACGAAGTGCTGCCGCTGTACGACCGGACCGGCAAGCTCTACGCCGCCGACGACGGCGTCCGCGAGGACTCGACCGTCGCCAACCTCGGCAAGCTGAAGCCGTTCTTCGACCGCAAGTACGGCAACGTGACCGCCGGCAACAGTTCGCAGGTGACCGACGGTGCGGCGTGGCTGGTCCTCGCCTCCGCCCGGGCCGTGGAGAAGCACGGCCTGACGCCGCTGGGCCGGATCGTCGATTCGCAGTGGGCCGGGCTCGATCCCGCGCAGATGGGTCTGGGGCCCGTGCACGCCGTCACGCCGATCCTCACCCGCCACCATCTCGGTCTCGGCGACATCGATGCCTGGGAGATCAACGAGGCGTTCGCCGCCCAGGTCATCGCCTGCGAGCGGGCGTGGGCCGACGACGAGTACTGCCGGACCGAGCTGGGACTGCCCGGCGCGCTGGGCCGGATCGACGAGGACAAACTCAACGTCGACGGCGGCGCCGTCGCGCTCGGACACCCGGTCGGCGCATCGGGCGCACGGATCGTGCTGCACGTGCTCAACGTGCTGCGGCGGACCGGTGGCCGGCGCGGCATCGCGGCGATCTGCATCGGCGGCGGCCTCGGCGGCGCGATGCTGGTCGAGCGGGTCTGACCTTTCGAAATGGACACCATGCAACATTGGACGATCACGCGCGAGGCCGGCGGCCTCGCCCGCCTGACCTTCGACAAGGCCGGCGCCACCACGAACACGCTGTCGGCGGCGGTACTCACCGAACTCAACCAGGCGCTCGACGAGCTGGACCGCGACCCGCCCAAGGGGCTGATCATCGCGTCGGGCAAGGCGAACGGTTTCATCGCCGGCGCCGACATCGACGAGTTCGGCCAGATCGCGACCGAGGAGGGGGCGGTCGCGCTGGTCAAGCGCGGCTGGGATGCGTTCGAGCGGCTCGCCGCGGTGCGCTACCCGACGCTGGCGCTGGTCCGCGGCTTCTGCCTCGGCGGCGGCATGGAGCTGGCGCTCGCGTGCCGCTACCGGGTGGTCGTCGACGAGCCGGGCACCCGGCTGGGCCTGCCCGAGGTGATGCTGGGCATCGTCCCCGGCTGGGGCGGGATCAAGCGGCTGCCGCGGCTGACCGGCGCGCCGGCGGCGCTGGATCTGCTGCTGACCGGCAAGACGATCGACGCGCGCCGCGCGAAGAGGCTGGGCATCGCCGACGAATGCGTGCCGGCGCGGATCATGGAGAACACGGCGCGCGGCGTGCTGGCGGCGCTGCCGCCGCCGCGCGCGCTGAAGTTCGCGCAGGCGGTGACGCTCAATCCGCTCGCGCGTCGCTTCATCGCGGCGCAGGCGAGGAAGCAGGTGGCCAAGCGCGCCCGGCCCGAGCACTACCCGGCGCCCTACGCGATCCTCGAGCTCTTCGCCAAGTACGACGGCAACGCGCTGCTGCCGCCGGCGTCCGATCCCGCATCGATCGTCAACCTGGTGCGCACGCCGACGGCGGCCAACCTGATCCGCGTGTTCGGGCTGCAGGAGCGGCTGAAGGGGCTGGGCAAGGAGGGTGATTTCAGGGCGGCCCACGTGCACGTGGTCGGCGCGGGAACGATGGGCGGCGACATCGCCGCGTGGTGCGCGCTGCGCGGTCTGACCGTGACGCTGCAGGACCAGACTGCCGAGCGACTGGCGCCGGCGATGGGGCGGGCTTCGAAGCTGTTCGCCCAGCGGCTCAAGGACCCGCGTCGTGTCCGGGATGCGACCGATCGCCTCATCCCCGACGTCGCCGGCGACGGTGTCGCCCGCGCCGACGTCGTCATCGAGGCGATTTTCGAGAACCTCGAGGCCAAGCGGGCGCTGTTCGCCGCGCTCGAGGCGAAGGCCAAGCCGACGGCGATCCTCGGCACCAATACCTCGTCGATCCCGCTGGAGGACATCGCGACGGCGATGCGCGATCCCTCGCGCCTCGTCGGGCTGCACTTCTTCAATCCGGTGGCGAAGATGATGCTGGTCGAGATCGTCGTCGGCCGGCAGACCCGACCCGAGCTGGTGCCGTCGGCCGCCGCGTTCGTCCGGCAGATCGACCGCCTGCCGCTGCCGGTGAAGAGCGCGCCGGGATTCCTGGTGAACCGCGTGCTGGCGCCGTACCTGATGGCGGCGATGCGCTGCGTCGACGAAGGGGTCTCGCCGGAGACGATCGACGAGGCGGCGCTGGCGTTCGGCATGCCGATGGGCCCGATCGAGCTCGCGGACACGGTCGGGCTCGACATCTGCGTCGCCGTCGGGAAGATGCTGTCGCCGGATGCGGCGCCGCCGAAGAAGCTGGCCGAGCTGATCGCGGCGGGACATCTCGGGCGCAAGACGAAACGCGGCTTCTACGACTACGCGACCGGCAAGCCGGCGAAGCAGCCGCCGGGCGCGGTGCCGCCGGGGCTGGCCGAGCGCCTGGTCGGGCCGTACGTCGCCGAGGCGAAGAAGGCGCTCGCCGAGGGGATCGTCGCCGACGCCGACCTGGTCGATGCCGGCGCGATCTTCGGCACCGGCTTCGCCCCGTTCCGCGGTGGACCGCTGCATCACTCGGCAGCGGCCTGACGGGGGTTTCTGGTGTAGCATTTCCGGCTGATGCAGCGCCCGACAAAAGCGCGGGCGGCGGACGCCGCCGCACCGTGCCGGGGCCATCGATCGCCGTCACCGATCACTGTCACCGACCATCGAGGAGCGCCACCCGCATCGCGCGGGGGCGGGAGGAAATCGTGGAAAAGCTCTGGCTGAAGCATTACCCGGCGGGCGTGCCCGCCGAGATCGACGTCAACACCTACGGCTCGGTCCGCGACCTCTTCGAGGAGTCGTGCCAGAAGTACGCGAGCCGGCCGGCGTTCACCTGCATGGGCAAGTCGATCACCTTCAGCGAGCTGGACATCCTGTCGGCGGCGTTCGGTGCGTGGCTGCAGGCGAACGGCTGCCGGAAGGGCAGCCGGGTCGCGCTGATGATGCCCAACATCCTCCAGTACCCGGTGTGCCTCTTCGGTGCGATGCGCGCCGGCTGCACGATCGTCAACGTCAACCCCCTGTACACGGCGCGCGAGCTCGAGCACCAGCTGAACGACTCGGGCGCCGAAGTGATCGTCATCGTCGAGAACTTCGCGCACACGCTGCAGGAAGTGATCGGCAAGACGAAGATCCGCATTCCGATCGTCACCACCATCGGCGAGCTGCTCGGGTTCAAGGGACTGATCGTCGACCTGGTGCTGCGGCGCGTGAAGAAGATGATCCCGGCGTACGACGTTGCCGGCGCGCTGCGGCTGTCCGACGTGCTGGCCGACGGGCGCCGGCGCAAGCTCGAGACGGTGCCGCTCGGCCACGACGACATCGCGTTCCTCCAGTACACCGGGGGCACCACCGGCGTCGCCAAGGGGGCGATGCTGCTGCACCGCAACATCGTCGCCAACCTGCTGCAGGCGCGGGCGTGGGTGAAGCCGTTCCTCGACCCGAACCAGCGCGAGGTCGTCATCACGCCGCTGCCGCTGTATCACATCTTCTCCCTCACGGCGAACTGCCTCACCTTCATGTCGCTCGGCGGCGAGAACGTGCTGATTCCGAATCCGCGCGACATCCCGGGCTTCATCAAGGAAATGGGCAAGTTCAAGTTCACGGCCTTCACCGGAGTGAACACGCTGTTCAACGCGCTGGTGAACAACCCGGACTTCGCGAAGCTCGACTTCTCGTCGCTGCGCATCACGCTGGGCGGCGGGATGGCGGTGCAGGAGGCGGTCGCCGTCAAGTGGAAGAAGGTCACCGGCAATGCGCTGATCGAGGCCTACGGGCTCACCGAGACGTCGCCGGCGGCGACGATCAACCCGCTGGACCTGCCCGCGTACAACGGCTCGATCGGCCTGCCGATTTCGTCGACCGAGCTGATCCTGCGCGACGACGACGGCAAGACCGTCGGGTTGGGGAAGCCGGGCGAGATCTGCATCCGCGGGCCGCAGGTGATGGCCGGCTACTGGCAGCGACCCGACGAGACGGCGAAGGTCATCGACAAGGACGGCTGGTTCGCCACCGGCGACGTCGGCGTGATGGACGAGCGCGGCTACGTGCGGATCGTCGATCGCAAGAAGGACATGATCCTGGTGTCCGGCTTCAACGTCTACCCGAACGAGATCGAGGGCGTCGTCGCGATGCACCCGGGCGTGCTCGAGTGCGCCGCGGTCGGGGTGGCGGACCCGAAGTCGGGCGAGGCGGTGAAGCTGTTCGTCGTGAAGAAGGATCCGGCATTGACCGCCGCCGACGTGCTGAAGCACTGCCGCGAGCACCTGACGGGCTACAAGTGCCCGCGCGACGTCGAGTTCCGGACCGATCTGCCCAAGACCAACGTCGGCAAGATCCTCCGCCGCGAGCTGCGCGACGAAATGAAGAAGGCGGCGGCCTGACGCCCCGCCGCGACCGGAAGCCCGCGACGCCATGACGCACCCGTCCACGACGCTCCCCGCCGGCGAACCGGCGCTGCGCGTCGTGCCGATGCCGGCGGACGCCAACTACCACGGCGACATCTTCGGCGGCTGGATCATGGCGCAGGTCGACATCGCCGGCTCGGTGCCGGCGTCGCGCCGGGCGCGCGGCCGCATCGCGACGGTGGCGGTCAATTCGTTCGTGTTCAAGGAGCCGGTGCTGATCGGCGACCTGGTCAGCTTCTACGCGACGATCACGAAGGTCGGGCGGACGTCGATCACCGTCGAGGTCGAGGTCTACGCCCAGCGCAATCCGATCGAGGAAATCACCGTCAAGGTCACCGAGGCGAGCCTGACCTACGTCGCGGTGGGGGCCGACCGGCGGCCGCGGGAACTGCCTCCCGCCTGACCGGGCCGCGAATCCGGGGTCCGACCATCAGGAATGCAACAGCCGGCAACACCGTCCGGAACGCGTCGACGCCCGGAGATGCACCCCTGCGGGACGGCGTGTATAGTTGGCCGTTGAGGTCGCGAGCGGCCGGAACGCCGCTGCAGGACCCGAAAGGCACAGCTTCGAGCGATCGCAGGAACCAACCAATAGCCGGGCGCGACGACGCCGCGGCACCAAGCCATCCACGGCTTTCCACCTAGGAGAAGCAAATCATGATGATCCCGTTCCGTCGCACCCGGATTGCCGCGGCCGTCGGCGGTCTTGCGTTCGCGCTGTCGCTGGGCAGGCGCTGGGCACCGGTTTCGCGCTGAACGAGAACACCGCGAGCGGCCTCGGCAACGCGTTGGCCGGCGGCGCCGCCATCGCCGACGACGCCACCGCCTGTGGTCGAATCCGGCGGCATGTCGTCGTTCGCGACGACGCAGGTCTCGCCACGATGCACGTGATCACGCCCTCGATCACGTTCAGCGACAACGCACGGTGCCGAGCCCTAAACCAGCCGCTCGGCGGCGACGGCGGCGACGCCGGCAACTAACTTCATTCCGACATGTACGGCGTCATCCCGATCAACAGCAGTTCGCGTTCGGCATCGGCGTCAACGGCCCGTTCGGCCTGACGACGAGTACGACGACGGCTGGATGGGTCGCTACCTCGCCGTGAAGTCGGCATCAAGACGATCAACGTGAACCCGGTCGCTGTCGTGGAAGATGAGCGCCGCGCTCGCGATCGGGGCCGGCGTCAGCTACCAGACGCATCGAGGCCACGCTGACGCAGAACGTCAACTATTCGGACCTGATGGCGGCCTACGCCCGCGGCGGCCGGGGGCATCGCCCGCGGCTCGCCGACCTTCAATGCATCGCGCAGGCGACGCCGAACTCGACGCGAAGGCATCGATCACCGGCGACGACGGAGCCTGGGGCTGGAACGTCGGTGTCGCGTGGGACGTGACGACGGTCGCTGCGCATGGCCGCGGCCTATCGTTCGGAGATCAAGTACGACGTGAACGGCAACGTCGAGTACACGAACCTGACGATACGCTGGCCCCGGGCACGCCGCCGCAGCTGGCCGGGACGATCGCCGCCCTGTCGGCCGCCATCAACCAACGTATACGTCCAACGGGGCGTCGGCTCGAGCATCACGCTGCCGCAGATCGCCAACGCTGTCGACTCCGCACGGCAAATCGACCCGAAGTGGGACATATGGCCGACGCGCAGTACACCGGCTGGTCGTGCGATTCCCGAACCTCAACATTCGTCGCGAGCGCCCCGCCTGCATCCCGAAGAAGCCGCTCGAGAATTGCGACGACACGTGGAGGATCGTCGTCGGCGCCAACTACCGGTACAACGACCAATGGATAGCCCGCTTCGGCTTCGCATTGACCAGACGCCGGTGCAGGACGACCATCCGGACCCCGCGGCTGCCGGACTCCGACCGCCTGTGGTATCTCGATCGGCGGCGGTACAAGGCGACGCAGAACCTGGAAACCGACGTCGGGCTTCGTCTACATCAACGGCGACAGCGCGGCAGTTCAACCAGCAGTTTGGAACCGGAACCAACGGCATCGTCCTCGGTCGGCTCGTCGGTTCGTACGACTCGAGCGTGACGATCTTCTCCGTGCAGGCCACCTACCGTTCTGACGTCACGGCCGCACGCCAGCTGCGCAACCGCGCGGCCGGGGCGCTCCGGCCGCGTCTTTTTTCGCGCGCGCCCCGCCTTTCCCCGCCGGAGCCGACCCGCGCGAGAACCCCGGTGGTCGATGTCGAACCCAGCATAATGCCTGATCCCCCACCCGCTTCCCCGTCCCGCCAGCTCCGTCGCGTCGCCGTGCTCGGCGCCGGCGTCATGGGCGCGCAGATCGCCGCGCACCTCGCCAACGCCGACGTTCCCGTCGTCCTGTTCGACCTTCCGGCGAAGGAGGGCGACCCCAACGGCATCGTCAGGAAGGCGCTCGACGGCCTCGCGAAGCTCGAGCCGTCGCCGCTCGCGACCAAGGATCGCGTCGCGTACATCGATGCCGCCAACTACGGCCAGGACCTCGCGCGCCTGGCCGATTGCGACCTCGTGATCGAGGCGATCGCCGAGCGCATGGACTGGAAGCACGACCTGTACGCGAAGATCGGGCCGCACCTGGCACCGCACGCGATCGTCGCGTCCAACACCTCCGGGCTGTCGATCAACGCCCTGGCCGGCGCGCTTCCCGCCGACGTGCGCAAGCGCTTCTGCGGCATCCATTTCTTCAACCCGCCGCGGTACATGCACCTGGTCGAGCTGATCGCCCAGAAGGACACCGATCCGGCGCTGATCGACCGTCTCGAGACGTTCGTCGTCACCACGCTCGGCAAGGGTGTGATCCGCGCCAAGGACACGCCGAACTTCGTCGCCAATCGCGTCGGCATCTTCTCGGTGCTGGCCACCATGGCGCACACCGAGCGCTACGGACTGTCGTTCGACGTCGTCGACGCGCTGACCGGGCCGGCGATCGGCCGCGCGAAGAGCGCGACCTACCGCACCTGCGACGTGGTCGGCCTGGACACGATGGCGCACGTCGTCAAGACGATGCACGACACGCTGCCGGACGACCCGTGGCATCTGCTCTACCGCACGCCGCCGGTGCTGGCCGGCCTGGTGGCGAAGGGCGCGCTGGGGCAGAAGACGAAGGCCGGCTTCTTCCGCAAGACGGGCAAGACCATCGAGGTGCTCGACCCGGCGGCGCAGGACTACCGCCCCGCGGCGGGCCAGGTCGACCCCGAGGTCGCCGCGATTCTCGCGCTCAGGCATCCCGGCGAGAAGCTCGCCAAGCTGCGCGCGCACCCCCATCCGCAGGCGCAGTTCCTGTGGGCGATCTTCCGCGACCTCTTCCACTACTGCGCGGTGCACCTCGCCGCCATCGCGAACAGCGCCCGTGACGTCGACCTCGCGCTGCGCTGGGGCTTCGGCTGGTCCACCGGGCCGTTCGAGCTGTGGCAGGCGGCGGGCTGGAAGGACGTCGCCGGCTGGGTCGCCGAGGACATTGCCGCCGGCAAGGCGCTGGCGAACGTGCCGCTGCCCGCGTGGGTTGCCTCCGGCCCGGCGGCGGCCGGCGTGCACACGCCTGCCGGCGCCTACGGCGCGCAGGACAACGCCTTCCATCCGCGCTCGACGCTGCCGGTCTACCGGCGGCAGCACTTCCCCGATCCGGTCCTCGGCGAGAAGCCCGCGACCGGCACGACGATCTTCGAAACCGACGCCGTGCGGCTGTGGCATCTCGGCGACGACGTCGCGATCCTGTCGTTCAAGAGCAAGCAGCACGTGATCGGCGACGACGTCCTCGACGGGGTGCTGCGTGCCGTCGACGAGGCCGAGCGCGGCTGGGCCGGCCTGGTGATCTGGCAGACGAAGGAGCCGTTCTCGCTCGGCGCCAACCTCGCCGCCATCGAGCCCGCGATCAAGGCCGGGCGCTGGGACGAGATCGAGGCGGTCGTCGCCAAGTTCCAGCAGGCGGCGCAGCGGCTGAAGTACGGCCTGGTGCCGACGGTCGCCGCGGTCCGCGGCATGGCGCTGGGCGGCTCCTGCGAGTTCATCATGCACTGCGACCGCACGGTCGCCGCGCTCGAGTCCTACCCCGGCCTGGTCGAGGTCGGCGTCGGCCTGCTTCCCGCGGGCGGCGGCTGCAAGGAGTTCGCGGTGCGCGCCGCCCAGGAAATCGCGCGCGGCGCCAACGGCAGCCAGGCCGATCACTTCCCGTTCGTCCGCAGCTATTTCCAGACCATCGCCACCGCGACCGTCGCCAGGAGCGCGAAGCACGCGAAGGAGCTGGGCTACCTGCGGCCGGCGGACGTCGTCGTGTTCAATCCGTACGAAGTCCTCTACGTCGCGCGGACGCAGGCGAAGGCGATGGCCGAGTCGGGGTACCGACCGCCGCTGCCGGCGCGCAACGTTCCCGCCGCCGGGCGGACGGGCATCGCCACGCTGGAGATGATGCTGCTCAACATGCGCGAAGGCGGCTTCGTCTCGCCGTACGACTTCGAGATCGGACTTGCCGTCGCCCGCGTCCTCTGCGGCGGCGACGTCGACCCGGGGAGCCTCGTCGACGAGCGCTGGTTCCTCGAGCTGGAGCGCGCCGAGTTCATGCGCCTGCTGCGCGACACCAGGACGCAGGAGCGCATCGCGCACACGCTGAAGACCGGCAAGCCGCTGCGCAACTGATTCGAAGGGTTCGCCATGACCAAGCAACTGCAGGAAGCCTACATCGTCGCCGCCGTGCGCACGCCGGTAGGCAAGGCGCCGCGCGGCGCCTTCAAGTCCACGCGTCCCGACACGCTGCTCGCCCACGTGCTGCAGAGCGTGCTCCTGCGCGCGCCGCAGATCGAGGCGGTGCGTGTCGACGACGTCATCGTCGGCTGCGCGATGCCGGAGTACGAACAGGGGATGAACGTCGCGCGCATCGGCGTGCTGCTCGCCGGGCTGCCGAACTCGGTCGCCGGCATGACGATCAACCGGTTCTGCTCGTCGGGGCTCAACGCGGTGTCGATCGCCGCGGACCGCATCCGCACCGGCGAGGCCGACATCGTCATCGCCGCGGGCACCGAGAGCATGAGCATGATCCCGATGCTCGGCCGGCTCGCGCTCAACCACGACGTGTTCGCCCGCAACGAGAACCTCGGCATCGCCTACGGCATGGGGCTCACCGCCGAGAAGGTGGCCGAGCGCTGGAAAGTGTCGCGCGACGACCAGGACGCCTTCGCGCTGGCGTCGCACCAGAAGGCGCTGGCGGCGCAGGGTTCCGGTGAATTCGACGCCGAGATCGCTGCGGTGCCGGTGCGCGAGAACGTCCCGGACCTCGCCGCGGCGAAGGTCGCGACGAAGACGAAGGTCGTGGAACGCGACGAGGGCCCGCGGCCGGAGACGACGCTCGAGGTCCTGGGCAAGCTGCGGCCCGTGTTCGCCGCGCGCGGATCGGTGACCGCCGGCAACAGCTCGCAGATGTCCGACGGCGCCGGCGCGTCCATCCTGGTGAGCGAGCGGGTGCTGAAGGAACTCGGGCTCGTCCCGCTCGCGCGCTTCGCCGGCTTTGCCGTCGGCGGCGTCGCGCCGGAAATCATGGGCGTGGGGCCGATCGCCGCGATTCCGAAGGTGCTGCGGCAGACCGGCGTACGCAAGGAGGACCTCGACTGGATCGAGCTGAACGAGGCGTTCGCCGCGCAGAGCCTCGCCGTCATCCGCGACCTCGATCTCGATCCTGGCAGGATCAATCCGCTGGGCGGGGCGATCGCGCTGGGCCACCCGCTGGGTGCCACCGGGGCGGTGCGAACCGCGACGATCGTCCACGGTCTCAGGCGGCGGAAGCAGAAGTACGGGATGGTTACCATGTGCATCGGCACCGGCATGGGTGCCGCGGGCATCTTCGAGGCCGTGTAACGACGGAGGAACGCACCATGATTCGCAAACTCGCAGTCCTGCTGTTCGCGTTGTTCGCGCTGCCCGCGTTGGCGGCGGAGGTGGCCGGCGTCAAGCTCGACGACAAGACCACGCTCGGCGGCAAGGAGGTCGTGCTGAACGGCGCCGGCGTCCGCACGCGGGCATTCTTCAAGGTCTACGTCGCCAGCCTCTACGTGCCCGCGAAGGCGAAGGACGCCAATGCGGTGCTGGCCGCCGGGCCCCGGCGGATCCAGATGAACCTGCTGCGCACGCTCTCGGCCGACCAGCTGGTCGACGCGCTGATGGATGGGCTCGCGGCAAACAACTCGCCCGCCGAGCTCGCCGCGGTCAAGCCGCAGACCGACGAGCTGGCCCGCATCATGAAGGGCTTCGGCGAGGTCAAGGAAGGCAACGTCGTGACGCTGGACTTCGTCGACGGCGCCACCCGCATCGGCTTCAACGGCGAGCCGAAGGGGTCGATCGGCGGCGAGCCCTTCAACAAGGCGCTCACCCGCGTCTGGCTGGGCGACAAGCCGGTCCAGGACGACCTCAAGAAAGCGATGCTGGGCGGCTGATGCCCGATTTCTGGGCGTCGTCCGGGTATCGGCTGCTGGCCGTCGGCAGCGACGGCCGGCTGACCGTCACCGACGATTTCCTGCGGGCGCTGTTGCTGCGGCCCGAGCTCGCGCCGATCCCGGAGTCCTGCGCGGCGGAGCTCGCGCTGCACGACAAGCTCGTCGCCGCCCCGCGTGCCGCGGTCGCCGGCGAGGAGCTTTCCGCGCTGGCCGACGAGGATGCGCGGGAGAACTACGGGATCTGGCTGCGTTTCCGCGACCGGCTCACCGCGGCGCCGTCGCTCGAGGCGGCGTACGTGGCGCTGTTCCGCGACGGCGTCGACGTGCCGCCGACGTTCGTCCACCAGCTCACGCAGATCCTGCTGCGGCACATCCTCGGCGCCGACGTCGATCCGCTGCACGCGCGTGCGGCGGAGATGCTGTTCCGTACGCAGCAGGTTGCGGTGCTCGAGGACGGCGCGGTGATGGCGGCCGACCAGACGTCGGTGGAGCTGTACTCGAACACCGGTGGCTTCGGCAGCTTGGGCGAGCTGCTGCGCCAGAACCGAACGCCGCTGCGCACCGTCGATCTCGACGTCATCGACGGCGACAACAAGGACCGCTACTGGGAGCGCGACGAGCGCTTCGACCTCGCCGTCAGCCTCAACCGGGGCCGCCCGGCGCTCGACGGGCTGTGTCGCGTCCTCGAGCGCTGGATCGCGCACTTCCTCGGGGTGGCGGTCGCGATCAGGCCGCAACGGGAAATCGACGACAAGCGCTGGGTCTGGCACGTCGGCCTCGACGCGGAGGCCTCGGCGCTGCTCAACGACCTGTACAACGGCGCCGACGTCGCCGACGAGCGGATGGGCCGCCTGCTCTGCCTGTTCCAGCTCGATTTCGCCAACCCCGCCGACATGCGCGCGCCGATCGCCGGCCGCCCCGTCTACCTCGCGATGGCGATGGACGGCGAACAGCGGCTGCGGCTCAAACCGCAGAATCTCCTGCTCAACCTGCCGCTCGCCCGGCAGCAATGAGACCGCCACCATGACCTCCACTTCCCGCACCGCGACGCGCGCCACGCGCATCGCCACGGCGGCGGCACTGCTCGCCGTCGCTCCGTTCGTCCTCGCCCAGGTTTCGTCCGCGCCTGCAGCGCCGGCTTCGCCGCCAGCGACCCCCGCGGGCCAGGCCAGTGCCGCGCCCGTCGCCACGCCGCCGCCCGCGTCGTCCGTCGGCGGTCGGTGCAGCGTCCGCCCCGGTCCCGGTGGCCGAAGGGCCGCTCGCCCCGCTGGCGTGGCTCGCGGGCTGCTGGCGCGGCAGCGTCAATCAGCGCGAGTTCCGCGAGCACTGGATGCCGCTGCGCGGCAACCTGATGCTGGGCACCAGCCACACCGTCAACGGCGCGGTGACCCAGGACTGGGAATTCCTGCGCCTGGAGGTCCGTGCCGACGGCATCGACTACATCGCCTCGCCACCGGGGCAAAAGGAGACGGCGTTCCGCTACGCCGGCGAAACGAAGGACGACGACGACTCGATCTTCACCTTCGTCAATCCGCAGCAGGATTTTCCGCAGCGGATCGTCTACCGGCGTGGCACCGAGGGCTGGCTCTATGCGCACGCCGAGGGTCGCGTCGGCGGCGCGGAGCGCAAGGTCATCTATCCGATGCGCCGCGTCGACTGCGAGTCCGGCGAGTTCATCCGCCGCTGAGCCGATGTCCGGGACGGCGAATCCGGCGCTCGCGAATTTCGAGCGGATGCTGGCCGCGGGCCGCGACGGTGCGCTGTTGCGCTTCTCGCTGGGCAACGAGTACCTGAAGGCCGGCGACGCCGCGCGCGCCGCTGCCCATCTCGCGCAGGCCGTGGCGCTCGACGCGAAGTACACCGCGGCGTGGAAGCTCTACGGCAAGGCACTCGCCGGCGCCGGCCGCGATGCCGATGCGCTCGCGGCCTGGCGGCAGGGCATCGAGGTCGCCCGTGCGCACGGCGACAAGCAGGCGGAGAGGGAAATGACGGTGTTCGCGCGGCGCCTCGAGCGCGCCGCCTCGAATCCGCCCGCGAATCCCGAGGCCGATCCGACCGCCGACGCCGGCTGACCCGTCGGCGTTCCGGCGCACCGCTCGGGCGACCGTTCAGTCGACCGTCGCTGCGAGCGCGGACAGTGCGGTGGCCAGTCGCCGGTGACGCCCCAGCCGCACGAACCACGCGGCGTCGTCGGGCGCGCCCTTGGCGCGGATCAGCGCCACGGCATCGGCCTTGTCGCGCACCGACCAGCGTCCGAGGTCCGGCAGCGCGGCGAACAGCGGCGCCAGCGTCCGCAGCGCGGCCTCCTCGTCCGGGCGCCAGCCCTTGCGGGTGGCGATGCCCAGCGCCGCGGTCACCGCGGCGAGCGCGGCAGCCTGCGCTCGCGCCCGGTCGCCGCGGTGCACGCGCGCGATCCAGGCGGAGACCGCGTGGGCGAGGCGCGCGGGCTCGGGTTCGATCGCGGCCCCCCGTTCGGGATCGACGACCAGCGCGAGGTCGTCGCGGGTCAGCTTCCGCATCGTCGGCAGCGGCGGCCGGTAGCCGCGGTCCGCGGCCATCCGCGCGAACTCGGCCGTGCCCAGCGCCGCGGCCCTGGCGTCGACGGGACGGAATCCCAGTCGCCAGTAGAACCACAGCGCACCCGACTGCAGGCCCTCCCGGTTGCCGGCGCCGAACTGGTAGGGCTCGACGATGAAGCGCGCGACGCGGTAGCGCTGCGCGTAGGTCCGCAGGACCTGGGCGAACAGCAGCGCCGATTCGCCGCCGCGGTACGCGGGGAACACGTTGACGCCGATGCGGCAGCCGCCGAGGAACGGCCAGCCGCCGCCGTAGGCCGCCGGCAGCCCGTTCTTGAACAGCAGGAAGCCGACGTGCGAGTCGAGCGCGAACCGGCGCGCCGGGTGCATCGGGTAGAGCGCGATCGCCATTCCGCGTCCGAGGTCGAACCAGCGGACGCCGTCGACGGCGGGCCAGGTCACCGGATCGGTTTCGCGGGCGAGCAGCGCCAGCGTCGCACGGGCGACGTCGACGAGATCGCGGCGCTCGCGGGACGAGGTCTTGCGCGGGTCGGGCAGCGGCGTCGCGATCAGTGCCCGCACGTCGGCGCCGCGCTCGAGGTCGGTGTGGAAGAACGTCGGCTGCATCAGGCCGCGGGCGAAGCTGCGCGACAGCGCCCCCGCGTCGGCGGTCAGCGCGACGTAGGTTCGCAGCGCGTCGAAGAGGTGCGCGCGCACGGCGTCGGCGGCCTGGACTCCGTCGATGGTCGCCACCAGCCAGTCCAGCGGCCGCGCACGTTCGCCGGCCAGCGACGCGACCAGGGCCATCGCGTCGTCGGCGCCGGCGGCGACGGTCTCGGCTTCGAGCGCGGGCAGCGCGACGACCAGGGTTTCGGCAACCGCCGCCGCGCCGTCGGCGAATCCGTCGAGCACCGCGCGCCCGGGGTGCCGCGCGATCAGCCACCGCGCGATGTCGAGGCTGAAGGTCGCGGTGGTCGTGCTGCCGGGCAGGCCGCTGCCGGCGAGGATGCGCCGCGCCCTGGTCGTGCCGCCGGCCAGGGCCGCCGCGGCCGCCGCGACCCGCGCGAGCTCGCGCCGCGCCGCGCCGGCCAGCGCCGGCGTTTCGGGATAGGCCAGCAGGAACAGCAGCGCGTCGTGGTACTCGAGCAGCACCGAGGCATCGGTGAGTGCACACGCGGCGCAGCGGGCGAGCCGGTCCGACTTCTCCGCGGCGGCGTCGGCGCCGAAGCGGCCGGCCGCGGCGCGCAGGGCGGCCACGTCGGCGTCGGTCAGGGCGCGGCGCTCAGGGCGGAAACGGCGGCGTCGCTCAGGGCCGCGGCGCGCCGCGCGGGAACGGCGGCGCCGGTCGCGCGTGCGGCACGGGGGGTTGCGGACGACGGGCGCAGGCCGCGCGGCGCCATCGCCGCGTCAGCCGGGCGGCGGGGCGGCGGAGCGAATCGCATCGACGCCGCGGTTGGCCAACGCGTCGGCGCGCTCGTTGCCCGGATGGTCGTTGTGCCCGCGCACCCAGTGCCAGCGGATCGCGTGCTGTTTCGCCAGGGTGTCCAGCTCGCGCCAGAGGTCCTCGTTCTTGACCGGCTTCCGGTCGGCGGTCTTCCACCCGTTGCGCTTCCAGCCGTGGATCCACGTCTCGATGCCGTTCTTCACGTACTGCGAATCGGTGTAGAGGTCGATCTCGCAACGCCGCGTCAGCGCCTCCAGCGCGCGGATCACCGCCAGCAGTTCCATCCGGTTGTTGGTGGTGTGCGGCTCGCCGCCGGAGAGCTCGCGCTCGCGGCCGCCCGCGACCAGCAGCGCGCCCCAGCCGCCCGGTCCGGGATTGCCCTTGCACGCGCCGTCGGTGTAGATCGAGACGATGTCGCTCATGGCCGCAGCGCACCCGCCAAACGGGGGGAGCGGGTCACTCGACGCGCTCGATGCATTCGCGCGCCTGCCGCGGGGCCGTGGCCAGAGCGCCGCGCCGCTGCTGCCACGCCGGGGTGATCACGCGCATGCCGACCACCTTCTTCGTCGCCCGCAGGAAGTACACCCCTCCGGCGATCGGCCACCAGCGGTCGCCCGCCCTTTCCATGAACGCCGAGCGACGCAGCCACTTGTCCTGCGCGAAGGGCGGCGCGTACGCGTCGAGCCCGCCCCCGGTGACCTCGAAGCCCAGCAGCGCGAGCCAGTCCTTGACGCGATAGAGCGCGATGAAATTGCCGTCCCAGGGCGGGGTCTCGCCGCGCCCGAAGTAGCGCTTCGCGCCGTACAGCGAGAACGGATTGAATCCGGCCAGCACGACCTGGCCTTCGGGCCGCACCGCGCGGTGCACCTCGCGCAGCAGGCGGTGCGGGTCGCTGGTGAATTCCAGTGCGTGCGGCATGACGACGAGGTCGAGCGCGTTGTCGGCGATCGGCAGCCAGTGCGGATCGGCATGGATGTCGGCCGGGGCGTTGTAATCGAGGGTCCACCGTGCCGCGATCCGGCTCTGCCCGAGGAACGGGCACCCCGGCAGGCCGATCTGCACGGCGCGAAAACCGAAGATGTCGGCGACGGTGCGGTCGAACCACGCCTGTTCGCGCGCGAGCAGGTACGGCCGGTCGGCGTCGCGAACCAGTCCGCGAGCGTCGTTGACACCGCTTCCTCGGGTCGCGAAGATGCGTCCATGGCGGCGATTATCCCCATCCGGGCCTTCAGCGACAACTACATCTGGGCGATTCGCGAGGGCCGCCATGCGGTGGTGGTCGATCCCGGCGACGAGGAGCCGGTCGAGCGCTGGCTCGCCCGCGAGGGCGTGACGCTCGAGGCGATCCTGGTCACCCACCATCACGGCGATCACACGGGTGGCGTGGCGGCGTTGTGCGCAGGACGCAGCATTCCGGTGTTCGGGCCGGCCCGGGAGGCCATTCCGGGCCGCACGCGCGCACTGGCCGAAGGCGATGCCGTCGAGATCGAGCATCCGCCGCTGCGCCTGAGGGTGCTGGACGTGCCTGGCCACACGTCCG
Organism: uncultured beta proteobacterium; assembly: GCA_963810815.1. Classification (GTDB taxonomy): domain Bacteria; phylum Pseudomonadota; class Gammaproteobacteria; order Burkholderiales; family Casimicrobiaceae; genus CAVQWT01. The sequence continues at coordinate 92,878 of CAWEPB010000003.1, read as the reverse complement.
GCCACATCGCCTACGTCGGCGAGATCGACCGCGCCCCGGTGGCATTCGTCGGCGACACGCTGTTCGCCGGCGGCTGCGGCCGGCTGTTCGAGGGCACGCCTGCGCAGATGGCGGCCTCGCTCGCGAAGCTCGCCTCGTTGCCCGGGGAAACCCGGGTCTACTGCGCGCACGAGTACACGCTCGCCAACCTGCGCTTCGCCCTCGCCGTCGAACCCGACAACGAGGCGCTGGTCGCGAGGGTCGCGCGCGACGAGGCCCGCCGCGGGCGCGACGCGCCGACGGTGCCGTCGACGATCGCCGACGAGCGTGCGACGAATCCCTTCCTGCGCGCAGGCGAGCCGGCGGTGTTCGCCACGGCGCAGCGCCATGCGGGCCGCACCGTGGCCGACCCCGTCGATGCATTCGCCGTGCTGCGCGAGTGGAAGAATACGTTCTGAGCCGGGAACCGCGCTGCTGCCGGCGCGGTCCCATCGAGTTCTCGCGCGCGGCTCGAGGTTGACGCTGGCGTTGCGCGTCGCCTACCATCGCCGCACCCTCACGGCACGCTCCATCGCCGGACCGGCCTCCTAATTGCGCCTGCCACCACGACTTGTCGCCCTCGCCCTGACGCTCGCGCTTGCCGCCTGCGCCACGCCCGGACCGCCTCCGGCCGACCCGGCACCCGCGCCGGTCATCGTCGCCGCGGCGCCCGAACCGCCGCCGCCGGCGCCTCCGGCCGCGCCGCCGGTGGTCGTGCGCGATCCGTTTCCGTCGGCCGCGGGCGCCGATCTCGAGCCGTTGCCGCCCCCCGCCGACGACCTGTGGGACCGCATCCGCAAGGGCTTCGCGATCCCGGACCTGGACCCGAACGACAGGAACGTCGAGAAATGGGAGCAGTGGTACGCGGCGCGCCCCGACTACGTCGCGCGGATGGTCGAGCGCAGCCGCCGCTACCTCTACCACATCGTCGCCGAGGTCGAGTCGCGCGGCATGCCGACGGAGATCGCGCTGCTGCCGATGATCGAGAGCGCGTACAACCCGGTGGCGCTGTCGACCGCGCGCGCGGCGGGGATCTGGCAGTTCATGCCTTCGACCGGCAAGCACTACGGACTCAAGCAGGACTTCTGGATGGACTCCCGGCGCGACGTGCTGTCGGCCACCGAGGGGGCGCTGAACTACCTGGAGAAGCTGCACGGCGACTTCAGCGACTGGCAGCTGGCGCTGGCGGCGTACAACTGGGGCGAGGGCAACGTCGCGCGCGCGGTCGAGCGCAACCGCAAGCTCGGCAAGCCGACCGCATACGCCGACCTCGCGATGCCCGACGAGACCCGCAACTACCTGCCGAAGCTGCAGGCGGTGAAGAACATCGTGACCGACCCGGAGAAGTACGGTCTGCAGCTCGAGGACATTCCCGACGCGCCCTACTTCGCGGTGGTCACGATCAACCGCAGGATCGACGTCAAGAAGGCGGCGGAACTGGCGGAGATCCCGCAGGAGGAGTTCCAGTACCTCAACGCGCACCACAACCGGCCGGTGATCGCCGGCGCCGACCAGCAATCGATCCTGCTGCCGATCGACAAGGCCGAGCTGTTCGCGGCCAAGCTGGAATTGACCGATCAGCCGCTCGTATCGTGGCAGGCGTACCGACTGAAGCCCGGCGAGACGCTGGCGATGGTCGCGGTGAAGTTCGGCCTGTCGGTCGAGACGCTGCGCGCGGTCAACGGCATCGGCCCGCGCTCGAAACCGCGAGCCGGCCACACGGTGCTGGTGCCGGCGCAGCGTCCGGCGGAGGCCGACGCGTCGCTGACCACCGCCGTGTTCACGACGATTCCGCAGGGGCGGACGTTCTACTACCGGGTGAAGCGCGGCGACTCGCTGACACAGGTGGCCGCCCGCTACGGTGTGACCGTCGACGACCTGCGCCGATGGAACGGCCTCTCCGCCTCGGCGGCGTTGGCCCCGGGGCAGCCTCTGCGCGTCACCAGCGACCTCGCGCCGGTGGCGAGCAAGGCCCGCCGCGGCGCGACGAGGTACGGCAAGGCGCCGGCGGGCAAGGCGAAGGCCGTGCCCACGGCGGCAGCGAAGGTGTCGTCGTCCGGCAGCGGCAGGACCCAGCCCGCAGCCAAGCCGGCGGGAAAATCCGCGGCCACGACGTCGCCCGGCACAGCCGCCAAGTCCCCGCCCAAGTCCTCGCCCAAATCCCCGGCCAAGTCGGCGGCGACGACATCGCCGCCGCCACGCGCTGCGACGGCCGTCACGGCCGGCGCCCGCTGACACGCACTTGACTCGCGGTTCGGGCGCCGCGTCCAGGCGGGATCCGTCGTGGGATCCGTCGTCCGCATCCCGGAAATGAAACAGGCGACGCTCGATGCGTCGCCTGTTCCTTTTTCCGCCCGGTGATTCGGGCGGGAGGGCGCGGGAGGCTTACAGCTTCTTCGCCTTCTTCGTCGCCTTCTTCTTCGTCGCCTTCTTGGCGGCCTTCTTCTTCGGGGCGGCCTTCTTCTTGGTCGCCTTCTTGGTCGCCTTCTTCTTCGGGGCGGCCTTCTTCTTCGTCGCCTTCTTGGCGGCCTTCTTCTTCGGGGCGGCCTTCTTCTTGGTCGCCTTCTTGGTCGCCTTCTTCTTCGTCGCCTTCTTCGCGGCCTTCTTCTTCGGGGCGGCCTTCTTCTTCGTCGCCTTCTTGGCGGCCTTCTTCTTCGGGGCGGCCTTCTTCGTCGCCTTCTTGGTTGCCTTCTTCTTCGTCGCCTTTTTCTTCTTCGGGGCGGCTTTCTTGGGCGCCGGGGCCGCAGCCGCGGGAGCCATCATCGACATCATGTCAGCCATCATTTCGGGTTTCTCCTGTCTGAGTTGCCTTGACTGTTATCGTGCTTCTGCCGTGAGCAGGCGGCTTGCGGAGACGTCTTTGCGTTGCCGGAATTTCGTGTCAACTCTTGACAAATCCGCTGCTACCTGCTGACGGCATTGTAGCTTCGTTTCGTCATTTTGCAAGATTTCGTCGACGATTCCGGCGCTTGCGCGCACCACTGTTGCGAAATCGCACACGCAGTTTTCGCGTCGCGCGTGCCGCAATTCGCGCCGCCGAAAAATCGGCGCAGGGTGCGCCTAGGGCAGTCGCGATTCGTGCGCGAAAAGTTCGGCGACGTGCTCGCGCGGCCGCACGAGATGGGCGGTGCCGCCGTCGACGATCACCTCGGCCGCGCGCGGGCGCGAGTTGTAGTTCGAGCTCATCGCGAAGGCGTAGGCGCCGACGGCGCCGAGCGCGAGCAGGTCCCCTTCGGCGAGCGCGAGATCCCGGTCGTGCGCGAGGAAATCCCCGCTCTCGCAGACCGGGCCGACGATCTGCCAGCGACGAGCGCCCTCGGCCCGCGGCCGCACTGCGGCGACCGGATGCCACGCGTCGTAGAGCGCCGGCCGGATGAGGTCGTTCATCGCCGCGTCGACGATGGCGAACGACCGCTCGGCGCCCGGCTTCAGCGTGGTCACGCGGGTCAGCAGCACGCCGGCGTCGCCGACGATGCGCCGGCCCGGCTCGAACAGCAGGCGCTCGCGGCGACCGCCGAAAACGCCGGCGACCAGCGCCGCGTACTCGGCCAGCGGCACCGGGGTCTCGTCGCGATAGCGGATGCCGAGGCCGCCACCCAGGTCGATGTGCGACAGCGCGATGCCATCCGCGGCCAGGCGGTCGACGAGGTCGCGGATCTTGTGGGCCGCCTCGAGGTAGGGCCCGAGCTCGGTGATCTGCGACCCGATGTGGATGTCGATGCCGTGGACCGCGATCCCCGGTGTCGCCGCGGCACGACGGTAGAGCGCGGGCGCGTCGGCGAAGGCGATGCCGAACTTGTTTTCCTTCAGCCCGGTCGAGATGTACGGGTGCGTCTTCGGGTCGACGTCGGGATTCACGCGGAACGACACCGGCGCCGTCCTCCCGGTGCGGACGGCGACCGCCGACAGGCGGTCGAGCTCCGACGCGGACTCGACGTTGAAGCACCGGATGCCGGCCTCGAGCGCCGCCTCCATCTCGGCCTCGGTCTTGCCGACGCCGGAGAACACGACCTTCGCGGGGTCGCCGCCGGCGGCCCGCACCCGCGCGAGCTCGCCCCCCGAGACGATGTCGAAGCCGCTGCCCAGCCGGGCGAGCAGGTCCAGCACCGCGAGGTTGGAGTTCGCCTTCATCGCGTAGCAGATCAGCGGCGGCGGACCCGGCAGCGCCGCGGCGAGCGCGCTCTCGAAGTCCCGGTACGCTCCTTCGATCATCGCCCGCGAATAGACGTAGCAGGGCGTGCCGAAGCGCTCGGCGATGGCCGCGAGCGGGACGTCCTCGGCGTGCAGCGCGCCGTCGACGGCACGGAAGGCGCTCATGGCTTCCTGGCGGACGGGTCGGCCGGCGCGGTTGCCGGGGACTCGCCGGCAGGGGCGGGCGGTGACGACGCGGGCGGAGCGGTGGCCGGCGCCGAGGCGGACGCGGCGGGCGCGGCGGGCAGTGTCAACGGGCCCTTGATGCCGCATCCGGCGAGGGCAGCGCCGAGGACGACGGCGAGGGTCGTGCTGGCGGTGAGGGTGCGCATGACCGCGGCGGAATCGCGTAACATCGCCGCGAATCGTATCACGCTCACTCGCGCTTCCGAGAGCGATTCTCCCCCCGCACCGGCCTCGCCATGACCACCGAATCCGCCTTCATCGCCGCCGCCGACGGAACCCTTGCCGCCATCGGCGCGGCGCTCGACGCGGCGCTCGAGAACTCCGACGCCGACCTCGACTGGAACCTCAACGACGGCATCCTCGAGATCGAATGCGAGGATCGCAGCAAGCTGATCGTGAATCGCCACGTGCCCAACCGCGAGATCTGGCTGGCGGCTCGCGCCGGGGGCTTCCACTTCGGCGCCCGCGACGGGCGCTGGCGCGATACGCGCAGCGGTGCCACGCTGGAGGCCGCGCTCGGCGAGCTGCTGCGAGCGCAGGCCGGACTGGCGATCGAGCTGCCGCCGCTGCCGGCCCCTGCGGGCTGAACCGCGGCGCTCAGGCTTCGAGCAGCGCGGTCCAGTCGTGGAGCGCGCTGCGGGCGGCGGCGTGTCCGGGGTACAGCGACTCGACGACGGCCCAGAAGCGCGTGGAATGGTTGAGCTCGACCAGGTGCGCGACCTCGTGCGCGACCACGTAGGTGGCGAGCTCCGGCGGCAGCTGGACCAGCCGCCAGTTGAGCCTGACCTCGCCGCGGGCGTTGCAGCTGCCCCATTCGCCGCGCGCGTTCGTCAGCTTCACGGCGGTCGGCGCCGTGCCCAGCTCCGCCGCCAGCGGTGCGGTCTGGGGCAGCACCAGCCGCTGCGCCTCGTCCTTCAGCCAGCGGCCGACGAAGCGCTCGACCTCGCGCTCGTCGTGCGCGGCGGGATGGCGGACGCTGAGGTCGAGGAGGTCGGCGCCGATCTCCTTCTGCCGCGCCGGAAACACCGCCAGCGCGAGCTCGCGCCCGCGGTAGACGATCGGCGCGCCGGTCTTCCATTCGCGCGGCAGCACGTCGCGGCGCCGGGAACGCCATTCGACCAGCGAGCGCCGGATCCATTCCGAACGCTCAACGAGCACGCCCTCGATCTCGCGGATCGACACCCACCGCGGAGCCCGGACGGTGAGTCCGGCGAAGCCGATCTGCATGCCGATGCTGCGGCGACGCGACCGGAAGAGCCGGTAGTCGACCGCCTCGCCGGCGAGGACGATGCGCCGTGCCTGGCCGTCGGCGTCGGACCGGGAACCGCCGCCGCCGAACAGCCCGATCAGGGCCGACCGAGCCGCTCGACTTCCTGTTCGATCCACGTCTCGACCTCGCTCGTCAGCGACTGCACGTCGCGTCCCGCAGTGTCGATCGGCTTGCCGATCGACACCGTGATCGTCCCCGGCCGCTTGCCGAACACGCCCTTCGGCCACAGCCAGCCGGCGTTGTGCGCGATCGGCAGCAGCGGGGTCTCGAGCGCCCGCGCGAGGCGCGCGCCGCCCGTCTTCCAGCGCGAGCGGGTGCCGGCGCGGATCCGGGTGCCTTCGGGATAGATGACGATCCAGAAGCCCGACTTCAGCCGCTCGCGGCCCTGCACCACCATCTGCTGCATCGCATCGGTGCCGGCCTTGCGGTCGATGGTGATCGGCGACGCCAGCGCGAACCCCCAGCCGAAGAAGGGGATCGACAGCAGCTCCTTCTTGGCCACGAACGCGAGCGGGGGGAACAGCATGTTGAGCGCCAGCGTCTCCCAGGTCGAACTGTGCTTGGCGAGCACGACGTGGGGGAGGTCGCCGGCGGGAATGTTCTCGCGGCCCTCGACCTTCCAGCGGATCCCGCAGATGACTCGCGCCCCGGTCAGGTTGACGCGGCACCACGACCGCGCCATCCGGTAGCGCGGCACCGGCGGCAGCCAGAACGTCGCCAGCATCGCCGCCGCGTAGAGGGGGGTGACGATGAGCTGGAACAGCAGGAACACCACGGAGCGCAGGGCCGACATCGGACGGAGGCGATCGGGCTGGCGGCGCGCGGCCGGTCAGTCGGTCGCCAGCAGCGCCGCGGCGGCGAACGCGAGGTCCGGGAAGATGACCGTGTTCTTCGGAAAATTGCCGTCGTGCAGCGTCTTCTCGCCCTTGCCGGTCAGCACCAGCATCGGCTGGGCGCCGACGGCCTCGGCCGCGTCGAGGTCACGGCGGCTGTCGCCGACGCAGGGCACGCCGGCCATGTCGACGCCGAAGCGGCTGCCGATCTCGCGCAGCATGCCGGCCTTCGGCTTCCGGCACTCGCAGTCGGCGTCGGCGGTGTGCGGACAGTAAAAGATGGCGTCGACGCGACCGCCGGCGAGCGCCAGCGCCCGGTGCAGCTTTTCGTGGATGGTGTTCAGCGTCGCGATGTCGAACAGGCCGCGGCCGATGCCGGATTGGTTGGTCGCCACGACCACCCGATAGCCGGCGTGATGGAGCCGGGCGATTGCCTCCAGGCTGCCGGGGATCGGCCGCCACTCGTCCGGCGACTTGATGAACTGGTCGCTGTCGTGGTTGATGACGCCGTCGCGGTCGAGGACGATCAGCTTGGCCGAACGGGTCGGCGCCAGGGCATCGGTGGCGAACTGGACCATGCCGCTATGCTAACCCGCGAGCTTGGCGAGGTCGGCGACCTGGTTCATCGCCCGATGCAGGCGCGCGAGCAGGGCCAGCCGGTTGGCGCGCACCGAGAGGTCGTCGGCCATCACCATCACGTCGTCGAAGAAGGCGTCGACCTGGGGGCGCAGCGAGGCGAGGCCGGACAGCGCCGACACGTAGTCGCCGCGCGCCATCGCCGCGTCGACCGCCGGCGCCACCGCATCGAGCGCCGCCGAGAGCGCGCGCTCGGCCGGTTCGGTGAAGCGTGCCGGGTCGACGGCCGCGCCGGCGCCGGCACCGCCGGCGCTCTTGGCGAGGATGTTGCCGATGCGCTTGTTGGCGGCGGCCAGCGCCGGGGCCTCGGGCAGCGCCTCGAAGGCCCGCACCGCGGCGAGCTGCGCGGGAACGAGATCGACCCGGGCCGGATGCCGGTCGACCACCGCCGCGACCTGCAGCGCCGTGTAGCCCTGGTCACGCAGGTAGCCACGCAGCCGGTCGTACAGGAAGGTCGCCAGCGCCGGCGCGTCCGGTTTCACCGCCGCGATGCCGTCGAAGGCCTTGAACGCGAGTTCCAGCAGGTCCGGCAGCGGGAGCGCCAGTTTCCGCTCGATGACGATCCGCAGCACACCCAGCGCGGCGCGGCGCAGGCCGAACGGATCCTTGTCGCCCGTGGGCAGGTTGCCGATGCCGAACATGCCGGCCATGGTTTCCAGCTTGTCGGCCAGCGCGACGGCATCGGCGATCCGACCCTCGGGCAGCGCGTCGCCGGCGAAGCGCGGCCAGTAGTGCTGCTCCACCGCGGCGGCGACGTCGGCGGGCTCGCCGTCGTGCTCGGCGTAATAGCGACCCATCAGACCCTGCAGCTCCGGAAACTCGCCGACCATGTCGGTGACGAGATCGGCCTTGGCCAGGCCCGCCGCACGGTCGGCGTGCGCCGCGTCGGCACCGACCAGCTTGGCGATCTCGGCGGCCAGGAAGCGCAGCCGGTCGACGCGCTCGGCCTGGGTTCCCAGCTTGTTGTGGTAGATGACCGAGCGCAGCTTCGGCAGGCGCGAATCGAGGCGCTGGCGACGGTCCTGGTCGTAGAAGAACTTGGCGTCGGCGAGCCGGGCCCGCAACACGCGCTCGTTGCCGGCGACGATCGCCGCCGGGTCCTCGGTGGCGAGATTCGACACCAGCAGGAACCGCGCGCGGATGCGGCCGGCGGCGTCGGTGAGCGCGAAGTACTTCTGGTTCTGCTGCATGGTCAGGATCAGGCACTCCTGCGGCACCGCGAGGAACGCGGGGTCGAAGGTGCCGGCGTAGACGACCGGCCACTCCACCAGCGACGCGACCTCGTCGAGCAGCGCGTCGGGGGCGACCACGCGATCGCCCTGCGCGGCGTGCGCCAGGCCCTGTTCGATCGCCGCGCGGCGCTGGTCGAACGAGGCGATGACCTTGCCCTCGGCCCACAGCGTCTCCGCGTACGCGTCGGCGGTGGCGATGTCGACTTCGCGCCGGCCGAGGAAACGGTGGCCGCCGGTGGCGCGCCCCGCGGCGAGTCCCAGCGCCTTCACCTCGACGATGTCGGCGCCGTGCAGCGCCAGCAGCCCGTGGGCGGGCCGGACGAACTTCTCGGCGTTCCAGTAGCCGGCCGGACCGGCGTACGTCATCACCTTCGGGATCGGCAGCTTCGCCAGCGCGTCGTCGAGCGCCGCCTGCAGGCCGCGGGCAAGCGGCTGGCCCTTGGCGAGGCTGCGGAGGTACACGTAGTCCGCCTTGCCGTCCGACGCGACGTAGACGCGGTCCGGCCCGTCCGCGGCATCGAGCGTGGCGGTGGCGAGCTGCGGCCGCCCCAGCGCGCCGAGCTTCTTGCGCAGCGCCTCGGACGGCTGGCCGTCCTGGCTGCGCGCCACCTTGGCGGGCATCAGCTTGTCGACGACTTCGGCGTCCGGCGCGACCGCGAGGACCTGCGTGATCGCCACCGCCAGCCGCCGCGGCGTCGCGTACGGGGTGGTGACGGACGCGTCGGTGACGAGGCCCTGCTGGCGCAGGCCGGCCGCGAGCGTCTCGGCGAAGGCGGCACCCAGCCGCCGCAGCGCCTTGGGCGGCAGTTCCTCGGTAAAGAGCTCGACGACGAGCGTTCGGGCGCTCACTGGACTACCTTCGTGCTGCGCACTCCGGTGTTCGCCCTTGGGACGGCCCGGCGCGCTCACTGGATTACCTTCGTGCTGCGCACTCCGGTGTTCGCCCTTGGGACGGCCCGGCGCGCTCACGCCGCCGCCTTCGCGTGCTGGGCGGGCAGCGTCGCGCGCTCGCGCTCGGAGAGCATCGGGAATCCCAGCGCCTCGCGCGCCTCGACGTAGGCGGTCGCCACCTGCCGCGACAGCGCGCGGATGCGGCCGATGTAGCCGGCGCGCTCGGTGACCGAGATCGCGCCGCGCGCGTCGAGCAGGTTGAATGCGTGGCCGGCTTTCAGGATCATCTCGTAGCCTGGCAGCGGCAGCTTCGCGTCGAGCAGCCGCTTCGCCTCGCCCTCGAAGTACGCGAACTGTTCGAACAGCTTGGCCGCGTCCGAGGCGTCGAACGCGTACTTCGACTGCTCGACTTCGTTCTGGAAGAACACGTCGCCGTAGCTGATCGTGTCGGTGTAGCGGAGGTCGTAGACCGACTCGACGTTCTGCAGGTACATCGACATCCGCTCGAGGCCGTAGGTGATCTCGCCGGTGATCGGGTTGCAGTCGAGGCTGCCGACCTGCTGGAAGTAGGTGAACTGCGTGATCTCCATGCCGTTCAGCCACACCTCCCAGCCGAGGCCCCAGGCGCCCAGCGTCGGGTTCTCCCAGTCGTCCTCGACGAAGCGCACGTCGTTCTGCTTCAGGTCGAAGCCCAGCGCCTCGAGCGAGCCGAGGTAGAGGTCGAGGATGTCCGCGGGGGCGGGCTTCAGCACGACCTGGAACTGATGGTGCTGGTGCAGCCGGTTCGGGTTCTCGCCGTAGCGGCCGTCCTTGGGCCGGCGCGACGGCTGCACGTACGCGGCCCGCCAGGGCTCGGGACCCAGCGCGCGCAGGAACGTCGCCGTGTGCGAGGTGCCGGCGCCGACTTCCATGTCGTAGGGCTGCAGCAGCGCGCAGCCTTTGCCGCCCCAGTAGTCCTGGAGGGTGAGAATCGTCTGCTGGAAGGTGAGCATCGGGAAGGGGCGCGGCTGGCGCATGGACAATCGCGCATTTTACCGCGATCGCGTCGCGTCACGCCGCAACCGCAGCCGATCGCCGATCGCCGCCACCGCGACGACGAGCGCCGCGAGCCACGCCGCGACGCCGTCGCCGAGGCGCACGTAGGGCGTTTCGCCGGCGCGGCCCTGAACGGTCGTCTCGAGGATGCCGCGCGTGAACCAGGGCAGCCGGGCGACCTCGCGCCCGCGATGGTCGATCGCCGACGTGATGCCGGTGTTGGTCGCCCGCAGCAGCGGCCGGCCGGTCTCCAGCGCGCGCATGGCCGCGATCTGGTTGTGCTGCTGCGCGGCCACCGAGCGGCCGTACCAGGCGTCGTTGGTGACGTTGACGAGGATCGCGGCGGTGCGCGCCTGCACGCGGATGTCGGCGCCGAACGCGTCCTCGTAGCAGATGTTCGCCGCGACCTTCGTCCCCGCGATCGCCAGCGGCGGCTGGTCGGGCGGCCCCGGCGACTGCGACGACAGCGGAATCGCGAGCACGCGGCGGATGAACCAGCCCACGAGCGCGTCGGCCGGGATGGTCTCGCCGAACGGCACCAGATGGCGCTTCCGGTATTCCTGCACCTCGGCGGCACCGAGCGTCACCACGCTGTTGTGGATGCGCAGCTCGCCACCGGGGGTCGGCGGCGGTTGCGCGGTGAACAGGCCGACGATGGCGTCGCCGTCGCGCGCCGTCATCGTCCGCAGCACGGACTTCAGCACCGCCTCGGGCACCTCGTCGGCGAACACCGGGAACGCGCTCTCGGGCAGCACGACCAGACGGCCGCGGCTCTCGGCGATCATCCCGAGGTACAGCGCGAAGTTGCGCTCCCGGAACCCGGGGTCGAACTTGAGGGTCTGCGCGACGTTGCCCTGCAGCAGCGATGCGGTCAGCGGCGCGCCGTCGTCGCGCGTCCAGTCGATCCGGTCGAGCGCGATGCCGCCTGCCGCCAGTACCGCGATCAGCGCCAGCGGACCGGCGGCGCGGCGGGCCCCCGATGCGGCGTCGACGGCGATCGGCACCAGCGCCGCCCCGGCGGCGGCCACCCCGGCCATCGCCAGCGACACCAGGAACACCCCGCCGACCGGTGCGTAGCCGGCGAACACCGACGCCGCGGATCCCGGGAGCTGCGCATATCCGATCGAGAGCCAGCCGAAGCCGGTGAGCACGAAGCCGCGCAGCCATTCGGCCAGCGCCCAGGCACCGGCGGCGGCGGCGAGCCTCGCCACGCCCGACGGCGCGGTGACGCGCGCCGCCAGCCAGCCCGCAAGGGCCGGCCACAGGGCGAGGTAGGCGCAGAAGCCGAGGGTGCCGATGGCGGCCAGCACGGCCGGCATGCCGCCGAAGGTATGCAGCGCGATCGACACCCAGGACACGCCGGCGCCGAACAGCCCCAGTCCGAACGCGAATCCGAGCCACGCCGCCTGCCGGGGTGTCGCGTCGCGCCACCCGAGGAACAGCAGCCCCAGCGTGAGCAGCGGCAGCGGCGTCAGCGCGAACGGCGCGAACGCGAACACTGTCGCGGCGCCCGCGACGGCGGCGAGCAGCAGTGCATGCCACGGCGGGCGCCGGGGCCGGAGCATCGGCGCGCCCGTGCCGGCGCCGTCGACCACGGAATCCCGGAACGCGGTGGCGGCGCGGCGCAGCAGGGAGTCGCCGCGGCGCGTTGCGCGCGCCCGCGCCGCCACGCTCAGCCCGCCGCGCCCGGGGCGCTGCCGGCCGCAGCCTCCGGGGACGGCGGCGTGACGCGTTCGACGTTCAGCGTGTAGAGCCGGCGGCTGTCGGCGCGCACGACGCGGAAGCGAAAGCCGCCGATCGTGACGAGCTCCCCGCGCTTCGGCAGGCGCCCGAAGGCCTGCAGCACGAGGCCGCCGAGGGTGTCGAACTCGTCGTCGGCGAAGTCGCTGCCGAAATGCTCGTTGAAGTCGCCGATCTCGGTCTGCGCCTTTACCCGGTACCGACCGTTGAGCTCGGGGATGATGTTGTCTTCGTTCTCGTCGAAATCGTACTCGTCCTCGATGTCGCCGACGATCTGCTCGAGCACGTCCTCGATGGTGACGAGGCCGGAGACGCCGCCGTACTCGTCGACGACGATCGCGATGTGATTGCGGTTCGACCGGAAGTCGCGCAGCAGCACGTTGAGGCGCTTCGACTCGGGCACGAACACCGCCGGCCGCAACGTGTCGCGCAGGTCGAAGCCGGCCGGGTTCGCGTAATAGTTGAGCAGCTCCTTGGCGAGCAGGATGCCGACGACGTCGTCCTTGCTCTCGCCGACCACCGGAAAGCGGGAATGCTTGGTCTCGAGCACCAGCGGGATGAACTCCGCGGGGTTGTCCTCGATCGAGACCACGTCCATCTGCGACCGCGGGATCATGATGTCGCGCACGGTCATCTCGGACACGGCCATCACGCCCTCGATCATCGACAGCGCGTCGGCGTCGAGCAGCTTGCGCTCGAACGCCCCGCGCATCAGGTCGAGCAGCTCCTCGCGGTCCTCGGGTTCGCGCGTCAGGAACGCGGTCAGGCGTTCGAGCAGCGAGGGCTTGTCGTGCTTGTCGTCGTCGACCATCGCGGCTAGGCGGCGTAGGGGTCGGGCAGCCGGAACCGGGCGAGCAGCGTTCGCTCGCGGGCTTCCATCGCGGCCGCGTCGGCGGCGCGCTCGTGGTCGTGGCCCTGCAGGTGCAGCATGCCGTGGATCACCAGATGGGCGTAGTGCGCGGCCAGCGTCTTTCCCTGTGCGGCGGCTTCCCTGCGGATCACGGGGGCGCACAGCACGACGTCGCCGACGCGCGTTTTCCCCTCATCGTACACGAAGGTCAGCACGTTGGTCGCGTAGTCCCTGCCGCGGTATTCGGCGTTGAGCGAGCGGCCCTCGACCGCGTCGACGAAGCGCACGGTCACCACGGCGTCGCCGTCCAGCGCGGCGCGGACCCAGCGCCGGACCTGGCTGCGGGTCGGCAGGTCGGCGGCGGTGCTGGCGTACTGCACCGACAGCGAGAGGGCCATCCGGGACAGGGCCCTCAGCGCGGCGAGTGGTCGCCGGGCGGCAGCCGGGCGGCCTCGCGCTCGTAGGCGTCGACGATCTTCTGCACCAGCGGGTGGCGGACGACGTCGGCGCTGGTGAAGCGCGTGAAGCCGATCCCGCGCACGCCGTCGAGGATGCGCTGCGCCTCGATCAGGCCGCTCTTCTGGCCGCGCGCGAGGTCGATCTGCGTGATGTCGCCGGTGATCACCGCCTTGGTGCCGAAGCCGATGCGCGTCAGGAACATCTTCATCTGCTCGGGCGTCGTGTTCTGCGCCTCGTCGAGGATGATGAAGCTGTGGTTCAGCGTGCGGCCGCGCATGTACGCGAGCGGCGCGATCTCGATGGTCTGGCGCTCGAACAGCTTCGCCGTCTTGTCGAAGCCCATCAGGTCGTACAGCGCGTCGTAGAGCGGACGCAGGTAGGGGTCGACCTTCTGCGCGAAGTCGCCCGGCAGGAAGCCCAGCCGTTCGCCGGCCTCCACGGCCGGGCGCACCAGCACCAGGCGCTTGACCGCGTCGCGCTCCAGTGCGTCGACGGCGCAGGCGACGGCGAGGTAGGTCTTGCCGGTTCCCGCCGGGCCGATGCCGAACGTGAGGTCGTGCTCGGCGATGGTCTTCAGGTACGCGACCTGGTTGGGCGTGCGGCCGTGCAGGTCGGCGCGGCGCGTCCGCAGTCCGGGGCCGTCGTCGGCGGAGGCGGCGGCGTCGCGCCGGCGCGTGATCTCGATCAGTCCCAGCTGGATGTCGTCGACCGAAAGGGCGGCGCCGGCCCGCGCGTAGAAGCGTTCGAGCGCGGTCGCGGCATGTGCCGCCGCCGTCGGGTCGCCGCGGACGGTGAAATGACCGCTGCGATGGGTGATGGTGACGTCGAGCGCCTGTTCGATCTGGCGCAGGTTGGCGTCGAGCGGCCCGCACAGGTTGGCGAGGGCGCGGTTGTCGAGCGGCGCGAGCGCGACTTCGACGGTTTGCGTAGGCAAGGTGGCGGCGTGGCGTGCGGAGGGGCGCACAGTCTGCGGCAAAGGGCGCGCCCGCGCAAGCGACCGGCAGGGCGGGCGCCGCGCGGCGCGGGGCGCCGGGTCTCGCTTCGCCGCCGCCGCCGGCCGGCTGCACTCCCGCCGGGAGGCCGGCGCGTTACGCCGCCTGGCGCACCAGCGGCGCCTTCAGCGCCTCGTCGATCGTCGTCCGCATTTCCGCGAGATGCGCGTTCGCCTCCGCCGAGCGGCCGCGCTTCGCCTGCGCCCGCGCGAGATCGGCCGAGAGCTGCTGCGCCTGCTGGCGCAGCAGCGCGCGCGCGTCGGCGGGCATCGAGCCGGTCGGGCGCAGCAGCGTCGCGGCGACCCGCACCGTGTACTCGCGCTGCAGGTTGCGCCGCGCGAGCGGGATGTCGGCGCCGCTCCTGAGCTCGCTCCAGATGGCGACGTGCAGCGTCGCATAGAGCTCGGACAGCCGCAGTGCCTGCTCGGGCCGGTCGACCTTCGCTTCGTTGTTGACCAGCCGCTGCGCGATGGTGTCCCCCATCAGCTGCGCCAGCACGGCCCGCTGCAGCGCGAGCACCTGCTGGTCGACGGCGAGGTCGGTCGACGGCGGCGTGCGTCCCAGCTCGAGCGCGTCCTCGCGGTCGAACGGCGACACCGCCATCCGGCGCAGCAGCGCGGGCGAGAAGCGGAAGCTGTCGGCGGAGAAGACCTCGGTGGCGAGCAGGGCGAGCGCCGCGCGCTGCTTGTCGACGTCGATCGGCGACAGCGGTTCACGGCCGCTGCCGGCGCGGTCGCGCAGCGTGGTCAGGCCGCCGACGTACTTGGTCGCGTACAGCGCGCCCTCGTGCGCCTCGACGAGGCCGCGCGTCACGTTGCGACGGAGGATCGAATAGGGCTCCCCGGGCTGCAGCGACTTCGACTCGGTGCGCTCCCACAGCTCGCGCACCAGCGCGAAGCGCTTCTGCGCATAGGCCAGCGGGTCGGCGCCGAGGTCGAACGAGTTGACCGCGGGGTCGAGCGCGCCGAACGACACCTCCTCGTCGGACGCGTAGGCGAGCACCGGCTCGCTGGATCGCGCCGCCATGGCCGCGAGCGCGCCGGCCTCCTCGGCGGGAGCGAATTCGCGGTAGCCGTACTCGATGGCCCAGTAGTCGTAGGGCCCCAGCGTGTTCATCACGAACTCGCCCTGGCGCTCGCCGCGCCGCGCCAGGTTCCACGCGTTGTATTCCATCACCGAGCCGGAGATGCCGTTGGCGCGGGTGAACTCGGGGTCGGCGAGCTGGGTGTCGGTATACGCGGTCGACGCGCGGAAATTGTGGCGCAGGCCCAGCGCGTGGCCGGTCTCGTGCATCACCAGGTCCTTGATGTAGGCGGCGACGAAGCGCTCGACGTCGGGACTGTCCGCCGCCAGCTCGCCGCGCGCCTCGAGCAGAGAGAGGCCGAACACCGCCTCGCCGGCGGCGCGCTCGCCGTACTCGCAGTACTCGCCGTCGGCCGGTGCCAGCGTGGCCGAGACGCCGCCCGACGCGGCCGGCACCGTCTCGGCGCGCAGGTTGCGCACCGCGCGTATGTTCAGCGCGTCGACGGCGATGTCGGCATCGAGGATTTCGCCGGAGCGCGGGTCGACGACCGACAGGCCGATGGCGCCGAACGAGGTCTTCGCCACGGCCTGCCAGCGCACCGACGCGTGGCGCAGGTCGGCGGTGTCGAAGTCGGCGTCGTCGGGCTGGACCTCGACCTTCAGCGCGTCCTTGTAGCCGATGCGCTCGAACGCCTTGTTCCACTCGAGGATGCCGGCGCGCACCGGCTCCCGGTAGGCGAGCGGGATGTTGCGGTCGAGCCAGAACACGATCGGCTGCTTCGGTTCCGACAGCGCGGCGGCCGGGTCCTTCTTCTCGAGGCGCCAGCGCGCGACATGGCGCTGCACGGGGGTGCGCGGCACGTCGCTGCTGTAGTCGAAGGTCTCGGTGGTGAAGTAGCCGACACGCTCGTCGGCGACGCGGACCGGCATCGGCGTTTCCGGCAGCGCCACCAGCGAGTAGAAGAAGCCGAGGAACAGGCTGCGCACGTCGGGCAGCGTGTTGGGCAGCGACGGCACCGACGACGGCACCGGCGCGCCGGGCATGAATGCCGGCGGGGACTGCGGGCGCGACAGCGCGTAGTGCGCGGTCACCTCGAAGGTCGCGAGGTCCGGCCGCACGCGCGCCCGGTCGAGCGACGAGTTGCGCGCGTCGAAGGCGTACGGCTGCCGGTAGGTGCGCTCCAGCGTGATGGCGGCCGCGGGCAGGTCGGCGACGAACAGCGAGTTCGCCTCGACCAGGATCGATTTCCGCTCCGGATGCGGCTGCGAAACGACCGCCACCGTGGCAACCAGGCTGTCCGAAAAGCCGGCCGCGACGGCGCGCGCCTCGGGCGTGCCGGCCCTGGCCGTGTACTTGGTGTTCTTCGCGATCAGCTGGACCAGCGTGCCGACCTTCCTGAACTGGACGACCTGCGTGATGCCGGCGGGGTAGTTCATCATGCCGCCGAAGATCCGGTTCTCGCCGATGCCGCGGTTGAGGTTCGACGTGAGGAAGTACGCCTTGCCGAACTGCTCCGGGGCGAGCTCCAGCCAGACCTTGTCGTCCTTCTGCCACAGCGTGACCAGGCCCTTCGACTCGGTCGCATCCTTGACCACGTCCGCGAACGGCCGCATCCCCTGCGCCGCCGCAGCGGCGGCAGCCGCGGCCGCGGCGGCGGCGTTCACCGGTCCGCTCGGCGGCCGTGCCGCGCCGGGCGGCTGGTTGGTCGGCGCGGGCGCCGGCGTGCCCTGGGCGGTCGCGGCGGCCGCCGCACCGGCGATCGCCGCGGTGACGTCGGGACGGGCCGGGGTTGCCGCGCCGACGGCGGCGCCGGGCGCGTCCGGCAACGTCGCGCAGCCGGCCAGCGCGAACACGAACACCGGCGATGGCGATGGCCGCGGCGGCGGAGGCGGCGGCGGGGGCGGAGATGCCGCCCGCGGCCGCGCCGCGGGCAGGTGCCGCGACGGAGCCGGCCGGGCGGATCAGCGAATCGGACTGCAGGGGCATGGCATCCTCGAAACGGGGGCTGGCTCGGGCGCTCGCCGGGTCCCTCTCGGACAGCGGGGCGCGCGGGGCGTTCACGGGGCCGGGGTCGCGGCGGGTCGGGCGTTCAGGCCGCGACCAGCTCGCCGCGCAGCGAATGCGGGTAGGCGAGGGTGATCGCGACGTCGACGTAGCGGCCGACCAGCGCCCCGTCGCCGGCGAAGTTGACGACGCGGTTGTTCGCCGTGCGCGCCGACAGCTCGGTGGCGTCCTTCGCCGCATGGCCGGTCACCAGCACCCGCTGGCGCGTGCCGACCATCGCGGCGCTGTACGCGCGGTACTGGCCGTCGAGCTTCGCCTGCACGGCCTCGAGCCGCGCCTGCCTGACGGCGGGCGGCACGGCGTCGGGCAGCTCGGCGGCCGGCGTGCCGGGCCGCGCGCTGTAGGCGAAGCTGAACGCGCCGTCGAAGCCGACGTCGTCGATCAGCTTCAGCGTCGCGGCGTGATCGGCGTCGGTCTCGCCGGGGAAGCCGACGATGAAATCGGAGGTCAGCGACAGGTCGGGGCGCCGCTCGCGCAGCCGCCGCACGATCGCCTTGTACTCGAGCGCCGTGTAGCCGCGCTTCATCGCCGCCAGCACGCGGTCGGACCCGGACTGCACCGGCAGGTGCAGGTGCGAAACCAGCTTGTCGACGCGGCCGTAGACGTCGATCAGCGCCGCCGTCATCTCGCGGGGGTGCGACGTCGTGTAGCGGATGCGCTCGATGCCGGGGATCTCGGCGACGTATTCGATCAGCGTCGCGAAGTCGGCGATCGCGTCGTCGGCGATGGATTCGTCGGCGCGGCCGGCGCCTTCGACCGGGTTGCCGAGGGCGGCACCGACCGGCGCAGCCCCCATCCGGCCGCGATACGCGTTGACGTTCTGGCCGAGCAGCGTGACCTCGCGCACACCCTGGTCGGCGAGGTCGGCGATCTCGGTCAGCACGTCGTCGAACGGCCGGCTCACCTCCTCGCCGCGCGTGTAGGGCACGACGCAGAACGTGCAGTACTTGCTGCAGCCCTCCATGATCGACACGAACGCGCTGGCCGCCTCGACCCGCGGCGGCGGCAGGTGGTCGAACTTCTCGATCTCGGGGAACGAGATGTCGACCTGCGGCACGCCGGTCTCGCGCCGGGCGCGGATCAGCGCCGGCAGCCGGTGCAGCGTCTGCGGACCGAACACGACGTCGACGTACGGCGCGCGCCGGACGATCGCGCCGCCCTCCTGCGATGCCACGCAGCCGCCGACGCCGATGATGAGATCGGGCCGTTCGGCCTTCAGCGCGCGCACGCGGCCCAGGTCGTGAAAGACGCGCTCCTGCGCCTTTTCGCGCACCGAGCAGGTGTTGAACAGGATGACGTCGGCGTCTTCGGGCCGGTCGGTGGCGACGAGGCCGTCGGACGCGCCGAGCACGTCGGCCATCTTGTCCGAGTCGTACTCGTTCATCTGGCAGCCGAACGTGCGGATGTAGAGCTTCTTGGGCACGGCGCAGGGCCTCGGGGCCGGTGGTGATCCGGGGGAGGCGGGACGGTGGCAGGGGGGCGGATTATAGCAACGGCGGCGCACCGAGGGCGCCGCGCCCGAGCCGATGGGCGGCGTCGACCCGGTCGCCCGGCCGCGCGCTACCATCCGGTCTGCAGGTGTCCGCCGCGATTCACCGCGGCGGGTGAAACGGGAATGCGGTGCCGCACGGTGACCCCGTGCCCAAGCCGCGGCTGCCCCCGCAACGGTAAGCCCTTCGAGGGCCGTCCTCGACGCCACTGCCGCCGGTGCTTCGTGCGCCGGCGACGGGAAGGTGGACGGTCCGCATGGCGAGCCCGGAGACCGGCCTGCAACCGGCCATGGTGCGCCCATCGAAACGCGCGCCCGAGGTCGGCGCCAGCGCGACGCGGGGAGGCGTCGCCGAAGGCTGCCGGTCCGTCGCTCGGCGTCGCGCTGCTCGATCGCGCGATCCGTACCGACGTCCGCGCCCTCGCGCGTTCCTCCGCGTCGCATCCCGATCCACGCCGTGCGGGGATGCATGGCAACGCGGAGCTCTGCCATGTCGAATTCGTCCCGCCTGCACCTGCCTCCGACGCGGGCACGTGCCCTCGTGCTCGCCCGTTCCACGGTCGCCGCACTGGTCGCCGCGCTTGCCGGCGTCTCCGGCCCGACCCCGGCATTCGCGCAGGGTGCGGCCCCGCCGTCGCGCCCGCCGGCGCTCGACCCCATCGTCGTCACCGCCAGCCGCTCGGCGCAACCGCTGCTCGAACTGCTGGCCGACCTCACGGTGATCGGCGCCGACGAGATCGCGCGGGCGGGGGTGTCGAGCCTCGCCGAGCTGCTGCAGCGGCAGCCGGGCGTGGAAATCGTGCAGAACGGCGGACCCGCGGCGGTGTCCGGCGTGTTCCTGCGCGGCGCGAATCGCGGGCAGACGCTGGTCCTCGTCGACGGCCTGCGCGTCGGCTCGTCGTCGGCCGGTTCGACGACGCTGGAGGCGATTCCGCTCGACCAGATCGAGCGCATCGAGGTGCTGCGCGGACCGGCATCCAGCCTGTACGGTGCCGACGCCATCGGCGGCGTGATCCAGGTGTTCACGCGCCGCGGCGGCGGGCGCTTCACCGGCAGCGCCAGCGCCGGCTACGGGACCTACGAGACCGCCAATGTCGCCGCCGGCCTGCGTGGCAGCGCCGGGCCGGTCGCGTTCGCGGTGCAGGCGGGCGGGACGCGGAGCGACGGCTTCAACGCCATCGTCGACCCGCGCAACTTCAGCTTCAACGACGACCGCGACGGCTACGCCAGCGAAAACGTCTCGGCGGGACTCGACCTGCCGTGGGCCGACGGCCAGTCGCTGTCGGCGTCGTACCTGCGCAACCGGCTGAACGCCCAGTACGACGGCGGTCCGGGCTTCGACGAGCGGACCATCACCGTCGTCGAGACCTGGCGGGTCGCCAGCGTCAACCGGCTCGCGCCGTGGTGGACGTCGACGCTGTCCGCCGGCGACGGCAGCGACGACAGCCGGTCGCAGACGGCGTTCGGCGACTACAGCTTCGACACGACGCAGCGGCAATACACCTGGCAGAACGACCTCGCGCTGCCCGGCGACGCCGGCATGCTGACGCTGGGCCTGGAGCGCCGCGAGGAGCGGCTCGCCACCGACGCCGCGTTCGCGGTGACCGCGCGCGACACCGACGCGGTGTTCGGCGTCTGGCGGCTGCGCCTCGGCGAGCAGGCGCTGCAGCTCAACCTGCGCCGCGACGACTCGAGCCAGTACGGCGGCGAGACCACCGGCGCCGTCGCCTGGGGCTGGCGCTTCGCGCCGCAGTGGCGGGTCACGGCCGGCTACGGCACCGCGTTCAAGGCGCCGACGTTCAACGACCTCTATTACCCCGACTTCTCCAATCCGGACCTCGTGCCCGAGACCTCGACCAACGTCGAGGCGGGCGTCTATGCGGCGGCGAGCGGGGATGCCGCGCGCGTCGAGGCGCGGGCGATCGGCTATCGCAACCGCGTGAAGCGCCTGATCGTGTTCGGCTGCGACGCGCAGTTCGACTGCCGGCCCGACAACGTCGACCGCGCGACGCTGCAGGGCGTCACGCTGGGGCTCGACGCGACGTTCACTGCGGGCACGACGCTGACCGCGTCGCTGGACCTCGCGTCGCCCGAGGACGATCGCACCGGCCTGCTGCTGCCGCGCCGCGCGCGCGAGCACGGCGCGCTCGCGCTGGCGCAACCCTTCGGCCCGGTGCGGGCGGGGCTCGAGCTGGTCGCCTCGGGCCGTCGCTACGACGACCCGGCCAACCGCGTACCGCTCGCCGGCTACGCCGTCGTCAACCTGACGGCCGAGTGGACCATCCACCGCGGCGTCACGCTGTTCGCGCGCGCCGACAACGTGCTCGACCGCGACTACGAGCTCGCGGCGGGCTACGCGACCGGCGGCGCGCGTCTCTACGCGGGCCTGCGCTGGCAGCCGTGAACCTGCGCCGCCTTCCTGGCGTGCTGCTGCTCGCCGCGCTGGCGGTCGCGGGCGGGCGGGCGGCCCTCGGTGGCGGCGCGGGCGCCGACGCGGCCGGGCGCGGCGCGACGGCCGCCACGACCGGCGCCGCGACGGCGACCGCCAGCGCGCCGGTCACCGTGCGCGACGGCGCCGGCAGCGAGGTGACGCTGCAGGCGCCGGCGCACCGCATCGTCAGCCTCGCGCCGCACGCGACCGAGCTGCTGTTCGCCGCCGGGGCCGGCGACCGCGTCGTCGGTGTCGTGGCGACTTCCGATTTCCCACCGGCGGCGAAGGCGCTGCCGACCGTCGGCGACGCCCGTGCACTCGACCTCGAGCGCATCGTCGCGCTGAAGCCCGACCTCGTCGTCGGCTGGCCGTACACGTCGCCGGCGCAGGCGGCCACGCTGGCGGCGCGCGGCATCGCGCTGTTCGTCTCCGATCCGGCGACGCCGATGGCGATCGCCGACGAGCTCGAGCGGCTCGGGGCGCTGGCCGGCACGTCCGGGACCGCGGCCCCGGCCGCGCGCGCGCTGCGCGAGCGATGGAGCAGGCTGCTGGCCGCGCGGGACCGTGCCGGTCCGCCGGTGCGGGTGTTCTACGAAATCTGGGACGCGCCGCTCTTCACGCTGGGCGGACGCCACCTGGTCTCGCAGGCGATCGCGGCCTGCGGCGGCGAGAACGTGTTCGCGGCGCTGACGCTGCCGGCGCCGGTGGTCAGCGTCGAGGCGGTATTGGCGGCAAGGCCCGACGTCATCGTCGCCGGTGCCGCAGGGGGCGTGCGGCCGCCCTGGCTCGACGACTGGAAGAAGTGGCCGGGATTGCCGGCGGTGGCGAACGGGGCGCTGGTCACCGTCGACGCCGACCTGCTGCACCGGGCCGGGCCGCGCTTCGTCGCCGGCGCCGAGGCGCTGTGCGCGGCGATCGACACGGGGCGGCCCGGCCGCGGCGCGCTGACGACGGCGCGAAGCCTGCCCATCGGGTCCGCGTCGACGCGAGTGCAGCCGACGCCGGCTCCGCGTCAGCGCGGCAGCAGCGTGCGCGTCGTGCCGCTGCCGACGGCGACCAGCGCGTGGCCGAACAGTCCCGACAGCGCGCGCTCGTTGAGCACCTCGTCGGCGGTGCCGGCGCAGGCCCCGCCGTCGCCCATCGCGATCGCGTGGTCGGCGGCGCGCAGCGCGAGATGGAGTTCGTGCACGACCATGACGATCGCCTTGCCGCGTTCCCGCGCCAGCGCTGCCAGCCGGTCCAGCGCCTCGACCTGACGGCCGGGGTCGAGATGCGTCGACGGCTCGTCGAGCAGCAGCAGCCCGGGGTCCTGCGCCAGCAGCGCGGCCAGTGCCACGCGTCGCCGCTCGCCGCCCGACAGCGTGCGCACGTCGCGCGCCTCCAGGCCGGCCAAGTCGAGTGCGGCGAGCGCGTCGCGCGCGCACTCGATGTCGGCGCGGCCTTCCCAGCGCCAGCGCGGCAGGTGAGGATGCCGGCCCGCGAGCACCGTTTCCTGCACCGTCGCGGGGAAGAAGTCGACGCTGTCCTGAGGCAGGTAGCCGCGGCGAAGCGCGCGCTCGCGGTGCGACAGCGTGCCGATGTCGTCGCCGTCGTAGGCGATGCGGCCGGCGGCGGCGGGGCGCAGCCCGGCGAGTGTGGCCATCAGCGTCGTCTTGCCCGCGCCGTTGGGCCCGACGATCGCCCAGATCTCGCCGGCGTGCACGTCGAGGTCGAGCTGCGCCGCCAGCGTGCGGCCGGCGATCGCGACGGCGAGGCCGCGGCAGGCGAGGCGCGGCGGCGCGCTCATCGCGACGGCTCCCGCCTTGCCAGCAGCCACAGGAACACCGGCACGCCGATCAGCGCGGTGATGACCCCCACCGGCAGCTGCGCCGGCGCGGCGACCGTGCGCGCCAGCGTGTCGGCCAGCGTCAGGAACGCGCCACCGGCGAGCGCCGATGCCGGCAGCACCAGCCGCTGGTCGTTGCCCAGCACCAGCCGCAGCGCCTGCGGCACGACCAGGCCGACGAAGCCGACGCTGCCCGCGGTGGTGACGGCGACGGCGGTGGCGAGCGCGGCGCAGCCGTGCGCGACCAGCGTGGTCCGCGCGACGTGCACGCCCAGCGCGGCGGCGACGTCCTCGCCGCGGGCCAGCAGCGTGAGGTCGCGGGCGAACGCGAACGCGATCGCGACACAGACGGCCAGCGCCGCGAGCGCCGTCCCCGGCGCCGCGACCGACGACAGGTCGCCGATCAGCCAGAACAGCATGCCCTTGACCTGCGCGTCGGGCGCGAGCGTGAGCAGCAGCGTGACCACCGCGCCGCAGCCCGCGGCGACGACGACGCCGGTCAGCAGCAGCCGCGTCGCGTTCCACGGCGCGCGCTCGGCGCCGCTGCGCGCCAGCGCGAACACCGTCGCCGTCGCGGCGACCGCGCCGGCGAATGCCGCCGGCGTGACCAGCGCGAAGGCGCCGACGAACATCGCGCCGAGCGCGCCGGTCGCCGCCCCGCCGGACACTCCCAGGATGTACGGGTCGGCCAGCGGGTTGCGCAGCAGCACCTGCAGCAGCGCGCCGGCGACGCGCCAGCAGCCCGCCGACGGCGAACGCCGCCAGCGCCCGCGGCAGCCGCAGGTCGCGGACGATCGCGGCGCCGGTGCCGTCGTCGGCGCCGACCAGCGCACGCACGACGGTGGCGAAGTCCACCGGCACGCTGCCCAGCGCCAGGGCCAGCCCCAGCGCCAGCGCGGCCAGCGCGCCCAGCGCCGCGACGATCAGCGCCACGCGCGCGGCGGTGCGCGGCGCGGCGGCGCCGGCGGGCGGCGTGGCGACGACCGCGGCCGGGTGGGGGGGAGAGGGCGAGGAATGCATGGTCGGGGGTCGCGGCGATTATAGGCGGGCGTCGCGACCCGCCTATAATCGACCTCCCCGGCGCGACGAGTCCCGTCCATGCCGGGCGCCACCGATGAGCAAGGCCTTCACCCGCGAGAACGACGCCGCGCCGGACGACGACGAGGACCTCGAGTCGGCGTCCCCGCTGCCGGCGGGCGCGCGCAACTACATGACCCCCGGCGGGCACGCGCGCCTCAGGGACGAGCTCGATCGTCTGGTCGGCAGGGAGCGGCCGGAACTCGTCGCCGTCGTCGCGTGGGCGGCGGGCAATGGCGATCGCTCGGAGAACGGCGACTACATCTACGGCAAGAAGCGCCTGCGCGAGATCGACCGGCGCATCCGCTTCCTCATCCGCCGCCTGGACGCGGCCGAGGTCGTCGACCCGGCGGCACGGCGCGACGACGACACCGCCGATCAGGTGTTCTTCGGCGCCACGGTGACCGTCGCCGACGCGCGCGGCGAGGAACGCACGATCAGCATCGTCGGCGTCGACGAAATCGACACGGCGCGCGGCTACGTGAGCTGGGTGTCGCCGATCGCGCGCGCGCTGCTCAGGGCCCGCGAGGGCGACACGGTCACGCTGCGCACCCCGGGCGGCATCGAGGAGCTCGAGGTCGTCGCGGTCCGCTACCAGCCGCTGGCGACCGGTGAAACTCCCGCGTGAACGCATTGTCCGACACAGAGCGCGTCGCGCTGCGCCAAGTTGACGGCTCGCCTGACCCCAACCTATAGTCCCCCGATGAACTCGCCGAACTCCCCGGCCGCCCCCGGCGCCGACGCCTCGCTGGACCTCGAGCTGGCGGCGCTGGAGCGCAAGTTCGCCACGCTGGCATCGCACGTGCGCGCGCTGCGCGCGGCCAACGCCGAACTCGCGCGCGAACTCGCCGCCGCCAACACGCGCAGCCACCAGCAGTCCGAGAAGCTGGTCGAGGCGCGGCGCCGGCTCGACCAGCTCCTCGCGCGCCTGCCCGCCGCGATCGACGGGGAATCCGCATGACCGCGCCCGCGGGTCCCAAGGCGGTCGCCGCCGACAAGACGGTGACGCTCGACGTCGCGCTGCTCGGGCGCGAGTACAAGGTCGCGTGCAAGGAGAGCGAGCGCGCCGAGCTCGTCGAGGCGGTCGCGCTGCTCGACCGCCGGATGCGCGACATCCGCGACACCGGCAAGATCACCGGCGTCGAGCGCGTCGCCGTGATGGCGGCGCTCAATCTCGCACACGAGCTGATGCGCGCGAAGGCCGGCGGCGGACACCCCGCGAGCGGCCAGCACGCGGCGGGACCGCCGGTGGCTGGACAGAATGCGCCCGCCGCGCATTCGCCGATTGACGCCGACGCCGCGCGGCGTAGAATCGGAAACATGCACTCCGCCATCGACGCGCTGATGGCGGAACAGGAAAAGCTGTTCTGACGCGCCGAAGCTGTCCACGGCGTCGTCGCACGAGTTCAATGCCCCCTGCAGTGTTCGCGTTGGCCAAATACTCTTTGAACCAATGCTACGTTAGCGAGGTTGCCGCGCCATCTTCGGGCCTGTGTGCGTTCCCAAGCGGAAGCGCCTGATGGCCCTGGCAGGCGACCACTCTTGAACCCAGGTTCAAGATGACGGTCACACGGCACAGGCGGGGGGCACCCCCTTCCCGCACGCGGTCGCCCCGTTACTGGCTCATGAAGTCCGAGCCGGACGAGGTGTCGATCGACGATCTCGCCGCACTGCCCGACCGGACCACGCCGTGGTTCGGCGTGCGCAACTACCAGGCGCGCAACTTCATGCGCGACGACATGCAGGTCGGCGACCTCGCGTTCTTCTACCATTCGAGCTGCCCCGAGCCGGGCATCGCCGGCATCGTCGAGGTCGCGTCCCCCGCCTATCCGGACGCGACGCAGTTCGACCGCAAGGGCGACTACTTCGACGCCAAGGCAACCCCCGAGGCGCCGCGCTGGTTCAACGTCGACGTGCGGCTGGTCGAGAAGACGCGGCTGGTCGCGCTGGCCGAGCTGCGCGCGCACCCGGAACTCGAGGCGATGCGCATCCTGCAGCGCGGCAACCGGCTGTCGATCACGCCGGTCGAGCCGGGCGAGTGGGCGTTCATCGTCAAGCTGGCGAAGCGCAGGGGCTGACCGGTGGATCCGCAGCTCATCGTCGTGTTCGTCGTCCTGGGCGCGTTCGTCGGCTTCCTCGCCGGGTTGCTCGGCATCGGCGGCGGCATGACGATGGTGCCGCTGCTGACGATCATCTTCACGCAGCAGGGCTTCCCGCTCGCGCACGTGGTCCACATGGCGGTCGCGACGTCGACGGCGACGATCATCTTCACCGCGCTGTCGTCGGCGCGCGAGCACCACCGGCACGGCGCGGTGCTGTGGGCGGTGGTCGCCGGACTGGCGCCGGGCATCATCGTCGGCTCGCTGATCGGCCCGCAGATCGTCGGCGGCATGTCGACCGGCCTGCTCGCCGGATTCTTCGGCGTGTTCGTCGCGTTCTCGGCGACGCAGATGCTGATCGACCGCAAGCCCAAGCCCACGCGCGAGCTGCCCGGCAAGCCGGGGCTGTTCGCCGTCGGCAGCGGCATCGGCCTCGTCTCCAGCATGGTCGGTGCCGGCGGCGGCTTCCTGTCGGTGCCGTTCATGTCGTGGTGCAACGTCAAGATCCACAACGCGGTCGCCACGTCGGCCGCGCTGGGCCTGCCGATCGCGATCGCCGGCACCGTCGGCTTCATCATCGCCGGCGCCGAAGAGCCCGGCATGCCGCAGTACTCGCTGGGCTACATCTACCTGCCCGCGCTGATCTCGATCGTCGTCGCCAGCATGCTCACGGCCCCGATCGGCGCGCGCACCGCGCACAAGTGGCCGGTCAAGAAGCTCAAGCGCGCGTTCGCGCTGCTGCTCTACGTGCTGGCCGCGTACATGCTGTGGAAGTCGTGGAGCGTGTCGGGGCGATAGCGCGGTTGCCGCTGCAGCCGGCCCGGTCCCGGCCATTCGCGCCGGTAGATCGGGCAGCCGGTAGGCGGGTGCGTTGGGGTATCACGCTGCTGCCCACGCGGCGCGCACCTCGGCGACCAGTTCCGGCGCGCGATCCTGGTAGCGTGGCGAGAAGTGGAAGGGGACGACCGCCCGGGCGCCGACCCTGCGGGCAATCTCGCCCGCCTGCCGCGCCGTCAGGTGGTTCTTGCGTTGCGCGTGCGCGGAGTCCGCGTCCAGGAACACGCTCTCGATGAACAGGATGTCCACGCCGTCGAGCAGGCGCGAAAGCGTTTCCAGGTTGGACTCGGTGTGGCGAAGGTCGGTGACGTAGCCGATGCGGCGGCCCGGTGCCACGTCCAGGACCAGGTGCCCGAGCTCGCCCAGCGGGCGTGTCGTCGCGTGCTCGCCCTGGCGGTCGCGCCATCGCATCGGGATCGGCGTCGACTCCGGCGCGCCGGTCAGCACGGCGTGCTTCAGGACGGAGAGCCAGGCGCCCGTCGACACGCCGAGGGCTGCGAGCCGGTCCTTCGCGACGTTGACCCGGGCCGTCTCCTCGACGGCGTAGGCGAGGCAGGGCACGCCGTGGTCGACGAAACGGCCTCGGACCCGGAAGGCCGTCTCCTCGTGCAGGACGTCGTCGGGCACCGTGAACGCGGCGCCGTCCTCCCGCGCGAAGCCGTTCCGGCTGGAAAAGCGCGCCTGGAGGCCCCGGCCGTCGGCATCCGTTTCCCGCGCGTCGATCACCAGCGCCACCTCGTAGCGCTGCACGACGTTCCAGGTGTAGGCGCGCAGCTTGTGCTCGACCTGCGCGACGAACCCGGGCCCGCCGTGAAGCACCAGGTGCTCCTTGCGCCCGAGCACGACGCGGAGCAGGTGGTCGAAGCCCGAGAAGTGGTCCATGTGCGCGTGGGTGACGAAGACCTGCGACACCCGCAGCAGCTTGCGCGGCGGCAGCGCGGAAATGTCGCCCAGGTCGAACAGCAGCGCGCGCCGCTCGTCGCGAAAGTCGACGTACAGGCCCGGGTCGCCGAACGCGTCGTTTACCAGGCGGGGCTCGAAGAGGTGGCGCATGGCGGGTGGACCGGGAATGGCGCGACGCCGGCGACGTCGCGCCCGCGGGCCTGCGGGAAGCTCAGCCTCCCCCGAATTGCTCCCGCAGCACCGTCTTCTGGACCTTGCCCATCGAATTGCGTGGCAGCTCGGCGACGAAGAACACGCGCTTCGGCACCTTGAACGACGCGATGTCGCCCTTGAGTGCCGCGATCACCGAAGCCTCGGTCGTGGAGTGTCCGGCCTTGCCGACGATGATCGCGACGACGGCCTCGCCGAAGTCGGCGTCGGGCACGCCGACGACCGCGGATTCCTCGACGCCGGGCAGGGCGTCGATCCGCTCCTCGATTTCCTTAGGGTAGACGTTGAGGCCGCCGGTGATGATCATGTCCTTCGCCCGGCCGACGATCTGCACGTAGCGTTCGGGCGTCCAGGTGCCCATGTCGCCGGTGCGGAAGAAGCCGTCGGCGGTGAATTCCTCGCGCGTCTTCTCCGGCAGGTTCCAGTAGCCGGGGAACACGTTCGGTCCCTTGACCTCGATGCCGCCGATGGTTCCTGGCGCGCAGGGCGCGCCGGCGTCGTCGACGATGCGGATGGTCACCCCGGGCAGCGGCGGCCCGACGGTGCCCGCCAGCCGCGGGCCGTCGAGCGGGTTCGACGTGTTCATGCCCGTCTCGGTCATCCCGTAACGCTCGAGGATGCGCTGGCCGGTGCGCGCTTCGAACGCCGCGAAGGTCTCCGGCAGCAGCGGGGCCGAGCCCGAGACGAACAGGCGCACGTGCCGCGCCGCCTCGCGCGTGAACGAGGGCTCGGCGAGGAGCCGCGTGTAGAACGTCGGCACGCCCATCATGACCGACGCCTGCGGCAGCAGCGCGGCGACTTCCGCGGCGTCGAACTTCGGCAGCCACAGCATCCGCGCGCCGGAGAGCAGCGCGCAGTGGCAGGCGACGAAAAGTCCGTGGACGTGAAACACCGGCAGCGCGTGCAGCAGCGTGTCGCCGCGGGTGAACCCCCACGCGGCGACCAGCGCGGTCGCGTTGGAGGCGAGGTTGCGATGGGTCAGCATCGCGCCCTTCGAGCGTCCGGTGGTGCCGGACGTGTACAGGATCGCCGCCAGATCCTCGGGCCGCCGCGCGACGGTGGCGAACCCGTCGCCCTGTTCGCTTGCGCTCGCCCCGAGCGTTCCGCCGTCCGCGGCGAGCGTGTGCACCGTTGCCGCGGGCGCCAGCGCCGTCATCGTGTCGCGTCCGTCCGGCCGGCAGACGATCACCCGCGGCCCGGCGTCGCCGATGAAGTGCTCGAGCTCGCGCCGCTGGTAGCCGGTGTTGAGCGGCACGTAGACGAGTCCGGCGCGCAGGCAGCCGAGATACAGCGCCAGCGTGTCGGGCAGCTTGTCGACCTGCGCGATCACGCGGTCGCCGGGCGCGCAGCCTGCCGCCACCAGGGCGTTGGCGATGCGCGCCGACCGCGCGGCCAGCGCGCCCCAGGTGACGATGCCGGATGCCGCCGGTCCGTGCCCCGGCAGCAGCAGGCACGCCGACGACGCGTCGGGCGCGTGCTCCTCGAAGCGGGTGTAGAGATTCGCGTCCATGGTCAGTTTCCCCTCGAGGTGGTCCTTCCCGCGGCGAACGCGCGCGCGATCTGCTCGGCGCGGTCGGCGAGCCACGCGTCGGTGTGCTGCAGGCAATCGGCGAGCGTCGCCGGTCCCGGCGCCAGCGCGAACGCGCCGGCGAACGCGCGCCCCAGTTCCGGCAGCGCCGCCGGATCGATCGCGCCGGAGACCAGCGTCGCCGGCACGCCATGTGTGCGCGCGCGCTGCGCGACGACGAACGGCGCCTTGTCGAGCAGGGTCTGCGCGTCGCTTCGTCCTTCGCCGGTCAACACCCAGTCGGCACCGGCGAGGGCGGCGTCCAGCCCCACCAGATCGGCGACGACCGCCGCACCGGAACGGAACGCCCCGCCGACGAGCTGCAGCGCGAAGCCCAGTCCCCCGGCGGCGCCGGCGCCGGGATGCGCCGCGGCGGCGCGCCCGGTCGCCGCTTCGGCCCGCGCCGCGAACCGGCCGACGATCGCGTCGATGCGCGCCACATCCTGCGGGCGGACGCCTTTCTGCGGGCCGAAGATCGCCGTCGCGCCGCGCGCGCCGACGAGCGGATTGTTGACGTCCGACATCACGGTGATCGACGCCGAGGCGAGCCGCGGGTCCAGCGCCGACGCGTCGACCCGGTCGAGTGCTGCGAGCCCATCCGGCGTGGGTGCGATCGCGCCGCCCTGCGCGTCGGCCAGCGCGAGTCCCAGCGTCGCGAGCATGCCGGCGCCGCCGTCGTTGGTGCTGCTGCCGCCCAGCCCGATCATGAAGCGGCGCACGCCGTCGTCGAGCAGCGCCCGGACGAGTTCGCCGACGCCGCGGGTGTCGCGCCGCGCGACGTCGACCGCCATCGCGGCGGCGTCGGTGATGCCGACGACCTGCGCGACCTCGATGACGGCGGTCGGGCCGTCCGGCGACGCGATCAGCCCGTACGCCGCGCACACCGGCGACCCCGTGGCGCCGGCGACCGTCCGCTCGCGGCGCTCGCCCGCGGTGCCGACGGCGGCGAGCACGGCGTCGAGCGTGCCCTCGCCGCCGTCGGCCATCGGTCGGGCGCGAAGGTCGGCGTCGGGCCACACGCGGGTCAGGCCGCGGGCCAGTGCCGCCGCGACGGCGGGCGCCGACAGCGAACCCTTGAACGAATCCGGGGCGAGGACGATCACGGGCGGGGCAGGGCGGGTCATGAGGTGGCTTGGCGGGCAGGGGCTGCGGGACTCGGGATTGGGATCCGGACGAGTTGGACTACCCGGCGATGTTAGCAGCGACTGGCGACACGCGATGCCCGCCGGGGGCGACGGAACTACCGCGGCCGCCGGCCGCCCTGACCGGCGCGGGGCGCTCCCGCGGCGTGCCTTGAGCCCGCGCGGGAAGCGGAGTAGCGTGGTCGCTCTCTCGCCCGGCTCCCGGGAGGTGCCGATGTCGAATGCGTCTGCATTCCGTTCGATGGGCCGTTTCGCCACCGTGGTCGGAAGCCTTGGCCTGCTGATGTTGGGCGGCTGCGCAACCGCGATTCGCGGCACCACGCAGAAGGTCACCGTCGTGACCGAGCCGCCGGGCGCGGAATGCCATGTCGGCAATGAAATGATGGATGCGCCGGCACGGATCACCGCGACTCCCGGAGACGCGGAGGTGCGGCGCGATGGGCGGCCGCTACAGCTCAGCTGCCGCCGCATCGGCTACGTCGTCCACGGCGAACAGGTCGAGGCCATTTCGGCCTCGGAGGTCGACGACGTGGCGCAGCGACGCGCGATGATCGGGTCGGGCGTGCTCATCGGCACCGCCGGAGTCGGGATTCCGGCGCTTGCGGTCACTGCGCTGACCACCGGAGCGGGACTTGGGGCCGCGGTGGCGCTGACGCCGGTCTTCATCGGGGTGGCGGTGCTGGTCCCGATCAGCGTCCTCGTCGATGCGACCACGGGGGCGTACTTCGGCTACCCCCCGCTCGTCGCGGTGCTGATGACGCAGGAACGCTTCGGGAGCGAAGCAGAGCGCACCGCGTACGCCGCCGAGATGCATCGTCGCCTCGACCTTGCGGACGACGCGCTGCGCGCCGACACCGCGGCCAACTGCCGCTGGGGCACCTGCGACCGACGAAGCGAGGAAGACGACGCGTACATCGCGCAGCGGCGGAAGCTGCTCATCGCAGCGTTGGCCAAGACGCGTATCGAGCCCGCCCCGCCGCCGTCCGAACCGGCCTCGACACCATCGGCTGCACCGCCCGCGCTGCCCACGCCGGCGTCGTGACCGATCGCCGTCTCCCGGCCGCGCGGCTGTTGCTCGGCGGTGCCGTCATGCGTGCCGGCGCCGGCGCGAACAGGCGGCTGCAGCGGCGGCGAGGCTGCAGTGCGGGCGCCTACGTCGCCGGGCGACTCAGTCCCGGTCGTCGTCGTCGCCGTGCGCGGCGCGCGTCACGCGATCGCTCACGGCGAGCCATTCGGGCCCGTCCGGTGGCGCCTCGATCAGGATGTCGTCGGCTTCGGCGGCGTCGAGCGTGCGCAGGTTGGCGTAGAGGTCGTGGGCGTACCGGGTGGCGTCCTCGGGCGCTGCGATCCACACGCCGGAGAATTCCGCGGGGCGGGGGATGGTGCGCGCCAGCACGGCGACGCGCTGGTCGCGCGCGAGGCGTGGTGCGATCTCGGCGCGCAGTCGATCGGCCGGCACCAGCCGCGCCGGCGTGTGCGGCGCGTAGTGCGACGCCAGCGTGCCCGACGCGCGCGGCACCGCGGCGTCGTGGTCGCCTCCGCCGCCACGGCCGCCCGCACCGCTGCCCGGCGCGACCGGCGCGCGTCCCAGCACGCGCGCCAATGCCGCGACGCCGATGCCGCCGGGGCGCAGCAGCAGCGGCTCGTCGCCGGTGAACGCGACGATCGTCGATTCGATGCCGACCTCGCAGCGGCCGCCGTCGAGGATGGTGTCGACGGCTTCGCCCAGGTCGTCGGCGACGTGCCGGGCGGTCGTCGGCGAGATGCGGCCGAAGCGGTTGGCGCTGGGCGCGGCGATGCCGCGGCCGCCGCGCGCCGCGAAGGCGGCGAGCAGCGCCTGCGCCACCGGATGCGAGGGCGCGCGCAGGCCGACGCCGTCCTGGCCCCCGGTCACCGCGTCGGCGACGTGCGCGGCGCGCGGCAGGATCAGCGTCAGCGGACCCGGCCAGAACGCCTCGGCCAGCGCGCGCGCGCCGGCGGGCACGGCGCGCGTCCAGTGCGCGAGTTCCGCGGCGCCGCCGATGTGGACGATCACCGGGTGGTCGGCCGGTCGCCCCTTGGCGGCGAAGATCGCGCGCACGGCCGCCGCACTGCCGGCGTCGGCGCCCAGCCCGTAGACCGTTTCGGTGGGGAACGCGACCAGCGCGCCGGCGGCCAGCCGTGCCGCCGCGTCGTCGATGGCCGCCGGCGTCGGCGGGACGATGCGCGCGCTCATGCGCCGCCCCATATCCATATGTCGGAGCGGTCCGGGACGGGCAGGGGGGTTCTGCTAGAATTCAAGTCTTTGTGCCGTGCGCCGGGACCGTTCGGTGCGCGCCCTTTCGAGTGGAGCTGCGTACACCCATGAGCGAGTTTCTGTTCACGTCGGAGTCGGTCTCCGAAGGCCATCCGGACAAGGTCGCCGACCAGATTTCCGACGCGGTGCTCGACACGATTCTAACCGCGGAGCCGACCGCACGGGTCGCGGCGGAGACGCTGGTCTCGACCGGGCTCGTCGTGATGAGCGGCGAGATCACGACGTCGCACAAGCACGACTTCGCGCAGGTCGCGCGCGACACCATCCGTCGGATCGGCTACAACGACCCGGAGCTGCGCTTCGACGCCGACGGCTGCGCGGTCATGGTCTGCTATGGCCGGCAGTCGCCCGACATCGCGCGCGGCGTCGACCACGCCAGCGACGAGTACCTGAACCAGGGCGCCGGCGACCAGGGCCTGATGTTCGGCTACGCCTGCGACGAGACGCCGGCGCTGATGCCGCTGCCGATCTACTACGCGCACCGGCTGGTGCAGCGCCAGAGCGAAGTGCGCAAGGACGGTCGCCTGCCCTGGCTGCGGCCGGACGCCAAGTCGCAGGTCACCGTGCGCTACGCCAACGGCAAGCCGGTCGCGATCGACACCGTCGTGCTGTCGACGCAGCACCACCCCAGCATGAACGAGAAGCAGAAGGCGCTGGCCGAAGCGGTGATCGACGAGATCATCAAGCCGGTGCTGCCGGCCGGGATGCTCGACGGCACCAAGTACCTGGTCAACCCGACCGGCCGCTTCGAGATCGGCGGTCCGCACGGCGACGCCGGTCTGACCGGCCGCAAGATCATCGTCGACACCTACGGCGGCGCGTCGCCGCACGGCGGCGGCGCGTTCTCGGGCAAGGATCCGTCCAAGGTCGACCGCTCGGCGGCCTACGCCGCGCGCTACGTGGCCAAGAACATCGTCGCCGCCGGCATCGCGCGCCAGTGCCAGGTGCAGCTGTCGTACGCGATCGGCGTCGCGCGGCCGATCAACGTGACGGTCTACACCGAGGGCACCGGGCGCATCTCCGACGAGAAGATCGCCGATCTCGTCAACGCCCACTTCGACCTGCGGCCGAAGGGCATCGTCCAGATGCTCGACCTGCTGCGCCCGATCTACCTCAAGACCGCCGCCTACGGCCACTTCGGCCGCGACGAACCCGAATTCACATGGGAAAACACGGATCGCGCGGAGGCCCTCCGGGCCGCCGCGGGCCTGTAGGCGCAGCCGAGCAGGCCTGCGCGCAGCGTCACGATCCTTGTTTCGGCGAGTGCTAGAGTGAGCGCAGCGAACGCTAAGCGAGCATTTGCGAGCGGCACTCGCTCAACCACGGATCGCGCGGAGGCCCTCCGGGCCGCCGCCGGTCTGTAACCCGGCCTGCAGGCGCAGCCGAGCAGGCCTGCGCGCAGCGCACGAACGTTTCCAGGGAGCCTACGATGTCGCCACGAGTCCTGCGTCCTGCCGGTTCCGTCCTCGCCCTTGCGGCGACCGCATTCGCGCTCGGCGGCTGCGGCACCGCCGATCACCGCGCCGGGGACTGGCTCAATGCCAACGACCCCACGCGCGTCGCCGACGCGTCGATCGACGGCGGCCGCGTCGAGCTGCGTCAAGGCCAGGCGCTGGTCGTCCGCCTCGACACCACCACGGCCGATGCGCCGATGCGCTGGGAGCTGAAGCCCCTCGTCGGCAAGGTCGCGGTCGCCGTGCCGCTGCCGGACGTCACGCAGCGCGCCGGCGCGACGGCCGCGGGCGCCCCGCTCGAGACGGCGTTTCGCTTCCGCGGCCTGGCCGCGGGAACGCAGGCGGTCGAACTGGAATACCGCAAGCCCTTCGACCCGGCGCCGGGCACGAAGACGGTCCGCTTCGACATCGTCGTGCGCTGAACGCGCGCGGCACCGAAGTCCGGCCGGCCATGGCGCTGTTCGATCCCTTTGCGCTGCGCGGGCTCGCGCTCGCCAACCGCATCGTCGTCTCGCCGATGTGCCAGTACTCGGCCGTCGACGGCCGGGCCACCGACTGGCATCTCGTCCACTGGGGCCAGCTGCTGCAGTCCGGCGCGGCCATGTTCGTCATCGAGGCGACGGCGGTCTCGCCCGAGGGACGCATCACGCCGACGTGCCTGGGCCTGTACGACGACGGCTGCGAACACGCGCTGACCGACACGCTCGCCCGCGCGCGCAGTGTCGCGCCGCCGGTTCCGGTCGCGATGCAGCTCGCGCACGCGGGCCGCAAGGCGTCGTCCGCAGCGCCCTGGATCGGCGGTCGCACCGCCGACCGATGCCGGCGGCTGGACCCCGGTCGCGCCGTCGGCCGTTCCCTATTCCGACGGCGACGTCGTGCCGATGGCGCTCGACGCGGCGGGGATCGCGCGCGTTCGCGACGCCTTCGTCGCCGCGGCGATGCGCGCGCAGCGCGCCGGCATCGACGCGCTCGAAGTGCACATGGCGCACGGCTACCTGCTGCACGAGTTCCTGTCGCCGCTGTCGAACGCGCGGAGCGATGCGTACGGCGGCACGCTGGAACGCCGGATGCGCTTTCCGCTGGAAGTGTTCGATGCGGTGCGCGCCGCCTTTCCGGCCGACCGCCCCGTGGGGGTGCGCTTGTCGGCGACCGACTGGGTCGAGGGCGGCTGGGCCCTTGCCGACAGCATTGCGCTGGCGCAGGCCCTGAAGGCGCGCGGCTGCGACTGGATCGACGTGTCGAGCGCCGGCATCTCGCCGGCGCAGAAGATCGAGACGGGGCCCGGGCTGCACGTGCCGTTCGCCCGTGCGATCCGCGCCGCGACCGGGCTGCCGACGATCGTCGTCGGCCTGATCACCGAACCGGCGCAGGCCGACGCCATCGTCGCGTCGGGCGACGCCGACCTGGTGGCGCTGGCCCGCGGCATGCTGTGGAATCCGCGCTGGCCGTGGCACGCCGCGGCGGCGCTGGGCGCGACCGTCGTGCCGCCGGCCCCCTACGACCGGGCGGCCCCGCGCGAGGCCGGCAAGGTGTTTCGCAAGGCCTTCAAATAACTGGGAAAATTTGGTATCATCACAAGTTCTTCGGGTGCAGGCGGCGGCGCAATCCCCGCCTTCGCGCCCGGCACCGAACCCATCGATCCGGAGCGCATCACCATGGCTGAACGTACCCGCACCCGCCGCAACACGCTCGAGCGCCGCTGTCTCGGCAAGCAGTTCAAGCGCCTTTTCGTCGGCGCGCCGAAGGGCATCTTCAAGATGCTCGAGAAGGTCAAGAAGGCGTAGGCAGCTCGCGCCCCAGCCGGTCGAGGGCCGCCTTGGGGCGGCCCTTTTGCATGGCGGACGCCCCCCGGCCGGCCGTAACCATCGGCCGGCGTCGTTGCAGTACGATGGCGCGGTCCGAACCTCGCGGGGAGCGCCAGATGGGCGGCGAAATCAGGAAGGAGTACGACCTCGGCCGGAGCGGCAGGATCGTCTGCCACGTGTCCGAGGACGGCAAGCGTTTGCTGATCGAGTTCGACGTCGACAAGGAAGGCCTGAGCAAGACCGGAGTCAACGGCCTGATCGAGGCGTTGAAGAAGATCCGGGAGAAGATGGTCAGGTAGCGCCCGGCGGCCCGGTCCGTCGAACCCGACCGCACGCCCGATGCCCTTCGCCTACTACGCCCGCCTGTCGCCGAAGCGCCAGGCCATCTACCGGAAGAGCGACGCCATCGCGACGCTGGCGCTGCCCGCCGGCGTCGACGGCGGTGCCGACCTGGTTGCGCTCAAGGCGGCGCTGGCGGCCGATGATCGCGCCGGTGTCCAGGCCGCCGGCCAGCGGCTGATCGACGCGCTGGTCGGGGGCTTCGGCGTGCCGCCGGTGCGCGTGCGGGCGCTCGCCGTGCGACCGGCCGACGAGACCGGCGAGCTGCACGGGCTGTACGAACCCGAGGATGGCCCCACCGTCGCCCGGATCACCGTCTGGATGCGGACCGCCGTCCACGGCAAGCCGGTGGCGTTCCGGTCGCTGACGCGCACGCTGATCCACGAGTTCTGCCATCACCTCGACTACGAGCTCTTCCTGCTGGCGGAGACCTTTCACACCGAGGGCTTCTACAAGCGCGAGTCGAGCCTCGCCAATGCGCTGTTTGTCCAGGCCGGGGAGCCCGGTCGCCCGCTGGTATAATCGCGGTTCCCCCGAGGAGCGCTGCAATCCGCGCCGCGATGCCGCAGGTCTGCATCAGGCGGCCGCCGGACCAGGCTCGGGGCGTCCAAGTTCCAACGGCGCTCGTTGACCCGTGACCGCTCACGGGTGGCGAGCGACCATTCGCTGCCCCCGTGCGCGGTCGATGACGAGGAGTTTTCGACCGATGAACGCCAGCACCGAATCCAAGAAATTCGCCGACTTCGCCGTCGCCGACCTCAAGCTCGCCGACTGGGGCCGCAAGGAAATCGCCATCGCCGAGACCGAGATGCCCGGCCTCATGGCGATCCGCGACGAGTTCGCCCCCGAGCAGCCGCTGCGCGGCGCCCGCATCGCGGGCTCGCTGCACATGACCATCCAGACCGCGGTGCTGATCGAGACGCTGCAGGCGCTCGGCGCCGAGGTGCGGTGGGCGTCGTGCAACATCTACTCGACGCAGGACCACGCCGCCGCCGCGATCGCCGCGCGCGGCACGGCGGTGTTCGCCCACAAGGGTGAATCGCTGACCGAGTACTGGGACTTCACGCACCGGATCTTCGAGTGGCAGGCCGGCCCGGACGGCCACGGCGGCCCCAACATGATCCTCGACGACGGCGGCGACGCCACGCTGCTGGTGCACCTGGGCACGCGCGCCGAGGCCGACCCGTCCTGTCTGAACCACGCGACCTGCGAGGAAGAGGTCGCGCTGTTCGCATCGATCAAGGCGCGGCTCGCCAGGGACCCGAAGTTCTATTCGCGGATCAAGGCCGGCATCAAGGGCGTGACGGAGGAGACGACGACCGGGGTCAAGCGGCTGTACCAGATGCACAAGGAAGGCCAGCTGGGCTTTCCGGCGATCAACGTCAACGACTCGGTCACCAAGAGCAAGTTCGACAACCTCTACGGCTGCCGCGAGTCGCTGGTCGACGGCATCAAGCGCGCGACCGACGTCATGGTCGCCGGCAAGGTGGCCGTCGTCGCGGGCTACGGCGACGTCGGCAAGGGCAGCGCCCAGGCGCTGCGAGCGCTGTCGGCACAGGTGTGGATCACCGAGATCGACCCGATCTGCGCGCTGCAGGCGGCGATGGAAGGCTACCGCGTGGTGACGATGGACTACGCCTGCGACAAGGCCGACATCTTCGTCACGGCGACCGGCAACATCGACGTCATCACCTTCGACCACATGAAGCGGATGAAGAACCAGGCGATCGTCTGCAACATCGGCCACTTCGACAACGAGATCGAGGTCGCGGCGCTCAAGGCCTGCACCTGGGAGAACATCAAGCCGCAGGTCGACCACATCATCTTCCCCGACGGCAAGCGGATCATCCTGCTCGCCGAGGGGCGGCTGGTGAACCTCGGCTGCGGCACCGGCCACCCGTCCTACGTGATGAGCTCGTCGTTCGCCAACCAGGTGATGGCGCAGATCGAACTGTGGGCGGACGCGGTCGAAGGCACGAAGAAATACCCGATCGGCGTCTACGTGCTGCCGAAGCACCTCGACGAGAAGGTCGCCCGGCTGCAGTTGTCGAAGCTCGGCGCGATGCTCACCGAGCTCTCCGACAAGCAGGCGCGCTACATCGGCGTGGCCAAGGCGGGTCCGTACAAGGGCGACGCCTACCGCTACTGACGCCCGGTCCGCGGCGGCGCCCGGCGCGCCGTCGCGGGCCTCCGAATCGCTGCATCGAAGGAGGTTCTCATGCGGATCCTGCTCGCCTGGCTCGTCAACGCCGTCGCGCTGTTCCTGCTCCCCTACGTGTTCAAGTGGGTGCAGGTCGATTCGTGGTGGGCCGCGGTGATCGCGGCGCTGGTGCTCGGCCTCGTCAATGCGCTGATCCGGCCGATCCTGGTGCTGCTGACGCTGCCGGCGACCATCCTCACGCTCGGCCTGTTCATCTTCGTCATCAATGGGCTCCTGTTCTGGGCGGTCGGCTCGTACCTCGAGGGCTTTCGCGTCAGCGGCTTCTGGTCGGGCGTCTTCGGTGCGATCGTCTACAGCCTGATCTCGTGGGCGCTCTCGTCGCTGCTGCTGCCCTCCAACCGGATCCGCGCGCCCGAATGAACGCTTCGCCCCGCCAGTTCAGCCTCGAATTCTTCCCGCCGCGCACGCCGGACGGCGTCGCCAAGCTCGCCGCGACGCGGGCGCAGCTGGCGCAACTCAAGCCGGCGTTCTGCTCGGTGACCTTCGGTGCCGGCGGTTCGACGCGCGAAGGCACCTTGTCGACCGTGCTCGCGATCCGCGCCGAAGGCATGGCGGCGGCGCCGCACCTGTCGTGCATCGGCAGCGCGAAGGAGGCGCTGCGGGCGGTGCTCGAAGCGTACCGCGGCCACGGCATCGACCATCTCGTCGCGCTGCGCGGCGATCTGCCGTCCGGCAATGCGGATGCCGGCGAGTTCCGCTACGCCAGCGAGCTCGTCGCATTCATCCGCAGCGAGACCGGCGACGCGTTCCACATCGACGTCGCCGCATACCCGGAGGCGCATCCGGAGGCGAGGAGCCCGGACGCCGACCTCGCCAGCTTCAAGCGCAAGATCGACGCGGGCGCCGACTCGGCGATCACGCAGTATTTCTACAACGCCGACGCGTACTTCGACTTCGTCGACCGCTGCGCGGCCGCCGGCATCGCGGTGCCGATCGTGCCGGGCATCATGCCGATCGCCAGCGCGTCGAAGCTGGCACGGTTTTCCGACACCTGCGGCGCCGAGATTCCGCGCTGGATCCGCCGCCGCCTCGAAGGCTACGGCGACGACGCGGCGTCGATCCGCGCGTTCGGGCTCGACGTCGTCACCGACCTGTGCGCGCGGCTGCTCGCGGGTGGCGCGCCGGGGCTGCACTTCTACACGCTGAACCAGGCCTCGCTGACGACGACGATCTGGCAGCGGCTGGGTCTCCAGCCCTGAACGACGCGAGGGTTTTTCGCGTCGGTCCCCTTGGGCGGACGGTGCCGGTCGTGGGCGGCGCGCGTCGGCCTCCCGCGGTTTCGCGCCTGGTGTCGATCCCCACGCTGCGCGCGGGCCCCTCGCCGCGTGCGCTCAACCCGTCGGCCTCCTTGGGCGGCCGGTGCCGGTCGTGGGCGGCGCGCGTCGGCCTCCCGCGGTTTCGCGCCTGGCGTCGATCCCCGCGCTGGGCGCGGGGCCCTTCGCCGCGTGCGCTCAACCGCGCCGGAATTCGGTGAGGGTGAGTTGCGCGTGCTGGGTGCGGATGGGGATCGAGCTGCGCACGTCGCCGCGCTCCAGGTACTGCGCTTCGCGCTCTTCCAGGACGGTGCCGCCGATCGACGGCGCGTAGTGGAAGAGATGGTTGCAGTCCGTCGCATTGCGCCAGAATTCCTCGTCGTCGAGCCGGATCAGCAGGCGCAACGCCAGCGTGTCGTAGCTGGTGCCCGCGACCGTCGTCCGGTCCCAACCCGACACCCGGACGAAGTAGTTGATCTGCCCGGACCTGCCGGTCGCCGCATTCACGTTGTCGGCAAAGAGGCTCCAACGCTGTCCCGGCGCCAGCGGGAAGTCGAACCGCGGCAGCGGCGGCGTGAACGTGCGCATTTCGTTGTCGAGCACGGCGCCGACGCGCAGCGATCCCGGTGTCGGCCATTGCTCGATCCGCGTGCTGTCGACCGTCGGGCCCTTCTGCGTCACGCGCAGCTGAAATCCGTCGGCGCCGGCGGCGATGACCTCGCGCGTCTCGGTCCAGGTCACCGGCTGGCGGAAGCCGTCGGCGGCGTCGTAGGTCCAGCGGTCGCCGACGCGCCAGTCCGGCGCGGGTGCGGCCGGTCCGGTCCCGGAGCCGCCGGTCGTTCCGCAGGCGGCGAGCAGCGGCAGCGCCGGCGACGCGGCGGCCGCGAGCATGAGGCGTCGGCGCAGCGCATCGACGGGCAATGGACGGGGCCGGCGCGGCGTGGTCATGGGGCTTTCCCTGGAGTGGCCGTTCAGGCGTCGGCAGCGCCGAGGCGCAGTCCGAGGACGCCGACGATGATGAGCGCGAGGCTGCCGAACTGGACCGGCGTCAGCGATTCGCGGAATCCGAACACGCCGATCAGCGTGATCGCGGCCGTGCCGACGGCCGACCAGATCGCATACGAGACGCTCATGTCGATCCGCTTCACCGCGATCGTCATCAGCGCGAACGACGCCGCGTAGAACACGAACAGCAGCACCGAAGGCAGCGGCCGCGTGAAGCCCTGCGAGAGCTTCATCGACACGGTGCCGGCGATTTCCAGTGCGATGGCGCCGGCGAGGGCGGACCAGTACAGCATCGGGATTCTCCGTGGCGAGGTGGCTCGTTGGCGGCTCGACGAGGGACCGTGACGGGGCCGGCGGGTCACCGACGCAGCGCTCCGCGGCTGCGGTTCGGCGCGGCTCAGCTCGGCGCCGGCCGGACCTCGAGCGCGGTGTCGTCGAGCCAGGCGGTGCCGGGCCCGAACAGGTTGAGTCCGACTTCGATCTGCGTGGCGTCGGCGGGCACGGCCAGTTCCAGCTCGTAGCGGGTCCAGCCGGTGGTGCCGTCGATCGCGTCGCGGCGCATCTGCTTCACCGCGGCGGGATACCCGTTCTTCATGGCCTGGAGCTTGAGCCCCGCCCCCTTGCCGAAGCGGTTGCCTTTCGCGTCCTTCGTCCTCATCCAGGCCGAGAACACGAGGGTGCGGCCGCGGTACGGCGTGGCGTCGACGATCTGGTAGACGGCACCGTAGGGCTCGGGCCCCACGTTGTCGACGCGAAGGCTGCGTTCGCCGGAGCGCGGCCCGTCGTGGTCCGGCGTGAACGTGTACGACACCTCGCCGGCGTGCTGGATCGTCACCCAACCCTCGGGTTGACCCGTCGAGGCGATGGGTCCTTCGAACCCGGCATTGGCGAGCGGCACGACGGCGCGCTCCTTCGGATCGATCGGCTGCTTCGACGCGGCCGGGCCCGACGCCGGCGCCTTCGGCAATTCGAGCGGCAGCTGGAGCGACGGTGACGCCTGCACCGGACCTGCCAGCGCCCCCGCGATCAGCGCCGCGGCCAGAACGGCGACCGGCGCGCTACTCGCCGCCATCGGTGATCGCGCCGCGGCTTGCCGGCGACACCAGCCGCATGTATTTCGC
The DNA here is from genome assembly GCA_963810815.1 of uncultured beta proteobacterium. GTDB lineage: Bacteria > Pseudomonadota > Gammaproteobacteria > Burkholderiales > Casimicrobiaceae > CAVQWT01. The sequence goes on along the minus strand of CAWEPB010000003.1, from coordinate 50,383 downwards.
GAGCAGACCGCGCGTATAGCGCGGCGCGGGCCGCTGCCAGCGCGCGCGGCGCGCGGCGAGCACGTCGTCGGCGACGTTGAGCTGGATCAGCAGGCGATGGGCGTCGATGGTGATCGAATCGCCTTCCTCGATCAGCGCGATGTTGCCGCCCGCGTACGCCTCCGGCGCGACGTGTCCGACGACCATGCCCCAGGTCCCGCCGGAGAAGCGTCCGTCAGTGATCAGCCCGACCGATTCGCCGAGGCCCTGGCCGATCAGCGCCGACGTGGGCGCCAGCATTTCCTGCATGCCGGGCCCGCCCTTCGGTCCCTCGTACCGGATGACGACGACGTCGCCCGGCCGGATCTTCCGGGCCATGATCGCTTCCATGACCTGCGGCTCGGAATCGAACACCCGCGCGGGGCCGGTGATCGACGGATTCTTGAGGCCGGTGATCTTGGCCACGCAGCCTTCCGGCGCGAGGTTGCCCTTGAGGATCGCGAGGTGGCCGTGCTCGTACATCGGATTCGACCAGGGCCGGATCACTTCCTGGTCGGCACGCGGCTCGTCGGGAATGGCGGCGAGTTCCTCGGCGATGGTGCGGCCGGTGATGGTGACGCAGTCGCCGTTGAGCAGGCCGTGCACCAGCAGCATCCTGAGCACCTGCGGCACGCCGCCGGCCTTGTGGAAGTCGGTCGCGACGAAGCGCCCGGAAGGCTTGAGATCGCACAGCACCGGCACGCGCCGGCGGATGCGCTCGAAGTCGTCGATCGTCCACTCGACTTCGGCGGCCGAGGCGATCGCCAGGTAATGCAGCACCGCGTTGGTCGAGCCGCCGGTCGCCATGACCAGCGAGATCGCGTTCTCGATCGACTTGCGCGTGATGATGTCGCGCGGCTTCAGGTCCTTCCTGATCGCCTCGACCAGCACCCGCGCGGACTCGGCCGCGGAGTCGGCCTTCTCCGGATCGGGCGAGGCCATCTGCGAACTGCCCATCAGGCTGATGCCCAGCGCCTCGAACGACGAGCTCATGGTGTTGGCGGTGTACATGCCGCCGCACGCACCGACCGAGGGACAGGCGTGCCGCTCGATGCCGTCGTAGTCCTCCTTCGACATGGTGCCGGCGGTGTAGGCGCCGACCGCCTCGAACGGCGACACGATCGTCAGCGCCTTGCCCTTCCATTCGCCCGGCTTGATGGTCCCGGCGTAGACGAAGATGCCGGGCACGTTCATCCGCGCCATCGCCATCACGCCGGCCGGCATGTTCTTGTCGCAGCCGCCGGCGACGAGCACCCCGTCCATGCACTGGCCGTTGACCGAGGTCTCGATCGCGTCGGCAATCACCTCGCGCGAAACCAGCGAGTATTTCATCCCCTCGGTGCCCATCCCGATGCCGTCGGTCACCGTCGGGATGCCGAAGACCTGCGGCATCGCGCCCTCGGCCTTCAGCGCCGCCATCGCGCGGTCGACCAGCGGCTGGATGCCGGCGTTGCAGGGATTCATCGTCGAATGGCCGTTGGCCACGCCGACGATCGGCTTCTCGAAGTCGCCGTCGGTGAAGCCGACAGCCCGCAGCATGGCGCGGTTGGGCGAGCGGGCGACGCCCTGCGTGATCAGGCGGGAACGGCGGTTGTAGCTCATGCGGGGATCCTCGCGGGTGTATCGTCGCCGGTGGCGGACGTTGGCGGTGGAGGGCGGCGGGGGCGGTGCCCCGGCGGTCGCGCACCGGCTCTCGTATAATGCCGCGATTCTAGCGCACGCCCGTGGGTGCGCCGCGCTCCGTGGTGCCCGGCGGCCAGGCCATGACTGCCCGGCCTTCACCGGGCAGTCTCTCCGCTGTTCCTGCCGCTGCCGCCGCCGACACCTCCCGACGATGCTCGTCCACCCGCAATTCGACCCGATCGCGTTCTCGATCGGCCCGCTCGCGGTGCGCTGGTACGGCCTGATGTACCTCGTCGCGTTCGTGCTGTTCGTCGTGCTCGGGCGCCATCGTGCGCGGCAGAATCTGCTGACCGGGTGGCATCCGCGCGACATCGACGACATGCTGTTCTACGGCGTGTTCGGCGTCATCCTGGGCGGGCGGCTCGGGTACGTGGTCTTCTACAAGCCGCTGTACTACCTGGAGCATCCGCTCGAGGTGTTCGCCCTCTGGCAGGGCGGCATGAGCTTCCACGGCGGGTTCCTCGGCGTGCTCTTCGCGCTGTGGCTGTTCGCGCGCGGCCGCCACAAGCGCTGGCTCGATGTCACCGACTTCGTCGCGCCGCTGGTGCCGCTGGGCCTGGCCGCCGGGCGGCTGGGCAATTTCATCAACGGCGAGCTGTGGGGGCGGGTGACCCAGGGACCGTGGGGGATGGTGTTTCCGCAGGCCGGCCCCGAGCCGCGGCACATGTCGCAGCTCTACCAGTTCTCGCTCGAGGGGCTCCTGCTGTTCGTCGTGCTGTGGGTGTACACGCAGCGACGCCGGCCGACCGGTGCGGCGTCCGGGCTGTTCCTGGTGGGCTACGGGGCGTGCCGCTTCGCCGCCGAATTCGCGCGCGAGCCCGACGCCTTCCTCGGCACGCTGGCGCTGGACCTGTCGATGGGCCAGTGGCTGTCGCTGCCGATGATCGTCGCCGGCGTCGTGATGATGGTCTGGGCGTACCGTCGCGCCGGCAAGTCCGAGCCGACCGTCTACAACCGGCTCAAGTGACCGCGCGGGTCAGTCGATCCGCCGCCAGTTCCCGTCGATGGCGTCCAGGCGCCGACCCGCCGCGGCGGCCTCGAGCCGGCGGCCGACGTTGATCGGCAGCGCGAGCAGCAACAGCGCGACCATGTCGCTGACGATTCCCGGCAGGATCAGCAGCATCGCGGCCAGCACCTTGCGCCCGCTGTCGACGAGCCCGCGCAGCAGGGATTGCTCGCCGTGGAGCGCCGCGACCGTGCGCGCGCGGAACGCCGTCCGCTCGCTGTGAAGCAGCAGGAAGCCGCCGACCAGCGCCGCGCCGATCCACGCCCACACGGGCACCCCGGTCCAGCGCGCGAAGCGCACCGTGATGTAAAGGTCGAGGACCGGGAAAGCCATTACAATCATGAGGACGAGAAAGCGCATGGAGACTCCTTCTTGGCGGATGCCGCGCTGCTGGTGCTGACGCAATTTCCAGACCGGGACGCCGCGCGCCGTCTGGCCCGCGCACTCGTCGAGTCCCGGCTCGCCGCCTGCGTCAGCGTCGGCTCACCGGTCGATTCACTTTATCACTGGCGCGGCGCGATCGAAACTGCGCAGGAATTTCCGGTGGTCGTGAAGACGGTCGCCGCGCGCTACCCGGAGGTGGAGGCGGCAATCCGCGCCCACCACCCCTATGAACTTCCGGAAATCGTCGCTGTCCCCCTTGCCGATGGATTCGCTCCCTACCTCGACTGGATCGGTGCCGAAACGGCGGTCCGCTGACGGCGCCGCAGCGGCGATCGCCGCGGCCGCGGATCGGCCCGCCGTGGCCGCGGATCGGCCCGCCGTGCGCCGGATCGGGCCGGTCGCGGGCGCACCGGGTCGTGCGCAGGCGCCGTTGCCGACGCTGGCGCTGGCGCTGCTGCTGGCGGTCTGGCCCGCCGCCGCGCCCGCCCAGGTCAAGCTGCTCGAGCCCGAGCGGGCATTCGCGTTCGCCGGCCGCGGGCTCGACGACCGCACCGTCGAAGCCCGGTTCGTGGTGGCGGACGGCTATTACCTCTACCGCGACAAGCTCCGGTTCACCCTCGACGGCGCGGTCCTCGCCGCCGCGCCGACGCTGCCGCCGGGCAAGGTCAAGGACGACGAGTTCTTCGGCAAGGTCGAGACCTATCGCGGGATGGTGCTGGTCAAGCTGCCACTCGACGCCGCCGCGCCCGGACGTCCGGTGACCATCCGGGCCGAGTCGCAGGGCTGCGCCGATGTCGGCGTCTGCTATCCTCCGCAAGTCCAGCAGATCACCGTCACGTTGCCGCTCGCCGGCGGCAAACCCGGGGTCCCGGTCGAGGCGGCGCCCGAGAAGAAGCACTGGTTCAACTGACTCGATCATCGTACCGGCGACCTTTCCCGTGAGGGTGAGCGCTCGCTCTCCCTGGCGTTTTCCGATCCCGAACCATGCCTTCCCGTCGCGTTCTCCTCGTGCTCGGCGCCCTCGCCTCGGTCGCCGCGCTGCTCGCCGGGCTGTACTTCGGCCGTGCGGGATACGGTTTCGGCGGCGAGGGCGGCAGACGCGACGCCGCGACCCTGCTTGCCATCACGCTGCCGGACACCGCGGGGGCGCCGCAGACGCTGGGCCAATGGCGCGGCAAGGTCCTGGTCGTCAACTTCTGGGCGACCTGGTGTTCCCCCTGCCGCGAGGAAATGCCGGAGTTCGTCCGCGCCCAGGCCGATCTCGGCGCCCGCGGGCTGCAGTTCGTCGGCATCGCCATCGATTCCCCCGACAAGGTCCGCGCCTTCGTCGAGGAGATCGGGCTCAACTACCCTTCGCTCGTCGGCGGCCACGGCGCCATGGAGTTGTCGAAGACGCTGGGCAATCGGCTGATGGCGCTGCCGTTCACGGTGGTCATCGACCGCCAGGGCGCCATCGTCCACACCCAGCTGGGGCCGCTGCGGGATGCCCAGCTTCGATCGATCGTCGGTCAACTCCTTTGAATTTGGCGCCATAGTCACCGCATCTTCGCGACGGGCCGATCACACGCGGTCGGCGTGACGGCGCGGGTCCCCGGCGCCGGCGTCGGTCAGGCGAAGCCGGGTCGCGCCCGTGGCCGCGGCCCCACGGGCGGCGCGCGCACGGGCCCACCCCACGCCGGGCCTGTGTCCTCCGGCCCGACCCTGACCTCCGTGCGCGACCGCAAGTTCGGCTAACGGCTGGACAACGTGCCGCTAACTGCGGCAAACTGTCCGGCTGGACTCCCACAAGGAAGGAAGCGCGGGCGATGGCATCCCCCCGACGCAGTCTGCCGGCCACCCCGATCGGGGTTCCGGCGCATACCAAGAAGTCCCCGGCCGCACGTTCGTCGGCCCTCGTGTTTTCGCTGCAGCGCGGCAGGGCCTGACCCATGGACCTGCGCAAGCTGAAGACGCTGATCGACCTGGTCGAGAACTCCGGCATCGCCGAGCTCGAAATCCAGGAAGGCGAGGAGCGCGTCCGGATCACCCGCGCGTTGTCCCCCACGCAGCAGGCGGCGATGCTGCACGCCTCGACCGTCGCCGCCGTGGCGGCAGCGCCGGCAGCGGCTCCCGCAGCCGCGCCGGCCGCCATCCCCGTCGAGCTGCCGCCGGAGGAGCCCGAGGGGCATCTGGTCAAGAGTCCGATGGTCGGCACGTTCTACCGCGCCGCGTCGCCGGGCGCCAAGCAATTCGTCGAGGTCGGCGACACCGTCCAGGCCGGCGACACGCTTTGCATCATCGAGGCGATGAAGCTGATGAACGAGATCGAGTCCGACAAGTCCGGGGTGGTCAAGGAAATCCTGGTCGAGAATGGCCAGCCGGTCGAATACGGCCAGCCGCTCGTCGTGATCGGTTGAGTCCCGACCTCGTGCCCGCGAAGACTCCCGAGCAGCTGTTCGGCAAGATCCTGATCGCCAACCGTGGCGAGATCGCGCTGAGGATCCAGCGCGCCTGCCGCGAGCTCAACATCAAGACGGTAGTCGTGCATTCGGAGGCGGATCGCGACGCCAAGTACGTGCGGCTCGCCGACGAATCGGTCTGCATCGGCCCGCCGCCTTCGGCCCAGAGCTATCTGCACGTCCCGGCGATCATCGCCGCGGCGGAGGTGACCGACGCGCAGGCGATCCATCCCGGCTACGGCTTCCTGTCCGAGAACGCCGATTTCGCCGAGAAGGTCGAGCGATCGGGATTCGTGTTCATCGGACCGCGACCCGACACGATCCGGCTGATGGGCGACAAGGTGAGCGCCAAGGCGGCGATGCTGAAGGCCGGGGTGCCGTGCGTCCCGGGTTCGGAGGGGGCGTTGCCCGAGGATCCGAAGGAAATCGTCCGGATGGCGCGGGCCACCGGGTATCCGGTGATCATCAAGGCGGCCGGGGGCGGGGGCGGTCGCGGCATGCGGGTCGTGCACACCGAGGCGGCGCTGCTCTCCGCGGTGACGCTGACCCGCTCCGAGGCGCAGGCGGCGTTCGGCAATCCGACCGTCTACATGGAGAAGTTCCTCGCCAACCCGCGCCACATCGAGATCCAGGTCCTCGCCGACGAGCACCGCAACGCCGTCTACCTGTTCGAGCGGGACTGCTCGATGCAGCGCCGGCACCAGAAGATCATCGAGGAGGCCCCGGCGCCGGGCATTTCGGCGCGCGCCCTGACCCGCATCGGCGAGCGCTGCGCCGACGCCTGCCGCAAGATCAACTACCGGGGCGCGGGAACCTTCGAATTCCTCTACGAGAACGACGAGTTCTTCTTCATCGAGATGAACACGCGGGTGCAGGTGGAGCACCCGGTGACCGAGCTCATCACCGGCATCGACATCGTGCAGGAGCAGATCCGCGTCGCCGCAGGCCAGAAGCTGCGGTGGCGCCAGCGCGACATCGCGCGGCGCGGGCACGCGATCGAATGCCGGATCAACGCCGAGGACCCGTACACGTTCGTGCCGTCGCCCGGGCGCATCACCTCGTGGCACGCGCCCGGCGGCCCCGGCATCCGCGTCGATTCGCACGCGTACCAGAACTACTTCGTGCCGCCGTATTACGACTCGATGATCGGCAAGGTCATCGCGTACGGCGACACCCGCGAGCAGGCGATGGCCCGCATGCGCGTCGCGCTGTCCGAGATGATCGTCGAGGGGATCAAGACCAACATCCCGCTGCACCAGGAGCTGCTGCTGGACGAGAAGTTCATCCGCGGCGGCACCTCGATCCACTATCTCGAGGAAAAGCTCGCCAAGCGGCGTCTCGCGGCGGGCTGATCCGCGGCTCGCGTGAGCTACCTCGCCCTGCGCTTCGACACCGACGCCGCGACGGCCGACGCATGGACCGACGCGCTGCTGGCGGCGGGCGCGCTGTCCGTCGATGCCGCCGACCCGCGCGCCGGCACCGCCGACGAGATCCCGCTCTACGGCGAGCCCGGCGAGGACCCCGGCGCGCTGTGGCCCGTGTCGCGCCTCACCGCGCTGTTCGCCGGCGACGCCGATCCCGACGCGGCGCTGGCGGCCGCGGCGGCCGACGTCGGCGCGGCGGCGCCGCCGCACGAGCGCTTCACGGTCGCCGACGAGGACTGGGTGCGCGCGACGCAGGCGCAGTTCGCGCCGATCCGCATCGCCGACGGCCTGTGGATCGTGCCGTCGTGGTGCGAACCGGTCGAGCCGCGCGCCTGCAACCTGCTGCTCGACCCCGGTCTCGCGTTCGGCACCGGCTCGCATCCGACGACGCGGCTGTGCCTGCGCTGGCTGGCCGCAAACCTGCGGCGCGGAGCGTCGGTGCTCGATTACGGCTGCGGATCCGGGATTCTCGCCATTGCCGCCGCCCGACTCGGTGCCGGCATCGTGACCGGGACCGACGTCGACCCGCAGGCAGTCGCCGCGAGCCGCGCGAACGCCGCGCGCAACGAAGTCGTCGCGACGTTCGGGCTGCCCGACGAGCACGGCGAGGCGCTGCACGCCGCGCTGCCGGCGGCGGCGAAGGGCCGCTACGACGTCGTCGTCGCCAACATCCTTGCCAATCCGCTGCGGCTGCTGGCGCCCGCGCTGGCCGCACGGGTGCGGGCGGGCGGCACGATCGTGCTGTCCGGCGTGCTCACGGCGCAGGCGGGCGAGGTGATCGCGTCGTACGCGCCGTGGTTTAGAATCGACGTCTGGGATCGCGACGAGGATTGGGTCGCGCTCGCCGGCATTCGCAACCCAGCCCCCGCGGGCTGAACGGCCCGCGCGCCTTTCGCGACCTTCCTTTCCCCCGCCGCCCGCGCGACGCCTTGGCTCAAGAACAATACACTCGCTGCCCCGGCTGCAAGACGATCTTCCGCGTGACGCCGCAGCAGTTGGCGATGCGCGCGGGGCAGGTCCGCTGCGGGCACTGCAAGACGGTCTTCGACGGCAACGCGCACCTGATATCGCTGGCGCCGCGTCGGCGGCCGGAGGGCGAGATGCCCTTCGACGACGCCGTGCTGGGGCCGCCGACCGTCACGCTGCGCAGCAGCCAGGCGCTCGAGCCGCCGGGCGTCGACGCGTCGGCGGCGCCCGAACGCATCGAGCCTCCCGCGGCCGGCGTCGGCAACGACGACGCGGACCGCGTGCGCGAAATTGCCTACGAAGAGCGCTTCGCCCAGATGCAGCGCAAGCCGTCGTCGCGGACCGCCAGGGCGCTGCTCGTCGCGGCCGTCCCCCTGCTGCTGCTCGCGCTGGTCGCGCAGGCGGCATTCCATTGGCGCGACGTGCTGGCGGCGCATTTTCCCGCCTCGCGGGCCGTGCTCACCGGGGCCTGCGCGACGCTGGGCTGCGCGATCCGGCCGCTGCGCGATGTCGCGGGCCTGTCGATCGAGGCGTCCGATCTGCAGGCCGATCCCGCGCATCGGGGCCTGCTCATTCTGTCGGCGACGCTGCGCAACCGGACGGCGTGGCCGCTCGCGTATCCGCATCTCGAACTCACGCTGACCGATGCGCAGGACCAGGCGGTGGTGCGTCGAGCGCTCGCCCCGGCGGAGTACGCGGGGGGAACCGTCGACCTGGCCACCGGCATGCCCGGCAACGGCGAAGTGGCGATCAAGTTGTTCATCGACGCGAGCGCGACGACGCAGGCGGGGTACCGCCTCTACCTTTTCTATCCGTAGCCCAACGCCCAGGAATGGTGCGTCGCTCCGCTTCGGGGCGAGCAGGAAAAGGTATATTGAATCAATGGCCTGCAATGTTGTTGCCGATGCGCTGTCGCTGCCCGGCCTCCCCGGAGTCTGATTCGAAGCGCCCGATCCGGCCTTTTATTGCGACGCGGCATCCGTTTCGCCGCATCGTTGGGCAAGCCGCACCAAGCTTGTGCCAGCCCGTGGTTCGGCGCACTATTTATGTGCGGACCATCGCCCGCGGCGGTGATGGTCGGGCCGGTAGACCCTTGCCAAACAGGCACTTCGGCGTGTCCATCCCATGGCACGCTTCTCGCTAAACTCTTCCCGCCTTTTTTGCAACGCAATGTGCGCCCGCTGGGCGCTTGACGCCATCAGGAGAAGATTCGCATGACCACCCCCGCCGACGTGCTCAAGTTGATCAAAGAGAAAGAGGTCAAGTTCGTCGACCTCCGGTTCACCGACACCCGCGGCAAGGAGCAGCACGTCACGGTTCCGGCACGGCAGTTCAACGCCGACAAGTTCGAATCCGGCCACGCGTTCGACGGCTCGTCGATCGCCGGCTGGAAGGGCATCCAGGCCTCGGACATGCTGCTGATGCCCGATCCGGGCACGGCCAACCTCGACCCGTTCATGGACGAGACGACGCTGCTGATCACCTGCGACGTGGTCGAGCCGTCGGACGGCAAGGGTTACGAGCGCGATCCGCGCTCGCTGGCGAAGCGCGCGGAGGCCTACCTCAAGAGCACCAAGCTCGGCGACGTCTGCTACTTCGGCCCCGAGCCCGAGTTCTTCATCTTCGACGCGGTCGAATGGTCCGTCGACATGTCGGGCAGCTACTGCAAGGTGTTCTCGGAGGAGGCCGCCTGGTCGACCGCGGACAAGTTCGAGGGCGGCAACCTCGGTCACCGGCCGACGGTCAAGGGCGGCTACTTTCCGGTGCCGCCGGTCGATCAGCTCCAGGACATCCGCTCGGCGATGTGTCTCGCGCTCGAGCAGATGGGCGTCGAGGTCGAGGTGCACCACCACGAGGTCGCCAACGCGGGACAGTGCGAGATCGGCACCAAGTTCGCGCCGCTGGTCCAGCGCGCCGACTGGCTGCAGATCATGAAGTACGTCATCCACAACACCGCGCACGCCTACGGCAAGACGGCGACGTTCATGCCCAAGCCGATCGTCGGCGACAACGGATCGGGCATGCACGTGCACCAGTCGGTGTGGAAGGACGGCAAGAACCTCTTCGCGGGCGACGGCTACTCGGGTCTTTCCGAGTTCGCGCTGTACTACATCGGCGGCATCATCAAGCACGCCCGCGCGCTCAACGCGATCACCAACCCCGGCACGAATTCGTACAAGCGGCTGGTCCCCGGCTTCGAGGCGCCGGTCAAGCTCGCCTACTCGGCGCGCAACCGCTCGGCGTCGATCCGCATTCCGTACGTCGCCAATCCGAAGGGCCGCCGCATCGAGGTCCGTTTCCCGGACCCGACCGCCAACCCATACCTCGCGTTCGCGGCGATGCTGATGGCGGGCCTCGACGGCGTGCAGCACAAGATCCACCCGGGCGACCCGGCGGACAAGAACCTGTACGACCTGCCGCCGGAAGAGGATGCCAAGATCCCGACCGTCTGCTCGTCGCTGGACCAGGCGCTGGACTACCTCGACAAGGATCGCGAGTTCCTCACCCGCGGCGGCGTGTTCACCAACGACATGATCGATTCGTACATCGCGCTGAAGATGGAGGAAGTCACGCGCTTCCGCATGACGACCCATCCGGTCGAATACGACATGTACTACAGCCTGTAAACCGGCCGCGCCGCGTGCGCGTTGAAAGCGTGACGGGGGGGCGGGCCGCGTGTCCGCCCCTTTTGCTTCACCCCTTCGACGGTTACACTGCGGCGCGATGCATCGACTTGACTCAGCTCGGGAAATCGGGCGCCGAACGGGGCGCAAGCGCGCGGGAACGTCCCGCCTGGGGGCGCTCGTCGCACTCCTTGCCGGCGGGATCGCGCTGGTTCCCGCCGCCGGCGCGGTCACGCTGTCCGAAAAGGCGCGCGAGTCCGGCTGCGTCAGCAAGCCGAGCGTCGTCGAGGGCAACACCTATCGCTGCGTCACCGAATCCGGCGCTTTCTCGTATTTCAACGTGCCCGGCGCGCCGAGCGCGCCCCCGCCCGCGGCGTCGTCTCGCGGCGGTCGTGCGACCACCCCGTCGCCGCCCGGCTTTCCCAAGGTCGACAGCGCGACGCAGAAGGGCCGCGACGACATCCGACGCAAGGTTCTGGGCGATGAACTCGCGAGCGAGGAGAAGCTCCTCGCCGAAGCCCGTGTCGCCTACGCGGACGGCGCGCCGCCGCCGCTGCCCGAGGAGCGGGCCAGCGCCGACAAGTACCGGGCTCGCATCGCGCGACTGCGCCAGGCAATCACCGTGCACGAGCGCAACATCGAGGCGTTGCGCAAGGAAATCGGCACCACGCGCTGACCGCAGGCGCGGCCGCGACGTCGCGCCCCGCCGATCCGGCCCCGCGACGAACGCGCACCAGCGCCGATTTGGCGCGCCGGACGTTCGCCCGTGGTGCAGCATCCTCGCGGCGATCGCGCCGAGACGCGCGCGCACGGCGTTCGCGCCGGGCGGGGTCGGGGGTCGGCGCTTCGGCGTGGATATTGCTAACGCTTCGGAGTGGTCTTCCCGTCCCTCTCCCGCGCGGCGCGCGCGCCGATCAGGTTCATGATGCGCACCGCGGACCTCGCCCCCGCGTTGCCGGAGTTCGCCGGCTTCGAACTGCTCGCGACCGCCGTCCTCGTGCTCGACGATGCGCACGCGATCGTCTACGCCAATCCGGCCGCCGAAAACCTGTTCGAGATCTCCGAGCGCCAGCTCGTCGGGCATACGTTGCGGACCGTGTTCGGCGACGCGCCGGCGCTGGCGGCGGCGATCGGCAAGGCGACGGCGAGCGGAGCGGCGTACACCGAGCAGGAGCTCGAACTCGCCGCGACCGGCAAGGTCAAGCTGCATCTCAACGCGACGGTGTCCCCGGTCGACCTGCCCGGGGCCCCGCTGCTGATCGAGTTTCGCCACATCGACCAGCAGCTGAAGATCGCGCGCGAGGAGCGCCTGCTCGAGCAGCACCAGGCGAACCGCGAGCTGATCCGCAGCCTCGCGCACGAGATCAAGAATCCGCTCGGCGGCATTCGCGGGGCCGCGCAGCTGCTCGAGCGCGAGCTCGACCGGCCGCAGCTCATCGAATACACGCAGGTGATCATCGGCGAGGCGGACCGGCTGCAGTCGCTGGTCAACCGCCTGCTGACGCCGCACCGGCTGCCGACGTATCGCCGGACCAACATCCACGAGATCCTGGTCCGGGTGAAGGGCGTCGTCCATGCCGAGTTCCGCGACATCGACATCGTCTGCGACTTCGACACCAGTCTTCCGGAGATCGAGGCGGATGCCGAGCAGCTGACGCAGGCGGTGCTGAACATCGTGCGCAACGCGGCGCAGGCGGTCACCGGCACCACCGCGGGTCCGCGGATCGTCCTGCGCACACGCGTCGCCCGCTATGTGACGCTCGCGCGCAGGCGCTACCGCCTGGCGCTGGCGATCGCCGTCGAGGACAACGGCCCCGGCGTGCCGCCGGAACTCGCGGACCGCATCTTCTTTCCGCTGGTGTCCGGGCGCGAAGGCGGCAGCGGCCTCGGCCTCACCATCGCGCAGACCTTCGTCGCCCAGCACCACGGCACGATCGAATGCGACAGCGCCCCAGGGCGCACGATTTTCACGATCCTGCTGCCGCTCGAGGGCGGCCGCGCCCTCTAGCGAGCAGCGAAAGACGTCCATATGCATGCGTACGATTACGAACCGCCGCGGGGTATCGTCATGAAGCCGGTATGGATCGTCGACGACGACCGGTCGATCCGCTGGGTGCTCGAGAAGGCGCTCGCGCGCGAGGGCATTCCGCACAAGACGTTCGCATCGGCCTACGAGGTGCTGCAGGCGCTGGCGGTGGCCCAGCCGTCGGTGCTGGTTTCCGACATCCGGATGCCGGGCGACTCGGGCCTGGTCCTGCTCAACAAGATCAAGCAGCAGCATCCGCACATCCCGGTCATCATCATGACCGCGTACTCCGACCTCGACAGCGCGGTCGCGGCTTTCCAGGGCGGCGCGTTCGAGTACCTGCCGAAGCCGTTCGACGTCGACCACGCGCTGGCGCTCATCCGGCGCGCGACCACCGAGACCCCGCTCGCGTCGCCATCCGCCGCCGGCGTCGGCAGCGAGACGCCCGAGATGCTGGGCCAGGCGCCGGCGATGCAGGAGGTCTTCCGCGCGATCGGCCGGCTGTCGCAGTCGAGCGCCACGGTGCTGATCACCGGCGAGAGCGGGACCGGCAAGGAGCTGGTCGCCCGTGCGCTGCACCGTCACAGCCCGCGCGCCGCGGGTCCGTTCGTCGCCATCAACACGGCGGCGATCCCCAAGGACCTGCTGGAAAGCGAGCTCTTCGGCCACGAACGTGGCGCCTTCACGGGCGCGCAGAGCGCGCGCCGGGGCCGCTTCGAGCAGGCCGAGGGCGGCACGCTGTTCCTGGACGAGATCGGCGACATGCCCGCGGACCTGCAGGTGCGGCTGCTGCGCGTGCTGGCCGACGGCGAGTACTACCGGGTCGGCGGCCATGCGCCGCTCAAGGCCAGCGTCCGCGTCATCGCGGCGACGCACCAGAATCTCGAGGAGCGCGTGCGGCAGGGGCTGTTCCGCGAGGACCTGATGCACCGGCTCAACGTGGTCCGGCTGCGGCTGCCGCCGCTGCGCGAGCGCGCGGAGGACATCGCGCCGCTCGCCCGCCATTTCCTGCAGAAGAGCGCGCGCGATCTCGCGGTCGAGCCGAAACTCCTGTCGGAAGCGGCGCTGAAAGTGCTGGCGGCGTTCCGCTTTCCCGGCAACGTGCGGCAACTCGAGAACATCTGCCACTGGCTGACGGTGATGGCGCCCGGTCAGCGGGTCGAGGTCGCCGACCTGCCGCCGGAGTTGCGCGAGCCGGTCGACGCGGGCGACGCCGCGGACGGATCGTGGCGGCAGGCGCTCGACCGTGAACTCGGCCAGGCGCTGGCGCGCGGCGAGCGTGCGGTCGGCGACCGGCTGGAGAAGGAATTCGAACGGACGCTGATCCTGCGTGCGCTCGCGCACACGGGCGGCCACCGCATGGAAGCGGCGGCGTGGCTGGGCTGGGGCCGCAACACGCTGACCCGCAAGATCCAGGAGCTCGGACTCGAGGCGGAGTTGCGCAAGGGCGGGGAACGGGTCGGCTGAACCGGGGCTCGGTCGGAGCTCCCGGCTCCCGGCGCTCGCCGTGGCGCGGCGGGCCCGACACTCGCTCGATGCCCCACTCGCTCGCTGTCGGGCCCGCCGCGCCACGGCGGTTACCCGGCACGGACCGGCCGTTCGCTCGATGCCTCAGTCGCTCGGCGTCGGGCCCGCCGCGCCACGGCGGTCACCCGGCACGGGCCGGCCGTTCGCTCGATGCCTCAGTCGCTCGGCGTCGGGCCCGCCGCGCCACGGCGGTCACCCCGGCGCGGGCCCGCCGCTCGCTCGATGCCTCACTCGCTCGCTGTCGGGCCCGGCGCGGCGGGGGTCACGAACCGGTGCGACGGGCGAGTTCGCGATTGAGCGCGCGCAGCGCTTCCGCCTGGGGGCCGGGCGCGCCGTCCAGCTCCCGAAGGCGGGATTGCTGGACATGATGGAAGAGCTCGATGCGGTCGAGTTCGACCGTCGACTGGGCCGCCAGGGCGAGGCGGAATTCGGCCGCCAGCGGAACGTCGGCGCAACGCCTCCGGGCGACCCGGTCGAACGTGAGCGACGCGGCCCCCGGCAATCCGGCGACGTCCACACGCGCGCTGTCGGCGTCGACGGCGCGCCCGTGCAGGCACAGCTTGCCAGTCCGGCCCGGCAGGAAACCGGCCTCCCGATTGCCGGCAACGATGCGCTGGGCGATGCCTGCGCCGGGCGCGAGTCGCGCCGTGGCAGCGCCGTCGGGTTGCGCGATCACGTTCACGCCGCCGTCGGCCTCCCATCCGGCAAGTCCGCGCTGGAAGCCGGGGTTGTAGAGGATGTTCGACGCATAATCCTGGTCGACCCAGACCGCGTAGCCGGCGCCGCGCCGCGTGAGGACGTCGGCCGCGCCCGCCAGCATGGCGTCGTACTGGTCGTCGGCGAGCCGGGTGTTGCGGCTGAACTCCGGCGTGTTGTCGACGAAGTTGAACTGGTCGATGAAGAGGCTCCTGGCGCGGCTCTCCCCGGCAGCGGAGGCGAGCAGGCGGTCGAGCTGGGCCAGCGCGCTCGGCGCATCGGTCGAGTCGCCGTCGTTCTTCATCCCCCAGGCCACGGCGTAGTAGACGGTCGCGACTTCGGCCCCGGCCCGGCGCAACTGGACGTCGTGCCGGTACCAGTCGATGCGCTCTCCGTGCCAGACCGGGTCCCAGTCGACTCGCGCCTCGAACGAGAGTCTCGGGAAACGCTGGCGCGCAGGCAGAAAGAAGCGCTCGACGAGCGCGTCGTCCCACCAGGCAAGGACGTATTCGTAGGCCGGACTGCGGCGCTCGGGCAGGGGCACGTCCGCCCAGGAGGCGAAGGACCGACCGTACTTCGCACCGACGTCCGCGAGGGCGTGGTGCGTGCGCAGCCAGCCGACGAATTCGCGTCGAAACCCCAGGTGGTCGCGATTCGGCGCGTCGCCCAGAAGATTGAACGGGAACAGGTCTTCCCACGACAGAAAGCCCATCACGACGTGCGGCGAATCGCAGACGCGTCGGCACACCTCGCCGACGAAGTCGAGCCACGCCGCGTGGATTGCGGCGTCGTGGAACGCCGCGTCCACGCGCATGGCGTTCGGCAATTCGGCGTCGGGCCGGAACGACCAGATGAAGCCCACGCGCAGCGCGACGCGCAGGCCATGCTCGCCGGCTTTCCGGATCAGCATGGCGAGGTCGCCGAACGCGCGCTCGTCGTAGGCGGGCGTCGGCGTCAGCCGCGGCTGGAACTCCGGCCACGAGACCGCGAGCACGACGGTATTGAAGCCGTCCTGCCGGATGCGCGCGAAGTCCGCGTCGACGCGGGACGGATCGAGCCCGTCCCAGAAGGACTTCGGATACCCGCCGGCCCAGTAATGCGTCGCGCGAACGGTGGCGACGCCCTCGATCGGCGCCGGCCTGGCGATTCGCCACTTCACCGCGAAGACGACGGCCGCCGCGACGGCGAGCAGGAGCGCGACCGCGACGATGCGGCGGCCGGCGACCGAGCCCGCCGGCAGCTTCATCGCGGGTCGGCGATGTCCGCGATCACCGGCGCGTGGTCGGACGGCTTCTCACCCTTGCGCGCGTTGCGGTCGATCGTGCACGACGAGCAGCCCGACGCGAGCGGCGCCGACAGCAGGATGTGGTCGATGCGCAGTCCGTGGTTCTTGGGGAAGCCCAGCATCCGGTAATCCCACCAGCTGAACGTCCCCGGCGGCTGGTCGAACAGGCGGAACGCGTCGGCGAGGCCCAGCGCCGCCCAGTCGCGGAACACCTGCCGCTCGGCCTCGGTGCACAGCACCTGGCCCGCCCAAGCCACCGGGTCGTGCACGTCGCGGTCCTCGGGGGCGATGTTGAAGTCGCCGACGACCGCGAGCCGCGGATGCGCGGCGAGCTCGGCGCGCAGGAACGCGGTCGCGGCGCGACACCAGTCGAGCTTGTACCGGTACTTGTCGGAGTCGACCGACTGACCGTTGGGCACGTAGAAATTGACGACGCGCAGGCTCCCGAAGCTGGCCGCGATGACGCGCTTCTGCTCGTCGGCGATGTCGGGAAGCCCGCGCGCGACGTCGGTCGCCGGCGGCAGCGTCTTGCGCACCAGCAGCGCGACGCCGTTGTAGGTCCTCTGTCCCGCGAAGTGCGCGGCATAGCCGGCCGCGTCGAGCTCCAGCACCGGAAAGGACGGGTCCTCGACCTTGGTCTCCTGCAGGCAGAGCACGTCCGGTCCGTGCTGCGCCAGCCAGTCGAGCACGCGCGGCAGGCGCATCTTCAGCGAATTGACGTTCCAGGTGGCGAGCTTCACGGTGATCGGCCGCCGGTCCGGGCGAGCGAAGGCGGGCGCGTCGGCCGCGCCCGCCCGCCGTCGCCGGCGTCAGTTCTGCGGGTAGCCGCTGCCCGGGGAGGGGGCCACCGCCGTCGGGGCGGGGCTGTCCGTCGGGGGTTCGGCGGGAGCCTCGGCGGCCGGCGGGCGCGCCGGCGTGATCCGGCGCGACGCGGGCGCTTTCGGGTACCCCGCCTGGTCGAGCAGGGCGGTCCAGCGCTGCTCGTTGTAGCCCTTGCCGATCAGCTTGTCGCCGACCTGCAGCACCGGGGCGGTGAGCTCGCCGGTCAGGTTCTTCAACTGCTCCGCGCCCTTCGGGTCCTCGACGTTCACCGACGTGAACGGGACGCCGCGGCGATTGAGCAGCGCCTCGGCGTTCTGGCAGAGCTCGCCGCAGGCGAAGGTGTAGAGGGTCACCGGGAAGCGGTCCATCGCCTGCTGCGCGCCGAAGGGGAGCTCGCTGTTCTCGATGTAGTTCGCCCCCATCCGCTTGGGCTGGACGTCCCTGGCGTCGCCGGCAGGCTGGCGGTCGCTGTAGACGACGCGGCCGTCCTTGTCGACGTAGCGGTAGACCTGCTGCTGCGGCTGCTGCGGCTGCTGGGCGCGGACGTCCGCGCCCAGGACCGCGGCGAGCGCGGTCAGGGCGGCGAGTGCGCCGGCGGCGGCGATCGGGCGTGCAGTGCGAGCCATGGCTCCTCCGTCACGATGACAATGTCATCCCATTATGCCGCAGAAGCGCGTCGATTTGGGGAGCCCGGCCGCGGAAGGCGATGAAGGACTCCAGGGCCGTCCGGCTGCCCCCCCGGGCGAGCACCTCGTCGCGGAACTTCGCCCCGGCGACCGGCGACAGCACGCCGGCCTCCTCGAACAGGCTGTAGGCGTCGGCCGACAGCACCTCGGCCCACTTGTAGCTGTAGTAGCCGGCCGCGTAGCCGCCGGCAAAGATGTGGCCGAACGCGTTGAGGTAACGGTCGTAGGGGGCGCGCGGCGTCACCGCGACCTCGCGCCGGACCTCCGCCAGCACGTCGTTCGGCACCCGCGGCGCCGCGGGGTCGTAGTCGGCGTGCAGGCGCATGTCGACGGTGGCCATCTCGATCTGGCGCACCATCGCGAGACCCGACTGGAAGTTCTTCGCCGCGAGCATCTTCTCGAACAGCGCACGCGGTATCGGCTCGCCGGTGTCGACGTGCGCGGTCATCGACCGGACGACGTCCCATTCCCAGCAGAAGTTCTCCATGAACTGCGACGGCAGTTCGACGGCGTCCCATTCGACGCCGGACAGGCCCGACACCGCGGCGACGTCGACCTGCGTGAGCAGCTGGTGGAGGCCATGACCGAACTCGTGGAAGATCGTCAGCACCTCGTCGTGCGTGAACGTCGCCGGCTTGCCGTCCACTGGCGCCGAGAGGTTGCAGGTCAGGTACGTGACCGGCAGCTGCACGTGGGAACCGGCACGGCGGCGATTGACCGCGTCGTCCATCCACGCGCCGCCCTGCTTGCCTTCGCGGGCGTAGTTGTCGAGGAAGAACTGCCCGACCAGGGCGCCGGCGCCGTCGACCACTTCGAAGAAGCGCACGTCCGGGTGCCATGCGGTCGCCTTCGCCGCGCGGATCTTCACGCCGTAGATCGTCTCGACCAGGCCGAACAGGCCGGCCAGCACGCGGTCCTCGGGAAAGTACTGGCGCACCTCCTGCTCCGAGAAGGAGTATCGCGCCGCCTTGAGCTTCTCCGAGGCGTACGCGAGGTCCCAGGGGGCGAGTTCGGGCAGCGCCAGCTCGTCGCGGGCGAACGCGGCGAGTTCGGCGAAATCGCGCTCGGCCCAGGGCTTCGAACGCGTCGCGAGGTCGCCCAGGAAGGCGAGCACCTCGGCCGCGTCGCGCGCCATCTTCGGCACCAGCGACACCTCCGCGTAGTTGGCGAAGCCCAGCAGCCGCGCCGCCTCGTGCCGCAGCGCCAGCGTGCGGTCGATGGTCGCGGTGTTGTCCCAGGCGGGATCGGCGCCGAGCTCCGACCCGCGCGTCGTGTACGCCCGGTGCATCGTGGCGCGCAGCTCGCGGTCGTCGGCGTACTGCATCACCGGCAGGTAGCAGGGCATGCGCAGCGTCAGCTTCCAGCCCGGCTTGCCGTCGGCCTTCGCCGCGGCCTGCGCGGCGGACACGACGTCGGCCGGCACGCCGGCGAGCCGCCCGACGTCGTCGATCAGCAGCGACCAGGCGTTGGTCGCGTCGAGCACGTTGTCGTCGAACTTCGCGGCGAGGTTCGCGAGCTCCTCCTCGACTTCCTTCAGGCGCGCCTTGCCGGCCGGCGGCAGCTCGGCGCCGGACAGGCGGAAATCGCGCAGCGCGTTCTCGATCGCCTTCTTCTGCGCGGGGGTGAAGGCGGCATGCGCGGGCGTGGCCGCGAGCGCCTTGTAACGCGCGTACAGCCGCTCGTCCTGGCCCAGGTCGGTGTGGAACGCGGTGACTTTCGGCAGGTTGCCGTTGTAGGCGTCGCGCAGCGCCGGGGTGCTGACGACCGAGTTCAGGTGGTTGACCGCGCCCCACGCGCGGTCGAGGCGGTCGAGGGCGTCGTCGAGCGGCTCGACGACGTTGTCCCAGGTCGGCGGGCGCGGGTCGGTCGCCACGGCCTCCACCGCGGCCCGTGCGGCCGCGAGCAGCGCGTCGACCGCGGGCGTCACGTGCCCGGCGTCGATGGCGTCGAAGCGCGGGAGGCCCGAGAAGTCGAGCAGCGGATTGGCAGCGGGAGCGGCAACGTCGGTCATCGTGGGTTTCCTTGAGAGGTCGTGCGCGGCACCGGCCAGCCCGGTCCGACGCGCCGGGCGGCGTCAGGCCGGGTCGGTCAGCGCCGCGTCGAGGCGGGCGAGTTCGTCGGGGGTGCCGACGTTCGCCCATGGTCCATCGAATCGCTCGCCGACGACGATGCCGGCGGCGATCCATTGCAGAAACAGGGGAAGCAATTTGAGCTTCGTCCCGCGTGGAAGTTCGGCGAACAGCGCGGAGTCGTAGACGCCGATGTTGCCAAAGGTGAGGGAGGGCGGACCTGCCGCGGCCGCTGCGTCCGTGGCTGTCGGCGGCGGATTCGCCGGGCCCGCGCTGGGCTCGACCACCCCACTCGCCTGACGCGGGCCCGGCGAATCCGCCTCGGGGGTGCCGGAGCGGGCGCGGCCGGAGGTGCCGTGGCCGGGGGGGACGGTGCCCGACGGGGGCGGGCGGGCCGGCGGACGGGTCGAGGTTCGAGGGAGGGCGACGATGCGCCCTCGACGGGGATGGCCGTCCCGGGTGGTCGCGGCCGCGTCGGCGCGCCCGGGCGGCAGCAGCGCGAAGTCGCCGCGCGGGTGATAGGGGGGGTTGGGCACCATGACGAGGTGGACGCGAGGGGCGGCGGGGTCCGCGCGCATCGCGGCGATCGCCGGCGCCAGCGATGCGTAGTCGTACGCGGTCCAGATGTCGCCGGAGACGATCAGCACCGGGCCTGCGGCCAGCAGGGGAAAGGCCGTGGCGATGCCGCCGGCGGTTTCCAGCGGCTCGGGTTCGCGCGACCAGTGCAGGCGCACCCCGAATGCGGCGCCGTCGCCCAGCGCTGCGATCAGCCGGTCGGCGAGGTGCGCGGCGTTGATCGCGATGTCGCGGTGGCCGGCGCGCGCGAGCGCCTCGATCTGGTGGACGACCAGCGGCTTGCCGCCCGCCGGCAGCAGCGGCTTCGGGCAGGTGTCGGTGAGCGGGCGCATCCGCTCGCCGCGACCGGCGGCGAGGATCATCGCGGTGGCGCTGCCGGCCATCAGAACGTGTACCCGGCCGCGGGCGCGGGCCGCGCGTCGACGGCGTCGACGAGCGCCAGCAGCGGGCCGAGCTCGCGGTAGCGGGCGCAGGCGCCGCGGAGGTACGCGGCGACGCGCGGCATGTCGGCGAGGTAGCCCAGCTTGCCGTCGCGGTGCGCGAGGCGCGCGAAGATGCCGAGGACCTTGAGCTGCCGCTGCACGCCCATCCACTCGAAATCGCGCCAGAACGCGCCGAAGTCGGGGTCGACCGGCAGCCCGGCCTTCCGGGCGCGCTCCCAGTAGCGGACGGCCCAGTCGATCTGCCGCTCCTCGTCCCACGCGATGTAGGCGTCGCGCAGCAGCGACACGAGATCGTAGGTGATGGGGCCGAAGACGGCGTCCTGGAAATCCAGCACGCCCGGATTGGGCGTGCTGACCATCAGGTTGCGCGAATGGTAGTCGCGGTGGACGAACACGCGCGGCTGGGCGAGATTGTTCGCGAGGATGCGCGCGAACGCGTCGTCGACGACCGCGCGTTCCTCCGCGGTCAGCACGACGCCGCGGTGGCGGGCGACGTACCAGTCGGGATAGAGCGCGAGTTCGCGCGCCAGCAGCGCGTCGTCGTAGACCGGCAGCACGCCGTCGCGGCTGCTGCGCTGGAAGCGGACCAGGGCGTCGATGGCGTCGAGGTAGAGTCCGTGCGCGCTGCGTTCGTCGAGCGCCGCCAGGTAGGTCGTGGTGCCGAGATCGCCCAGCAGCAGGAAGCCGCGCTCGAGGTCCTGCGCCAGCACGGGCGGCGCGTTGACGCCGGCGGCGCCGAGCAGCGCGGCGACGTGGACGAACGGCCGGCAGTCTTCCATCGGCGGCGGCGCATCCATCACGATCAGCGTCGCGCGGCCCTGCCACGGTGCGGCCGGCGTCACGCGGAAGTAGCGGCGGAAGCTCGCGTCGGCCGACGCCGGCGCGATCGCGGGGGCCGGTTCGTCGACGAGGTCGCCGACCCAGCGGGTCAGCGCGGCAAGGCGATCGTCGGTGGCGAGGGGCATCGGAATTCCGGGCGCGGAAGGCAACGGCGCCCGAGGCGATGCGGACGGCACGCTAGAATGCGCCATTTTACACGCGTCGCTCTCCGGCTCGCCCCCTGCGCCCACGTGCGCTCATCCCGTCCCCCGGACCGTCCCGCCCGCATGAGGTTGCGCCCCACCCCGCTCGCGTTGGCGCTTGCCGTCGCGCTGCCCGTCGTCTTCGCCGACGTGCGGGCGCAGACGCCGGCGCCGGCGCCCGAGGCGCCCGAGGCGACCATCGGCGAGGCCGGCAGCGCACCGCCGGTCCTCAAGCTGGCCCCGGCGCTCACGCCGCCGCCGCTGCGTTCGGCCGCGCCGAAGGCGGGCGAAACGTCGGGCGCCCCGGCCGGGACGGCGCCGACGGTCGTCGCGCCGGCCGCCGGTACCGCGTCGACGCCCGGAACTTCCGGCAAGCCGCCGGAGGGCTCGCCGCTGCGGGTCGCGCCGTTCGCGGCGGGCGACGGACCGATCTTCATGCGCGCCGACCGCCTCGACGGCGTCGTCGGCAAGTTCGTCCAGGCGGAGGGCAAGGTCGAGCTGCGCACGCGCAGCGAAACCGTGCTCGCGGACTGGCTGCACTACGATTTCAATCTGGACGAGATCTGGGGCAAGGGCGGCGTGCTGCTGCGCCGGGGGCCCGACTCGATCTCCGGCCCGGAGGCGAAGTTCAAGCGCGACACCGAGACGGGCTACTTCCGCGAGCCGCGCTTCGTCATCGGCAGCAACGGCGCGCGCGGTTCCGCGGCCACGCTGGAATTCAACGGCCCCGATCGCTTCGACGTGACCGACGGGCGTTACTCGACCTGCGTCGCGCCGCGCGAGGACTGGTACGTGCGGATGGACGAGCTGGAAATCGACCAGAAGCGCCGCGTGGGCACCGGGCGCAACGCCACGGTCCGCTTCTTCGACGTCCCGATCGCGTACACGCCCTGGTTCGAGTTCCCGCTCGACAACGAGCGCAAGACCGGGTTCCTCGTGCCCACGCTGGGGGTGACCGGCATCCGGGGCTTCGAAGCGGCGGTCCCGTACTACCTCAACCTCGCGCCCAACTACGACGCGACGATCACCCCGCGGCTGATGACCAAGCGGGGACTGCAGCTGGGCGGGCAGGGGCGTTACCTGTTCGAGACCTTCACCGGGGAGCTCAACGCCGAATTTCTGCCCCACGACCGGCAGACCGGCACCGACCGCTGGGGCGTGTCGTTCCGGCACAACCAGGACCTGGCTGCGATCACGCCCGGACTTGCCGGCTACCTCAACCTCAACAAGGTCTCCGACGACACGTACTTCGCCGACCTTTCCGATCGCATCGCGGTGACGTCGCAGAGTTCGCTGCCGCGCGAGGGCGGCTTCACGTGGGCGCGCGGGCCATGGCAGGCGCTGTTGCGGGCGCAGACCTTCCAGACGCTGCAGGATCCCGGATCGCCGCCGGTCACGCCACCGTACAACCGGATGCCGCAGCTGGCCGGCCGGCTGCTGGAGACCGACTGGCTCGGCCTGTCGTTCGATGGCGCGGCCGAGTACGTAAACTTCCGCCAGTCGGCGCTCGAGCCCACGGGTGGACGCGCGTACATCTATCCGGGGGTTTCCTGGGACCGGCAGGGCGCGGCATGGTTCGTGTCCGCCCGCGCCGCGGTTCACGCGCGGCAGTACTGGCTGGACGGCACGGGACAGGCCGATTCGACCCCGTCGGTGACGGTGCCGATCGCGAGTGTCGACGGCGGACTGGTGTTCGAGCGCGACTGGAAGGCGTTCGGGAACGACTTCGTGCAGACGCTGGAGCCGCGCGCGTTCTATGTGTACATCCCGTATCGCAACCAGAACACGCTGCCGAATTTCGACAGCGCCGAGGACGACTTCAACTTCGCCCAGCTGTTCAGCGTCAACCGTTACCTCGGCAACGACCGCATCGGCGACGCGAACCAGCTGACGCTGGCGTTGACGTCGCGGCTGCTCGAGTCCGCGACCGGCGCCGAGCGGCTCCGCGTCGCCGTCGCCCAGCGTTTCTACTTCGAGGACCAGAAGGTGACGCTGGGCAGCGAGGCGCCGCAGGCCGCGGGCACGTCGGACCTGCTGGCGCTGGCCGAGGGGCGCATCACCGACGCGTGGGCGGTCGCGGGGCTGTGGCAGTACAACTTCGACAGCTCGCAGACCGAGCGCTTCAACGCCGCGCTGCGCTGGACCCCGGGACCGGGGCGCGTCGTCAACGGGAGTTACCGGTTCAGCCGCACCAACGAGGATCCGCAGCCGGGCAGCGCCAGCGAGCTCAAGCAATTCGACGTTTCCGGCCAGTGGCCGGTGGCGCCGCGCTGGACGCTGCTCGGCCGCTGGAACTACTCGCTCGCCGACCGGAAGACGTTGGAGGCGGTGGTCGGGGTCGAGTACAATGCCGACTGCTGGTCGCTGCGGGTCGCCGCGCAACGCCTGACGACGACCACCGAGACGACCACCACGTCCGTCTACGCGCAGATCGAGCTCAACGGTCTCGCGCGCTTCGGGACCAGCCCGCTGGACCTCATGCGTCGCAGCGTTCCGGGTTACCAGCAGTCGAACGACCCGACGATCAGCCCGCGCGAGCAGGGTGAACCTTTCCCGGATTACTGAAGTCGAGGATTGCATGGATCATCGCACCGCCTTTCGCGCCGCCGCGGCGTCCGTGCTCGGGTCGGTCCTGGCGTTGGCTGCCGCGACCGGCCTGGCACAGGTCCCCGCGCAACCTGCGGGCCCGGCCGCAGCCCCCGCGGCGGGCGCCGCGGCAACCATGCCGGCGCCGGCCGGCCGACCCGCCGCCCTTGCGCCCCCGGCCGCGGTCACACGTCCGGCGGGCACCGCGGCCGCGGCCCCGTCGTCCGGCAACCGGGTCGTCACGCTCGACCGCGTCGTCGCGATCGTCAACGAGGAGGCCGTCACGCAATTCGACCTCAGCCGAGCAGCAGCGCATCGTCCTGCAGCAGATGAAGGCCGAGAAGGTGACGCCGCCGCCGCCCGATGTCCTGCAGAAGCAGCTGCTCGAGCGGCTGATCACCGAGCGGGTGCTGATGCAGTTCGCCAAGGAAACCGGCATCCGGGTCGACGACGTGCAGGTCGAGCGCACGATCCAGCGCATCGCGCAGGAGAACAAGCTGTCGCCCGAGGAGTTCCGCAAGGTGCTGGACCGCGAGGGCATTCCCTACGCGAAATACCGGGACGACATCCGCCGCGAGATCACCGTGCAGCGGTTGCGCGAGCGCGAGGTCGAGAGCCGCGTCATCGTGACCGACGCCGAGGTCGACAACTTCCTTGCCACCATCGACGCGCAGGTCGGCGGCGATGTCGAGTACCGGCTGTCGCACGTCCTGGTGCTGGTGCCCGAGCAGGCCACGCCCGACCAGGTGGACGCCAAGCGCCGTCGCGCCGAGGAGGCGCTGAAGCAGATCGAGTCGGGCACGGACTTCGGCCAGGTCGCGGCCGGCTTTTCCGATGCGCCCGATGCGCTCTCGGGCGGCGCACTGGGCTGGCGCACCGCGGCACGGCTGCCAACGGTCTTCGCCGACCCGGTGCGCGGGCTCAAGCCCGGCCAGGTTTCCGGCCTGCTGCGCTCGTCGGCGGGCTTCCACATCGTCAAGCTGCTCGAGACGCGCAGCACGAACCAGCCGACCGTGGTCGATCAGTTTCGCGCCCGCCACATCCTCGTCAAGGTGAGCGAGACCGCGTCGGAGGCCGAAGGCAAGGCCAAGATCGAGCGCATCCGCGAGCGCATCACGCTGGGCGCGAAGTTCGAGGATCAGGCCAAGCTCAATTCCGAGGACGGCAGCAGCGTCAAGGGCGGCGACCTCGGGTGGCTGTCGCCGGGAGACACGGTCCCGGAGTTCGAGACGGCCATGAAGGCGCTGACCGGCGACCAGATCTCGCAGCCCGTGCGCTCGCCGTTCGGCTGGCACCTGATCCAGGTGACCGGCCGCCGCACGCAGGACATCACCGCCGAGAAGAAGCGCGACCAGGCGCGCACCGCGCTGCGCCTGCGCAAGTCCGACGAGGCGTTCCAGGAGTGGATCCGCCAGCAGCGCGACCGGGCCTACGTGGAGATCAAGCCCGAGGAGCGCGGCTGACCCGGGCGGCCAACGCCTCGGGCCCCTCGGCGCCTCAGTTCTCCTGCGACCGGCGCCGGTCGCTCAGTTCTTCGGCGGCAGCACTGCGATGCGCGCGAGCGGCGCGGCTGCGCCGTCGGCGAACTCGAGCTCGATGCGCAGCCGATCGAAGTCCGGGCCCGCGGGCCCTGCGGTAACTGCCAGCGGCACCACCAGGCCGGCCGGCGCGCGGGCGAGCGTCGACACGTCGGCGACATCGGCCAGGCGCCTCCAGGCGCCCGCGTCGCCGGCGCGAGCGTCGACCCGCAGCCGCCGCGGAAACTGCGGCGGCGCGGCCGTTGCCGGACGGCCGGCCGCCGAAGGCCCCGGCCCCTCGAATCCCAGCACCAGGCGGTCGGCGTTGCGCGCGGTCAGCGCGAGCTCGGGCGGCGAGCGGAGCACCACCCGGCCGTCCTTCGGTGCCAGCGCGAGGTGGCCGGGCCGCGGCGCGAGCGCGCCGACCTCGGCCTCCCACCCGTCGGCGTCGGCGTGCGCCGCCGCGCCGAAGGTCCACAGGCGGGCCCGCGGCGACAGTCCGGCGCGCGCGAGCATGAAGTCCTTCGCCGCGTCCTCGAACGGCGTGTTGAGCCACGCGGTATAGGGGACGAACCCCGGCTGTCCGGCAAAGAGCCCGTTCGACCCGTTCCACGCCATCGGCGAAACAAAGACCGCGCCGTAGTTCCACAGCGCCGTGAACCCGCGGTAGGCGGTCGCGTAGTCGGGCAGCCGTTCGGGCTGGCGCAGGTCGGCGGGGTTGTACTCGACCGCCGCCCAGCGCGGATCGACGTCGCGCAGCGTGGCGAACAGGCTCAGCGGGCCTTCCATCCGGATGGCGTTGGCCGCGGCGGGTCCGTAGAGAATCGCGCCGAGGTGGCCGTCGCGCGGCTTCGCGCCTTCGACGCTCATCCCGCCGGTGTCGTAATTCTTGGTCGGGCTGTCGAGGCGGACCGCGAACGGCTGCGCGCCCTCGTGCGGCGCCATGAAACCCTGCGACGACCAGATCCGCTCGCGCGGGATGCCCGCGTCGACGAGCCAGCGGGCGAGTTCGTCGTAATGCAGCCGCACCAGATGGCGCCGGAAGCGTTCCCATTCGCGCGTCCACGGATCGTCGAAGAACGCCGGGCGCCCCGCCTGCGGCGCGCGCGGAAACGCGCGCGGCGGATCGACGTCGCTCCAGCGCGCGTAGCGCCGTCCGGCCAGCGCGGAAACCTCGGCCAGCGACAGCGGACGCGCGCGCCGGTACGCCGAGAGGTCCGGCACGCCAGGCGCGTCGGGACGCCCCGCGTAGGGGCCGCTCCCGGCCAGCCAGTGGCGGAACTGCCGCAGCGTGCCCGGGTTGTAGTCGTACCACTGCTTTTCCTCGAAGAACGGATTGAGGTAGCTGTCCGGATCGAGGTTGACGCCGACGAAGAGGTCTGGGTGCGCGCGCGCGAAGGTCGCGAGCACACGCGCCGCCTGCTGCAGGTTGCGCTGCTTGTACCGGCGGACGTCGCGGGCGTAGACGTTGAACGTCAGCGAGCGGCCGAGCTCGGGCGCCGCCTGCGAACCGGGCAGGTGCGACAGCGCGTCGTCGGGCATCACCGCGTCCTTCTCGTTCCACTGGCAGTTTCCCGGGTCCTGCTCGAGGCGATCGTTGACGTCCCACGCCGGGACGTCGCAGGACGCGTCGGCCCAGATGCCGCCGTTCAGCGTGACCAGGAGCGGCAGCCGCTTCGCGGTCGCGTGCGCGATCGTGCCGGCGAGCGAGTCGTCGGCGATGCGCCGCGTACCGCAGCGCCGCTCGATGTCCCAGTCCGGATCGAACGTGAAATCGGCGGCCGCGCCCCGGGTGGTGCGCAGGTACAGGATCGGCACCCGCAGCCCCACGCTGACCGTCGGCGATACGTAGGCGGCGTAGCGGGTGTCGAGGCCGCGCGCGTCGCCGATGCCGATGCCCGACAGCGCCGGCAGCAGCCGGAACGGCGACTCCCCGCGGGCTTCGGTGGCGGCGGCGCCGGTCCAGCGGTCGAAGGCGGCGCGCGCGATCACCTCCTTGCGCGCCAGCACCGTCTCGACGCCGTCGTTCCCGACCGCCACGATGGCCAGCGGCCGCCGGTCGGCCCCCGGCGCCGCGGCGAGCGTGGCGAGGTCGAGCGTCGCCTCGAAGCCGGCAGCGGGGTTGCCGGGGTATCCGGGCTTCGCCTGCGCGACGTCGGAACGGGCGATGCCCATCCTGGCGACAACGGTGGTTCCCGGCAGCCGCAGTTCGACCGCGCGGACACCGTCGCGCGCCAGCGCCCACCCGGTGATCGTCACCAGGCCGGCCGGTACGGTGTCGGCCTCGGGCGAGTCGACGAAGCCGAAAGGCGCGGCCGCAGCTGCGGCAGGGGTCGACGGGGGCGCCGGCGCGGACGTGCCGGGCGGGGCGGCAGGGCCGGATGCGGCCGCGGACGCCGCGGGGGGCGCCCCCGGGGGCGTGACCTCCGGCAGGCGGCCGGGCCGGGTGAGGGCAACGAATTCGATCGCCGCGACGACCGCCACGATCGCGAGCACGCCGGCAAACAGGCGCCGGCTGCCCCGGCGCGCCCGCGCGCGGCGGTCGGCTTCCGCCGCGGCGCCGGTCAGCGGGTCGGACACGCCGGCTCCGGCGCGGTCAGCGGCTTGCTCATCACCATGCAGCGAAGCGACACGCCCGGTGCCAGCGGGTGCTGCGCGGCAGCGGCCGCGGTGAACCCCAGCGCGCGGTAGAACGGCACCGAGTTGAGCGACGCGTCGAGCGCCAGCGTCCGCGCCCCGCACGCGCGCGCCTCCCGCTCCAGCGCCGCGACCAGCGCGGCGCCGATGCCGCGGCGGGCGGCGTCAGGGTCGACGTAGACGGCCTCGACCAGGCCCTCGGGCGCCAGCAGCTGGCCGAAGCCCAGCACGCGCGGGGATTTGTCGTCGGTTTCGGCGACCACCACGTGGCGCCCGGAAATCGCGGCCAGGTAGCTCGCCGGCGTGCGCCCGCCGACCCAGGCCTCGCGCTCGTCGTGCGTGTAATGGCCGGCGGTGCTGCGGATGGCGCGCGCGTGGACCGCGTGGATCGCCGGGGCGTCGTCCGGGCGGGCGGCGCGCAGCCGGATGCCGGCGGGAACCGGTGCGGTCATCGGGGCGACCGCAGGGGGCGGCTACTCGCCGCTCTGGTAGGGGTACGCCTTCTGCGGCACCCGGCCCTCGTCCATCCGGCGGCCCTCGGCCAGATCGCGCGGCGCCTTGTCCCACCAGATTGCGCGGCCCTTCTGCTGCTCCTGCACGAGCTGCGGCTCCTTTTCCAGCAACTCACGGATGAACCGCGTGTGGTCGGAAACGTAATGGCGGGAGGGCAGCATCATGGGTTCGGGATCCAGGCAGGTGAAGGCGGATCGATTTTAGCAGGCCAGGCCAGTCGGAGCCGAACCCGGAGCCGCGTCGAACGCCCCTCTGCCACGGGGACCGTTACTTTTCGTCGAACCGGCGAACCGCCGGCGCGCCGGGCGATGTTGCACTACCGCAACGACCTCCCGGAAGTTCCCCGCGTGTGGGGGCGGCTTGATCCATATCAACCGCGACGCATGGACCAGCACCGAACATTGGCCCCATCGCGCCCGAATCTCGGCGCAAAGGGCCGTCCGACCGGGCCACCGGTTGCGACACAGCGGGCAAAAAGGGGGTTTCACATGCGACTCAAGTCGATCATCGCGGCAGCCGGATTCATCGCCGCTCTTGCGGCTCTCGGCGCTTCACCTGCGCAGGGGCAGGCAAAGCCGACGTTCGAGAAGGCGGGCGAACTGATGCCCGTCTGCACCAACTGCCACGAGCAGCAGCAGGCGACGACGATGCTGACCGCGCACGGCGCGAACAACGACGCCGCCGGCTCGGCCTGCCAGACCTGCCACGGCGACGCGTCGCAGCACGTGAAGGACCCGCAGAAGTTCAAGATGTCGAACGCGCTGAACACCAAGGGCGCGACGGCGGAGCAGAAGTCGGCGATCTGCCTGACCTGCCACGTCGGCTCGCGGCACCTCGAAGCCTGGGCGTCGAGCAAGCACCGCAAGGTCGACGTCAGCTGCGTCAGCTGCCACAACATCCACGGCACGCAGTCGGCGGCGAATCCGCGCAACATCAACAGCGCGTCGTTCGCGGGCGCCCCGTACACGACGTCGGCCCGCAACCTGACGTACAAGACCTGCGTCGAGTGCCACCGCGACACGCGCGCCGAGATCCTCAAGCCGTCGCACCACCCGATCGTCGAAGGCAAGGTCACCTGCCAGGACTGCCACGACCCGCACGGCTCGCTGAACGTCGCGTCGCTGAAGAGCGAATCGGCGCATGACCTCTGCGTCAGCTGCCACGCCGACAAGCGCGGCCCGTGGATCCACGAACACCCGCCGGTGATGGAGAACTGCGCCACCTGCCACACCCCGCACGGCTCGGCCCACAACCGCCTGCTCGCGCAGAAGCCGCCGGCCCTGTGCGCCGACTGCCACCCGGGCGGCCACACGCACGGCATCTACGACGGTCGCGGCACGCTGCCCAACACGCTGCCCGGCAACATCCGCTTCGAGGGAACCGGCTGCGTCGGGTGCCACCGGCAGATCCACGGCAGCAATGCGCCGCCGTCCGCCTACGGCGAATTCTTCCTCCGCTGAGAGATAAGGGACAATCATGAGAGCCAAGAAGCTGATTGCCATTCTCGTGGCCGGCCTGTTCGCGGAAGGTACCGCCTGGGCTGACGACAATTTCAACTGGTCCGGCACGCTGGAGCTGGGCGGCCGCGCCACCAACACCGACGGCGGCGAGCGCAACGGCGCCCGCGGCACCTCGGCGACGACGCTGGTGCCCTTCAAGGGCCCGGAGGACGCCGCGAAGGCGCAGGAATACCAGGACCCGTCCAGCGGCGCCATCGGTGTCATCGACGTCCGCGGCAGCAGCCGCAACTACTACATGAGCCTGTTCGGCGAGAACCTCGGCCGCGACGACCAGTTCATCTACGCCCGTGGCGGCGGTTACGACGTGTTCAAGGTCCAGGCGTACAGCGACCGGATGCCGCACAACCTGTCGTTCAACGCGCTGTCGCCGCTGAACTGGGTGGGTGGGCCGCTGCAGCCCGCGCCGGCCGGCGCGTATCCGCCGGCGACCAATCCGGGGACGTGGCACCAGTTCGACTACGGCCTGCAGCGCAACACCGTCGGCGGCAACGTCGAGGTGAACGCGAAGTCGCCGTTCTTCTTCCGCGTCGACTACAACGAGGTCGAGACCACCGGCGTCCGTCCGTCGAGCGGCCAGCTCGGAACGGGCTCGGGCAACGGCCTGATCGAATTCGGCCTGCCGACCGACTACAAGACCAAGAACACCACCCTCGAGGCCGGCTACAAGGGCAAGACCTGGAACGTGAAGCTGGGCTTCCTCGACAGCAAGTTCAACAGCAACGGCAGCGACACCGCGCAGTGGGGCAACTTCTACATGCGCAGCGCGCTCGACAGCTCGCTGCAGCCGCCGGACAACGAGCTGAAGAAGTGGTCGCTGAACTTCGCCCTGCGCGAACTGCCGCTCGATTCGACGATGCTGGTTCGCCTGACGCAGAGCGAGCTGACCAACGACTTCGGCATCCAGAGCAGCAGCCTGAAGCCGACCAGCAGCGCATCGCCGCCGACCGGCGTCGGGTACCTGGTCACCGCGCCCAGCGTCAACACGTTCTACGGCAAGCACGAGACGACGACGGCGACGTTCTCGCTCCAGTCCACCCCGATGAAGGGGCTGGGCACACGGATCTACTACGAGTACTACGACAAGTCGAACGAGTCGACGCAGGTCAACTACGCGGCCGGTGGACTCGGCACGGCGGCGTCGACCTGCCCTGCCAGCAACAGCGCCACGCGGTTCTGCATCTCGGCGTTCGAAGCGCCCGAGCCCTTCGAGTACACGAAGAACGAGTTCGGCATCGACGCGACGTACGCGCTCGGCGCGAGGAGCAAGCTGCTGGGCGGCTTCAACTACGTCAACGTCGACCGGAACCTCGAACCCGCCGACCAGACCGATGACTGGAGGCTGTGGGCCGAGTACCGCGCGAGCTTCGGCGACACCCTGAGCGGGCGCCTAAAGTACCAGTACATGCAGCGCGACTCGAACCTCGACCACAGCTTCACGAACAACTCGTCGAACGTGCAGCCGACGACGGTTCCGTACTACTTCACCGCGTACGACGTCTCGAACTTCGACCAGAACATGGTCAGGTTCAACGTCGACTGGAACCCGATCCAGCTGCTCACCATCGGTTTCGGCGCGACGTGGAAGCAGACCGACTACAAGGACCTCTACTACGGCCGCACCGAGGACACGACCCAGCTGTACGACCTGACGGTCACCTACGGCAATGCGGACAAGTTCCTGCTCACCGGCATCGCCAACTGGGGCGAGGTCAAGTTCGACCAGGCCTACCGCAACACCGCTTCGGGCGCGAGCCCGCTGCCGGGAGGCCCGCAGACCGCGACGACCTTCGACTGGGGCACCAACAACAAGCAGACGAACTGGCTGGTCGCGCTGATGGCCGACTGGATGGCGACCGACAAGCTGAAGCTGACGGCGTCGGGCAGCTGGGCCGAGACCGGCGGCGGCGTGGACTTCTGGTCCGGCAGCTACGCCGGTGCCGGTGGCTTCAACGGCGGCCCGCTGGTGAACTACATCACCGACAACACCAAGACCGAGCGCTACCAGATCAAGGGCGAGTACCGGATCAACAAGAACTGGAGCGCCACGGCCGGTTACTGGTACGAGAAGTACGACTACGAAGACGACCAGATGCGCGGTTACGCCGGCTACTACCCGTACTACCAGAACCTCGGTGGGACGAACAACAGCTGGAACACCGGCGCCTTCACCAACCCCAGCTACACCAACAACATCTTCTTCCTCACCGCCAAGTACACGTTCGACGTGCCGCCTTCGTCGTCGTGGAAGATTGCGCAGGTCCCGGCCGCGCCGGCTCCGGTCGTCGCGCCGCCGCCCCCGCCGGCACCGAAGCCCGCTCCGGCGCCGGCTCCGGCACCGGCACCGCAGGTGCAGAAGATCACGCTGGACTCGAAGGTGCTGTTCGACTTCGACAAGGCTGATCTCAAGCCCGAAGGCAAGGCGGCGATCGACGCGCAGGTGGTCGGCAAGCTGGCGCAGATCAACAAGCTCGAGGTGGTGCTGGTCACCGGGCACACCGATCCGCTGGGCAGCGAGCAGCACAACCAGAAACTGTCGGAACGTCGGGCGGCGACGGTGCGCGACTACCTGGTCAGCAAGGGCGTGCCGAAGGACAAGATCGAGGCGCTGGGCATGGGCGAGAAGCAGCTCATTCCGGGCCTGGTCTGCAACCAGAAGAACCTGAAGGAAAAGATCGCCTGCCTGCAGCCGAATCGCCGGGTCGAGATCCAGGCGAAGGGCGAGACGACCAAGCCCTGATCCGCGGTTGCGTCACATCGAGCCCCGCTTCGGCGGGGTTCTTTTTCATTACGGGCGCGGATCGCGCCCGGGCCGGCCGGCGACGATGTCGAAGCGGAACAGCCGGCACTCGATCGCGCCGTTCCACAGCGGCGTGCGCCGCGACGGCTTCAGTCCGATCAGCTTGGCGAGCCGCAGGTCGCCGGTGAGAAAGCTCGCCGTCCAGCCGGCGAAGCGCGCCTTGAGCGCGTCGCCCAGCCGCGGGTACATGGCCGCCAACGCGTCGTCGCTCTCCAGCCGGACGCCGTACGGCGGATTGGCGACGAGGAGGCCCGCCGGGCCCGGGGCCGGCCGCGTCATCGCATCGGCGACGCCGAACTCGATCCAGCCTTCGACGCCGGCCGCCGCGGCGTTCGACCGGGCATTCGCGACGGCGTGCGGGTCGACGTCGCTGGCGAAGATCGACGGGGTGGCCGGGGCGGGCCGCGCGCGGTCGCGCGCCTTCTGCTTCAGCCGCTGCCACGCGGGCCCGTCGAACCAGGAGAGTTTCTGGAACCCGAAGCTGCGGTGCAGGCCGGGGGCGATGTCGGCGGCGATCAGCGCCGCCTCGATCGGGATCGTGCCGCCGCCGCACATCGGGTCCAGCAGCGGGGTCCCGGGCGACCAGCCGGCGAGGGCCAGGATTCCCGCCGCGAGATTCTCGCGCAGCGGCGCGGCGTCGGCGTCGCGCCGCCAGCCGCGCTTGAACAGCGGCTCGCCCGAGGTGTCGAGGTAGAGCGTCGCCTCGCGCTCGGTCAGGTAGGCGTGGATGCGCACGTCGGCGTGCTCCTTGTCGACCGACGGGCGCGTGCCGGTGTCGGCGCGGAAGCGGTCGCAGACGGCGTCCTTGATCTTCAGCGTGGCGAATTCCAGGCTGGTCAGCGGCGAGCGGGTCGCGGCGACGTCGACGCGGATGGTGCGGTCGTTGCGGAAGTGCCGCGGCCAGTCCTGGCGCTGCACCAGCGCGTAGAGGTCGTCCTCGTTGCGGTAGCCGCCGTGCGCGACCCGCCACAGCACGCGGCTTGCGAGCCGCGACTCGAGGTTGACCCGGTACGCCAGGTCGAGCCCGCCGGCGAAGGCGACGCCGCCGTCGACGGGACCGATGTAGGACGCCCCCAGCGCGGTCAGCTCGGCGGCCAGCGGCGCCTCGAGCCCGCGCGGGCACGGCGCGAAGAACGACTGCGTCGCCGCGAGGTCCGCCGGTCCGGCGGGGCGCCTGGCGTGCGCGACGCGGGTCATCGGGCGAGCCGCCGGCGCGTGAGCACCAGCGCGATCTGGAAGGCGACGGTCGCGTACGCCAGCAGCACGGCGACGTGCAGCGCGATGCCCGCCGGGACCTGCCCCATCATCAGCGGGCGCGCGAGATCGATGGCGTGCTTCAGCGGCAGCACGCCGGCGGCGGCCTGCAGCGCCGCGGGCATCTGCGCGACCGGGAAGAAGACGCCGGACAGGAGGAGCATCGGGGTCAGCACCAGCGTGAAGAAGTAGGTGAAGAAGTCGTAGCCCGGGGCGAGCGCGTTCATCACCAGGCCGAACGCGCCGAAGGTCAGCCCGACGAGGAAGCCGACCGGCAGCACCCACAGCGCCAGCGGGGTGCGGCCGTAGCCCAGCGCCATCAGCACCAGCAGGATCGCCGCGGTGGAGATGACCGCCTTCGACGCCGCCCACACCCATTCGGCGACGACGACGTCGTCCAGCGCGATCGGCGCGTTGACGATCGCCTCCCAGGTCCGCTGCATGTGCATCCGCGAGAACGCCGAGTACATCGCCTCGAAGCTCGACGTGAACATCGCGCTCTGGCAGACCATGCCGGTGCCGATGAACGCGATGTACGGCATGCCGCCGACCTCGCCGATGAAGGCGCCGATGCCGTAACCCAGCGCGACCATGTACAGCAGCGGGTCGGCGATGTTGCCGAGCACGCTGGCGATCGCGAGCTTCTTCCACACCAGCAGGTTGCGCCGCCAGACGGGAAGGAAGCGCAGCGAGAGCTCGGGCAGGCGGAGGTGGCGGGCGTTCATGGCGGGGTCCCGTCCGTGGCTCAGTCGCGAAGCTCGCGGCCGGTGAGCTTGATGAACAGGTCCTCGAGGTTCGCCGGCCGGTGCAGGTAGCGCAGCTTCGACGCCTGCGCCAGTGCGGCCAGCAGCGGCTGCGGATCCTGCGCGTAGCAGAACGCGGTCTCGCCGGCGACCTCGACCCGCGCGGCGAGACCGCGGCCCTGGGCGTCGGCCCAGGCGCGCGCGTCGTCGCCGTAGACCTCGATGACCTCCGGCTCGACGTGCGCCTCGATCAGCGCCTGCGGCGTGTCGCAGGCGATGAGCTGGCCGTGGTCGATGACCGCGAGGCGCGTCGACAGCCGCTCGGCCTCGTCCATGAAATGCGTCGTCAGCAGGATCGTCTTGCCCTGTCCCAGCAGCTGGCGCAGGCCGTTCCAGATCAGGTGGCGCGCCTGCGGGTCGAGTCCCGTCGTCGGCTCGTCCAGGATCAGCAGGTCCGGATCGTTGACCAGCGCGCGGGCCAGCGTCAGCCGGCGCTTCATGCCGCCGGACAGCGCACGGATCGCCGCGTCGGCGCGATGGCCGAGGCCGGCGAACTCCAGCAGCTTCGGGATGCGCGCCGACAGCGTCGCCCGGTCGATGCCGAAGTAGCGACCGTAGACGACCAGGTTCTCGGTGACGGTGAAGTCGGGATCGAGGTTGTCCAGCTGCGGCACGACGCCCACGCGGATGCGCGCGACCCGCGCCGCGCGCGGCACCGGCTCGCCGACCATCGTGATCTCGCCGCCGTCCGGGTCGACCAGGCCGAGGCAGCAGCGCAGCGTCGTCGTCTTGCCGGCGCCGTTGGGTCCGAGCAGGCCGAAGCATTCGCCGCGCCGGATCTCGAACGACAGCCCGCGCACGACCTCGGTGTCGCCGTAGCGCTTGACGAGGCCGCGCACCGACAGGACGGTGTCGGCGCCGGCGGTGCCGCCCACGCTCGCCCGGGCGAGCAGCCCGGGCCCCGGGCCCGGAGCGGGGGCGGCGGTCGTCGGGCCGGCGGGTGCGACCGTCGTCATGCGCCGGGGATCACCGGCGCGGGGCCGTGCCAGGACCCGGCGATGGCCTGCTGCAGCCGGGGCAGCCGGCCGTGGAAGAAGTGGCCGCAGCCGGGAAAGACGACCACCGGCAGCTCCTGCGGCCGGGCCCAGGCGAGCACGTCGGACAGCGGGACGACGTCGTCCTGCTCGCCGTGGATCACGATGGTGTCGGCGGGAACCGCGGCGACCGCGAACCGGTTCACCGCCGGGCCGACGAGCACCAGCCGCTCGGCGTCGACCGCTTCGCGCACGCGCGTCTGCACGAACGAGCCGAACGAGAAGCCGGCCAGCGCGACCGGCAGTGCGGCGCCGTGCGCGAGGCGCGACCGGGCGTGGGCGAGGGCAGCCAGCGCGTCGTCGGTCTCGCCGCGGCCCTCGTCGAACGTGCCCGCCGAGGCGCCCGCGCCGCGGAAGTTGAAGCGGACCGCGGCGTAGCCCAGCGCGAAGAACGTCTTCGCCAGCGTCTGCGCGACCTTGTTGTCGAGCGTCCCGCCCTGCAGCGGATGCGGATGCGCGACCAGCGCGATGCCGCGCGGCGGCGACGGCGGCAGGTTGAGCACGACCTCGAGGGCGCCGGCCGGGCCGGGGATCGTGTAGCGCTCGGAGGTCTTCGGCGTCAAATCTTCAGCCTCTCGACGACCTCGCCGCCGACGACGTGCCGGTCGATGATCTCGTCGATGTCGCTCTTGTCGACGTAGGTGTACCAGACCGCCTCGGGGTAGACGACCAGGACCGGGCCTTCCTCGCAGCGGTCGAGGCAGCCGGCGCGGTTCATCCGCACCTTGCCCTGGCCGGACAGGCCGAGTTCCTTGACGCGCTGCTTGGCGTACTTGTGGAGGTCGTCGGCGCCGTGGTCGGCACAGCAGGCTTCCGGCTGCTCGCGCCGGTTGCAGCAGAAGAAGACGTGGCGCTGGTAGTAGCTCATCGGCGGGTCCGGCGACCGGGTGGACGGGCGGCGATTATAGCCGACCGTGCCCCTGGCCCCAGCCCGGGTGCCCGGCCAGCGCGAACAGCCACAGCGAGGCGGCGATGGGCCAGACGAGCAGGATCGAGCGCGTCAGGCCGTTGAAGTTGAGCAGGTGGCCGTAGCTCCAGTTGAACAGCGTCAACGGGGCGCGCGCGAGCACCAGGTCCGGCACCAGCAGCATCACCAGCAGCGACGACAGCAGCGCGATGGCGGCCAGCGCCACCTGCATCGGTCGCGGCAGCCAGATCGCCGCCGTCAGCACCAGCGCGCCGGCGCCGACCCCGGTCGACACGCCGGGCGACAGCCAGCCTTCCCAGGCGGCGGGCTTCAGCAGCAGCGTCGCCGCGATGCCCTTCACCACCAGCGCCGCGCCGATGAGGACGAACACCGCGCCGCCCACGTAGCGGCGGTCGCGCAGCAGCACCGCGAGCACCAGGCCGACGCCCAGCAACTGGAACGCGCTGTGCGTCGCCTCGACCAGCGTCGCGGCGAGGTCGGGGCTGGCGGCGAGCGCCGGCGCCGCCAGCCCCACCGTCGGCGCCGGGTCGTACATCGTCGCGAACAGCGGGATGCCCGGATTGACCTGGGCGACGAACCACACGGCGATGAGCGCGAGCCCGACGTCGCCGACGGCGCCGGGGACGAAGGTGTGCGCGCGCCACGTCGCCAGCGCGCGGCGCGCGCGCGAATTGCCGACGAACGCCAGCGCGGCGAGGCCGCCCAGGGCCGCACCGGCGGTGTTGGCGATGAGGTCGATCAGGTTCGCGTCGCGCGGCGGGACGAACATCTGCAGCGTCTCGAGCGTGAACGACAGCGCGGCGCCGGCCGCCACCGCCACCGACAGCCGCGCGCCCGGGGGCCGCCGCCGGGGCATCAGCGCCACGAAGAAGCCGAAGGGCAGGTAGGAGAGGACGTTGGCCGCGAGGTCGAAGCGGGTCCAGCGCGGCGGCCACGGCGCGACGATGAAGAAGGGGCTGTCCGGCGACGGCGCGATCCAGGGTGCGAACGGCTGCAGGCTCGCGTAGGCGAGCGCCAGCGCGCAGACCAGCGCGAAGAAATGCGGCAGCAGCGTGCGGGGGCGGTGGCGGGACACCGGGGGGGCGATCGCCGTCAGCCCGCCGGCGCGCAGACCCGGCGCACGATCGTCAGGTCCTCGGTCGCGCCCAGCGGCACGAATCCCGCCGCGGTGAACAGCGACAACGGGCCGTGATAGTGGTCGGTGGCGTCGTCGCTGCCCTCGGTCCGGAACGGAAACGCGTCGACGACGGTGACGCCGCGGGCGTCGAACGACGCCAGCGCGCCGTCGAGCAGCGCGCGGGCGACGCCGCGGCGGCGCCACGCCGGGGCGACGACGAAGCAGACGATCGCGGCCGCCTCGTGCGGCGGCACGGGCAGCGGCAGCGGCTCGACGCCCAGCCGGGCGAGGCAGTGCGGCAGCTTGGCGTAGGGCTGCGCGTTGAGCCAGCCGACGACCTCGTCGCCCGCGTAGGCGAGAAAGCCCTCCGCCTCGCCGGCGTCGATGCGCGCGGCCATCGCGACCCGGTTCTGCTGCGCCGTGAATTCCTTCCACGGCATCGACTTCGGCACCTGGTAATAGTGGCAGTAGCAGCGCGCCCACTCGGGGTTGTCGGCGAAGGCCGGCCCGCGCTCGTGGTCGAAGAAGGCGAGGAAGTCGTCGCGGCGGGACGGCGCGAGTCGCTCGACCCGGATCGTGGCGTGGCTCATCGGAGGCAGGCGGACGCGCGCCCGGAGGACGTCAGCGGACCTTGATCTCGGTCCAGAGCCGGTTGAGGAGCCGGCGCTCCTTGCGGTCGTAGTCCTTCAGCATCTGCAGCTTCTTCATGCCCTCGGCGTCCGGGAACACCGCCCGGTTGTTCTTCACGTCGTCGTCGATGGTCGCCATCGCCGCGGCATTGGGATTGCCCGAGCCGATCATGTTCGACAGCTCCGCGGAGTTCTTGCCGTCGAGCATGAAGTTGATGAACTGGTAGGCGAGGTCGGGCGCCGGGCCGCTCTTGTGCAGCACCATGCTGTCGACGGCGAGCACCGCGCCTTCCTTCGGCGTCGTCGACGCGATCGTGAACGGGCGATTGGCCTTCTTCGCGTCGGCGGCGGCCTGGAACATGTCGTTCGAGTACCCGTGCGCGACCCAGATGTTGCCGATCGTCAGCTCCTTGATGTACGACGAGGCGTTGAACGCCGCCCAGTACGGCTTGGCGCGCAGGATCAGGTCGCGCGCCTCCTTCAGCTTGACGGGGTCCGTTTCGTTGGCGGAATGACCGAGATAGATCAGCGCGGCGGCGAAGAGCTCGCGCTGGCTGTCGAGCACCGTCACCTTGCCCTTCAGCTGCTCGAGGTAGCGCGGCTCGAAGATCAGCGCCCAGGAGTCGGTCGGCAGCCCCAGTTCCTTCAGCTTCTGCTCGTTGTAGCCGATCAGCGTGACCGAGTAGGCGTAGGGGACGGAGTAGCGGTTGCCCTTGTCGAAGAACAGGTCGAGGAACTCGGGCTTGAGGTTCTCCATGCCCTTGATCTTCGACTTGTCGAGCTCGCGCAACGCCCCCTGCGCGATCAGCGTCTCGACCGCGTTCCCGGTCGGGACCAGGATGTCGTAGCCGGTCGCCCCGGCCGCGAGCTTCGCCAGCAGCTCCTCGTTGTCCGAGTAGTAGTCCTGCACCAGCTTGCACTTGCACGACTCCTCGAACCGCTTGGCCGTCTCCTCGGCGAGGTAGTTGTTCCAGTTGTACAGGTGCAGTTCCGGCACGTCGCCCGCGGCGGCCTTCTTCTCCGCCGCCTCGGCCTTCTCCGCGTCGGTCTTCGGCGTGCAGCCCGCCAGCGCCAGTACGGCCAGCGCCAATGCCAGGAACGACCAGCGGCAGGAACGACCCAGGCCGCGAAGGACGCCAGGGACGCTAATGCCTCGGAGGGTTTCGGTTGGTGCCGTCATGTCTTTGCATTCGTGCCGCCTGCCACGCCCGTTGCGATGGCCACGGAAATCATAGAACCTCTTCGCGCCTTCGCGCCTTCGCGTCCCTTGCGTCAAGCGTTGCCCTTGATCTTGCCTCTGCCCTTGATCTTGCCTTTGCCCTCGAGCCCGCTCGACGCGCCGGCCTCAGCCCTTGCCCCGCAGCGCGTCCGGCGCGACGCGCCCGGCGACGACGATCATGGTCAGCGTCAGCAGCATCAGCAGCGTCGACAGCGCGTTGACCTCGGGCGTCACCGCGATCTTGATCATCGTGTAGATGGTCAGCGGCAGCGTCGGCACGCCGGCGCCCGCGGTGAAGAAGGTGATGACGAAATCGTCGATCGACAGCGTGAACGCCATCAGCGTGCCGGCGATCACGCCAGGCATGATCAGCGGCAGCGTCACCAGCCGGAACGACTGCCACGGCGTCGCGCCGAGGTCGCGCGCCGCCTCGAAGATCGACTCGTCCATGCCGGAGAGCCGGGCGCGGACGATGATCGCGACGAAGCCGATGCAGAACGTCGTGTGCGCGACGATCACCGTCAGCAGCGACAGCGACTCCTCGCCGAAGGTCGAGATGAAGAAGATCAGCAGCGACACGCCGAGCAGGATCTCGGGCATCGCCACCGGCGTCAGCGTCAGGAACGGCAGCAGCCGCGACCGGTAGCGGTGCATCGCGATGCCCGCCATCGTGCCCAGCACCGTCGAGAGCCCCGCCGCGGCGAAGGCGATGATCAGCGAGTTCACCGCCGCCTTGAGCATCTCTTCGTTGGCCAGCAGCTTGCGGTACCAGTCGAGCGTGAAGCCGACCCACTCGGCGTTGAGCTTCGAATCGTTGAAGCTGAAGATGACGACGACGACCAG
Source organism: uncultured beta proteobacterium (assembly GCA_963810815.1). GTDB lineage: Bacteria > Pseudomonadota > Gammaproteobacteria > Burkholderiales > Casimicrobiaceae > CAVQWT01. Next base: position 9,291 of record CAWEPB010000003.1, on the reverse strand, counting down.
CGGGATGTACAGGAACGCGTACGCCGCGATGGCGCTGACCCAGAGCAGCGGCGACCTACGCACGGGCCACCCCCCGCCGCGCGAGCCAGGCCGCGGCGCCGGCGATCGCCAGCACCGCGAGCGTGAGCATGATCGACAGCATCGACCCGAACGGCCAGTCGCGGGTGCCGAGGAACGATTCCTTGATCAGGTTGCCGACCAGCCAGTCGTCCTTGCCGCCCAGGATCTCGGGAATGGCGAACATGCCCAGCACGGGGATGAACACCAGCGCCGAGCCGGAGAAGATGCCCGGCAGCGACAGCGGGAAGGTGACGCGCCAGAACCGCTGCCACGCATTGGCGCCCAGGTCCTGCGCGGCGTCGAGCAGCGTCGGGTCGTGCTTCTCGAGGTTGGTGTACAGCGGCAGGATCATGAACGGCAGGTGCACGTAGACCATGCCGACGATCACGGCGAAGCGCGAGAACAGCAGGTCGAACGGGCCCAGGATGATCATCCACGCGTAGACGCGGACGAGGAAGTTGCTGGCGAACGGCAGCACGCACAGCAGCACCATCAGGTCCCGGTGCCGCCGGGGGCTGCGCGCGATCAGCAGCGCGACCGGGTACGCCATCACCAGGCAGATCAGCGTCGTCAGCGCGGCGACGCCGAAGCTCTTGAGGAAGATCTGCGCGTAGATGAAGTCGCTGAAGAAGACCGCGTAGTTCTCGAAAGTGAGGCCGGAGTCCTCGCCCGGCTGGCCGCCGAACAGCGGCGCCAGCGCGCCGTACTCGCCCGGATAGCGGACGCTCGCGCCGACCATGATCAGCGCGGGCAGCAGGAAGAAGACGAGCAGGAAGACGAGCGGCGGGCCGCTCACCAGCCACTTGGTCAGCCGACCGCCCTGGGTGCGGCTCGCGGTTTCGCCCTGCATCGGGAGGCCCGCCTGGTCAGGCGTCGAGGAAGGCGCCGGCTTCGGCCTTCCACGACACGCGGACGGCGTCGCCGACCTCGAAGAACTTGGCGCGGCCGGGCGCCGAGTTGGCGAGCAGCGCCTCGATGCGCGCGCCGTTGGCCAGGTCGACGATGTAGGTCGTCACGTCACCGATGTAGAGGAAGTCCCAGACCTTGCCCTCGAACTGGTTGGGGTCGGCCGACGGCGGCTCGGTCGCCGCGCGGATCGCGACGTGCTCGGGGCGGATCACGAACGCGCCCGTGGCGCCGGTCTTCGCGCCTTCCCGCGCCGGGGCGGCGATGGTGCCGAGGCGCGGGCACACGAGCTTCAGCGGCGCGCCGGCCTCGGCGACAGTGACGTCGAGCATGTTGACGTTGCCGATGAAGTCGGCGACGAAGCGGTTCTTCGGCGAGCCGTACAGCCGCGACGGCTCGTCGAGCTGCTCGATCCGGCCGTGGTTCATCACGGCGATCCGGTGCGACAGCGCCAGCGCCTCGGCCTGGGCGTGGGTGACGAAGACGAAGGTGACGCCGGAGTCCTTCTGCAGCCGGATGAGCTCGAGCTGCATCTGCTCGCGCAGCTTGGCGTCCAGCGCCCCCAGCGGCTCGTCGAGCAGCAGCACCCGCGGCCGGTTGACGAGGCCCCGGGCCAGCGCGACGCGCTGCTTCTGGCCGCCGGACAGCTCGTGCGGGTAGCTGCCGCCCTTGTCGGTGAGCTTGACCTGGTCCAGCGCCGCCTTGACCTTGGCGCCGAGGTCGGCCTCGCTCTGGCCGGCCATCCGCAGCGGGAACGCGATGTTCTGCGCCACCGTCATGTGCGGGAACAGCGCGTAGCTCTGGAACACCGTGTGGATCGGCCGCCGCTCGGGCGGGGTCGACTTGAGGTCGACGCCGTCGAGCACGATGCTGCCGGCGTCCGGCAGGTCGAACCCGGCGATCATCCGCAGCAGCGTGGTCTTGCCGCAGCCGGACGGCCCCAGCAGGGTGAAGAACTCGCCGGCCTTGACCTCGAAGCTGACGTTGTCGACGGCGGTGAAGTCGGCGAAGCGGCGGGTTACGTTCTTGATCTCGAGGAGCGCCATGCGGTGCGTCGTCCGGGCTCTTGGGGGCGGGAAATGCCGTGAATTGTAAAGCAAATCCGCGGCGCCCCTCGCCGGCGCCGCCGCCCGGTATCCCCTCGGCGCGCCGCGTTGCTGCGATGCAACAGCGCATCCCCGGCGCGGGTCGGCACGACCGTTGCTTGCCCCAGAGTGGACCGAACGTGAATGCGCGCCGCCGTGGCGATGCCGATGTCATAGAATGGAGGGCCTGTCCGGCCCCCGCCCCTCACCGCCACCCACCGAACCCATGCCCGACGCCGCCTCCAAACCGACCCTGCTCGAACAGCTGCGCGTGCAGTCCGAGTCGATGCGCGCCGGCGAAACGGCCGCGCGCCGCCCGGTCGAGGAGGCGCTGCAGGCGATCGACCGGTCGCTGTGGCACGCGTTCAAGTGGCTCGACGAGGCGCTCGGCCACCTCGAGGTGATCCGGCCGAAGGTCGCGCACCGTTACCGGCTCGACGGCGTGATCACCATCGCGGAACCGCAATACGATCGCGGCTTCGTGTCGTACCGGCGCAAGCCCCTCGCCGGCCTCGAGGTGCTCGAGCACGTCGAACTCTTCTACCGGCTGGTCGGCGACGCGCCGGTCGTCCTGAAGTGCCAGCCCGCTGCCGCCGGCCCGATCGAGGACAAGCTGCGCGCATCGCACGTGCCGTACCACTACCAGACCGATCACGACGAGGCCCGCGTCGTGCGCACCGGCGTGTTCACCATCACGCCGGCGATCACCGCGTCGGTCAGGTTCGCGCCCGACTACCGGCGCCAGGTCGTCGTCGTGACCGTCCGCAACATCGACCGCTTCGAGACGCTGACGCTGGAATTTCCCGGCGAGGGCATCACCGAGGCGGTGCTCGAGGACCTCGTCCGCTTCATCATGGGCGAGGCGAACAGCTTCCTGCGCCGCGCTCCGCTCGCCGGCGTCGGCACCCGCCGCGCGACGCCGATCGTGGCCGAGCCGCCGGTCTATTACGTCGAGAAGACGGCGCGCGGGACACCCCGCGTGCGCTGAACGACCGGCGAGGCGAAGCGGTTCGCCGCCGTCAGCGCCAGAGCACCGACGCCAGCATCGCGGCCAGCAGCAGCACCGCCACCACCAGCAGCCGATTGCGCACGCGCTGCGCAGCGGCGAGTTCCTTCATCACCAGGTCCGACGCCGAGGGCGGCGCCGACAGCCGCAGGTGCAGCAGGCGCGGCAACTCCGGCAGCGCGGCAGCGAGGTACGGAGCTTCGGCCAGCAGGCGGCGCCGCAGCGCCGGCAGCCCGACCTGGTTCTCCATCCAGCGCTCGAGGAACGGCTTGGCGGTGACCCAGAGGTCGAGGTCGGGGTCGAGCTGACGGCCGAGGCCCTCGATGTTCAGCAGGGTCTTCTGCAGCAGCACCAGCTGCGGCTGGATCTCGACGTTGAACCGGCGCGACGCGCGGAACAGCTGCAGCAGCACGCGGCCGAGCGAGATCTCCTTCAGCGGGCGGTCGAAGATCGGCTCGCAGACGACGCGGATCTCGGTCTCGAGCTCGTCGACGCGGGTGTCCGGCGGCACCCAGCCCGACTCGATGTGCGCGGTGGCGACGCGGCGGTAGTCGCGGCGGAAGAAGGCGAGGAAATTCTGCGCCAGATAGCTCTGGTCGCGCTCGGACAGCGTGCCGACGATACCGAAGTCGAGCGCGATGTACTTGCCGAAGTTGGGCGCGTCGACGGCGATGAAGATGTTGCCCGGGTGCATGTCGGCGTGAAAGAAGCCGTCGCGGAACACCTGCGTGAAGAAGAGCTCGACGCCGGCGCGCGCCAGGCGCTTCAGGTCGATGGCCGCGGCGCGCAGCTCGTCGGTGCGCGCGATCGGGATGCCCGCCATGCGCTCCATCACCATCACCTCGGCCGTGCACCAGTCCCAGTGGACGGCGGGCACCAGCAGCAGCGGGGAGTGCAGGAAGTTGCGGCGCAGCTGCGAGCAGTTGGCGGCCTCGCGCGACAGGTCGAGCTCGTCGCGCAGCGTCCGCTCGAACTCGCCGACCACCGCGCGCGGCTTCAGCCGCTTGCCGTCGGACCACAGCTTCTCGGCGAGCATCGCCGCGGCCTGCATCAGCCCGAGGTCCTTCTCGATGACCCTGCCGATGTTCGGGCGCAGCACCTTGACGGCAACCTCGGTGCCGTCCGGCAGCACCGCGAAGTGGACCTGCGCCACCGACGCGCTGGCGATCGGGGTCCGGTCGAACGACCGGAACATCTCGGTCACCGGCTTGCCGTAGCTCCGTTCCATCGTGGCCAGGAACTGCTCGACGGGGAACGGCGGCACGCGGTCCTGCAGCTTCGCCAGTTCGTCGGCGATGTCGGTCGGCATCAGGTCGCGCCGCGTCGACAGCATCTGCCCGAACTTGACGAAGATCGGCCCCAGGTCCTCGAGGGCCAGGCGCAGCCGGACGGCGCGCGGCGCCGAGACGTCGCGCCAGAACGTGAGCGCGCGGGCGAGCGGGCGCACCGCGCGGAATCGTTCGTGACCGAGCAGGAACTCGTCGAGGCCGTAGCGGAGCGCGACCTGGACGATGCGGGCGAGACGCAGGATGCGCATCCCGTGGATTCTACGGGAATGGGCCGGGCCCACCGGCGCCGTGCTTCAGAACCCCGCGGCCCGGCGCCCCGGCCGGGCCCGGCGGAACGCTTCAGAACACGAAGCGGCGGCGCCGGCGCGGGGGCGGCGTGGACGGCGGTGCGGCGGCTGCGGCGGGCGCGCGAATCTGCGGCGCGGCGGGCGACTCGCCCGGGTCGGTGGCCCGGGCCGGGTCCGGCGCGGCGTCCGCGAGACCCGGGGCTGCGGCAGCGGCGCCGACCCGGGCTTCGTCCCGGGGGCCGGGGGCGCGGCTCCGGCGGCGGATCGACGGGCCGCAGCGCGGGTCGCGTCCGCTCAAGCGGCCCTCCGCACATTGGTGAAGAGGTTGACGGCGAACGCGATCAGCCCCAGGACCGTCATCGTCGCGCCGATCTTCACCGCGGCATTGGCGGCCGGATTCCCCGCGAACATCACCGCCAGCGAGACCATGAAGACGGGCAAACCGAGGTTGTGCAGCCAGAAATGCACCCGGGCGAGCCGCGTCTCCGCCGCCGCGGGGTAGAGGTGATAGATGACGCCCACGAGGCCCAGCGATGCCCAGCCGAGTAGGTTGACGTGCGCGTGCACCGGCGCGTACTGGAACGCTTCGGTAATGCCCATGACGAAGCCCAGGAGGACTCCGACGATGAGGTAGAGGGTGGCAATGCGAAGGAAGTTGAGTCCCACGGGTGTCTCCTCGATGATCTTTGGATTGGGTGCCGTGCGCGGTCAGGCGGCGTGCCGCACCGGGGTGATTCCGGCGCGGAACGACGGCGCGATCGCCTCGACGAGTTCGCGTTCCACGGCCGCCGGGTCGGCGTCCAGCGCGATGGCCCAGGTGTCGGCGCCGACGCGCTGCACGTTAGTGCGCGGGCGGCCGGGCAGGTGTCGCTGCCAGTCGCCGGCGTCGAGCAGCAGCAGCGTCAGCCGGGGCCGCGCGTCCCAGGTCCGGACCAGCGCCCAGTACGCACGCTCGGCGGCGAGCGCCACCGGCGCCACGGCGACACCGTGGCCGACCGACGTACCGACGGTGAACGGAAACCACGGCAGCGGCTCGAGCGTGCTGTCGCTGAAGTCGACGGTGTCGGCGTTGGCTTGCTGGCGGGTCCGGTTCATGGGCGTTCTCCTCGTTGGCGGTGAGCGGTGAGTGGTGGGCGGTGAGCGAGTGCGCGTGCGGGTGCGAGTGCGAGTGCGATGCGATTGCGATTGCGGGTGCGGGTGCGGGTGCGGGGTGGCCGGTCAGATCCGGCGCCGGACGCGGGGCGCGGCGCCTGCGGTGCCGGCATCGTCGCCGGCGGCCTCCAGTGCGACCTCCGCCTGCAGCACCGGGAACAGCGCGACGCGTTCGGCCAGCGACCGCGCATCCGCGGACGCATCGCGGTCGTGCGGCGCGGCGATCGTCGCGGCCACGGTTCGCCGTGCCGCCTGCGGCGCCGTTGCCGTCGCGACCGCGGGTTGCGCGTCGGCCGCCTGCGGCGCGGTCCCCAGCGTCGGCAGCAGCTCGATGGTGGTCGCGACGACCGCGAAGGCGACGACGACCGCGGCCAGGTTCCAGCGCGGGCCGATCCGGGCCCGGGCTTGCGGCGCCTTGCCGTCGCACACGGCCAGCCGGCCGTAGTCGTCGCCGATGGTGGACGCGGCACCGATGCCGGCGAGAAACACCCGGCGTTCGGCAAGGGACTTGGTGGCCTTCATGATCAGCTCCGAGGTTGGCGTTCGGGTTCGCTCGCCGACCCGCGCCTGGGGCGGGAATCGCGGCGGACCTCGGAGCGAACTCTGCGCGCGGGCTGCTTGCGGATCGCTTACGGATTCGCAACCTGGAGCGGCGGGGGCGCGGCGCCCCCCGGTGGCGTGCCGCGGCGGTCGCCGGAGTCGTCGCCGGCGAGGGGCGCCGCAGGGGCGTGCGAAGGCCGGCGAAGGCGCCGGTGCAATCCGGTTGCGCCCCGCTGGCGGCGGCGCGACCACCGGCCGTCGGGATGCCGACGGCGCCGCTGACCGCACGACTGACGGATCGCTGACAGCGGCCGTCGGGAGGACCCGCCGCGACGGCCTGGTCGAGCCGCCTGCTCGCGGGAACCATGGGGGCGCCGCCCCGGACGCGCGGGCGGTACGGGCGGTACGGGCGCTACGGGGCGCTACGGGGCGCTACGAGGCTTACGAGGAGGCGGCCAGCCGGGCGCGCAGCGCTTCGGTCTCGGCTGCGGGGGGGCGGCCCAGGACGATCGACAGCAGCTCGCGGCAGCGCCGGTACGTGACCAGTGCGCCGGCCGGATCGCCCGCTTCGACCTGGGCGATCATCAGCCGGCGGTAGATCGGCTCGGCGAGGTTGTCGAGCTCGAGCGCGCGCTGGTAGAGCGCTTTCGCGCCGGCCCAGTCGCCGCCGCGTTCGCGCACCTCGCCCGCCTCGAGCACGACGCGGGAAAGCCGCGCGGCCAGGCGGTCGCGCAGCGGCAGCGCCCAGGCGGGCGGGTCCTCGAGGCCGAGGAAGGGGCCCCGGTACAGCGCCAGCGCGCCGTCGATGTCCGGCGGAGCGCCCGCGGCGCCGGCGTCGAGCACGCGCTCGAAGGCCCAGGTGTCGACCCAGACGACGGCCGGGTTCAGCGACAGCCGCCCATCCGACAGCGTCAGCGCCTGGTCGACGGCGACCAGCTTGCGCAGCCGGTACAGGTTGCTGTCGAACGAGGTCTTCGCGTCGTCGCCCTCGGCGTCGGGCCACACCCGTGCCGTCAGCAGCGCGGCGTCGACGTTGCGTCCGCCGTGCGCGACCAGCGCCTTCAGCAGTTCCAGCGGCTTCTTCTGCGCCTTGCCCGAGGAGACCACCGGCTCGCCGTCGCGCGCGAGCTCGAACGCGCCGAGGGTCCGGATCGCCAGCGGCCAAGGCCATCCGGGCGTGGCGGGCGACGGCGCCGACAACCGCCGCTCGCGGATGCGGCCGCGCACGTAGTCGGGCTCGATGCCGCGCTCCAGCGCCAGCGCGAACAGCGGGACCGCGATGTCGGGGGCGTTGCGGAAGACGCCGGGATACGCGGCGTCGCGGCACTCGGGCAGGATGGCGGCGAGCAGGGCGGCGGCCTCGTCGCGCCGCCCTTCGGCCAGCGCGAAGTACGCGCCGAGCAGGCGGCGCTGGAATTCGAAGTTGCGCCGGTCGACGCCGTCGGCCAGCGCGATGGCCTCGGCGTAGCAGGCGAGCGCGCCGGAAGCGTCCGGCACCAGCGCGCGGGCGAGCGCCTGCCGCACCAGGAAATGCGGAAGCTGCAGCGGCGGCAGGCCTGCCTCGCGGCCGATGGCGACGGCGTCGATCGCCGCCTCGACGGCCTCGGCGTGCCGGTGTTCGAGCATGCGCACGCCGGCTTCCTGGTTGCGGAAGTACGCCACGTCCATCCGGCGCGAGGGCTGCAGCACCGACCGCAGCCGCTCCAGCGCCACGGCCGCACCGGCGGCGTCGCGGGCCGAAATCAGCGTCGTCAGCTCGGCGTGGTAGCACTCGAACAGCACCGAGTTGAGCCCGTGCTCGCGCGCGATGGCCTCGGTTTCCTCCATCGTCCGCTCGGCTTCGGCGTAGCGGCCGCGGATCTGCCGGTTGAACGCGAGGTGGAAGCGCCACCAGACCCGGTTGAGCGGCGTCGCCTGCGGCTCGTCGAGCCACGGCCCGACGCGCGCGATCAGCGCGTCGGCGGTCTCGCCCTTGGTCTTCCAGTTGCTGTAGTTGAACAGGATCGACGCGGCGTTGAGCCGCGAGTTGACGGGCACCATCTCGATCGCGGGGTCGGCGAGCAGCGTGGTGACCCGCGCCGCGCACTCGGCGACCCGGGGATGGTCGGGGCGGCGGAACAGCAGCGCGATCAGGAAGCACGACCACACGCGCAGCGCGTCGGCGATGGCGGTGAACTCCGGTCGCGGATCGGTCAGCGTCTCCAGCACGCCGATCCACCGGTCGAGCGGCGCGAAGTCGGCCCACTCGAAGTAATGGCAGTCGACGGCGGCGGCGGCGGTGATCAGCTGGCGCCGCGTGTCACCGCGCGCCTCGAAGCCCGCGAACGCTTCGGCCAGCAGCGCCTTGGCGCGCGGCGGATCGCTGTAGAGCACGGCCAGCCCCAGCGCCAGCGGCAGCCGCGGCTCGGCCGCCGCCGTGCCGGCGGGCAGGGCGTCGATCCACTCGGCGAGCTTCTGCGGCCGGCCCTCGTCCAGCAGGAACGGCGCCGCGTGCAGCGCCATCCCCGCCAGTGCCGGCCACGCCTGCGCCTCGACGTACAGCGCGGCGGCGCCGTCGAAGTCGGCGCGGCCGACCAGCGCATCGCCGGCGCGGACCAGCGCGCTTCGGCGCTCGTCGGCGGAGAGTCGGCGCCGACCCTCGTCGAGCAGGAATTCGCGGAACAGCGCGTGGAACTGGTAGAGGGGGTCGGGTCCGGCGCGCCGGCGGTCGGTGAACAGGTGGTGCCGGTACAGGTAGTCGAGCATCCGCGGCGCGTCGGGGTTGTCGGCGATCGCCGCGGCGTCGCCCGCGGCGACCGACGGCAGCAGCGCGGCGAGCAGCAGCGTGCGCTGGTTCTCCGGCCGCGCGCGGTTGAAGATCTCGCCGGTGAAGAACGAGAACACCGCCTCCTTGCCTTCGGGCAGCGCGTCGCCGAGGATCGCGGCGCCGTCGAGGCCGGTGCGCCGCGCGTGCTCGCGCATCAGCA
>CAWEPB010000002.1:0-261719 GCA_963810815.1 uncultured beta proteobacterium | reverse complement strand
GGCGGCGCTCGAGCGGCTGTACGGCACCGGCAAGACCGCGCTCGGGCAGATCATGGGCGACGTCGAGCAGCGCGGCGACGAGATCGCCTTCGACGCCGACGTCCAGCAGCTGAAGGACCTCGCGTCCGAGGCGCCGGTCATCCGGATGGTGAGCCTCATCATCACCAACGCGCTGGAAATGCGCGCGTCGGACGTGCACATCGAGCCGTTCGAGAACCGGCTGATCGTCCGCTACCGGATCGACGGCGTGCTGCACGAGGTCGAGTCGCCGCCCAAGCGGCTGTCGGCGCCGGTGATCTCGCGGATCAAGATCATGGCCAACCTCGACATCGCCGAGCGCCGGCTGCCGCAGGACGGCCGCATCCGGCTGCGCGTGCAGGGCAAGGAGATCGACCTGCGCGTGTCGACGGTGCCGACGATGCACGGCGAGTCGGTGGTGATGCGGATCCTCGACAAGGGCGGCGTCGCGCTCGACTTCCACAAGCTCGGCTTCGACGACGCGTCGCTCGCGCGCTTCATGCAGGCGCTGCGCCAGCCCAACGGCATCCTGCTCGTCACCGGGCCCACCGGCTCGGGCAAGACGACGACGCTGTACACGGCGCTGGACGAGCTCAACAAGCCCGACGTCAAGATCCTCACCGTCGAGGACCCGGTCGAGTACCAGATGCCCGGGATCAACCAGATCCAGGTCAAGCCGCAGATCGACCTCACGTTCGCGAACGCGCTGCGCTCGATCGTCCGCCAGGATCCGGACGTGATCATGATCGGCGAAATCCGCGACCTCGAGACGGCGCAGATCGCCGTGCAGTCGGCGCTGACCGGCCACCTCGTGCTGTCGACGGTGCACACCAACGACGCGCCGTCGACGATGAACCGCCTGCTCGACATGGGGGTCGAGGACTACCTGCTGACGTCCACCGTCGTCGGCATCCAGGCGCAGCGGCTGGTGCGCACGCTGTGCCCCGAGTGCAAGGAGCCGTACACGGCGCTGCCCGAGATCGTCGAGCAGATGGGACTGAGGCGGTTCGCCACCACGCCCGAGATCACGCTGTGGCACCCCAAGGGCTGCCCGAACTGCGCGCAGACCGGCTACATCGGCCGGATCAGCATCATCGAGATCATGCTGATGACCGACACGCTGCGCAGCATGATCATGCGGCACGCGACGTCGTCCGAGCTGCGCGCGCAGGCGATCAAGGAAGGCATGCTGACGATGTACGAGGACGGCCTCGCCAAGGCCGTGCGCGGCGTCACCACGTACGAGGAAGTCCTCCGCGCGACGCGCGAGAGCTAGGGCGCCGGCCATGCCCGTCTACCGCTACCGGGCCGTCGACGCGGCCGGCGACGTCGCCACCGGCGAACTCGAGGCCGCCAACGAGGCCGAGATCGTCGACCGCCTGCGCGACCAGGGACTGATGCCGATGCAGGTCGCGCGCGCGACCGCCGGCGGCGCCACCGCCGGGGCGGCGGCCGCGCCCGGCGGGCGCGAGCGCCGCTCCTGGTTCGTGCCGAAGAACGTGACGCGCGACCAGCTGATGGCGATCACCCGCGAACTCGCGACGCTGCTGAAGGCGGGACTGCCGCTGGACCGCGCGCTCGAGATCATGATCGGCCTCGCGCCGACGCCCGCGGTGACCGCGCTGCTGCAGGGCGTCCGCGACGATGTGCGCGGCGGCAAGGCGCTGTCGCAGGCGCTCGACGCGCGGCGCGACGTCTTCAGCCGCTTCTACATCAACATCGTCCGCGCCGGCGAGGCGGGCGGTGCGCTGGGTACGGTGCTGTCGCGGCTGGCCGAGACGCTCGAGCGCAACAAGGAGCTGCGCGAGACGGTCAAGTCGGCGCTGATCTACCCGACCATCCTGATCGGCGTCGCGGTGGTCTCGGTGGTCGTGCTGCTGATCTTCGTCGTCCCGCAGTTCGAGCAGACCTTTTCGCAGGCGGGCAAGGCGCTGCCGCTGCCGACCGAGATGGTGGTCTTCCTCGGCAAGCTGATGCGGAACTGGTGGTGGGCGATCGCGCTGGCCATCGTGATCGTCGTCTGGTGGACGCGGCGCCGGCTGCGGCGGCCGGACGTGCGCGCGCGAGTCGACGCGCGGGTGCTGACGGTGCCGGTGCTGGGCGACCTCGTCACGAAGGTCGAGGTCGCGCGCTTCGCCCGCACGCTGGCGACGCTGCTCGGCAACGGCGTGACGCTGCTGTCCGGGCTCACCATCGTCAAGGAGACGATGGGCAACGTCACGCTTGCCGGCGCGCTCGACGGCGTGACGGCGCGGCTGCGCGAGGGCAAGGGCTTCGGTCGCCCGCTGGCCGACACCGGCCTCTATCCGAAGCTCGCGACGCAGATGATCCTGGTCGGCGAGGAATCCGGCCGCCTCGAGGAAATGCTGTCCCGCGTCGCGGACATCTACGACCGGGAGGTGCAGCTCGCGGTCAAGCGCTTCCTGGCGGTGCTCGAGCCCGCGCTGATCCTCGGCCTCGCGGTCCTGATCGGCGGCATCGTGTTCTCGATCCTGCTGGGCGTGATGGGCATGAGCGAACTTGTGCAGTAAACCCTGTCTAATCCTTGCTCCGAACGGGGACAAATTGTCGCCGCCTGGCGACAACGGCAGGCGAACAACGACCCGGAACGACCGGGCCAATGAAGAAGGGAAGGCAATGAACGGCAAACGAATCCTGGTCGGCACGCGCCGACCGGCCGCGCGCGAGCGCGGCATGACGCTGATCGAGATCCTCGTCGTGCTGGTGCTCATCGGCATCGTGATGGGCATCGTCGGCGGCAACTTCATCGGCCGCGGCGAGAAGGCGAAGGCCGACGCGGCGAAGATCGAGATCGGCCAGATCGGGCAGGCGCTCGACCTGTACAAGCTCGAGACGGGCCGCTATCCGTCGTCGCAGGAGGGGCTGCAGTCGCTCATCAGCGCGCCGACGGGGGTCGCCAACTGGAACGGCCCGTACTGGAAGAAGGGCACGCTGCCGAAGGATCCCTGGCAGAACGAATACAAGTACACGTCGCCCGGATCGGGCGGGGCGCCGTACGAGATCACGTCCTTGGGCGCGGACGGTCGCGAGGGCGGCGAAGGTTCCAATGCGGACATCTCGAGCGCGAAACTCTGACGTGCCGTCGCGTGCCGGCGGCGTCACGCTGCTCGAGCTGCTGGTGGTGATGGCGCTGATGGGGCTGATCGCCGCCATGGCCGTGCCCATGTTCGGCAGCGGCGTCTCGAGCACCGAACTCAAGAGCTCGGCGCGGCAGGTCGCCGCGGGTCTGCGCTTCGCGCGCAGCGAGGCGGTGGCCACGCGCAACGAGACGCGGATGTGGCTCGACCTCGAAAAGCGCGCGTTCCGCGTCGACCACGACCCGCGCCAGCACAACCTGCCCGCCGGCCTCGAGATGAAGCTCTTCACCGCGCAGAACGACATCGCCGACGAGAAGGTCGGCTCGATCCGCTTCTATCCGGACGGCGGCAGCAACGGCGGCCGCGTGACGCTGGCCGCCGGCGAGCGGAAGTTCGAGATCGACGTCGACTGGCTCACCGGTCGCGTCGCGATCCTCGACTGACCCCCTGCGCGCGCCCGCACCGCTTCCGCGCACGACGATGAACCGAACCCCCGCCGCCAATCCACGCACCGAACGTCGCGCCGACCGCGCGTCGCCGGACACGGTCGCGTCGACCCCGCGCGCGCCGCGGCCGCCCGCGTCGCGCGCCGCCGGCTTCTCGCTGCTGGAGGTGCTGGTGGCGTTCGTCATCCTGTCCCTGGTCGCGACGGCGCTGTTCCGGCTGTTCGGCGGCGCGCTCAACAACGCCTCGGCCGCCGACGACTACAGCCGCGCGGCGCTGCTGGCGGAGAGCGTGCTGGCCGAGACCGCCGCCGGTCCGCTGCGCGAGAGCGTCGTCCAGGGCGACGCCGAGGAGGGGCGGATGCGGTGGACGGCGCGGGTGTCGGCGTACACGCCCCCCGGCGTGAATCCCGACCTCGAGCGGCAGTCCGAGCCGATGCAGACGCGACTGTGGCGCGTCGCCGTCGAGGTGGCCTTCCCCGGTGCCGCCGGCGGCGAGCGCACCTACGCGCTGGCGACGACCCGGATCGGCGCGAGGAATCCGCAGTGAGCGCCCGCGACCGCGGCTTCACGCTGATCGAGCTCGTCATTGCGCTGATGCTGCTGGCGCTGATGAGCTCGGTGCTGTTCGGCGCGTTGCAGCTTGCCGGCCGCAGCTGGGACGGGGGCGAGGCGAAGGTCGCGCAGGTGACCGAGATGCGGCAGACGCAGCAGTTCCTGCGCGAGCAGATCGCGGGTGCGTATCCGCAGCGGCTGCCGAAGGCCGCCGACTTCCCGCTGCTCTTCAGCGGCGAGCGCGAGGAACTGCGCTTCTCCGCGCCGCTGCCGGCGCGCGTCGCCGAAGGTGGCGTCCTGTACTTCCGCCTCGCACTGGTCAAGGACGCCGAGCACTCGCGGCTGGTGCTGGAGCGCGCGATTCCGGACCTGTCGGTGCCCGACGAGCCGTCGTTCGACGGCGCGGATCGGTCGATCCTCGCCGAGGGGATCGGCTCGATCAAGCTCGGGTATTTCGGCCGCGATTCGGGCTCGGTCGAAGGGCCGCCGACCTGGCGCGACCGCTGGGAGGACCGGCAGATCCTGCCGCAGCTCATCCGCGTCGAAGTCGTGCCGGCGAAGGGTCCGGCGTGGCCGCCGCTGGTGGTCGAACCGCGCCGCGCACCCGAAGCCGGATGCCGCGCGTGGGATGCGTCGCGCCAGCGTTGCGCGGGGGTGGCATGACGCGCACCGGTCGCCTCACCGGCATGCGCCGCCACGGCGCGGGCATGCGTGCCCGCGGCATCGCGCTGGTCGCCGTGCTGTGGCTCACCGTGCTGCTGACGGTCATCGCCAGCAGCTTCGCGTACAGCATGCGCGGCGAGGCGCTGTCCGCGCGCAACGCACTGTCGTCCGCGCAGGCGCGCGCCGCCGCCGACGGTGCCGTCGAGCGGACCGCGTTCGAGCTGTCGCGTCCGCGCGGCAACCCCGACGCCTGGTCGCCCGACGGCGGTGCGCATGCGTGGCGCGACGGCGAGGTCGCGCTGACCGCCACCGCCGTCGACGAATCGGCGAAGATCGACCTCAACGTCGCCGCCGAGCCGCTGCTGAAGGGACTGATCGCCAACGTGGGCGGCGCCGAGGCGGACGTCGCCCAGCGCGCCCTCGACGGGATCCTCGACTGGCGCGACCCGGACGATCTCAAGCGCGCCAGCGGCGCCGAGGTCGACGATTACCGTGCCGCCGGTCGCAAGTACGGCCCCCGCAATGGCGGCTTCGAATCGGTCGGCGAGTTGCGCCGCGTCATCGGCATGACGCCCGAGATCTTCGAGCGCATTTCCGGCAGCCTCACCGTGTATTCGCGCCAGCCGGGGATCAATTCGGCGACCGCGTCCCGCGACGTCCTGCTCGCGCTGCCCGGCGCCACGCCCGAGGCGGTGGACACGTTCCTGCAGCAGCGCGAGCAGGCACTGAAGGACAAGTTGCCGCTGCCGCAGTTTCCGGCCGCCGCCGGCTTCGGTGCCCCCGCGGTCCCCGTCTGGCGCATCCGCGCGGAGGCGACGATGCCCGATGGTGTAACCTTCGTCCGCGACGCGGTGCTGCGCCCGTCGGCGGACCTGCGGCAGCCCGTGGTGGCGCTGCTGTGGCAGGAAGGCGACCGGGCCGCACCGGCGGCCGCAGCCGCACCCACGCCCGCCGACGCGGGCGCCCACTCCGATGGATCAGGCAACCGTTAACCCTTCCGCCGCCGGCAGCACCCGGGCCGCGCTCGGCGCCAACGCCCGCGCCGCGGCGCGCCGGCTCGGCCTGCCCGCGTTCCTGCGCTGGTGGCTGGCCGAACTCGCGCCGCTGGTTCCGCGCGCGCCGCGCAACGCCATGCAGCGGCGGCGGCTGCGGCCGGTCCTCGCCGTCCAGCCCGACGCCGCGGTGCTGTGGGAGCCGGCGCTGCGCGACGGCGCGCTTGCCTGGTCCGAGGTCGCGCGCATACCGCTCAAGGGCGACGCCGCGGCGACCGCACAGGCGGGGCGTGCGGCGATCGAACGCGTCACGCGGCTGGCCTACGGCGGCGCGGTCAAGTCGACGCGCATCGCCGTCGCGCTGCCGCCGGGGCAGGTGCTGCGCAAGCGCATCGTGCTGCCCGCGGCGGTCGAGGAAAATCTCAAGCAGACGCTCGCCTACGATCTCGACCGGCACACGCCGTTCCGCCCCGAGGACCTTGCGTTCGACGCCGTCGTCGTCGCCCGCGACGCCGCGAAGCGCGAAATCACCGTCGACTGGACCGCGGCGCTGAAGACGCACGTCGCCGAGGCGAAGCGGCTGGGCGAGAGCTTTGGCGCCACCGTCGTCGTCGTGCGGCCGGACGCGCCGGCCGTCGGGGTCGCGCCGGCGCCGTCGAAGCTCAACCTGCTGCCGCCCGGCGAGCGCTCCGATGTCGCCTGGTGGCGGCGCTGGCAGTTCTGGGCGCCGCTCACGGCGCTGCTCGCGCTGGCGGCGATCGCCGTGGTGCTTCCGATCTGGCAGAAGCGCGGCTACTCGATGGCGCTGAACCAGCAGACCGACCAGGCAATGATCCTGGCTTCCGCCTCCGACCTGCTGCGCCGCGAGCTCGAGCAGAGGACCGGCGAATACAACCACGTCCTGACCAAGAAGTTTGCCTATCCGGCGACGGTGCAGCTGCTCGAGGATCTGACCAAGCTGATGCCCGACGACACCTGGCTGCTCCAGCTCGAACTCAAGAGCACGTCGCGGGACAAGCAGCCCCACAAGGAACTCCTGGTGCGCGGCGAGAGCGGCAACGCCGGCCGGCTGGTTGCCGCGTTCGAGGAATCGAAGCTGTTCGCCGAAACGGCGCCGCGCTCGCCGACGACCAAGATCCAGCCCGGGCCTGGCGAGATCTTCGACCTGGGGGCGCTGCTGAAGCCGCTGCCGCCACCTACGCCGGTCGCCCTGGTCGTTGCCCCGCCGGCGAACGGGGCAGGTGCGGCGCCCGACGCCGCAGCGCCCAATGCCGCGACGCCCAATCCGGCACCGCCAGGCGCCCCGACGCCCAACGCACCCGCGTCGGCGCCCTCGGCCGGTCCCGGCCCCGTGCCGGCGAATGCGGCGGGCCCCGCCAACGCTGCGGAGCCCACGGCGCCCCCCCCGATGACCCAGGGCGCGTCCGGCAACGCACCGTCGGCGGCCACGCCCGCGCCGGCGAGCGCGGCACCCGCGCCAAGTGGCATGCCGGCCACGCCCGCGCCGGCGAGCGCGGCGCCCGCGCCAAGGGGCACGCCGGCCGCTCCACCCACGGCTCCGTCCGCCGGTACGGCAGCACCGGCCGCCGGCGCCCGCGTGCCCGTTGCGCCACCCCCGACGCGCCCGCAGGACAGCGCATCACCCGGGGGCCGCGGCTCATGATGGCCTCCATCCTTCGCCTTCCGCCGGCGCAGCAGCGCGCGCTGGCGGTCGCGTTCCTCGTCGCCGCGATCGCCCTGGTGCTCGCCGTGTTCCTGGTGCCGGCGTTGCTGCTGCACCGCCATTACGACGTCGCCATCGACAACCTGTCGACGCGCCTCGACACCTATCGCCGGGTTGCCGCGCAGGCCCCCGAGTATCGCAGGGCGCTCGACGCGATGAAGGAGAAGGACGGGCGCCGCTTCTACCTCAAGAACACGGCGGCGAACCTGGCCGGCGCCGAGTTGCAGGAACTCGTCCGCAACGCGGTCGAGAGCAGCGGCGGGCGCATCGCGACGTCGCAGAACACCGGCATCAAGGAAGACGGGCGATTCCGCCAGATCGGCGTCAACGTGCAGTTCTTCGCCTCGACATCCGCGCTGCAGAAGACGCTCTACACGATCGAGACGCAGGTCCCGCACCTCGTCGTCGACAACCTGACGGTGCGGCCGCTGAACGCGTTCCGCGGCTTCAAGCCCGTGCCCGGGCAGGAGCCCGAGGTCAACGTCGCGCTCGACGTCAGCGGCTTCATGCTGGGCGAAGCACCGAAGAAGTGACGGGGATGCCACGATGACCTCGCTCAACGCCTTCGTCCGCACCTCGCTGTGGTGGCTCGTCCCGCTCGGCCTGCTGCTCGTCGCGCTGGGCGCCGAAACCAACTGGGGCTTCGCCGTGCAGAAGCGCCCGGCGGCAGAGCCGCTGCCCGAACCGAAGCCGATTGCCGCGACGCTGCTGCCCGATTTCGCGATCGACGGCGGCGTCGCCGCGCGGCGCGAGACCGTCGATCGCACGCTGTTCAATCCGACGCGCCGTCCGGCGCCGACGCCGATCGCCGCGGCGGCGCAGCCGCGGATCCAGCGTGGACAGTTCGCGCTCACCGGGACGCTGCTCATCGACGGCAAGAGCACCGCGTTCCTGCGCGAGGTCAACGGCGGCAAGGCCCGCCGCGTCCGGCAGGGCGAGACCATCAACGGCATGACGGTGACCGAGGTGAAGCCCGACCGCATCCGGTTCGCGCTGGGCGACGAAACCGAGGAGCTGGTCCTGCGGGTGGCGACCAACTCGCGACCCACGCCCCAGCCGGGCCCGGTTGCCGGTGCGCCCGCCGCCGGCGGGTCCGCGGTGGCGGCCGCCACCGGCGCGCCGCCGGCGCCCGGCGCCGCACCTGCCGCTCCGGCGGCGCAGGACGTCGGCGCCACGCTGGCCGAGCGCCGCCGCGCCGCGCGCGCCGCGGCGGCCGCGGCCCAGGCCGCCAATTCGACGCCGGACGGCAACCCCGCCACGCCTGCACCCGCACCCGCGGCCGCGCCTGCCGCGACCGCGGCCACTCCCGCGGCGGCAGCGCCCGCGCGCGCCGCGCCCGTCGATCCGGCCTGGAGCGATGTCTACCAGCGCATGCAGCAGCAGCCCCGCCGCTGAGCACCGGCAACGAACCCGCCATGAACCTCCA
This sequence comes from uncultured beta proteobacterium, assembly GCA_963810815.1. Lineage (GTDB taxonomy): Bacteria > Pseudomonadota > Gammaproteobacteria > Burkholderiales > Casimicrobiaceae > CAVQWT01. The sequence continues at coordinate 252,801 of CAWEPB010000002.1, read as the reverse complement.
GCATCACCACAGCGAACAGCGCGCGCATCCGCCGGCCCGGCCGGCGGGTGACCGGTGCGTCGCGGAAAAGACCCCCATGCGAACCTTGCCTCCCATCCGCGCCGCGTTCACGCTCGCGCTGCCGCTGCTGCTCGCGGCCTGTGCCACGCAGGAAACCGCGCCGTCCGCCCCCCCGTCGCCGACGGCCGTGCCCTCCGCCGGAGCCTCGGCCGCATCGCCGGTGCTCGCCGACGCGGCCAAGCGCATCGAATCGACCGACCCGTCCGCCGAGCGCTTCCGCGTGTTCAAGGGCTCCGGTGTCGTGGTCAAGGGCCAGGCACCGGGCGGCGGGCTGCCGCAGGTGGCGCCGCCCCCGACCGCGGCCGGCGGCGGCGTCGTCCTCAACTTCGAGGGCGCCGACCTGCGCGAAGTGGTGCGCAACATCCTGGGCGACATCCTCAACGAGCCGTACCTCATCGACGCCTCGGTCGGTGGGCAGGTGACGATCCGCACGTCGACGGGGCTGCCGCGCGAAGCGCTGCCCTCCACGCTCGAGACGCTGCTGCGGATGAACGGCGCGACGATGATCAAGGAGGACGGCCTCTGGAAGATCGTGCCGACGGCCAACGCGGTGCGCGGCAACGTGACGCCGCAGCTCGGCAACTCGCAGCGTGCGCTGCCGCCGGGCTTTTCGGTGCAGATCGTCCCGCTGCGCTACGTCGGCGCGCGCGAAATGATCCGGCTGCTCGAGCCGTTCGCGAAGGACGCCGCCGCGGTGCGCGCCGACGAGAACCGCAACCTGCTGATCCTGTCGGGCACCGAGCGCGAACTGCGCCACCTGATGCAGACGGTCGAGATGTTCGACATCGACTGGATGGCCGGCATGTCGGCGGGCGTGTTCACGCTGCAGGGATCGGACGTCAAGACGGTGATGACGGAGCTCGACAAGGTCTTCGGCGCCGCGGACAAGAGCCCCCTGTCGGGCCTGCTGCGCATCGTCCCGATCGAGCGGATGAACGCGCTGCTGGTCATCTCGCCGAACCCCGCGTACCTGGAGGAGGCGAAGAAGTGGATCGAGCGCCTCGACCGCGGCGACTCGAGCGGCGGGCTCCGGTTCTTCGTCTACAACCTCCAGAACCAGCGGGCGGAGAAGCTCGCGCCGCTGCTGCAGCAGGCGATCACCGGGCGCGCGCCGGCCGCCACCACCGCCGCCGCGCCGACGCTGGCGCCGGGCACGCCGGCCGGCACCATCGTCAATCCGCCGACGTTCCAGTCGCAGCCGACGCCGCCGGCCCCGACCATCGTGGTGCAGCCGCCGGCCACCACGCCCACGTCGGCCCAGCAATCGCGCGCGGGTGCCGCCGGCGAAGGGGTCGGCGTCGCGCGCAACGTGCAGATCGTCGCCGACCGGGACAACAACACGATCATCGTCGTCGCGACGTCGGCCGAGTACTCGGTGCTCGAGGCGGCGCTGAAGCGGCTCGACGTGCCGATGCGCCAGGTGATGATCGAGGTCGTGATCGCGGAGGTCTTCCTCCGCGACCAGTTCGAGTTCGGCGTCGAGTGGTATTTCACCAACGGCAAGAACCAGGCGGGCGGGCTGTTCCGCACCGGCACCAACCCCGGCAACATCTTCGCGCCCTCGGGCACGACGACCGGCAGCGTGGGCATCGGGCCGGCCGTGCCGGGCTTCTCGTACCTGCTTCAGAACCTCGGTTTTCCCGGCGGCATCCAGGCCGCGGTCACGCTGCTGGGCACCGCGGGCAACGCCAAGATCGTCGCCAACCCGCACGTCGCGGCGCTCGACAACCAGAAGGCGACGATCAAGGTCGGCGACCGGATTCCGATCAACCAGCAGACCTATGTCGGCTCGGGCGTCGGCGCGGCGACCAACGCGGTGACGACGACGTCGCAGTACATCGACACCGGCGTGCTGCTGTCGGTCACGCCGCGCATCAACGCGGGTGGACTGGTGACGCTCGACGTGCAGGCCGAGGTCAGCAATCCCGGTGACGCGGCCGTCGGTGAAGCGCCGCCGATCAACACCCGCTCGGTCCAGTCGATCCTGATGGTGCAGTCCGGGCAGACGATGATCATGGGCGGCCTGATCAAGGAGACCAAGGCCGACGGCTCCCAGGGCATTCCGCTGCTCTCCAAGATCCCGATCATCGGCGCGGCGTTCGGACAGCAGGTCCTCCGCAACGATCGCACCGAGCTGGTGTTGTTCATCACGCCGCGGGTCGTCGAGAACGACGCCGACCTGAAAGTCGATCACCGACGACCTGCGCCGCCGGATGGAGCGCCTGGAGGACTACTTCCCCGGGGCGAAATACCCGGTGGGGGCCGAGCCGCGCTTCACGCCGCTGGTCGAGAAGACGCCGGGCTCGTTCGCGCGCCCGGCGACGGCACCCGCATCGGAGACAGCGGCCCCGGCCGTCGTAACCCCGACAGCACCCGCGACGGCGCCGGTGGCCGCGCCCGCGGCGCCCGCCGGCTCTGCCTACGCGCCCAGTCCGCTGGTGCCGATCGCGCCCCCGGCAGGCAATCCGCCGCCACCGAACGGGCAAGCCCCGCGCTAGCGGCCGAATCCGGAAACCGTCGCCAAATCCCGACAAAATTGGCTTCTTCGGCCCGAAAGCGCAAAAATCGTCGCCGATCCCCGACAAGGGCCTGTTGCTACCCTGCAACAGGCCCTTTTTTCCCTCTGGAACAGCGTTGACGCTGGGGAACCATTTGGCTACTGTTCATTTGAGGATTGCGGCACCGTCGTGCGGTTCGTCGAAAGTTCCGAAACAACAGTCCTCGACGGCCGGCAGTCAGACGGGCGGAAACTGAGAAGGAAGCAATCCTGATGAGTGCAGCGAAGGTCGGATCGCAGTCGGTCCGGGAATCATCGAAGCGGTGGGCGCGGCAGGCGGCAATGCTCCTGCTGGTCACCTTGGCGGCGGGATGCGCCACGACCGGTTCCCTGACGACAGACTCCCCGGCCCAGGTGAAGCAGGATGCGGTGAAGGCGCGGGTGCTGGCCCGGTGGGATCTGATGATCAAACACGATCTCGACGGAGCCTACGAGTTCCTGTCCCCGGCGTCCCGCGACACGATGTCGCTGCAGTCATGGAAGGGCCGGACCCGTCCGCTTGGCTGGCGCAAGGTCGAAGTGGACTCCATCGCCTGCGAAGGCGAGGTGTGCGAGGTAGCATTGAGGTTGACGTACGATACGCGGCAGATACCGGGAATTGTGACTCCGGTCCGCGAAAAGTGGGTCATCCAGGACGGTCAAGCTTGGTACGTCCGGGGAGACTGAAGGCAGTTGGAAGGCAGATACACCCGGGCGGCCGTTGCAAATTTTCCACAGGGGGACTTCGCGGCAGGACGGAAAACGTTTGGTAAAAGCAGCAAGCTCGTATAAGATTTACGCGCTGTTGGTTCTAAAGTGATCACTTTAAATCGCAAACAGAGGAGTTAATACAAAGATGAACACGTTCAACAAGAAGTCGCTCTACGCCGCTCTCGCGGGTATCAGCGCTCTGGGCGTGACCGGTGCTGCGGAAGCGGTCTCGGTCAACCCGGACGGCCTCGGCCAGGCGCTGGTCTATCCGTACTACACGGTCCGCGACCGCGTTGCGCTGGCGAGCTACAACACGCTGCTGTCGGTCGTCAACTCGACCGCGTCGGCGAAGGCCGTCAAGGTCCGCTTCCTGGAAGGCAAGAATTCCCGCGAAGTGCTTGACTTCAACCTGTACCTCTCGGCCAAGGACGTCTGGGTTGCCGCCGTGCTGCCGACCGCCGCCGGCGCCGGCATCTACACGCCGGACGCGTCCTGCACGCAGCCCGTGGTTTCGTCCAGCGCCGCTTCGCCGACGCCGTTCGTCAACTACGCGTACACCGGCTCGGCTGCTGACGGCGCCGACACGTCGCTCGACCGTACCCGCGAGGGCTACATCGAGATCATCGAAATGGGCAACATCGTCGACGGTTCGACCACGTACGACGCGATCACCCATATCGCCGGCGTGCCGGATTGCACCCCGCTGACCTCGGCTTCGTCCGACACCGTCGCGGGCAACGGCGGCCTGTTCGGCACGGCCACGCTGATCAACGTGCTGACGGGCGACGCCTACGGCATCGACGCGGTCGCGCTGGACGGTTTCTCGACGCTCCCGCTGTGGTTCGCCCCCGGCTCGATCCTCCCGAACCTGGCCAACGTCAACCCGAAGGTCTCGGTCGTCACTGCGAGCAACGCGACGTACGTGACCGACTGGGCCGCCACGACGAACCCGATCGACGCTGTCTCGGCCGTGTTCATGCACAACGCCGTGCACAACGAGTTCGTGCTCGACACCTTGTCAAGGGCGCGACCGACTGGGTCGTCACGATGCCGACGAAGTACTCGTACATCGCGACGGGCTCGGGCAACAACGCCGGCCGCCTGTTCCAGCGCAACTTCAACGGCAACTCGGGCTCGTGCGATGACGTGACGATCGTCCAGTTCGACCGCGAAGAGCGCACGATTTCGTCGCCGACGTCGTTCTCGCCGCCGCCGCCCACGCAGACCGATTCGATCTGCTGGGAAGCGAACGTGATCACGTTCAAGGGTGGCAACATCCTGGGCTCGAAGAACCTCGCCAACATCCCGACCAGCTTCGAGCACGGTTGGGTGGCGATGGGCTTCCCGCTGATCGGCACCGCCGGCTCGCCGGCCGCCAAGCACGTGCTGTACGGCGGCGCGTCGACGACGGCCACGGTCTCCGGCCTGGGCATCGTGACCGGCTCGCTGGCCGCCACGACGTTCGCCGGCCTGCCGGTGGTCGGTTTCGCGGCGCAAGCGTACAACAACGGCACGCTGACGGATGGCGCTGGCAAGAACGTGCAGTCGAGCTACGGCGCCAACTTCAACCACAAGACGACGCGTTCGATCCAGTAATTCCGGATCAGTCCGAGGTTGTGAAAGGGCGGGGCTTCGGCCTCGCCCTTTTTATTTTCCGTTCATTTTCCATTTCGCACGCACGGCGGTGCGATCCGCCGCCGCTGCGGCATCCCGCCGCGGCTGCGCACGTGGCCCGGCTCCCGCCGCCGCTTCGCGCCGCGCCCGCACGCTCGCGCAGCGTCGTCTATAATGCGCGTTAATCCACCCTCCGACCCGGGATCGTTCATGCGCTCGAAATTGCTGTCGGCGAAGTTCCTCTCCCTCGCCACGACCACGTCCGCTGCCGTCCTGGCCCTGGTCCTCGCGTTGCCCGCCGCGCCTGCGCGTGCTGCGACGATCACCTACTCGGATCCCAACTGCGCCGACTTCGTGCTGTCCGGCCCGGCCGGCGCGCGCACGCTCACCTGCGTCAAGCTCGCTTGCGCCGCGACCGCGACGCCCGGCGCGCCCGGCATCAACGACGCCGTCACGCTGTCCGTCGCCTGCACGCCGTCGGCCACCCAGTATTCGTGGGCGCTGCTCGGCGGCGACGCCGGCTGCCCGACGACGTTCTCGACCTCCAACCAGACCGCGCTCGGCGCGCCCGGCCAGCCGCGGTCGTGCATCTACCGCGCGACGTCGTCGAGCGGCCAGCTCTCCGGGATTGCCGACATCACCGTCAGCTGGACCAACGTGCCGCCGCCGCCGCCGACGGGATGCAGCATCACCCGCACCCCGAGCAGCGGCAACCTGCCGTCCGCGGGCGGTGCGATCAGCGTCGCGGGCGCCTGCACCGGCGGCGGTGCCGTCACCTCGTGGGCCTGGCAGAAGAACGGCGTCGCCTGGCAGACGGGCCAGAACCAGACCGACACCCTGCCGCCCAACACCGGCGCGTCGGCACTGACGACGACCTATACGCTCACCGCCTGCAACGGACCGTCCTGCGCGGGGCCGGTGCAGACCACGTTCTCGGTCGCGGGTGTGGCGGCGGGCTACTGTGCGTCCACGACGCCGCCGCTGAGCGGCGTCCAGTCCGGCGAGCTGCCGTATGCCCAGGGCGCGGCGTTGTACACGATCAACAACGGTGGAATGCCGTCGCAGAGCGGGTTCTACGCAACGATGACGGTACCCGCCAACGCGAACTTCACCACCGGAATGAAGATCGGCCAGATCAACGTCGTCGAGTATCAGGACGGCGCTCCCTCGGTGCGCGAGGTGACGCTGTCGACGCAGCCCTGCGATTTCAGGCCGAACACCGACCTCACCGGCGTCAATGCGCCGATGCGGCGGGCCTACGGGGTCCCGGGCGGCGCGGCATCGCCGCAATACACGCTGGCGCTGGCCGGAGCGGCGGCGGGATTGCCGCAGCTGGTTCCGGGTTCGACGTACTACATCAATCTCCGGAACTACGACCCGACCATCTTCATCTGGACCTGCCAGACGACCGACTGCAACGCCAAGATCGAGATGAACATCATTCCGTGACGGCAGGGGACCGGCCGCCCTTCGGGGGCCGGGTCCCTTCTGCACATTCCGGCCCCGCACCCGCGGGGCCTTTTGTTGTCGAAGGCTCTATGAACACCATGACCCGTACTCTTCGCCGCGCCGCCCTCGGCGCGTCGCTCGCCCTCACTCTCGCCCTCGCCGTCGGCACCGCGGCCGCACAGGCCCCTGCGCCGGCCCCGGCCGACGCGGCGGTTGTCCTCATCGAATCGCCGTCGGCGGTGCTCCGGCGCTCCGATTACGAACTCGAGCTGCTGCGCCTGCCGCCCGATGCACGCGCGTCCTTTCCGGCGAGCCAGAAGCGCATCGAGGATGTCGTCGCCCGGCTGTGGAACCAGAAGGCGCTGGCCGCGCGGGCGAAGGCCGGCAACATCGACGCCGACCCCGAGCTGGGACCGCGGATCGCCGCCGAGATCGAGCGCATCTACGCGCAGGCCCAGATCCAGCGCATCGACGCGAAAGCCGGCGCCGAGTTCGACGCCCGGGGCGCCGTCAACGAGGCGCGCGCGCGGGAGATCTACCTGACCGAGCGCAAGCGCTTCGAACTGCCGGCACAGGTGAAGGCCTCGCACATCCTGTTCGACACCCGCAAGCACAGCAGCGACGAGGCCAAGGCACTGGCCGTCGCGGCCCGTGCGCGCATTGCTGCGGGCGGCGATTTCAACGCGGTCGCCAGGGAACTCTCCGAGGACCCGTCGGCGGGCCAGAATGCCGGCCGGCTGGACTGGTTCGTCGCGACCGAGATGGACCCGGCATTCGCGGCCGCGGCCTTCGCCCTGGCGAAAGACGGCGACGTCAGCGAGCCGGTGCAGTCGCGCTTCGGCTGGCACCTGATCCGGCTCGACGGCAAGAAGCCCGCGGGGCAGCGCTCGTTCGACGAGGTCAAGGGCACGATCATCGAGGAAATGAAGCAGCGGTACGTCGTCGCCCAGCGCGAGGCCGCGGTCGCCGGGCTGCGCGGTCCCGAGGTCAAGGTCAACCAGCCGGCGATCGACGCGCTGTACGCCCCGCCCAACGCCGAGGCCGCCGCCGCCGCCCGGCGTGCGTTCGAGGAGCGCCTCAAGTCCGCGCCGCCGGCGCCGGTCGCGCCGAAGTAAAGGCCGCCGCCGACCGGCGCCGCTCCCGGCGCCCGCGGTATCCTTTCGTCCATGGCCGAACCCGTGCCGACGGCTCCCATCGCCAGCCCGATCCCCCCGGCAAGCCAGGCGTCCACGACGCCGCTGCCGCTGTTGCCGCCGTCACGGCCGGCGGTGCTCGCGCGTGCTCGGAATCAAGCGCTCTTCCGCAACTTCTTCCGCCGCGAGCTGACGACGCGCTATCTCGGCAGCGCGACGGGGCTCGCATGGGCGCTGCTGCACCCGCTGGCGCTGCTCGGCGTGTACTGGTTCGTGTTCACGATGGTGTTCCGGGCCGGCGGCTTCGGCGGCCAGAGCTTCCTCACCTTCGTCGCCGTCGCGCTGTGGCCGTGGCTCGCCGCGCAGGAGGCGCTGCAGCGCGGCACCGTCAGCCTCGCGTCGTACGCCGGCATGATCCGCAAGGTCGCGTTCCCGCACGAGCTCGTCGTCTACGCCTCGGTCGCGGCGACGCTGGCGCTGCACTTCGCCGGCTACCTCACGGTGCTCGTCGTGCTGGCGCTGTTCGGACAGCCGGTGCATTTCGAGGGCCTGCTGCTGGTGCTGCCGGTGTGGCTGCTGCTCGCGGTCGCGGTGACGGGTCTCGCGCTGCTCCTCGCCGCGCTGCAGGTGTTCATCCGCGACGTCGAGCACGTGATGATGCCGGTGCTGATGATCCTGATGTACCTGACGCCGATCCTGTACCCGCTCGCCGCCGTGCCGGAGTCGCTGCGGCCGTACGTGGCGGCCAATCCCTTCGGCTTCCTCGTCGACCGGCTGCGCGCGGGCCTGCTCGACGGGAGGCTGGGGCTCGAATGGGGCGACGCAGTCGCCGTCGCCGTCGCGGCCGCGTTGTTCTTCGGCGGACGCTGGGTGTTCCGCCGGCTGTCGCCGCACTTCGAGGATTTCCTGTGAGCCCGCCGGGCCGCCCCGAGGGCGAACACCGGAGTGCGCAGCACGAAGGTAGCCCCGTGAGCCCGCCGGGCCGTCCCGAGGGCGAACACCGGAGTGCGCAGCACGAAGGCAGTTCAGGGAGCGCGCTGCTCGCGCTCGACCACGTCGGCAAGGACTACGCGAAGCTCGCCGAGCGCGGCGGGCGCATGCGCCTCGTCTGGGACCTGCTGCGCGGGCACGGCGCCGCCAGCGTGTTCACCGCGCTCGACGACGTCTCGTTCTCGCTGGAGCGCGGGCAGTCGCTGGGCGTCGTCGGCGAAAACGGCGCCGGCAAGTCGACGCTGCTCAAGGTCATCGCGTCGGTGATCCGACCGACCCGCGGCAGCGTCGTGGTGAACGGCCGCGTCGGCGCGCTGCTCGAGCTGGGCTCGGGTTTCCACCCCGACTACACCGGGCTCGCCAACATCGACCTCGCCGCCGCGCTGCTGGGACTCGATCCCGCCGCGATCGCCGACCGGCGCGACGAGATCATCGCCTTCGCCGACATCGGCGAGCACATCCACGAGCCGATCAAGCACTACTCCTCGGGCATGGTCGTGCGGCTGGGCTTCGCGGTCGCGACGACGCTGACGCCGGACATCCTGATCACCGACGAGGTGCTGGCGGTCGGCGACGAATCGTTCCAGAAGAAGTGCATCGCGTGGATGGAGAATTACCTCGCCGGCGGCGGCACGCTGCTGCTGGTGTCCCACAGCATGTACCACGTGCAGAAGCTGTGCCGGCACGCGCTGTGGCTCGAGCACGGCCGCACGCGGCTGTACGGCGAGGCCGACCACGTCGCGCGCGAGTACCTCGCGTGGCACGAGGTGAAGACTGCCGCGGCGGCGAAGGCCGCGCAGGCGGCGCCGAGCGCGGTGGCCTGCACGGTGACGCGGGTGGCGCTGTCGATCGACGGCGGGGGCGCCGAGGTCGATGCCGGCCGCGGGTTTCGCGTCGACGCCGAACTGCGCTCGCCGGACGACCGCCCGCCGGTGCTCGCGGTCGGCGTGGTGCGTGCGGACGGCACGCCGGTGTACGGGACCACCAGCGAGATCGACGGCGCGGCGCCGCTGCGGCTCGGCCCCGCGCGCTACGCGTTCTCGGTGCGCTTCGACCGGCTTGCGCTGCTGCCCGGCCACTACCGGCTGCGCGCGCACGCGATGGACCCCGAGGGGTTGCGGCTGTTCGACACCCACGAAGTCCCGTTCGTCGTGGCCGGGGTGACCCGCGAGCTGGGCTACGCGCGCCTCCCGCACGCGTGGCAGGCGCCGGCGGCGGGCGCCCCGGGTGCCGATGCCGAGCGGATGCGCTGACGACGCCATGGCCCGCCTCGCGCGCGAACTGCGCTGCCTGTTCGAGTTCTGGCTGCTGCCGCTGGCGGTGGCGCTGCTGCCGTACCGCGCCGGCATCGCGCTCGCCCGGCGCTGTGCGCGGGTGCTGCCGCTCTACGACGCGGCCGCGCGCGCCGGGCTCGCGCAGTACGCCGCCGCCCGACCCTACGGCGATTCCTGCGCGTGGCTCGAGGAGTTCCGCTTCACGCAGCTCGTCGATCATGCCGACCTTTTCTGGACCTGGCTGCGCCGCGAGCGCTTCCTGCTGAACCGGCTCGACGCCGCGCCGCCGACCGGCCTGAACCCGCTGGTCGTCATCAGCATGCACTATGGCCAGGGGCTGTGGCTGCTGCCGTGGCTGCGTGCGGGCGGGCTGCCGGCGCGCTTCCTCTCGGTGCGCTTCGACGCGTCGGCGTTCGACTCGCGGCTGCACTACCTGTACGCGCGGCTGCGCATGCGCACCGTCGAGCGCGTGTCCGGCGTGCCGCCGATCTACACCGGGGGCGCGAAGGGCGAGATCGCGCACACGCTCGAGGATCGCGGCGTCGTGTACGGACTGATCGACGTCCCGGTGCCGGCGAGTGCCGCGACGACCGCCAACGCGCAGCTGTTCGGCCAGCCGGTGTTCTGGCCGCCGGGACTCGTCGACTGCGCGCGCGCGGCCGACGCCGACGCCATGCTGCTGACCGCGCGCTGCCTGCCTGATGGCCGGCGCCACGTCGAGGCCCGGCGGCTGGCCGCCCCCGACGTCGCGGGCATCGCCGCGGTGTTCGGCGCGGCCATCGATGCCGCGCCCGGGGCGTGGCACGTCTGGCACTTCCTGCCCGCGTTCGCCGTGCCGCGTGCGGTCGAGGCGGCGGCCCACGGCGGGCTGCCGTCAAGCGGCGTTGCCGCGTCGATCGATCGTGCCGCCGGCTCCGACGCCACGGCGTCGGGCGCTGCCGCAGGCGTCGGCGCAGGCGTCGGGGTGACGGTCGGCGCAGGCGTCGGGGTGCCCGCCGAGGCAGGCGTCGGCGCAAACATCCGCAGCGGGGCCGCACAGTGATCTACCGACGCCGCTTCGACCCGGACAGCGGGGATTCGCTCGCGCGCCTGGCGCGCTGGCTCGCGCCCGGCACGACGGTGCTGGAGCTCGGGGCCGCCGCCGGGTACTTCACCGAGTGGATGCGCGGTCGCGGCTGCACTGTCGACGTCATCGAGCTCGACCCCGAGGCCGCGGGCGCCGCCCGTCCGTTCGCGCGCCGCGTCGTCGTCGCCGACCTCGATGCCGATGGCTGGGAGGCCGCGCTGCCGGGGGCCGAGGGGGGCGACGCCGCACCGCGCTACGACTTCATCGTCTGCGCCGACGTGCTGGAGCACCTGAAGGACGGCGTCCGGCTGCTGGCGCGCCTGCGGCCGTTGCTGGCGCCGGGCGGCGAGCTGCTGCTGTCGGTGCCCAACGTCGCGCACGCAGCCGTGATCGCGGGGCTCCTCGACGATCGCTTCGAGTACGGCGGCGAAGGTCTGCTCGATCCGACGCACCTGCACCTGTACACGTGGCGCTCGCTCGCGGCCGCGCTGCGCGACGCCGGATACGTCATCCGCGCCTGGGATGCGACCGACGTGACGCCGTACGCCAGCGAGTTCCGCACGCGGGTCGAGGCGCTGCCACCGGCGGTGCGCGGGCTGCTGGGACCGGGCACGCGCCACCAGACGTATCAGTGGCTGGTGCGTGCCGTGCCCGGGCTGATGGACGAGCCGCCGGCGCCGCCGGTGCAGGAGGGCGGCGAACGGGTGCCGGTGCTGCTGCTCCACGCCGCCGACCGCAGCGTCTTCTCGCTCGAGGGCATCCCGCGCGGGTTCATCCCCGCCAACGGCGAGGCGACGACGCTGGATTTCGCGTTTGCGCCGGGTGCCGGTGCGCTGCGGCTGCTGCTCGCCGACCGCGTCGGCGTGGTGACGGTCGAGGCATTCGTGCTCTACGCCGGCGAGCGCGAGCTGTGGCGCCGCGGCGCGCCCGGCGATGCGGTCGACGCCGGACCGGACGCCATCCCGATCGACGCCGACCGCTATGCGCTGGTGCGCAACGATGCGTGGATCGAGCCGCGGCTCGAGCCCGCGCGCGCCGCGCTGGTCGACCGCGCGCGCGTGACGCTGCGCTGGACCGGCGACTGGACCGGCGCCGCGGCGCTCGCCGCGCTGACCGGGCTGGCCGAGGCCTACGGTTCGAGGCAGGCCGCCGCGCAGCGCGAGATCGACCGGCTCAAGGAAATGGTCGAGGAGAGGGACGTCGCGATCAACGCGCGCGACGCGCGCGTCGCCGACAGCCTCGCGACGCTGGCCGGCGCCGAACGCACGCTGGCCGCGGCACGCGATGCGCTGGCGCGGCGCGAAGGCGATCTTGCCACGCTGCGTGCCGACCTCGAGGCGGCCGACCGTCTCCACGACGAGCGCGGGGCCGAACTCGCGCGCATGGACGCGGCGCTGGCCGCGCAGGAGCGCATCATCCTCCACCGGCAGAGCCTGTGGTGGTGGATCTCGCTGCCGTTCCTCCGCCTCAAGCTGCTGTTCTTCCGCGGACGCGCCCGATGATCCCCGCCGGCGAGCAGGCGACGCCGACGATCGACGTCGTGATCCCGGTGTACAACGCGCCGGACGACGTCGAGCGCTGCGTGGCGAGCGTCCTTGCGCATACGCAAGGCGGCTACCGGCTGATCCTGATCGACGACGCGTCGCCGGACCCGCGGGTGCGCGAAGTGTTCGCTCGCCTCGGCGCGCGCGGCCTGCCGCAGCTGACGCTGCTCGCCAACGAGACGAACCTCGGCTTCACCGGCACCGCCAACCGCGGCCTGCGGCTGTCGGACAACGACGTGGTGCTGCTGAATTCGGACACCGAGGTCACCGCGGGCTGGCTCGACGCGCTGGCGCGCTGCGCCGCATCGAGCCCGCACGTCGGCACGATCACGCCCTGGTCCAACAACGCCGAAATCTGCTCGTACCCGCGCTTCTGCGCCGACAATCCCTGGCCCGAGGGCGCCGACCCCGAGCCCGTGCGCGCCGCGCTCGCCGCCGCGGCGGTGCCTTCGTACCCGCTGCTGCCGACCGGCGTGGGCTTCTGCCTGTACGTCAAGCGCGCGCTGATCGACGCCATCGGCGTGTTCGACCCGGCGTTCGGCCGCGGCTACGGCGAGGAGAACGACTTCTGCCTGCGCGCGCATCGCGCCGGCTACTGGAACGTGCTGTGCGACGACGCCTTCGTGCTGCACCTCGGCGGCCGCTCGTTCGCAGGCGAGAAGGCCCTGCTGTCGCCGCGGAACACCGAGATCCTGCTGGCGCGGCACCCCGACTACACGGCGATCGTCGGCGACTACGTCGCGCGCGATCCGCTGCGCCCGCTGCGCGAGGCGGCGCTGGCGCAGGAGCGCGCGCACGACCGCCGGCCGGGCATCCTGCACATCCTGCATCACCACGGCGGCGGCACCGAGCACCACGTGCGCGCGCTGATCGACGTGTCGCGCACCGAGTGGCGGCACTGCATCGCCCTCGCCGTCGGCGATCGCTGGCAGGTCGAGGAACACCTCGACGACGGCACGCTGCGCGCCTTCGAGTTCTCGCGGCGCGAGGACGAGGGCTGGATCGCGTTCGTCGGCGGCATCGCCGCGACGTTCGGGCTCGGCGTCATCCACGTCCACCAGCTGTCGATGTGCCGCGACCCGCTGCTCGCCACGCTGCCCGCGCTCGGCCTGCCGTACGGACTGACCGTGCACGACCTCAACTTCGCCTGCCCGACGACGACGATGCTCGGTGCCGACGGCTTCTGGTGCGGCGCGCGCGGCGACGTCGGCGCCTGCGAGGCCTGCGCCGGCGGCGAGAATCCCTGGGAATGGCGCGAGCGACATCGCGCGCTGGTGGCCCGGGCGGCGTTCGTCATCGCGCCGTCGCGCTGGGCGGCGGACACGTTCCGCGCGTTCTTTCCGGTCGCCGTCGACGTCATCGCGCACGGCGCGCCCGGGGTGTGGGCGCGCGCCGCGTCGGCCGCGGACCGCACCGCGCCGCCGCCACCGTCGGGCCCGCTGTCGGGGGTGCTGCTGCCCGCCGACGACGTGCCGACCGTCGCGATCGTCGGCGCGATCGGCCCCGACAAGGGCGCGCGCCGCGTCGAGGCGTTGACCGCGCTGGCGCGCGCGCGCGGTTCCTGGCTGCGCTTCGTCGTCATCGGCTACCTCGACCGCCAGAGCGGGCCCTGGCAGAGCGACGACGGCCGGCTGACCGTGCACGGCCGCTACGACCCGAACGCGTTGCCGCGCCTGCTCGACCACTACCGTGCTGCGCTGGTCGCGTATCCGTCCCACGGGCCGGAGAGCTTCAGCTTCACGCTGTCGGAGGTCTGGGCCGCCGGGCGCCCCGCGGTCGTGCCGCCGATCGGCGCGCTGGCCGAGCGCGTCGACGACACCGGCGCCGGGTTCGTGCTGACCGACGCCGAATGGCGCGATGACGCCGCGTTCCTCGACCGGCTGCTCGCGCTGGTCGATCCGAGGGCGGCCGACGTCCTGCGCGCCGCCGGCGCGGCTGCGCGCGCGCAGCCGCAGCCGACGCTCGAGGCCATGGCCGGGCGCACCGTCGCGCATTACCGCCGCGCGCTGGTGACGGCGCCGACCCGAACCTGGCCGCCGCTGGCCCCGGCACGCGTGCGCGATGCGCTGGGCTACCAGCCCTGGTGGATGCCGGCGCAGCCGCCGCTCACGCCCGAGTTGCTGGCGCTTCGCAAGGTGGGGGTGGCCTCGGCCGCAGCGAATGCGCCGACGGCGGTCGTGCGCTCGCCGGCATCGCCGTCGGGCGCAATGCGGACCGCGCCGTCGGCAGCAACGGAATCGTCGGCGTCGGCGCCAGGGCAAGCGTCACCGTCGACACCCACGCAATGGTCACAGTTGGCACCAACGCAAACGTCACCGTCGACGCCCGCCGATGCCGCCGTCGGCGTCGACCCCGGTCCCGCCAGCGCTCGTTCCCGCCCTCGATGCCGCGCCGCCCGACGCAGCCGACGCCGGCCTGGGGGCGCGGACCGCGCGTGCGGCGCTGCGCTGGCGCCGGTCGGTGGTCGGCCGGGTGCTGTACCGGCTCGCGCCGGCCCCCCTGATCGACGCGCTCAAGGCGAGGCTGCGCTGATGGCCACGCCGCCATTCGCGCAGTGGCTCGCCCGGGGCCGTACGCACCAGTGGGAAGGTCGGCCCGTCGACGCGATGCTGTGCTTCCGCCAGGCGGCGCGCCTCGAGGCACGCGCACCCGATCCGCGTTTTCACCTCGGCGAGGTGCTGTGGCAGCTCGGACGCCTGCCCGCGGCGGTGGCGGCGTGGCGCGAGGCGACGGCGATCGCGCCGGCGCACGTCGCGGCGTGGACCGCGATCGCCGAGGCGTCGCTCGCCGGCGGCGAGTACGCCACCGCGCACGAGGCCGCGCTGCGCGTGCTCGCGCTGACACCGGGCGATGCGCGGGCCGAGGCGATCGCCGGGATCGCGTCGCTGGCCACCGGCGGCGAGGGCGCGACGATCCGCATCGCGGCTGCGTTCGACGCGGCGCCGGCGCTGATCGGCGTGCCGACGGTCGCGGGGCCGCTGGCGCTGGTGGTCGCCGCCGCGCCGACGCCGGGCACCGACGCACTGCTCGCCGCGCTGGCGCCGCGTCTCGCCGCGCCGGAGATCGCCAAGACGACGGCGCCGCTGCTGCTGGCGCTGGCGGCGGAATCCGCGGGGACCGCGGCGGCGGCGCGGACGGCGATCGTCGAGCAGGCGGCGGCACGCGGTTACGCACCGGGCGATCACGACGCGCTGCGGCGGCTCGCGCGCGTCGCGCCGACGGTGGCCTCGCTGGCGGCGCACTACGCCGCGCTTTGTGCCGCTGCGTTCGCCTCGCCGGTGCCGCTGGTCTGGCCGCACCGGACGGCCGGCGCTGCATTGCGGGTCATCGTGCTCGCGCCGGCCGCTCCCGGTCCCGCGGCTCAGGATGCCGTGCGGGCACTCGCCGCGCTGCCGCCGGGAACGCTGGCGGGAACCTACGTCGATTGCGGTGGCGACGCCGCCGCCGCGGCGGCGGCGCTCGGTCTCGGCGGCTGGGCGGTGCTGCCGCTGCCGGCGACACCCGGGCTCGACGAAGCCAGGATGCTCGCGGCGATCGACGCCGACCTGCTGATCGATCTCGCCGGCCTCGAAGCGGCAGTCGGCCCGCTGCTCGCGGCGCGGCCGGCGCGCGTCACCGGCACGCTGGGGACGCTGCCGTCGCCCCTTCCGCTGCCCGCGTCGCCAACCGGCTCGCCACCGTCGTCGCCGGCCGCCGGGCTGATCGACGTCGCCTGGCCCGACCTCGCCACGCTCGTCGCCGACGTCGGGCGCCGTCGCGCCGCGCTGCCGGCGGCGGCGACGCTCGACGCGCGCGCGCTGGCAACGGCGATGGATGCCGCCGTCGAAGCGCATCGCGCCGGCGATGCCGCGGCCGCCGTTGCCGGCTACGAGCGCGTGCTGGCGGCGCAGCCCGAGGCCGCGCCGGCGCTCTATCTCGCGGCCGTCGCGCAGCGCGACGCCGGCGACGCGGAGGGCGCCCGCGCGCGCTTCGAAGCGGCACTCGCCCGGGCGCCGGACTGGAGCGACGCGCGCGCCGCGGCGATCCGCGCGGCCGTCGACGCGGGCGACGCCCCGGCGGCGCTGGCGCTGGTCGCGGCGGTGCCGCCCGCGCGCCTCGCGCAGGACGTCGCCCTGCTGCGCGCAGCAGGCATGGCGCAGCTCGCCGCCAGCGACGGGGCCGCCGCCGTCGCCGCGTTCGAGCGCGCGCTGATGCTCGATCCCACCGACGGCGAGACGCACTACAACCACGGCGTCGCGCTGCAGCTGTCGCGCGACCGCGCCGGCGCCGCACGCGCATACCAGCGCGCGCTGACCTTCGCGCCGGGCCTCGTCGCCGCCGACTACAACCTCGGCGTGCTGTTCCAGGAGCAGGGGGCGACCGACGCCGCGGCCCAGGCATTTCGCGCGGTGCTGGCCGCGGACCCGCGGCACGCGCGGGCGCACAAGAACCTGGGCGAGACGATGCGCGCGGCCGGGCGCATCGACGACTACGTTGCCGCCTGGCGCGCGTTCGCGGCCGCCTGCCCGGATTCGCTGGCCGCGGCCGCGCAGGGACTCGAGGCGCTGCAGCTTGCCGGCGATCTGGCCGGCGTCGAGAAGCTGCTGGAAGGACTGCGCGGGGAACGCTACCGCGCGCGCGACGACGTCGAGCTCGTCGACACGCTGGAGGAGCTCCTCTACCTGCTGCTGTTCTTCGACATCGAGCCGACGGTGATCGGCCGCTTCGCCCGCACCTACGACACCGCGGCGACGCACGTCTACGGCGGGCCGCTGCCGCGGCCGTCGTCGCGCCGACCGGGCAAGCTGCGCATCGGCTACCTCTCCGCCGACCTGCGCGACCACGTGATGGGCCGGATGATGTGGGCGGCCATCGCCGGGCACGACCGCGACCGTTTCGCGCTGCATTTCTACGCGCTGTCCGAGGCGGACGACGAGTGGACGGCGAAGTTCCGCGGCGTCGCCGACCGCTTCGAGCGGGTCGGCCATCTCGACGAGACGGCGGCGGCGAAGCTGATCGCCGCCGACGACCTCGACGTCCTGGTCGACCTCTGCACCCACACGCGCGGCGCGAAGCCCGGCATCCTGGCGAGGAAGCCCGCGCGGGTGCAGATCACGCACGTCGCCAGCGCCGGCTGCGTGGGTCTTTCCGCCGTCGACTTCAAGCTGACCGACCGCCGCGCCGACGTGCCGGGAAACCAGGCCGACCAACTGGAGACGCTGCTGCCGATGGACGCCTGCGTCTACCCGTTCGACCGGATCGCGGCGGCGCCGCCGGCCGTCGCACCGACGCGCGAAGCGCTGGGCCTGCCCGCCGACGCGTTCGTGCTGGCGGCCTTCGTCACCCCGCTGAAGCTGTCGCGGCGCTGCCTCAAGCTGTGGCGCGACGTGCTGGAGCGCATTCCGCGCGCCTGGCTCGCATTCTCACCGCTCGAGCCCGCACTCAGGGCGAGCTACGAGCGGCTCGCCCGCGCGGCCGGCCTCCCCCTGGACCGCATCGTGTTCCTGCCCGCGGCGCGCGACGCCGTGAACAATCTCGCCCGCTACGCCGTCGTCGACGCGGTGCTCGACCCGATGCCCTTCGGCAACGTCAACGGCGTGTTCGAGCCGCTGCAGGCCGGCGTGCCGGTCGTCACGTTGCTGGGCCGCCGCCACGGCGAGCGCAGCGCGTACACGATCCTCGCCCACGCCGGTGTCACCGGGACCGTCGCGCAGAGCGGCCGCGAGTACGTCGACATCGTCGCGCGGCTCGCCGGGGACGCGGCGTTCCGCGCCGGCGTCGTCGCGGCGATCCGCGCGGGCATCGCGGCCTCGCCGCTGGTCGACCTGCCGGCGCACACCCGGGCGCTGGAGCGCGCGTACGTCGTCGCGCTCGCCGCGCGCGCGCCGGGCGTGCTGATCGACCACGGCTTCGATGCCGCCGAGATCGACGCGCTCGCCGCCACGGCCGCGTTCCCCGCCGCACCGGAGGACGGGGCCGCCTGATGGCCGATCCGCGCCTCGCCGAGGCCGACGGCCTGATCCTGCAGCGTCGCCACGATGCCGCGCGCGCGCTGCTCGACGTGCTGCTGGCGTCGCCGGCGCTGGCGATGGCCGACCGCCGCGTGGCGCTGCTGCTGCGCGCCGAGGCGCAGCAGGGCCTGCGCAACCTCGCGGCCGCGATCGCCGACCTGCGCGGGGCCATCGCGCTCGAGCCGCGCGAGCCCAGGCCGCACAACGCGCTGGGCATCGCGCTGGCCGACACCGGCGACCGCGGCAGCGCGATCGCCGCGTTCCGGCGCGCCGTCGAACTCGACCCCGCCTACGCCCGCGCGTGGAACAACCTCGGCAACGCGCTGCGCGACGACGGGCGCGGTGGCGAGGCCCAGGCGGCGTTCCAGCGCGCCGTAGCCGTCGACCCGAGCTACGCGCTGGCGTGGACCAACCTCGCGGCGATCGCGCGCGAGCAGGGCGACGACTCCGCCGCCGAAGCCGCGTTCCGGCGCGCGTTGGCCGCGAAGCCCGACCACCGCTCCGCCTTGACCGGTCTCGCCGCCGTGCTGCGGACCCGCGGCGACGTCGACCAGGCCGCGACGCTGTACGCGCGGGCCGCGGAGCTCGACCCGCGCGACGCCGCGCCGTTGCTGCAGCTGGCGGGCTGCCTCGCCGAGCGCGACGAGCTTCCGCGCGCGCGCGGGGCCTACGGGCAGGCCCGCCTCCGGCGACCGTCGTCGCTTCGCGCCGCGCTGGGCGAGGCGCTGACGCTGCCGATGGTCTACGACAGCGCGCAGCATGCCGCCGACGCGCGCGCGACCTACGCGGCGGGGGTCGACCGGCTGGCGGGCACGCTGCCGGAACTCGCGCGCGGGCGCGGCTTCGCCGACGTCATCGACGACCTGCGCTGGTCGAATTTCCTGCTCGCGTACCAGGGCGAGGACGACCGCGAGTTGCAGGCGGGCTACGCCGGCGCCGTCGCTGCGGCGATCGACACCGTCGCGCCGGAGTGGCGGGTCGCGCCGCCGCGCGCCTACGCGGGCGGCCGCCGGCTGCGAGTCGGCTTCGCCTCGTCGTTCTTCAGCGAAGGCACCGTCGGCATGTACTTCCGGCGCTGGATCGAGGGGCTCGACCGCACGCGCTTCGAGGTGTTCGTCTATCACCTGCGCGTCGGCACCAACCCGTTCGCCGAGGCGCTCGCCGCGCGCGTCGACCGCTTCCGCCGCTTCGAAGGCGCCGGATTGGCGCCATCGGCGGTCGCGCCGGCGATCCGTGCCGACGCCCTCGACCTGCTGGTCTTCCCCGAGCTGGGGATGGACGCGACGACTTTCGCGCTGGCGGCCCTGAAGCTGGCCCCGGTGCAGGCCTGCGCCTGGGGCCATCCGGTGACGACCGGTCACGCGACCATCGACGCGTACCTCAGCTGCGGCGCCATGGAGCCCGACGGCGCCGCCGCGCACTACACCGAGGCGCTGTGGCCGCTGCCGGGCATCGGCACCTCCTACGCGCGGCCGGCGGTGCCGGCCGACGCGACGCCGGCGGCCGCACGCGCCGCGCTGGGCCTGCCACCGGACGCGCCGCTGTTCCTGTGCCCCCAGTCGCTGTTCAAGATCCACCCCGACAACGACGCGCTGTTCGCGCGAGTCCTGGCTGCCGCGCCCGCCGCGAAGCTCATCGTATTCGAGGGGCGGCATCCGGCGCTGACGGCGAAATGGCGCGCGCGCTTCGCCGCCGCCTGCGCCCGCGAGCGCGTTGCCCTCGACGACCGGCTCATCGTGCGGCCGCAGTGCAGCCATCCGGAGTTCCTACGCATCAACGCCGCGTGCGACGCGATGCTCGACACGTTGCGCTGGTCGGGGGGCAACACCAGCCTCGACGCCATCGCCGCCGCGCTCCCGGTCGTCACGCAGCGGGGGCGCTTCATGCGCGGCCGCCAGAGCGCCGCGATGCTGGAACTCGCCGGCGCCACGGAACTCGTCGCGGCCGACGACGACGCGTACGTCGTGCTCGCCGCGCGGCTGGCGACGGACGTCGAATTCCGCGAGGCGCGGCGAATGGGGCTCGCCACCGGTGCCGCGAGCGTGTTCGACGATCCGGCGCCGACGGCGGCGCTGGCCGGCGTCCTGGAGGCGCTGGCACGCGGGGGCTGAACGCCGGTCGCGCGCCTTTCAGCGTGCGGCGGCCAATGACACCAGTGCGTCACGCACCGCCGCGACGACGCCGTCCCAGTCGCCGCGGGTCGGCTGCCGGAAGAGGCGCAGCGTCGGGTACCAGGGACTGTCGGCTCGGCCCTGCTGCCAGCGCCAGTCGAACGCGTAGGGCAGCAGCACCCAGGTCGGCCGCGCAAGCGCACCGGCAAGATGCGCGATGCTGGTGTCGACGCTGACCACGAGGTCGAGCCCGGAGACGAGTGCCGCCATCCCCTCGAAGTCGTTGCGCAGCGGCAGCCGCGACAGCGACGCCGCGGCCGGCAGATCGCGCATCGCGCCCTCGTCGATGTCGCGCTGCAGCGAGTACCAGGCGATCCCCGGGAGGTCGAGCAGCGGCGCCAGACGCGCGGCGTCGATCGACCGCCGGCGATCGTTGACGTTGCGCGGATTTCCGGCCCAGGCGAGGCCGACGTTCAACCGCCGCGCCGTTCCAGGAACCGCCGTCGCGCTGTTCGCGTCGCGCGCCGCGATCGTCGCGACCGCCTCGGCCCGTCGCGCCGGATCGACGCGGAGGTAAGGCACGTCGCCGGGAATCGTCGCGCCGGTGACGCCCAGCGCGCCCGCGACCGACAGCAGCGGCAGGTGCACGTCGTGGGCGGGCCACGGCGCGTCGCTGGCCACCGCCGCGCGGACGCCCGGCACGCGCGCGAACAGCGACACCAGCGGCGGCGGTGCGCGCACGACGACGTCGAGGCCCGCGGCCGCGAGTGGCGCGGCGAAGCGGACGAACTGGATCGCGTCGCCCAGTCCCTGCTCGGCGATCAGCAGCAGCGTCGTGCCGGCGCGAGGCACGCCGTCCCAGCGCGGCGACGGCGGGCGCTGCGGCAGCGCGCCGAGCTGCGGCAGTTCCAGCCGGGCGTCGTAGTCGCGCCAGCCTTCGTCGAAGCGACCGGAGGCCAGCAGCGCCAGCGCGAGATTCCACCGCGCCTCGGTGAACGCGGGCGCGCGGCGACGCGCTTCTCCGAACGCCGCGATCGCGTCTTCGAGCCGGTTGTCGGCCTGCAGCGCGAGGCCGAGGTTGTTCCAGGCGACCGCGTGGTCGGGCTTGAGGTCCAGCGCGCGCCGGTAGGCGGCGATTGCCTCGTCGACGCGGTCGGCGGCGGCCAGCGCCAATCCCAGGTTGTTGTGGAACTCGGGCTCGCCCGGCAGCGCCGCAACGGCGCGTTCGAGCAGCGGCAGCGCGGCGTCGAGGCGCCCCCGCTGGTACTCGACCACGCCGAGGTAGTGCGTGGCGAGCGGATGACCGGGCGCGACGGCGAGCGCCGCCCGGTAGTCGAGCTCGGCGGCGGCGAGATCGCCGCGGCGGTGTGCGTCGACGCCGGCGCGGGCGAGCGCATCGGCTGAAGGCGGGGACGCGGGCGGCGGCGGGAGGGGTGCCGACACGGGCGGCGCGGACCCGCTCGCGGCGGCGCTGCCGCCGGCAGCGTCGGCGGCAGCGCTGGTTGCCGGGGACGCATCCGACCGGGCGACGCCGAGCGTCCCGTGGCAATGCTTGAACTTCTTCCCGCTGCCGCAGGGGCAGGGATCGTTGCGCCCCGCGGTCGGCGGCGCGGCGGCGTTGCGCTCGGCGACGGCGGCAAGCGCCAGCGCCTCGGGGTCGTCGGGACGGGCCGCGACGATGCGCCGGGCCAGCGCGGCGGCGGCGGGCCACTGGCCGAGCGCGAGGCAGTTCCTGAGCAGCGCGACGGCCTGCGGCGAGCGGGCGATGGCGTCGGAGAACGCGGGCGCCAGCAGCGCCAGTTCGCCCGGCGGCACGACACGGCAGAAGTTGAACAGGCCATGAAAGCCGAACGGCCGGCCGATCGGGTACGCCGCCTCATATGAGAACCGGTCGGCCAGCGCCTCGCTGCCGAAGACGACGCCGTGCTCGCGCTCGAGCAGCGGCCGGAACGTGCGGCAGATGGTCGTGTCCTCCGCGTCGACCAGTTCGATGCGCGGGTCGGCCAGCGCGTCGAGCAGGCGCTTCGAGCGCAGCGAGAAGCCGCCGTTGCCCACGCGCATCCCGTCGTCGTGCCAGGACCACCTGGCGCCGAGGTAGTCGCAGCCGAGGAACGCCGGATCCCAGGCGTCGGGATTGACGACGTAGCCGTCCCACTGGATCACCAGCGCGTGCGACGTCGTGACCTGCGCGGCAAGCTCCTTCAGCATGAACCGCGAGTACGCATCGCGGGACGCGAGCGGAGGTATGCGGACCAGCTCGACCCCCGGCGGCGCGATCAGCCCCGCGGGCAGGCCGTCGGTGCAGAAGGCCACCCGCGCGAAGCGCACACCGGTGGTGGATCGCGCGATCGCCCGCAGCGCCAGCGCGTGGTTGGCGGTGTCGACGCAGACCAGCGTGACGCCGGGAAGTTCGAGCATGGCGGGCGCCCGGCCGGTCTCGCGCCGGCTCAGCCCGCGGCGGGCGTCGACGCCGTGACGTCGGGAGCCGCCGCCGTGGCCGCGCCGACCGCCGCTGCGACCGGGACCGCCGCTGCGACCGCGGGCGCGCCGCCGCCCGCGTTTCGTGCGGGGTGCGTTGCGCGCCAGCGCGCGGCGAACGCGCTGAACACCAGCACCACCCAGATCGCGACCAGCGGCGCGAAGTGCAGCGTCGCGCGGTTGACCGTCGTCTGGTCGGTCACCCACGCGCGGGCGTTGGTGAACCCGAACACGACGAACAGGAACAGCAGTCCCGCCGCCATCGTCACCGTGTACGCCGCCAGCGCCGGCGACAGCAGCTGCCGCCAACCGAGCGCCAGCGCCAGGATGGCGCCGTACCAGAGCAGATTCCAGTTGCCGAGCAGGAAATAGCTCTGGCCCAGCGCGCCCCAGTCGGGCTCGAAGTCGAGATGGAGCCGGTAGTGGAAGACGACGGGGTGCGTCTGCGCCAGCAAGGCCAGCGCGACGACGGCGACCACGAATCCGGCCGCGGCGAGCTTCAACCCGTGGCGCGGCGACAGCGCGACGGCGAGTCCGGGCACCACGGTCAACGCCCAGGCGAGACCGGGATTCTTGATCTGCGTGCAGGCGAGGAAGAGCAGCAGCGCGAGCGCGGCGTCGCGCCAGTCGCGCGCGCGCCCGGTGCCCTCGGCGCCGGCGGCGGTGCTCCCGGTGGCCCAGTGGACGAACGCCAGCACGCCGACGGTGTAGTACGCCGCCAGCGGCAGGTCGGCGTAGCCGGCGAGCGCGACGTGCACGTTGGCGAGCGGGAGCGTCGCGACCAGCGCCGCGGCGGCAAGCGCGGTCAGCGCCGGGTGGCCGAGGCGGCGCACCGCGCCGTAGGTGGCGACCGTCAGCATCACCGCCGTCATCCACCACGGCGCATTCATCAGGGCGTCGTCGAAGCGGCCGAGCGCAAGGCTCATCCACACCTGCCACAGCGGCACCGTCGGTGGGTACTC
The DNA here is from genome assembly GCA_963810815.1 of uncultured beta proteobacterium. Lineage (GTDB taxonomy): Bacteria > Pseudomonadota > Gammaproteobacteria > Burkholderiales > Casimicrobiaceae > CAVQWT01. The sequence continues at coordinate 228,883 of CAWEPB010000002.1, read as the reverse complement.
CGGAGAAGCGTCGAAGAACAGCTTGCCGCCGGCGGCGAACCATTCGCCGGCGCGGCCGAACGGCACCAGCGTGCCGTATTCGTACCAGACGCGCGCCTTGGTCGCCCACTGGATCCACGCGTCCCAGGGGTACAGCGGCCGCCAGGTGATCTCGAGGGCGAGCAGCGCGAAGCGTAGCGCCAGCCAGGCGATCGCCGCCCACCACGCGACCCGCGCGGCGCCGGCGAGCCCGGGGCTCCGGACGAGGGCCGACAGCGCCGCCAGCTTGGCGGCGACGAGGCGCCGGCCGCCGCGCCGCCACGCGACGAGCAGCAGCGCGAGCGCCAGCGCGACCAGCGGCAGGGCGACCGCGGCAAGGCCGAAGCGCAGGCCGGCGAGCGCCAGCGCGCGCATCCACAGCGTCAGCACGAATGCGCCGACGAACCAGCCCGCGCCGGCGAGCCAGGCGAATTCACCCGGCGCCTCCGGAGCGCGCGCCGGGTCGCGCAGCGCAGCGACGATCGAGGCCCCGAGCATCCAGGGCAGCAGCAGCGCGGCAACGACGATCGGCAGGTCCATGTCAGCGGATGACGAACAGGGCGCCGCCGGGTTCGACCAGCAGCGCGTCGGCGGTCAGCGGCTCCTGGCCGTCCCAGCGCAGCTTGCGCGCCGCCGCATCGTACTGGACGCCGCGGCGCTGCCAGACGACGACGTAATCGCCGGGCCGCAGCAGCGAGGTGGCGGGCAGCGTGTTCCGGTACGGCTCGAAGAAGACGTTGTGCGGATAGAGGTGGTAGGCGCCGCGGCCGCGAAAATAGTGCGCGTCGGCGAACATGAACACCCTTGCCGGCGGCGCCGGCAGCTTGGCGTTGACCCGCTCGATGAACGCGTACAGCGGGCCGTCCTCCGCCGCGAGGCGACGCTCGCGCGCGTCCCTGGCGCCGTACTGCGCGCCGGTCTCGCCGACCTGCCGCCCGAGGTTCCAGGCCCAGCGCGCGTCGAGCACCGCCCACGAGGCGACGAAGACCAGCGCGATGGCGACCGGGAGCGCGGCCGCGCGCTCGCCGCGCCGGGCGAGCAGCAGCCAAGCCCCGACGCCCACGATGCCCGCGACCACCAGCAGGAGCGGCAGCGGCAGGTCCTGCAGGTCCGCGCCGCCCGTGACGGCGTTGATCGACGTGCCGCTCCAGCCTTCGAACGCGAACCACTCGCGCGCGCGGTCGCCGGCGAGCTCGAACGCGCCCATCGGCTTGGCCACCATCCCGCGCACCCGCGCCGGCTGCGTCAGCGGTCCGCGGATGGCCAGCCCGACGCCGGCGATCCTGCCCACCCACGCCGGATGGCTCGCCAGCGCGACCGGCAGCGGCCGGCCGGAGGCGATCGTGACCGGGACCGAGTTGAGGCGGTCCGGCGCGTAATCGGAGCGCCAGAGGAAGCGCACCTCGGTGATCTCGGGAAGGTCGATCGCGGCCCAGCTGACGACCGGATAGTCGATCGAGCGGAAGTTCGTGTTGGCGGAAATCACCGCGGTCCCCGACGGATCGGTGGCGGCAATGACCAGTTCGTCGCCGACGATCGAACCCGTTCCGCGGGCGAGCGTGAGGTCGCGCGCGCCCATCGCCACCGGCGTCGCCGACGGGAACCACCGGCCGGGCACCGTCGCCACGATGTACGCGGCGAGGCACGCGGCGAACGCCAGCCCGGTCAGGAGCAGCGCGCGGCCCGGCGGGAAGTCGCGCACCGGCGCCGCGGGAGCGTCGTCGGCGGCCCGCGCGGCGGCCAGCATGGCGACGCGCTCGTGCGGCGCTAGCGGGCGTTGCGGCTCTTCAGGATGTGCCAAAGCGTCAGCGCGAGGATCCGCAGGTCGAACCAGATCGACCAGTGATCGATGTAGTAGAGGTCGTATTGTATCCGCTGCTCGAGATCCGAATCGCCGCGCAGGTCGTTGACCTGCGCCCAGCCGGTGATTCCCGCGCGCACCAGGTGCTTCTGCATGTAGCCGGGAATCTGGTGGCGGAACCGCTCGACGAACTCGGGACGCTCGGGCCGCGGGCCCACCAGCGACATGTCGCCGCGCAGCACGTTCCAGAACTGCGGCAGTTCGTCGAGGCTGTAGCGGCGCAGGAAGGCACCGAACGGCGTGGCGCGCTGCTCCCCCGGCTTCGCCCACACCGGCCCCGACGCCGCCTCGGCATCGACCGGCATCGACCGGAACTTCAGCATGTCGAAGCGCTCGCCGTTCCAGGTGATCCGCTCCTGCCGATACAGCACCGGGCCGCGCGACGAGAGCTTCACGCCCAGCGCGATCGCCAGCCACAGCGGCAGCGTGACGACGATGAGCGCGCTCGCCAGCGCCAGGTCCTCGATCCGCTTCTGCGTCGACTGCACGCCCGAATGCGGCGAGTCGGTGAGGTTCAGCACCGGCAGACCCGCGACCTCGGTCACCGAGTGGTGCAGCAGGTGGAAGCCGTAGATGTCGGGAACGAAGCGCACGACGGCGGTCGTCTGCCGCAATTCGTCGAGCATGCGGCGGATGCGCGCCTCGGCGTGCAGCGGCAGCGCGATCCACACCTGGTCGGCCGGGTCGCGCGCCAGGTCACCAACCACCGCATCGCAGCGTCCGAGCAGCGGCAGGCCGTCGATCGACGCGCCGTCGTCGGCGTCGTCGTCGTAGAAGCCGCGGACGTTGAGGCCGCTCCACGGCGCGGCCTTGAGGCGTGCGGCGACGTTGCGTCCGTGGGTGCCGGCGCCGACGATCACGACGTGGCGCAGGTTCATCCCTCGCCGGCGCAGCGTGCGCAGCGCGTGGCGCAGTGCGCCGCGCCACGCGACGTGGGCGGCGAAGCCGCCCAGCATCCACAGCACCGACCAGGCGCGCGAGAACTCGGCGCCCCGCTTGGCCAGGAACAGCGACACGCCGAAGGTGACGGCGATGGCGAGCCACGCGACGAACAGCGCGCGCAGTTCCTCGGCGAAGCTCATCCCGCGCTGCGACTGGTAGAGCTTGACGGTGGGGAACACGACCAGCGCGAACAGCGCGACGGCGAGCAGCGCGACGACGTACTTCGCCGGGAGGTCGAGGGTGTCGAAGTAGACGTAGTACGCGCCCGCGCCGGCGGCGACGACGAACAGCGGATCGACGACCCGCAGCACGGTGTCGAGCAGCGTCGAGTTGTCCTTCAGGAGGTTGCGCTGCATGGTCAGGCGACCGTGGGCGCTGGCGCGTCGGCGGTGCGTCGCGCCAGCGTGGCGGTGACGACCGCCTCGAACTCGGCGCGAAAGCGCGCCGGTGCGAACGCACGGGCGCGCTCGCGGCAGGCGGCGGGGTCGATCCGGCCGCGCGCCGCCTCGAACCGGCGCACCGCGTCCGCGAGCGCGGCGGGGGTCTGCGCGTCGAAGAACAGGCCGGTGGGCCGCGCGTGCTCGAGGCCGTGCACCGACTCGAGCACGCCGCCGCGGCCGTACGCGATGACCGGCGTGCCGGCCGCCTGCGCCTCGACCGGGGCGATGCCGAAATCCTCCTCGGCGACGAACAGGAACGCCGCTGCGGCAGCGACCTGCATCGCCGTCGCTTCGTCGTCGAGTCGGCCGACGAGCGTCACGTTGGGCGGCAGCGTCGCAGCGAGGCGGTCGCGCTCCGGGCCGTCGCCGACCACGACCAGCCGCCGGTCGGGCAGCGCGCGGAAGGCGTCGACGATGACGTCGATCCGCTTGTACGGCACGAGGCGCGAGACGGTCACGTACGGCGCGGTGCGCGGATCGCGATCGCCGGCCGTCGCGGCCACGGCGAAGCGCTCGACGTCGACCGGCGGATAGACGACGGCGGCGTCGCGGCCCCAGGCTCTGCGGATCGCGCCGGCAATGTGCCTCGAGTTGGCGACGAAGCAATCGACGCGCGAACTGGCGTCGCGGTCCCAGGCGCGAAAGCGTGCCAGGGCCCGGTCGACCAGCGGCCGGGTCCAGGCGCCGGCGCCGGCGGCCTCGCGCGCATACGTCGCCGCCATCGTCCACGCGAAGCGTGCGGGCGTGTGGCAGTAGCAGACGTGCGTCTGCCCGGGCCGCGTGCGCGCGCCCTTGGCGATCGCATGCGAGTCCGACACGACGAGATCGTAGGCCGACAGGTCGAAGCGCTCGATCACCTGCGGCCACAGCACCGCGGCGTAGCGGAACGCGCGCCGGGCCTGCGGAAGGCGCTGCAGCACCGAGGTCCGGATCCGCGCGCCGGGCAGGCGCGCGCGCTCCGCCGGCGCGAGGAAGTCGACGAGCGTGTAGATGTCGGCGCCCGGAAACAGGCGGAGGAACTCGACCAGCACGTTCTCGCCGCCGCCCCAGGTGTCGAGCCAGTCGTGGACGAGGGCGACACGCATCGCGTTCACGCGGCCAGCAGCGCGTCGAGCCGCGCCAGCACGTCGGCGACGTCGATGCGCTGCAGGCACCGGTTGTCGCGGCAGTCGGCGAAGTCGCGACCGTCGTAGCAGGGCGCGCAGGGCAGTTCCGCCGCGCGCCACAGCGTCGCCGTGCGCGCATCCTCGCGCAGGAACGCGGCTGGCGACGTCGGTCCGAAGAGGCCCACGACGCGCGTCGACGCGAGGTGCGCGAGATGCAGCGGGCCCGAATCGTGGGCGACGACCGCGGCGCAGGTTCCATACAGGGCGACGAGCCCCGGCAACGACGTCGCGCCGACCGTGTCGACGACCGGGATGCCGGCGAATGCCGGGCGCACCCAGTCGTCGTCGGGGGCCCCGGTGACGACCACCGTGTCGCCGCGAGCCACCAGCGTCGTCGCCAGCGTCGCGTAGCGATCGAGCGGCCAGCGGCGCAGCGGACTGTCGCGTGCGGCGTTGCGCGCACCGCCCGGGGCGAGCGCGATCCGCCGTCCCGGCGTCGGTGCGGCGAGGCGCGCGCCCACGGCGTCGTCGAGCGCCGCGCGCACGCGCGGCGGCGCCACGGCGACGGCCCGGTGATCGTCGATCCCGGTCACGAGACGGACGTACTCGGCGCGATGCGAGCGGCCTGGCACCAGGCCCGGCCGCGGCGAGCGCGCGCCGAGCCAGCGTCGCTCGCCGGCGCGCACGCGGGCGGTCAGCAGCTTGTACCGGTGGTCGGAGTGCGCGGTCAGTACGAGGTCGAAGCGCCGCCCGGACAGCACGCGCCAGGCGGCGAGCACCGCCTGCATCCTGCGCGTCCGCGTGCCCGCGAGGATCGCCGCATCGTCGACGACCAGGACCTCGTCGATGCCATCGACGGTGCGGAGCAGCGGCGCGGCGGCGGCGCCCGCCAGCCATGCGATGCGGACCCCGGCGTCGCGCGCGCGCAGCGCGGTCACCATCGGCAGGGCCATGGCGACGTCGCCGATTGCGGCGAGCTTGACGATGAGGACGGAGGCGGGCACCGGGCGGAAGCGGCAGATCGCCGCGTGGATTGAATCGGGAGACCGCAGGCGCCATCTGGGGCGCAGGAGCGTGGCGTCGATTCTAGCGCGCCGGCTGGCGCCCGCGCCGGCGCGGCTCCCGCGGCGCGCGCGCCCGCGACGTCGCGGGCGGGGCCGAACGCTCCGGGGCCGTGCGTTTCCGGGCAGCGAGGGGGTGTTGACCGGTGCCGTTTTCGATGTATAATCGCGGTCTTTGCTTATCGCGCTCCGGCGACGCCGAAATCGGCAGCCAGAGGGTGGCGGGCAGCGCTCTTTAACAATTTGCAACCGATAAGTGTGGGCACCGGGATGGCTCGGGTCCCTCTGTTTTGCAGGCGCGAGTCTGTGGGGTGGGGGGAAGAGACATTGAAGTGCTCGCACGACGCAAATGGTTGTCTGTCCTGGTGCAAGCTGGGGTGGATGGCCAGTCTTGTCCTGTTCATGCTGGTGGGCGACTGCTGGGGTGGACGGGATGGGGCCAACGTCGATTGAGTGACTTTGTAAGAGATCGAACTCGAAATTAACTGAAGAGTTTGATCCTGGCTCAGATTGAACGCTGGCGGCATGCTTTACACATGCAAGTCGAGCGGCAGCGCGGGGGCAACCCTGGCGGCGAGCGGCGAACGGGTGAGTAATGCATCGGAACGTACCCCGTAGTGGGGGATAACCCAGCGAAAGCTGGGCTAATACCGCATATGCTCTACGGAGGAAAGTGGGGGACTCGCAAGGGCCTCACGCTATGGGAGCGGCCGATGTCCGATTAGCTAGTTGGTGGGGTAATGGCCCACCAAGGCGACGATCGGTAGCTGGTCTGAGAGGATGATCAGCCACACTGGGACTGAGACACGGCCCAGACTCCTACGGGAGGCAGCAGTGGGGAATTTTGGACAATGGGGGCAACCCTGATCCAGCCATGCCGCGTGCGGGAAGAAGGCCTTCGGGTTGTAAACCGCTTTTGGTCGGGAAGAAAAGGCATCTCCTAATACGGGGTGTTCTTGACGGTACCGGCAGAATAAGCACCGGCTAACTACGTGCCAGCAGCCGCGGTAATACGTAGGGTGCGAGCGTTAATCGGAATTACTGGGCGTAAAGCGTGCGCAGGCGGTTCGCTAAGTCTGATGTGAAAGCCCCGGGCTCAACCTGGGAATGGCATTGGAAACTGGCGGGCTGGAGTGTGGCAGAGGGGGGTGGAATTCCGCGTGTAGCAGTGAAATGCGTAGAGATGCGGAGGAACACCGATGGCGAAGGCAGCCCCCTGGGCTGACACTGACGCTCAGGCACGAAAGCGTGGGGAGCAAACAGGATTAGATACCCTGGTAGTCCACGCCCTAAACGATGTCAACTAGGTGTTGGGGAAGCGATTTCTCAGTACCGTAGCTAACGCGTGAAGTTGACCGCCTGGGGAGTACGGCCGCAAGGTTAAAACTCAAAGGAATTGACGGGGACCCGCACAAGCGGTGGATGATGTGGATTAATTCGATGCAACGCGAACAACCTTACCTACCCTTGACATGTCCGGAAGCCTGCTGAAAGGTGGGTGTGCCCGAAAGGGAACTGGAACACAGGTGCTGCATGGCTGTCGTCAGCTCGTGTCGTGAGATGTTGGGTTAAGTCCCGCAACGAGCGCAACCCTTGTCCTTAGTTGCTACGCAAGGGCACTCTAAGGAGACTGCCGGTGACAAACCGGAGGAAGGTGGGGATGACGTCAAGTCCTCATGGCCCTTATGGGTAGGGCTTCACACGTCATACAATGGCCGGTACAGAGGGTTGCCAACCCGCGAGGGGGAGCCAATCCCAGAAAGCCGGTCGTAGTCCGGATTGCAGTCTGCAACTCGACTGCATGAAGTCGGAATCGCTAGTAATCGCGGATCAGCATGCCGCGGTGAATACGTTCCCGGGTCTTGTACACACCGCCCGTCACACCATGGGAGTGGGTTCTACCAGAAGTAGGTAGGCTAACCGCAAGGGGGCCGCTTACCACGGTAGGATTCATGACTGGGGTGAAGTCGTAACAAGGTAGCCGTATCGGAAGGTGCGGCTGGATCACCTCCTTTCTCGGAACCACCCGGTTGTTCCGGTGTTCACACTTATCGGTTGCGATGCAACGGTTGTCACCACGGCTGGCCGGCAGTTGGCGCCAGCGGGACCGGACACGGGCCTGTAGCTCAGTTGGTTAGAGCACCGTCTTGATAAGGCGGGGGTCGATGGTTCGAATCCATCCAGACCCACCAGGATCGGCGTGCGACGCGGCTTCAAGCAAGGCGCGGGGCTGTAGCTCAGTTGGGAGAGCACCTGCTTTGCAAGCAGGGGGTCGTCGGTTCGATCCCGTCCAGCTCCACCAACGCGCACCCTGCGCTGGCGACAACCCACGAAGATGGCGGCAGAGAGGTCAGGCCGCAGCGACCCGAAAGGGGCGTTGCGGTCTGGTTTTTCAACCGGAATCGGTTGCTCTTTAACAATTGGGAAGAAGCAAACAAGCGCACGACGCAGTTGGGTCGTGCGCTGGGTTAGATTGTATCGACCTGTCCTGGCCTATGAGTTCGGCCGGGATGGGGATCGCAAACGCCCGTGCATTGCCAAGGCGACTTTCCGCAAGGGAAGGCGAGTGGGCAGTGTTATGGGGTCAAGCGACTAAGTGCATGTGGTGGATGCCTTGGCGATCACAGGCGATGAAGGACGTGGCAGCCTGCGAAAAGCTGCGGGGAGCTGGCAAACGAGCATTGATCCGCAGATGTCCGAATGGGGAAACCCGGCCCGCAAGGGTCACTCCCGACTGAATCCATAGGTCGGGTAGAGCGAACCCGGTGAACTGAAACATCTCAGTAGCCGGAGGAATAGAAATCAACCGAGATTCCCGGAGTAGTGGCGAGCGAAACGGGAACAGCCATCGCGATTTAGCATTTGTTTCAGGAGAACGCTCTGGAAAGGGCGGCCGCAGCGGGTGACAGCCCCGTATCCGAAGAGACGAGTGTGGAACTAGGCGCGAGAGAAGTAGGGCGGGACACGTGAAATCCTGTCTGAAGATGGGGGGACCATCCTCCAAGGCTAAATACTCGTGATCGACCGATAGTGAACCAGTACCGTGAGGGAAAGGCGAAAAGAACCCCGGGAGGGGAGTGCAATAGATCCTGAAACCGCATGCATACAAACAGTCGGAGCCCTTGCTTGAATGATCTTTGGTGGTGCCCCGGGAAGCTATGGGGGTGCCGCGGGAGGGTCATTGAAGCAGGGGTGACGGCGTACCTTTTGTATAATGGGTCAGCGACTTACGTTTACCAGCGAGCTTAACCGACTAGGGGAGGCGCAGCGAAAGCGAGTCCGAACAGGGCGACTGAGTTGGTAGGCGTAGACCCGAAACCGGATGATCTAGCCATGGCCAGGATGAAGGTGGGGTAACACTCACTGGAGGTCCGAACCCACTAACGTTGAAAAGTTAGGGGATGAGCTGTGGCTAGGGGTGAAAGGCTAAACAAATCCGGAAATAGCTGGTTCTCTCCGAAAACTATTTAGGTAGTGCCTCAAGTATCACCCTCGGGGGTAGAGCACTGTCATGGTTGCGGGGGTCATTGTGACTTACCGCGCCATAGCAAACTCCGAATACCGAGGAGTGCGAGCTTGGGAGACAGACATCGGGTGCTAACGTCCGGTGTCAAGAGGGAAACAACCCAGACCACCAGCTAAGGTCCCCAAGACACAGTTAAGTGGGAAACGAGGTGGGAAGGCTCAGACAGCCAGGATGTTGGCTTAGAAGCAGCCATCATTTAAAGAAAGCGTAATAGCTCACTGGTCGAGTCGTCCTGCGCGGAAGATGTAACGGGGCTCAAACTGTGCACCGAAGCTGTGGATTTGCACGCAAGTGCAGATGGTAGGAGAGCGTTCCGTAAGCCGTTGAAGGTGGCTCGAGAGGGCTGCTGGAGGTATCGGAAGTGCGAATGCTGACATGAGTAGCGATAAAGCGGGTGAAAGGCCCGCTCGCCGAAAGCCCAAGGTTTCCTACGCCACGTTCATCGGCGTAGGGTGAGTCGGCCCCTAAGATGAGGGCGAGAGCCGTAGTCGATGGGAAGCTGGTTAATATTCCAGCACCGACGTGGAATGCGATGGGGGGACGGAGAAGGTTAACTCGGCCGGGTGTTGGACGTCCCGGTTCAAGCGTGTAGGCGTGCCCGTTAGGCAAATCCGGCGGGCTTAGCTGAGGCGTGATAACGAGGGCTGGCTTGCCAGCCTGAAGCGAGTGATACCCTGCTCCCAGGAAAAGCCTCTAAGCTTCAGTTCCACGGCGACCGTACCGCAAACCGACACAGGTGGGCAGGATGAATATTCTAAGGCGCTTGAGAGAACTCGGGTGAAGGAACTCGGCAAATTGACACCGTAACTTCGGGATAAGGTGTGCCCCTGGTAGGTGAAGGTCCTCGCGACCGGAGCCCAGAGGGGTTGCAAAGAATCGGTGGCTGCGACTGTTTAACAAAAACACAGCACTCTGCCAAGACGAAAGTCGACGTATAGGGTGTGACGCCTGCCCGGTGCCGGAAGGTTAAGTGATGGGGTGCAAGCTCTTGATCGAAGCCCCGGTAAACGGCGGCCGTAACTATAACGGTCCTAAGGTAGCGAAATTCCTTGTCGGGTAAGTTCCGACCTGCACGAATGGCGTAACGATGGCCACGCTGTCTCCACCCGAGACTCAGCGAAGTTGAAGTGTTTGTGAAGATGCAATCTCCCCGCGGCAAGACGGAAAGACCCCGTGCACCTTTACTGTAGCTTTGCATTGGACTGTGATGAGGTTTGTGTAGGATAGCTGGGAGGCATTGAAGGGCGGTCGCCAGATCGCCTGGAGCCAACGTTGAAATACCAGCCTGACGTCATTGCGGTTCTAACCCAGGTCCATTATCTGGATCGGGGACCGTGCATGGTAGGCAGTTTGACTGGGGCGGTCTCCTCCCAAAGCGTAACGGAGGAGCTCGAAGGTTTCCTAGGTACGGTCGGACATCGTACTGATAGTGCAATGGCACAAGGAAGCTTGACTGCGAGACTGACAAGTCGAGCAGGTGCGAAAGCAGGACATAGTGATCCGGTGGTTCTGTATGGAAGGGCCATCGCTCAACGGATAAAAGGTACGCCGGGGATAACAGGCTGATACCGCCCAAGAGTTCATATCGACGGCGGTGTTTGGCACCTCGATGTCGGCTCATCACATCCTGGGGCTGTAGCCGGTCCCAAGGGTATGGCTGTTCGCCATTTAAAGTGGTACGTGAGCTGGGTTCAAAACGTCGTGAGACAGTTTGGTCCCTATCTGCCGTGGGCGTTGGAGATTTGACGGGAGCTGCTCCTAGTACGAGAGGACCGGAGTGGACGTACCGCTGGTGTACCGGTTGTGACGCCAGTCGCATTGCCGGGTAGCTATGTACGGAAGTGATAACCGCTGAAAGCATCTAAGCGGGAAACACGCCTGAAGATGAGATCTCCCGGGGCCTTGAGCCCCCTGAAGGGTCGTGGCAGACCACCACGTTGATAGGTCGGGTGTGGAAGCGCAGTAATGCGTTAAGCTAACCGATACTAATGGCCCGTGCGGCTTGACTCCATAACCGTGCGCACTCGCGCACCGGCGTCCAGCGATCCCCCAGTACCATCTAACCCACCCCGCCGCCCCGGCTCACCCCGGCCCGGCCCGTTTGCTTCCTCCCCCCCTCAACGCCTGACGACCATAGCCCGCCGGAACCACCCCTTCCCATCCCGAACAGGACCGTGAAACGGCAGCACGCCGATGATAGTGTGGATTACCCATGCGAAAGTAGGTCATCGTCAGGCACCCCCAAGCCCAACGCCCCGCTCAACCCGAGCGGGGCGTTTCGCTTTCCGCACCACCACCAGCACACCGCCACTACCGGCACGGCGCGCGCCAGGATTCGACTAGCGGCGCTTGCCGCCCAGCAGCGATCCCAGCCCCGCCCGGCGGGGCCTTGGCGACACCCGCGCCGGCAGGTGAATCGCCGCGTCAGTTGAAGCGGCCAGGCAGCGGAATGTCGCCGGCGGCACCGTAGATGAAGCTGGCCTGCACCGAGCCGTCGCGCACGGTGCTGATGTACCAGGTGCCGTCTCGATAGATGCCGAGGTCCGCCTTGCCGTCGCCATCCCAGTCGAATGCCACCGGAATGTCCGTCGCGGCGCCGCCGAAGTAGTAGACCGCGTCGGCGACCCCGTCGCGATTGGTGTCGGCGTACCAGACGCCGTTCCGGTAGATGATGAGATCACTGAAGCCGTCCCCGTTGAGATCGGCGAGCAGCGGCTTGTCGCCCGGGGCGCCGCCGAAGCGGAACGTGCGGTCCGGAACGCCGTTCCGGGAGTAGTAGTAGTCGACGTACCAGACGCCGTTGCGGTACACGACCAGGTCGTCCTGGCCCGAATACGCGATGCTGCCGGTCAGCGGAATGTCCCCGGCGCCGCCGAACACGTAGGTCGCGTCGACGACGCCGTCCCGGTTGTTGTCGACGTACCAGAAGCCGTTGCGGAACGCCGCGATGCCGTATCGCCCGCCGGAGGTGAAGCGGCCGACGACGGGAACGTCGCCGGTCGCGCCGAACGGCGGCTTCACGTTCGGCGTGTGGTCGAAGTTGTAGTCGAGCAGGAAGCGCGTGTTCGACGGACGGTACAGGCCGAACTGCGACACCGTCGGCGGCATCGCGACGGCGATGTCCAGGCCCGCCGCGGTCTTCGCCAGCACGCCGATCGCCGCTCCGGTGTCGTCGTCGACGAAGGTGCTGCCCACCGTCAGTGCCGCGTCGGTGAACGCCGCCGTCGCCGGCGTCATGTCGACGATGCAGGTGTCGCAGCTGTAGTCGTTGGGATAGCCGAGGTGGACCAGCGCGCCGTTGAGCACGTTGGCATTGCCGGCGAGCCCGGCGTCGAAGCCGGTGGCCTGCCGGTACTCGATCCAGTACTGCCGGGTCGCCCCCGCCTCGACCTTCACCGCATAGATCTGGGCGCCGGCGGTCTGCAGCGGCTGCAGCGTGTACGTCATGACGCCGCGCTTGTGCGTCCTGACCGTCCCCGCGGGCAGGTAACCGAGGTCGTCCTTGTGCGCGGCGTTGAAGTGCATCGCGCGCTGGTTGCCCATGATCTCGAACGGGTCGCCGTATTCGCTCTTGGTGCAGGTCCCGCCCACGGTAACCGCGCCGCAGTCGACGCTGCTGGCGTGCCCGAGCCCGAAGGTGTGCCCGAGTTCGTGGCCGACGACGAGCAGCGACAGCGACTGGTTGATCCAGGCCTGCGAGCCGCCGCCGAGGCCGGCCCAGCCGCATCCCGGCAGCGTCGGGAACACGTACACCTGCTTCTCGTAGGTCGACGTCTGGTAGCCCGCCTGGTTCGCGAGGTAGGCCGCCTCGGTAGCCACCGCGCTGTAGTCGCAGGTCGCCGGCTTCGGGAAGCGCGCGACCAGCCACGGCGTCGTCACACCCGTGAGCACGTGGTTCTGGAACGAGCTTTCCCGGTAGTAGTTGGCGACGCTGCTCGCGCTGCTGAACACCGTCGAGTCGACCTGCGCCTGCGTGAACGGCTCGGCGGTCGTGTCCGAATACTTGATCAGGATGACGAGCACCTTCGAGCTCCGCACGGCGTCCTGGCTGAACTGCGGCGCGGCGTCGGGCTGCGCCGGCGCCAGGATCTCGACCCGCATCGCCGTCAGCTCGGGCCCGGCCTGCAGACGGGTGCCGCTGACCCGGACGCGCATGCCGCGCTCGAGCGCGTCGGCCCAGGTCGCGAGCTTGAGCGGCGTGTGCGATCCGTCGTCGGCGATCACCGACAGCACCAGGTCGCAGGTGCCCTTCTCGAAGTCGTCGGCGTGCAGGAACTCGAGCCGCCCCTCGACCGTCGTCACCGCCTTCGATGCCAGCCGAGGCGGCATTGCCGGCAGCGTCACCGGGGCGACCGCGTCGACGAACAGGTGGTCGCGGTTGAGGCGACCGGTGACCGCCACGGTGGCCCCGTCGACCAGCGTTCCCGGCGCCGCGTTGCGCAGCGCGAGATGACGCCCGTCGCCGAGCCGCAGGGCGAAGTACCGGCCGACCAGTCCCAGCGCGCGGTCCTCGACGACCAGCTCGTCGACCTGGCCCCGGAAGGTCTCGAGCGGGGCGTGGGCGGCGGGCGCGTCGGGCAGCAGGATCCGGTGGCTCGGCGCGTGGTGCGCCTGCGCGCCGGTCGCCCACGCCAGACCCAGCAGGAGCACCAGCGACAGGAGGGCGAACGATCGGGCGGCCGCGGGATGCGCCGCCTGCGTCGAAGTGGCGCAACACCGCGCGATGGGCGGCGAGCGGTCGGATTGCATGGTTGACTCCCTGTTCGTGCAGTGATTCCACCGCTGCTGCAAGCCGCGCGCCAGCGGCGGGTGGGGCGCCAGGGCGGCCGACGCGCGGTCGGGGCGGGCGCGCCAACCCGATGAATCGTCGAAGAAAATTCCGGTGTCGCCGACGCGCGCCGGCGCGCCCGAGCGATCAGCGGCGGGCGGACGGTTGACCGTAGTCGCGAAACTGTGCCGCGACGCGATCCATCTCGTCGTCGGGCAGGCAACCGGGCTCGCCGACGGCCAGCGCCCGCCAGTAGACCTCGGCCAGGCTTTCGACCTCGACCGCCAGCGCCAGCGCGGCATCGAGATCGCGGCCGAGCGCGATCATGCCGTGCCGCGCCAGCAGGCAGGCGCGCCGGTCGGACATCGCCGCCACCGCGGCGTCCGAGAGCGCCTGCGTGCCGAACGTCGCGTAGGCCGCGCAGCGGATGTCGCGCCCGCCGGCCCTGGCGACCATGTAGTGGAACGGCGGGATGTCGCGGCCGAGGCAGGCGAGCGTGGTGGCGAACGGCGAATGCGTGTGCACGATCGCGCCGGCGTCCCGGCGCGCGCGGTAGAGATCGCGATGGAACCGCCACTCCGACGAGGGCCGAAGCGACGCCGCGTCGACCGGCGCGTCGCCGTCGATCGGCATCGCGACCACGTCGGCCGCCCTGATCGAGGTCGGCGGCATGCCCGTCGGCGTGATCAGGTAACCGTCGGCGTCGGCACCGGCGCCGGCACAGCGAACGCTGACATTGCCGGCGGTGCCGCGGTTGAGGCCGAGCGCGTCGAGCTGGCGGGCCGCCGCGACCAGCGCCTCGCGCAACGCTGCTCCGGGGACGCTCACCGCCGCACCCGCTCCGGAAACGCCGCCGCCAGCGCGGTCGCCGTCGCGTCGACGACGCCGCGCTCGGTGACGAGGCCGGTGACCAGCCGCGCGGGTGTCACGTCGAACGCGGGATTGACGGCCCTGGCGCCGTGGTGCGCGGTCGACACCTGCGTGACCTGTCCGTAGTCGTCGCGGCCGGCGATGCGCAGCACCTCGCCGGCGTCGCGCATCTCGATCGGGATCGCGGCGCCGGCGGCGAGCGCGAAGTCGAGCGTCGGCGACGGCACCGCGGCGTAGAACGGCACGTCGTTGTCGCGCGCCGCCAGCGCCTTGTCGTAGGTGCCGATCTTGTTGCAGACGTCGCCGTTCGCCGCGACGCGATCGGCGCCGACGAACACGATGTCGATGCCACCGCGGGCGAGCAGGTGACCGCTCGCGCCGTCGACGAACACCGTGTGCGGCACGCCGCGCTCGGCGAGTTCCCAGGCGGTCAGCGCCGCGCCCTGCAGTCGCGGCCGCGTTTCGGAGACGTAGACGTGCACCGGAATGCCGGAGGCGTGCGCGAGAAACACCGGCGCCGTCGCCGTCCCCCAGCCGCAGGTGGCGAGCGCACCGGCGTTGCAGTGCGTCATCACGTTGACCGGGCCGGAGTGGCGCGCGGCGATCGCGGTCAGCAGCGCGAGTCCGTGGTCGCCGATCGCGCGGCACAGCGCGACGTCCTCGGCCGCCAGCGCGTCCGCCGCGCTCCAGGCGGCGTCGGCGCGGGCATCGGGCGGCAGCGATCGCACCGCGTCGCGCACGCGGTCGAGCGCCCACCTCAGGTTGACGGCCGTCGGCCGCGTTGCGTCCAGCGCGGCGTGCGCGCGGTCGAGTTCGGCGTCGGTCGGGTCGGCGTCGAGCGCCAGCGCGAGGCCGTACGCGCCGACGACGCCGATCAGCGGCGCGCCGCGGATCCACATGCCGCGGATCGCCTGCGCGGCCATCCCGGCGTCGTTGATGCGGATCGACACCCGCGCGTGCGGCAGCGCGCGCTGGTCGAGCACCTCGATCCAGCGCGCACCGCGGGGACGCGTCACGGCACGATAGGGCGCCGGGTCGCGGATCGCCGCGGGAAGGGGGTCGGGGTCGCGCAGCACCTTACTTCAGCACCTGGACGAGATTGTTGAAATCGTCGGTCCACAGCCGCCAGTTGGGCCGCGAGCGAACCTCGACCGCCGCCTCGGCCAGCGTCGGCTTGTCGAGCGCCGCCGGCGACGCCGACAGCAGCATCCAGTCGCTGCGGCTCGCCAGCGTCTCGACGCCGTCGTCGGAAATGTGGATCACCGCCAGCCCGTGCGCCCGCGCCAGCGCCTCGACCACCGGCACCAGGTCGAGGAAGCGGTTGGTCACGTGAAACGCGATGACGCCGTCGGGCTTCATGTGCCGCATGTAGATCGCGACCGCCTCCGAGGTGATGAGGTGCACCGGGATCGCGTCGCTGGAGAATGCGTCGATCGCCAGCACGTCGAACTGCTGCGCCGGCTCGCGCTCGAGCGTGAGTCGCGCGTCGCCCAGGGGCAGCTCGATCGTCGCGTCGCTGTCGGCGAGGTAGGTGAAGTCGCGGCGCGCGATGTCGATCACGCCCGGATTGATGTCGTAGAAGCGGTAGATGTCGCCCTTGCTGCCGTAGACGGCCAGCGTGCCGGTGCCGAGGCCGATCACGCCGACCTTCAGCGGCTCCTGGCGCGGATGCAGCGACTCGATCAGCCGGCCGATGCCCGACGAGCGCGTGTAGTACGTCGTCGGCTCGCGGCGAAGCGACGGGTGCGAGTACTGCGTGCCGTGCAGGATGGTGCCGTGGACCAGCGAGCGGTGGAGGTTGACGTCCGTGCCCGACTCCTTGACCCGCAGCACGCCGTAGAAATTGCGGGATGCGACGATGGTGTCGTCGTAGAACTCGAGCGCGCCCCAGACGGCGCAGGCCGCGGCCGTCAGCGCCGCCACGAGGCCGAGCACGCCGTAGACCGGCGGGTCGCGCCGGACCTGCCACAGCAGCAGCAGCGCCGTCAGCACGAGGCCGCCGCCCAGCTCGAAGTACGCGGGCAGCACCAGCGGCGCGATCATTCCCACCAGCACGGCGCCGACCGCGCCGCCGACGGAGATCATCAGGTAGAAGCGCGTCAGCCAGCGCGGCGCGGGCTTCAGCCGCACCAGCTCGCCGTGGCAGAACATGCACGCGAGGAAGAGGCCCCCGAGGAAGACGCCGATCTGGATGCCGAGCTCGTGGGTCAGCTTCGGGTCGGCCAGCGTCCACGCCATGACGCCGACTGCCGCGGCGACCATCGCCAGGATCGGTTCGCGCTTGTACCAGCCGGTGCTGTCGAAGCACAGGATGAACGTCAGCAGGTACAGCGCGAGCGGCGCGACCCACAGCAGCGGCACCGCCGCGACGTTCTGCGTGATGTGGTTGGACACGGCGAGCAGCAGGATCGAGCCGGTCGCGGCCAGCGTGCACCAGAGGAGCTGGCGCGACACCGTCGGCGGAGCCTCGTCCTGGTCGAGCCCGGGGCCCGGGGTCGACCCTGCGACCGCCCCGGCCGCGAGGATCCGCGGCGCGCGCGCCTGGCGCAGGCTCGCCCAGCCGGCGGCGGCGCAGAGCACGACGAACAGCGCGTAGCCCGCGGACCAGCCGATCGCCTGGGCGCGGGTCGGCGCCCAGGGTTCCAGCATGAAGGGGTAGCCGACCAGCGCCAGCATCGACGCCAGGTTCGACAGCGCGAACAGCCGGTACGGGCTCGCGCCGGGCTTCACCCGCGAGAACCACACCTGCACCAGCGGGCTGGTCGTCGACAGCAGGAAGTACGGCAATCCGATCGTCGCCACCAGCATGCCCAGGATCAGCCACGAGGGGTTCTCGTCGCCGGTCGGCTTCCAGTGCGCGGCCGGAATGATCGGCAGCACGATCAGCGACGCCAGCAGCAGCACCGTATGCAGCTTCACCTGCCCGCGGGCCGTCAGTCGGTGCACCGCCAGGTCCGAATACGCGTAGCCCGCGAGCAGCGCCGTCTGGAAGAACACGAGGCAGGTGGTCCAGACGGTGGCCGACCCGCCGAACCAGGGCAGGATCTGCTTGGCCACCAGCGGCTGGACCAGGAACAGCAGGAACGCGCTGACGAAGATGGTGACGGCGTAGACGGTCATGCCCGGATTGTAGAGGCAACCGCCGGGCCGGCGCGGGCCGCGCTTACCTGCGGCGTCAATGCATGGTGCGCGGACGGAAGTAGTCGACGCGGTCGATCGACCGCAGGCGCAGTTCCTTCACGTCGACCCCCTGCAGCACGCGCAGCGGCACCTCGGTGCCCGCGGCGCCGCGGGCCCAGACCTTCCGGTAGAACTCGGCCTGCGTGCGTACCCCCTCCCCGGCGACGGCGAGGATGATGTCGCCGGCCTCGACCCCGGCCAGGTCGGCGGGACCGTCGGGCGACACGCGCGAGACGACGAGCCGGCCCTGCAACTCGTCGGCCGCCACCCCCAGCCACGGCCGCGGCGGCCCGGCCCGGCGTCCGGTCCGGATCATGTCGTCGAGGATCGGCTTCAGCGCGTCGATCGGCACGAACATGTTGCCGGGCAGCGCGGCCTCGCCGTCGGTCGCGTCGCGGACGATCAGCGAACCGACGCCGTAGAGCTTGCCGTCCTTGCCGACCAGCGCGGCGCCGCTCCAGTTCATCGCCGGCGGCGAGGTGAAGATCGCCTGGTCGAGCAGGTACTCCCAGTTGGCCGAGAAGCCGCGCTTCGAAACGACGAACGCCAGCGTCACGTCGTCGGCGCCGCCGGCATTGACGATCATCACCGGCTCGCGCTCGGCGAGTCGCGCCGAGTCGCCGAGCGGCACCGGCGCGACCTCGAAGGGCACGACGGTCTTCACCAGCCCCAGGCCGGTTCCGTGATCGTAGGCGAGCACCCGCGCCGGCAGCGTGCGGCCGCGGGCGTCGACGATCCGCACTTCGTCGGCCTCGACCAGCAGGTAGCCGATGGTGAGGATCAGGCCGTCCTCGCCGATGACGATGCCGCTGCCCTCGCGCTCGCGGCCCAGCGAGGTGCTGCTGCGCGCGTCGGGCACCGCGCGCGTCTGCACCTTGACCACGGCGGCGAACAGCCTGTCGGCGTCGGGCTCCGCGGACACCGAATGTTTCGGCGGCGGCGCGGCGGGCGGTGTCGTGGCGGCGGGCGCGGCGAGGGCGGTGGTGGCCGCGAGCAGCGCGACGCACGCGGCGGCGGGCGCGAATCCTGCAGCGAAGCGTGCCGCCGGGTCCGCGGTCATGCGTGCGGTCATGCGTGCAGTCATGCGTGCAGTCATGCGCGCGGGCAGGTGCGCGGCCAGGCGTGCGGCAAGGCGTGCGGCCAGGCGTGCAGGTGCGCGCCCCGAAGCCGGCGCGGAGGAATTGCGCGAAGCAGGGAGGGTGGACGGGACGTGGATCATCTCGACCTCCACGGGTCGGGCCGCGGACGCGCACGCCGGTCTGCGGAATCGAGCGGCGGACGCTTCGCGCGCCCTCCCTGACCGCACGGCGCCCGCACGACGACTATAGCGCGTTGGCGCCCGCGCGCAACGGGCTTCGCGCGGACGCGCACGGTCGTGGTGCTTCCTCGCGGTGCTTCCGTATAATCGCCCGAGACAGCACGAGGGGAGCGGCAGGCGAAATGAGCGCGACGAGGAAGAAGCCCGAGGACCTGCGCTCGCACCGCTGGTACGGCGTCGACGACCTGCGCTCGTTCGGCCACCGCTCGCGCACCGCGCAGATGGGCTACGCGCGCGCCGACTACGCGGGCAAGCCGGTGATCGCGATCGTCAACACCTGGAGCGACATCAACCCCTGCCACTCGCACTTTCGCCAGCGCGCCGAGGAGGTCAAGCGCGGTGTCTGGCAGGCGGGCGGGTTCCCCGTCGAGTTGCCGGCGCTGACGCTGTCCGAGCCGTTCCAGAAGCCGACGACGATGCTCTACCGCAACCTGCTGGCGATGGAGACGGAGGAACTGCTTCGCTCGTACCCCGCCGACGGCTGCGTGCTGATGGGGGGCTGCGACAAGACCACGCCGGCGCTGCTGATGGGCGCGATCAGCATGAACCTGCCGGCGATCTTCATGCCTGCCGGGCCGATGCTGCGCGGCGACTGGCGCGGCGAATACCTGGGATCCGGGTCCGACGTCTGGAAGTACTGGGCCGAGAAGCGCGCCGGCAACCTGACCGACGACGCGTGGGCCGAGATCGAGAACGGCATCGCGCGCTCGCCCGGGCACTGCATGACCATGGGCACGGCGTCGACGATGACCTCCGCCGCGGAGGCGCTGGGGTTCACGCTGCCCGGCGCCGCGTCGATCCCCGCGGCCGATTCGCGCCACGCGCGGATGGCGAGCGAGACCGGGCGCCTGATCGTCGACATGGTGTGGGCCGACCGCAAGCCCAGGGACCTGCTGACCGCCGCGAGCTTCGACAACGCCGTGACGACGGTGCTGGCGCTGGGTGGGTCGACCAACGCGATCGTCCACCTGATCGCGCTGGCGCGCCGCGCCGGCGTCGCGCTGACGCTGGATCGCTTCGACGAACTCGCCCGGCGCACGCCGCTGCTGGCCGACCTGCGCCCGGCGGGCCGTTTCCTGATGGAGGACTTCTTCTACGCCGGCGGCCTGCGCGCGCTGCTCGCGCGCATCGGCGACCTGCTGGCGCCCGACGCGGCGACGGTCAACGGCCGCACGCTGGGCGACAACGTGGCCGGCGCCGAGGTGTGGAACGACGAGGTGATCCGGCCGCGTGCGCGGCCGGTGGTCGCCGCCGACAGCCTGGCGGTGCTGCGCGGCAACCTCGCGCCCGACGGCGCGGTGATCAAGCCGGCCGCGGCCGAGCCGCGCCTGCTTCGCCACAGGGGGCCGGCGGTGGTGTTCGCCGACTACAACGACATGGCCGCGCGCATCGACGATCCGGCGCTGCCGGTGACCGCCGATTCGGTGCTGGTGCTGCGGCACGCCGGTCCGCAGGGCGCGCCGGGCATGCCCGAGTGGGGCCAGCTGCCGATCCCGAAGAAGCTTCTCGCCGCCGGCGTGCGCGACATGCTGCGAATCTCGGACGCGCGGATGAGCGGCACCAGCTACGGCGCCTGCGTGCTGCACGTTGCGCCGGAATCCTTCGTCGGCGGTCCGCTGGCGCTGGTCCGCGACGGCGACGTCATCGAGCTCGACGTGCCGGCGCGCCGCCTGCACCTGGATGTCGACGCCGCCGAACTCGCGCGCCGGCGGGCCGCATGGACGCCGCCGCCGCCACACTACGCGCGCGGCTTCGGCGCGCTGTATCAGCGGCACATCCAGCAGGCCAACGAGGGCTGCGACTTCGACTTCCTCGGCGGCACCGCGCCGGTGCCCGATCCCGAGATCCACTGACGACCGGCGACCGGATTCGTTCATGCCGACCGTACCCGCCGCCAGGCTCGTCGCCCTCGTCGCCGCCGTCATGGAGGGCGCCGGCTGCGCGCCCGCCGAAGCGCACAAGGTCGCCGAGCGCCTCGTCGATTCCAACCTCGTCGGCCACGATTCCCACGGCGTGCTGCGCGTCGCCAAGTACCTCGAGTGGGTCCGCGACGGGACGCTGCAGCCGAACACGCCGCCGACGATCGTGTTCGAGAACGACGCGCTGGCGATCGTCGACGGCCACCGCGGCTTCGGGCAGGTGACCGGCGAATTCGCGACGCGGCTGGGCATCGCCAAGGCGGCGAAGACGGGCATCGCGATGGTGGGCCTGCGCAACTGCGGGCACCTGGGGCGGCTGGGCGACTGGGCCGAGATGGCCGCCGACGCCGGGCAGGTGTCGCTGCATTTCCTCAACACCTCGGGCGCGCAGCGCGTCGCGCCGTTCGGCGGCAGCGATCGGCGGCTGTCGACCAACCCGATGGCGATCGGCGTGCCGCTGGCCGGTGCGCCACCGGCGATCCTGGACATCACGACCTCGACGGTCGCCGAGGGCAAGCTGATGGTCGCGCTGAACAAGGGCGAGCACGTGCCGGCCGGCTGGATCGTCGACAAGGACGGCCGGCCGACGACCGACCCCAGGGACTTCTTTGCCGGCGGCTCGCTGCTCACCATCGGCGCGCACAAGGGCTCGGGCCTGTCGATCCTCACCGACCTGCTTGCCGGCGCGGTCACCACCGGCCGGAGCTCGGACCCCGCCGACACCGTCCTGCGCAACAACATGCTGTCGATCTTCATCGCTCCTGCCGTGTACGACGCCGCCGGCGGCGTGCTGGACGAGGCGCTGCGCCTGGTCGAATGGGTGAAGGCTTCGCCGCCGTCGGATCCGGCGCAGCCGGTGCTGGCCCCCGGCGATGTCGAGCGGCGCACGCGGGCGGCGCGGCTTGCCGGCGGCGTGCCGCTCGACGACAAGACCTGGGACGACCTCGTCGCGGCGGCGGCGTCGGTCGGCATCGACGCTGCGCGGGTGGCCGCGCTGGCGACCTGACCCGCACGGTCGACGACCGCAGACGCGAGGATCGAATGGGCACCGATACGCTGTTCCCCGGCTTCACCGCGCGGCGGGTGCGCACCACGGACGCCGAGATCGCCTGCGTGACCGGCGGCAACGGACCGCCGTTGCTGCTGCTGCACGGCTATCCGCAGACGCACGCGATGTGGCACCAGGTCGCACCTGCGCTGGCGCGAAACTTCACCGTCGTGTGCGCGGACCTGCGCGGCTACGGCGGTTCGTCGAAGCCGGCGACGCAGCCGGACCACGCGCAGCAGTCCAAGCGCGCGATGGCGCAGGACATGGTCGAGGTGATGCGCGAGCTTGGGCACCCGCGGTTCGGGCTCGCGGGCCACGATCGCGGCGGGCGCGTGGCGCACCGGCTCGCCGTCGACCATCCGGACGCGGTGACGCGCGTGGCGGTGCTCGACATTTCGCCGACGCGGACGATGTACGCGCGAACCGACCGCGCCTTCGCGACCGCGTACTACCACTGGTTCTTCCTGATCCAGCCCTTCGACCTGCCGGAGCGGCTGATCGGCGCCGATCCCACCTACTACCTGCGGCGCAAGATCGGCGCGTGGTCGGCCGGCGGCGGGAAGGGCATTCCCGCGCACTTCGACCCGCGCGCGCTGGCCGAGTACGAGCGCTGCTTCGCCGACCCGGCGACGATCCACGCGACCTGCGAGGACTACCGCGCCGCGGCGACGATCGACCTCGAGCACGACGACGCCGACGTCGCCGCGGGGCGACGCGTGCAGTGCCCGCTGCTCGCGCTGTGGGGCGACCGGGGTGTCGTCCATCGGCTGTTCGATCCGCTGGCCGACTGGGCCGAAGTGGCCGTCGACGTGCGCGGGCGAGCGTTGCCGTCGGGTCATTTCCTGGCCGAGGAGGCGCCGGAACAGACGCTGGCCGAACTCGCGGGCTTCTTCGCTCCGGGCGCGTGACTGCGGGACCGCGGGTGCGCGCCGCGAAGGGCGCCGGACCCGCGAGCTCCGCTTGATCCAGCGCAATACACGTTGCGCATGCGAGCGTAAATTTATTATTGGAGCCCGGCGATAGCGGCCGGGTGGCCACCTTCGGATTCGGGCTCCCTGAAGTGCAAGGAGGGATCATGAGGAACCTGACCCGCTGGAATCCCCTTCGCGATGTCACGCGCTTCGACCCCTTCACCGACCTGACCGGGTTCTGGAGCGAACTCCCGGTCGCGCCGCTGCGTCAGCTCGAACCCGAACCGACGATGCGGCTGGACCTCACCGAAAACGACACCGGCTACGTCGTCAAGGCCGAGATCCCGGGGGTGAAGAAGGAAGACATCTCCGTGTCGCTCGAAGGCGGCATGGTGTCGGTCTCGGCCGAAGTGAAACGCGAGAAGGAAGACAAGGAAGGCGACAAGGTACTGCGCAGCGAACGCTACTACGGCATGGTGTCGCGCAGCTTCACGCTGCCCGCGGACATCGATACGGCCAAGGCCGTCGCGGCGTATGACGGTGGCGTGCTGACCCTGACGCTGCCGAAGGCTGCAGGAACCACGAGCACCAAGCTGGCGGTCCACTAGACCGGCACGGCCGCTCGTGCGTGGTACGCCCGCCCCGCAACAGGGCGGGCGTTTTTTCGTCCTTCCGCCCTGGCGAGGCGGGTCGCCCCGGCAGGCGGCTCCGGGTTGCGCCGACCCATGCGCGACAAGGGGTTACGGCCTCCGGGGCGGCTTTGGTATAATCGCCGACTTGGCCAAGTAGCTCAGTTGGTAGAGCAGAGGACTGAAAATCCTTGTGTCGGTGGTTCAATTCCGCCCTTGGCCACCAGTCAACCAGACGGGGATGGCGCTGTTCGCCGGGTACGCCAAAAGGCCGCACAGAGTGCGGCCTTTTGCTTCAATGGGCGATGGTGCGGATTCTTGCTTCATTGCGAAGTCGAATGGCAGCAACTGCCGACCTGGGGTGACCGACTTCCACCCCTTGCGGCCGTTGAGCTTCGCGCTGCCAACGGCGACAATACGACGAGTTGGGGTCATTGCCCGCTTCGCGCTGCCAACGGCGACAATACGGCGAGTTGCGGTCATTGCCTGTGGGGCAGCCCACTTGGGAGATGGAGGCTTTCATGCACATTGCTAGGACGCGATCGGTCATGGCGGCGGCGATCCTGTTGTCGGTCGTATCGGCCAACGCGCAGGAGCCAGCTTGGGTCGGGGAGGCGAGAAAGGTGGCCGGCTCGGTCCCACCCAAGCTGGTCGCGGTGCTAACCGAGGAGATCGGGAAGAACGGCCCCGAGGGAGCAATTCTCGTTTGTCGCGACAAGGCGCCCCAGTTGGCGAAGGCAGCGTCCGACGAGACCGGCTGGTCCGTCCGCCGCGTGAGCCTCCGCAACCGCAACCCGCGCGCCGTGCCGGACGAGTGGGAGCGTGCGGCCCTCGAGGACTTCGATCGTCGCGCGGCAGCGGGCGAAAGCGCGACCACGCTCGAGAAAGCCGAGATCGTGACTGAAGGCGGGAAGCAGTCCTATCGCTACATGCGGGCACTGCCAACGCAGTCGCTGTGCCTCAACTGCCACGGGTCGCCCGAGCAGCTGACCCCTGCGGTCACGGAGAAGCTGAAGGCGCTCTACCCGGACGACAAGGCGGTCGGTTATCGTCCGGGCGACATCCGCGGCGCGATGACCATTCGGAAGCCTGTCTGACCGACTGAGGCTGGGAAGCGCGCCTTCGCCGAACCTGCGGCGGCGGCGTGCGGATGTCCGCTTTCTCGCCAAGCGAGCGGCGGGTAGATGGCGTCATTTCGTTTCCCTAGGTTTTGCGTTGCTTGGTGTGCCTGCCGTCGTTCCGCTGCCGATGTGGCGCACGCACCCAGGCAAACAGGTCCTGCACATCTGATCCCGGTTGATGCGCCATGCCCGTCGAAGCGATCCCGGAAGCCGCAGCAACGCCAACGTGCGCCAATTGCGGTGCTCGGTTGACCGGAGAGTGGTGCGCGGCGTGCGGTCAGGAGTCCATGGCGGGACACAGCGCGCGCCGCGGCCTTCGTCGGCAGTGGGAGCGCGTTCGACACACGATGTCGGCGCTCCTGGTCCGTCCGGGGCTGCTGACGGCGGAATTCCGCGACGGGCAACGCGCCCGCTCGATCGCTCCATGGCGACTTGCTTTCAATACGATCACGATCTTCTTCGTGCTGTCGTTCGTGACCGATTTTCATGTGGCGAACTTTCCCAGGCAGGACGCGACCGGAACGCTGGCGGGCGCCATTGGCGCAGCCGCACAGCAAGCCAAGGTGGACGAAGCCACGTTCGCTGAACGTGTGGATCGCCGCTTCAACGCGATTTTCACGGCACTGATAGCCATATCCATCGCAATTTCCGCCGCGCTGGCGCGACTTACCCATCTGCGGCGTCGCGAGCGTTGGAGCGTCCACTTCGTGTTCGCACTCCACCTCACCGCATGGTCGTTCATTGCCAACGTGGTGTACTACCTGGCGATGCGGCTCCTTGGACTTGCCTCGTACGCAACCACGAGCGATCCTCATGTCCGCAATGCGGGCCTCGTGCTGCTGGCTGCGATGCTGCTTTGGCAGTTCGGCTATGTGCTCCTGGCCTTCCGCCGTGTCTACGCGGATGGCTGGACTGCCGCCGGTTCGAAGGCGGCGGTGATGGTGGGAGTCGGGCTGCTTGCGAACAATGCGTTGGCCATCCTGGCGCTTCATCTCGCCGTGAAGACCTTGACGCTCGTGCCCTAGCGTCGTCGGAGTCACGGATCGATGCCTTCGGGTACAGCCGTCTCGTCGCACAGGCGGGCAGGAGGCAAGAGAAGGCCAAGGCACTGCACGGCGCCGGATCCGTCGTCCTGAGCCTGCCCGCGTGCCTGCAGGCCCGGCCTCAGGGCGGCCGGTGCGCCGACCGAATATAATCGTCCGCATGAACGCCCGCAGCATCGCGCCGGTTGTGCTCGTCGTGCTATCCGCGTGCTGCGCGTTCCTCGCCGCTCCCGCGGCCGGCCAGGTCCCGGGCTTCCCGCCGCCGCGTGCAGGATCGGCCGCCGCCCCCGCGGCGGCGCCCGACGCCGCGGACAGCGCCAAGGCGCGCGAAGCGATCGTCAAGGCGCAGGCGGACGCGCAGGCGCAACTCGTCGCGATCGAAGCGGCGGTCGGCACGCCGCAGGAAGCCCCGTCCGACACATCGGTGAGCGAGGCCGCGCAGCGGCTGACGCTGGCCCGCCAGTTGACTGGCCTGTACCAGCAGCAGCTCGACGCGATCGATCGTGGCGACGCCGCCCTGCGGCAGCAGCGCGAGACCGAGCGCGCCAACGAAAACTGGCGCGGATTCGACACTCCGGGGCCTCACTCGGTGCTGCAGGTGGACGCGCTTCGCGACGAGCTCGACTCGGCCGAACGCCGCATCGCGCAGGCGGACGGTCGGCGGGCGCTGTTCGAGCGCATCGAGGGCCAGTTCGCCGCGAAGCTGAAGACCAGCCAGGCCGACGCCCGCCTTGCCGCCGAAGCGGCCGATTCGGCGCGCGGCACCCCGCAGGCTCCGCGGCGGGACTGGCTGCGCGATTTCGCCGCGCTGCGCGCGCTGGTCGACAGCGAAACCGCAGCGCTGCTGCAGATGGGGGTGCGCAGCGCGCGGGAGGAGGCGGCGGCCGCGGCGTCCGCGCGCGACTTCGTGCGCCGCAAGCTCGCGGCGGTGGGCACCGAGGTCGTGCTGTCGCCGGAGGATCTCGGGCGCATCGTGGCGGACCTGGACACGCGTCGTCGCGGCGTGGAGCGCGACCTCGATCGCGCGACCAAGGCATCCACGACGGCGCTGGAGGCGCGCGCGGCGGCGGAGCGACGGCTCGCCGACGCACGCGCCGCACCGGCCGCGCTCGACGCCAGGGCCGATGCGCGGGCGGCCGCGATCGTCGACCTCCAGCGCGATGCCGACCTTGCCCGCGAGGCGGCGGCGATGGCGACGCAGCGCGTCGACCTGCTGCGGGAAGCCCTGTTCATGCTGGACGGGGAGAAGGCGGTGTGGGAGGCGCGCGCCGAAGCGATGCGCTTCCGCGACCCCGTGCGCGCCCGCGCCGCCTACGAACGGCTGACGAGCTCGCTCGCCGGGATCCGCGCCTGGATGGAGTACCTCGACACCCAGCGCGCGGCCATCGGCAGCCGCGTCAAGGATGCGGAAGCGGGCCAGCGCAGCAGCGTGGCTGCCGATGCCGCGCACGCGCAGCGGCTGCTGGGGATCCTGCGCGAGCGCGAACGCGACCTGCAGCGCGCGATCGCAGGCGGAGAGCCGCTCGAGCGGCTGCTCGCGCGGTTCCGCGCCGATTTCGAGGAGCGGCGCGACGTTTCGCTCGCCACGCGCGCCAAGGATGCCCTGGCCGGCGCGTGGCTCGAGACGCGCCGCCTGTGGAACTTCGAGATCTTCACCGTGGACGACTCGCTGCAGACGGCCGACGGCCGCAGGCTCGCGGTCTCCCGCAGCGTCACGCTCGGCAAGACGCTCGGTGCATTGCTGATCGTGCTGGTCGGCTACTGGGCGTGCAGCCTGGTCGCCCGCCGGATCGAACGCGCCGTCGTCGCGCGAGGGCGGATTCCGCCCCAGTCGGCGGCGTTGCTGCGGAAGTGGGTGTTGTTCGTGCTGGCCGCCGTGCTGGTGATCCTCGCGCTGGTGAGCGCGAGCATTCCGCTGACCGTCTTCGCCTTCCTCGGTGGCGCGCTGGCGATCGCCGCCGGCTTCGGCCTGCAGAACCTGCTGAAGAACCTGGTGGCCGGCATCATGCTGCTGATCGAACGTCCGATCCGGCTCGGCGATCTCGTCGACGTGGACGGGATCCGGGGGCGGATCACCGAAATCGGCATCCGCGCTTCGACGGTGCGCAGCGCCGACGGCATCGAGTCGATGATCCCGAACAGCCGGTTCGTCGAGGGCAATGTCACCAACTGGACGTACTCCAGCCCGCAGACGCGGCAGTCCATCGCCATCGGCGTGACCTACGGCACTCCGCTGCGCAAGGCGGGCGACGTGCTGCTGGAGGTGCTGAACCGGCACGGCCTCGTGCTCCGCGACCCGGCGCCGCAGGTCTACCTGGACGGCTATGCCGACAGCGCGATCAACTTCGCGCTGACGTACTGGGTCGAGATGACCGCGGACAGCGACACGCGCCGGGTGAAGAGCGACCTGCTGCACATGATCGACCGCGCCTTCGGCGAGGCGGGGATCGCGATGCCGTTCCCGCAGCGCGACGTGCATCTGGACGTCGGAAGGCCGGTGCCGGTGCAGATCGTGGCGCCGTCCGGGGGCGCCGGCGGGTCGGGCTGAGCACGTGTTCAGTGGCACCTGGCAGCAGGCGGGCGCTATCATTCAGGGTTTGCCGCCCACTGCCCGCGAGGCCCCTCTTGAACCGCCACCTCCACGCCGTCCCGTTCCTCGCGTCGCCCGCCCGGGCTCTCGGCGCGGCTGTCGTCCTGATCCTCGCGGTCGCCGGGTGCGGCGAGAAGAAGGAAGCCGCCAAGGGGCCACCGCCGGCGCCTGAAGTCGTCGTCATGCCGGTCCGGGTCGCCACGGTGCCGGTGCTCCGCGAATACGTCGGCAACGTGCAGGCCTACCGGTCGGTGGAGGTGCGCGCGCGCGTCGAGGGCATCCTCGACCGGCGGCACTACACCGAGGGCACGGACGTCAGGAAGGGCGACCTCCTCTACACCATCGATCCGGCGCAGTACGAGGCCAAGCTGCGGGACGCCGAAGGCGAACTCGCGCGCGCGCAGGCGAACCTCGTCAATGCCCGGGCCAAGGCCAATCGCCTCGAGCCGCTGGCGAAGGAGGAGGCGATCAGCCGGCAGGACTTCGACGACGCGGTGGCGGCGCAGAAGTCGGCGGAAGCGCAGGTCGACAGCGCGCGGGCCAACGTCGAGACGGCGAAGCTCAACGTCGGCTACACGCGGGTGATCGCGAACGAGTCCGGACGCATCGGCACCACGCAGGTGCCCGAGGGGCGGCTGGTCGGGCGCGGCGAGCCGACATTGCTCGCGACCATCGACCGCATCGATCCGATCTACGTCGTCTTCACCATGCCCGATCGCGACTCGATCGTGCTGCGGCGGGCGTTCGAGAAGGGCGAGATCCGCGCCGGCACCGGCGCCGGCACCGCCCGCTTCGTCCTGCCGGACGGCAGCGAGCTCTCCGACATCGGCAGGATCGACTTCAGCGACGCGCAGGTGAACCGCGAGACGGGGACGATCACGCAGCGGGCGGTGCTGGCCAATCCGCGCCGGCAGCTGCTGCCGGGCATGTTCGTGCGCGTCGAGCTCAAGGTGGGCGAGCGGCCGAACGCGATCCTCATTCCGCAGCGCGCGGTCGTCAAGATGCCGAACGGGCACGTCGCCTGGGTGGTCGGCCCGGACAACAAGGTCGAGCGACGCGATCTCGTCGTCGCCGGGTGGAACGGCGACGACTGGATCGTGGACAAGGGGCTGGTGCCCGGCGACAGGGTGATCGTCGATGGCGTGCAGCGTGTGCAGCCGGGGATGATCGTGCGGCCGGTCGCGGCACCCGCCGCGGCACCTGCCGTGGCACCCGCGGCACCCGCGGCACCCGCCGCCGGGGCGCCTGCCGCCGCCGGTGCAGCCGCGGCACCCGCACCGGTCGCCGCGCCGCCGGCATCCGCCAAGCCCGCAACGCCGGCCAAGTCGAAGTAAGGGGCGGCCATGGGCTTCTTCGTCGACCGCCCGGTCTTCGCGACCGTCATCGCGCTGATCATCGCGCTCGTCGGCACGATCGCGCTGCGGCAGCTCGCGATCGAGCAGTACCCCAACGTCGCGCCGCCGCAGGTCAAGGTGACGGCGGTCTACCCGGGCGCTTCGCCCGAACTGCTGGAGAACGTCGTCGCCGCGCCGCTCGAGCGGGAGATGAACGGCGTCGACGGCCTGCTCTACATGTACTCGACGAGCTCGTCGTCGGGCCTGATGGAGCTCTACGTCGTGTTCCAGCCGGGCAGCGACCTCGACATCGCGACGGTGGAGGTCAACAACCGCGTGAAGCGGGTCGAGGCGTTGCTGCCGCAGGTCGTGCTGCAGAACGGCATCAAGGTCGACAAGACCAACCCGGCGATCCTGCTGATCCTGACGCTGCAGTCGAAATCGGGGCAGTTCGACCGCGACTACATCAGCAACCTCGCCAACAGCAGCATCGTCCCGGAGATCAAGCGGATACCGGGCGTCGGCGACGTGATGCTGTTCGGCTATCCGTACGCGATGCGCATCTGGCTCAACCCGGACCTGCTCGCCAAGTACAAGCTCACCGTCAACGACGTCGCCAACGCGGTGCGCGAGCAGAACCAGAACTACGCCGTCGGCGAGATCGGCACCGCGCCCAACGACGTCGGCCAGGTGCTGACGTTCCCGGTGCAGACCGGCGGCACGTTCACCGAGCCCGACCAGTTCGCCGACATCATCGTCCGCGCGGCGGCGGACGGCTCGGTCGTGCGCGTGCGCGACGTCGCGCGGGTCGAGCTCGGCGCCGACGACTACCAGATCAGCATGCGGCTCAATGGCAAGCTCGCGACCGGCGTCGGCGTCTACCTGCGCCCGGGCGGCAACGCGCTGGAGACCGCCGACCAGGTGCGGGCGAAGATGCAGCAGCTCGCGGCGTCGATGCCCAGCGACATCGAGTGGCGAGCGCCCTACGACACCACGGTGTTCGTCAAGGCGTCGGTCGAGCTCGTCAAGCACACGTTCATCGAGGCGTTCGTCCTCGTGCTGATCGTCGTGTACCTGTTCCTCGGCAGCATCCGCGCGACCCTCATACCGATGCTGGCGATCCCCGTGTCGCTGGTCGGCACGGCGGCCGGGATGCTGGTCATGGGCTTCTCGATCAACATGCTGACGCTGTTCGGCCTGGTCCTCGCGATCGGCATCGTCGTCGACGACGCGATCGTCGTCGTCGAGGCGGTCGAGAAGATCATGCACGACAAGGGCGTCGGGCCGCGCGAGGCGGCGCGGGAGGCGATGCGGGGCATCGGCGGCGCCATCATCGGCGTGACGGCGGTGATCTGCGCGGTGTTCGTCCCGGTGGCGTTCCTCGGCGGGGTCACCGGCACGCTGTACAAGCAGTTCGCGGTCACGATCACGATTTCGACCCTGCTCTCCGCGATCACGGCGCTGACGCTCACGCCGGCGCTGTGCGCGCTGATCCTCAAGCCCGGGATGCACAAGCCGAAGCCGGTCCAGGCCTTCGACCGGTTCTTCGACCGGCTGACCGGCGCGTACGCCGGCGCCGTCGGCGGGATCATCCGGCGCTTCGTCCGGTTCCTGCTGATCTACGCGGTGATCATCGCCGGCGTCGCGTACCTGTTCCAGACGATCCCCGGGGGCTTCGTCCCCGAGGAGGACAAGGGCACGATGTTCGTCGCCATCGACCTGCCTTCCGGCGCGTCGGCCGAGCGCGTCAAGGTCGTCATGGAAAAGGTCGAGGGGATGCTGCGCGAGGAGTCGGCGGTCGCCGACACCATCGGCGTGCTCGGCTTCTCGGTGTTCTACCGCTACGCCAACCAGGGGTTCATCTACGTCACGCTGAAGGACTGGGCCGAACGCAAGGCCGCCGACCAGCACGTGCTGGCGCTGATCGGGCGGATGAACCGCAAGTTCGCGCAGATCAACGAGGCGCGGGTGTTCGCGATGAACGAACCGCCGATCGCCGGGCTCGGCAGCATCGCCGGCTTCGACTACCGGCTGCTGGCGCTGGACGGCGACCGGGCCAAGCTCGACAAGACCGCGGCCGACGTGGTCGCGGCCGCGCGCGAGCACCCGATGCTGGCGGCGGTGCGCAGCGTCGCCGCGCCCGAGGTGCAGACCCTGTTCATCGACGTCGACCGCAACAAGGCCAAGTCGCTCGGGATACCGCTGGCCGACGTCTACCAGACGATCGGCACGCTGCTCGGCTCGTCGTTCGTCAACCAGTTCACCGCGTTCGGCACCAACCTCAAGGTCAAGCTGCAGGCGGAGCAGCAATTCCGCCACGCCCCGTCGGACCTCCATCGCTTCTACGTGCGCAACGGCAAGGGCGACATGGTGCCGCTCGGCGTGATCGCAGCCGTGGATTTCCGCTCGGCGCCGATCGCGCTCAATCGATACAACGGCTATCCGGCGGTGCAGCTCAACGGCACGGCGGCGCCCGGCTTCAGCTCGGGCCAGGCGCTCACGGCGATGGAGGAGATCTCCGCCGACAAGCTCCCGCAGGGAATGAGCTTCGAGTGGTCGGGCCAGTCGCTGCAGGAGAAGATCGCGGGGGGCAGGCGGGCTTCATCTTCCTGCTGTCGTTCATCTTCGTGTTCCTGTTCCTGGCGGCGCTCTACGAGAGCTTCACGCTCCCGGTGTCGGTGTTCCTGATCGTGCCCATAGGCATCTTGGGCGCGCTGTGCGCGCTGCTGCTGCGGGGGACGGCGAACGACGTCTTCTTCCAGGTGTCGCTGATCACGCTGGTCGGCCTCGCCGGCAAGAACGGCATCCTGATCGTCGAGTTCGCCAAGCAGCGCTACGAGGAAGGGCTGTCGGTGCTCGACGCCGCGCTGGAAGCGGCGCGCCTGCGGCTGCGGCCGATCGTGATGACCTCGCTGGCGTTCATCCTCGGCGTGCTGCCGCTGGTGCGCGCGTCCGGCGCCGGCGCGGCGACGCAGCACTCGGTGGGCACCGGCATCCTCGGGGGCATGCTGGCGGCGACGCTGATCGGCGTGTTCTTCACGCCGCTCTTCTACTGGCTGGTGATGACCTACCTCACGCGTGGCCGCAGGGGCGCGGCGCCCGCCGCGGCGACCGGCGCCACCGCCGGGGCGGCCACCACCGGCGCCATCGCGACGAGTGCCGACGCGGCGCCGCCGACGGCTGGCCACGGAGGCGCGGAATGAGCGCCCGGCTTGCCACGCTCGCGGTCTCGATCGCCGCGGCGGTCCTCGCGGCGGCCTGCGCGTCGCCAGAGCCCGTTCGCCCGGAGGTCGCAGTACCGGCGGGCTGGCAGGCTCCGGCCAAGGCGACCGACAACCTCGCCGAGCGGCCCTGGGGCAAGGTGTTCGAGTCGAAGGAGCTCGACGCCCTGATCACCGAAGCGCTGGCGAACAACGCCGACCTGCGCATCGCCGCCGACCGGGTCGAGCTCTCGCGCGCGCAATTCGGGTTCCAGCGCAGCTTCCTTTACCCAGCGGTCGGCGTCAGCGGCACCGCCACGCGCCAGCGCACCCCGGTCGCTTCCAGCGCCGACAACGCGGTGACGGAATCGGCGAGCCTCGGCCTCGCGGTGCCGACGTGGGAAATCGACCTCTGGGGACGCGTGCGCTCGGCGACCGAGGCGGCGCGCCGGCAACTCATTGCCAGCGAGGACACGCGGCGGGCGCTGTACACCAGCATCATCGCGCAGGTCGCCAGTGGCTACCTCGAGCTGCTCAGCCTCGACGCGCAGATCGTGACCGCCAGGCAGACCGCGGCGGCGCGGCGCGAGGCGCTGCGGCTGATCGACCTGCGCTACAGGGGCGGCGTGGCATCGAGACTCGAACTCAACGACCAGATTTCGCTGGTCGCCGGGGCCGATCGCGTCATCGCCGGGCTCGAGCGACAACGCACGCTGACCGAGAACGCGCTGTCGGCGCTGGTCGGGCGCAACCCGGGATCGATCGCGCGCGAGCGCCAGCTCTCCGACCTCGTGCTGCCGGTCGAGTTGCCGGCGGGGATGCCGTCGGTGCTGCTGGTCCGCCGGTTCGACATCCTCGCCGCCGAGGAGAGCCTCTACGGCGCCGAGGCCAGCGTGGACGCGGCGCGAAAGGCGTTCTTCCCGACCATCACGCTGACGGGCATCGTCGGCTTCGCCAGCCCCGCGCTGCGCGATCTCTTCGACAGCGGCCGCTACGCCTGGTCGGCGTCGCCGTCGATCGGGCTGCCGATCTTCAACGCCGGCCGCCTTACCAGCGACCTCGAGGGGGCACAGGCGCAGCAGCGGATCGCCGTCGAGCAGTACAAGCGCACGATCCGCAACGCGTTCAGGGAGGTCGAGGACGCGCTCTCGTCGTACCAGCGGCTGACCGAGGAGCGTTCCGCGCTGACCGACGCGGTCAAGGCCAACCGCGAGCGGCTGCGATTGTCCGAGCTGCGGTACCGGTCGGGTGTGGCCGCCTATTTCGAGGTGCTGGACTCGTCGCGCCAGCTCTTCGACAGCGAACTCGCGTTGATCCAGGTCACCGCCGGCCAGTACCAGTCGGTGATCCAGCTCTACCAGGCGCTGGGCGGGGGCTACGACCAGGCCTCGGCGGCGCCGGAACTGCCCGCCACGCCGTACTCGGCGCCCGCGCCCGGCGCGGTCTGGTGGTTCTAGAGGGCCGACGCGAGACCGGCTCAGGTCATGTCACCGGAGCCCCGGCCGCGAGGCTCCGCGAGCGCCGGGAATCGTCAGGACGCGGGCGACGGTCAGGGCGTATGGCGTCCTCGCGCGGCCTCCGCCGCCGACTGGAGCCGCGCCGACGGCGCGCCGGCCAGGCTGCTGGTGCCGGGGCGCCGCGGCTTGTCCTTCGGCGGAATCTTCAGCGACAGCAGCATCGTGAGGATCAGCGTCGCGACCGTGAACCCGAGCGACCATGCCACCGGAATCTTGTAGACATCGATCAGCAGCATCTTGCTGCCGATGAACACCAGGACGACCGCCAACCCGTAGGACAGCAGGTGGAACTTCTCGTGCATGCTCGCGAGGAGGAAGTACATCGCGCGCAGGCCGAGGATCGCGAACACGTTGGACGTCAGCACGATGAACGGGTCGGTCGTGATCGCGAAGATCGCCGGGATCGAGTCGACGGCGAAGATGATGTCGACGATGCCGATCATCAGGATGACGACGAGCAGCGGCGTCGCCATCCTCACTCCGTTCTGCACGGTGAAGAACTTCTCGCCGTCGAAGGCGGGTGAGATCTTCACGTGCCGGTTGATCCACTTGAGCGCTGGGTTGTTGCCGAGGTCGGGCTCCTGCCCCGCGGCCCACCACATCTTGACCCCGGTCAGCACGAGGAAGGCGCCGAACACGTAGAGCAGCCAGTGGAACTGGTCGAGCAGCCACGCGCCGACGAGGATGAGGATCGCGCGGAGCACGAGCGCGCCCAGGATGCCGATCATCAGCACGCGCTTCTGGTGCTCAGCCGGCACCGCGAAGTACGTGAACACCATCAGGAACACGAAGATGTTGTCGACCGCGAGCGCCTTCTCGACCAGGTAACCGGTGACGAATTCGAGCGCCTTGGTGTCGGCGACCGGATTGTCGGCCAGCCCACCAAGGTACCACCACAGCCAGCCGCAGAACGCCAGCGAGACCAGAACCCAGATCAGCGACCAGACGCCGGCTTCCTTCAGGCTTACGCGATGCGCGCCCTGCTGCCTCATGGCGAAGAAGTCGATCAGCAGCGCGACCGTCACGAAGATCGAAAATATCGTCCAGAGCAGCGGTGTTCCGATGGTCATTCATGCTCCTGTGCGCGGTGCGCGCGTGGGAAGTCGCCGCGTCGCACGGAGTTCGCCCTGTTGCGGCTGTCCACCGACGCGGCGTACAGACAGCGCGGACCCTCGGACAGTTCCCCGCCGGGAAGATCGGATTTCGGGGCGCGCACCTTCGTCGGGAGCACAGCGTCCGGGCGCCGCGGACACGAAGCGAGGCGGTGTCCCGACACCCGACGCGGTGCCGTCAGTACCGCGCGTTCCCCGGCGTCCGCGGGAACGGGATGACGTCGCGCACGTTGGCGAGACCCGTCACGTAGGCGACGGTGCGCTCGAAGCCGAGCCCGAAGCCGGCGTGCGGCACCGTGCCGTAGCGTCGGAGATCGCGGTACCAGCCGTAGTGTTCGCGGTCGAGGCCGGATGCGGCGAGCCTCGCGTCGAGCACGTCGAGCCGCTCCTCGCGCTGGCTGCCGCCGATGATCTCTCCGATGCCCGGCGCCAGCACGTCCATCGCCGCCACCGTCTTCCCGTCGTCGTTCATCCGCATGTAGAAGGCCTTGATCTCCTTCGGGTAGTTCATCAGTATCACCGGCTTCTTCGCGTGGTTCTCCGACAGCCAGCGCTCGTGCTCGGACTGCAGGTCGATGCCCCATTTGACCGGGTACTCGAACTTCTGCCTCGAGCCCTCCAGGATGCGGATCGCCTCGGTGTAGTCCATGCGCACGAATTCCGAGTCGACGATGCCCTGCAGTTTCGCGATCAGGCCCTTCTCGATGCGTTCCTCGAAGAACGCCATGTCGTCGGCGCGTTCCGCCAGCACGGTGCGGAAGATGTGCTTGAGCAGCGCCTCGGCCAGCGTCGCGTCGTCGGCCAGGTCGGCGAAGGCGATCTCCGGCTCGATCATCCAGAATTCGGCCAGGTGGCGGCTGGTGTTGGAGTTCTCGGCGCGGAACGTCGGCCCGAAGGTGTAGACCTTCGACAGCGCCATGCAGTAGGTTTCGACGTTGAGCTGGCCGGAGACGGTGAGGAAGGTCTCGCGGCCGAAGAAGTCCTGCGCGAAGTCCACCTTGCCCGCGGGGGTGCGCGGCAGGTTCATCAGGTCCAGCGTCGACACGCGGAAGAGCTCGCCCGCGCCTTCGGCGTCCGACGCCGTGATGATCGGCGTGTTGACCCACAGGAAGCCGTGCTCGTCGAAGAAGCGGTGGATCGACTGCGCGATGGTATGGCGGACGCGCGTCGCCGCGCCGATGACGTTGGTCCGCGGCCGCAGGTGCGCGACCTCGCGGAGGAACTCGAGCGAATGCGGCTTCGGCTGGATCGGGTACGAATCGGGGTCCTCGACCCAGCCGACGACCGTGATCGACTCGGCCTGCATCTCGAACGGCTGCCCCTTGGCGGGCGACGGCACGATGCGGCCGGTCGCCTCGACCGCGCAGCCGGCGGTGAGATGCAGCACCTCGCTGGCGTAGTTGGCGAGCGTGCTGGGCGCGACGACCTGGACCGGATGGAAACAGGACCCGTCGGACACGTGGACGAACGAGATCCCGGCCTTGGAGTCGCGCCGCGTGCGTACCCAGCCCTTGACGGTGACCGGCGCGTCTGCGGGCGCGCGGCCGCCGAGGATGTCCGCACAGGCGAAAGAACTCATGAGCTGCTCCGATCCTTGTTGGGCGCGCCGGTTCCGCGATCGCCGCCGTTTCGGCGGACCGGTGCGCGGCGGCGATGGCGCGAATGGGATAATTGTCTCAAACGCCCCGCCGGTTAGCCATCTTCATCGGGGGTGGCGGGGGACGGCGAGCGCCGGACGGCGCGGGGACATCGACGACGGATGGACAAGGACAGCGCGAAGCAAGGCGGCGACGGCCTGGCGTCACGGACGCCGGCGGCAGTGGCCGCGCGGCTCGCCGAGGCGATCGCGCTGCACCAGCGCGGACAGCTGGACGAGGCGGCGGCCCGGTACGCGGAGGTGCTGACGGCGGCGCCGGCGAACCCGGTCGCCATGCACCTCCTCGGCGTCGTCCGCCACCAGCAGGGGCGACACCTGGAAAGCGTGGATCTGATCGCGTCGGCGCTGCGCCTCGACCCGAACGACGCTGCGGCGCACGCGAACCTCGGGCTGGCGCTGCGCCAGCTCGGGCGCACCGACGAGGCCCTGGCGAGCCACGATCGCGCGCTCGCGCTGAAGCCCGACTACCCGCAGGCGCACAACAACCGCGGCAACGTGCTGCGCGATCTCGGCCGCCACGCCGACGCGCTGGCGAGCTACGACCGCGCACTGGCGCTGAACCCGGGCTACGCCAACGCGCTGAAGAACCGCGGCGACACGCTGCTCGACCTCAATCGCCCGGCCGACGCGCTGGCGAGCTACGACCGCGCACTCGCCCTCCGTCCCGACGACGCCGGCATGTGGAACGACCGTGGCATCGCGTTGGGCGATGTCGGACGGCACGACGAGGCGCTGGCGAGCTTCGACCGCGCGCTCGCCGTCCAGCCCGATTACGCCGAGGCGCTTGCGAATCGCGCCAACGCGCTGTCCGACCTCAGGCGCTACGACGAGGCCGCGCAATGCCTCGCGACGCTGGTCGAGCGCGCGCCGGACCATCCGTTCGCGCGCGGGCAGCTGCTGCACGCTCGGATGCTCTGCTGCGACTGGGCCGGCGTCGACGAGCTCGCCGCCCGGGTCCGCGACGACGTCCGCGCGGGCCGGAATTCGGCCGAGCCCTTCGGCTGGCAGGGCGTGTCCGACTCCCCGGCGGACCTGCGGCGGTGCGCCGAGATCTTCGCCGCCGCGCGCCATCCCGCCGCGGCGACGCCGCTGTGGCGCGGCGAGCGGTACCCGCACGAGAAGGTCCGGCTGGGCTACCTGTCCGGCGAATTCCGCCAGCAGGCGACGTCGATCCTGATGGCGGAACTGTTCGAACTGCACGATCGCGACCGCTTCGAGCTGGTCGCCTTCGACAACGGCTGGGACGATGGCAGCGCCACGCGCGCGCGGCTCGCGCGGGCATTCGGGGAGATCGTCGACATCAGCCGGATGTCGGATCCCGAGGCGGCGACGCAGATCCGCCGGCGCGAGATCGACATCCTGGTCAACCTCAACGGTTACTTCGGGCGCGGCCGGCAGGGTGTGTTCGCGCTGCGGCCGGGGCCGGTCCAGGTCAACTACCTCGGCTTTCCGGGCACGCTCGGCGCCGGATACATCGACTACCTGATCGCCGACGCGCAGGTGATCCCACCCGGAGACGAGCGGTTCTACGTCGAGCACGTCGTGCGGCTGCCGGACTGCTACCAGGTCAACGACCGGAAACGACCGATCGCGGAGCATGCGCCCGCGCGCTCGGACGCAGGCCTGCCGGAAACCGGCTTCGTCTTCTGCTGCTTCAACAACAACTACAAGATCACGCCGCCGGTGTTCGACGTCTGGATGCGGCTGCTCGCGCGCGTCGAGGGCAGCGTGCTCTGGCTGTTCGAGGACAATCCGGCGGTCGCGCGCAATCTGCGGCGCGAAGCCGCGGCGCGGGGCGTCGCACCCGGGCGCCTGGTGTTCGCGCCGCGGCTGCCGCTCGCCGAACACCTGGCGCGGCACCGCCTGGCCGATCTCTTCGTCGACACGCTGCCGTACAACGCGCACACGACGGCCAGCGATGCGCTGTGGGCGGGGCTGCCGGTGCTGACCTGCATGGGGGCCACGTTCCCGGGTCGCGTCGCCGGCAGCCTGCTGCGGGCCGCGGGGCTGCCCGAACTCGTGACCGCGAGCCTCGCCGAGTACGAGGCGGTGGCGCTGCGGCTCGCGACGACGCCGGCGCTGCTTGCGGGCCATCGCGCCCGGCTGGCCGCGCAGCGCTCGACCTGCGCGCTGTTCGACACCGATCGCTTCCGGCGGCACATCGAGGCGGCATTCGTCGAGATGCGCGCACGGCAGCGGCGCGGCGAGCCGCCGGCGGCGTTTTCCGTGGCGGCGATCCCGTGACGCCGCCCACGATCGCGCACGGGGGTACGATGTCCATGTCCCTGCGGGCGACGATTCAATTGCGGAAACGACGATGAAGCTCCTCGACCGGCTGTTCGGCGGGCGCCCCGCCCGTGGGGCGGCGAAGGACGACGAGGCCGTCGCCCGCGCCATCATCGATCGCGTCGTCGGGGCGACCGACAAGCGGCTGAAGCTGGTTCCCGGCTACGAGCGCACGCTGCGCGCGCCGGCGCTGGCGACGCTGGAATACTTGCGCGGACTCATCCGCGCGCTGCCGGGTCCGGTCGACGTGAGCGCAGGCGCGTGGCGCGACGATCGCCGACTCCGGGCGCTGTTCGCGCGGCCCGAGGACATCGCGGCGGCGTTCAGCGCCGACGCGTCGGTCCAGCACTGCCTCGCCGGGTCGCCGGCCCCGCACTGCTTCGCGCTGCTGGCGCTCGCACGATCGAGGCGGCAGGTTTTCGCGCCGGCGCTGGTCGGGGGCGCGGTGCAAGCCGAGGTGGCGCGCGACGTCGTCAGCTTCGGCAAGCCGAGGCTCCTGGCGCCGGGCATCGACGAAACGGCGATCCGCGTCGAGATCGGCAAGCTCGCCATCGACTACCTCGCGCGGCTGGCGCTCGCGCAGATGACGGCCGACCAGGATCAGAAGCGCGAACTCGAGCAGGAGCGCGCGCTGCTCAGGATGCGCCTCCAGCTCGCGGAGCGCAGCCAGCACGGGCTGGCCAGCGGGTTGGCGGACGCCCCGGAGTCAGGCGCTCCGCCGCCGGACCGCGCGGGGCTCGCGCGCGCGTTGCGCGACAATGAGCGGGCGCTGGCGAAGCTCGCGCCGACCGAGCTGATGGCGCGCTTTCTGGAGATCCTCCGCGATACCCTGGCGGAGCCCGCCGCGCACATCCGCGCCGAGCCCTGCGCGCTCGCCGTCGACGACATGAATTTCCTGGTCACCGATGCCGAGCGCGCGGCGGGGGCTGCCGCCTTCGACCTCGAACTCCGGGAGCTCTGGCTCGACGCGCAGGGCCCATGGACCGTGCTGCTGGGGCGCTTTCCGCGCGACGAGCTGCGGCCTGCCGAGGATGCCGTCGCGAACGCCGAGCGCTACCTGCAGTTCTGAACGCAACTGCGACGCCGGCCCCCGCCCCGCGCCGCGAGGGGCGCGGCCCCGACCGCCGCCGACGGGTTCCGAGCCCTACTCGGGCAGGACGACGGCGTCGATCGCGTGGATGACCCCGTTGCTCGATTCGATGTTGGTCCGGGTGAGGTTGGCGTCGTTGATCGCCCAGTGACCCGACACGCTGGTCACCGTGAGGCTCGCGCCGTCGACGGTCTTCAGGTCGCCTTCCTCGATATCGCGCGCCATCACCTTGCCCGGCACGACCAGCGACCGGAGCACCCCGGCGAGTCGCCGGCGGTCCTTGAGCAGATCGCCCAGCTCGGCGGGCGGCAGCTTGCGGAACGCCTCGTCGGTCGGCGCGAACAGCGTGAACGGTCCCGCGCCTTTCAGGGTCCCGACCAGATCCGCGGCCCGCAGGGCGTTGGAGAGCACCGAGAAGTTGCCGGCGCCTAGGGCGGTGTCGACGATGTCCTTGAGGTCGTTGTCGCTGCGTTGCATCGCTGTGGTCTGCATGGTGGTACCCCGGCTGCTCGTTCGGCGCACGGGTATTCATGCGCCACCCCCGCTGAATGCGCAGGGAACCTGACAGTATGCGCCGAATCGATCCGGAGTGCAGGAATGACTTCGGGCGCGCGGACGGCGCCCCGGACGCAACGGGTGAAGTCGACACGATTGCAACCGGTCGATCGGGGACCGGTGATAACAGCTTTCTTGGGACCCGCAACCGCCGATTCCGAGACGTTAGGAATGCGGACGGCGATCTATGGCCCCACTTGCGCGGCTATAATTCTGCGGCTTGCCCGGTCGACAGGCGCCGTTCCTATGGCTTCGACGCGCGCAGCGCACGACGTCGATCGCAGGCAATTGCGCGGCCAGGGCACGACTCTTGCTCACGACGGTGCGGTCCCCGGGGACCGTCCCCGAATCCCCGGCCCTCCCGCCCGAGCCGCAGCAGTCGAACCGGGTTCCGCGGCCCGAACCCCTGCATTTCGAAACCGATGGTGAACCGGATGTCCGTCAGACCCTTCCGCCCGTACCCTGGTCGCGCCGCCCTCACACTGCCGCGCGATCGCCGCAGCGGATGGGGGCGCGGCGGACTTGCCGCAGGCATCCTGGCGTTGACACTGGTGGCGCCGCTGGCGGCGCAGGCGGCCATCGGAACCAACAAGTCCTTCTCGCCCGACGCCGTGTCGGCCGGGCAGACCTCGACGCTGACGATCTACTTCCTCAATGCCAATCCCGCCGACGCGACGGCGCTGACCGTCGTCGACAACCTGCCCGCCGGCATCCAGGTCGCGGCGGTTCCCGGGGCGGCCTCGACCTGCGGCGGCGCCGTCGCCGCGAACCCCGGCGACACCGTCGTCTCGCTGTCGGGCGGCACGATTCCCGCGGCCATCGGCCCGGTGCCCGGCGCC
This sequence comes from uncultured beta proteobacterium, assembly GCA_963810815.1. Lineage (GTDB taxonomy): Bacteria > Pseudomonadota > Gammaproteobacteria > Burkholderiales > Casimicrobiaceae > CAVQWT01. The sequence goes on along the minus strand of CAWEPB010000002.1, from coordinate 186,942 downwards.
TGCCAGGTGACCGTGACCGTGGTTGCGCCGGCGTCCGGCGTGTTCATCAACAACATCCCGATCAACGGCGCGTCGTCGTCGCAGGGAGGCAACTCGCAGGCGGCGTCGGCGACGCTGACGGTGTCGACGCTGGTGCCGGTCACTGGAGTCAAGGCGTTCAGCCCGACCAATCTGCACGGCAACGGCGGGCCGTCGAGGATCACCATCACGCTGACCAACCCGAACGGTGTGCCGCTGACCGGCGTCGCCTTCACCGACAACCTGGTGCCGCCGGGGGTCGTCGTGGCGCCGACGCCCAACGCGACGACGACCTGCGGCGCCGGAACCGTCAGCGCGGCTCCGGGTGCGACCACGGCCTCGCTTGCGGGCGGCACCATCAACCCCAGCAGCAACTGCCAGGTCGCCTTCGACGTCGTGCTCGCGAACCCGAACACACCGGCCGACGCCAACGCGACCAACACCATCGGCGCCGGGTCCGTCACGACCGCCCAGGGCGTCTCGAACAGCTCCTTTTCCGCCACGGTGCGCCGGCAGGCCGCGGCGCAGGTGGTCAAGTCCTTCGCGCCGGCGACGATCGCCTCGGGCGGCACCTCGACGGTGCAGTTCGAGATCCGCAACTACAACGGCGTGCCGTTGACGCCAATCGATTTCAGCGACGCGCTGCCCGCCGGCATGACGATCGCGGCGACGCCGAACGCGACGACGACCTGCACCGGCGCGACGGTCACTGCACCCGGAGGCGGAACCACCATCGCGATCTCCGGCGGCTCGCTGGCCGCGGCGCCGGCAGGCGTCGGATTCGCGTCGTGCACGATCCGCGTCGACGTCACGGCGACCAACGCGACCGCGGCGCCGGTCGGCCTGGCCAACAGCGTGCCGGCGGGCAATTTCAACGGCGTCAACTACAGTTCGAGCTCGGCGACGCTGACCGTCAACCCGCTGTCGAGCATCTCGGCGACCAAGTCGTTCGCGACGCCCAACGGCGCCGCCGTCCAGACCAACTGGATCACGACCACGGTCACGTTGCGCAACACCGATGTCGTGCCCGCGACGGTGACCTCGTTCACCGACAGCCTGGCGACCATGGGCGCGGGCTACACCGTCGCCGCCTACCCGCCGGCGACGGCACCGTCGACGACCTGCGCCGGCGGTGCCGTCACCGCCGTTGCCGGCGCGACGTCGTTCACCATGGCGGGTGGCGTCATCCCGGCCGGCGGCCAGTGCACGATCACCGTCCCGATCCAGATCGCGGCGACCGCGGCAACGGGCACCCGCACCAACACCATCGCCGCCGGCGCCATCCAGACGTCGATCGGCAACAACACCGTGCCGGTCACGGCATCGGTGGCCGTCGGCGCCGCGATGAGCACCGCGACGAAGGCGTTCAACCCGACGACGGTCATCGCCGGCAGCGTCTCGCGGCTGACGATCACCATCGGCCATGCCAACGGCGCGGTTCCGTTCACGAACCTGTCGTTCACCGACACGCTGCCGGCCGGGCACACCGTCGCGACGCCGCCGAACCTCGCCGGCAGCTGCGGTGGCACCGTCACGGCGGTCGGCGGCAGCAATACCATCGGGCTCGCCGGTGGCACGCTCGCCGCCGGGGCGACCAGCTGCTCGATCGCCGTCGACATCCGATCGCCGGTCGGCGCGGGCGCGTCGACGAACAGCATCGGCGCGACCACGATCACGACAGCAGAAGGCGTGCGCAATGCCTCCGCCGTCAACGCCACGCTGACGCGTATCACCACGTCGGTGAATCTCGCCAAGTCGTTCACGCCGGCGACCGTCGCGCTGGGCGGCACTTCGCAGATGACGTTCCGCATCATCAACACCAATCCGAACGCGGTCGCGCTGACCCTGGGGGCGATCACCGACACGCTGCCCGCCGGCATGACGTTGACCGCGGCGCCCGGCGCCGTGCTGTCGGGCTGCACCGGTACTGTCAACGCGCCGGCGAACGGAGGCGTCGTATCGCTGACGAATCTCGCGATTGCGGTCAACGCCACCTGCACGCTGACGGTTAACGTTCGCGCCAACGCCGGCGGCAACCTGATCAACCGTCTGGGCGCCGGGGCGTTCACTTCGGCGCAGGGCGTGAGCAACACGCAGGGCGTCGAGGCGACGCTGGCATCGACGGGCAACGCCGACCTGCGGGTCACCAAGACCGACGGCGTGGCGACGGCGACCCCCGGCGGAACGACGACCTACACCATCGTCGCCAGCAACCTGGGGCCGAACGACGTCGCAGGCGCGCCGTTCACCGACACCCCGCCGGCAGGGGTGGCGTTCACCGGCTGGACCTGCGTCCCGTCGGCCGGCTCGGTCTGTGCGGCGTCCGGCATCGGCCCGATCAGCGACAGCGTCACCCTTCCCAACGGTGGCCAGGTCACCTACACGGTCACCGCGGCGATCGCGCCGTCGGCGCTGGGAACGATCACCAATACCGCTAGCATCGTCACCCCGCCGACCGTCGTCGACAGCAATCCGTCCAACAATACCGCTTCCGACACCGATACGCTGGTGCCGCAGGTGGCGCTCGCCGCGACCAAGACCGACGGCTCGCCGACGTACACCCCGGGCTCGGGCGCAACGTACACGATCACCGTCAGCAACCTGGGCCCGTCCGACGCGACCGCCGTCGACGTCGTCGACAACCTGCCGACCGGCGTCACGCTCTCGGGCGTCGTCGGCTGCAATGCCAACGGCGCCGCGACCTGCGGCACGCCGTACGGAACGACCGGACAGAACACGCTGGGCACCAATGGCGCGGCGATTCCGTTCGGCGCCGGCAACTCGATCGTGCTGACGGTCCCGGTGTCGTTCGCCGCCGGCATGACGACGAACCCGCTGATCAACTCGGCCACGGCGACCAACGTGCCGACGGGCTCGTCGTCGTCGTCGTCGGATACCGACGCGCTGTTCCGCGACGTCAACCTCGGCGTCGTCAAGACCGATGGCAGCACGACGTACGCGCCGGGCGGCACCGCCACCTACACCGTTACCGTCGTCAACGCGGGGCCGTCGAACGCCACCGGCGTCGCGGTCAACGATCCGTTGCCGGCGGGCGTGACCCTCGCCGGCAACGTCAGTTGCGCCGCCAGCGGCGCCGCGACCTGCGGCACCGTCACCGGCACCGCGGGTCAGGCCAGCTTCGGCACCATTGGCGCGACCATCGACGCCGGCGCCGGCAACGCGCTGGTGTTCACGGTGCCGGTCGCCTTCGCCGCCGGCCTGACGACGAATCCGCTGGTCAATACCGCAACGGCTACCGATCCCGACGCGCTGCTGCCGGCACAGGGGCAGGACAGCGATACGCTGGCGCTCAATGTCGTTCTGGCAGTGACCAAGACCGACGGCAGTGCGACGTACACGCCGGGGGGCGGCGCGACGTACACCGTCACGGTCCGCAACAACGGAACGTCGAACGCGAACGGCGTCGACGTTGCCGATGCGTTGCCGGCGGGTGTCACGCTGTCCGGCAGCGCGAGCTGCGCGGCGACGGGAGCCGCCGCCTGCGGCACGGTCTCCGGCAACACCGGGCAGGCGGCTTTCGCCGCGACCGGCGCATCGATCAACGCCGGTGCCGGCAACTTCCTGACGTTTACCGTGCCCGTGGCCTTCGGGGCGAACCTCGCCGCCGATCCTCTGGTCAACACGGCGACCGCCACCGACGCGCCGTCGGGTGCCACGGCCTCGGGCAGCGACAGCGACGCGCGTTCCCTGAACGTGGTGCTCGCCGTCGCCAAGACCGACGGCAGCGCGACCTACACGCCGGGGGGCGCCGGGACGTACACCGTCACCGTCACCAACTCCGGCTCCTCGGACGCGCTGGGCGTCGATGTCGTCGATGCGCTTCCGCCGGGGGTCAGCCTGGCCGGCAACGCGACCTGCGTCGCCACCGGCAACGCCGCCTGCGGGACCGTCGCCGGCACCGTCGGCCAGTCCAGCTTCGGCGCGACCGGCGCGCGCGTCGGCTCCGGCGCCGGAAATGCGCTGGTGTTCACGGTGCCGGTCGCATACGCGGCCGGCATGACCGCCGATCCACTGCTCAACACGGCCACCGCGAACGACCTGCCCTCGGGCTCGAGCGCCAGCGGTGTCGACACCAGCGGCCGTTCGGCGCAGGTGACCCTCGGCGTGGTCAAGACCGACGGCAGCGCCGGCTACACGCCCGGCGGCACCGCGACCTACACGGTGACCGTCACCAACACCGGGCTGTCCGACGCGCTGGGCGTCACCGTGACCGACGTGCTGCCGGCGGGCGTGACGCTGGCCGGCACGGTGACCTGCGCCAACACGGCGTCGCCGCCTGCGGCACCGTCACCGGCGCCGCAGGCCAGACGAGCTTCGGCGCCACCGGTGCGACCATCACCAGGGGGGCCGGCAATGCGCTGATGTTCACGGTGCCGGTGGCGTTCGCCTCCGGAATGACCGTCGATCCGCTGGTCAACACGGCGACCGCCACCGACCTGTCGTCGGGCGCGACCGCGTCGGGTTCCGATAGCGACACGCGTGTGCTCGCGGTGGCGCTGGCGGTGGCGAAGACCGACGGCAGCGCCACCTACGTGCCGGGCGGGACCGCGACCTACACGGTCACCGTCACCAACACCGGGAGCTCCGATGCGTCGGACGTGACGGTCACCGATGCGCTTCCGGCCGGCGTCACGCTGTCCGGCGCGGTCAGCTGCGCCGCCACGGGCGCCGCGGCCTGTGGCACCGTCAGCGGCACGGCCGGCCAGACGAGCTTCGGTGCCACCGGCGCTCAGGTCGGCGCCGGCGCCGGCAACGCGCTGGTGTTCACGGTCCCGGTCGGCTTCGCCGCGGGCCTGACGACCGATCCGTTGGTCAACACGGCCACCGCCGCCGACGTCCCGTCGGCGGCGTCGGCCTCCGGAGCGGACAGCAACGCACGGGCCGTCGACGTCAGCCTCGCGGTCGTCAAGACCGACGGCTCGACCTCGTATACCCCCGGCGGCGCCGCCACCTACACGATCACCGTCACCAACGGCGGCACCTCGGACGCACTCGGCGTCACCGTCGCCGACGCGCTCCCGCCCGGTGTCACGCTGGCCGCCGCCGCGAGCTGCGCGCCGACGGGCGCGGCGAATTGCGGCCTCGTCACCGGCGGCGCCGGCCAGACGGGCTTCGGCGCGACGGGTGCAATCGTCCCCGCCGGCGGCGGCAACGCGCTGGTGTTCACGGTGCCGGTGGTGTTCGCCGCCGGGATGACGACCGACCCGCTGGTCAACACCGCGACCGCGAACGACGCGCCGTCGGGCGCCGCTGGCAGCGGAAGCGACAGCGACGTGCGCGCGGCGCAGGTCAGCCTCGCGGTCAGCAAGACCGACGGGAGCGTGACGTACACGCCGGGTGGGGCCGCGACGTACTCGATCGTCGTCGCCAATACCGGCGCGTCGGATGCCCTTGACGTCACCATCGCCGATCCGCTGCCCGCCGGGGTCACGCTGACCGCCGCGGTCACGTGTACCGCGGCCGGCGCGGCAACCTGCGGCGCGGTCACCGGCGTCGCCGGCCAGGCGAGCTTCGGCACCACCGGCGCGACGATCCCCGCCGGCGCCGCCAACACGCTGACGTTCAGCGCGCCGGTCGCCTTCGCGACCAGCCTCGTCGACGATCCGCTGGTCAACGCCGTGGCCGTCAGCGATGCCGGTTCCGGTGCCTCCGGCGCGGCGACCGACAGCGACGTGCGGGCGGCGCAGGCGCTGCTGGTGGTCAGCAAGACCGATGGCAGCGCGACGTATACCCCCGGCGGGACGGCGACCTACACCGTCACCGTGGCCAACGCCGGGCCGTCCGATGCGCTTGGCGTAACGGTCACCGATCTGCTGCCAGCCGGCGTGACGCTGTCGGCGGCGGCGACCTGCACCGCGAACGGCAGCGCGAGCTGCGGCACCGTCACCGGCACCACCGGCCAGACCAGCTTCGGCGCGACTGCCGCCCGCATCGGCGCAGGCGCGGCCAACAGCCTGGTGTTCACGGTTCCGGTCGCGTTCGCGCCCGGCATGACCGCGGATCCGCTGGTGAATGCCGCGACCGCCACCGATCCCGCGGCCCCGACGTCGGCGACCGGAATCGATACCAACGCCCGGACCGCGGCGGTGACGCTTGCCGCGACCAAGACCGACGGCAGTTCCACCTATACGCCCGGCGGCACGGCGACCTACACCATCACCGTCGCCAACACCGGTCTGTCGAACGCGCTCGACGTCACGGTGTCCGACGCGCTGCCCGCGGGCGTCACCCTGGGCGCCGGCGTGGCCTGCGTGGCGACGGGCATCGCGTCCTGCGGCACCGTCAGCGGCGCGGCGGGGCAGTCAAGCTTCGGCGCCACCGGGGCGAGCATTGCGGCCGGGACCGGCAACCTCCTCACGTTCTCGGTGCCGGTCGCGTTCGCCGCCAACCTTGCGACCGATCCACTGGTCAACGTCGTCACCGCGACCGACCCCGCAGCCGCGGCCGCCGCGACGGCGACCGACAGCAACGCGCGCGCCGGTCAGGCTGGGCTGGCCGTGGCCAAGACCGATGGCAGCGCGATCTACACGCCGGGCGGGACGGCGACCTACACGATCACCGTGACCAACGCCGGGCCGTCGGATGCCAACGCGGTCACCGTCAGCGATCCGCTGCCGGCGGGTGCGACGCTGGCCGCCGCCGTCACGTGCGTGGCGACGGGCAATGCCTCCTGCGGGACGGTCAACGGGGCGGCCGGCCAATCGACTTTCGGCGCGACCGGCGCGCGGGTCGGCGGCGGGGGTGGCAACGGTCTGGTCTTCACGGTTCCGGTCGTGTTCGCGCCGGCGTTGCTGACGGATCCGCTGGTCAATACGGTCACCGTCACCGATCCGGCGTCGGCACCCGCGGTGGCGAGCGACACCAACGCGCGCGCGGGTGGCGCCGACCTGACGATCGCGAAGCAGGGGCCATCGCTGGTGCCGGTCAACGGCGACGTCCTGTGGACGCTGACCATCGGCAATCTCGGACCCAGCGCGGCGGACGGTGCGACCTTCCGCGATCCGCTACCGGCCGGGGTGACCGGTGTCACAGTCAGTTGTGGCGGCGCGATCGGCGGCGCCGCGTGCGGGCCGGTCAGCTATGTCGCTGGTGTCGTCAGCGGCACCGTTGCATTGCTCCCGGTGGGAGGGCAGATCGTGGTCACCATTCGCGCCCAGGCGCCGTCGACGGCGGGGTCGCCGCTGCTGAACACGGCGACGATCTCGCCGCCGTCCGGGACGAGCGATCCGAATCCGGCGAACAGCTCGAGTTCGGCGACGACGGCGCTGGCCGACGACGGGGCCGCGGTCGAGGTCCCGGTCGACGCGCCTTGGGCGATCCTGCTGGCGACGCTGCTGGTGGCGAGCGGAGGTGCGGCGCTGCTGCGCGGTCGCCGCCGACGTGCGGGACCTGCCGCTTCACGGCGCCGCTGACCGGCGGCAGGCGCAAAAAAGCCGGGCGCGAGGCCCGGCTTTTTCTTTGCGTTGCGGCGCGTGGCGCCGCGCGGCGATCAGGCGGCCTGGATGTTGGCAGCCTGCTTGCCCTTCGGGCCGGTGGTCACGTCGAACGAGACCTTCTGGCCTTCCTTGAGCGTCTTGAATCCCGGCATGTTGATGGCCGAGAAATGCGCGAACAGATCTTCACCGCCGCCATCGGGCGTGATGAAGCCGAAACCCTTCGCATCGTTGAACCACTTGACAGTACCCGTTGCCATTGTCGCTACTCCTTGAGACTAAAAGATAAATTTGGGGCATCGCCCCGACCATGTTTCGATCTCAAGGAAAGTGCGGCGGAGGCCACCCGGACAATCTGCCGAAGGGCACGCTTTACTGCTTGAAACAAAACACCTTCAGGATCATACACCGGTCCCTTGGAAAAAGCGAACCGGGGCGGAAATGGGGTGGAAGGGCGGGTTCGGGCGGGCTGTCAGCGGTGGGAGTGCGGGCAGGGGGGGGCGCCGATCGGGGGGGGCGCCGGCGGGCGGCGGGCCGGACACTTGCTCGATACCCCACTCGCTCGCTGTCCGGCCCGCCGCCCGCCGGCGCTCGCCAATGTGGGTCGATACCCCACTCGCGCGCTGCCAGGCCGGCGGCCCGCCAGCGTTCGCCCAAGTCTGTCGATGCGCCGATCGGACGCCGCAAGGCTTGCCGTGGGTCGGCCCTCGGCTTGCCCGGTCGGCCGGTCGCCCACGCAGTCCGGCCTGACGGCTCGGCCGGCGGAGGCGGCGCTGGCTTCAGCCAGTTCCCAGTTCGGCCCGGACCAGCGCCGCACCTGCCGCCAGCGCCGCCAGCTTCCGGCGCGCCGTTTCGCGCGACAGCGGCACCATCCCGCAGTTGGTGCAGGGGTAGAGGCGATCGGCCGGGACGTGGCGCAGCGCGGAGCGGATCGTCGCCGCGACGTCTTCCGGGGTTTCCACCCGATCGGTAGCGACGTCGATCGCGCCGACCAGCACGTCCTTCCCCGCGAGGAGCCCGATGAGCTCGATCGGCACGCGCGAGTTCGCGCACTCGAGGGACACCTGTGCGATCGTCGAGCGGGCGAGCAGCGGGAACGTCTGCTCGTACTGGCGCCATTCGCTGCCCAGCGTCTTCTTCCACTGGATGTTCGCCTCGATGCCGTACCCGTAGCAGATGTGGACGGCGGTGGTGCACGGCAGGCCCTCGGCGGCGCGTTCGAGCGCGGCGACCCCCCAGTCGCGGACCTCGTCGAAGTAGACATTGAACGCCGGCTCGTCGAACTGGATGACGTCGACGCCGGTCGCCGCGATCGCCCGGGCTTCGGCGTTGAGGATTTCGGCGAACGCGAACGCGAGTTTCTCGCGGCTGCGATAGTGCGCGTCGAACAGCGTATCGACCATCGTCATCGGGCCCGGCAGCGTGAACTTGACGCGGCGGTCGGTCGCGCTTCGGAGGAATGCGGCATCGTCGACGAATACCGGGTGCCGGCGCGCGACCGGACCGGTCACGACGGGCACGTCGGCGTCGTAGCGGTTCCGGATGCGGACGGTCCGGCGATTCGCGAAGTCGACCCCCTCCAGCGCCTCGATGAACGTGGTGACGAAATGACGGCGCGTCTGTTCGCCGTCGGTGACGATGTCGATGCCGGCGCGCTCCTGGTCGCGCAGCACCAGGCGCACGGCGTCGCGCTTGCCCTCCGCCAGGACGTCGCCCTCGAGCTTCCAGGGGGCCCACAGCGTGTTGGGCGGGGCGAGCCACGAGGGCTTGGGCAGGCTGCCGGCAAGGGTGGTGGGGAGGAGGTGGGGCATGGCGGGCTCTCCGGTGGCCGGGCCGCGGCGGGCGCCCCGGCGACGTGACCGTCGATTATAGCGAGCCGCGCGCGGCACCCGAGCGGGGCGCGCCTGCGCATCCACGGGACGCTTTTGCGCTTGACCGCGCCGCTGGCGCGTCTTAACGTCCGGATCGCCCGCCGACGGCTTCGCGCCGGCGCGTCCCCTTCACTACGCCGCCGGATGGCGCGCACCTCCCATGCCCAGGATCCTGTTTTCCGACCACGAGTTTCCCGACCTGCGCATCGAGCGCGACCTGTTCGCGGCCGCCGGCGTCGACGTCGTAGTCGCCCAGGCGAAGACCGAAGACGAGCTGATCGAGGCCGCCCAGGGCTGCTATGGCATCCTGCTGCAGTACGCGCCGATCACCGAGCGGGTCGTCGCCGCGCTGCCCGGGCTCGGGATCGTCAGCCGCATCGGCGCCGGGTTCGACACCGTCGACACCGAGGCCTGCGCCCGCCACGGCGTCTGGGTCGCCAACTCGCCCGACTACGGCGTCGGTGAGGTGGCCACGCACGCGTTGGCGCTGGCGCTGGCCATGATGCGCAACGTGGTCGCCTACCACCGGGACGTGAGCGCGGGCCGCTGGCATTACCTGTCGTCGGGCGAACTCAGGCGCGCGAGCGACATGACGCTGGGCATCGTCGGCCTGGGCCGCATCGGCAAGCGGATGGCGCACGTGTCGCGCAACGCGTTCCGGCGGGTGATCGCGGCCGATCCGTACATCATCGACGGTGACTTTCCGGCTTACGTCGAGCGCGCGAACCTGACCGACGTGTTTGCGCAGTCCGACGTCGTCTCCCTGCACGTGCCGCTTACCGCGGAAACGCGGGGAATGATCGACGCGGCCGTGCTGGGCGTGATGCGTCCGGGCTCGTACCTGGTCAACACGTCGCGCGGCGCTGTCGTCGACGTCGATGCCGCACTGTCGGCGCTGGAGCGCGGCACGCTGGCGGGCCTGGCGCTGGACGTGCTGCCGGTCGAGCCGGTGCCGGCGGGCTCGAGGCTGCTCGGCCATCCTCGCGTGATCCTCACGCCTCATGCGGCGTTCTATTCGGTCGAAGCGGAACGCGAACTCCGGCGCAAGGCCGCGCAGAACCTCGTCACCTTCCTGCGGACTGGCCGCCCCGAGTACGTCGTCGTTGCCGGCACCCGCAGACCCTGATCGGAGACCCCGAATCGGGGTCAGGTCGAATCGGGGTCAGGTCGAATTCGGGGTACGCACGTTCGGGTGTCACGCGGCGAAGCGACCAATCGTTGCCTCATCATGGCGTTGTGCCCCCGACCGCGCCATTGGACGAACGGTCTATGGTGTCGCGGCGCCTCGGGGTGTCGAATGCCGGTATGGCTTCCGGCCGCAGCCCGCGGGCAGCCAGGATACTCGGCAAAATTCGACCTGACCCCAACGGGCGGGGTGTGCGAAAATCGCAGGTCCGCAACCTTGGAGATGCTCCGATGAGCACGCAAGACGTCATTCGCGACACGGTCAAGAAGAACCGCGTCGTTCTGTACATGAAGGGCACGCCGCAATTCCCGCAGTGCGGGTTCTCGATGCGCGCCGTGCAGATCCTCAAGGCCTGTGGAGTCGAGGATTTCGTTGCCGTCGACGTCCTGCAGGACCCCGAGATCCGGCAGGGCATCAAGGACTACGCGAACTGGCCGACGATTCCGCAGCTCTACGTCGACGGCGAATTCGTCGGCGGCAGCGACATCCTGACCGAGATGTATCAGGCGGGCGAGCTGCAGCCGCTGCTGCAGCCCAAGACCGCCGGCTGACCGCGCCGGCGCCGCGCACGCTCAGGTCCGCGCGCGCTGCACGCGCTTGACCTCGGGCACGCGCTTCAGCGCGCGCATCACGTGCGCGAGGTGTCGCCGGTCGCGCACCTGCACGCTGAAGAACATCGCGATCAGCCCGCCGTCGGGCCGCTCCATCGACACGTTGTCGATGTTCGCGTCGGCGGCGGCGATCGCCGTGGCGAGGTCGGCGAGCAGCCCGCGGCGATCGGCGACCAGCACGCGCACTCCGGCGTCGAAGACGCCTTCGACCTCGGTCGCCCATTCGACGTCGATCAGCTGTTCGGCGTCGACCCGCTGCTTCCGGAGCGTGACGCAGTCGCGGGTGTGGACGGCAAGACCCTGTCCGCGCCGGAACTGCGCGACGACCGCATCGCCGGGCACCGGCCGACAGCACTTCGCGTACTGGATCGCCACGCCCTCGACGCCGCGCAGCGTCAGCGCCGCCGCCTTCGCCGGCGCCGCCGCCGCGCCGCCCGCCCCGGGGGTCTCGTCCGCGCGGCCCGCCGGTCGCGCGAGCGCCTGCGCGACGACGAACGACAGCCGCTTTCCCAGCCCGATGTCCGCCAGCACCTCGAGCTGGCTCTTCGCGCCGTATTCGCGCGCCAGTGCCTCCCAGCGATCCCAGCTGATCGTCTCGGGCTCGACCCTGAGCGCCGCCAACGCCTGATTGAGCATCCGTTCGCCCAGCGCCGCGGATTCCTTCTGCTGCAGGCCCTTCAGGAAATGGCGGATGCGCGAACGGGCCTTGCCGGTGCCGACGAAAGAAAGCCACGACGGGTTCGGGCGCGCGGTAGGCGACGTCAGGATCTCGACCTGGTCGCCGTTCTTGAGTTCGGTGCGCAGCGGCATCTGCTCGTAGTTGATCCGTGCCGCGACACAGTGGTGGCCGATGTCCGTATGCACCGTGTAGGCGAAGTCGACGGCCGTGGCACCTCGCGGCAGCGCCATGATCTTGCCCTTCGGCGTGAAGACGTAGATCTCGTCCGGGAACAGGTCGCCCTTGATGTGTTCGAGGAACTCCTTGGAGTCGCGCGATTCGCTCTGGATCTCGAGCAGGCTTTGCAGCCAGCGGTGCGTCTGCTGCTGCGCCTCGGCGAGATCGAGTTCACCGCCGGACTTGTAGAGCCAGTGCGCCGCCACGCCCGCCTCGGCGACGCGGTGCATGTCGTGGGTGCGGATCTGCGCCTCGAGCGGCGTACCGAACGGGCCGAACAGCGTCGTGTGCAGCGACTGGTAGCCGTTGGCTTTCGGGATCGCGATGTAGTCCTTGAACTTGCCCGGGATCGGCTTGTACAGGCTGTGCAGGACGCCGAGTGCCGCGTAGCAGTCGGTCGCCTCGCCGACCAGCACGCGCACGCCGTAGATGTCGAACACCTGCGCGAACGTGTAGTGCTTCTCCCGCATCTTCTTGTAGACCGAGTAGATCGTCTTCTCGCGCCCGGACACCGAGGCATGGACGCCGGCCTTGTGGAAGCCCTCGCGGATGACGTCGAGGAGCCGGTTCATCACCTCGCGCCGATTGCCGCGTGCCGCCTTGATCGCCGTGGCGAGGATCCGGTGCCGCAGCGGATAGATGTGCTTGAAGGCGAGGTCCTGCAGCTCGAGGTAGAGCGCGTTGAGGCCGAGCCGGTTCGCGATCGGCGCGTAGATGTCGAGCGTCTCGCGCGCGATCCGGCGCCGGTGCGCCGGGGCCATCGCGTCGAGCGTACGCATGTTGTGCAGCCGGTCGGCGAGCTTGATCAGGATGACGCGCACGTCCTGCGCCATCGCGAGCAGCATCTTGCGGAAGCTCTCGGCCTGCGCGTCCTCGCGCGACGTGAACTCGATCTGGTCGAGCTTGGAAACGCCGTCGACCATGTCGGCGACCGGCTTGCCGAACGTGGTCTCGAGCTCGGACTTGGTGACGGAGGTGTCCTCCATCACGTCGTGCAGCAGCGCGGCGGCGAGACCCTGCGCGTCGAGGCGCCACTGCGAGAGGATGCTGGCGACCGCCAGCGGGTGCGTGATGTACGGCTCGCCGCTCTTGCGGAACTGGCCGCGGTGCGCGGAGTCCGAGAAGTGGAACGCGCGCTCGACGAGCGCGAGGTCAGACAGCGGCAGGTAGTTGCCGAGGTGCCGGGTGAACTCCGCGATTTCCGACATGCCCCGTACGATGGGTCGACGCGTGCGGCGTCAGCTCTGCGCCTTCAGCAGCATCTCGATGCCGACCTTGCCGGCGGCGACTTCGCGCAGCGCGATGACGGTGGGCTTGTCGCGGTCGGGGTCGACCAGCGGCGCGGATCCCGCCGAGATCTGGCGTGCGCGGTTGGTCGCCGCGAGCGTGAGTTCGAAGCGGTTGGGGATCCGGTCGAGGCAGTCTTCGATGGTGATGCGGGCCATGGTGCGTCCTTGAAGATTAGGGGTCGGGGGACTCGAGAAGTTCCTGCATCAGGCGGGCATGACGGACGCCCTGCCGCGTAGCCTTCAGGCGCGCGGCGCGGACGATGGCGGTCACGTCGTCGACTGCCGTCGCAAAGTCTTGATTGATAATAACATAATCGAATTCCGCCCAGTGCCGCATCTCGTCGCGCGCGCCCTCGAGCCGGCGGGCGATGACCCCGGGGGCATCCTGCCCGCGCATTTCCAGCCGTTCCTTCAGGACCGCGAGCGACGGCGGCAGAATGAACACGTGGACGGAGTCCGGGATCAGCCGGCGAACCTGGGCCGCACCCTGCCAGTCGATCTCCAGCATGACGTCCTGCCCAGCGGCGACCTGGCTGGCGAGCCAGGTTCGCGACGTCGCGTACCAGTTGCCGTGCACGTGGGCGTGCTCGAGGAACTCGCCTTCGCCTTTGCGCGCCATGAACGTCGCCTCGTCGACGAAATGGTAGTGGACGCCGTCGTGCTCGCCGGGACGCGGCGGGCGCGTCGTGAAGGACACCGAAAGCCGGATGCCGGGCTCGCGCGCGAGCAGGGCGTTGACGAGGCTCGTCTTGCCGCCGCCCGACGGCGCGGCGATGACGAAGAGGCACCCGGCGGCTGGCGGGGAGTGGGTCGAGGTCATGCGGTCGATCTCATTCGATGTTCTGCACCTGCTCGCGCATCTGCTCGATGAGGACCTTGAGCTCGAGCGACGCCTGCGACAGCTCGGTGTCGACCGATTTCGATCCGAGCGTGTTGGCCTCGCGGTGCAGCTCCTGCATCAGGAAGTCCAGGCGCTTTCCCGCGCTGCCGCCGGCAGCGACGACGCGGCGAACCTCGGCCACGTGGGCGCCGAGACGGGACACTTCCTCGGCGACGTCGACCTTGGTCGCGAACAGCGCGAGTTCCTGCTTCAGCCGGTCCTCGCCGGGATCGGCGCCTGCCTCGCGCAGGCGGGCGCCGAGCTTGTCGACGTAGGCGGCGTGGATCGCCGGAATCCTCGGCGCGACCCGGGCGACCTGGGTCTCGATGGCGGCGCAGCGCTCGTCGAGCATCGCAGCGAGCTTGGCGCCCTCGCGCGCCCGCGAGGCATTGAGATCGGCCAGCGCCGAGCCGACCAGGTCCTGCACGCGGCCGGACAGTTCCTCGGGCGCGACCGACGGTTCGGCCAGCACCCCCGGCCAGCGCAGGATCTCGGCAGTCGACAGCGGCGCCGCCCCCGGCATCAGCCGGGCGACGTCGCCCGCGGCGGCGGCCAGCGCGGCGACCCGCTGCGGGTCGACCGAGAGGCCGGCGGTACCCGGCGACGTCCGCGCCAGCGACACCCGGCACTCGACCTTGCCGCGGGCGATGCCGGCCGCCAGCGCCTCCCGCAGCGGCGTCTCGAGCGAGCGCAATTCCTCCGGCAGCTTGACGGTGACGTCGAGGTAGCGGTGGTTGACCGAGCGCAATTCGACCGCGATCGACGCGCCGGGGAGGTCCGCGGCAACCGCGGCGAACCCGGTCATGCTGACTATCATGGGGAGTTTTTGCCGCGTTTTTGCATGTTTTCCGGCTTTACAGGGAGTGGGGGCATCCGCAGAATGTAGGCGGTATCCGGCATGGGCGCAAGCGCGGGGCGCTTCTCTGGCACGCCATTTGCGCGTAGAGTCGCACCGACTCCGGCCCAGCCGATCGCGAAAGAGTCGAAACCAACGGAACGCGTCCCCGACCCGAGCTTCGCATGGCCGTCACCAACCAAGCCCTCCCCGGGGGCTACCAGCTGCTGAACTACCGGGTCGACCGGCAGATCAGCCGAGGCGGCTTCTCGATCGTCTATCGGGCCTTCGACGAAACCGGTGCGCCGGTCGCGATCAAGGAATACCTCCCGTCGTCGCTGGTGCTGCGCACCGAAGGCGACATCGTCCGGGCGTCGTCCGCCGAGAACCTCACCTCGTTCCGCTACGGGATGAAGTGCTTCTTCGAGGAGGGCCGGGCCCTCGCGAAGATCAACCACCCGAACGTCGTGCGCGTGCTGAATTTCTTCCGCGCCAACGAGACGGTCTACATGGTCATGCGCTACGAGCGCGGCCGCACGCTGCAGCAGCAGATCCAGATGCGGCAGGACCAGATGTCCGAGCGGCTGGTGCGGCACGTGTTCATGCACCTGCTGAACGGCCTGCGCGAGGTGCATACCCACAAGCTGCTGCACCTGGACATCAAGCCCGCCAATGTCTACCTGCGCACCGACGGCAGCCCGGTGCTGCTCGACTTCGGTGCGGCCCGCCAGACGCTGACGACCAACCGGCCGAAGCTGGCGCCGATGTACACGCCCGGTTTCGCCGCGCCCGAGCAGTATCGCGAGCCGGACCGGCTCGGCCCGTGGACCGACGTCTACGGCGTCGGCGCCAGCATGTTCGCCTGCCTCGCCGCATTCGCGCCGCAGGCCGCCGACGCCCGATTGTCCGAGGACCACCTCGTCTCGGCCAAGAAGATCTGGGTCGGCCAGTATTCGGACAATCTGCTCGAAGTCATCGACTGGTGCCTGCGGCTCGACCCGCTCGAGCGGCCGCAGTCGGTGTTCGCGCTGCAGAAGGCGATCCGCGACATCCCGCCGAAGAAGCGCAAGCTCACGTTCTTCGGCAACCTCAAGCGCAAACTCTTCACCGAGATCGGGGCGTGACCGGATCCTGCCCGCGCGGCCGCCCGGGCGGCCGCCTTCGCGCGACGGCGGGCGCCGCCGGGGCGCGCGCTCGCGCCTGACGACGGACCATGCGCTTCACCATCTTCCAGGAATCGCGCAAGGGCTCGCGCAAGGTCAACCAGGACCGCATCGCCTACACGTACGGCCGCGACACGCTGCTGCTGGTGGTCGCCGACGGCATGGGGGGGCACGCCGGCGGCGAAATCGCGGCGCAGATCGCCGCCCGCCTGTTCGTCGAGCGCTTCCAGCAGGAGGCCAAGCCGGTCCTGCGCAATCCGCTCAAGTTCCTGCAGGACTGCATGCTGCGCGCCCACCAGGCGCTGGGGTCGTACGCGAACCAGTTCTCGATGCTCGAGACGCCGCGGACGACCTGCGTGGCATGCATCATCCAGGCCGGGCACGCCTACTGGGCGCACGTCGGCGATTCCCGCCTCTACCTTTACCGCCAGGGCGGGCTCATCGCGCAGACCAAGGATCACTCGAAGGTCCAGTACCTCGTCGACCAGGGCATCATCGGCGCGCACGAGGTCGCCGACCATCCGGACCGCAACAAGATCTTCAGCTGCCTCGGAGGCCTCGTCGATCCGGTGATCGACCTCGGCAAGCGCACGCCGCTGCGCACCGGCGACGTCATCGTCATGTGCACCGACGGCCTGTGGGGCGTGATGACGCAGAACGAGATCGCGACCTGGCTCACGTCGACGCCGATCCTGAAGACCGCGCCGCAGATGATGCGCGAGGCCGAGAAGCGCGGCGGATCCGAGGGCGACAATCTGTCGGCGATCGTCGTCCGCTGGGGCGCGGAAACGCTCGCCGAGGAGCCGTCGACGACGATCACCGAGACCATGGGCCTCGGGCAGTTCGAAACGCAGATCGACCGCACCCTCACGCTGACCGATCGCAAGGGCGTGCAGCGCGACCTGTCGGACGACGAGATCGAGCGCGCGATCGCCGAGATCCAGGCGACGATCCAGCGTTACCGGAAGTAGCGGCGGGGACCGGCCGCCGGGGCGGCGGGCGCCATGCTAATCTCGCAGCCGGCGTCGCCACCCTCGCCGGATCCCCCTGCGATCGCCCCGGCGCCCCCTCGAACGGACGCGTCCGCATGCGGCAGATCATCCTCGACACCGAAACCACCGGCCTCGACCCGAGGCAGGGGCACCGCATCATCGAAGTCGCCGCGGTCGAGCTCGTCGACCGGCGCCTGACCGGACGCACGATCCACTTTCACGTCGACCCGGAACGCGAAGTCGACCCCGGCGCCGCCGAGGTCCACGGGATGACCTGGGAAGACCTGAAGGGCAAGCCGAAGTTCGCCGACATGGCTGCCGCGTTCGTCGACTTCGCGCGCGAGGCCGAGTGGATCATTCATAACGCGCCGTTCGACGTGGGTTTCCTCGATCACGAGTTCGCCCGGCTCGACCTGCCCCCCTGCGCCGAGGTCTACGGCCGGCTGACCGACACGCTGGTGCTCGCGCGCGAAGCTTTCCCCGGCAAGCGCAACAACCTCGATGCGCTGTGCGAGCGGCTGGGCGTCGACCATGCCCACCGCACGCTGCACGGGGCCCTGCTCGACGCGCAGCTGCTGGCCGAGGTCTTCCTCGCGATGACGCGCGGCCAGGAGACGCTGACGATCGACATTGCCCCGCCGGCGCGGGGCTCGGGCCTGGCCGGGGCGGCCGTGTTCGGGAACTCCGGTCACCGCGCGCCCCTCAAAGTGCTCGAGCCGTCGGAAGCCGAGCTCGCGGCCCACGCGGCGTACCTCGAGGCGCTGGACCGGGAATCGAAGGGCCGCTGCCTGTGGCGGGCGCTGGAGATGCCGGTGCCGGCGCCCGGACAGCCGGTCGCGCCGGCCTGACCCGGCCCACCGGTCGCCCGCAGTGTCCAGCCCCGTCACACGCCTGTCACCTGCCGATGCGATAGTGCGCGATTCATCCCCAGCGCCGCCGGGTCCGACGCCGGCCCGCGCACCTTCCATGCCGCCGGCTGCCGCCGCCCCGCTCCTCAATCGCGA
The DNA here is from genome assembly GCA_963810815.1 of uncultured beta proteobacterium. Lineage (GTDB taxonomy): Bacteria > Pseudomonadota > Gammaproteobacteria > Burkholderiales > Casimicrobiaceae > CAVQWT01. The sequence continues at coordinate 168,744 of CAWEPB010000002.1, read as the reverse complement.
GCTCTCGCTCCTCGCCTTCAACCGGCGCGTGCTCGCCCTGGCGGCGGACCGGGCCGTGCCGCTGCTCGAGCGGCTGCGCTACCTCTGCATCGTCGGCGGCAACCTCGACGAATTCTTCGAGATCCGGGTCGCGGGGCTGCGCGAGCAGCTGCGCGCACGGATTCCGCCCTCGGGGCTGACCCTGCCGGAGGCGCGGGCGCTGTATCGCCAGATCGGCGACGAAGTGCGGGCGCTGATCGGTAGCCAGTACCGCCTGCTCAACGACGAGGTGCTGCCGGCGCTGGCGCGTGAGGGCGTCCATCTGGTGCGGCGCACCGAATTCACGCCGGCGGTCCGCGACTGGGTCGCGGGCTACTTCGACCGCGACATCCGGCCACTGCTGACGCCGATCGGGCTGGACCCGGCGCACCCGTTCCCGCAGGTCGTCAACAAGAGCCTCAACTTCATCGTCGAGTTCGACGGCCAGGACGCGTTCGGCCGCGACACGTCGATCGCCATCCTCAAGGCGCCACGGGTGGTCCCGCGCGTCATCAAGCTGCCGCCCGCGGTTGCGGGCCACGACGATGCGTTCGTGATGCTGTCCTCGGCGATTCACGCGAACCTGCACCGGATGTTTCCCGGACGCACCGTCAAGCAGTACGCGCAGTTCCGCGTCACGCGCGACGCCGACCTCTGGATCGACGAGGAGGAGGTGAAGAACCTGCGGCAGGCGCTGCAGGGCGAGCTCACGCAGCGGCAGTTCGGCTCGGCGGTGCGACTCGAAGTCGCGGCGAATTGCCCCGAGCACCTCGCGCGCATGCTGCTCGCGCAGTTCGAGCTCACCGAGGACGAACTCTTCCGCTGCGACGGGCCGGTCAACATCATGCGGCTGTCGTCGCTGATCGACCAGGTCGACGACGCATCGCTGAAGTGGGCGCCGTTCGTCCCCGGCCTGCCAGCCGGGCTCGACGATGCGCCGGACATCTTCGCGGCGATCCGCGGGCGGGACGTGCTGCTGCATCACCCGTACCAGTCGTTCGAGCCGGTCGTCGAATTCATCCGCCGCGCGGCCGAGGATCCGGACGTGGTCGCGATGCGCCAGACGGTCTACCGCACCGGCGTCAACTCGGTGCTGATGGAGGCGCTGATCCAGGCCGCGCTGCGCGGCAAGGAGGTCACCGTCGTCGTCGAGCTGATGGCTCGCTTCGACGAGGAAGCGAACATCAACTGGGCGGAGCGGCTGGAGCGCGCCGGCGCGCAGGTCGTCTACGGGGTGTTCGGACTGAAGACGCACGCGAAGCTCGCGCTGGTGCTGCGCCGCGAGCGCGACCGGCAGGGCCGCGCGCGGCTGGTCCCCTATGCCCACCTCGGGACCGGCAACTACCATCCGCGGACGACGCGGCTGTACACGGACTTCGGCCTGCTGACCGCCGACCCGGCGATCTGCAGCGACGTCAACGAGGTGTTCCTGCACATCACCAGCCTCGCCAGGGCGGGCCGGCTGAAGCGCCTGCTGCTGGCGCCCTTCACGATGCACCGGCGGGTGCTGGAGATGATCCGGCGCGAGGCCAGGCACGCGCGCGCGGGGCGCCCGGCGCGGATCGTCGCGAAAATGAACGCACTGACCGAGGAGGGAGTGATCCGCGCGCTGTGCCAGGCGTCGCAGGCGGGCGTGAAGATCGAGCTCATCGTCCGCGGCGCCTGTGCGCTGCGGCCGGGGGTGCGCGGGATGTCCGACAACATCCGCATCCGTTCCATCCTCGGCCGGTTCCTCGAGCACCACCGGATCTGGCTCTTCGAGAACGACGGCAAGCCGGATGTCTGGCTGTCCTCCGCGGACTGGATGGGACGCAACCTGTTCAAGCGGATCGAGGTAGCGTTCCCGGTGCGCGACCCGGAGGCGCGGCAGCGCGTCATCGACGAGGGGCTCAAGGTCTGCCTCGCGGACAATCGCGACGCCTGGCTCCTGGACGCCGACGGCGCATGGACGAAGGTCGCGCCCCGGGGCCGGGCACGTGGCCGTTCGGCGCAGGCCGAACTGCTGGCGCGGCTCCAGGCGTCCGCGGACCGTTGAGCGGCTGCCACCGCCCGCTGCCATCATGGACCTCATCCTCTGGCGCCACGCCGAAGCCGAACCGGGCGAGCCCGACCACGGGCGTCGGCTGACGGCGAAGGGACTCAAGCAGGCCGAACGGATGGGCTCGTGGCTCGACCGCCACCTGCCCGATGCCTGCCGGGTGCTGGTGTCGCCCGCCGATCGCGCGCAACAGACGGCGCTGGCGTTGAAGCGCAAATTCAAAACGGTCGACGATCTCGCGCCCGGCGCGAGCGTCGCCGCCATCCTCGCCGCGGCCGGCTGGCCCGATGCCCGCGACCCGGTGCTGATCGTCGGTCACCAGCCGACGCTGGGCATGGTCGCCGCGTTCCTGCTGTCCGGCGACGATGCGCCCTGGGCGGTCAGGAAGGGCGCGATCTGGTGGCTGTCCAACCGCGCGCGCGGCGGCGGCCCCGCCGTCGCGCTGCGCGTCGTCCTCGGTCCCGACCTCGTCTGACCCCCGATTCGGGGTCCGATTCGATTCGGGGTCAGGTCGAATTTTGGGCGACGTCCCCGGAGCGGCGCGCCGACGCATACCGCCACGATGCCGTTGTCGCCGAACCGTGAGGCCCCGTCAATCGGGCGTCCGACTGATCGCCGCCGCCCGTGCGGATCGTTCGACCGGATGCAGGTTGGCGACGAACTGACGCGTCGCCGCGGTCCACGAAAAGCGGAGCGCGTAGCGATGCACCGCGTCGCGGTCCAGTTGCAGGGCGGCCGCTGCCGCCGCGCCGAGATCGTCGGACAGCACGCCGGCCCGCGGGTCGCACACGACGTCGCGCGGACCGGTGACCGGAAACGCGGCAACCGGCGTGCCGCAGGCCATTGCCTCGAGCAGCACGAGTCCGAAGGTGTCGGTGCGGCTGGGGAACACCAGCACGTCGGCGTGGCGATAGTGCCACGCCAGGGATTCCCCGGTCTTGAAGCCGAGGAACCTGGCGTCCGGAAAGCGCCGTTCCAGCGCCGCGCGCGCCGGCCCGTCACCGACCACCCACCGGGTCCCGGGCAGGTCCAGCGACAGGAAGGCTTCGATGTTCTTCTCGACCGCGACGCGCCCGACGTAGAGATACACCGGCCGGCGATCCGGCCCAGCGGTTCGCTCGCCCGGCCTGAACAGTTCCGTATCGACTCCGCGAGACCACAACGCGGTGTTCCTGAAGCCTCGCGCGGCGAGCCGATGCCGGATCTCCGGCGTGCCGCACATCACGGCCTTCGCCGGCTCGTGAAACCGGCGCAGCCACGCATACGTGAGGCCGACCGGCAGCCTGCAGCGCGCATGGACGTATTCGGGGAACTGCGTGTGGTATGCGGTGGTGAACGGCCGCTGCCGACGCAGGCAGTGGCGTCGTGCTGCCAGGCCCAACGGGCCCTCGGTGGCGATGTGGATGGCATCGGGGTCGAACTCCTCGATCATCCGCGCTACTTCACGGCGCGGGCGCACCGCCAGCCGGATTTCCGGGTAGGTCGGCATCGGCACGGTGCGGAAGGCGAGCGGCGTGATCAATCGCACCCGGTGCCCCATGCTTTCGAGTTCGCGCACGGTGTTCTGCAGCGTCACCGCGACGCCGTTGATCTGCGGCAGCCAGGCGTCGGTGACGATGAGGATCTGCATCGGCGCCGCCTCAGTCGCCGGCCACCGCCGCCACGCCTGCAGCGGTGGCGCGGGACTCGACCGCGACGCCGGCCGCTGCGCCGGGCCAGTGAACCAGTTCCAGCGTCCCGTCGTCGTGCTCGACCAGCGCGGTGAGGCTCTCCACCCAGTCGCCGTCGTTGCAGTACAGGACGCCGTCGATTACCCGCAGCTCGGCCTTGTGGATGTGACCGCAGACGACGCCGTCGAAGCCGCGCGTGCGCGCCTCGCGAACCAGCGCCTCCTCGAAGGCCCCGATGTAGCGGACGGCATTCTTCACCCTGTGCTTCAGATACTGCGACAGCGACCAGTAGGGCAGTCCGAGTCGCGCCCGCAGCGCGTTGAAGTGCTGGTTGACGCGCAGGATGAACACGTAGAGCGCGTCGCCCAGCAGCGCGAGCCACTTCGCGCATTGGACGACGCCATCGAAGAAGTCGCCGTGCGTCACCAGCAGCCGTCGACCGTCGGCCGTGACGTGGATCGCCTCGGGGCGGATGACGATGTCGCCGAACGCGAGATCGAGGAAGTGGCGTGCCCCCTCGTCGTGGTTGCCCGGAATGTAGACGACGCTCGTCCCCTTGCGCGCCTTGCGCAGGAGCTTCTGGATGATGTCGTTGTGCGACTGGTGCCAGTACCAGCGGCGCTTGAGCTGCCACCCGTCGACGATGTCGCCGACGAGATAGAGGAACTCGGACTCGGTGCGGCGCAGGAAGTCGAGCAGGGCCCGCGCCTGGCATCCCGGTGTGCCGAGGTGGGTGTCGGAGATGAAGATTGCGCGGTAGCGGCGGTGCCCGGCCCGATCGTGCGGCGTAGACGGGGGCGGCGGCGGCACGTCACGCGGAGCGGCCATTGCGCTTACGCAGCCTCGCGGAAGTAGTGGCGCGCGTAGCGGGCCTCGAGCCGTGACAACGGCAGCAGGACGAACAGGTCGGCGGTGTTGAAATCGGGGTCCCACGCCGGCTCGCCACCGATCCACGCGCCAAGGCGAAGGTAGCCTTTCAGTAGCGCCGGCACCGATGCCTCGCCCGGCGGAACGGCGTCCGCGCGGCCTTCGCGCATCGCCAGCGGGTGCCTTGGAAAGACCCGGTACTCGATAGGTGCAAGGTGCTTCGGCGCGACGTCCCGGAAGACGCGCAGCGCGTTCGCCCCGCCGTCGGTCATTGGTATCGAGGCGCAACCCATCAGGTGATCGCACCCGTGCCGCACCATCAGCGACGCGATGCCCTGCCACAGTCGCATGATCACGGCACCGCTGCGGTAATCCGGATGGATGCAGGCGCGTCCGACTTCGCAGAGCCCCGGGCGCATCCGAGCCAGCCGCGTGAGGTCGAACTCCGTGTCCGCGTAGTAGGTGCCGAGCCGCTGCGCGCGCTCGGGCGTGAGGACGCGATAGGTGCCGACGATCTCGTTGGTGGCCTCGTCACGTGCCACGAGGTGCTCGCACCATGGGTCGAACACGTCCTGGTCGCGCGCGGGCTTGCGACCGGTCACCTTCGCGCCAAGCTCGCCGGCGAAAACACGGTAGCGCAGCGCCTGCGCGGCGTCGATGTCGCGCGGGCTCGCGGCCAGCTCGACGGACAGGCGGCGCCACGCATTTGGAGGGGCTTCGTTCGATCTGGCAAGCAGCAAGGGCTTCTCCTGGCGGGCAGCGACGATGGCGGTACCGTAGCCGGCCCGTGCGACAGCAGGGTGAAGAAGCGATGGCAGGCCGATGACGGTGTGCGTGACGGTGGCTCGCACGGATCGCCCTGCTGCCACGCGGCTGCAACATCGGCGCGCGAAGATGCGGCAACGGCCGCGGACCGGGCCCGGACAGTGTGCCGGATGCGGGCTGCCGCGGCGCCGTCCCGATTCCTCCTGTCGTCGGCAGTCGTTCGGGCCGCGCCGATCCTCCCGGCCGGCCCGCCTTTTTTTGGAGCCAAGTTTCCGATGCCGGGGTCCACCTGCCGTCCGACTGCCACCGCGATGATCGTGCTCGGCGGGCACACGATCGGCACGGCGGTCGCCATCGCCGCACGCCGCGCCGGCTACGGCGTCGTCGTCTGCGACGTCGTCGACCCGCCGTGGACCCGGCGCGGGCAGTCGTTCACCAACGCCTGGTACCTCGGCAACGCCGAAGTCGACGGCGAAGGCGCGCAGTTTTGTGCCAGCGTCAAGACCATTCCATCGGTGCTGGAACGCCGGAACATGGTCGCCGCGACGACGTGGTCGTGGCAGGGCGTCGCGGCGGCGTTGCCGGCGCGGGTGCTGGTCGACACGCGCGCGGACGGCGACGGCGCGATGATGCGGAACCTGGTGCCGGAAGGGCTGCTCACCGTTCGCGTGGGACGCGCCGACGACGGCGCGCACCTGCACGTCGCGACGGACGACGTTGGCGACGAGGGCAGGATTGCCGCGGTGACGGCCTCGGGCTCCGGACGGTTTGCGACCGCGCGGCGCATCGGCGATCGGGTGCTGGCGGGCGAGACCGTAGGCGCGATCGGCAACGCGTCGATCATGGCGCCGTGCGCCGGGGTGCTGCTGGGCTTGTCGGCGCGAGGCGCACGGGTGACCGCGGGGCAGAGGGTCGTCGAGGTGGATCCCGCTGGCATCCCGGCCCGATGCTTCCAGACCGATGCACGGTCCTGCGACATTGCCGAGCGGATGATCGCGGCTCTGGCCGCCATGGCGCCGCCGGAGCCGGCCCGCTGACGCCCCCCTAGCCTGCGCTGCGCCGTCCGCTCATCGCGGCGGCCAGCGGTACCCGAGCGCGGTCCATTCGCGCCGCTCCTTTTCGAGCAGATGCGCGGTGAGCGGGTGGGCGGCGAGCCAGCGCGCCGACACGCCCAGACGGATGCTGCGGTCGCACTCGAAGCTGATCCGCGGGACATCGATCGGCCGACGCGCGTGATGGAACAGCACCGCGAGGCGAAGGGCGAGCACACGAACCCGATAGTCGGCGTCGTCGAGGCGCGCGCCGAGCTTGGACAGGGTCCCGCGACAGCCGAGCACGAGCCAGGCCAGATCGTCCTGTTCCTGCGCGGAAAAGCCGGGCATGTCCGCATGTAGCAGGATGTAGGCGCCGTGCTTGTGGAAACCGAGGTGCGAAACCGAGAAGCCGGTCTCGTGCAGCCGCGCGGCCCATTCGAGCCGCTGCAGCGCGGCGGGCTCGCAACCGGGATCGGCGCGGCGACAGAGAGCTGCGGCCAGTGCGGCGACGCGCGCTGCGTGCTCCTGGTCGACCCGGTAACGCGCCTGGAACTGGTCGACGGTCGCGCCTCGAATGTCGCGATCGACGTTGCGGCCGAGCAGGTCGTAGAGCGCGCCCAGGCGCAGCGCGCCGCCCACCGGATTGATGCGGTCGATGTCCAGTTCCTTCATCGCGCTGGCCATGACCGCGAGACCGCCGGCGAGAACCGGGGCGCGCTGCGGTTTGAGCGCCGTCAGCGCGAGGCGGCCGATGTGGCCCGCCGCGACCATCCGCTTCTTCAGGCGCGAGAGTCCGTCGCGGGTGATCCCGGCTGCGGACAGTCCGTTCTGCTCCAGGATTTCGGCCAGCGCGAGTGCGGTGCCGGAGGACGCGTACGCGCTGGTCCACGCGCCGCGGCTGAAGTCCCGGGCTATGGCCTCGATTTCGGCGCGCGCGTGGGTCTCGGCGGCGGCGAAGGCAGTCGCATCCAGCCCGCCGTCGGGAAAGAAGCGCTGGGTCATGCCGACGCACCCGATCTTGAGCGACTCGAGCGCGCGCGGCTCGAGTCCCTTGCCGATGACGAACTCGGTCGAGCCGCCGCCGATGTCGACGACCAGCCGCGGATCGTCCGACGCGGGGAGCACGTGGGCGACCCCGACATAGATGAGCCGGGCTTCCTCGTGTCCGGTGATGATGTCGATCGGGAAGCCGAGCGCCTTCTCGGCGCGCGGGAGAAAGGTCGCCGCGTTGGTGGCGACGCGCAGCGTGTTGGTGGCGACGACGCGGACCGAGGACGGCGGGAAGCCCCGCAGGCGTTCGCCGAAGCGGGCGAGACAGGCGATCGCCGCTCGCTGTGCCTCGGCGGTGAGGCGGCCGTTGGCATCGAGTCCGGCGCCGAGTCGCAGCGTTTCGCGGAAGGTGTCGAGGCGGAAGATCTGATTGCCCTCGACGCGGCCGATCTCGAGCCGAAAGCTGTTCGATCCCATGTCGACGACGGCGAGCATCGAAGCGGTCAGGGCGGAGCGCGGCATAGCGAAAAAGCGTAACACGCCAATTGGGGTCAGGTTGAATTCGGGCCGACGTCCGGCCTGCCGGTCGCGGAGTCGATTCACCACAGCATGCCTGCGATATTGATCGCCTGGGCGCGACCGCGGGATCGACCGGACGGACGATGGCTCGATTGGCGGGTACGGTATCCAATCGCGTCGATCCCGACCGCGGCGCGAGGAGCGCCCGGTTGGCGCCTGCGACAGGGGGAGGGGACGCGTTGATCAAAATTCGACCTGACCCCGATGCGGGTTTCTGCTACGCTCGCAAGCTTTGGTCCGCATCGCCAACGATGTCCGCTGATTACCTCACCCGCATTCTGTCCGCCAGGGTCTACGACGTCGCGATCGAGACGTCGCTCGATCTCGCGCCGACGCTGTCGCGGCGGCTCGGCAACCGGGTGCTGCTGAAGCGCGAGGACCAGCAGCCGGTGTTCAGTTTCAAGCTGCGCGGCGCCTACAACAAGATGGTGCACCTGACGCCGGCGGAGCGTGGACGCGGCGTCATCGCCGCTTCCGCCGGCAACCACGCGCAGGGCGTCGCGCTGGCGGCGCAGAAGCTGGGCTGCGCGGCGACGATCGTGATGCCGGTCACCACGCCGCACATCAAGATCGCCGCGGTCGAGGCGCGCGGCGCCAGCGTCGTGCTCCACGGCGACAGCTACAGCGATGCCTACGAGCACGCCCTGGCGCTGCAGGCGCGGACCGGCGCCACCTTCGTGCACCCCTACGACGACCCGGACGTGATCGCCGGCCAGGGCACGATCGGCATGGAAATCCTCCGCCAGTGCCAGGGCCCGCTCGACGCGATCTTCGTGGCGATCGGCGGCGGCGGCCTCATCGCCGGCATCGCCGCTTACGTCAAGCGCGTTCGCCCCGAGGTGAAGATCATCGGCGTGCAGCCGGTCGATTCCGACGCCATGGCGCGTTCGCTCGCCGCCGGGCGCCGGGTGAAGCTGGCGCACGTCGGGCTGTTCGCCGACGGCGTCGCGGTCAAGCAGGTCGGGCGGGAGACGTTCCGGCTCGCGCGGCAGTACGTCGACGAAGTGATCCTCGTCGATACCGACGCCATCTGCGCGGCGCTCAAGGACGTGTTCGAGGACACGCGTTCGATCCTCGAGCCCGCCGGCGCACTGTCGATCGCCGGAGTCAAGTCCTGGGTCGAACGCCACCGCCCGAAGGACCGCACGTTCGTCGCCATCGCCTGCGGCGCGAACATGAACTTCGACCGGCTGCGCTTCGTCGCCGAACGCGCCGAGCTGGGCGAGCAGCGCGAGGCCATCCTCGCGGTGACGATTCCCGAACGCCCGGGCAGTTTCCGCGAGTTCTGCGCGCTGCTGGGCAAGCGCTCGGTGACCGAGTTCAACTATCGCTACTCCGACGCGGCGGCGGCGCACCTTTTCGTCGGTCTCGAGGTCGCCAATCGCAACGAGACGCGCACGCTGCTCGCGGAGCTGAAGCGGCGCCACATACAGGCGCTCGACCTCACCGACAACGAGATGGCCAAGCTGCACGTGCGCCACCTGGTCGGCGGCCATGCGCCGGCGGCGACCAACGAGATTCTCTACCGCTTCGAGTTCCCGGAGCGTCCCGGCGCGCTGATGCAGTTCCTGGACAGCATGAGCGCGGGGTGGAACATCAGCCTGTTCCACTACCGGAACCACGGGGCCGACTATGGCCGCGTCCTCGTGGGAATGCAGGTCCCGCCGTCCGACAAGGCGGCGTTCCGGTCCTTTCTCGACGGTCTCGGCTACGACTACGTCGACGAAAGCGCCAACCCGGCGTACCGGCTGTTTCTCGGTCGTTAGTGCCGGCCGGCGGCGGTCCGGTCCGGTGATCCAGACCCCGTGACCGTCGGGCTGCGACGGGTCGGCCGCCGGTCTGTCGCCGTGGTTCCCCGCCTTACGGACGCGGTCGGGCAGGGGTTGCCGCTGCACGGCACTACCGGCGGCGAAAACTTGTCCGACCGTGGAAAAATGGGGTCGGACCCGGTCCCGATGCCGATTCAGGCAAGGTTTATGCTCTAGGCAACTCTCGACAGCCGTGGCAAACTCGCCCGGGACCGATTGTCGCGTACAAACCGCCCCCACCGGCATCGACGGGGCAGGGACACGGAGGAAACGTTGTCGGAGCAGAATCCGCTTGCCGGCGTCAAGGTGATGGTGATCGACGACTCGAACACCATTCGCCGCAGTGCAGAAATCTTCCTGCTGCAGGCGGGCTGCACCGTCATTCTCGCCGAGGACGGCTTCGACGCCCTGGCGAAGATTGCCGACCACCAGCCAGACGTCGTGTTCGTCGACATCATGATGCCGCGCCTGGACGGATACCAGACCTGCGCCCTCATCAAGAAGAACGCGAAGTTCCACACCACCCCGGTGATCATGCTGTCGTCGAAGGACGGCCTGTTCGATCGTGCGCGCGGACGGATGGTGGGTTCCGACCAGTATCTGACGAAGCCGTTCACCAAGGAGAGCCTGCTCAAGGCCGTCGCGACGCACATGCGCACCGCGGCGTGAGCGGACCTCCGGGGGACGGTACGGCGCCGACGGGGCGCCACCGGGGCGCAACACACACAGGGTAGGAACCATGGCGATCAAGAGAATTCTCATCGTGGACGACTCGCCCACCGAGCGCCACGTCCTCAACGACCTGCTGACCAAGGCGGGCTACGAGGTCGTGGCGAGCGACAACGGCGAGGACGCGATCCTCAAGGCGAAGCAGGTCAAGCCGGACCTCATCCTCATGGATGTCGTCATGCCCGGGCTGAACGGCTTCCAGGCGACGCGGGCGATCAGCCGCGATGCCGAGACGCGCAGCATCCCGATCATCCTGTGCACCTCGAAGAGCCAGGAAACCGACAAGATCTGGGGCATGCGCCAGGGTGCTCGCGACTACATCGTGAAGCCGGTCAACCGCGACGAACTCCTCGCCAAGATCGCCGCGCTGGGCTGATTGCCGCGAACCCACGATGGCCCGCGCCGGCAAACTCGACCTCCGCTCGTTCCAGCAGGAACTCGCCTCCCGCCTGTCCAGCAAGACGGCGGCGCAGGTCGAGTCGTCCCGGCTCGGGCTTTCCTGCGGCGGCGAGCAGTGGCTGATCCGCCTGGCCGACGCCGGCGAAGTCATCGCCGTGCCGCCGATCGCTGCCGTGCCCATGACCAAGCCGTGGTTCGTCGGCGTGGCGAACATTCGCGGCAACCTCTACAGCGTCATCGATTTCGCGGGCTTCCTCGGCCGCGACGCCGGACCGCCGGCGACGGGCGGCCAGAGCCGCCTCGTGCTGTTCGGCCCCCGCGTGGGCGAACTCCGGGCCGGCATCGTCGTCCAGCGCGTGCTGGGCCTGCGCAACCTCGCCGAACTCGCCCCCGCCGCGGCCCCCGCCGGCGCCCCCGAATGGTACGGACGGCGCTGGATCGACGCGTCAGGCGGCGCGTGGCAGGAAATCGACCTCTCGCATCTCGCCCGCGACGCGGCGTTCCTGCAGGTCGGCCAATAGCCGACCGCAGCGCCGAACCCCGTCGCCGACGCGAACCACCGAATCGAACAATATTCCCGCCGTACCGGAGGAAACATGGCCCTGAACCTCAAATTGCCCAAGGTCTTCGGCAAGGACAAGGCGGCTGCCGCTGCCGCCGCCGACCTCGACATGCCGACGACGCAGGTTCGGGCATCGCAGGCGCAGCCGGGTTACGACCCGCTCGCCTCGGTGTCGATCATGGAGCAGCTGCGCACCGCCTCCACCGAAATGAAGATGCCGCGGCGCCTGCCGCTGCTCGGCCACATGCCGATCGTCCAGCAGTTCCAGGTGCTGGGCGTGATGATGGTGATGTTCTTCGTGTTCGCCGCGTTCATGGTGTTCCTCGACGGGCGCATCGCGACGCAGAACGCGGCCGCCTCGTCGACGGCGACCGAAATGCAGATGCTCTCCCAGCGGCTCGCGCGCGGCACGGCGCTCGCGGCGCAGGGACAGGCCGGGGCGTTCGCCTCGGTGCGGGACAGCACCGACCGCTTCAAGGCGAACCTCGACGCCATTTCGCAGGGCGGCACCATCCGCGGCACGTCGCTCGACGTGCCGTCCGATCCGGTGACGGTGCAGCTGCTGCAGGACATCCGGGGGCGCTGGGACAAGGTCGAGGCCAATGCCCGACGCGTGATGGACAACCAGCAGCCGCTGACGACGCTGGCCAAGGGCCTCGCCGACATCAACCTCGGCAACAACGCCATCCTGGAACTCGCCCAGCAGGCCGCGCAGCAGATCGGCCAGAGCGGCGGTTCGCTGCGCGAGATCGATTTCGCCAACCAGCTCGCGGTGCTGTCGCAGCGGATCGCCAAGAATGCCAACACGCTGGCGTCGTCCGAGGAAATCGACCCGGAAGTCGCGTTCCTGCTGGGCAAGGACTCCGGCACCTTCCGCGACGTGCTCAACGGCCTCACCAAGGGCAGCGATGCGCTGCGGCTCGCACCGGTGCGCAACGCCGAGGCGCAGGCGACGCTCGTCGAGCTCGGCAAGCGCTTCGCCACGTACGACGCGGGGGTCGCGGCGATCCTGCAGAACATGAACCGGCTGGTCGGCGCCAAGCAGGCGGCACGCGGCATCAACGCCGAATCCGAGCCGCTGCTCAACGACACGACCAAGCTCGCGGCGCAGTTCGAGAGCACCGGCGGCACCCGCGGCTCGCTGTGGGCGGCCGTGATCTTCGCGCTGCTCGGGCTCGTCTGCCTGGTGCTCCTCGGCAAGGTCTTCCTCGACGACGCACGGGTGCGTGCGTACGAGAGCGAGCAGGAGAACAAGCGCAACCAGGAGGCGATTCTCCGGCTGCTGAACGAGATGGGCAACCTGGCCGACGGCGACCTGACCGTCCAGGCCTCGGTGACCGAGGACGTCACCGGCGCGATCGCCGACTCGATCAACTTCACGATCGAGGAACTGCGCACGCTGGTGCGCGGGATCAACTCGGCGACCGACCAGGTGGCGAAGGCGACCCAGGACGCGCAGGCGATCTCGAACCGGCTGTTCGAGGCCTCGCAGCGGCAGAACCGCGAGATCCAGCAGGCGTCCGCCTCGGTGCTGTCGATGGCACAGTCGATCAACGAGGTGTCGCAGACGGCCACGCAGTCGGCCCGGGTGGCCCAGCAATCGCTGACGGCCGCCGAGAAGGGCGGCCAGGCGGTGCAGAACCAGATCGCGGGCATGAACGAAATCCGCACGCAGATCCAGGACACGTCGAAGCGGATCAAGCGGCTGGGCGAGTCGTCGCTGGAGATCGGCGAGATCGTCGAGCTGATCTCGGACATCACCGAGCAGACGAACGTGCTGGCGCTGAATGCAGCGATCCAGGCGGCGTCGGCGGGCGAGGCGGGGCGCGGATTCACGGTGGTGGCCGAAGAAGTCCAGCGCCTTGCCGAGCGGTCCGGCGAGGCGACCAAGCAGATCGAGGCGATCGTGAAGACCATTCAGGCCGACACCCAGGACGCGGTCGCGGCCATGGAAAAGAGCACCGTCGGCGTGGTCGAAGGAACCAAGCTGTCCGACGCGGCGGGGCAGGCGCTGACCGAGATCCAGAAGGTGTCGCGCGAACTCGCCTCGCTGATCGGCGGCATTTCCGACCAGACGACCAAGCAGTCCGCGTCGGTCACCGACGTGACGCGCGGCATGCAGGGCATCCTCAAGATCACCGAGGAGACGACGGAGGGCACCAAGCAGACCAACGTGTCCATCGGCCAGTTGACGCGGCTCGCGGCCGAACTGCGGTCCTCGGTGGCGGGCTTCAAGGTCTGACGGCCGGGGCAGGCGTCGCCGCCCGTCGCGGGCGCGATTCTTGCGACGGCAGGTCCGGACCAGCATCGGCGAGGAGCATGAACATCGTGGCGAACGAATACGCAACCGACTTCGACCTGGGGCCCCTGTCATGGGTCCAGGGCGAGATCGACCAGGCGCTGGGCCGGGGCCTGGAGGCACTCGCCGCGTTTCAAGCCGCGCCCGTCGACCTCGCCGCGCTCAAGCAGGTGCGGACGCACGTCCACCAGGCGGCCGGCGCGATCCAGATGGTCGGGCTCGACGCCGTGGTCGCGTACACCGACGAGATCGAGCGGCAACTCGCTCGCCTGGAGGAGCTGCCCGGCCCGGATGCGCAGGCCGCCTGCGTACCGATCGACCGGGCCTGCCGCAAGCTCCGCATCTTCCTGGCCGAACTCGTCGGCGGTTCGCCGCCGGTGCCGCTCAAGCTGTTCCCCGAATACGAGGCGATGCAGCGGTTCCGCGGCGTCAAGGCTGCGGCGCCGACCGACCTGTTCTTCCCGGATCTCGCGCCGCGGGCGCCGAAGCTGTCGACGCCGCAGGTGATCCCGGCGGCGAAGCTTCCTTCGTACATGGTCAAGCAGCGCCGGCAGTACCAGCGCGGCCTGCTCGCGTGGCTGCGCGGCGACGACGACGGCGCGAAGACGATGCGCGACGCGATCGCCGCGATCGAGGACGCCACGACCCACCAGAACCTGAGGGCGTTCTGGTGGACCGCCGGCGCGCTGTTCGACGCGCTGAACGAGCGCGGGCTCGAGGGCGGCTTCGGGGTCAAGCAGCTGGCAGCGCGCATCGACCTGCAGATCCGCCGCGTCGTCGAAGGCAGCGCCAAGGTGGCCGACCGGCTGCGCCGCGAGGTGCTGTACTACGTGGCCATCGCGGCGCCGGTGGCGCCGTCGGTGCAGGCGGTGCAGAAGGGCTTCAAGCTCGGCGGCCTCATCCCGTCGGCCGAGGTGCTCAACAGCGACCTCGTCCGCATCCAGCCGCTGCTGCGCGACGCGCGCGACCAGCTTGCGGCGGCGAAGGACTCGTGGCTCAAGTTCACCTCGGGCCGCGCCGAGAACCTGCCCAAGCTCAAGCAGACGCTGTCGTCGGTGCACAAGTGCGCCGCCGAGATCGGCAACGGCGCCCTGATGAAGCTCACCGCGGGGCTCGTCGAGCGGCTGGACCGGATGCCGACCAGCGGCGTTTCCGAACCGGTGGCGATGGAGTACGCGACCGGGCTCCTCCTCGCCGAGAGCGCGACCGACAACTACGCGGCCCTGGGCGCCGAGTTCCCGAAGCAGGTCGAGGCGATGCTGTCCCGGATCGATGCCGCGCGCGCGGCACGTCCGGCCCCGGCCGGCTCCGCCGCGCCGATGCTCGACGAGATGTCCAAGCGCGCGCAGGAGCGCCTGCTGCTGGCGCAGGTGGGCCGCGAGATCCAGGCCAACCTCCGCCACATGGAGCAGGTCCTCGACGCCTTCTTCCGCGACAACGGCAAGCGCGCCGAACTCGCGGCACTGGCCAAGGACAGCACCCAGATCCGCGGGGCGCTGACGATGCTCGGCCTCGACGATGCCGAGCGGCTGCTCGCGCTGTGCCAGGACCAGATCGCCGCCTACGCCGATCCCGAGACGCCCGTCAGCAACGAGGAGCTCGAGCTCCTCGCCGAGTCGCTGTCCGGCCTCGGGTTCTACATCGAGGCGGTCGAGCAGCAGCGACCGGACCGCGACCGCCTGATCGCGCCGCTGCTGGCCAAGCGGCTGGGCGAGGCGCCGGCGCCGGTGGCCGACGACCATGGCGAATCGGTCGAGGCCGGGGTCGAGGCGTTGCGCGCGACGCTGCCGGCGCTGGTCGAGGAAATGCACCGGGCGCCTGCCGACGCGTCGGCCCGCGCCGCGCTGAAGGCGCGGCTCACGGGCCTGCGCGACGATGCCGAGCTCATCGGCGACCCGGAGCTGGTCGCCCAGACCGTTGCCGCCCTTGGCGAACTCGATGCCGGCGGCGCCGCGCTCGCGGCCGCGGTCGGAGCGATCGCCGAGTCCCAGGCCGCGCCCGCGCCGGGGATTTCCGAGGAGACGCAGCGACTGCTCGCCACCGAGCAGCTCGACGGTGAGCTCCTCGAAATCTACCTTGCCGAGGCCGACGAAGTCATCGATGCCATCGGCGAGAACCACGCCACGCTCAGCGGCAACCCGGGCGACCGCGAGGCGCTGCGCAACGTTCGCCGCGCGTTCCATACGCTGAAGGGTTCCGGCCGCATGGTCGGGCTGGTCGAGCTGGGTGACATCGCCTACGAGGTCGAGAAGATCCACAACCGGCTGCTCGACGAGGACCGTCCGGTCACCGCCGCGGTGCTGACGATGATCGCGCGGGCGCGCGACGACTTCCGGCACTGGGTCGACGGGCTTTCCACGCAGGGACGCGTGCACGCCGACCCCGCGGCGCTGCATGCCGCGATCCGCGCGGTCGAGGACGAGCTCCCGGGCGGACGCGAATCGGTGCTGACGCCGACGCCGCCTGCCCCCGGCGACGAAGCCGGCGCAGCGGCCCCGGCTCCCGAAGTCCGGGTCGCGCCGCTGGCCATCGCGCCGGCGCCGACTGCCGCCGCACCGTCACCCGTCGCGTCGGCGTCGACGCCTCCCGCGTTCACACCGGCGCTACCTGACGAGGACGCGCTTCCGGCAATCGAGGAAGTCGACGTGCCGGTGGTGGCGGAGGCGCCGCCGCCGCGGGTGGACGAGTTTCCGCCGCACCCGGTCGACGTCGCCGAATTGCCCGAACTCGGCAGTGTCGGCGCCGCGCCCGTGGTGCTGCCGGTGCTCGAGGTCCCCGATGCCTTCGGGTTCGACACCGACGACGATGCCGCGCCGCAGACGGTCGTCGCGCCGGGGCCGAAATTGTTCCTGGTCACGGCGGAGCACGCCGGCGGAGCACACCGCGGAGCACGCCGCGGAGCATCCGCGGAGCACCCCGCGGAGCACCACGCGGAGCACCCCGCGGAGCCGATCGCCGACGACCTCGCATCCGACGACATCAGCATCGGCGGTGTCGTTCTCTCCGCGAGCCTGTTCGAGATACTGGTTGCCGAAGCCGAGCAGCACCTCGCGACGCTGCGGCACGAGATGCAGCTGCTTCAGTTCGACCCCGCGCACCCGGTTTCGCACGAGATGGTTCGCGCGAGCCACACGCTGTGCGGCATCCATCGCACCGGGGGATTCCCGCTGGTCGCGGTCACGGCGAAGGCCCTCGAGCAGGCGCTGCTCGGACTGCAGCAGCACGTCGGACCGCTGCCCTCGGCGGCGCAGCCGGTGCTGCAGCGGGCGGTCGCCGGCCTGACCGACTTCGTCGGGCGCATCAAGGACCGGGTGGCGTTCACCGCGCTCGATGCCGACGAGGGCGCGTCGATCCAGAACGAACTCGAGTCGTTGCGGGCAGACCTCGCCGCGGCGGTCGACGACGCCGAGACCCTGGCG
This sequence comes from uncultured beta proteobacterium, assembly GCA_963810815.1. GTDB lineage: Bacteria > Pseudomonadota > Gammaproteobacteria > Burkholderiales > Casimicrobiaceae > CAVQWT01. Next base: position 151,567 of record CAWEPB010000002.1, on the reverse strand, counting down.
GCCCGGCACGCCGACGCCGACGACGAGACGACCACCGGAACGCCCGCGGGCGCTCCGGCCGGCGGACCCGAAGAGGACACGAACCCGGCGTACGTCGCCCAGGCGATGCCTGCGGCGGAGGCCCCGCAACCCGAGGCGGAGGCGGAACTGCCGGCGGAAATCGCGACGGCCGCGCCGCTGGTCGACCCCCTCGCCGACGTGCGCGACGACGTCGATTCGCAGGTGCTGCCGATATTCCTCGAGGAAGCCGCGGAACTGCTGCCGCAGGCGGGAGCGCAGGTGCGCGCCTGGCGCCGCGCGCCGCACGACGGCGCCTCGTCGCAGCAGTTGCGCCGGACGCTGCACACGTTCAAGGGCAGCGCGCGGATGGCGGGCGCGATGCGCCTGGGTGAACTCACGCACCTGATGGAAAGCCGCATCCTCGTCGGCGACGACACCGTCGCGGCGACGCCGGAGCTGTTCGAGGCGCTCGAGACCGACCTCGACCAGATCGCATGGATGCTCGATGCGCTGCGCGAAGGGCGCACCAACGTCGAACTGCCCTGGGTCGCCGAGGCGCGGGCCGCGTCGCTTGCCGCCGGCGGGGACGTCGTCCCGGCGGCGGAACGCGTCGAGCCGGCCGGCGACGAGGCAGTCGAACCCGAGACTGCCGGGCCGGCGGAGGTGGAGCTGTCCGCGCCGGCTGCACCGGCACCGGCACCGGCACCCGCAGCGTCCGACGCCGGGGCCGCAGCCGACGCCGGCTTCATCGCGCCGGCGGGAGGCGAGCAGCCGATCGTCGTGCCGCTCGCTGCCGCCCCCGCGCCCGCGCTGCGCACCGAAGCGGCCGCCGAGCCCGAGGCCGGGGCCCGCGCGATGCTGCGCGTGCGCGCCGACATGATCGACCGGCTGGTCAACGAGGCGGGCGAGGTCGCGATCGCGCGTTCCCGCGTCGAAGGCGAGCTCCGGTCGCTGAAGGCCAACCTCCTGGAACTCACCGGCAGCGTGATCCGCCTGCGCTCGCAGGTGCGGGAGATCGAAATCCAGGCCGAGTCGCAGATCCAGTCGCGGATGTCGGTGGTCGGCGAGACCGAGGGCTTCGACCCGCTGGAATTCGACCGCTACACGCGGTTCCAGGAGCTGACCCGTTCCCTCGCCGAGGGCGTCAACGACGTGTCGACGGTCCAGCAGTCGCTGCTCAAGAACCTCGACGACGCGGATGCCGCGCTGCTGGCCCAGGCGCGGATGTCGCGCGAGGTGCAGCAGCAGCTGTTCTCGATCCGGACCGTCCCGTTCGGCAGCCTGTCCGAGCGGCTGTACCGGATCCTGCGGCGGGTGGCGCAGGAGCTCGGCAAGCGTGCCAACCTCGAGATCCGCGGCGGCCAGACCGAACTCGACCGTTCGGTGCTGGAAAAGCTCGTCGGACCGCTCGAGCACCTGCTGCGCAACGCGCTGGACCATGGCATCGAGCCGCGCGAGGACCGGGTTCGCGCCGGCAAGACGGACACCGGCGAAATCACGCTCACCGTCCGCCAGGTCGGCAACGAAATCGCGATCGAACTCGCCGACGACGGTTCCGGCATCGACCTGGATATCGTGCGCCGCAAGGCCGTGGCGCAGGGCCGCATCGCGGCCGACGCCCAGCCGACCGACGCCCAGCTGATCGAGTTCATTTTCCAGGCCGGCTTCACGACCGCGTCCCGGGTCACGCAGATCTCCGGGCTCGGCGTCGGAATGGACGTCGTCCGCTCCGAGATCGCCACCCTCGGCGGCCGCGTCGAGGTCGCCACCACGCGCGGCAAGGGCACGACTTTCATGCTCTACCTGCCGCTGACGCTCGCCGTCGCGCAGGCGGTGCTCGTCCGCGCCGGCGGCCGGCTGTGGGCGCTGCCTGCGCCGATGGTCGAGCAGGTGCAGCAGATCAAGGCCGAGACGCTGGTCAATCTGTACGTCGCGCGCGAAGTCGACTGGCAGGGGCGCCGGTACCCGTTCCACTATCTGCCGCGACTGCTCGGCGACACTTCGCACAACCCGGAAACGCAGCGCTACAACCCGGTGCTGCTGCTGCGCACCGGCCAGGGACTCGCGGCGGTGCACGTCGACGAAATGATCGGCAACCAGGAAGTCGTGGTCAAGAACATCGGTCCGCAGCTGGCCCGGGTGTCGGGCATTGCCGGCGCGACGGTGCTGGGGAACGGCGAGATCGTGCTGATCATCAATCCGGTGCAGCTCGCCGCGCGCGCCGACGTGCAGACCTTCGATCCCAATGCCGACGAGCGGGTCGCCGCGCACATGCCCCAGTTCGCGCAGCCGGCGAAGGCGGGCCCGCCGCTGGTGATGGTCGTCGACGACTCGCTCACCGTCCGCAAGATCACCAGCCGCATGCTGACGCGCGAAGGATTCGCCGTCATCACCGCCAAGGACGGCATGGACGCGCTGCAGCTCCTCGGCGAGCAGACGCCCGACGTGATCCTGCTCGACATCGAGATGCCGCGGATGGACGGATTCGAGTTCACCAAGACGATCAAGGGCGACCCGAAGAACTCGCACATCCCGATCATCATGATCACTTCGCGCACCGCGGAAAAGCACCGCAACCGCGCGCAGGAGCTCGGCGTCGACCTCTACCTCGGCAAGCCGTACCAGGAAGAAGAGCTGCTGCGCCACCTGCGCGAAATGCTCGAGATGGCCGCCTGAACCGGCGGGGGCGCCGGTCCCGGCGACCGGCGCTGGCCGTCCGCGGCGCCAGGCATTATCATCGTCCCGGATCCTTCGGGAGGATAGCCATGAATCGAACCTGGTCGTTCCTGGCCGCATGCGCACTCGTCGCGGCCACCGGCATTCCGGCCGTCGCGTCGGGCCAGACGGCGGCGCTGCCGGCGGCATCCGCCTTCGCCACGCTGAAGTCGCTGCAGGGCGAGTGGATCGACGTCGACGGGGCGTTCGGCATGAAAGGGAAGGTCGCGGTGACCTACCGCGTCAGCGGGGGCGGGTCGGCGATCGTCGAGACGCTGTTCGCCGGCACGCCGCACGAGATGGTGACCGTGTACACGCGGGAGGGCAACGACCTCGTGCTGACGCACTACTGCTCCGCCGGCAACCAGCCGCGCATGCGCGCCAGGACCACCGACGGCCGGGTCGTCGTGTTCGAGTTCGACGGCGGGGCCAATCTGGACCCGGCCAGGGACGGTCACATGCACGCAGGCCGCATCGAGTTCGTGTCCGCCGACCGCGTCAAGGCGGAGTGGATCGGCTGGGACAAGGGTGCGCCGTCGCCCCACAATCCCCGCTTCGACCTGGAGCGGAAAAGGAGCTGAAGCTGCACCCGGGGCGGGGGCGCGGGCAGGACCCGCCCGAATGAAGGACGTTTGACGCGGCGCAACACCCGTGCACGACACGCCATCGCGCGCTGGCGGTCCCCCCCTGCGCGCGGTAAATTCACCTAGATCGCCACCAGGGAGGGACCATGGCGCAGTACGCCACGCAGAACATCCGTACCGTAGCACTCGTCGGCCACGGCGCCGCCGGCAAGACCACGCTCGCCGAGGCGCTGCTCGCCCAGGCCGGCGCGATCACCGCGCCGGGCAGCATCGAGCGCGGCACGACGGCCAGCGACTTCGATCCGCTCGAGAAGACGTGGAAGCACTCGCTGCGCTCGTCGATTCTCCATCTCGACACGCCGGACACGCGCGTCCACCTCATCGACACGCCCGGCTTTCCGGACTTCATGGGGCAGGCGATCGGGGCGCTCGACGCCGTCGAGACGGCCGCCGTCGTCGTCAATGCCCAGGCCGGCGTCGAGATGATCACTTCGCGGATGATGGAATGGGCGGCGAAGCGCAAGCTGTGCCGCCTGCTCGTCGTCAACAAGATCGATGCCGACAACGTCGACCTGCCGCGGCTGGTGGCGGACCTGCAGGCCATGTTCGGCAAGGAGTGCCTGCCGATCAACCTGCCGGCGGGCGGCGGCAAGCGCGTCGTCGACTGCTTCTTCACGCCGTCGGGCGAGTCCGATTTCTCGTCGGTCGCCGACGCGCACAGCGCGCTGGTCGACCAGGTCATCGAGGTCGACGAGGCGCTGATGGCCAAGTATCTCGAGCAGGGCGACGAGATCACGCCGGAGCAGCTGCACGCCCCGTTCGAGAAGGCGCTTCGCGAGGGCCACCTGGTGCCGATCTGCTTCGTCTCGGCGAAGACCGGGGCGGGGGTGGCGGAACTCGTCGACGTGCTGATCAAGCTCGCTCCGAATCCGACCGAGGGCAACCCGCCGCTGTTCACCAAGGGCGAGGGGACCGAGGCGGTCGAGTTCCATTCGGAGCCGGACCCGGGCCAGCACGTGCTCGCCCACGTGTTCAAGGTCGTCGTCGATCCGTTCGTCGGGAAGCTCGGCATCTTCCGCGTGCACCAGGGCACGGTCACCCGCGACACGCAGCTCTTCATCGGCGACGGGCGCAAGCCGTTCAAGGTGGGGCACCTGTTCCTGCTGCAGGGCGCGAAGAACGTGGAAATCGACCACGCGGTGCCCGGCGACATCGCCGCGGTGGCCAAGGTCGACGAGATCGAGTTCGACTGCGTGCTGCACGATTCGCACGACGAGGACCACATCCACATGAAGCCGCTGGAGTTCCCGACGCCGATGCACGGCGTGGCGCTGTCGCCGAAGAAGCGCGGCGACGAGCAGCGGATCTCCGACGTGCTGCACAAGCTGATCGCCGAGGATCCGACGATCGTGCTCGAGCACGACCCGCACGCCAACGAGACGGTGCTGCGGGCGCTGGGAGAGCTGCACCTGCGGTCGATCCTCGAGCGGATGAACTCGCAGTACAAGTGCGAGATCGACACGCGGCCCCCGCGCATCCCGTACCGCGAGACGATCACCGCGCAGGCGGAGGGATTCCACCGGCACAAGAAGCAGACCGGCGGCGCGGGCCAGTTCGGCGAGGTTTCGCTGCGCGTGGAACCGCTGCCGCGCGGCGGCGGCTTCGAGTTCGTCGACGCGACCAAGGGCGGGGTCATCCCGCACCAGTTCATGCCGGCCGTGCGCAAGGGTGTCGAGCAGGTGCTCGCGACGGGCGCGGTCGCGGGCTTCCCGATGCAGGACGTCCGCGTCGTCGTGCACGACGGCAAGCATCACCCGGTCGACTCGAAGGAGGTCGCGTTCGTGTCGGCGGGGCGCAAGGCGTTCCTCGATGCGGTGGCGAAGGCCCGTCCGATCGTGCTCGAGCCGGTGGTCAGCGTCGAGGTCATCTGTCCCGAGGCGAATACCGGCGACATTGCCGGCGACCTGTCGTCGCGGCGCGGACAGGTGACGGGCACCAGCGGTCTTGGCCCCGGGGTGCTGGCGGTGAGCGGCCTCGCCCCGCTGGTCGAGCTCGACGGGTACTCCGCGCGGCTCAAGTCGGTGACCGGCGGCCACGGATCGTTCACGATGGCGCTGTCGCATTACGAACCCGCAACTCCCGGACTGCAGCAGCAGCTCGCCGCCGACTACGACAAGCGCCGCAAGCACGAGGAGGATTGAGCACCAGAAATGGGGTCAGGTCGAATTACAGGCGACGACGAGGCTGCCCGCGAGACCTGCATCGCGCAGCTTGACCCCATTCTCCGCATCGCGCGCCGTCGGGCGATCGTCCATTCGGACGATGGCGGTGCACGCTCATTCTGATGTGCAATGTGCCTCCAGTCGCGCGGGGCAAATGCCCGGCCGACGACCTCGGCGATGATGCCGGTCGCGCAGGGCGATGTTCGGTTAAATTCAACCTGACCCGGCGGCCTTGAACAGGGCCAGTGCGCGAAGGCGGGCGCTGGCGTGGTCGACGATCGGCGCCGGGTAATCGCGGCCGACGACGACCCCGCGGGCCTGTTGCAGCGCCGGCGACAGCAGCCACGGTGCATGAATCTCCCTTGCCTCGAGCGCGGCCAGCTCCGGCACGTAGCGCCGGATGAACCGGCCGTCCGGGTCGAAGCGCTCCGACTGCGCGACCGGGTTGAAGATCCTGAAGTACGGTTGCGCGTCGCATCCCGTCGACGCGGCCCACTGCCACCCCCCGTTGTTCGATGCCAGGTCGAAATCGATCAGCGTCCCGGCGAAATACGCCTCGCCCCGCTTCCAGTGCACCAGCAGATCCTTCACGAGGAACGATGCCGCGACCATCCGCAGCCGGTTGTGCATGTACCCGGTCGAGTTGAGCTGCCTCATCGCCGCGTCGACCAGCGGATACCCGGTGCGGCCCTCCTTCCACGCGGCGAACAGCGCCGGGTCGTCGGGAAAGCGCAGCGCGTCGTACCCGCGCCTGAATGCGCCGCCGACGACGTACGGGTGGTGCCACAGGATCTGCGCGTAGAAGTCGCGCCAGATGAGTTCCGACAGCCAGGTCGCCGCGCCGGCCCCGCCCGGCTCGAGCGACCGCGCGTGCGCGTACGCGGCGAGCTCGCGTACCGACACCGTGCCGAAGCGCAGGTGGACCGAAAGGTACGAAGGGCCCTTCACTGCGGGAAAGTCGCGCGCCTCGCCGTAGCGGTCGATGCGCCGCTTGAAATCCGCGAAGAGCTCCGCGCCACCGCTCATTCCAGGGCGGACCCCGATCGCCGGGAGGTTCGTCCGGGCGAATCCCATCGCTTCGAGCGCCGGCACGCCGACATCCAGCGCCCGGGGCGGCCGGGCCAGCGCGGCCGCGTGGCGCTCCACCGGATGCGCGCGAACCTGCGCCGGCGTCAGCGCCTTCAGCCAGGCGTTCCGATACGGCGTGAACACCGAGAACGGCTTGCCGGCGAGCGAGAGCACCTCGTCGCGCTCGAAGATCACCTGATCCTTGGTGGTGACAAACGAGATGCCGCGGTCGGCGAGCCCGCGCTCTACCGCGGCGTCGCGGTCGATCGCCGCCGGTTCGTAGTCGTGGTTGGCGTAGACGGCGTCGACGCCGAGCGCGGCCGCCAGCGCCGGAATCTCGTCGCGCGAACGCGCGTGGCGCACGATCAGCCCACCGCCATGGGCGCGCAGCGCCGCGTCGAGTTCGCGCACGCTCTCGAGGATGAACTCGACGCGGCGGTCGTCCTTCGATGGCAGCGCGTCGAGGATCTCGCGGTCGAAGACGAACGCCGTGTAGACCGCCCTGGCCGACGTCAGCGCCCGGTGCAGCGCCGCGTGGTCGAAGTCGCGCAGGTCGCGCCGGAACCAGACCAGCGCCCGTCCGTGCACCGGCGCTGCGGCGGTCCTCGTCATTCGTCGGCCTCGGCCTCCGCGGGCACCGAAACCGACGCGGCCCCCGTCGGGCCGCGGGCAGTGCCGACCGCCGCGGCCCCCGTTGCACTGCCCGACCGTGGCATCCGCAGGTCGCGCGCGCGAATTTCGTGCCGCCACAGCCGGTCGCCCCTGGCGTCGTAGCTTTCCAGCGCGATGCGCCGGTCGTTGCCGGGACCGCTCACCCGGATCAACCCGAACTGCCGCTTGCCGACCAGGGTTCCCGCGACCACATCCGGGTTCTCGCGTTCGGCCTTGTCCGGCTGCTCCCAGGCCCGCGACGTCAGCGGGCTCGACGTGAATTCGTAGAGCGGGTACGCACCGGGCCGCTCGACGCGCAGCAGTTCGGTGAAATGCCGGTCGCCGGACACGAACAGCACGCCGTTGATGCGCTGCCCCGCGAGCCACGCGGCGAACGCCTGCTGCTCGGTCGGAAACCGGTGCCAGCCCTCGTAGCGGCTCGCCCGGTTCCAGAACTGGCTGCCTCCGGCGATCACCTTGAGCGGCGCGCGCGAGTTGATCAGCGCGGCCTTCAGCCATTCCAGCTGGTCGCGGCCGAACATCGTCTTCTCCGGGCCGTCCGGCGCGCGGTTCGGCGATCGGTGGTAGCGGTCGTCGAGGAGGAAGAAGTCGACGTCGCCGTAGCGGGCGACCCCGAACGTGCCGGGGACGTCGGGCAGGCCCCAGGACGGGTTGGCCCAGTAGCGGCGGAAGAGCTTCAGCGTCTCGCCCTTCAGCGCGTAGGAGCGGTCGCCGTCGTTCGGACCGTAGTCGTGGTCGTCCCAGATGGCGAGATGCGACGTGGCGGTCAGCACCGGCTGCAGCTCCGCGAAGCCGCGTTGACGCCGGTAGCGCGCCGACATCGACGCCGGATCCAGCAGGTCCGGCGCCTGCAGGTAGAGGTTGTCGCCGAGCCAGAGCATCACGTCCGGCTTCTGCGCCGCGATGGTGCCGAAGATGTCGAACCCGCCGCCGTATCCCGGCCGCGAGAACAGCGGATTGGGGTCGGCCAGGAAGAAGCAGCTGCCCAGGGCGATCGTGATTTCGCGCGCCTCCGCCGCCTTCGTCCAGTAGGGTTGCGTCCGCAGCCGGCCTTCCCGGACCTCGCCGTCGCCGGCGACGCGATAGGTCGCGGCGCGGCCGGGGGCGATTCCGGTGAGCCGCGCCACGACGACGTTCTCGTTGGCGGCCGCGGCGTCGAAGCTGGCACGCCGCGGAGTCGCCTCGCCCTCCGGCGTCCACTCGACGTCGATCGATCCCGGCGTGTCGGCCTGGATCCACAGCAGCGCGCTGGTGATGTCGGCGTAACCGTGCATCAGCGTCAGCCGGGCCGCGGTCGGGGGCGCCGCGAGACAGAGGGCGATCGCGCCGGCGAAGGCGAGTGCGCGAAGGGACGAACGGTGGGCGATCATCGGCATGGGGACGGACGGAAGGGGCCGGAGTGGCCCGCGGGAAGCAATCGCGGGAACGCAGGGTCGCGGCAAACCCGGTCAATTGTGCCGCCCGGTCGCGACGATTACAATTGCACGGATGCCCGCGGACCCCGCCAACTTCTCGCGCCATTTCCTGATCGCCATGCCGGGCATGGCCGATCCGCGTTTCGCCCATACGCTGACCTTCGTCTGCGAGCACAACGGCGACGGCGCGCTGGGACTGGTCGTCAACAAGCCGACCGACATGACGCTGTCCGCGCTGTTCGAGCAGATCGACGTGCCGCTCGGCGACGCGGCGCTGCGCGAATCGCCGGTGCATTTCGGCGGGCCGGTCCAGACCGACCGCGGCTTCGTGCTGCACCGTCCGCTCGGCAACTGGACTTCGACGCTGGCGATCAGCGACGACATGGGGCTCACGACGTCGAAGGACGTGCTCGAGGCCGTCGGCCGGGGCGACGGGCCGAAGGACGTGCTCATATCGCTGGGCTATGCCGGCTGGTCGGCGGGCCAGCTCGAGCACGAGATTGCGCAGAACGCCTGGCTGACCGTCGAGGCCGACCCGGACGTGATGTTCGACATGCCGCCCGAAGCGCGGCTGCCCGCCGCGATGCAGCTGCTCGGCATCGACTTTTCCCGACTCTCCGAGGATGTCGGCCACGCCTGAACCGTCCCGCCGCCCCGGCGCCGGCGAGGGCACGGTGCTCGCTTTCGATTTCGGCACCCGGAAAATCGGCGTCGCGGTGGGCAATACCACCGTCCGCCTCGCCCACCCCTTGACCACGATCCGATCCGAGGCCGCTGCCGTGCGCTTTGCCGCCATCACCGCGCTGCTCGACGAGTGGCGGCCCGACGCACTGGTCGTCGGCCGCCCGACGCACGCGGACGGCGTCGCGCACGAGATGACCGCCCGCGCCGAGCGTTTCGCGCGCCAGCTCGAGGGACGCTACGGGCTGCCCGTGGCGCGCGTCGACGAGCGACTGACCACGCGGGCCGCCGGAGACGCGCTGGTCGCGTCGGGCGTGCACGGGCGCGCACGGAAGGCGGCGCAGGACGAGGTTGCCGCGCAGATCATCCTGCAGACGTACCTCGACGACCCGGCGGGCAGCGTGACGCCCGCCACCACGGAATCGCCCCATGAATCCGCCTGAGCCGCCCGCGCCCCGCCCGGACCTGCCGGCCACCCTGCTTCCGGGGGCCGAGCTGCCGGATGCCGAAGCCCTCGTCGCCGAGCTCGCGGAGCGGATGCGCGGGGCGGTCGCGCACGACGCCTGCTTCGTCGGCATCTACTCGGGCGGCGCGTGGCTGGCCGAGCGCCTTGCGGCGGCGATCCCCGGCGACCACCCGGTCGGCTACGTCGACGTCTCGTTCTACCGCGACGATTTCGCCGCCAAGGGCCTGAAGCCGGAGGTCAAGTCGACGCGCCTGCCGTTCGACGTGGTCGGGGCGACGATCGTGCTGGTCGACGACGTGCTCTGCACCGGCCGCAGCGTCCGCGCGGCGATCAACGAGCTGTTCGATTTCGGCCGGCCCGCCGCGATCGAACTCGCGGTGCTCGTCGACCGCGGCGGCCGCGAGCTGCCGATCGAGGCCACCTACGTCGGCACGCGCCTCGCCGTTGCGCGCGGGCTGTCGATCGTCCTGTCCCGCGCCGACGACGGCCGGCTGGCGCTCACCACCGAGGCTTCCACCGATGCCGGCCGCTAACCCGCAGATCGACGCGTCGGGCCGGCTCGCGCACCTGCTGACGCTGGAGGGGCTGCCCGCCGACATGATCGTGCGCATCCTCGACACCGCGCAGCCCTTCGTGTCGATCGGCGAGCGCGAGGTCAAGAAGGTGCCGCTGCTGCGCGGCCGGTCGGTGTTCAACCTGTTCTTCGAGAGCTCGACGCGGACGCGGACGACGTTCGAGATCGCGGCCAAGCGGCTGTCGGCCGACGTCATCAACCTCAACATCGGCGCCTCGTCGACGACCAAGGGCGAGACGCTGCTCGACACCGTCGACAACCTCGTCGCGATGGACGCCGACCTGTTCGTCGTCCGCCACGCGCAGTCCGGCGCCGCGCACCTGATCGCCACGCACCTCGCGCGCACCGGCCGGTCGCACGTGCACGTGGTCAACGCCGGCGACGGCCGTCACGCGCACCCGACGCAGGGGCTCCTCGACCTGTTCACCATCCGTCACTACAAGCAGGACTTCCGCCGGCTCACCGTGGCGATCGTCGGCGACGTCCTGCACTCGCGCGTCGCGCGCAGCCTGATCCACGGGCTCACGACGCTCGGCACGCCCGAAGTCCGCGTCGTCGGCCCGCAGACGCTGCTGCCGACGGCGATCGAGTCGATGGGCGTGCAGGTCCACCACGACATGCGGCGGGGACTGGCCGGCTGCGACGTCGTCGTGATGCTGCGGCTGCAGAACGAGCGGATGCGCGGCGCGCTGCTGCCCTCCGCCGGCGAGTACTTCAAGCACTACGGGCTCACGCCGGAGAAGCTGGCGGTGGCCAAGCCGGGCGCGATCGTCATGCATCCCGGGCCGATGAACCGCGGCGTCGAGATCGACTCCGCCGTTGCCGACAGTGCGCGCGCCGTGATCCTGCCGCAGGTCACCTTCGGCATCGCGGTGCGGATGGCCGTGATGTCGATGCTGGCCGGATGACGCAACGCCGACGGAAGCGCAGATCGTGAAAATCGAAATCGCCAACGGCAGGTTCGTCGACCCCAGGCACGGGGTCGATCGCGCCGCCTCGCTGTACCTCGCCGCCGGCAAGGTGGTGGCGATCGGCGCGCCGCCGGCGGGCTGGCAGGCCGGACGCGTGCTCGACGCCGCCGGCTGCATCGTGGCGCCGGGACTGGTCGATCTCGCCGCGCGGCTGCGCGAGCCCGGACTCGAACACAAGGCGACGCTGGAATCGGAGATGGACGCGGCGGTGGCCGGCGGCGTGACCAGCCTCGCCTGCCCCCCCGACACCGACCCGCCGCTCGACGAGCCCGGTCTCGTCGAAATGCTCAAGCAGCGCGCGCGGCTGTCCAATCGCGCGCACGTCCACCCGGTCGGGGCGCTGACGGTGGGACTTGCCGGCGAGACGCTGACCGAGATGGGCGAGCTGGCCGAGGCCGGCTGCGTGGCGTTCTCGCAGGCCGACCGGCCGCTCGTCGACACGCAGGTGCTGCTGCGGGCGCTGCAGTATGCGGCGACTTTCGGGCATGCGGTCTGGCTGCGGCCACAGGATCCGCACCTTGCCCGGGGCGGGGTCGCGCACGACGGGGAAGTCGCCACGCGGCTCGGGCTGCCGGGGATTCCCGTCACTGCCGAGACGGTGGCGCTGGCGACGATCTTCGCCCTGGTCCGGCAGGCGAAGAGCCGCGTTCACATCGCCCGGCTGTCGTCGGCCGAGGGCGTCGCGCTGGTGCGCGCGGCGAAGGCCGAAGGACTGGCGGTGACCTGCGACGTCGCCGCCCATCACCTGCACCTGTCCGAGGTCGACCTCGGCTGGTTCGACACCCAGTGCCGGCTCGAGCCGCCGCTGCGCGGCACGCGCGACCGTGCGGCGCTGCGGGCGGGGCTTGCCGACGGCACCATCGACGCGATCTGCTCGGACCATGCGCCGGTCGACGACGACGCCAAGGCGGTGCCGTTCGGCGAGGCGGAGCCGGGGGCCACCGGCCTGGAACTCCTGCTGCCGCTGACACTCCAATGGGCGGCTCGCCGACAAGGTGCCGCTGATCAGGGCGCTGGCGACGATCACCTCGGCACCGGCCCGGGTCCTGGGCCTCGACGCCGGGCAGCTGGCGGTCGGCGCCGCCGCCGACGTCTGCGTGTTCGACCCGAACGAGCACTGGCGGGTCGAGCCGAAGGCGCTGCGCAGCCAGGGCAAGAACACGCCCTTCGCCGGTCTCGAGGTTCCGGGCCGGGTCCGGTACACGCTGGTCGGCGGCCAGGTCGTCCACGAAGCGTGACGCGCCATCCGGCGCGTCGATCCAACGAAACACGCCGCGGAACGCGGCGCAGAAAGGAAAGCGCATGGGTATTGTCGTCGATCCGGAGATCCGCAGCCTCTTCGGAGAGCAGAAGTTCGACCGCCGCTCGTTCGTCGTCACGTCGCTGGGCGCGGGTTTCGCGCTCGCCGTGCTGCCGGTGTCGGCGCTGACCATCACGACGCCCGCCGACGGACTGATCGCGGGCGAGGTCAAGGTGCCGGCGAAGGGCGGCGACATGCCGGCGTACCGCGCGATGCCCGCGACCGGAAGCAACTTCCCGACGGTCCTGGTCGTGCCCGAGATCTGGGGCGTGCACGAGCACATCAAGGACGTCACCCGTCGGCTCGCCAAGCTGGGCTACTACGCGATCGCGCCGGAGCTCTTCGCGCGGCAGGGCGATGCCGGCAAGGTGACCGACACGCAGGCGCTGCTCCGCGACATCGTCGCCAGGACGCCGGATGCCGAGGTGATGGCCGACCTCGACGCCACCGTCGCGTTCGCGAAGGCGAGCGGCAAGGCCGACACGGCGAAGCTCGGCATCACCGGCTTCTGCTGGGGCGGGCGGACGACGCTGATGTACGCCGCGCACAATCCGGGCGTCAGGATCGCGGTGCCCTGGTACGGCCCCGTCGCCCGCTCGTACTTCCCCGGCGACAAGACCGCGCTCGACGTCGCGGCGCAGATCAAGGCGCCGGTGCTCGGTCTCTACGGCGGCGACGACCCCGGCATTCCGGGCGACACGGTCGAGAAGATGGCCGCGGCGCTGAAGGCCGCCGGCAACACGAAATCCGAGTTCGTCATCTACCCCGGCACGCCGCACGGGTTCCACGCCGACTACCGGCCGAGCTACCGCAAGGACAAGGCCGAGGACGGCTGGAAGCGCGCGACGGCCGCACTCAAGCAATACCTCGGCTGACGCAGGCGGCGCCAGCCATCGGGGGCGGCGGGGGCGATCCCGCCGCCCCTTTTCCTGCGCGGTCGCCGCCCCGCGCTCTGGTAACATCGTCGCGATGTCCGACGTCCTGCACGCCCTGGAGCAGCAATCGATCTACGTCCTGCGCGAGGCGTACGCGCGGCTGAAGCCGCTGGCGATGCTGTGGTCGCTCGGCAAGGACAGCAACACGATGATCTGGCTCGCGCGCAAGGCGTTCGGGGGCCGCGTGCCGTTTCCGGTGATCCTGCTCGACACCGGCAACGAATTCGACGAGGTCTACGCGTTCCGCGACCGCTACGTGCGCGAGTGGGGACTCGACTACATCAACGCCGAGTGTCCCGGCGTCGAGGAGACCGACACCACGCTGCCGCCCGCGGCGCGTGCCGCCGCGCGCAAGACGCTGGGCCTGAAGCGGCTGATCGGACGGGAGAAGTTCGCCGGCGTCGTGCTCGGCATCCGGCGCGACGAGCAGCCGGTGCGCGGCAAGGAACGGTGGATGAGCCCGCGCGACGCCGACGGCACCTGGCATTTCCGCACGCAGCCCACCGAGCTGTGGGGACAGTTCCAGAGCGTTCCGCCGCCCGGCGGCCACGTGCGCGTCCACCCGCTGCTCGCCTGGACCGAACTCGACATCTGGCGCTACGTGCAGCGCGAGAGCATCCCGGTCTGCGAGCTCTACTTCGCCCGCGACGGCCGCCGCTTCCGTTCGCTGGGCGAGAAGGACATCACGCATCCGGTGCCGTCGCAGGCGTCGACGGTCGCCGAGATCATCCGCGAGCTGGAGAGCACGCGCTCGGAGGAGCGGGCGGGCCGCGCGATGGACCACGAGCGCGAGGACGCCTTCGAGCGGCTGCGTGCCGCGGGCTACATGTGATGGCCGCCCCGCTGTCGATCTGCCTCGCCGGCCACGTCGACCACGGGAAGTCGACGCTGCTCGGTCGCCTGCTGCACGAGCTCGATCTCCTGCCCGACGGCAAGGTCGCCGCGCTCGAGGCGGCGAGCGCCCGCCGCGGCGTGCCGCTGGAATGGTCGTTCGTGCTCGACGCCTTCCAGGTCGAGCGCGACCAGGCCATCACGCTGGACACCACGCGCGTCCGGCTGGCCACGCCGGTGCGCGAGTTCGTCATCATCGACGCGCCGGGACACCGCCAGCTCATCCGCAACCTCGTCACCGGCGCCGCCGACACCGAGGCCGGGCTGCTGGTCGTCGACGCGCACGCCGGGATCGAGGCGCAGACGCGCCGACACCTGTCGCTGCTGCGGCTGCTCGGCGTCCGCGACCTGGTCGTCGCCGTCAACAAGATGGACCTCGTCGACTGGGACGCGGCGCGCTTCGGCGCGGTCCGCGACGAACTCGCGGACGCGCTGGCGCGCCTGGGCCTGGTCGCGCATGCGATCGTGCCGGTGGCCGCGCGCGACGGCGAGAATCTCGTGCGGCCCTGCCGCGCCGGTTGGTGGGCCGGCCCGACGCTGATCGCGGCGCTCGAGGCGCTGCCCGACGCGGTGGCGCCGGCGCCGGGTCCGCTGCGGATGCCGGTGCAGGACGTCTACCGCGACGGCGAGCGCCGCGTCGTCGCCGGCCGCGTCGCGCGCGGCACGGTGCGCGCCGGCGATCGGGTGCTCGTCCTGCCGTCGGGACTCGCGGCGCGCGTCGAGGCGCTGACCGGGTGGCCGCAGCCCCCGGCCGCCGCGGACACCGGCGACAACGCCGGCGTCGTGCTCGACCTGCCGCTGCTGGTCGAGCGCGGCGACCTCCTGTGCGACCCGGGCTCGCCGCCGAAGCTCACCGCGGTGTTCGACGCGGAGCTGTTCTGGCTCGGCGCCGGGGACCTCGCCGCGGGGCGCCGGCTGCGGCTGCGCGTCGGCACCCGCGAGGTGGGCGCGCACGTCGTCGCCGTCGACCAGGTGTTCGACGACGACGCCTTCGCCGCGCGGGCCGGGGTCGCCGTGCCCGAAGGCAGCGTCGGCCGCGTCACGCTGCGCTGCGACGCGACGATCGCGCTCGACGACTACGCCGCGCACCCGAACGGCGCGCGTTTCGTGCTGATCGAAGACCACGCGATCGTCGGCGGCGGCGTCGCCGACGCCAGCGGCTATCCGGACCTGCGGCATGCGCGGGCCGCCGGCGATCACCTGACGCCGGTGGGCCATTCGGTCACCGGCGTCGAGCGGGCGGCGCGCACCGGCCACGCCGGTGCCGTGGTCTGGCTCACCGGCCTGTCGGGCGCGGGCAAGTCGACGCTGGCGATGGCGGTCGAGCGGCGCCTGTTCGACCGCGGCTGGCAGGTCTACACGCTCGACGGCGACAATGTGCGCCGCGGGCTCAACGCGGACCTGGGCTTCGCGCCGGACGACCGGCAGGAGAACATCCGCCGCATCGGGGAGGTGGCCGCGCTGTTCGCCGACGCCGGCGCGGTGTGCGTCACGGCGTTCATCTCGCCGTATCGCGACGACCGCGCGCGCGCCCGCGCCGCCGCCGGCACGCACCGCTTTTTCGAGGTGCACGTGAAATCGGGGCTCGCGGTCTGCGAGGCGCGCGATCCGAAGGGGCTGTACCGCAAGGCGCGCGCCGGCGAACTGCGCGACTTCACCGGCATCGACAGCCCCTACGAACCGCCCGACGCGCCGGACCTCGTCGTCGACACCGAGACGCAGGACGTCGCCGCCTGCGTCGATGCGCTGACGGCGTTCGTCGTCGCGCGCTGCCGCGCCTGAGGCCGGCGGCTGCCGGGTGGCGCATCGGCGCGCCCAGGCGGATTCGGGACCGGCGCGCAGCCGGCGTGGCCGGGCGCGGGGTCAGGCCTTGCGCGGCAGCCGCCCCAGCGTGAAGAACTCGTCGTTGGGGCGCATGCCGATCAGGTTGGCCATGCGGTTCGACAGCGCGAAGAACGCCGCGATCGCGCCGATGTCCCAGACGTCCTCGCCGGAAAAGCCGTGCGCGGCCAGCGCCGCGTAGTCGTCGTCGACGAGCTCGCTGCTGCGGGTGGCGACCTTCAGCGCGAACGCGAGCATCGCCTTCTGCCGCGGCGTGATGTCGGCCTTGCGGTAATTGACGGCGACCTGGTCGGCGACGAGCGGGTTCTTCGCGTAGACGCGCAGGATCGCGCCGTGGGCCACGATGCAGTACAGGCAGTCGTTGGCCCCGGACGTCGCGACGACGATCATCTCGCGCTCGGCCTTGGTCAGCCCGCCTTCCTTCAGCATCAGCGCGTCGTGGTACGCGAAGAACGCGCGGAACTCCTCGGGGCGATGCGCCAGCGTGACGAACACGTTGGGCACGAAGCCCGCCTTCTCCTGGACCTCGACGATCCGCGCGCGGATGTCCTCCGGCAGGTCCTCGAGCCGGGGCACCGGCCAGCGTGAAACCGGTTGCTGCGCAGTCATCGCCATCCTCCCGGTGCGCGGATCAGGCCGGCGGCACGTAACCCTGCGGCATGTCGGCGCCGCCGCCGAAGAAGTGCTTCTCCATCTGCTCGGCAAGCCACTTCCGCGCGCGCGCGTCGGCGAGCGACAGCCGGTTCTCGTTGACCAGCATCGTCTGCTGCCGCAGCCACTGCTGCCAGGCTTCCTTCGACACGTTCTCGTAGATCCGCTTGCCCAGCTCGCCCGGGTACGGCGGAAGATCGAGCCCTTCGGCCTCGCGGCCGAGCTTCACGCAATGAACCATCCTTGCCATCGTCTGCTCCTGCGGGTAATGGGTGGGACCGCGCCAGGGCGGTCAGAGCATCTTGCGGTAGACCTGCGACTTCCGCTGGTAGTTGTACAGCGCCTGCTTCTGCTGCGGCAGGTCGCCGACCGCCGCCGCGCGGAAGCCGCGCTCCTGGAACCAGTGCGCGGTCTTGGTGGTGAGCACGAACAGCTGCGACAGCTTCAGCTTCCGCGCGCGCGCCTCGATCTCGGTCATCAGCGCCTCGCCGTAGCCTTCGCGCCGGAAATCCGGGTGCACCGCCAGCGCGGCGAGCTCTCCCAGCCGGTCCTCGGGGAACGCGTACAGCGCCGCGCAGCCGATGATGTGCCCGTCGTACTCGGCGACGACGAAGCGCTCGATCTCGGCCTCGAGCCGCTCGCGCGAGCGGCGCACCAGGATGCCCTGCTCCTCGAGCGGCGCGATGATCGCGAGGATGCCGCCGACGTCGTCGATCGTCGCGCTGCGGAGGTTGGCGAGCGCCGACGAGGCGACCATGGTGCCGACGCCGTCGCGGGTGAACAGCTCGATCAGCAGCGCGCCGTCGTGCAGGCGGCTGATCAGGTGCGCACGCTTGACGCCGTTGTCGCAGGCGCGCACCGCGGCGGGCAGGTAGACGCGCACGTCGGGGGCAAGCCGTTCCGGGTGCGCGAGCAGCGCCTCCGCGTCGCGCGTCGACAGGTCGGTCAGCAGCTGCCGGCGGCTGTTGCGCACGCCCTCGGTGTCCATCAGGAAGATGAGCTTGGTCGCGTTCAGGCGCACCGCGACCTGCATGGCGACTTCCTCGACGGTGAGGTTGAAGATCTCGCCGGTGGGCGAGTAGCCGATCGGCGAGATCAGCACGATGTCGCCGTCGTCGGTGCGCTGCTGGATCGCCTCGGTGTCGACGCGCCTCACCTCGCCGGTGTGCTGCATGTCGGTGCCGTCGACCACGCCCATCGGCTTGGCCGTGATGTAGTTGCCGGAGGACACGCGGTTGCGCGCACCGGCCATCGGCGAGTTGGCGAGCCCCAGCGACAGCAGCGCCTCGATCCGCGCGCGCACCTGGCCCGCGGCCTCGAGCACGCAGTCCATCGCATCGGCGTCGGTGATCCGCACCCCGCGGTGGTAGCGGCTTTCGTAGCCCTGCTGCGCCAGGATCGTCTCGACCTGCGGCCGGCAGCCGTGGACGACGACCAGGCGGATGCCGAGGCTCACCAGCAGGTTGACGTCGTGGACGACGCCGAGGAACGAATCGTCGGCGACGACCTCGCCGCCGAAGGCGATGACGAAGGTGCGGCCGCGGAACGCGTGGACGTACGGCGCCGCGGCACGGATCCAGTGGACGAACGCCCGCATCGTCGCCGAATTGACGGGCGGCGTGGCGTCGGGTGCGCGGGGCATGCGGGCGTCGGGGCGGAAGTTGGAGGCGGGCCGATTATAGCGCCCGCCGGACCTCTATAATCGCGGGCCGAACCCGTTTCCCTTCCCGCATGGCCTCGCCACTCCTCGCCAACCTCAATCCGGAACAGCTCGAGGCCGTCACGCTGCCGCACCAGTCGGCGCTGATCCTCGCCGGCGCCGGGAGCGGCAAGACGCGGGTGCTGACGACGCGGATCGCGTGGCTGCTCGCCACCGGCCAGGCGTCGCCGCTGTCGATCCTCGCCGTCACCTTCACCAACAAGGCGGCGAAGGAGATGCTGACCCGGCTGTCGACGCTGACGCCGGTCAACACGCGCGGCATGTGGATCGGCACCTTCCACGGCCTGTGCAACCGGATGCTGCGCGCACACCACCGCGACGCCAACCTGCCCCAGCTGTTCCAGATCATGGACACGCAGGACCAGCTGTCGCTGATCAAGCGGATGTACAAGGCGCACAACCTCGACGACGAGCGCTTCCCGCCGAAGCAGCTGCAGTGGTTCATCGCCGGCGCCAAGGAGGAGGGGTTGCGCCCGAACGCGGTCGAGGCCGGCGACGAGTTCGCGCGCCGGCAGGTCGAGCACTACGCGCTGTACGAGGCGATGTGCCAGCGGGAGGGGGTCGTCGACTTCGCCGAGCTGCTGCTGCGCAGCTACGAGCTGCTTGCCGGCAACGAGCGGCTGCGCGAGCACTACCGGCGCCGGTTCTCGCACCTGCTGGTCGACGAGTTCCAGGACACCAACGTGCTCCAGTACAAGTGGCTGGGGCAGCTGGCGAGCCCGGAGACCGCGGTGTTCGCCGTCGGCGACGACGACCAGTCGATCTACGCGTTCCGCGGAGCCAACGTCGCCAACATGCAGCATTTCGAGCGCGATTTCGCCACCGCGGGGACCGCGGTTCGCCTGATCAAGCTCGAGCAGAACTACCGGTCGCAGGGGCACATCCTCGACGCCGCCAACGCGCTGATCCGCCACAACCAGACGCGGCTGGGCAAGAACCTGTGGACCGCCGACGCCAAGGGCGACCCGGTGCGCGCGTTCGCCGCCCCCAGCGACCTCGACGAGGCGGCGTTCATCGTCGACGTCGTCAAGGGCGCCGGGGCCGACGGCATCGCGCTCGACGAGGTCGCGGTCCTCTACCGCAGCAACGCGCAGTCGCGCGTGCTCGAGCACGCGCTGTTCAACGCCGGCGTGCCGTACCGGGTCTACGGCGGCATGCGCTACTTCGAGCGCGCCGAAGTGAAGCACGCGCTCGCCTACCTGCGGCTGATCGCGGCGCCCGGCGACGACGGCGCGTTCCTGCGCGTCGTCAACTTTCCGCCGCGCGGCATCGGTGCGCGCACGCTCGAGTCGCTGCAGGACGCGGCTCGGGGCCAGGGCGTGCCGCTGTGGCAGGCGGCCTGCTCGGGCGCGCTGACCGGCAAGGCCGGCACCAGCCTCGGGGCGTTCGTCCGGACGATCGAGGCGATGCGCGCCGCGACCGCGGGCCTGCCGCTGCCCGAGGCGGTCGAGCACGTGATCGCGGCGTCGGGTCTCCTCGCGCACTACCGCGCCGAGAAGGACGGCGAGGATCGCGTCGACAACCTGAAGGAGCTGGTCAACGCGGCGCAGGGCTTCGTGCGCGAGGCCGAGATCGCCACCGACGCGCCGATGCTGTCGGAGCGCGTCGCCGCCGATCCGGCCAATCCCGACGAGGCCCCCGCCGACGGTGCGCAGGAAGGCGCGACCGATCCGCTGACCGCGTTCCTCACGCACGCGGCGCTCGAGGCCGGCGAGACCCAGGCGGCGGAGGGCCGCGCCGCGCTGCAGCTGATGACGGTGCACGCCGCCAAGGGGCTGGAGTTCCACACGGTGTTCGTCACCGGGCTCGAGGAAGGCCTGTTCCCGCACGAGAACAGCCTCAACGAGTTCGCCGGGGTCGAGGAGGAGCGGCGGCTCATGTACGTCGCCATCACCCGGGCCAAGCGGCGGCTGTACCTGACGCTGGCGCAGAGCCGGATGCTGCACGGCCAGACCCGCTACCACATCGCCTCGCGATTCCTCGACGAGCTGCCGCGCGAGCTTGTCACGTGGCTGTCGTCACGGCGACGCGCGATCGAGTTCGACGAGAGCGAGTGGGGCCGCTTCGCCGGCAGTGGCGCGGGCGCGGGGACCGAGGCCCCGGCGCGCGAGGGAGCGGCGGCGGGTCCCGGGTGGAAGATCGGCCAGAGCGTTCGCCACGCCAAGTTCGGCACCGGCGTGATCGTCGATGCCGAGGGCCGCGGTGCCGACGCCCGCGTGCAGGTCAACTTTCGCGAGGCCGGGATGAAGTGGCTGGCGCTGGAGTACGCGAAGCTCGAGCCCGTCTGACCGTCGATGTCGCCCCGCCCGTCGTCGTCGAGGTCGTGAAGGCGGCCGTCGGCCGATGGCCCGGCGCGGCACCGCGCCGCGTCAGCCCGCCTGATCGCCGGGTGGGGCGTCGGTCGGGGCGCCGACGGCATCGGCCGGCTCGTCGGCGTGGAAGAGATCCCGGTAGCTGACGTAGTCGCTGATGTGCAGCGTTGCCACGAACAGGAAGAAGTACGGCATCAGCACCAGCAGCGCCACGGTGAACGCGAGGTCGCGCGGCGCCACCATCGCCACGAGGCCCGTGACGATCCCCGGCACGACGCCGCCGTAGAAGAACAGCATCAGACCGTAGACCGAGACGGCCCGCCAGTTGGCGAGGCAGCAGCGCAGGCTGGTGACGAGCGCGCGCACCGGGCCGAAGCCCTGGAAGACGACCAGCGCCGGCGCGAACCAGATCGCCAGCACGACCGGCGTCGCGCAGACGGCGGCGAACAGCATCGCCAGCTGGACCTCGCCGGTCGCGAATGCCGCTTCGTCGGGCTTGAGCTTGCCCGACAGCAGGTCGAGCGTCTTGCCGCCGTCGACCAGCGCCGTCGCCAGCAGCGCGAGACCGACGCCGCCGACGAACACGACGCCGATCGCCAGCAGCGCCGGGACGTTGGCCGTGAAGCCGCGGAACAGCAGCTTCAGTTCCGGGGTGCCGCCGCGTTCCTGCGTCCAGGCGGCCGCGAGGAAGCCGACGGCGAACACCGGCTTCAGCAACGGCGCGACGACGCCGCCGACCATGGGCACCAGATCGACGAGTCCGAGCAGCAGGTAATAGAGCATCAGCAGCAGCAGCCAGGGCAGCCGCTGGGCGGACAGCCGCGCGTAGGCCTCGCGCAGCCAGTGCACGCCGCGCGCTGCGTCGCGCCGGACGAAGGGCGCCGGCGTCGCGTCGGTCACAGCTTCACCCGCGCCGCCGCGCCCGAGGCGGCGTCGACCGGCGCCGGCGGCAGCCGCGCGGGTCGGGCGACACGGTCGCGCAGCACGCGCTCGAAGTGCGCCGGGTCGTGCGCGTGGACCAGTTCGCCCGCGCGCGGCAGGTGAAGGTCGTACAGCCGGGACAGCCAGAAGCGCAATGCCGCCGCGCGCAGCAGCGACGGCCAGTGTTCGCGCTCCTCGGCGGTGAGCGGGCGCTGCTGTTCGTAGGCGCGGACGAACGCACCGACCCGCCCGGGGTCCAGCGCCCCTGCCTCCGCGCCTTCGCGGACGATGCACCAGTCGTTGACGGCGATCGCGAGGTCGTAGGCGAGGAAGTCGGTGGCGGCAAAGCCGAAGTCGATGATGCCGGCCACCGCGGCTCCGGCGAACAGCACGTTGTCGCAGAAGAGGTCGCCGTGCACGGCGCCTCGCGGCATCGTGCCCTTGCCGAACCCGGTCTGGTGCCGGAGTTCCTCGGCGAGCAGCGCGTTCTGGTCCGCGTCGAGGAACGGCTTGACCGCTCGCGCCGCCTGCCGCCACCAGCCCGGACCGCGGCGATTGGTGAGCCGCGCACGGTACCCGCGCGACGCCACGTGCAGCCGGCCCAGCGCCGCGCCGACCGCGGCGCAGTGGTCGACGTCGGGGGCGAGCACCGGCGCGCCGTCGATGCGCTCGACCAGTCCGGCCGGCTTGCCGTTGAGCAGGCTGAACAGCGACCCGGTCCGGTCCGGCACCGGGGCCGGCACTGCGGCGCCGGCGCGGGCGAGGTGCGCCATCAGGTTCAGGTAGAACGGCAGCTCGGTCGCCGGCAGCCGTTCGTAGAGCGTCAGGACGTACCGGCCGTTCCCGGTCGTGACGAAGTAGTTCGAGTTCTCGATGCCCGATGCGATCGGGGCGAGCTCGACCAGGCCGCCCACGCTGTAGCGCGCGAGCCAGGCATCGAGTTCCTCGGTGGTGACGGGCGTGTAGACGGACATCAGGCAGCGCGGATCGCGGCGACGTGCGCGCCGACGGGTTCGTGGCGGGGGACGGAGTCGGGCCTTCGGATCAGAACGAGAAGAGGATCCACAGCGGGACGCGCAGCCCCGAATCGAGGCTGTCTCGACGCAGGTACGTCTCGCCGTCGCGGCCGGGCACCAGGAAATACGGGCGCCCGTGACGGGGCGTCACCTTGATCCAGACGACCCTGCCGGCGACGCGTGCCTCCTCGATCGTCTCGTTCTCCCGCCGCGTGATCGTCACCTGCGGCTCGAGCTCCGGATCGGGGGCGATGTCGGGCGGCGGGATCTCGGGCAGCGGCTCGAGCTTCGGTGGCGGCACGGGCTGGGCCAGCGCCACGCCGGAGGGCCCGGCGACCGACACCGCCAGCGACAGGCAGACGGCGGCGGCGAGCGCCGATGCGCGAGCCGCGGCCCGAGGGAACGCGGGGCGGAACACGGGAGCGGGGAGGTGGCAGGCCATGGCGGAATCCGTGATGCCGATTCTAGCAGAGCGCGCCGCCCGCCGCCCCTTCACGGCCCCGCTACAGGTGCAGCATTCTGTCGCGCTCCGCGCGCGTCGGGGTGAAGCCGCGGGATTCGTAGAAATCGAAGATCGCCTCGACGATCGCGGGCGGGTCGTCGATGACGCGCATCAGGTCGAGATCCTGTGCTCCGATCAACCCGTCGCCGACGAGGCGCTCGCGCATCCAGTCGATCAGGCCGCGCCAGAAATCACCGCCCACCAGGATGATCGGGATGCGGCGCGACTTGCCGGTCTGGACCAGCGTCAGGCATTCGGACAGCTCGTCGAGCGTGCCGAAGCCGCCGGGCAGGACGACGTACGCGGAGGCGAAGCGCACGAACATCATCTTGCGCGCGAAGAAGTAGCGAAAGCGGATGCCGACGTCCTGGAATTCGTTGCCGCCCTGCTCGTGCGGAAGTTCGATGTTGAGCCCGATGGCCGGCGACCGGCCGCCGTGGGCGCCGCGGTTGGCGGCCTCCATCAGGCCCGGCCCCCCGCCGGAGATGACGGCGAAGCCCGCGTCGGAGAGCAGCCGCGAGATGGTCTCGCATTTCGAGTACCACGGATTGTCGGGACCGAGCCGCGCGCTGCCGAACACGCTGACGGCGGGCCGGATGCCGCGCAGCCGGTCGGTCGCGCTCGCGAACTCTGCCATAATCCCCAGCAACCGCCAGGCTTCCTGCCCGTTGCTCGTGTACATCGCCTGCGGATCGACAAGTTCGGGAATCTTGCTGGTAGGACGCATGCCTAAGCTCGTGCTGGTGGACGGTTCATCGTATCTCTACCGCGCGTTCCATGCGCTGCCGGACTTGCGCACGTCGCGCGGCGAACCCACCGGCGCGCTCCGCGGGGTCGTGTCGATGTTGCGCCGAATGGTGGAGGACGGCAAGCCGGACTACTTCGCCGTCGTGCTCGACGCGCCGGGCAGGACCTTCCGCGACGACTGGTATCCGGAGTACAAGGCGCACCGGCCACCGATGCCCGACGACCTCGTCGCGCAGCTGCCCTCGCTGAAGGAACTGGTCACCGCGCACGGCTGGCCGCTGCTGGTGATCGACGGGGTCGAGGCCGACGACGTCATCGGCACCCTGGCCACGCAGGCGGCCGCGCAGGGCATCGACTGCGTCGTGTCGACGTCGGACAAGGACCTCGCGCAGCTGGTGCGCCCCGGCATCACGCTCGTCAACACGATGAGCAACGAGACGCTCGACGAGCCCGGCGTGGTCGGCAAGTTCGGCGTCCGCGCCGACCAGGTGCTCGACCTCCTCACGCTCACCGGCGACGCCGTCGACAACGTGCCGGGCGTGGCGAAGGTCGGCCCGAAGACCGCCGCCAAGTGGCTTGCGCAGTACGGCAGCCTCGACGCCATCGTCGCCCACGCGGACGAGATCGGCGGCGTCGTCGGCGAGAACCTGCGCGCGGCGCGCGAGTGGCTGCCGCAGGGGCGCCGGCTGCTCACCGTCAAGACCGACTGCGCGCTGCCGGTCGGGCCCGCCGACCTCGCGATCTCGCCGCCGCGCGAAGACGCGCTCGCGGCGCTGTTCGAGCGCTTCGAATTCAGGAGCTGGCTGCGCGACCGCAGGAGCGACTCGGCCAGGGCGGATCCCGCCGGCGCCATCGCCGCCGCGGCGGCGCGCGAGACCGGACGCCTGTTCGCGCCCGACGATCCTCCGGCCCACGCGCCGAAGAAGCACCCGCCGCGCCACTACGAAACGGTGGTCGACGAAGCCGCGCTCGAGCGCTGGCGGCACGCGCTCGCCGCGGCCGAGCTGGTGTGCTTCGACACCGAGACGACCAGCCTCGACCCGATGGCGGCGTCGATCGTCGGGCTTTCGTTCTGCGTCGAACCTGGCCGCGCGTGCTACATCCCGCTCGCGCATCGCTACACCGGCGCGCCGGACCAGCTCGATCGCGACCGCACCCTCGCCACGCTGGCGCCGTGGTTCGCCGATCCGTCCCGCGCCAAGCTCGGACAGAACGTCAAGTACGACCAGCACGCGCTCGCCAACCACGGCGTCGCGCTGGCGGGCGTCGCGCACGACACGCTGCTCGAGTCGTACGTGCTCGAGTCGCACAAGCCGCACGACATGGACAACCTCGCGTGGCGGCACCTCGACGTCAAGACGATCAGCTACGCCGACGTCGCCGGCAAGGGTGCCTCGCAGATCGGCTTCGACCAGGTCCCCGTCGAGGCCGCCGCCGAGTATTCCGCCGAGGACGCCGACATCACGCTGCAGCTGCACCACGCGCTGCACCCGCGCCTCGCGAAGGATCCGCGGCTGCTCCACGTCTACGCGGCGATCGAGATGCCGGTGCGCGAGGTGCTGTTCCGGATGGAGCGCACCGGCGTGCTGATCGACTCGGCGCTGCTGGCGCGCCAGAGCCGCGAGCTGGGCGAACGCGTCGTCGCGCTCGAGCAGCAGGCGTTCCAGATCGCCGGCCAGCCGTTCAACCTCGCGTCGCCGAAGCAGCTGGGCGAGATCCTGTTCACGCGGATGGGACTGCCGACGGTGAAGAAGACGGCGACCGGTCAGCCGTCGACCGACGAGGAGGTGCTGCAGGAGCTGGCGGCCGACTATCCGCTGCCGAAGGTGCTGCTCGAGCACCGCGCGCTGTCGAAGCTCAAGTCGACGTACACCGACAAGCTGCCGCAGATGGTGAACGCGCGCACCGGCCGCGTGCACACGACGTTCGCGCAGGCGACGGCGGTGACCGGGCGGCTCGCGTCCAGCGACCCCAACCTGCAGAACATTCCCGTGCGCACCGCGGAGGGCCGGCGCATCCGCGAGGCGTTCATCGCGCCGCCGGGTCACGTGCTGGTCTCGGCCGATTACTCGCAGATCGAGCTGCGGATCATGGCGCACCTGTCGGGGGACCCCGCGCTGGTCCGCGCCTTCCACGAGGGCGCCGACATCCATCGCGCGACCGCCGCCGAGATCTTCGGCGTGCCGCTCGCCGACGTCACCGCCGACCAGCGCCGCTACATCAAGGCCGTCAACTTCGGCCTCATCTACGGCATGGGCGCGTTCGGCCTCGCGCAGCAGCTCGGCATCGAGCGCGCCGCGGCGCAGCAGTTCATCGACAAGTATTTCGCGCGCTATCCCGGTGTGGCCGATTACATGGAGCGGACGCGCGAGCGGGCGCGGGCGCAGGGCTACGTCGAGACGGTCTTCGGCCGCAGGCTGTGGCTGCCCGACATCAAGGCGGCGGGCGGGCCGCGGCGCGCCGGCGCCGAGCGCGCGGCGATCAACGCGCCGATGCAGGGGACGGCCGCCGACCTCGTCAAGCTCGCGATGCTGGCCGTCCAGGACTGGCTGGACGCGGCGCGGCTGTCGAGCCGCCTGATCCTGCAGGTGCACGACGAGCTGGTGCTCGAGGTCCCGGCGGCCGAGCTCGCCACGGTGCAGCGCGAACTGCCGGGCAAGATGACCGGTGTGGCCAGGCTCGACGTGCCGCTCGTCGTCGATGTCGGCGCCGGCCCCAACTGGGAACAGGCGCACTGACGGCCGGCACGGCGGTCAATCGGGCGCGAAGATGTCGCGCCAGCTCGCGTAGACCGAGCCGGCGAGCATCGGCCCGAGCACCAGCCAGCCCAGCCCGAACGGAATCGACGCGACGAGCGCCAGCACCAGCCCGACGAGGCTGTAGACGAACAGCGGCAGGACGTTGGCGAGCGAGCCGGAAAAGCTTGCCGTCATCGCCGTGACCGGCTCGTCGCCACGCAGTGCGATCAGCGCCGGCGCGAACCAGAACGCCATCATCAGCGGTATCGACAGCAGCAGCACGACGAGCATGGCGACGAGCGCGCCGAGGCCGAGGCCGGACAGCGCCGACGACACCAGCGCCGACGGGTCGCCCGCGAGCAGCGAGAAGGCGAACCCGACGCCCGCGGCGCCGAACACGAACAGGCCCGCGAGCAGCCACAGCACGATCCACGCGCCGAGGTAGACGGCCGACGCGATCAGCAGCGACACCAGGCGGTCGTCGAAGCAGGCGAACAGGTGCGCGATGCGCAGCGGCTGTCCGCGATCGAGCTCCCGGCAGCCGACCATGACGCCGGCGGCGAGCACCGGCGCGAGCAGGCCCGACGCGATCTGGCCGAGCAATGGCACCATCGACAGCCCGACGACGACGAGGACGTAGACGACGAGGAGGCCGATCCAGACCGCGGGTGCCGCCAGGAACAGCCGCCAGCCCTCGCTCCACCACGCCGCACCACGGCCGGCTTCGACGGCTCGTCCGTTGACGGGTGCCGGACGCACGGGGGGCGGCGGGGGAACCGGCGGCGGCGTGGACGGCGGCGGTGGGAACTCGGCGGGCATGGCGCTCGGACGGGGGGCGACGATGCGACCACGTTAGCACGAGCGGCCGGTCGCCGGAACGAAACCGGCCGGCGCCTTCGGGCGCAGGCGCCCGGGGGGGCGATTCAGTTGATGACGGGGGACGACGGCACCTGCGTGCCGCCGCGGATGCGGGCGGCGAGCGCGGGCGGTGCGTCGCGGCGGACGAACCAGCGCAGCCGCTCGGTGTCGCCGACGACGTCGAAGCCCAGCCCGTCCAGCAGGTGCGCGACGGCGGCGGCATAGCGCGATTCCCGCGCGATGCGCACGACCCAGGTCTTCTGCCCCGGCGGCGTCGCCAGCAGCGATGCCAGCAGCGGCCGTCCGTGGCCGCCGCCACGCTCGGCGAACTCGAGTCCGGCGAGCCACAGCTCGTAGCCGCCGTCTTCGAGCGCGCGGAACAGGCCGAAGCCGGCGGGCGCCGAGCCGGTATTGCGGCCGTCGGGCCAGAACACATAGCCGGGCACGGCGACGGTGTCGATGCGCCCGGTCCGCGCGTCGGTCTCGACGAAATAGCCGGTGACCAGCGCGCGCTTGAGCCGGGCGAAGAACTCCTCGGCCTGTGGCGTGTCCCCCGCGAGCTCGCGGTCGAAGCTGCCCTCGGCTGCGCTCCTGCGGATCAGCGACCGCAGCATGGCGAGGTGTCCGACGTGGGCGGGGGCGATCAGGGGCATGATGGTTCCGGCGACCGTCGCTACACTAGCGCGAAATCGCGGCGTCCGGTGGCGCGCCCTTACAGACGGTTGGTTTGCCGCTCCGGGCGGCCCCTGCCTGGACAGGCGCCGGTTGGCGCCGTCCGGCGGCGCCGCGCTTGACCTCGGTCAAACCGGCGGCCGGGGCCGCGGCCGAGACTGCACCACTTGGCCGCGGCGCGCGCAGCAAGCGGGCACGTCCGTGTCGCCGGAGCCGGGGAGGAAACGTGGCAAAGCTGCTGGAACCCGATGCACGCGCGCTGGCGCCGGCGGCGCCGACGCCGCAGCGCGACCGCGCCCCGGACGACCTCGCCGGCGGCACGCCGGCGGAGTTGCGCGCAGCGCTGATCGCGCTGGTCGGCGCGCCGCAGGTCCTGTCGCGACCGATCGACCTCGTCCGGTACGCGACCGACGCCAGCCCCTACCGGCTGTTCCCCAAGGCGGTCGTCCTCGCGCGCGGCGTCGACGACGTCCGGGCGCTGTTCGCGTTCGCGCACGCGCACGGCGAGAGCATCACGCTGCGCGCGGCCGGGACCAGCCTTTCGGGGCAGGCGCAGGGCGACGGCATCCTGGTCGACGTGCGCCGGCACTGGTCCGGAGTCACGGTCGAGGACGGCGGCCGGCGTCTTCGCGTGCGCCCGGGGACGATCCTGTCGCGCGCCAATCTCGCGCTGGCCCCGCACGGTCACCGGCTGGGGCCCGACCCGGCCAGCGCCGCGGCATGCACCGTCGGCGGCGTGATCGCCAACAACGCCAGCGGCATGTGCTGCGGGACCAAGGAAAACGCGTACCGGACGCTCGAGTCGATCACCTTCATGCTGCCGTCGGGGACCGTGATCGACACCGCGGCCGTCGACGCCGAGGCGGCGTTCGCGCTGGCCGAACCCGAACTCGCCGCGGGACTCGTGGCGATCAAGCACGAGATCGAGGCCGATCCCGAGCTCGCGGCGCGTCTGCGCCGCAAATTCTCGATCAAGAACACGACCGGCTACCACATGGAGGCCTTCCTCGACGGAGCGACACCGCTGGAGATCTTCCGTCGGGTGCTGGTGGGATCGGAGGGCACGCTGGCGCTGATCGCCGAAGCCGTGTTCGGCACCGTCCGGGACGACCAGTACCGCGCGACGGCGTTCCTCATCTTTCCCGACATGCACGCGGCCTGCGCGGCGGTGGCGCCGTTCGTCGCCGAGGGCGCCGCCGCGGTGGAACTGCTCGATCGCGCGTCGCTGCGCGCGGTCGCGGGCCGGCCGGGCGTACCGGAGCGCTGGGACGCGCTGCCGGAGACGGCCACCGCGCTGCTGGTCGAATTCCGCTGTCCGGACGCGGCGGCACGCGCGCTGGCGCAGGGGCGCGCCGACCTGATCATCGCGGCGCTGCCGCTGCTGGAACCCGCCGCGTTCACCGTCGACCCTGCCGTCGCCGCGCAGTACTGGAACGTGCGGAGCGGCCTGCTCGCCTCGGTCGGCGGCGCCCGGCCCACGGGGACGTCGTTCATCCTCGAGGACGTCTGCTTCCCGCCTGCGCGCCTCGCCGACGGCGCGCTCGACCTGATGCACCTGTTCGGGCGTCACGGCTATGCGGGCGTGATCTTCGGGCACGCGTCGGCGGGCAACCTGCACTTCCTCGTGACGCCCGATCTCAACCAGGCGGCGGAAATCGCGCGCTTCGACGCGTTCATGCGCGACGTCGTCGAACTGGTCGTCGGCAAGTACGACGGCTCGCTCAAGGCCGAGCACGGCACCGGGCGCAACATCGCGCCGTTCGTCGAGCGCGAATGGGGCCCGGCGCTGACGGCGATGATGTGGCGGCTGAAGCGTCTCGCCGACCCGCACGGCATCCTGGCGCCGGGCGTGATGCTGTCGCGCGATCCGGACAGCCACCTCACCCACCTGCACACGGCGCCGACGGTCGAAGCCGAAGTCGACCGCTGCATCGAGTGCGGCTTCTGCGAGCGCGTATGCCCGAGCCGCGGACTCACGACGACGCCGCGGCAGCGCATCGCCCTGCGCCGGGAGATGATGCGGCAGCCGGCCGGCGCGCCGGTGCTCTCGGCGCTGCTCGCCGACTACGACTACGACGCGGTGCAGACCTGCGCCGGCGACGGCACCTGCGAGATCGCCTGTCCGGTCGGCATCAACACCGGCGCGTTGATGAAGCGCTTCCGCGTCGCCGAGCGCACACCGGCGCAGAACCGGGTCGCGCGCGACCTCGCCGTGCACTGGGCGAAGCTCGAGAGCGGTGCGCGCGCCGGCCTCGCAGTCAGCGGCGCCGCGACCCGGGCCGTCGGGCACGGCGTGCTCGAAGGCGTCACCGGCGCGCTGCGGCGGGTCGTCAGCCACGACCTCATGCCGGCGTGGGCGCGCGCGATGCCCGCGGCGGCCGTCCCGCTGCCGGCAACGGTGCGCGACGGCGCGGCGGCGGTCTACTTCAGCGCCTGCGTCAACCGCATCTTCGGTGCCGCACCCCGCCGGCCCGCCCATCCGTCGCTGCCCGAGGCGCTGGTCGCCGTGTCGGCGCGCGCGGGCCAGCCGCTGTGGATTCCACCCGACGTCGCCGGCCACTGCTGCGCGACGGTCTGGCACTCGAAGGGTTACGAGGACGCCAACACCCACGCCGCCAACCGCACCGTCGAGAGCCTGTGGCGCTGGACCGACGGCGGCACGCTGCCGGTCGTCTGCGACGCGTCGTCCTGCTCGTTCGGACTGGTCAGCGAAATCGTGCCGTACCTCACCGCGGAGAACCGCGCGAGGCACGCCCGGCTGACGCTGTTCGACTCGATCGGATGGGTGCACGACCGGTTGCTGCCGCAGCTGACCGTGCACCGGCGCGTCGGCAGCGCGGTGCTGCACCCGAGCTGCTCGGCGCAGCACCTGGGGTTGGCGAAAAAGCTGCACGCGATCGCCGCCGCGCTGGCCGACGAGGCCGTCGTGCCGGCGGCGGCCGCGTGCTGCGGCTTCGCCGGCGATCGCGGCTTCCTGCACCCGGAATTGACCGCGTCGGCGACCGCCGACGAGGCGGCCGAAGTCCGGCTGCGGGACTACGACGCGTACCTGGGCAGCAACCGCACCTGCGAGATCGGCCTGCTCGCGGCCACCGGACAGGATTACGCTTCTTTCGTGTTCCTGCTGGAGGCGGCGACGCGCCCGCCGGGTTGACGCGCCTCAACCGGCGCCATTGGCCCCGCGGCACCGATTGATCCACGTCAACGCCCCCGAAAGGGGGCCGTGCGATCCTCCATCCGCGCCGACCTGGGACGGGAGCGCCGTGCTTGCATCCCGGGGTGGCGGCGCAACCGAGCGTCACAGGGACAACCATGACTGCCCCCAAGCTTTGCCGGTCGCTGTTCGCGATGCTGTTCGCCAGCGTTGCCGCCACAGCGATCGCCGCGCCGGCCGCGCCGGCGCCGAACGCCAACGACACCTGCCTGATGTGTCACGGCGACAAGGACGCGAAAAGCACTGCCGGCAAGTCGATCGCCGTCGACGGCGCGAAGTTCGCGGCGTCCGTCCACGGCGCCGCGACCCTGAAGTGCACCGATTGCCACGCCGACGTCTCGGCCAGCAAGGTGCCGCATGCCGAGAAGCTGAAGCCCGTGCAGTGCGCGAACTGCCACGACAAGGCCGTCAAGGAGTACGCGACGACGGTGCACGGGGTGTCGCGCAAGGGCGGCAACGACGCGGCGGCAAGCTGCACCGACTGCCATGGCACGCACGACATCAGGCCGTCGAAGGATCCGGAGTCCCGGACCAACCACGCCAATCTGCAGGCCACCTGCCTGCGCTGTCACGGCGCCGAGGGTGCCAAGGCCGGGCTGCCCGGCGGCAACATCGGCGGCAAGTTCGACGACAGCATCCACGGCAAGGCGCTGAAGGGCGCGGCCCGGGCCTCGGCGCCGGAGTGCACCGACTGCCACGGCACGCACGACATGCGGCCGAAGTCCGATCCCGCCAGCAAGGTCGCCCGCGCGAACATCCCGAAGACCTGCGGCAGCTGCCACAAGCCCGAATTCGACGCCTGGAACAACGGCATGCACGGCAAGCTGCGGCAGGACGGCGTGCTGGCGGCGCCCGGATGCTCCGACTGCCACAGCGCGCACGGCATCCAGCAGCACGGTGCGGCGCAGTTCCAGCTCGACGTGATCAAGGAGTGCGGGACCTGCCACGCGGACTACGTCAAGACCTACCGCGACACGTTCCACGGCCAGGTCACGGCATTGGGGTACGCCCGGATGGCGACCTGCGCGTCCTGCCACGGCGCCCACGACGTGCTGCCGGCGTCGAATCCGGCGTCGATGGTGTCACCGCAGAACCGGCTGCAGACCTGCCAGAAATGCCACCCGGGTGCGAGCGCCAATTTCGCGAGCTTCGATCCGCACGCGAACAAGCACGACAAGGCGCGCAGCCCCCTCTACTTCTGGGCGGCGCGGTTCATGGAAGTCCTGCTGCTCGGCGTGTTCTCGTTCTTCGGGGTGCACACCGTATTCTGGTTCTACCGTTCGCTGCGGGAGCGGCTCGCCCGCGGTCGCGGCAACAGCCAAGAGAGGCACTGATGTCGATCGCTTCCGGTAACGTCGCCGCCGCGGTGGTCGGCGGTCAGGCTGGCGCTGCCGGCGCCGCGCACCGCTACTATCGGCGGTTCACGCCGATCGAGCGGGTCATGCATGCGCTCCTGATGCTGACGTTCGTCGGCTGCGCGCTGTCCGGCCTGCCGCTGATCTACGCCGAGCAGGGGTGGGCGCAGACGCTGGCGCGGCTGCTGGGCGGCTTCGAGGGCGCCGGCCTCATCCATCGCATCTGCGCGTTCGTGATGATCGTGGTGTTCGTCAGCCACGTCGTGCTCGTCTTTTCCAAGGCGATCCGCGGCGGCCGGGTGATGGCGATGCTGTGGGGTCCTGATTCGATGGTGCCGCAGCCGCAGGACATCGTCGACATCTGGCGCAACTTCAAGTGGTTCGTCGGCCGCGGCCCGCGCCCGCAGTTCGACCGCTGGACCTACTGGGAGAAGTTCGACTACTGGGCGGTGTTCTGGGGGATGTTCATCATCGGTGGCTCCGGGCTCCTGCTGTGGTTCCCCGTGTTCTTCTCCAGGCTGCTGCCGGGCTGGATGTTCAACGTCGCGTCGCTGGTCCACGGCGAGGAGGCGCTGCTCGCCGTCGGCTTCATCTTCACCTTCCACTTCTTCAACGGCCACCTGCGGCCGGAGAAGTTCCCGATGGACACGGTGATCTTCACCGGCCGCATTTCCGAGCACGAGCTGAAGGAGGAGCGGCAGATCGAACTCCAGCGGCTGATCCGCGACGGCAAGCTGGCGGCGAAGGAGACGACGGCGCCGACCGCGGAAGCGAAATGGTTCGGCTGGGTCGTCGGCGGCACGGCGCTGGTCCTCGGCGTGATCACGGTCGTGTTGATCGTGTACAGCATCTTCTAGTACTCTGACGCGTGGCGTTCGCCGGCGCGCCGGCGGCCGTCGCGGGTCCCTGGGGCGGACCGCATGCGGTCCGCCTTCGCGTATCCACCTCCGGCGCGAGAACGGCGCGGTCCGGCGGCGGCGCAGGCACCGAAACGACGAGAGGAAGGCGACGATGAACATCAAGCTGGGTCGGCGGACGCTGATGATGGGGACGGTGACGACGCTGGTCGTCGTCGGGATCGCGCTCGCCGTCCTCGGCGCCGGAGGCATCGTCTTCTGGGAGTACACGAACAGCAACGCGTTCTGCACGAACTCGTGCCACCAGGTGCACCCGGAGGAGCCCCGGGCCCACGCGGTCTCGGCGCACGCCCGGGTCAACTGCGTCGAGTGCCACATGGGCCGGCTGCCGACGCTGCAGCTGATGGTGGCCAAGGTCGGCCACTGGCGCGAGCCCTGGGCGATGCTGACCGGGTACGAGCGGCCGCTGCACGCGACGACGATGCGTCCGGCGCGCGACTCCTGCGAGAACTGCCACTGGCCGACCAACGTCCACGACGACAAAGTCCGCACCAAGGTCCATTACGACACCGACGCCAAGAACACCGAGTCGCGCACCCGGCTGATCGTCCACACCGGCGGCGGCGAGGCGCGCGAAGGCGCGACGCGCGGCATCCACTGGCACGTCGACCAGAACGTCGAGTTCGCCACCGTCGACGAGCAGAAGCGGGTCATTCCCTGGGTCCGCATCACCGGCAAGGACGGCAAGTCCACGACTTACGTCGACGCGTCGAGCAAGCTCGCCCGCGCCGAGCTCGACCAGCTGCCGAAGCGGAAGATGGAGTGCGCCGACTGCCACAACGCGTCGGGCCACCCGTTCCGGAACCCGGCCGACCGCGTCGACGATGCGATGCAGGAGGGCCGCATCAGCCGCGACCTGCCGTCGATCAAGGCGCGCGCCCTGGCGATCATCGACAAGGCGTCGGCGCTGCACGGGCCGCTGGAACAGCAGGTGCCGCAGTTCGAGCGGATCATCGCCGAGGCGCGGCCGAAGGGCGAGCTCAAGCCCGACGCGAAGAAGGCCGAGGAGCAGTTCAGCGCAACGATGCTCGAGATCCTGAAGCTGTCGGAGTTCGAGGCCAAGGACCTGACCTGGAAGTCGTTCCCGAACCACGCCGGCCACAAGGACTCGGCCGGCTGCTTCCGCTGCCACGACGGCAAGCACTTCAACGAGAAGGGCGAGGCGATCCGGCTGCAGTGCACGCTGTGCCACGACATCCCGCAGGTCACCGTCGACGGCACGCTGAAGACGGTGGCTTCGACGACGATGCCCGGCCTGACGCCGCCGGAAAGCCACGGCGCGGCGAACTGGATGCGCGAGCACCGCCTGAGCCTCGACGACAGCTGCAAGATGTGCCACGGCCCGGTCAAGTTCGGCAACGACGGCGGCAGCTTCTGCTCGAATCCCGCCTGCCACGGGCGCACGTGGCCGGAGATCAACCTCAACGTCGAGCCGGCGAAGGCGGCGGCGCCGGCCGCCGATGCGCCGAAGGCGGCCGAGCCGGCCAAACCGGCCCCCGCGAAGACGGCCGAAGCGGCGAAAAAGGACGCGAAGAAGTAGCGGCAGCGCGAAAGCGAGCCGTCCGGGGCGACCCGGGCGGCTCTTTTTTGCCCAGGTGTCGTCCGATCCCGTGTTCAATTTCCGATTGACCCTGGTCAACGGTCGCCTGGCCCGCGGGGCGGAAACTGGGTTCCTGCGCCGCCCTGCCGGCGCGACTTTCCGAGGAGGATCGCGATGAGAATGTCCTTTCCGTTGGCGGCGCTGGTGATCGCGCTGGCGGCAGCCTCACCGGCCGCGGCGCAATCAACGTTCACGGTTCGCCAGCTCACCCCCGAGGCCGCGTTGAAGGTGGCGCAGGCCGCGCTCGAGCAGTGCCGCAAGGGCGGCTACCAGGTCGCCGTGGCGGTCGTCGATCGCGGCGGCGTCGCCCAGGTCATGCTGCGCGACCGGTTCGCCGGCGCGCACACGCCGGACACGGCCAGGGCGAAAGCGTGGACCGCGGTCTCGTTCCGCGCCGACACGGTCGGTCTCGCCAAGGCCACGCAGTCCGGCGAGCTGTCGTCGGGCATCCGGCACATCCAGGGGGTCGTCATGGTCGGCGGCGGCGTCCCGATCGAGGCGGGCGGCACCATCATCGGCGCCGTCGGCATCTCCGGGGCGCCGTCCGGCGAGACCGACGACGGCTGCGCTCGCGCCGGCATCAAGGCCATCGCCGACGACCTCCAGCTCGGCGGCTGATCCGGCCCGTCGGTCGCTGCACAGGGCCCCATCACACGACCCGGCAACCGCCGCGGTCGGTGCGTGCCGTCGGCCGTCGGGGTTGCATCGCCTGTAGTCCGCCCCTATAATTAGCACTCGCTGGCGGTGAGTGCTAACAACGGCGTCCGTCCGGACGCCGTCAAGCCGCTCCTGCCGGGCCGCGCCCAGAGCGCGGCCCCAAGCGTCTGATTCCAATGGAAATTTCCAACAGGAGTGAGCACTAACATGAAACTGCGTCCTCTGCACGATCGCATCATCGTCAAGCGGCTCGAAGAAGAACGGAAATCCGCAGGCGGCATCGTCATCCCCGACACGGCGGCGGAGAAGCCCTCGATGGGCGAGGTGGTCGCTGCCGGCCCGGGCAAGACCGACGACAACGGCAAGCTGGTCCCGATGGGCGTCAAGCCCGGCGACAAGGTGCTCTTCGGCAAGTACTCCGGCCAGGAATTCAAGCTCGAGGGCCAGGACCTCCTGCACATGCGCGAAGACGACGTCATCGGCATCGTCGGCTGACGTCCGCCCCGAACCCGCATCCCATTCAAGCATCAGGAGAAACGCATCATGGCAGCCAAAGACGTCCGCTTCGGCGAAGGCGTGCGCAACAAGATGGTCAACGGCGTCAACGTTCTTTCGAACGCCGTCAAGGTGACGCTGGGCCCCAAGGGCCGCAACGTCGTGCTCGAGCGCAGCTTCGGCGCCCCGACGATCACCAAGGACGGTGTGTCGGTCGCGAAGGAAATCGAGCTCAAGGACAAGTTCGAGAACATGGGCGCGCAGATGGTCAAGGAAGTCGCGTCCAAGACCTCCGACGTCGCCGGTGACGGCACGACGACGGCCACGGTCCTCGCGCAGTCGATCATCACCGAAGGCATGAAGTACGTCGCCGCCGGCATGAACCCGATGGACCTGAAGCGCGGCATCGACAAGGCGGTCATCGCCGTCGTCGAGGAACTGAAGAAGATCAGCAAGCCGTGCTCGACGTCGAAGGAAATCGCGCAGGTCGGCTCGATCTCGGCCAACGCCGACGAGGAGATCGGCAAGACGATCGCCCAGGCGATGGAAAAGGTCGGCAAGGAAGGCGTGATCACCGTCGAAGACGGCAAGGGCCTCGAGAACGAGCTCGACCTGGTCGAGGGCATGCAGTTCGACCGCGGCTACATCTCGCCGTACTTCATCAACAACCCGGACAAGCAGTCCGCCGCGCTCGAGGACCCGTACATCCTCCTGCACGACAAGAAGATCAGCAACATCCGCGATCTCCTGCCGGTGCTGGAGCAGGTCGCGAAGGCCGGCAAGCCGCTGCTGATCATCGCCGAGGACGTCGACGGCGAGGCGCTCGCCACGCTGGTCGTCAACAACATCCGCGGCATCCTCAAGACCACCGCGGTCAAGGCGCCCGGCTTCGGCGACCGCCGCAAGGCCATGCTCGAGGACATCGCCATCCTGACCGGCGGCACCGTGATCGCGGAAGAACTCGGCCTCAAGCTCGAGAACGCCACGATCAAGGATCTCGGCCGCGCCAAGCGCATCGAAGTGGGCAAGGAAGACACGACGATCATCGACGGTCACGGCGAAAAGGCCGCGATCGAGGCGCGCGTGAAGAACATCCGCAAGCAGGTCGAGGAAGCCACCAGCGACTACGACAAGGAAAAGCTGCAGGAGCGCGTGGCCAAGCTCGCCGGCGGCGTGGCGGTGATCAAGGTCGGCGCCGCCACCGAAGTCGAGATGAAGGAAAAGAAGGCGCGCGTCGAAGACGCGCTGCACGCGACGCGTGCGGCCGTCGAGGAGGGCATCGTCGCCGGCGGCGGCGTGGCCTACCTGCGCGCCCGCGCCAACCTCAAGGGCCTGAAGGGCGACAACCCCGACCAGGAAGCCGGCATCAAGATCGTGCTGCGCGCGATCGAGGAGCCGCTGCGCCAGATCGTGCAGAACGCCGGCGACGAGCCGTCGGTCGTCGTCAACAAGGTCGTCGAGGGCAAGGGCAACTTCGGCTTCAACGCGGCCACCGGCCAGTACGGCGACATGGTCGAGATGGGCGTGCTGGACCCGACCAAGGTCACGCGTTTCGCGCTGCAGAACGCGGCGTCGGTCGCGAGCCTGATGCTGACGACCGAGGCGATGGTCGCCGAGCTGCCGAAGGACGAGAAGGGCGGCATGGGCGGCGGCGGCGGAATGGGCGGCATGGGCGGCATGGGCGACATGGACATGTAATCGCTCGCCCCCGAGCACGCGCGTTGCGCGCGACGCGGGTTCGCCCCGCGGCATCAATGCAAAGCCCGGCCTCGCGCTGGGCTTTGTCTTTTGTGGGGGTCAGGTAGACGGCGCGGCGAGCGGCAGCGTCGGCGGACGCGCGGCCGCGAGCTGCCGGCGCAGGCGCGAAAGCTGCGCGTCGTCGACGCCGCCCTGCGCCTGCTGCGCGAGCGCGGCGATGAGGCACCGGCAGGCCCTGCGGGCCGCCGTCGCCGGGGGCCCGCCGATGCCGAGGGGTGTCGCGCCGATGCCCGAAACCCGGCCCGGGCCGCCGAACCGCGGTCGTCGCCGCAACAGCCGTCCGGAGAAATGATTTAGACTAGCGGCGACCTCGGGAGCCCATCCCTCCCGCCCTGCGCAACGAACCATGACCCTCGCCACCCGCCCGGTTGTCTGCAGGTCCGACTGCCGCCGCGACCTTCGCCGAGCGACACTACCTTGCAGATGAACGCCGGAATCCTGTTCGGAATCGCGATCGCCGCGCTGGTGGTCGCGGTGATCGTCGGACTCGTCCGCCGCAATCGGTCCGCCGGCGGTGGCGTCAAGTCCGCCGGCGACTCCCCCAACACCGTCGCGCAATGGACCGAAGGCGAGACGACGCGCCTGCTGTCGTCGGCCGAGCTTCCCGGACTCTACCTGCTGCGCCCGCGCTTCCTCACCAAGGCCGAGGGCGTCGTCTACCTGCTGCTCCGGGCCGCGTTCCCGCGGCACGAGATCTTCGCCCGCATCCGCCTCTCCGACGTGCTGCAGGTCAAGATCGGACCGCAGGGCATGGAGCGGCTGCGCGCGTTCCGCAAGATCGCGAACCAGCATGTCGGCTTCGTCATCTGCGACCGCGACATGACCATCGTCGCCATCGTCGACTCGAAGGAACCGGATCAGGTGGTCA
This sequence comes from uncultured beta proteobacterium, assembly GCA_963810815.1. Classification (GTDB taxonomy): domain Bacteria; phylum Pseudomonadota; class Gammaproteobacteria; order Burkholderiales; family Casimicrobiaceae; genus CAVQWT01. The sequence goes on along the minus strand of CAWEPB010000002.1, from coordinate 112,230 downwards.
ATCCGCGCGACCAGAAGCTCGAGATGATCAAGCAGCGCTGCCTGCAGGCCGCGCAGGTGAAGTACATCTGCGTCTATCCGCCGCAGATGCCGCGCTACCGCGAGTTGCGCGAACAGGTCCTGGGCCCCGCCGCCGACCTCGTCTGACCGTTGCGGGGTTGCTCTTTACGCCAGGATTTCCCGTGTCACGCCCGACTTCCGTCCGCCGTTCCCTGCCCGGCCGCTGCCGTTTCGCCCGCCGTCCGGTCGCTTCCGCCCTCGCGCTGGCGTTGCTGGCGCCGTACGCACCCTTTGCGCTCGCGCAGCAGCCTCCGACACCCGTCCCCGCGCCGGCCGCCGCGCCGCTCGACCTGCGTTTCGTCGGCGACACCTACCGCCTGGGCATCGGTTACGACAGCGAGAACGGACTTGCCGGCGAGGCGTTCTTCGTCTTCGGCGAGACCGCGCGCGCGGCGTGGATCGGCGAGCTCTGGGCCACCGCCAGCTCGGCCGGGGGCGCGAAGGTTTCGTACCAGTGGCAGCCGGAGCAGGGCGGCGCGGACGCCGCGGTGCGGAAGTTCTTCGTCGCCGCCGACCAGAACGAGTGGCGCGACCGCAAGATCACGCTGGGCGGCGGCATCGAAACGCCCGCCTGGTTTGCCGAGGGTTACGCGGCGGCAGCGATCACCGGGCGGCGGCAGACCGGCCTGGTTTCGACGTCGTCGGTGCAGACGGTCAGCGGCGTCGACGCCGGCCGGCCCTACCAGCAGGACATCGCGACGACGGTCACCACCCGCAGCTTCGAGCGCGCGTGGGACTACGGCGTCGGCGTGCGCGCAGGCCGTTTCTACGAGGGGCCGCTGCTGCGGCTGACCGTCGGCGGCGACTACGAATGGGGTGAAGGCAACGCGAACCAGGCGACCTTGACGCTCGGCGCGGAGAAGTTCTTCGCCGGCACGCCGCACAGCGTCGGCGTGGTCGGCGAGTTCCTCCACCGGCGCGGCGATTTCGAAACCGACGCCAACGACGCCCGGGTCGTGGCGATGTACCGCTATTCGTTCGGGGGCGCGGCGTGGAAGCCGGCGGCCCAGGTCCGGCGCGTGCCGGTCGAGGTGCCGGCGGCGATCCCGGCACCGACCCCCACCGCGACGGCGGCTGCCTCGACTGCGCAGTCGGCACCGCGGGTCGAACGCCGCCTGGTCAAGACGACCGCCAGTGCGACCGCCGACGCCTTCTTCGACCTCGACCGCAGCGTGCTGCGTCCCGACGCCAGGGCGGCCCTCGACGCCATCGCCGCGCGGCTGGCGGCGACGCCGTACGAAGGCAACCTGCGCGTGACCGGCCACACCTGCGACCTCGGTCCGGACGCGTACAACCTCGCCCTTTCCCAGCGCCGCGCCACGGCGGTGCGCGACTACCTCGTCGCCGCGGGCGTGCCCGCGGGGCGGATCGTCGCCGAAGGCATGGGCGAGCGCGCGCCGCGCTTCCCGAACGACGCGGCCGGCCGGCCGAAGAACCGACGCGTCGAGATCGAGTTCGTCACGGTGGTCGAGCGCGAGGAAGCGGTCACGCTGCCTCCCGCCGCACCGCCTTCGGCCGCCGCGCCGGTTCCCGCCGCACCGTCGCCGCGCATCGAGTGGCGCGAGGAGGTCGTGGCCGCCGAGCCCGCCTGGGTGCGCCGCGCGCTGGTCAGTCCGGCCGCGCACAAGCGCACCGTCGACGTCTACACGACACAGCAGACGACGACCGCGGTGTCCGAGGGACCGAAGCAGTACCTGAACCGGGCGCCGGCGCCGGTCGGCGACGCGTACTCCGTCGACCAGGACAGCAGCGCCAACAGCTTCGACGTGCTCGCCAACGACGCCGATCCCGACGGCGACACGCTGTCGATCGCCAGCGTGTCGGCGCCGGCGCAGGGCAGCGCGGTGATCGCCGGCGGGCGCATCCTCTACACGCCGGCGCCGGGCTACGTCGGGCCGGACGCCTTCACCTACACCGTCGCCGACGGCAAGGGCGCCACGGGTGCGGCCTCGGTCGCCGTCACCGTCGCGCGCCGGAACCGCGCCCCGGTCGCGAAGGCCGACTATGCGATGACGGGCTACCAGGTCGCGACGCCGATCGCCGTGCTGGCCAACGACAGCGACCCCGACGGCGACGCGCTGACCATCGTGTCGTTCACGATGCCGGGGTCGGGCTCGGCCACGCTCACCCGCGGGCCCAACGACACGCTGATCTACCAGGCGATCAACGGCTTCGTCGGCTACGACAGCTTTTCCTACACGATCAGCGATGGCCGCGGCGGCACCGCGACCGCCGGCGTGTCCGTATTCGCCGATCCCTGATTCACCGCCGGCGCCGGCAGCCGCTCGGTCGCGGCTCGTCGCCACTGAGTGGGCCGCTCACGCCGATGCGCTCGGTGACCGCTCATTGGCCGCTCATTGGCCGATGCACGCGCCCGGTAGACGTCGCGGTCGATGTTGCCGCCGCACAGGATCACGGCGGCGCGCGTACCGGCCGCGGCGCCCGCGGCGAGCAGGGCGGCCAGCGGCGCCGCGCCCGCACCCTCCGCCAGCTGGTGGGTGTCGTCGTGGTACGCGCGGATCGCGTGTCCGATCTCGTCGTCGGTGACCTCGACGACGTCGTGCGCCCCGCGCCAGATGATCTCCAGCGCCGCCGGCACCGGCACCCGGACCGCCATCCCGTCGGCCAGCGTGTTCGCGGTCGCCGTCTCGACCGCGGTGCGCAGTCCGGAACGACTGCGCGTAGGCGTTGGCGGCGGTGGAAACGACGCCGACGATCCTCGTCCCCAACCCGAGCGCGTCGCGCGCGGCGATCAGTCCGCAGATTCCCGAGCCGCAGCCGATCGGCACGTAGACCGTGTCGATATCGGGCACGGCCCGAAACAGCTCCAGCGCGTAGGTGCCGACACCGGCGACGAGTTCCGGCTCGAACGGGCCGACGAATTTCAGCCCCTCGCGCTCGGAGATGCCGGCCGCGTGCCCGCGCGCCTCGTCGAAATCGCGGCCGAATTCGACCAGCTCGGCACCGAACGCCGACATCGCCGCGTTCTTGTCGGGCGAGTTGCCGTGCGGAACGACGATCACGCAGCGCAGGCCGTGCCGTCGCGCGGCGAACGCGAGGCTCTGCCCATGGTTGCCGCGCGTGGCGCTGACGATGCCGGCGGGACGCTCGCCCCGCTCGGCCATCGCGCCGAGCAGGTTGACGCCGCCGCGGACCTTGAAGGCGCCGGTCGGCGTGTGGTTCTCGTGCTTGACCCAGACCTCCCGGCCCGCGCGGCGGGCGAGGAGCGGCCACGCGTACTGCGGCGTCGGCGCCATCGCGGCGTAGACGCGCCGCGCCGCTGCCTCGAGGTCGGCGAGCGTGGTCATCGAGGCGATGGCGCGCGCCGGCGGCCGTCCGCCGGCCGCCCCGTCAGCGCATGAAGGTGGTCCACGCCCAGATCAGGATCACCGAGCCGACGATCGACAGCAGCCAGCCGGCGGGCGTGAACGAGCCGCTCTTGTCGCCGCCGAACATCTGGCCGATCAACCCGCCGACGATCGAACCGCCGATGCCGAGCAGCGCGGTCAGCCAGAAGCCGAGGGGCACGGCGCCGGGATAGACGAAGCGCGCCAGGACGCCGACGATGAAGCCCACGACAATCATCCAGATGATGCCCATGATGCCCATGACCGTTCCCCCCATGTTTTCCGTCGGCGCCGCGGTTGCCGGCGCGACGGCCGACCCGATCGTCAGCGGACGACCTGCGCCAGCTCGCCGCTCTTGTACTTCGCCGCGACCGCCGACAACGGCAGCGCCTTGATCTTCGAGGCCATCCCGGCGGACCCGAACTGCTGGTAGCGTTCCACGCAGATCGCCTTGGCCGCCAGCATCGCCGGCTTGAGGAAGTCGCGCGGATCGAACTTGGACGGGTTCTCGTGCAGGTACTTGCGGGTTGCCGCGGTCATCGCGAGCCGGATGTCGGTGTCGATGTTGATCTTGCGCACGCCGTGCTTGATGCCTTCCTGGATCTCCTCGACCGGCACGCCGTAGGTTTCCTTCATGTCGCCGCCGTACTTGCGGATGTCGGCGAGCAGGTTCTGCGGCACGCTGGAACTGCCGTGCATCACGAGGTGCGTGTTGGGAATGCGCGCATGGATCGCCTTGATGCGGTCGATCGCGAGGATGTCGCCGGTGGGCTTGCGCGAGAACTTGTACGCGCCGTGCGACGTCCCGATCGCAATGGCCAGCGCGTCGAGCTGGGTGCGCTTGACGAAGTCGGCAGCCTGGTCGGGGTCGGTCAGCAGCATTTCGCGCGTCATCTTGCCTTCGGCGCCGTGGCCGTCCTCCTTGTCGCCCATCATCGTCTCCAGCGAGCCGAGGCAGCCGAGCTCGCCCTCGACGGTGATGCCCAGAGCGTGCGCCATGTCGACGACCTTCCTCGTCACGTCGAGGTTGTAGTCGTAGCTGGCGATGGACTTGCCGTCGGCCTGCAGCGATCCGTCCATCATCACGCTGGAGAACCCGAGCTTGATCGCCGAGGCGCAGACGTCCGGCGACTGCCCGTGGTCCTGGTGCATCACCACCGGGATGTTCGGATAGCTCTCGACCGCGGCTTCGATCAGGTGCCGCAGGAACACCTCGCCGGCGTACTTCCGCGCGCCGGCCGACGCCTGCATGATCACCGGGCTGTCGGTTTCCGCGGCCGCGGCCATGATCGCCTGGACCTGCTCGAGGTTGTTGACGTTGAACGCCGGGAGGCCGTACGCATGTTCGGCCGCGTGGTCGAGAAGCTGGCGCATCGAAACGAGGGGCATGGAAATCTCCGAGATGGTGCGGAACGGGCGGCGCGGCCGCGTCGCCAATGGGCGCATTTTACTCCTCCGCCACCCCCGCCGCCGTGGTCCGGCGGCCGGCCGGGCCGTCAGCTCCGCAACTCGCCGACCTTGACGATCTTCATCGTGTTGGTGCCGCCCGACTTGCCCATCGGCTCCCCGATCGTCAGCACGATGAGATCCCCGGGCTGGACCACGCCGCGCGACACCAGCAGGTCCTCGGCCGCCTGCAGCACGGTGTCGCGGTCGCCGGACTGCTCGAGGAACAGCGGGCGGACGTTGCGGTAGAGCGACATCGTGCGCAGCGCCGACAGCTCCGGCGTCAGCGCGTAGATCGGGCAGCCGACGTTGTGCCGGGACATCCACAGCGCCGTCGATCCGCTCTGCGTCAGCGAGGCGATCGCCTTCACCTTGAGGTGGTGCGCGGTGAACAGCGACGCCATCGCGATCGACTGGTCGGCGCGCGAAAACGTGCGGTCGAAGAAGTCGCGGTCGGTCTCGACCTCGTCCGACTTCTCGGCCTCGACGCAGATCTGGCCCACGACATCGACGACCTCGACCGGATACTTGCCGGCCGCCGTCTCGGCGGACAGCATCACCGCGTCGGTGCCGTCCAGCACCGCGTTGGCGACGTCGGAGACCTCGGCGCGCGTCGGCACCGGGTTGTGGATCATCGACTCCATCATCTGCGTCGCGGTGATCGTCAGCTTGTTCATCGTGCGCGCGAGCCGGATCATCCGCTTCTGCAGGCCGGGCACCGCCGCGTTGCCGACCTCGACGGCGAGATCGCCGCGCGCGACCATGATGCCGTCGGACGCCTCGATGATCTCCTCCAGCGCGCCGATCGCCTCGGCCCGCTCGATCTTCGCCAGCAGCGTGGCCCGGCTGCCCGCGGCGCGCAGCAGCTGGCGCGCCATGTACATGTCTTCCTTGTTCTTCGGGAACGACACCGCCAGGAAGTCGGCGTCGATCGCCGCCGCCGTCTTGACGTCCTCCATGTCCTTGGCGGTGAGCGCGGGTGCCGACAGGCCGCCCCCCTGCCGGTTGATGCCCTTGTTGTTCGACAGCACGCCGCCGAGCACGACGCGCGTCACGATGCGCGATTCCTGGACCTGCTCGACCACCAGCTTGATGAGTCCGTCGTCGAGCAGCAGCACCGCGCCGGGACCGACGTCGCGGACGAGTTCCGGATAGTCGAGGCCCACGTGCTCGGCGTCGCCCTCGGTGCACTCCGCGTCGAGCACGAAGGTGGTGCCCGGGACCAGCGTGATCCGGCCGTCGCGGAACTTGCCGACGCGGATCTTCGGCCCCTGCAGGTCGACCATGATGCCGACGGCGCGGCCCTGGATCCTGGCCTGCTCGCGCACGATGCGCGCGCGCTCGATGTGGTCGGCCGCCACGCCGTGCGAGAAGTTGAGGCGGACCACGTCGACGCCGGCCGCGATCAGGCGGGTGAGCATTTCCGGCGCATTGCTGGCCGGACCGAGGGTGGCGACGATCTTGGTGGAACGGGGCATTGGGGCTTTCGGTGTCGAACCAGGGCTCAAGGCAGCTGCCGGCGAGCGTGCCGACGGTCGTACCGCGCGCGGCGACCGGCACCGCCGCGGAATCAGCCGGCAGCGCGCGCTTCCAGCGCTGCGATCGCGGGCAGCGTCTTTCCCTCGAGGAACTCGAGGAACGCGCCGCCCGCGGTGGAGATGTACGAGATCCGGTCGGCGATGCCGAACTTGTTGATCGCGGCGACCGTGTCGCCGCCGCCGGCGATGGTGTAGGCGCCGGACCTGACGATCGCCTCGGCCATCGCCCGGGTGCCGCCGGCGAAGGCGTCGAACTCGAACACGCCGATCGGGCCGTTCCACACGATCGTCCCGGCCTTCGCGAGAACGGTGGCGATGTACGCCACGCTCTGCGGGCCGAGGTCGAGGATCAGGTCGTCCGGCTCGACGTTCTCGACCGCCTTGAGTTCGGGCCTGGCGGTCGCCGAGAATTCCTTGGCGCAGACCGCGTCCACCGGCACCGGCACCTTGCCCGGGAAGGTGTCGAGGATCGCCTTCGCCTCGCCGACCAGGTCCGGCTCGGCGAGCGATTTGCCGATGTGGCCGCCGGCGGCGAGGATGAACGTGTTGGCGATGCCGCCGCCGACGATCAGGCAGTCGACTTTCGCCGCCAGCGCGCGCAGCACGGTCAGCTTGGTCGAGACCTTGGACCCGGCGACGATGGCGATCAGCGGCCGCTTCGGCTGCGCCAGCGCCTGCGTCAGCGCGTCGAGTTCGGCGGCCACCAGCGGGCCGGCGCACGCGATGGGCGCGTAGCGGGCGATGCCTTCGGTCGTCGCCTCCGCGCGGTGCGCGGTCCCGAACGCGTCGTTGACGTAGACGTCGGTGAGCGCCGCCATCCTGCGCGCCAGCGCCTCGTCGTTCTTCTTCTCGCCCTTGTTGAAGCGGCAGTTCTCCAGCAGCACGACGTCGCCGGCCTTCAGCGCCTGGTGCCAGGCGCCGCCGTCGACCCAGTCGCGCACCAGCGGCACGTCGCGCCCGAGGAGTTCGCCGAGCCGCCGCGCGACCGGGGCGAGGGAGTCGGCTGCGCTCCACTGTCCCTCGACGGGCCGGCCGAGATGCGAGGTGACCATCACTGCCGCGCCGCGATCCAGGGCATCGCGGATGCCGGGCACCGACGCGCGGATCCGCGTGTCGTCGGTGATCGCCCCGCTGGCGTCCTGCGGCACGTTGAGGTCCGCGCGGATGAAGACGCGCTTGCCGCGCACGTCGAGGTCGGAAAGGCGGAAGAAGTCCATGGTGGTGTCCAGTCGGAGGGGGGCTCAGCGCGCGAACACGAGGCCCATCATGTGAATGTCGGCGTAGTCGCCGTCGAGCTTGCGGCCGCGGACGCGCGTGCCTTCATGAACGAAGCCGGCCTTGCGGTAGAGCGCCTGCGCCGCCGTGTTGTGCGCGTAGACCGACAGCTCCACGCGCTCGATCCCGCGCTCGCGGGCCGCGCCGAGCGCGGCCGCGATCAGCCGCGTGCCCAGACCGCGGCTGCGGAACGGGGCGAGCACGCCCATCCCCAGCATACCGCAGTGCGCGTAGGTCGGAATCGTTTCGCGGCAGATGTCGCACCAGCCGACGATCCGGCCGCCGTCGTCGGCGACGAACTGCGGGTTCCCCGATTCGAGGTTGCCGGCGACGAAGGCCGCGGTGCGGGAGAGCGGGAATGCCTCGAGGTAGGCGAGCCAGCGCCGCTCCTTCATCACCGCGTCGACGCAGGCGCGGAACCCCTCGACGTCGGCCATCGCGATCGGGCGCACGACGACCGCCCCGGCGACTTGATGCGTCGCCGGGGCGGAGGTCGGGCGCTGCGTTCGACGGGGCGTTCACGCGTCCCGCGGCGTCACTTGGCGTTCATCAGCGCCACGGTGGTGTCGAGCATCCGGTTGGAGAAGCCCCACTCGTTGTCGTACCACGAAGAGACCTTGACCAGCCGGCCGGAGACCTTGGTCAGCGTCGCGTCGAACGTCGACGACGCCGGGTCGTGGTTGAAATCGACCGAAACCAGCGGTGCCTTGTTGTAGTTGAGCACCTCCGCCAGCGGGCCGCTGTCCGCGGCTTCCTTCATGATGGCGTTGACTTCGTCGACGGTGGTGTCGCGCGCGGCGATGAACGTCAGGTCGACCACCGACACGTTGATCGTCGGCACGCGGATCGCGTAGCCGTCGAGCTTGCCGTTGAGCTCGGGCAGCACCAGGCCGACCGCCGCCGCAGCGCCGGTCTTGGTCGGGATCATGCTCATCGTCGCCGAGCGCGCCCGCCGCAGGTCCTCGTGGTAGACGTCGGTCAGCACCTGGTCGTTGGTGTAGGCGTGGATGGTCGTCATCAGCCCGTTGACGAGGCCGATCTTGTCGTGCAGCGGCTTCACCAGCGGCGCGAGGCAGTTGGTCGTGCACGACGCGTTCGAGATGACGGTGTGCGCGGCCTTGAGCGTGCCGTGGTTGACGCCGTAGACGACGGTGGCGTCGACGTCCTTGCCGCCGGGCGCCGAGATGATCACCTTCTTCGCGCCGCCCTTCAGGTGCGCCGACGCCTTCTCCTTGGTCGTGAAGAAGCCGGTGCACTCGAGCACCACGTCGACGCCGAGCGTGCCCCAGGGCAGCTGCGCCGGGTCCCGCTGCGCGAAGACCTTGATCCGGTCGCCGTTGACGACCATCGCGTCGCCGTCGACCTCGACCTTGCCCGGGAATTTCCCGTGCGCGGTGTCGTAGCGCGTCAGGTGCGCGTTGGTCTCGGGGCTGCCGAGGTCGTTGATCGCGACGATCTCGAGGTCGTGCTTCTTGCCGCCCTCGTAGTGGGCGCGCAGGATGTTGCGACCGATGCGGCCGTAGCCGTTGATGGCGACTTTGATGGTCATGCTGTCACTCCTTTTCGGGTCGATGACGGTTCATTGAAGCACGGGGCCGGCCACGGCCAGCGCGGGAAGATCGCGCCAGCCGTAGCCTGCCTCGACGAGGTCCATGCCGTCCCACTGGAACGGCTGCTCGAGCAGCAGTTCGCCGCCGAGCGCTTCGTAAAAGGCGCGCGCGCGCCGGTTCGCGGCGATCACCCAGGCGATCAGCCCGGTGGCGCCCAGCCGCGCGAGCGACTGCGCCACCGCGGCGACCAGGCGCGTGCCGGTGCCGGCGCGCTGCGCCGTCGGTACCAGATACACCGCGGACAGTTCGGCGTCGAGGCCGTGCTTCGGCTCCGCCAGGCGATGGCCCGACGCGAAGCCCACGACGCCGGATTCGTCCTCGGCGACGAACACCGCGGCGACCCGGTTCGGTGCGCTCAGGATGCGCAGCCAGCCGGTCTCGCTCGCGTCGACGCTCATGCCGTCGAGGTAGGCGTCGGGGATCATCCCGCGATAGGTCGCGCGCCACGCGTCGACGCGCACCTGCGCGATCGCCCGGGCGTCGCCGGCGACGGCGGGGCGGATGACGGTGGCCGGACTCATCGCCATGACCGGGTCAGGCCGCCGCCACGCAGCGCCGGACGGTGGCGGCGAGGTTGTCGGCAGTCAGTCCGAAGTGCCTGAACAGCGCGCCGGCCGGCGCCGATTCGCCGAACGTGTCGATGCCGAGGACCGCCCCTTTCGGATCGTCGGCGGCGCCGGTGTACTTGCGCCAGCCGTCGGTGGACCCCGCCTCGACGGCGATGCGCGCGGTCCCGGGCGGCAGCACGCTCGCGCGCCAGGCGGCATCCTGCGCGTCGAAGCGGCGCGTGCAGGGCATCGACACGACGCGGACGCCGATGCCTTCGGCGGCGAGCAGTTCGCGCGCCGCCAGCGCCAGCGCCACCTCCGAACCCGTGGCGACGACGATCGCCCGCTTCGGCGCCGCCGCATCCCAGTCGGCCAGCACGTAGCCGCCGCGCCCGATGGCGGCGATCTGCGGGTCGCTGCGCGGGACGAAGGGGACGTTCTGGCGCGTGAACAGCAGCGCTGTCGGCCCCGGGTCCGCGCCGGGACGCCGCCCGATCGCGGCCGCCCACGCCACCGCCGACTCGACGGTGTCGCACGGGCGCCAGACGTCGAGGTTCGGGATCAGCCGCAGGCTCGCCGCGTGTTCGATCGACTGGTGCGTGGGGCCGTCCTCGCCGAGCCCGATCGAGTCGTGCGTGTAGACGTGGATCACGCGCAGCTTCATCAGCGCGGCCATCCGCACCGCGTTGCGCGCGTAGTCGGAGAACGTGAGGAAGGTTCCGGCATAGGGAATGAAGCCGCCGTGCAGCGCGACGCCGTTCATGATGGCGCTCATGCCGAACTCGCGCACGCCGTAGTGGATGTAGTTGCCCGGCTGCTCGCGCGTCACCGGAACGCTGCCCGACCAGTTGGTGAACACCGAGCCGGTGAGGTCGGCCGACCCGCCCAGCATTTCCGGCAGCGCGCGCGCGAAGGCCTCGATCGCCTGTTGCGACGCCTTGCGCGTCGAGACGGTCTCCGCCTTGGCCGCCTGCGACGCGACGAACGTGGCGACGGTCGCGGCGAAGTCGGCCGGCAGCTCGCCCGCCATCCGTCGCCCGAACTCGGCCGCGAGTTCGGGAAACGCCGCGCGGTACGCGGCCAGCCGGGCGGTCCACTCGGTCTCGCGTCGCGCGCCGTCCGCCCGGGCATTCCAGCCGCTCGCGATCGCCCCGGGGATCTCGAACGGCGGGTGCGGCCAGCCCAGCGCCGCGCGCGCCGCGGCGATTTCCTGCGCGCCCAGCGCCGAGCCGTGCGCATCGGCCGTTCCCGCCTTGGTCGGCGCGCCCTTGCCGATGGTGGTGCGGCAGCAGATCAGCGTGGGCCGCGCCGATTCCGCGAGCGCCGCCCGGATCGCCGCGTCGACCGCGCCGACATCGTGGCCGTCGACGCCGCGGATCACGTTCCAGCCGTAGGCCTCGAAGCGCTTCGGCGTATCGTCGGTGAACCAGCCCTCGACCTCGCCGTCGATCGAGATCCCGTTGTCGTCCCAGAACGCGACGAGCTTCGACAGCCCGAGCGTTCCGGCCAGCGCGCAGGCCTCGTGCGAAACGCCCTCCATCAGGCAACCGTCGCCGAGGAACGCCCAGGTGCGGTGGTCGACGATGCGGTGACCCGGTCGATTGAACTGCGCCGCGAGCAGCCGCTCGGCGAGCGCCATGCCGACGGCGTTTCCGACGCCCTGGCCCAGCGGACCGGTCGTGGTTTCCACGCCGGGCGTGGCGCCGGCTTCCGGATGCCCCGGCGTTTTCGAGTGGAGTTGCCGGAAGCGCTTGAGCTCGTCGAGCGGCAGGTCGTAGCCGGACAGGTGCAGCAGCCCGTAGAGCAGCATCGAACCGTGGCCGTTGGACAGCACGAAACGATCGCGATCGGGCCACTGCGGGTTCGCCGGATTGTGCGAAAGGTGTCGATGCCACAACGCGACGGCGATTTCCGCCATGCCCATCGGCATGCCCGGGTGGCCGGACTTCGCCGCCTCGACCGCATCCATGGCGAGCGCCCGCAATGCGTTGGCGAGATCGGAATCGGTGGCGAGGTTGGCGGTCATCGAGGCGCAGTCGGGGCGGCGGGAGGGGGCGAACGGTGGCAGCGCATCGTCATCGAAGACCTTGCCGCTGCCTGATCCGCGGACCGTGCCGCACCGCAAAAAGCTGTTGTTGTGCGGGCCGGAGCTTGAAATTATCGCGCCGAGCCCAAAAATGTGCAATAATTCAATGCTTTCGCGCCGCCCGACGCTGGGGCGCCGTCACCTTTTGTCGCACCCCCCGCACGGGAATCGGTGCATTGCGGCGCGATGGAATGGGCCGCAATCCGGCCACACTCAAGGGGACAACCGATGGACGGCATCCATCTGTTAGGCGAATGGTACGGCTGCCCCGCCGACACGCCCGAATTCACCCGCGCCGACGCGCTGCGCAAGGTCTGCGTCGACGCCGTCGCGGCGGCCGGTCTGACGGTGGTGGGCGAGCGCTTCTTCCAGTTCGAACCGCAGGGCGTCACCGGCACCGTGCTGCTCTCCGAGTCGCACCTCGCGATCCATACCTGGCCCGAGCACGGTTTCGTCACCGTCGACGTGTACGTCTGCAACTACATGACCGACAACACCGAGAAGGCGGAGCGGCTGTTTCGCGCGCTCGAAATCGCGCTGAAGCCCACGCGGGCGCATTCCCACTCGATCCACCGCGGGGGCAAGGATGACTGACGGTCGCGGCGGATCCGGGACGCCGGGCGCCGGCGACCTCGCGCCGGGCGTGCTGACCGAACACCTCACCGACGACTGGGGCTTCTACATCCGGTCCGCGCGCGCGTTCGAGAAGTTCCGCTCGCCGCACCAGGACGTCGAGGTTCACGACAGCGCGACCTTCGGCAAGCTGTTCCGCCTCGACGGTCATTTCATGACGTCGGAACGGGACGAGTTCTTCTACCACGAGAACCTGGTCCATCCGGCGGCGGTCACGCACCCCGCGCCGGAGCGGGCGCTGATCATCGGCGGCGGCGACGGCGGATCGGCCGAGGAGCTGCTGAAGCACCCGACGATGAAGTCGGTGACGCTGTGCGAGCTCGATCTCGCCGTCGTCGACATCACCCGCAAGTACCTTCACGCGGTCCACCGCGGCGCACTCGACGATCCCCGGCTCGAGCTCAGGATCGGCGACGGCTTCGCCTTCGTTCGCGAGACCGCCGAGCAGTACGACCTGATCGTGCTCGACCTCACCGATCCGGGCGGCCCGTCGACGCCGCTGTACACGACCGAGTTCTATCGCGCCTGCGCCGCGCGGCTGAATCCGGTCGGCGCGATGACGCTGCACGTCGCCAGCCCCGTCGCGCACCCCCAGCGCGTCCGCGAAGGGCTCTCCCGGCTGCGCGCCGCGTTTCCGCTGGTCACGCCTTACCTGACGTCGATCCCGCTGTACGGGGGCATGTGGATGATGGCGATGGCCTCGACGGCGCTCGATCCGCGCAAGCCGTCGGCGCCCGAGATCGACCGGCGCATCGCCCAGCGCGGGCTCCGGGACCTCCAGTACTACAACGGCGAGATGCACCGCGCCGCGCTGGCGCTGCCGAACTTCGTCCGCACGCTCACCGCCTGAGGGTGCCGGCCCGTGGGCGCCCCGCCTCATGCCGCGGGTCCACCGACCGGCGCCGGCCCCTTGAACCAGCGGCGAAGGGCCGCATCTACCACGGCGAAGGGTGGCGTTTCCGCCGCCCGCCGGAGTGATGCAACGACCATGGGCGCCTCTGCCAAGCTGACCGACACCATGCACGACGCCGCGTACGTTCTCGTCGACGGGGTGATGTTCGAGACCGAGTACCTGCGGGTGCCCGACGAGGACACGTCGGCCGACGACGTCGTGCTCGAGGCGAAGCACGGCGACTCGGAAATCGTGCTGACCTGCGGCGAGATCGACGGCGCGCAGCCGCTCGGCGAAGGGCTCTACCAGCTGCGATCGGGCGCCGTCGTACGCTTCTTCTCGCCGGTCACCGTGCACTGACGCCGGCCTGGCGACGCGCCCCGGGCGTACCCCGGTCCCGGCAAGCGCCCGCGGCCGGCCCGAGCCGTGGGCGCCGCGCGTCGGCCGCTTACCGGAGCACGAAGTCGTACTCCGCGGCGAGCGCGCCCGGCTCGCGTCCAGCCGCCGGGGCGAGCGCCAGCGACAGCCGATCCCGGTCGCGGCCGACGAACATCGACGTCGGCCCGCCGTCGCCCCGGACGTAGAGCTGCGTCGTCAGCGCGGAACCGGCCTTGGGGGTGAGCTTGAGGTGCAGGTGCGGCGGCCGGCCCGGATAGGCCACCGGCCGAATCGATTTGAACGCGTAGCGGCCCTCGGCATCGGTGACGACGACGCCGTAGCCCTGGAAGTTCTCGTCCTGCGCCTCGGTCGCGCCGACGTGGTGGTAGACCCCCAGCGCATCGCATTGCCAGAGCTCGACCGTGGTGCCGGGCAGCGGCGTTCCGTCGGTCCGCCGGACCGTGCCGGCGAGGTAGAGGAGCGTGCCCTGCGCAACGCCGCCGCGCCCGGCCACCCGCGTGAGGTCCGCGTCGCGGTCCGCCGGCAGGCTCCGCGGATAGAACGGGCCCTCGGCGTCGGCAGGGGTCGGCGCCAGCGGCCGTGTCTCGGCGTCGGCGACCGCAGGCAGCGCGCTGCCGAGCGCTCCGACGGCCAATGCGGCGAGCGCCCGGCGCCGGTTCACCGAAACCCTGGCCGCGGTCGCCGCGCCGACCGCAGGGGTTGCGGCGGCCGCCTGCGGCGGGCAACTCGGCGACGGTGGGAAGCGGCGGGATGCGGTCACGGTGACTCCTGGTTGCGGCTGTGGGGGCAGCGGTGGACCCGGGTTGGACGGTGGCGCGGGGCCCCGGTTCCCGTCGCGGCGCGTTCGAGGCGCGCAAGGCACGGCCCTCCGGATGATCGGCAGCGTTCTTGACGAGGAGCCTATATGTGCATATAGTCATACGATCATGAACGACTCACTTCCCACCCCTGACTTCGCGAACTCGACCGTACCGCCGACCGCCGCCGACATGAACCACGTCTTCGGCGCCGTCGCCCGCTATTTCGGCTTGCTGTCCGAGCCGACGCGGCTGAAGATCCTGCATACGATCTGCTCGACCGAGCATTCGGTCACCGCGATCGTCAACGCGACCGGCGCCAGCCAGACGAACGTGTCGCGGCATCTCTCGCTGCTGCATCAGGCGGGCGTCGTCAGCCGCCGGAAGGAGCGCAACGTGGTGTTCTACATGGTCAACGATCCGACCTTCGCCGAGATCTGCCGCACGGTGTGCGTACAGATCGCGAGCCGGATCGACGACCGGGCACCGCTGCGCGACGAACTGATCGAATTCGCTTCGAACCACTGAAACCCACGCCGTCACGCGGTTCGCCGTCGAGTCCGCCCGCCGGACGGTCGACCGGATCGCGCAGGGAGATTTGAATGCCGGAGAAGACACTCGTGCCGGGGCGGATACGCCCGGCACCCGAGGCGCCGTCTGCGCCGAAGGATGGCGCGCGCCGCGGTTTTCTGCGGCGCGCCGCCGCGCTCTCCGGCGGCATGGTCGCCGCGGGGGCTGCGCTGGCCCCCGGCCGGGCCGCCGCACAGGACAAGTCGGCGCTGGTCCCGGACTGGAGCAAGACGCTCGGCGCGCCGATCCTGACCTCGCCGTACGGGGTGCCGTCGCGGTTCGAGGCGAGCGTGCGCCGGCGCGAAAGCCCCGGCCTCACCCGCACGCCGCATTCGTCGGTCTCGTTCACGCCGCTGCAGAACCTGTTCGGCATCATCACGCCTTCGGGTCTGCATTTCGAGCGGCACCACGCCGGGATTCC
This sequence comes from uncultured beta proteobacterium, assembly GCA_963810815.1. Classification (GTDB taxonomy): domain Bacteria; phylum Pseudomonadota; class Gammaproteobacteria; order Burkholderiales; family Casimicrobiaceae; genus CAVQWT01. The sequence continues at coordinate 96,609 of CAWEPB010000002.1, read as the reverse complement.
GGACATCGACCCGTTCCAGCACCGGCTGATGGTGCACGGCATGGTCAAGGCCCCGCGGATGTTCACGGTGGACGACATCATCCGCTTTCCGTCGGTGTCGCGCGTGCACTTCATCGAATGCGGCGCCAACACCGGCATGGAGTGGGGCAACGTCGCCGTGCCGACGGTGCAGTTCTCGCACGGCATGCTGGCGTGCAGCGAGTGGACCGGGGTCCTGCTGTCGACGCTGCTGGACGAGGTCGGCGTCGACCGGAAGGCCGCGCGGTTCGTGCTGGCCGAGGGCTCCGACGGCGCCGCCCTCACGCGCACGGTGCCGATCGAGATGGCGCTCGACGACGTGATCGTCGCCTACGGCCAGAACGGCGAGATGCTGCGGCCCGAGCAGGGCTACCCGCTGCGGCTGCTGGTGCCGGGGGTGCAGGGCGTGTCCAGCGTCAAGTGGCTGCGCCGCATCGAGGTCGGCGACCAGCCGTGGTACACGCGTGAGGAAGCTCTGCACTACATCGACCTGCTCCCGGGAGGCGTCCATCGGCAGTTCACGTGGATCCAGGAAGCGAAGAGCGTCATCACGTCGCCGTCGGGCGGCCAGGTCATCCTCGACAAGGGCTACCACCAGATCACCGGGTTCGCGTGGTCGGGGCGCGGCAAGGTGCGCCGCGTCGACGTGTCGACCGACGGCGGCAGGAACTGGCGCACCGCGCAGCTGCAGGAGCCGGTGCACACCAAGGCGCTCACGCGCTTTCGCATCGACTGGAACTGGGATGGCGGGCCGGCGCTGCTGCAGTCGCGCGCCGTCGACGACACCGGCTACGTGCAGCCGGCGCTGCGCCAGCTGCGCGCGGTCCGCGGCACGCGTTCGATCTACCACAACAACGCGATCCAGACCTGGCGCGTCGATGCCACCGGCGAGGTGTCCAATGTCCAGGTTCTTTGAGCCGGTCCGAACCGGGGCGCGGATGCGTGCGATCGGCCGCCGTGCGGCCGTCGGCATGCTTGCGGCTGCCATCGCCTTCCCGGTCCTGGCGGCGGAATCCAGGTCGGCACCGAAGTACGGCTTCGGCCAGGCGCCGACCCCCGAGCAGATCGCCGCCTGGGACATCGACGTTCGCCCGGACGGCAAGGGTCTTCCGCCCGGTCGCGGCACCGTTGCCGAAGGCCAGGAAATCTACGACCGGAAGTGCGCGAGCTGCCACGGCACCTTCGGCGAGAGCACCGACTACATGGCGATCGCCGGCGGCGTGGGTTCGCTCAAGAGCGACCAGCCGATGCGCACCACCGGCAGCAAGCTCGCCCATGCGACGACGCTCTGGGACTACATCAACCGGGCGATGCCGTTCACGAACCCCAAGACGCTGACGCCCAACGAGGTGTACGCGCTGACGGCGTACGTGCTGCACCTGTCGGACATCCTTCCCGCCGACGCCGCGCTCGACCGCGAGTCGCTGCCGAAGCTGAAGCTGCCCAATCGCGACGGCTTCACCACCGACCACGGTTTCATGCGGCGCGACGGCAAGCCCGACGTGATGAACACCCTCTGCATGACCAACTGCGGCGCCGAAATCCGGCTGTCGTCGGAATATCCCGACTACGCCCGCGACTCGCATGGCAACCTGGCCGAACAGACCCGCGACCTCGGTCCGATCGAAGGCACCGGCGCGGCGCGCGGCACCAGGTCCGGGACCACCGTGGCGGCGGCCGGGGCGCCGGGAGCGGCGTCGCCGGCGAAGCCGGCGGCAACCCCCGACCCGTCGGCGATGGTCAAGCAGGCGGGCTGCACGGCGTGCCATGCGGTGGCCAGCCGGGTTGTCGGCCCGGGGTTCCGCGAGATCGCCGCCAAGTACACGGGCGACACCTCGGCGGAGGCGAAACTCGCCGCCAAGGTGCGCGCGGGCGGCACCGGCGTCTGGGGCCAGATCCCGATGCCCCCGCAGGCCCAGGTCAGGGAAGCGGACGCGCGGGCGATGGTGCAGTGGATCCTCGAGGGCGCAAAATAGCCGCTTGGTCGGCAGAGTTGCGGCAGGGCATGATGTCGGGCCGGCCGGTTGCACGCTGGAATCGGAACCGGGTATAACGTCACCTAATTTTCGGCAGTCGGAGGAAGACATGGATACGCAACGCAGGGACATTCTGAAGAAAAGCGGCGGGGTCACGCTGTTCGCCCTGGTCGCGGCGGCCGGCTGGCTGCCGCGCGACGCGGCGGCGCAGGCGGCGTGGAACAAGGCCGCATTCGACACCAAGACGCTCGACGATACGGTCAAGGCGCTGGGCGGCAGCGGTGCGACGCAGAGCAAGGACATCACGTTCGTGCAGACGCCCGACATCGCCGAGAACGGCGCCGTCGTGCCGGTCGGCGTGTCGAGCGCGATCCCGAAGACCGAGTCGATCGCGATCCTGGTCGAGAAGAATCCGAACATGCTGGTCGCGTCGTTCGACATCCCCGCCGGCACCGACCCGGCGATCACCACCCGCCTGAAGATGGGCCAGAGCTCGAACGTCTATGCACTGGTCAAGGCCGACGGCAAGTACTACGTGGCGTCCAAGGAAATCAAGGTCACGCTGGGCGGCTGCGGCGGCTGACGCGCACCCCCAACACGACCACCAGGAGGCAAGACATGGCAGATCCGATGCGAATCCGGGCGAACGTCGTTGGCGATTCGACCGAAGTGAAGGTGCTGATGAGCCACGAAATGGAGACCGGCCAGCGAAAGGACCCGCAGGGCAAGACGATCCCGGCGTGGTTCATCCAGAACGTGACCGCGACCCACAACGGCAAGACCGTGCTGTCCGCGCAGTGGGGCCCGGCGGTGGCGAAGAACCCGTTCCTGTCGTTCAAGTTCAAGGGCGGTGCCAAGGGCGAGAAGGTCCAGGTCACCTGGACCGACAACCGCGGCGAAAAGCGCACCGACGAAGCGACGATCGCGTAGGGCGAAACCGTTTCGCGCGCGCACCGACGAGGCGACGATCTCGCGGGGCGCAACCAAGGGCGCACCGTGCGCCCCGACCAGGAGGAGGTTCCGATGTCGATATGGCGTAACGCTGCGGCCGCGGCCGCGTTCGCGGTGGCGATGTGCGCAGTCCCGGCCCTCGCGGCCGATCCGTCCGGTCCGGTCAAGGTCGTCTATCACCTGAACGAGGGCAACGATCAGGCGACCGCGGCGATGCGCAACATCAAGAACCACCTTGCCGCCGATCCCACGGCAAAGATCGTCGTGGTGACGCACGCGGCCGGCATCAACTTCCTGCTCGACGGCGCCGTCGACAAGAACGGCAACCTCTACGAGCCGCTGGTGCAGGATCTGGTCTCGAAGGGCATCGAGTTCCGCGTCTGCAATTTCACGCTGCAGTCGCGCAACATCGACAAGAGCAAGGTGATCGCCGAGGCCAAGATAGTCCCCTCCGGAGTCGCCGAGGTCTCCAAGCTCCAGGCCAAGGAAGGCTACGCCTACCTGCGTCCCTAGCGGCGCGGGAGAGCGGGCCCCTTTTCGACGACGCGCGGCGGGTCGCGCACCACACTCCGGAGGTATGACGTGGGCAATCGTGTGAAACGCGTGGCGGCCGCCGCGCTGGCGGCGGCGCTGGTCTCGTCACTGGCGTTCGGCCAGGACTCGATCAAGGAAATCGAGAAGTATCGGGCGGCGCTGGCCGACGGCAACCCCGCGGAGCTGTTCGAGGTCAAGGGCGAGGAGTTGTGGAAGACCCCGCGCGGACCGAAGAAGGTCAGCCTGGAGAAGTGCGATCTCGGCAAGGGGCCGGGGGTCGTCAAGGGAGCCTGGGTCGAACTGCCCCGCTACTTCGCCGACACCGGGCGGGTCCAGGATGTCGAGTCGCGGCTGGTGACCTGCATGGCAACCCTGCAGGGATTCAACGCCGAGGAACTGGCCAAGACCCCGTTCGGCAAGGGCGAGATGGCCAACATCACCGCCATGGCCACCTGGATCTCGGGCCAGTCGCGCGACATGCGCTTTGCGCTGCCGCAGGACAATCCGCTGGAGCGCAAGTTCTACGCGCTGGGCGAGAAGGCATTCCATTACCGTGCCGGGCCGATGGACTTCTCCTGCGCCAGCTGCCACGGCGAAGAGGGCAAGCGCATCCGTCTGCAGGACCTGCCCCCCCTCTACAAGAATCCGGGCGACGGCCTGGGCATCGCCGCGTGGCCGGCGTACCGGGTGTCCAACGGGCAGATGTGGAGCATGCAGCTGCGATTGAACGACTGCCTCCGGCTGCAGCGTTTCGCCTATCCGCTCTTCGCCTCCGACGTGACCATAGCCCTGGCGGTCTACATGGGCGTCAACGCCAAGGGCGCGAAGTCCATCGCGCCGGCCCTCAAGCGCTGAAGGAGCTGACGCCATGAAACTCAAGACCAAGCATGTCATCTTCGGCGTCGCCGTGGCAGCCCTGGTGGCAGGATGCGCGAGCGTCGGCCCGAGCGCCGATCTGGATGCCGAGTTCGCGGCCATGATGAAGAACTCGTTCCGCGACGAGGGCATCGCCAAGGCCGACCGGATCAAGCAGGATCTGGGACAGTCCGCATGTTCGTCCGCCACGCCGCCGTCGCCGGAAGTGGCCAAGCGCATCGAGGCCGAAGCCTTGGCCAGCATCAGGTGGCCGGCCGGCGGGCAGTACTTCGGCAACTGGGCCGAAGGAGAGAAGCTGGCCCAGAGCGGCCGCGGCATGACCTGGACCGACGCGAGCGCCGACACCAAGGGCAACGGGGGCCAGTGCTACAACTGCCACCAGCTCGACAAGAAGGAGATCTCCTTCGGCACCATCGGCCCGAGCCTCTACAACTACGGCAAGATCCGCGGCGTCAAGAACGTGACCGACCCGTCGTCCGCGGCGGTCATCCAGTACACCTGGGGCAAGCTGTGGAACAGCAAGGCCTACATGGCCTGCTCCAACATGCCCCGCTTCGGCCACATGAAGCTGCTCGACGAGAAGCAGATCCGCGACGTCATGTCGCTGCTGCTGGACCCGCGCTCGCCCGTCAACAATTGACAGTCACCGCCGGCGCGATTCGCCTCCCCTCGCGCCGGCGCCCGGTGCCCACGTACCGATGAAACGCCGGGACTTCCTCACGCTTGCATCGCTGCTTGTCCCGGCGGCGGCCGCGCCAGTCGCGCGCGCGGCGGAGATCGGTGACCGCGTCGAGTGGCGCGATCTGCAGCTCCTGGACGGCACGACGCTGCCCGCTTCGCGGCTTGCCGGTCGCGTCGTCGTCGTCGAGTTCTGGGCGTCGTGGTGCCCCTTCTGCAAGCGCCAGAATCCGCTGCTCGAGGCGCTGTACCGCCAGCACGGCGGGCGCGGGCTGGAGGTGGTGACGTTCTCGATCGACAAGGACGCCGCGAAGGCGCGCGCCTACCTCGCCGACAACGGATACACGTTTCCTGCGGCGCTGGCGGATGCCGACACGCTGCGCCGGTTCGACCTGCGCAAGGGCCTGCCCGTGCTGTTCGTCGTCGACGGCTCGGGACGAATCCTGCGCCGCGAAGTCGGCGAGATGTTCGAAGAAGATGTCCGCGCCCTCGCGCGCTACGCCGTTTCCTGACCGGGCCACTCCCCATTGCCATGCTGAACCGCCGCGAATTCCTCCAGATGCTCGCTGCTGCCGCCACCGCGGGCCTCCCGATCGCCAGCCGCGCCGCGCTGGATCTGTCCGCGGGCGACAGGTTCTACGACGGCATCACGCCGTTCGGCAACGTGAGTCTGCTGCACTTCACCGACTGCCACGCGCAGTTGCTGCCCATCTACTTCCGCGAGCCGAGCGTCAACCTGGGCATCGGTGCAGCCGCCGGGAAGCCGCCGCACCTCGTCGGCGAGGCGCTGCTGAAGCATTTCGGCATCGCGCCGGGAACGCGGGAGGCTCACGCATTCACCTACCTGGATTTCGACCGGGCGGCGCGGGCCTACGGCCGCACCGGCGGTTTCGCGCATCTTGCGACGCTGGTGAAGAAGCTCCGCGCGACGCGGCCCGGGGCGCTGCTGCTCGACGGCGGCGACACATGGCAGGGCTCGGGCACCGCGCTGTGGACCAATGGGCAGGACATGGTCGACGCGGCCAAGCTGCTCGGCGTGGACGTGATGACCGCGCACTGGGAGTTCACGCTCGGGGCCGAGCGCGTGAAGGGCATCGTCGAGAAGGACTTCGCCGGCAAGGTCGACTTTGTCGCCCAGAACGTCAAGACGACGGACTTCGGCGATCCGGTCTTCGCGCCCTACGTGATCAAGCCGATCAACGGCGTGCCGGTCGCCATCGTCGGACAGGCGTTCCCGTACACGCCGATCGCGAATCCCCGCTACTTCGTGCCCGAGTGGACGTTCGGCATCCAGGACGACAACCTGCAGAAGATGATCGACGAGGCGCGCGGCAAGGGTGCGCAGGCAGTCGTGCTGCTGTCGCACAACGGCATGGACGTCGACCTGAAGCTCGCGTCCCGCGTCACCGGCCTCGACGCGATTCTCGGAGGGCACACGCACGACGGCGTGCCGCAGCCTTCGGTCATCGCCAATCGCGGCGGCAAGACGCTCGTCACGAACGCCGGCAGCAACGGCAAGTTCCTCGGTGTGCTCGACCTCGACGTCAAGGGCGGCAAGGTGGCCGATTTCCGCTACCGCCTCGTACCGGTGTTCTCGAACCTGCTGCCGGCCGACAGGGACATGGCCGCGCTCATCGACAAGGTGCGCGCGCCGCACAAGGCGAAGCTCGAGGAAAAGCTCGCGGTGACCGAGGAACTGCTCTACCGCCGCGGCAACTTCAACGGCACCTTCGATCAGCTGATCCTCGATGCGCTGATGGCGGAGAAGAACGCCGAGATCGCGTTCTCGCCGGGTTTCCGCTGGGGCACCTCGCTGCTGCCCGGCCAGGCGATCACGATGGAGCACGTACTGGACCAGACGGCGATCACCTATCCCTACACGACCGTCAGCAACCTCTCCGGCGAGATGATCAAGACGATCCTCGAGGACGTTGCCGACAACCTCTTCAACCCCGACCCGTACTACCAGCAGGGCGGGGACATGGTGCGCGTCGGCGGGCTGCAGTACGCGATCGATCCCGTCGCGGCGCAGGGGCGCCGGATCAGCCGGATGCAACTCCGCGGGAAGCCGATCGAGGCCGCGAAGACCTACAAGGTCGCGGGCTGGGCGCCGGTGTCCGAGGAGGCGAAGGCGACCGGCGGCGAGCCGGTATGGGAGCTCGTCGCGCGCCACCTGCGCGCAAGGTCGGTCGTCAAGCCAGGCAAGCTCAACCTGCCCGAGGTGCAGGGCGTCGCCGGCAACCCCGGATTGGGGTCAGGTCGAATTTAGGACAACGTCCGGTCTAGCGTCTCCGACGCTGGCACGCCGGCGTCGTGCCAACGGTGGGCGCCTGGCCACATTTTGCGGATCACCCCACGGGTGCGCCATCGGCCGACTGGCCGATAGGCGAAGCCACCAGTGTCCGCGACAATCACAAACTGCCCGGCCGCAACGCGACCGGATTGTGATCGTTGCCCTGAATTCGACCTGACCCCGTTCAGGAAACGGTGACTCGCGCGAACTTGCGTTTGCCTGCCTGCACGACCACGGTGCGGCCGGCGGGAATGACCTGCGACTTGTCGGCGACGACCTCGCCGTCGATCCGGAGGCCGCGCCCGGCGATCAGGCGCAGCGCCTCGGAGGTCGATTCCACGATGCCCGCCTGCTTGGCGAGCTGCGCGACGGGCAACCCGGCGCCGGCGGACGCCAGCGTCATCTCGGGCATGTTCTCCGGCATCGCGCCGCCGCGAAACCGCGCCTCGAACTCGGTCAGCGCCGCCTCGGCCGCTGCCTGCGAATGGAACCGGGCGACGACCTCCTGCGCCAGGGCGACCTTGGCGTCGCGCGGATTGCGTCCCTCGGCACACTCGCGCCTGAGCCGCGCCACGTCGTCCGGAGCGCGAAACGACAGCAACGCGTAGTACTTCCACATCAGCTCGTCGGAAATCGACATCAGCTTGCCGAACATCTCCCCCGGCGGCTCGGTGATGCCGACGTAGTTGCCCTTCGACTTCGACATCTTCTCGACGCCGTCCAGTCCCTCGAGCAGCGGCATCGTCAGGATGCACTGGGGCTCCTGGCCGTGCGACTTCTGCAGCTCCCGGCCGACCAGCAGGTTGAATTTCTGGTCGGTGCCGCCGAGCTCGATGTCGGCCTTCAGCGCGACCGAGTCGTAGCCCTGCATCAGCGGATACAGGAACTCGTGGACGGCGATCGGCTGGTGCGCGGCAAAGCGCTTCGAGAAATCGTCCCGCTCCAGCATCCGCGCGACCGTGTACGACGCGGCCAGGCGGATCATCCCGGCGGCGCCCAGAGGCTCGCACCACTCGGAGTTGTAGCGGATCTCGGTCCGCGCGGGATCGAGCACCTTCGACGCCTGCGCGTGATACGTCTCGGCATTGGCGCGGATCTGCTCGCGCGACAGCGGCGGCCGCGTCGCGTTGCGCCCCGAGGGGTCGCCGATCATCGACGTGAAGTCGCCGATCAGGAAGATCACATGGTGGCCGAGGTCCTGCATCCGGCGCATCTTGTTGAGCACGACAGTGTGGCCGATGTGGATGTCGGGCGCGGTCGGATCGAGTCCCAGCTTGATCCGCAGCGGCTTGCCGCGCGCGAGCTTGGCGGCGAGTTCGGACTCGACCAGGAGCTCGTCCGCCCCGTACTTGAAGATCGCGATCTGCTCGGCGACGGACACGGTCATGTCAGGCCGCCTTCGCTTCGCGCCGGGCCGCCGAGTTCCCGGCCACGGCCTCCGGCCCGGTGGCGTGATCCGGGACGAGGCCGCAGGGCAGCTCGGGTTCGGGCGCCGTCCGCTGCGGTCGGGACGCGGGCGAGGAGGAAATGCCGTAGAGGGTCAGGCTCATGGGAAGGCTCGCTCCGGGGGCCGGGCCGCCGGCGGCCAATTTCTGCCGCCGGGAGGGCGTGGCTTGAGTTTTGCTAGAATCTCGGACTCGCCCGAGTTTCCCCTGCGATGCCCTTCGACCAACCACGAATTCTAGCGCAAACCCTGATCGCGGCCGCCCGGCGGGCGGTCGGCGCGCCGTCGGCCGCCCAGTGGCTCGGCGCGGCGGTGCTGGCGCTGGCGGGGATGGCGGCATTCGGCATCGCGCCGGGCTCGTCGGTCGACCCGGCGCCCACCCGCTTCATCGAGCGCGCGCTGGCGGCCCCGGCGGTCGCCGCGGTCGACGACGGCGACACCGGTTACTGGCAGGAGGAGCGGGTGCGCCGCGGCGACACGGTCGGCAGCGTCCTCTCCCGCCTCGGCATCGACGACCCCGAGACGATGGCGTTCCTGCGCACCGATCCGGCCGCGCGACCGCTCTACCAGTTGCGGCCCGGTCGCGGGATCGCCGTCGAGACCGACGAGGCCGGCCGCATGCGCGCGCTTCGCTTCATCGCGGCCGATGGCCGGCGCCTGACCGTGGCTCGCGCCGGGGAACGGCTGATCGCGTCCACCGAGGCGCCCATCGTGGAGACGCGCTGGAAGATGGCGGCCGGCGAAATCCGCTCGTCGCTGTTCGGTGCCGCCGACGACGCCGGGCTGCCGGACGCCGTGACGATCCAGCTCGCCGACGTCTTCGCCGGCGACATCGACTTCTACAAGGATATCCAGCGCGGCGATCGCTTCGCGGTGGTCTACGAGTCGCGCACGATCGACGGCGAAGCCGCGGGCACGGGCCGCATCGTCGCCGCCGAATTCGAGAACCGCGGACGCGTGTTCCGTGCGTTCCTGTGGCGCGACGCCGACGGCGTCGAGTCCTACTATGCCGCGGACGGCAGCGCGCTGCGGAAGGCGTTCCTGCGTTCGCCGATGGAATTCTCCCGGGTGACCTCCGGCTTCACCAACGCCCGTTTCCATCCGATTCTGCAGACGATGCGCGCCCACAAGGGCGTCGACTACGGCGCGCCCGTGGGCACCCCGATCCGCGCGACCGCGGACGGCAAGGTGATCTTTGCCGGCGTCCAGGGTGGCTATGGCAAAGTGATCCATCTGCAGCACGCGGGCGCGCATTCGACGCTCTATGCCCACATGTCCCGCTTCGCGCCGCGGGTGGCCAACGGGGCCCGCGTGGCACAGGGCGAGGTCATCGGCTACGTCGGCCAGACCGGCTGGGCGACCGGCCCGCACCTGCACTACGAATTCCGCGTCAACAACGACGCGCGCAACCCGCTGACGATCGCGATGCCCGGCGGCGAACCGCTTCCGGCCGCCGATCGCGCCGCCTTCGCCGAGCGCATCGCGCCGGCGAACGCGCAGCTGGCCCTGATCCATTCGCTCCCTGCGGGCGTGCTGGCCGCGGCCGAATAACGGTTCTCCTGGCGTCCCGCCCCGCCATGCGCCGCGAAATCTACGCCGGCGTGATGTCCGGCACCAGCCTCGACGGGGTCGACGCCGTCGTCGCCGAATTCCCGGCGGCCGGCCCGTTCTGCCGGTTGCTCGGCTCGGCCCACTGCCGATTCGCGGAGGGACTGCGGGCCGAGCTGCTGACGCTGCAGGCGCCCGGCCCCGACGAACTCGCGCGCGCGGCGAGGGCTTCCGTGGCGCTCGCGGACCTCTATGCCGAAGCCCTGGCGGCGGCCAGCACCGATGCCGGTGTCGGGAATGCCGACGTGGTGGCGGCCGGGATCCATGGGCAGACCGTCCGCCATCGCCCCGAGGAGGGGTGGACCATACAGCTCAACGACCCGGCACGGGTCGCCGAACGCGCCGGCATCGCGGTCGTCGCCGACTTCCGCCGGCGCGACATCGCCGCTGGGGGGCAGGGCGCGCCGCTGGTGCCTGCATTCCATGCGGCGGCATTCGGCGCCGCCGACGAACATCGGGTCATCGTCAATCTCGGCGGCATCGCCAACCTGACCGACCTGCCCCCCGGGGGCGCCGTGGTGCGCGGCTTCGACACCGGGCCGGGAAACGTGCTGTCGGACCTCTGGCACGCGCGGCATCGCGGCGGGGCGTACGACGCGGACGGCGCCTGGGCGCGCTCGGGCCGCGTCGATGCCGAGCTGCTCGCGCAGCTGCTCACCGAGCCGTACTTCTCGCGGCGGCCACCGAAGAGCACCGGCCGCGACCTCTTCGACGCGGCATGGCTGGACGCCCGCCTCGACGCCCTCGGCCGTGCGGTCGGACCGGCCGACGTGCAGGCGACGCTGGTCGCGCTGACCGCGCGCGGCGTCGGCGATGCGGTCCGCACGCACTGCGGCGGGGCGACGACGGTGCTGGTCTGCGGTGGCGGCGCGCGCAACGCTGCGCTGATGCAGGCGCTCGCTCGCGAGCTCGCGCCGAGGGCGGTCGCGACGACCGCCGCAGTCGGCGTCGCCGTCGACCACGTCGAGGCGCTGGCGTTCGCCTGGCTGGCGCGGGAAGCGATCGCGGGTCGTCCCGGGAATCTGCCGGCGGTGACCGGCGCCCGCGGCCCGCGTGTCCTGGGAGCGGTCACGCCAGCCTGACCCGGACCCCCGGCGCATTCGGGATTACGATGGCGGCATCCCCGGGGACACTCGGATGCCACCAGGAGATCCCACGATGAAGTCCGTAATTGCTTCGCTGCTGATTGCTGCGGCCGCACTGGCGCCGGTTGCCCGGGCGGATCCGCCGCCGTACGTTTCCGTCTGGCAGCCCACGCAGCCGGGCCTCGCCAACGCGTTTGTCGGCGGGCTGCACCGCATCGGCGGCTCGGCCGAGAGCCTGCGCGACTTCACCGTCGCGGCGCAGTTCACCGCGCAGAACGGGGCCGGGGTCCACCAATGGGCGTTCGGGCTCGCTTCCGAGGCCTGGGCGCTGCCCGGTTCGCGCTCGATCCTGGTCGGCATCGAGTCGGCGGTGATCAACGAGGAACCCACCAACGCGTATCCGAAGATCGCCGTCAATGCGGTGATGAAGAACCGGTCCGACCTCGGTGTCGACCCCGGCGCCGCCTCGAACGCCAACAGCATCGCGTTCTGGGTTTCGGCGCAGACCGGCACCGGGTTCGAGCGCGGGCTGGTGTTCGATCGGCACGCGCTCGCCATGCCCGCGGGCCGCCCCGCCGCGATCGACCTGTCCGACATTCCGGACGATCAGATCGGCCAGATCGACCTCATCCGCATCCGGAAGGACGTGTCGCTGCGCTACGACCCTGCGTCGCGGCAGCTGGTGCTGCACGTGGCGCCGGCGGACTGACTCGGCGCCTGCGCACGGGTCCCGGGCGCAGTCCAAGAAAACGGGGCCGCATGGGCCCCGTTCGTTGCCGCGACAGCCTGATGCGATCAGGCGCTGAAGCTCGACCCGCAGCCGCAGGTCGTCGTCGCGTTCGGGTTCTTGATGACGAACTGCGCGCCCTCGAGACCTTCGCTGTAGTCGATTTCCGCGCCGACGAGGTACTGGTAGCTCATCGGGTCGATCAACAGCGTCACGCCATTCTTGTGCATCGAGGTGTCGTCTTCGTTGACGACCTCGTCGAACGTGAATCCGTACTGGAACCCCGAGCAGCCGCCGCCGCTGACGAACACGCGCAGCTTCAGTTCGGGATTGCCTTCCTCATCGATCAGCGCCTTCACCTTGGCGGCGGCGTTGTCGGTGAACACGAGCGGGGCGGGCATTTCGGTCATGGCATTCATCACTGCTCCTTGCATTTCGACAAAAGGATTATGCGGTGCCCCACCCTTTCACCGCAACCCTGCCGCCCGTATGGTGTTGGCGCGGTCAGGGCTGCGGCCCGGCCGTTCCGGCCGGCTGGGGGGCGGGCGTTCAATCGGCGCCCACCCGCTTCAATTCGACCACCGAGGCAGTCCCCGGTTCGGCATGGTCGAGCCGTCCCTGGATCACTGCGCCCACGTGCATTTCCAGCATCTTGTAGCTGACGTCCCCGAGGATGCGCGCCTTGGGTTGCAGTTCGAGGTAATCGTCGGCGGTGACCGGGCCGTTCACCGTGCCATTGATGACCACGTGCGAAACGCGGATCTGGCCATCGACCTTCGCCTGCTCGCTCACCACCAGCGTCCCCGGCTCGCTGTTGGCGGCGATCACGTTGCCGCGGACGTGGCCGTCGATGCGGAGGCCACCGGTGAAGGTGACGTCGCCGTCGACGACGGTGCCGGCACCGATCAGGCTGTCGATGCGCTTCTGCGGCATCCGACTCTTCTTGCCGAACATGGGGGCCTCCTAGGGAATGATCAAGCTTCGCGTCGCCCTCGGCGACGGCGCCCCGGCCTCGAGGACCCGGGCGCTCAGGGACTTCACCGCCTGTCCGGGCGGAACCCGGAACGAACCCTCAAGCCGCTGATAATACTTGAACTTGAGCTTGAGCGCCGGGGCGGTCGCCGGCTGGTCCTCGGGCAGGTTGATCGTCGCCGGACGGGCGGCGCCCGCCCCCGGCGCCGGGGTGGCCGGGGCGACGGTCGCCGACAGCGTCACCTGCCCCTCGAACTCCTCCTTCGGACTGCCGCCACGGACGATCAGCAGGCTGAAGTTCCAGACCTCCTCCCCGCCGCGCTCGGCGGTGAGGCGCTGAATCGACAGGCCCGGCTGCTTGTTCGAGTCGATGACCAGCTTCTGCAGGAACGCGAGTTCCTCCCGCAACTGGGCGTTCTCGGCAGTCGTCTCCTCGACCTGCCGCTGCATCGTCGCCTGGGCACCGCGGGTCATCGCGAGTTCGCTCTCCAGCGCCGAGTTGACCGCGCGCAGCGCGGAGTTTTCCTGCGCCAGCCTGGCGGTGTCGGCTTCGAGCGTGGTGAGGCGGGTTTCGATTTCCTTGCGGTTGAATCCGCCGAAGATCTGCCCGAAGTCAAAGCCCCACCACCACATGCCACCGACCAGCGCCAGCAGAGCGATGGCGACGACCGCGCGCCACGGCCACGGCAGGTGCGAGCGCACCGCCATCTTCGGGGCATCGATGGAAAAGTGCTGGCGCAGGCGGCGCCAGAAGGATGAGGGAGCGGAGGCCATGACCTGGGTGACGCAGCCCGGTGCCGGCGGACCCGGCGCCCGGACCGTCAGGGAACCAGCGGCAACCCGGTGAGCCCCGTCGTCTCCGGCAGGCCGAGCATCAGGTTCATGTTCTGGACCGCCTGGCCCGCCGCACCCTTGGTCATGTTGTCCATGACCGCGATGACGGTGACCAGGTCGCCGTTGCCCGGGCGATGGACCGCGAGCCGCAGCATGTTGGCTCCGCGCACGCTTCGGGTGTCGGGCATCGACCCGGCCGGCATCACGTCGACGAAGGGCTCGCCGGCGTAGCGCGCCTCGAACAGCGCCTGGACGTCGACGTCCGGCCGCGTGAGCCGGGCGTAGAGCGTCGACAGGATGCCGCGCACCATCGGCACCAGGTGCGGCGTGAACACCAGCTTCACCGGCGTGCGGCTGTGCGCCGCCAGCCCGTTGACCATCTCCGGATGATGCCGGTGCCCGCCGACGCTGTAGGCGCGGAAATTGTCGGCCGCCTCGGCGAACAGCAGCCCCACCTCGGCCTTGCGCCCGGCACCCGAGACGCCCGACTTGGAGTCGGCGATCAGGTGCGCGGTGTCGACGACGCCGGCTTCGACCAGGGGCAGGAAGCCGAGCTGGACGGTGGTCGGATAGCAGCCCGGGTTGCCGACGATGCGTGCCTTCCGGATCGCCTCGCGGTTCATCTCCGGCAGCCCGTAGACGCTCTCGGCGAGGAGGTCCGGGCAGCTGTGCGGCAGCTTGTACCAGCGTTCGAACTCGGCGACATCCTTGAGGCGGAAGTCGGCGGCGAGGTCGATCACCTTGACGCCGGCGCCGACGAGCTCGCGCGCCTGCGCCATGGCGACGCCGTGCGGCGTGGCGAAGAACACGACGTCGCAGGCCGCGAGGTCGGTGTCGGCGGGCGCCGTGAACGACAGCGAATAGCGGCCGCGGAGGCTGGGAAACATGGCGGCGACGGGCGTGCCGGCGTCGCCGCGCGAGGTGATCGCCACGACCTCGGCTTCGGGATGATGCGAAAGCAGCCGGAGCAGTTCGACGCCGGTGTAGCCGGTGCCGCCGACGATGCCGATCTTGATGGTCATGATGCGGTTTTCCTCGGACCAGGCGGTCGCTGCGTTTTGACCGGCGATTTTACCATTGGCGCCGCGGCGGCCCGCCGCGCGGGAAAGGCCGCCGCGGCCCGCGTCGTGCCGGAAAAGACGAAGGCCGCCTCGCCGGCGGCCCTCGGTGCGGTGCGGGTGCGACCCCGCGGGCGTCAGCGCTTGCTGAACTGCTTGCGGCGGCGCGCCTTGTGCAGGCCGACCTTCTTGCGTTCGACCTCGCGCGCGTCGCGCGTGACCAGCCCGGCCTTCGACAGCGTCGGCTTCAGGTCCGCGTCGTAGTCGATCAGCGCGCGGGTGATGCCGTGGCGCACCGCGCCGGCCTGGCCCGATTCGCCGCCGCCGTTGACGTTGACCATGATGTCGAACGTCGCCTCGTGGTTGACGAGCTTCAGCGGCTGACGGATCACCATGCGGCCCGTTTCGCGGCCGAAGAACTCGTCGGCAGGCTTGTCGTTGACGACGATCTTGCCGGTGCCCTTCTTCAGGAACACTCGGGCGACCGCGCTCTTGCGCCGGCCCGTGCCGTAATAGTAGTTGCCGATCATGCCGTTCAGATATCCAGGGTTTTGGGTTGCTGCGCGGCGTGCGGGTGCGCGTCGCCGGCGTAGCACTTGAGCTTCTTGATCATCTTGTAGCCGAGCGGGCCCTTCGGGAGCATGCCCTTGACGGCCTTCTCGAGCGCACGGCCCGGGAACCGCGCCTGCATCTTGCCGAACGTGGTGGTCCTGATGCCGCCCGGGTAGCCGCTGTGGCGGTGGTACAGCTTGTCGTCGGCCTTGTTGCCGGTCACGCGGAGCTTCTCGACATTGGTGACGACGATGAAGTCGCCGGTGTCGACGTGGGGCGTGTAGATGGCCTTGTGCTTGCCGCGCAGGCGCAGCGCGATCTGGCTCGCGAGACGGCCCAACACCTTGTCGGACGCGTCAACCACGTACCAATCCCGCTGGACTTCATGCGGCTTGGCGGAATAGGTCTTCATCGTTGGATTCCTGCTCGGGATCGAGATTCAGCAAAGTCTTGGATGATAATCCGTTTTTGGCCCTTCGGTCAAGCCGGCGGGTGACCGGCCCGGGCCTGGCACGCCGGATGTTGCGTTGCGGCAATCTGCCGCGGCATTCGGTCCCGGCTGCCCTGCGGCCGGCGCCGTCGACGCCGGCCGGGCTGCCGCAGGAAAAAAGAGGCGCGGCCTTGGGGGCCGCGCCTTCAAGGTTCCGCCATAGGAGGAGGATGGAGGAACACGCCGGCGCGGAGCGGAGGAGGCTCCAGGAATGCCGACGGAATAATCGTGGCATATTGCGCTGCACAAGGCAACCGCTGCCGCACGGCAGTAGGTTGGACGCGGAAGGGTCGCTGCCTGGTGCGGGGGCAGGTGAGCGGTTGCTCACCGCCCGGCGCCTCCGCCGCGGCGGTGGATCGGAAAACGGGAGACAGCAAGCATGAAAGCACGGGTGAAGTGGAACGAAGGCATGAGCTTCGTCGGCGAAACGGGCAGCGGGCACGGCCTGGTGATCGATGGCGCGCCGGAGCACGGGGGGCGCAACCTCGGTGCCCGTCCGATGGAGCTGGTGCTGCTCGGCGCCGCCGGGTGCACCGCCTTCGACGTCGTGATGATCCTGAAGAAGGCGCGACAGCCGATCGCCGACTGCGCGGTGTCGGCCGACGCCGAGCGGGCGTCGGTCGAGCCGAAGGTGTTCACGAAGATCCACCTGCACTACGCGGTGGCGGGCCGCGGACTGGACCCGCGGCAGGTCGAGCGGGCGATCCTGCTGTCGAAGGAAAAATACTGCTCGGCGACGCTGATGCTGGCCAGGACCGCCGAGATCACCTGGGACGTCGAGATCGTCGAGGGCGACGCGCTGCCTTCCCCGGCGCCCGAGAGCGCCTAACCGCCCGGGCGCGTCGGCGCGGCGGTGGTCGGGGCGCCGGTCGCCGGGGCGACGACCGGCGGGGCGGCAGTCGCCCCGGGAGCGGACGCGGCGGGTGCCGTTCCGGGCACCGGCCGCAGCGAGATGCCGCGGACCAGCGCCTCGGTGTCCGCGGTCACCTTCGAGCCGTCGGCGGCCCTGAACACCAGCGTCACCGGGATGCGGTCGCCGGTCATGAGCTGCCGCTTGATTCCGCGCAGCTCGACGAACGGCCCTCGCGGCGCCAGCCGCGTGGTCCGGCCGGCCGCGACTTCGAGCTCCGGCACCGGCCGGATCGTCGGCTTGTTGGTGGCGTCGATATCGGTCGTCCGCAACCCGGCGCCCTCGGCCAGCGGCGACTTCGCGTCGACCAGCGTCAGCGCGCGGGTCGACGTGATGTCGACGTAAAGGGGCGACGCCGGCTGCCCCTCGGCGGCCGGCCGGGTCCAGGCTTCGTCCAGCGTGACATCGGCGGCGTGCGCGGCGCCGGCGGCCGCGGCGAACGCCAAGGCCGCGGCCAGCATGGTGGCGGCGTCGCGGCGGGTCATCGGGCGTCCCGCAGCAGCCGGACGAGGCTGGACGTGTCCCAGCGGCCACCGCCCTGCGCCTGCACGCGGGCGTAGAACTGGTCGACCAGCGCCGTCACCGGCAGCGCGCTGCCGTTGGCCCGCGCCTCGGCGAGGCAGATGCCGAGATCCTTGCGCATCCAGTCGACGGCGAAGCCGAAGTCGAACTTGTCCGCAATCATGGTGCGGCCGCGGTTTTCCATCTGCCACGACTGCGCCGCGCCCTTGCTGATCACGTCCAGCACGCGCTCGGTGTCGAGGCCGGCACGCGCCGCGAAATTGATGCCTTCGGACAGCGCCTGGACCAGGCCGGCGATGCAGATCTGGTTGACCATCTTGGTCAGCTGGCCGGCGCCGGGGCCGCCCATCAGCGTCACCGCCTTCGCGTAGTGGGCGAGCACCGGCTCGGCGAGCGCGAACGGCGCGGCGTCGCCGCCGACCATGATGGTGAGCTTGCCGTTCTCGGCGCCGGCCTGGCCGCCGGACACCGGCGCGTCGAGGAAGGCGACGCCGCGGGCAGCCGCCGCGGCGTGCATTTCGCGCGCGACCTCGGCCGACGCGGTCGTGTGGTCGACCAGCAGCGCGCCGGGCGCCATCCCGGCCAAGGCGCCCGACGCACCGGCGGCGACCGCGCGCACGTCGTCGTCGTTGCCGACGCACATCAGCACCAGCTCGGCGCCGCGGGCGGCCTCGGCCGGCGTCGCCGCCGCCGCGACCTTGCCGTGCCCGCCGTGCTGCGCGACCCATTGTGCCGCCTTCGCCGCCGAGCGGTTGTAGACCGTCACGTCGTGCCCCGCCTTCGCGAGGTGGCCGGCCATCGGGTAGCCCATCACCCCCAGGCCGAGAAAGGCAAGCTTCTTGGTCATCGCTTCACTCCTTGGGTTCCTGTTCGGCGCCGTAGTCGGCGCGCGTGTCGCGGCCGTAGCGCCACTTGAGCACGAGGATCGCCAGCGCCAGCGCCAGCGTCACCACGTTGGCCAGGATCACCGGCAGCGCGGCGAGCCGGAGCCCGTACCACAGCCACAGCGCGAGACCGGTGCTGAAGATGCCGAACATCCACCACGAGATGTCGTGCGCCGACCGCGTCTTCACGATGCGCACGAGCTGCGGCACGAAGGCCAGCGTCGTCAGCGTGCCGGCGACGATGCCGATCGCGTCGTCGGACGGCACCGCGCCGGGGGTCATGCCGGCGGCAGCGCGGCGCGCGCGGCCGCGGCGGCGCGGCGCACCTGCGCGGGCGCGGTGCCGCCGGGGTGATCGCGGCTTTCGACCGAGCCTTCGAGCGTCAGCACGGCGAAGGCGTCGGCGCCCACCTGCGGCGCGAACGACGCGAGCTCCGCGAGCGGCAGGTCGGCGAGGTCGCAGCCCTTCGCCTCGGCGTGGCGGACCGCGCGCGCGACGGCCTCGTGGGCGTCGCGGAACGGCAGCCCCTTCTTGACCAGGTAGTCGGCGAGGTCGGTCGCCGTCGCATAGCCCTCGCGCGCGGCGGCGCGCATCTTCTCGGGCACCGCGGCGAGCCCGTCGCCGACCAGGTCGGCCATGATGGCCAGGCAGTCGGACAGCGTGTCGACGGTGTCGAACAGCGGCTCCTTGTCCTCCTGGTTGTCCTTGTTGTACGTCAGCGGCTGGCCCTTCATCAGCACGACGAGGCCGGCCAGATGCCCGGCGACGCGCGCGCTCTTGCCGCGGACGAGCTCGGCGACGTCCGGATTCTTCTTCTGCGGCATGATCGAGCTGCCGGTGCAGAAACGGTCGGCGATCCGGACGAAGCCGAAGCGCGGATTCGACCACAGGATCAGCTCCTCGGCGAAGCGCGACAGGTGGACCATGATCAGCGCCGCGGCGGCCGCGAATTCGATGGCGAAGTCGCGATCCGATACCGCATCCAGCGAATTGCCGATCACGCCGTCGAAGCCCAGTTCCCGCGCCACCCGGTCGCGGTCGATCGGGTAGCTCGTTCCCGCGAGCGCGGCGGCGCCCAGCGGCAGCCGGTTGACCCGCCGCCGGCAGTCGGCCAGCCGCTCGCTGTCCCGCGCGAGCATCGCCTCGTAGGCCAGCAGGTGGTGACCGAACGTGACCGGCTGCGCGACCTGCAGGTGGGTGAACCCCGGCATGATGGTCGCGGCGTTGACCTCGGCGAGGTCGATGAAGGCGTGACGCAGCGCGGCGAGCTGGCGCTGCAGGCCGTCGATGGCGCCGCGCAGCCACAGCCGGATGTCGGTCGCGATCTGGTCGTTGCGGGAGCGGGCCGTGTGCAGGCGCTTGCCGGCGTCCCCGACCAGCGCGGTCAGGCGCTTTTCGATGTTGAGGTGGACGTCCTCGTTCGCCCGCGACCAGACGAAGGTGCCGGCATCGATCTCGGCCCGGATCGCCGCCATGCCGCGCTCGATCGCGGCGAGGTCGTCGCCGGAGAGCACGCCGACCGCGGCCAGCATCCGGGCATGCGCGAGCGACCCGTCGATGTCGACGGCCGCGAGACGCTGGTCGAAGTCGACCGAGGCGTTGAAGCGCTGCATCCGGTCGGACATCGGCTCGGCGAACCGGCCGGACCAGGCGCCGGCGGCGGGGGGCAGGGTGGGGGCGTCGGCCATGAGGTCAGGGGCGGGGGTGAGGGGCGGGGGGTGAGCGCCGCGGTGGGGGGCGCGGGAACGGGTTCGGGTCGGGTCTGCGAAGTGGAAATCGCGGCACGATCTTCGCTTGCGGCCGGGGTGCCGGATGCCGACAATAGGGTTGATGCCCGAACCTCCCGCGATTCCGGCACGAACCTTGCATGGTCCAAATCCTATGCGGTCGATTATAAGACAAAACCCCGTTCCGCTCGCCTTGCCGGACTTCCGCAATCTGGGCACGGTGCTGCGGATCCTGCTCGCCGTCAACGCTCTGGCGCTGGCGGCGGCGTTCGTCCGCGAGCCGTCGCTGGCCGACGTCGTCGATACGTTCATGGCGATGGCCGGGGTGGTCGAGCTGCAGCTGCTGTCGATGCTGGCGCTGCTCTACGCGCTGTCGCCGTGGCTCGCGCGGCAATCCTATACGACGGGAGCCTGCGTGATCGCGGCGCTCACGGTGCTGACGGCCGTCGTCGTCCAGCTGGTCGTCCGGACGGTGGTGCCGCAGCCTTCGGGGTCGCTGTTCCGGCACCTGGTGCTGGCGCTCGCGACGTTCGGCCTGCTGCTCTACTACTTCCGCCTGCGGGCGAAGGCGCTGTCGCCGGCGATCACCGAGGCGCGGCTGCAGGCGCTGCAGGCGCGGATCCGGCCGCATTTCCTGTTCAACAGCATCAACGCCGTGCTGTCGCTCGTGCGCGCGGAGCCCAGGCGCGCCGAGGTCGCGCTCGAGGACTTGGCGGACCTGTTCCGCGTGCTGATGCGCGACAACCGCGACCTCGCACCGCTGGCCGACGAAGTCGAGCTGTGCCGGCAGTATCTGGCGCTGGAAAAGTTGCGGCTCTCCGACCGGCTCGACGTCGAGTGGCACCTGCAGAGCATGCCCGGCGACGCGATGGTGCCGCCGCTGGTGCTGCAGCCGCTGCTGGAGAACGCCGTCTACCACGGCATCGAGCCGTCGAGCGCGAAGGGCGTGGTGTCTGTGAACATTTTCCTCAAGGGGGGCGAGGTGCACGCGATCATCCGCAATCCGTACCGCGTCGACGGTGGCGGTCACCATTCGGGCAACAAGATGGCTCTCGGCAACGTCCGCGAACGGCTGGCGCTGCATTTCGACGCCGAGGCGAGCCTCGAGTCCCGGGTCCGGGGCGATACCTACGAGGTGCACATCCGCATGCCCTACCGCACCGACAAGGTCGCCCGGACCGCGCCGTCCCCGGCGAAGGCGACTTCGCCGATCCCGCGCCAGAGCGGCGAGCGGCCGAGCGAGCGACGCGCCGAGCCGGCGCGGGTCCCGCCCGCGCTGCATGTTCCGCGCACGGAGGCCTCCCGTGGTTGAACCGGCACTGCGAATCCTGATCGTCGACGACGAGGCGCCCGCCCGCCGCCGGCTGCGTGAGCTGCTCGACGACTGCGCCGGCGCGCTGCCGCTGGTCATCGCCGGCGAAGCCGCCAACGGCCGCGAGGCGATGGAACTGCTTTCCGCGATGAGCGTCGACCTGGTCCTGTCCGACATCCGCATGCCGTCGATGGACGGCCTCGAGCTTGCCCGGCATCTGCTCAAGCTGGCGCACCCGCCGGTGCTCATCTTCACCACGGCGTTCCACGAGCACGCGCTGCAGGCGTTCGAGGTGAACGCGATCGATTACCTGGTCAAGCCGGTGCGTGTGCAGCGGCTGCTCGCCGCGCTGCAGAAGGTGCCGCGGCTCAAGCCGATCACCACGGCCAAGCTCGACGAGCTGCCGGCGTCGTCGCGCCGGTTCCTCTCGGTGACCGAACGCTCGCGCGTGGTGCTGGTGCCGGTCGAGGAGATCGTCTACCTCAAGGCCGAGCTCAAGTACATCACCATCCGCACCGCGCAGCGCGAATTCCTGCTCGAGGAATCGCTGACGCGGCTCGAGGACGAGTTCGGTGCGCGCTTCGTGCGGGTGCACCGCAACTGCCTCGTCGCCCGCGACGCGGTGCGCGGCTTCGAGCGGCGGGTCGGGGACGAAGGCGACGCGCGCTGGGAGGTCCTGCTGAAGGACGTGCAGGAAACGCTGCCCGTGTCGCGCCGCCAGCAGTTCATCGTCCGGGAAATGGGGCGCGAGCAGGCCGCCTGATCCGGCGCGCCGGAAATCGGTCGCGTTGCCCGAGCGCCCCGACCGAAGGCGGATGCACAGGCCGGTGCACAAACCGGTGCATAACCCGGTGAACAACCCGGTGGACAATCCGGTGGAAACCGGCGGGGAAAACCCGGGGAAAAGCTGCGGATAACCCCGGCCGACGCGTTGGCGTTCCGGTCCCGGTGCTGGCCGACGCGGCGGCGATCCGGCGCCGTGCCCGGGCCGGGCCGCCGCGCCGCCGCGCTACAATCTTCGCTCGCCACCCGCGCGAGCCCGCTCGCGCCTTCCCCTTTCCGCCCCGGATCTCCCGACCCCATGACCCGTCGCACCCTCGTCTGTGGTTCGCTCGCCTACGACACCATCATGGTGTTCCCGGACCGTTTCGGCCGCCACATCCTGCCCGCCGAGACGCACATGCTGTCGGTGTCGTTCCAGATCGCGGAAATGCGCCGCGAGTGGGGCGGCTGCGCCGGCAACATTGCCTACAACCTGCTGGGGCTGGGCGGCGCACCGGTGGTGATGGCGACGCTGGGCGACGACGGCGCGCCGTACCGCGAACGCCTCGCGACGCTCGGCATCGCCAGCGACGGCGTGCGGACGGTCGCCGGAACCTACACGGCGCAGGCGTTCATCATCACCGACCTCGACGACAACCAGATCACCGCGTTCCATCCGGGCGCGATGAACCGCTCGCACGAGAACCGGGTCGCCGACATGGCGGACATCGGGCTCGGCATCGTCGCCCCGGACGGGCGGGACGGCATGCTCTCGCACGTCGCGGGTTTCGCCAACGCCGGCATCCCGTTCGTGTTCGACCCCGGCCAGGGGCTGCCGCTGTTCTCCGGCGACGAACTGATGCAGATGATCGACGCCGCGACGTATCTCGCGGTCAACGACTACGAAGGGCGCCTGCTCGCCGAGCGGACCGGAATTTCGCTCGACAGCCTCGCGCGCCGGGTCGACGCCCTCATCGTGACGCTGGGCAGTGACGGTTCGCAGATCCACGTCGACGGGCGGGTGCTCGCGATCCCCGCGGTCAAGCCGGCGGGACTGGTCGACCCGACGGGGTGCGGCGACGCCTATCGCGCGGGCTTGCTGTACGGCATCGCGACGAGCGCCGACTGGACCACCACCGGCCAGCTCGCCTCGCTGCTGGGCTCGCTCAAGATCGCCTCGCGCGGCGGCCAGAACCACGCGGTCAACCGGGACCAGGTCGGGTCGTTATACTACGAGACCTTCGGTTCCCATCCATGGTGAGGCAACAGATGATTCGCCGTGCCGGTTCGCTTCGAACGATCGCGGTCGCGCTGTTCGCCGCCGTCGTCGCGGCCGGCTGCGCGACCCCCGAGTCGGCGAATACCGTTCGCCGCGGGGAAACGCTGCGTGCGCAGTCGGTCGAACTCGGCGTCGTCGAGAGCGTGCGTGGCGTGAACATCGAGGCCGGCAGCACGCCGGTCGGCACCATCGGCGGCGCCGCGCTCGGCGGCATCGCCGGCAGCACGGTCGGCGGCGGCAGCCGCGCCAACGCCGCCGGCGCCATCGTCGGGGCGATCCTCGGCGGCATCGCCGGCACGGCGATCGACCGCAGCGTCAACACCACGCAGGGCGTCGAAGTCACCGTTCGCCTCGACTCCGGCCGCATGATCGCCGTGGTCCAGGACGGGTCGCCGGACGCCTTCCGCCCCGGCGATCGCGTCCGCGTGACGTCCGACGGCCAGACCACGCGCGTCAGCCGCTGACCGCGGCGGGATTGCCGGGTGGCGCCGACTGCGAACCCCGGGCGCCGATGACGAACCGACCCGCCGCGCCCTCGACACTTCGACCCACCCCCGCCCACGTTCGCCTGTGGCGCACCGCGCGCGTCACCGTGCACCTGTTCGAGGGGCTGGCGACCACCACGCTGGTCTTCCCGATGCTGCGTCCGCCAGCGCGGCGGCGCCTGATCCGCCGCTGGAGCGGACGGCTGCTGCGCATGCTGGCGGTCGAGGCGCGGGTGTTCGGCGAGCTGCCGTCCGCGGGCGGCAACCTGCTGGTCGTGTCCAACCACGTGTCGTGGCTGGACATCTTCGTCCTGCACTCGGTGCAGCCGGTCCGCTTCATCGCCAAGTCCGACCTCGCCCGCTGGCCGCTCGCGGGGCGGCTCATCCGCGACACCGGCACGCTGTTCGTCGAGCGCGAGCGGCGGCGCGACACGCACCGCGTCAATCGCCAGGCCGCCGACGCCCTGGCGTCGGGCGACGTGGTCGCGGTCTTCCCCGAGGGCACGACCACCGACGGCACGACGATGCTGCCGTTCAAGAGCTCGCTGCTGCAGCCGATCGTCGATGCCGCGGGGCACGTGCTCCCCGTGGCCATCCGCTATCGCGCCGCGGACGGCGCGTTGTCGACGGCGCCGGCCTACGACGGCGCCAAGTCGATCGCCGACTCGTTTCGCGCCATCGTGCGCGAGCGCAGGCTCGTCGTCGAGTTGCACCTCGCGGCGCCGCTGCCGGCGTCGGCGATGCACCGGCGCGAGCTCACGCAGGCGGCCGAGACCGCGGTGCGCGACGCGCTGGGATTGCCCGCGGCCGAACGCGGGACCGACCCCGCGGCCGGGCCGGCCACCCGCCCCGGGGCCGGCGCCGCGACCTGACCGCACCCGGGCGCGGTCAATGCGGACGCCACGCCTTCGGAAGCACGGGCGCGCGGCTGCCGACCTGGAAGATCCGGCCGTCGTCGAGTCGCACCGCGGTGAGCGCGCCGCCCCACAGGCAACCCGAGTCGAGCATCAGCACGTTGGGCGCGAGCATCAGTTCGAGCGTCGACCAGTGGCCGCAGACGACGGTCGTCCGTCCGCTGGCGCGGCCCGGGTGCGCGAACCACGGCCGGAAGCCTTCGGGCGCGAACGCCGGGCCGCGCTTCTCGCGCAGTTCCATCGTCCCGTCGGCCGTGCAGTAACGCAACCGCGTGCAGGCGTTGACGATCGCCCGCAGCCGGCCGGCTCCGGCGAGGTCGTCGCGCCACGTGCGCGGCTCGTCGCCGTAGAGGGTGGCGAGGAAGTCGTCGTGGCCGGGCCCCGCGAGCACGGCCTCGACCTCGCGCGACAGCATCACCGCGGTTGCCGGTGTCCACGACGGCAGCAGTCCGGCATGGACCAGCAGCCGTTCACCCTCGGTCACCACCAGCGGCCAGCTGCGGACGAAGGCGAGCAGCTCGTCGCGATCCGGCGCCCCGAGGATGCCGTCGAGCGTGTCCTCGCGGTGCTGCCGCGCGTGGCCCGCGGCGACGGCGAGCAGGTGGAAATCGTGGTTGCCGAGAACCGTGGTCGCGACCGGGCCCAGTGCCCTGACTTCGCGCAGCACCGCCAGCGAGTCGGGGCCGCGGTTGACCAGGTCGCCGACGAACCAGACCCGATCGCGGGTCGGATCGAGTGCCATCATGTCGAGCAGGCGGCAGAGTTCCCAGTGGCAGCCCTGGACATCGCCGATCGCGTAGTGCGCCATGGGTGAGAGCTGCGTCCGTTCCGGAGGATGAAACGAGCGCGCCGTCAAGTCTGTCCGGACGGCGCGGGCGTGCCTAGAATCGAGGCTGCATTCTAGCAATGCCCCGGCGCAGCCGCCGGGTCGCGCCTCCGGCCCACCTTTCCCCATGACCTTTCCGCTCAATCCCGCGCAACGCGAGGCCGTCCGCTACGTCGACGGTCCGCTGCTGGTGCTCGCCGGCGCGGGCAGCGGGAAGACGCGGGTGATCACGGCGAAGATCGCGCACCTGCTCGAACTGGGGCAGGCCCCGGAAACGATCGCCGCGATCACCTTCACCAACAAGGCCGCGCGCGAGATGCGCGAACGCGTCGGCGCGCTGCTCGCCGGGGCGGGCCGGCGCGACGCGGCGCAGGCGCTGCGCATCAGCACCTTCCACGCGCTGGGGCTGTCGATCGTGCGCGGCGACGCGAAGGCGCTGGGTCTCAAGCCCGGCTTCTCGATCCTCGACCCCGACGACATCGAGCCGATCGTCGCCGAGCTGATCGCGACCACCGACCGCGCGCGCGCGCGCAAGGCGCAGTGGAAGATCAGCCAGTGGAAGAACGCGCTGGTCGCCCCGGCCGCGGCGGCCAAGGCGGCGAAGGACGACGACGAGGCCGCCGCCGCCGGCGCGTACGCGCGCTACGACGACACGCTGCGCGCGTACCAGGCGGTCGACTTCGACGACCTGATCGCGCTGCCCATCGCGCTGCTCGAGCGCGACGCGGCCGCGGCGGCACGCTGGCGCGAGCGCTGCGGCCAGCTGCTCGTCGACGAATACCAGGACACCAACGCGGCGCAGTACCGGCTGCTGCGGCTCCTCGCCGGCGAGCACGCGCGGCTGACCGCGGTCGGCGACGACGACCAGGCGATCTACGGCTGGCGCGGCGCGTCGGTCGAGAACCTCGCGCAGCTGCCGCGCGACTACCCGGCGCTCAAGGTGGTCAAGCTCGAGCAGAACTACCGGTCGACGGTGCGGATCCTGCGTTCGGCCAACGCGCTGATCGCCCACAACCCGAAGCTCTTCGACAAGAAGCTGTGGAGCGAGCACGGCACGGGAGACGCGATCCGGGTGACCCCGGCGGCGGACGACGAGGCCGAAGCCGAAGGCGTCGTGCGGCGGCTGCTCGCGCACAAGTTCGATCACCGCGGATCGTGGTCGGACTACGCGATCCTCTACCGCGGCAACCACCAGGCGAAGCTGTTCGAACAGGAACTGCGGGCGCAGAACGTCCCCTATCTCGTGTCGGGCGGGGATTCCTGGTTCGACCGCGCGGAGATCAAGGACCTCGTCGCGTACCTGCGGCTGATCGCCAACGACGACGACGACCCGGCGTTCATCCGCGCGGTCAGCGTGCCGAAGCGCGGCATCGGCGCGACCACGCTGGCCAGGCTCGGGGCGATCGCCGCCGAGCGGCACGAGAGCCTGTTCGCCGCGGTGTTCGCCCCGGCGCCGGCCGACGCGGCGGCGACGGCGATCCCGCCGCGGCAGCGCGAGATCCTCGACGCCTTCTGCACGCTGATCAACGGCCTGCGTTACCGTGCCGAGCGCGAGCCGGCGGGCCGGCTGCTCGACGAGCTGGTGGCGGCGATCGGCTACGAGGATTACCTCGTCGCGAGCTGCGAACGCAAGCAGGCCGAGACGCGGATGCAGAGCGTGCGCGACTTCATCCAGTGGCTCGCCACCAAGGGCGAGACCGACCGGAAGACGCTGCTCGAGCTGACCCAGATGATCGCGCTGATCACCATGCTCGAGGGCAAGGAGGGCACCGACCCCGACGCGGTGCGGCTGTCGACGCTGCACGCCGCGAAGGGCCTCGAGTTCCCGCACGTGTTCCTGGTCGGCCTGGAGGAGGGCCTGCTGCCGCACCGCGAGGCGGTGGCGCTGGGCGACGTCGACGAGGAGCGGCGGCTCATGTACGTCGGGTTGACGCGCGCGCAGCGCAGCCTGCACCTGTCGTTCTGCCGGACGCGCAAGCGCGCCGGCGAGAAGGTGGACTGCCAGCCGTCGCGCTTCCTCGGCGAACTCGCGCAGGACGACCTGCGCTGGGCCGGGGCGGCGCTGCCGGCCGACGAGGCGGCGAAGGAGAAGGACGCCGGCCGCGCGCGACTGGCGCAGCTCAAGGCGATGCTGGCCAGGTAATTGACACTGCCCGCACCGCGCCGCACAATCCGCGGACGCGCCGATTTGAGCTTCAGCTTGCGGGCGCCTGACAAATTCCGCTAAAGCGAGGTCGTCATGAACTCCCCCAAGCCGGCAACGCCGCCGCGCGGTTTCACCACCGCCATTCTCCACTCCGATCGCGGCGCCGCGATCGAGCACGGCGCGCTGCACAAGCCGCTGCACCTGTCGGTCGCGTACGGCTATCGCGACGCGCGCGAGCTCGCCGCGGTCTTCCAGGGCCGCGCGCAGGGCTATGCCTACGGCCGGCAGGGCAATCCGACGACCGCCGCCCTGGAGGCGAAGGTGACGGCGATGGAAGGCGGCGTGGCGACGGTCTGCTTCGCCACCGGCATGGCGGCGATCGGCGCCGCGATGCTGACGCTGCTGCGTCGCCGGCGACCACGTCGTCGCCAGCCGCTTCCTCTTCGGCAACACGGTGAGCCTGCTCAACACGATGGCGGCGCACGGCGTCGACGTGAGCTTCGTCGACGCCACCGACGCCGCCGCGGTCGAGCGCGCGCTGACGCCGGCCACGCGCATGGTGTTCGTCGAGACGATCGCCAATCCGCGCACGCAGGTGGCCGACCTCGAAGCGCATCGGCGCGCTCTGCCGCGCCCGCGGCCTCGTCTACGTCGTCGACAACACGATGACCTCGCCGTGGCTGTTCCGGCCGAAGGAGGTCGATGCCAGCCTCATCGTCAACGCGCTGACCAAGTACATCGGCGGCCACGGCAACGCGCTCGCCGGCGCGATCACCGACACCGGCCGCTTCGACTGGACGCGCTATCCGAACATCGCGGCGCCGTACCGCAGCGCGCCGCCGGCGATGCAGGGCGTCACCCAATTGCGCAAGAAGGGGCTGCGCGACTTCGGCGCGACGCTGGCCGCCGAGCAGGCGCACCACATCGCGGTTGGCGCCGAGACCCTGGCGCTGCGACTCGACCGGATCTCGGCCAATGCCCAGGCGCTCGCCGAGATGCTGCAGGCGCACCCGGCGGTGCGCGCGGTCCACTACCCGGGGTTGCCGTCGCACCCGCAGCACGCGCGGGCGAAGGCGCTGTTCCGCGCCTGCGGGGGAATCCTCTCGTTCGAACTCGTCGACGGCGTCGATTGCTTCGACGTGCTCAACCGGCTGTCGGTCGTCGTCGCGTCGTCGAACCTCGGCGACAACCGGACCCTGGCGATCCCCGTCGCGCACACGATCTTCTGGGAGATGGGCCCCGAGCGGCGCGCCGAGATGGGCATCGCCGACTCGCTGATCCGGGTCTCGGTGGGGATCGAGGACCGGGCCGACCTCGTCGCCGACTTCGCGACGGCGCTCGGCTGACCGCGGGTTTCAGGCCGGCGGCAGCGCGCGCGCCGCGATGCCGGCCGGGGTGACCTCGAGCACGTTGCCGTGGTCGTACCAGTCGGCGAGCACCAGGCGTTCGCAGGACCGGCCCGCGACCGTCAGGTGATGGCGCGCCGGCCGGTGGGTGTGGCCGTGGATCATCCGGGTGACGCCGTGGCGCAGGAACGCGCGCTCGACGGCCGCGTCGCTGACGTCCATGATCGCCTCGGGCTTGACCGCAGTCGCGCGCCGGCTCTTCCCCCGCAGCCACGCCGCGGCGGCGCGCCGCAGCCGGTACGGCAGCGCGAGCATCCAGCGCCGATGGCGCGGATCGCGCGTCCATGCCCGGTAGCGCTGGTACTCGGCGTCGTCGGTGCACAGTTCGTCGCCGTGCAGCAGCAGCGTCGGCGTGCCGTGGACGTCCACGACGATCTCGGCCGGAAGCATCCGCGCGCCGGTCGCCGCGGCGAACGCGTCGCCCAGCAGGAAATCGCGGTTGCCCACCATCACGAACACCGGCACGCCGGCCGCGGCCACGCCGGCGAGCGCGGCGCCGACGCGCGCGGCGAACGGCTCCCGCAGCTGGTCATCGCCGATCCAGGCGTCGAACAGGTCGCCCAGCACGTACAGCGCGCGGGCTTCGCGCGCCGGACCCGCGCAGAAGGACTCGAACGCCGCTGCCAGCGCCGGCCGCTCCGGCGCGAGGTGCAGGTCGGAGACGAACAGCACCGGCGCGTCGGCGCGCGCCGGCCGCACCGCGAAGGTCCCGTCGCTCAGGCGACTTCCTCGGCGCGCTGGATCACGACGTCCTCGCGCGGCACGTTCTGGTGGAATCCGGCATCGGCGGTGGCCACGCCCTTGATCTTGTCGACGACGTCGGTGCCCGCCGTGACGCGGCCGAAGACGCAGTAGCCCCAGCCCTGCGGCGACGGCCCCTTGTAGTCGAGGAAGTCGTTGTCGCCGACGTTGATGAAGAACTGCGCGGTGGCCGAGTGCGGCTCGCTGGTGCGCGCCATCGCGACGGTGTAGCGCTTGTTCTTGAGGCCGTTGCCCGCTTCGTTGGCGATCGGCGCGCGCACCGGCTTCTGCGTCATGCCGGGGGCGAAGCCGCCGCCCTGGATCATGAAGCCGTCGATGACGCGGTGGAACAGCGTGTTGTCGAAGTGGCCGGAGCGGACGTAGCCGAGGAAATTCTCGACGGTCACCGGGGCGTTGGCGGCGTCGAGCTCGATGGTGATCGCGCCGTGGTTGGTGTGCAGGACGACAGGCATGGATGGCTCCGGGAATCAGTTGGACAGCACGACCGCCTTGTTGACGATGACCTTCTCGACCGGCACGTCCCTGGGGAACGGGCCGCCGGCGCCGGTGGGCGCCTTGGCGATCTTGTTGACGACGTCCATGCCGGACACCACCTTGCCGAACACCGTGTAGCCGATGCCGGCCGGGTCCGGCGAGCGGAAGTTGAGCGACTTGTTGTCGTTGACGTTGATGAAGAACTGCGACGACGCCGAGTTCGGGTCGGACGTCCGTGCCATGGCGATCGTCCCCGGCACGTTGAGCAGCCCGGCCTTGCTCGACTGCTCGGCTTCGTTGACGACCGGTGCCTTGGTCGGCTTCTGCTTGTAAGTCGGTCGTGAAGCCGCCGCCCTGGATCATGAAGCCGTCGATGACGCGGTGGAACTGCGTGCCGTCGTAGTGCTTGGCGTTGACGTAGTCGAGGAAGTTGGCGACGGTCTTGGGCGCGGCGGCGGGGTTGAGCTCGACGACGATCTTGCCGGCGGTGGTGTCGAACTCGACCTTCGGATTGGCGGCGAGCGCGGGCAGCGCCAGGAGGGCGGTGGCGGCGGCGACGAGCAGGGTGCGGACGAACATGGAACGGGCTCCTTCGTGGGTGGACGGATCAGGGTCTGGGGGTCGGGGCAGTCGGGGCGGCCGCCGCCGGGGCAGGCGCTGCCGCCGGAGGGGCGACCGGGGACGCCAGGAGCTCGCGGACGAGCCGGAGCTTCGCGGCGGCGGTCCCGCTCTTGGGGTCGAGGGCGACCGCGCGCTCGTACTGGCCGCGCGCGAGCGCCGCGTAGAGATCGCCGAGGTTCTCGTGCGCCACGGCCCAGCCGGGGGCCGCGACGACCGCGGTCTGCAGCGCGCTGCGCGCCGAGTCGTAGTCGCCGCGCTGCAGGTACAGCGCGCCGAGGTTGTTCCAGGGTTCCGGCAGCTCCGGATAGTCCCGCGTGAGGCTTTCGAACCCCGCGATCGCCGCCTCGGTGCGGCCTTCCTCGGCGTCGGCGACGGCGATCAGGAAGCGCGCCTGCGGCTCGCGCGGACGCCGGGCGACGAGGTCGTCGAGCTTGACCCGCGCCTCGACGAAGCGGCGCTCGCGCACCAGCGTCGCGGCCTCGCGCAGGCTCTTCGCGTACGCGGCCCGGTCCGCCGGCGACAGCTCGGCCGAATCCTGCGCGAACGCGGGCGCCGCGACGATCAGGGCGAGCGCGAAGGCGAAGACGGCGGCGGGGAGGGCGTGGCGGCGCGGCATCGGGCGGAAAGGGGCGGTGCAGTCAGGGCGGACCGGAGAAATTCGACCCGGTCGGATTCTAGCAGGCACCCCCCGGGTGCACCCCGCCCGGCGTCAGCGCGCCAGCCGGGCGACGGTGGCGTCGATCAGCCGGCGCGCGATCGACACGCCGGGCGGCAGCTTCGGCAGCGCGTCGGGCGCGAACCAGCGGGCGTCGGCGATCTCGTCGTCCTCGAGGGTGATCGCCCCGCCCGCGTACTCCGCCGTGTACGCGATCATCAGCGAATGCGGGAACGCCCACGACTGGCTGGCGAAGTACGACGGGCTCGTCGATCTCGACGCCGACCTCCTCGCGCACTTCGCGACGGATGCAGTCCTCGATGGTTTCCCCGGGTTCGACGAATCCGGCGAGCGCGCTGTACATGCCGGGCGGGAAGCGATGCGCGCGGGCGAGCAGCACGTCGCGGCCGCGCGTGACGAGCACCATCATCGCCGGCGACACGCGCGGGTAGGCGACGAGGCCGCAGGCCGGGCATTCCTTGGCGCGCTCGCCCGGCTTGTCGCGCGTCGAGGTGCCGCAGGCGCCGCACCAGCGATGCGTCCGATCCCACTCGACGACCTGGAAGGCCCTCGCCGCGAGCGCGAGTTCGGCGTCGGGCAGCGCGAAGAACAGCGAGCGCAGGCCGGCGAAGCGCCAGCCGGACGGTGGCGGCGTGTCGTCGGGGACGCGCAGCGCGACGCAGGGGACGCCGGCGAGCGCCCCGAGGTAGTGCCGCGGGCCGTCGATGCGGGCTGCGGCCAGCGTCCCGAGCGTGGGCACGCGCGCAGCCACCGGGGCGGCGGGCGTGGCGCCCTCGCCGCCGGCGACCAGCAGCCGGTCGCCGCTGAAGACGAAGGCGAGCGTCGTCGCCGGCAGCACCGCGGGCAGCGCATGGCCGGATACGAATCCGGCGGGCGTGTGCATCGGTCCGGCCCCGGGGGGCGAACGCGCCGGCCTCAGCCCAGCGCGAACGGGAGCTTGCGCAGGCGCTGGCCGGTGGCCGCGGCGACCGCGTTGGCGACCGCCGGCGCGACGGGCGGGACGCCGGGCTCGCCCACGCCCGAGGGCTTGTCCGCCGACGGCACGATGTGGACCTCGATCGCCGGCATCTCGTTGATCCGCAGCACCGGGTAATCGTGGAAATTCGACTGATCGACCGCGCCGCCGGTGAACGTGATGGCGCCGTGCAGTGCCGCCGACAGGCCGAAGCCGATGCCGCCTTCCATCTGGGCGCGCACGTTGTCCGGGTTCACGGCGACGCCGCAGTGGACCGCGCAGACGACGCGGTCGACGCGAATCTCCTTGCCCTTGACCGTCACCTCGGCGACCTGCGCGACGACGGTGCCGAAGGACTCGTGCACGGCCACGCCGCGGCCGCGCTTCTCGCCGGCCTTGCCCGGTGCGAGCGGCCTGCCCCAGCCGGCCTTCGACGCCGCCAGGTCCAGGGTGGCGACGAAGCGCGGGTGCTTCGCGAGCAGGGCCCGGCGGAACGCCACCGGGTCCTTGCCCGCCGCGGCGGCGAGCTCGTCGACGAACGTCTCGGTCGAGTACGCGGTGTGCGTCGAGCCGACGCTGCGCCACCACAGCACCGGCACGCCGACCTTGGGCGAGTGCAGCTCGACCCGCAGGTTCGGGATGTCGTACGGCAGCGTCGACGCGCCTTCGACGCTGGTCGCGTCGATCCCGTCCTTGATCATCGCCGCTTCGAACGCGGTCCCGGCGACGATCGACTGGCCGACGATCCGGTGCTGCCAGCCGGTGACGTTGCCCTGCGCGTCGAGCGCGGCGGCGAGCGCGTGCACGTACGCGGGCCGGTAGTAGCCGCCCCTCATGTCGTCCTCGCGGGTCCAGATCAGCTTCACCGGCACGCCCGGCTTGCCCAGCCACCGCCAATGCCTTGGCGATCGACGCCGCCTCGATGACGAAGTCGGACGCCGGATTGGCGCGGCGGCCGAAGCTGCCGCCCGCGTAGAGCATGTTCAGCGTCACCTTTTCCGGCGGCAGCCCGACCGCCTTGGCGACGGCGTACTGGTCGCCGGTCTGGAACTGTTCGCCGTTCCAGACCTCGCAGCGGTCGGCGTCGAGCCTGACCACGCAGTCCAGCGGCTCCATCGCCGCGTGCGCGAGGTACGGGAAACTCGAACGACGCCTCGACCTTCTTCGCCGCGCCCGCCAGCGCCTTCGCCGCGTCGCCGTCGCTGCGGGCGACGGTCCCCGGCGTCGCGGCCAGCCGGCGGAAATCGGCGAGGAGGTCGGCCGACGAGGCCTTGAGCGCCGCGGTCTCGTCCCACTCGACCTTCAGCGCGTCGCGGCCCTGCTTGGCCGCCCAGAAGCCCGTGGCGACCACGGCGACGCCGTTCGGCACCTCGACGACGTAGCGGACGCCCGGCAGGCCCTGCACGGCGGCGGCGTCGAAACGCTTCACCTTCGCGCCGAACCGTGGCGGGTGCGCGACCAGCGCCGTCAGCATGCCGGGGAGCTTCACGTCGGCGGTGAAGAGCGCGGTGCCGTTGCTCTTGGCCCGGCTGTCGGTGCGCGGCACGTGCTTGCCGATGAACACGAAGTCCTTCGGGTCCTTGAGCCTGACCGTCGCGGGCAGCGGCTGCTTCGCCGCGGCGTCGGCGAGCTCGCCGAAGGTCGCGCGCTTGCCCGACGCGTGCGAGACGACGCCGTTGCGCACGGCGATCGAGGCCGCCGGCACCTTCCATCGCTCGGCCGCGGCGCCGACCAGCATCGCCCGGGCGGCGGCGCCGGCCTGGCGGTACTGCTCCCAGGAATTGGCCATCGCCGTCGAGCCGCCGGTGCCCTGCGCGTCGCCCCAGAGGAGGTTGTTGTAGCGCTTGGCGTCGGCCGGGGCGCCCTCCGCGCGCACCTGCGACCACGCGGCGTCGAGTTCCTCCGCCACCAGCGTCGGCAGGCCGGTGTACGTGCCCTGGCCCATTTCGAGGTGCTTGACGATCACGGTGACGGTGTTGTCGCGGCCGACGCGCACGAAGGCGTTCGGCTCGAAGCTGCCGGCCGCGGCGGTGCCGACCGTCTTGCCCGGGCCGGACGCCTGTGCGGCCGCGGGCCCCGCGCACAGCGCGAGGGTGAGGCCGGCGCCGCTGCCGGCGACGACCTTGAGGAAGAAGCGGCGGGAGACGCCGGCCGGTGCAGCGGGACGCATGCGCATGGGGTTCATCGTCGTCTCCTTCAGGCCAGTGCCTTGGCCGCATCCTTGATCGCGGCGCGGATCCGCACGTAGGTCGCGCAGCGGCAGAGGTTGCCCGCCATCGCGGCGTCGATGTCGGCATCGGTCGGCCGCTTCTTGCTCGCGAGCAGCGCCGCGGCCGCCATCACCTGTCCGGACTGGCAGTAGCCGCACTGCGGCACGTCGAGCCTTTCCCACGCGGCCTGGACGGCGCGCACCTCGCGCGACTTCGCGCCCTCGATGGTCGTGATCTCGGTGCCGGCCTTGATCGAGCCGAGCGTCAGCTGGCAGGAGCGCACCGGGGCGCCGTCGACGTGGACGGTGCACGCGCCGCACAGCGCCATTCCGCAGCCGTACTTGGTGCCGGTGAGGTTGAGCTGGTCGCGCAGGATCCACAGCAGCGGCGTGTCGGCCGGCACGCTGGCGGCGATGTCGACGCGTTCCTTGTTGATGATCAGCACGGGCATGGCGCTCTCCTGGGTGCCGCCCGCGCGACGGTGCGGGCGAAAGCTCGATTCTAAGCCACGGCGCCACCGTGGCGGTCGCGGCGGCGGCGGCCAAAAACCCGAATCCGGGCAAGGGCTTACCGCGCCGATCGCGTATAATCTTCGGTTTGTCCAGGGAACAAGCTCATGGAAGCCGAACAGCTCAACCAGATCGCCAACACGCTCGCCGACCTGTCGACCCGGACGGCCGAGCTGCGGAGGTATCTTTGACTTCGATGTGAAGGCATCGAGGCTCGAGGAAGTCGCGCGCGAACTCGAGGACCCGAAGGTCTGGGACAACCAGGAGCGGGCGCAGGAGCTCGGCAAGGAAAAGAAGCAGCTCGACGACGTCGTGGGCAAGCTGACCGCGCTCGACCGCGGCCTCGCCGACAGCCGCGAGCTGTTCGAGCTGGCCCGCGCCGACAGCGACGACGCGACGCTCGAAGCGGTGCGCGACGACGTCGCCGCGCTGGGAAAGGTCGTCGGCGACCTCGAGTTCCGCCGGATGTTCGCCCACCCGATGGATCCGAACCCCTGCTTCGTCGACATCCAGTCGGGCAGCGGCGGCACCGAGGCGCAGGACTGGACCTCGATGCTGCTGCGCATGTACCTCAAGTACTGCGAGCGCAAGGGCTACGCGGTCGAGGTGCTCGAGGAGTCCCCCGGCGAAGTCGCCGGGCTGAAGAGCGCGTCGCTCAAGGTGACCGGCGACTACGCGTACGGGTACCTGCGCACCGAGACCGGCGTCCATCGCCTGGTGCGCAAGAGTCCCTTCGACTCCAACGCCCGCCGCCACACGTCGTTCGCCAGCGTGTTCGTCTACCCCGAGGTCGACGATTCGATCCAGGTCGACATCAATCCGGCGGACCTGCGCATCGACACCTTCCGCGCGTCCGGCGCCGGCGGCCAGCACATCAACAAGACCGACTCGGCGGTGCGCATCACCCACCTGCCGACCAACATCGTCGTCCAGTGCCAGAACGACCGCTCGCAGCACCGCAACCGCGCCGAGGCGATGGCGATGCTGAAGGCCAAGCTCTACGAATTCGAGCTGCGCAAGCGCCAGGCCGAGCAGCAGAAGCTCGAGGACAGCAAGACCGACATCGGCTGGGGCCACCAGATCCGCAGCTACGTGCTCGACCAGTCGCGGATCAAGGACCTTCGCACCAACTACGAGGTGGGCAACACGCAGGCGGTGCTCGACGGCGATCTCGACGATTTCATCGCCGCCAGCCTGAAGCAGGGAGTCTGAAGCATGAACGAACGCACCCAAGCCCCGCCGGCCGCCGACGCGCCTCCGGTCGACGAGAACCAGATCATCGCCGAGCGGCGCGCCAAGCTCGCGGCGCTGCGCGCGGCCGGCCAGCCGTTCCCCAACGACTTCCGCCGCGACGCGGTGGCGGCCGACCTGCACGCGACGCACGGCGGCGAGGACAACGCGACGCTCGAGCCGAAGGCGGTGGCGGTCACCGTCGCCGGCCGGATGATGCTGAAGCGGGTGATGGGCAAGGCCTGCTTCGCCACGCTGCAGGACGTCAGCGGCCGCATCCAGCTCTACGTCACGCTCGACGGGGTCGGCGCCGAGACGCTGGAGTCGTTCAAGCGCTGGGACCTGGGCGACATCGTCGGCGCCACCGGCACGCTGTTCCGGACCAAGACCGGCGAGCTCTCGGTGAAGTGCACCGCGGTGCGGCTGCTGTCGAAGTCGCTGCGGCCGCTGCCCGAGAAGTTCCACGGCATGACCGACCAGGAGCAGCGCTACCGGCAGCGCTACGTCGACCTCATCACCAATCCGGCATCGCGCGACGTGTTCGTCAAGCGCTCGCAGATCGTCCAGGCGATCCGCGAGTTCTTCGTCGCGCGCGGCTATCTCGAGGTCGAGACGCCGATGATGCACCCGATCCCCGGGGGCGCCGCCGCCCGGCCGTTCGTCACCCACCACAACGCGCTCGACACGCGGCTCTTCCTGCGCATCGCGCCGGAGCTCTACCTGAAGCGGCTGGTCGTCGGCGGTCTCGAGCGCGTGTTCGAGATCAACCGCAACTTCCGGAACGAGGGGATCTCGACGCGGCACAACCCCGAGTTCACGATGCTCGAGTTCTACGAGGCGTACCGGGACTACCGCTACCTGATGGACCTGACCGAGACGCTGTTCCGCGAGGTCGCGCAGCGGGTGCTCGGCACGACGACGATCACCTACCAGGGCGAGACGATCGACCTCGGCCGGCCGTTCGACCGGCTGACGATGGCCGAGGCGATCCACAAGTACAACCCGCGGTATCCGCTGGCCGAGCTCGCCAAGCCCGAGTACCTGCGCGTCGCGCTGGCGCCGTTCGGCACCGAGGTGTTCGCGACCGACGGCGTCGGCCTGCTGCAGCTCAAGCTGTTCGAGGCGACGACCGAGGAGCTGCTGGTGCAGCCGACGTTCATCGTCGCGCACCCGACCGACGTGTCGCCGCTGGCGCGCGCCAACGATGCCAACCCCGCGGTGACCGACCGCTTCGAGCTGTTCATCACCCGGCGCGAGCTGGCCAACGGCTTCTCCGAGCTGAACGATCCGGAGGACCAGGCGGCGCGGTTCAAGGCGCAGGTCGAGGCGCGCGAGGCCGGCGACGAGGAGGCGATGTACTACGACGCCGACTACATCCGGGCGCTGGAGTACGGGTTGCCGCCGACGGCCGGCGAAGGCATCGGCATCGACCGGCTGGTGATGCTGCTGACCGACAGCCCGTCGATCCGCGACGTCATCCTGTTCCCGCAGCTCAAGCGCGAGGGTTGATGGCACCGCGCCCCGACCGGGTGCGGGCGTGGCCGGCCGCGGGTCGGCACGATCGGCGCCGATTGCTGTCTCAACCAGGTGAATCCCAGACCCGAGCCCCGAACCATGACCGTCCGCGCCGTCGACCTTCGCCTGACCGGCATGACCTGCGCCGCCTGCGCGGCGCGGATCGAGAAGGTGCTGAACCGCGCGGACGGCGTCCACGCCGAGGTCAACTACGCGACCGAGACCGCGCACGTCGAGTACGACGCCGGCAAGGCGACGCCGCAGACGCTGATCGACGCGGTGAAGCGGGCCGGCTACGACGCCGCCCCGGCGCCGGACCCGTTCGCCGAGCCCGAGCAGGAGGCGATCGCGCAGGCGCGCCGCTACCGCCGCGAGCTTGCCAATTTCGCCTTCGCCGCGCTGCTGACGGCGCCGTTCGTCGCGCAGATGGCGTTCATGGCCAGCGGACGCCACGACACCGAGATGCCGTACGCGCTGCAGTGCGCGCTGGCGGCGCTGGTCCAGTTCGGCGCGGGCCGGCGCTTCTGGCGGGGCGCCTACATGGCGCTGCGCGGCGGCGCCGCCAACATGGACGTGCTGGTCGCGCTGGGCACCGGCGTCGCGTTCGCATTCAGCCTCGCCGTGTGGCTGCTGCCGATCCCGTCGCAGCACGTGTACTTCGAGGCCGGCGCGATGATCGTCACGCTGGTGCTGCTGGGCAAGCTGCTGGAGGGCCGCGCCCGCGCCCGCACCGCCACCGCGATCCGCAACCTGCTGGCGCTGCGGCCGCCGACCGTTCACCGCGAGCGCGACGGCCGGCTGGAGGAAGTGCCGCTGGCGGCGGTGCGAGTCGGCGACGTGTTCCTGGTCCGCGGCGGCGACCGCGTCCCGGTCGACGGCCGCGTGCTGGACGGCGAGTCCGCGGTCAACGAGGCGATGCTGACCGGCGAGAGCGTGCCGGTGCGCAAGGCTGCCGGCGACACCGTGCTCGCCGGGACCGTCAACGAGAACGGGCGCCTTCGCTGCGTGGCGACGGCGGTCGGGCAGGCGACGCTGCTCGCCGGCATCGTCCGCCAGGTCAGCGACGCGCAGGGTTCGAAAGCGCCGGTGCAGCGGCTCGCCGATCG
Source organism: uncultured beta proteobacterium (assembly GCA_963810815.1). Taxonomy (GTDB): domain Bacteria; phylum Pseudomonadota; class Gammaproteobacteria; order Burkholderiales; family Casimicrobiaceae; genus CAVQWT01. The sequence goes on along the minus strand of CAWEPB010000002.1, from coordinate 57,282 downwards.
CGTCGCCGCGGTGTTCGTCCCGTCGGTGCTGGCGATCGCCGTGGTCACGCTGATCGCCAACGGCCTCCTGCTCGACGACTGGGCGGCGGCGCTGATGCGCGCGACCGCGGTGCTGGTGATCGCCTGTCCCTGCGCGCTGGGCCTCGCGACGCCGACGGCGCTGATGGTGGGCGTGGGCCGCGGCGCGCAAGCCGGCATCCTGATCAAGAACGCCGCGGCGCTCGAGCGCGCGCAGGGCATCGATGCGCTGATCGTCGACAAGACCGGCACGCTGACCGTCGGCGCGCCGCGCGTCGACGCCGAGTACCCGGCCGCCGATTTCACCGTCGGCGAGGTGATGCGGCACGCGGTCAGCCTCGAGACCGGGGCATCGCACCCGCTCGCGCAGGCGATCGTCGAGCGCGCCCGTGCGCTGGATATCCACCCGGCGCCGGTCGGCAACGTGCGCGTGCATCCCGGGCAGGGGGTCGAGGCGGAGAACGGCGGACAGACGCTGCGCCTCGGGTCGCCGGCCTTCCTCGAGGCGAACCGGGTCGTGATCGACACGACAGCACTCGACGCGCTGCAGCGCGGGGGGCGAACGCTGGTCGGTGTGGCGCAAGGCGCGCGGCTGGTCGGCTGGATCGCGATCACCGACACGCTGCGGCCGGGCGCCGCGACGGCGGTGCGGATGCTGGCCGCCGAGGGCGTCGCCGTGGCGATGCTGACCGGCGACAACGCCGGGGCGGCTGCGGCGATCGCCGACGCCGCCGGCATCACCGACTGGCGCGCGCAGCAGAGCCCCGCCGACAAGCGCGCGGCGATCGTCGCGCTGCAGGCGCAGGGGCGGGTCGTCGGCATGGTCGGCGACGGCGTCAACGACGCGCCGGCGCTGGCGCAGGCCGACGTCTCGTTCGCGATGGGCGCGGGCGCCGGCAGCGCGGTCGCGGCGGCCGACGTCACGCTGCTGCGCAACGACCTCGCCGCGGTCGCCGCCGCCGTCGATCTCTCCCGCGCCACGTTGCGCAAGATCCGGCAGAATCTGTTCTTCGCGTTCGTCTACAACGTGCTCGGCATTCCGCTCGCCGCGTTCGGCCTGCTGTCGCCGGTGGTCGCCGGCGCGGCGATGGCGCTGTCCAGCGTGTCGGTGGTGTCGAACGCGCTGCTGCTCAAGCGCTGGCGTCCGCCGCAGCGGCCGGCCGCCAGCGCGCCCGTCGAACGCATTCCGACCGCCATGAACGAGGAGCCACGATGACCACCACCACCGCCACTTTTTCCGTCGACGGCATGACCTGCGGCGGCTGCGTCCGCAGCGTCACCGGCGCGATCACCCAGGTCCCCGGCGTCCGCAAGGTCGACGTATCGCTCGAAGGCAAGTCGGCCACCGTCGAGTTCGATGCCAACGTCGCCCCGGCGGCGATCGTCGCCGCGATCGAAGGCGCCGGATTCGACGTGCGTGCGACGTAGGTGCGACGCGGGGCGCGATGGGGTTGCCACGCGGTTGCCGCGGGCGCGTCGTTTCGGCGTGACGCACGTAGCAAGGGGTGCGGTTGTGGGCGGTGCCGGACCGGCACCGGTGCCCGCGGTTTGAGCGCGGTCGCGAATACAGGGATAATGCGACGCTTCGGGGTGTAGCGCAGTCCGGTAGCGCGCTTGCTTTGGGAGCAAGATGTCGGAGGTTCAAATCCTCTCACCCCGACCAGAATAATCAGTTACTTGCCCTTGCGTCGGCCACCCTTGGGGGCCGCGATATTAGCCGGTTCGGCTAATATTTTCGTAGGCAGCTTGACTACGATTTCGCTCACCGGCGGCGCTTCGTGGCCGCGAAGGTAGTCACGGGTCGACTTGAGTTCCGTGTGAGCGAGCCCGACCTTGATCTGTTCCTCGCTGAAGCCGCTTTCCTTAGCCGTCGTCGCCGCGGTGGCGCGAATGTCCTTTAGAGTGACGCCGGTGATACCCGCGCGAGCGCGAGCACGGTTGAACAGCGTCGCGATTCCGTGGGCCGTGTACGGTTTGCCTTCTTCATTCGAGATTACGTAATCGCTGCGGCACTTGGCCAGTGCACGCGCGCTGGCCAGAACTGCCCTGATGTCTTCGGTGAGCGGTATCCGGACAGCCTTCCCGCTGCTCCGCTGAGTCTTTGTCGGCTTGAAGACGATCCCGTCGTCTGAAATCGCGCTCCACTTGAGCAGACGTACCTCGGTGCCTCGCTGATAGACGAGGAACAGAAGGTCCATGTAGACCTGCACCATCGCGCCGGTTCGGGTCGGCTTGCCGTCGTCGCCAACCAAGAGTTGGTCGCGGATCTTGTGGTACTGCTCGTTCGTGATCACGACCGTTCTCTTCGGAGGCTTCTCGATTTCCACATCGCTTGCCGGATTGTGCTCGATCAATCTTTTTTTCAGGCACCAGCGGAAGAATTTGATGAGGTGAGCCCTGTAGGTTTGGGCAGAACGCCGGCCTTCCCACTGGTCGACGAAGTCTGCCACGTCGGCGGTGTGGATCTGTTCCAGATCGAAATCGGCAAAGGCGTGCTCGATGACTCCATACACAGACAGCAGCGCCTGCGTTCCCCGACGCCACATGGTGAGATGGTCGGGATCTTTTGGCGCCAGCCGATCGCGCCTCTTGAGCATGTACTTTCGCCACCTGTCGAAGGCTGGCCCGAAATTCCCGGTGCCGTGCCCGGGACTTTGACGCTTCAGCAGGGCATCGAGCGCCATGCGCGCGCGTAGTTCACCGTCGGCCACCGGGCCGAGAACGTGCCACTTTGTAGCGCGACCCGTCTTCGGATTGATCAGCGGCTCGCGCGAGAAGTACGCATACTTCCTGTGACGCACGAATATCCGGCTGAGCGCCAGGGTGAGCCGCGTCTTTCGATGACGGCCCAATTGCCTAGCTCTCACGAAGGCGCACGCGCGGCCGATCGACATCGCTTGGGCCGATTGGCCGGTGTGCAAGGCCAAGCGCGCGGGCGAGAAGGGCTTCGTACGTTGACTCAGTCAGAATCGGACCAATGCGGTCGCACGGAACGTTTCGCGGACAGGTGGTCGCGGAACCAGGCCACCTGCGCCCGCGGGCGCTTGCAGCCGGTAATCTCGGCGAGCTGCTGGCAACTTAGCCTCATAGCGGCGGATCGCAGAATGACTTGCGGCGCAAATTCCGATACGATTTGAGTAATTGACTGCTACGAACGGGTGCAGAAAATTCCGCCCTCGGCGGAAATTGTAGTAAGTTGCTGCAATTATCCGCGGTTACTTTAGGACTGTCAAGTGCCACGACGACACACTTCGGCGCAGGCCGCTAATGCCGACAGTCGGTTGCTGGACGAGTTGCGCGAAGGGTTCCGAATCGACAGCGACAAGGCGCTCGCCGCTTGGCTCGGGATCGAGCCAAGCACCCTATCTGTCGTGCGGACCGGAAGGCATGGATTTGGCCAAATCCAGCGGCTCAAGGTTCTCGACCGCATCGGCTTCCTGCGAACGCGGCGCTTGCTGGAAAGTCTTCTGCCCGATCGACTGGCGCAGGAAGTTGTCGATTGGAGTCAACGAAACGCGACAGCGCAGGCCAGGCGCGCGCTGGAGCGACTAGATTCGACCGACGCAAATGCGAGGCTCATCGAGGTAGCGAAGATCGCCTTCGAATTCGATACCGACGACGAATTGGCAGCGTTTCTTGGCGTGAGCAGAAACGCCATTTCAATGGTTCGCCGCGGCCGTGGCGGACTAGGGGAGCGGCCCAAGCTCCAGATACTCAAGCGCGTCGCACCGGGTGCTGGATTCGACGAAATCGAACGGGCGCTTGATTCGTCGGATTACATGATCCGGCTTGTGCGACGCTGGCGGCGTAGCGAGGGTGGACTGCCTCCACCAGCGCCGTAGGCGATCCCATGAACGCAACACTCGAAGTCTTCGGCATTTCTCGTTCAAGAAGTTGCGCGGCTTCTTGGCGTCAGCGTTTCCCACGTTTATCGGCTCGGAGCTATGGACGAGACATTTCCAAAGCCGCGTAAAGTCGGTCGGGCGAGGCGCTATGACCCGCGCGAAGTGCGGGCGTGGTTCGACGCACAGCGTGTCGAAGGAAGGGCCGTGCGGATTGCGGTCGGAAGGAGGCGACTGCGCGCAGCTTGAGTGTGTCGCGGCCGCGTGTCGGCGATGCGGCCACCGATGGGGTGGCGGTGTCGCGGGCTCCGCAAAGCGGATTCCCTGCCGCGCAGCGGCTTCCGTTGGCGCGTAGCGCCTTCCCCGGCGCGAAGCGCCTTCCGTGGTCGCCCAACGGGCGACTTCCCGCGAGTCCCGAGGGGACGAGCTGTTTCCGCCGTTGTCCTTTTGCCCACGTGGTCGGGCGCACCGCAAGAGGTTGTCCAGTCGGGCTCATCATCTGGCGCCCCTGGCCCTCGGCAGGTCAAGTCGGCTTCGTCGCTAAGCCGGCGGCCGCCGTGCGCAGTCCCAATACCGCGGCGCGACGCCAGGGCTCAAACGTCAGAGCTGGGCCGCCCGTCTCGTTTCCGGAAAGGGCAAGCCGACGCCATTCAGCGGACACCTCGTAGCTCAAACGCGCCATCAGCCGCGTGCCGCGATGATTCGCAACAGCGTCAGCACGCGCCCGTCGTCACGCTTGATCGATTGCACCTCGACCTCTGATCGGTAGGCGTCTTTGCCCCAGAGCCATCGAGCACCTGGCTCTTTCTGCGGTCTGGTAGTCGCTCCCGGCGCTCCGCGATAAAGCAACTCCATCGTCGGACTGTCGTGATGGACTTGCTGCGCGATCTGAAATTCGCTTGGCCACCACTTGTTCTCAAACCACCACTCCTTGCCGGCTGCGTGGTGAACCACCACGGCAGTTGGATCGCCAGCTAGGCGAACCAGGCGAATCGCAGTCGCCGGGATACTGGTGTCGAACGTGTCCGACAGCTCCAGGCACAGCGCGACGGATGGCTTCCGTCCCCCGACGATCGGTGCGACGAGGTACGGTGGAAGCAGCAGGTCGGCACTGAATACATTCGCATCCGCCTCCTTCGATCTTGCTCTTTGATTTCTTGCTGACACGTCTGCGCTGCTGCACGAAAGGAGTCCGTCGCCATTCCGATCTTGAAGCCAATGCCCGATCTCATGTCCTATCGAGAAGCGCTGGCGCTTCGGGTGCGACGTAGTACTCACCGTAATGACGCCGCGATCTCCCACGGCGACCAGCCTCGCGTCTGCGCCGTCGAGTCCGCGACGACGTACGATCAGGCCCAAATCAAACGCAATGGCATCGAGGTCGATTTCTGACGGATGTGTGATCCCGAACCGCCGCCATAGCAGCATTTCGGCCGGCGAGCGTACTAGCGAATCAGTCGGCAAGATCGTCGTCGCTCACGGCCCCCAGCTCCACCAGGTCCTGCCAAAGGCTTTGAACGTCGCTGTCTGACTGCTCCCTGCCGTTGCGGTAAGCCATCGCAATGCGTCTACCCGCCAAAGATGTGGTTTGCGAGGCGAGCCGCGTTAACGCGTTGCGAATGGTCGCCACGCTCCGTGGCGCGGCGCGACCTGCAACTGAAACTTTGCGCAGTTCCTCTTTGGCAGACACGAGCCGCTCCTTGCGCGTCTGTGCGAGAAGCGTCATGACTCTGCCGCGGGTCGTCGCGGCGAGCTTTTCCGGGTCTTCGCCAGCCGCCTCCAATTCCGCCCGTGCCTGCTCGGGTGTCAGCTCGTCAACGTCATCGGCTTGCGCAGTTCGCAGGGCGAGCGCCTTCATCAGGCGATTCTTGTCGACGTTACTCATGTCTTGCTCCTGGATGCGATCAGCTTGGCCTTGCCTCGGCGAAGGCGCGCCTGAGCCGCTTCAAGTTCCTGTTCGGTGAAGCCGCAGGCCGTTCGGATGCCTGCGCCGCGGTGGCCGTCTTCCATCGCGATCAGCATCCAGGTGACTTCCTCGTCGTCGCTGAACCAGGCGAAGAGTTCGTCGCGCTGCCGAATCAGTTCGGCGGCATCGGCCGCAGCAATCAGGTCCAAGTCGACCCCGGGTGCACTGGCCCCGCTGACGGCGGCCAACGCCTCGTCGGGATCGTCGGCACCATCGCCCAGCAGCTCGGTAGCCAACACCTCTTGCTGCGTGCTCTTGCGCACCCGGTCGTTCTGCGCGATTCCCTTCATCGCGTTTGTCAGAAAGGCGAGCAGTGCTACGCCGAGCGGCCACTTACGCCCCTCGCGCTGGGTTGATTTGGCGCCCTCCAAAGCCGATTCAACTGCGTCGTGGACGAGGTCATCTGGGTCGCGGTAGCGTGTCCCCCAAAGCAATCGAGCCGCGCGCTGTCGCAGCAAAAGGAAGTCGCCGGCGTGCAGCGCCTCCAGCGCCTCGGCCAGCTCCTCCGGGGTAGCCGTTCTGCCGTACTTGCCGCCCACTCGACCCTCCGGCGCATTGGCGTACCTATGCCCTTCTTACTAGGCTGGCTAGAAACCGGCCGGACGCCGACATGGTGCGGATGTCGGCGTTTGCGATCTGGATAGCCATCAATGGTAAGGGCAATGCAACGCGCTGGCGGCCTGCCAGGCAGCCCGGGCGTTGGCTTCGTCCCGATCATGTTAGAGATTCACCGCAAAGGCAATCCCGGCATCGAGCGGAGTCGGGAGATCCTTCCACATCAACGTATCAGCTACCGGAACCAAGAGCATGAGCAACGAAAAAGACGACAAGCAGTCCGACCACAAGAAAGAGGTCACCGTAATCTTCAATGGCCGCGCGAAGAAAGTCCCGAAGGAGACGCTGACCTTCGACGAGGTGGTCGCCTACGCCTTCGATGTCCCCCCGACGGGTGAGAACGTCCAGATCACCACTCAGTACACGAAGGGGCACTCGGACAAGCCCAAAGGGACGCTGTTGGAGGGGCAGTCGGTGAAAGTCAAGGAGGGGATGGAGTTCGATGTCACAGCAACTAATCGGTCTTAACCCCGACCTGCAGAAGCTTCGAGACGAGGGATACGACATCGAGATTCGCGGTGGGTACCTGCTCATCAAAGACGTACCCTACGTAGCCGCAGGTCTAGTTGTTCGACGCGGCGCGCTAGTCTCGAAGCTGGTGCTGGCCGGAGACCTGACCGTCCCCCCGACTGACCACGTCGCCTATTGGGTGGGCGAGCACCCCTGTCACAGCACGGGCGTGCGGATCAGTGCCTTCGAGAATTCAAGTCCGCCACAAGACCTCGGTGACGGGCTGCACGTCAACCACACGTTTTCCGCGAAAGCCGCGTATCGGGACTACCACCACAAGATGACGACTTACCTCGGCCGGATCGTGGGCGAGGCCCAGAAGATTGATCCGGCGGTTACGGCTCAGACGTTTCCCGTTTACGCGGCGGGAGAATCCGAGTCGGTGTTCCGCTATCTCGATACCGCGTCCAGCCGGATCAACATCGTGGCGCTTAACAAGCGATTCGACGGCCAGCGCGTTGGCATCGTTGGCTTGGGTGGTACGGGCGCCTACGTGTTGGACTTTGTCGCGAAAACGGGAGTCAAGGAAATTCATCTCTTCGATGGCGATCTCTTCCTGCAACACAACGCCTTTCGCGCCCCTGGCGCTGCGTCAATCGACGATCTCCGCGCGAAGCTGCAGAAGGTCAATCATTGGGCACGGGTTTACGATGTGATGCGCCGCGGAGTCATCCCGCACGAGGGCTATCTGGACGAATCCTCGGTCAACGTCCTGGAAGGTCTCGACTTTGTGTTTGTGTGCATCGACAATGGCGAGACCAAGGCCAGTTTACTCGCCGCGCTTGAGGCGTACGGGATTCCGTTCATCGACGTTGGTCTTGGGATTGTTCGTTCCGAAGATCAACTGTCGGGGATCTTGCGGGTCTCGACGAGCACAACACCAACCCGCGCGCAGGCGCGTGCTCATATTCCGCCGGTCGACAAGGACGGCGGCGCGAATGAGTATTCCAATAACATTCAGATCGCCGAGTTGAACGCTCTGAACGCAGCACTCGCGGTCATCCGCTGGAAAAAACTGTTGGGTTACTACAGCGACGGGACCCGCGACTATTACTGCGGTTATTCGATTCGCGCCAATGACATCGTCAACGAGCCCACGGATGACGCGTCAGGCATCGCTTAAGCACGAGTTCGTAGAACTCATACCCGTCGAATTGGCGCCGGGCACGCTGTACATCTCGCGCAAGTACAACACCGCGGTACATCTGTGCTGTTGTGGCTGCGGCCTGGAGGTCGTGACGCCCCTCAACCCTGCCAAGTGGAGCTTGAGCGAACACGGCAAGACCGTTTCGTTGTTTCCATCAATTGGGAATTGGAGCTTCCCCTGCCGTTCGCACTACTGGATCGAGCGCGGACGCGTCCGATGGTCGTATCAGATGGCACGAGAACAAGTTGCGACGGTACGAATGGAGGACCAAATCGCGGCAGAGCAATACGTCAGCACCCCGGACGACGCAATTGAAGCGAAATTGCGCGACACACCCGGGTCTTATGCGACGCATCTGGAGTAAGCTGCTAAGTTGGATCAAGTAGCTCAACTCGAAAGGCGACCGCGCATTTCACCGACAGTGTTTTAGGAGGAGACGACGATGGCTAAGACACCCAAGAATCACGGTAAGGATTGGTCCCCGAGCGACATGCAGCAGCTCAAGCGTGAGGTGAAACAGAACACCCCCACCCGCGTTCTTGCGCTGCACCTCGGGCGCACCGCCGCCGCTGTACAACAGAAAGCGTCGGCCGAAGGCATCTCGCTCAAGCCGACAAATCAAAGTCCGTACGGCACCAAGAAGAGATAACTGGCACTAGCGTCGAGAAGCGTCGCATGCCGGGCATTGAATTTGACGAAGCCGGACGCACGCAGGCTCGCTCGTGTGACCTTTGTATTTCGATACCGAATCGCCTCCACCGCATCGAATTCGCTATCGAGCAACTAGACCGTACGACCGCTTCTGCCGATACCACCAATTGGTGGGGCTCGTCCAAACGTCCGCAGACGCGGCGCTGCCGTCGTCGGTAGCGCGAGGCGCACGGCTGCAGAGAGTCGCGAAGCGTGTGTCACCATAAGCGGCCGCGCGACCGTCCTCAGCCTTTGAAGGGCCCCCGACGCGTCAGGTCTCTCGAAGTCGACTAAGGTGCCCCACAGACGTGGAAGGCTAACGGCGTGGTAGGTCGCCGCCTACCGAATGACATTTATCTTCACCCAGCGCACGATGCGTGCCCAAACGGACGATGGCTGCACGATCCCACGCCGCCACTGTTCTCCCTTATCCAGCCACTCGACAACATAGCTGTCCCCGACCACCCGAAACCGACAGTGGATTCGGGTGATGCGCGAGCAGGGTTTGCAGTGTCCTGTCGCCTCGACTGTAACGAACGGTCGGCAGTGACCAGAACACTCGCCCGCGCACCAGCTCGCGGTCGATGATGTTGCCGCACTTGCCGCAGACGCAGGCGACGGCTCGGCGGCGCGCGCCGTTGGGCAGCGTCAGCGGAAAGTGCGTGTACAGCGCCGGATCGCGCCGGTACGCGTCGGCCCACGCCTTCAGCTGGTGAGGCGGGGCCGTGCGGTCGAGCGGTTCAGTTGGCATGGCTCTTTGAACCACGAGCCGCTGCGTTGCGGCAACGGTCTTCCGCTTCTTGACCAGCGCGAGATAGTCGTCGGCCTGCCGCCGAACGGCGCCCAGCTCGCCGCTGAGACGCGCCGCCAGCGCGGACTGTTCCTTCGCATCGCGGCGCGCGTCCTCGACAGGCGACCGTCAGCGCCTTGATCTCGGCCGACGCCTTTGCCGCGTCCGCCGTGGCACGTTCGGTCGCTGCCGCGGCGGCCGTACGCGCCGCGGCGACTTCGGCGTGCAGGGCCGCGGCATCTTCGCCGGCCTGTTCGATCCTCGCCTGCATCCGGGCGATTTCCTGACGAAGCTGGGACGACTGTTCCTGCTCGGCCTTGTGCAGATCGACGAACGTCGCCAAGCTCGGCCTTCAGATCATCGACGTGCTTGCGCACCTCGACTTCGCGAAGCTCGGCTGTCTCAGCGCGCGCGCGGCGGCATCTGGCGACTTGCAGTGTCAGGTCTGCAACCCGCTGGATTGCTGCGTCATAGGCGGACTTGCGTCTCGCTGCGGCACCGCCTTTCCTCATTGAGGTCCGCCAGGATGCGCTCGCTGTCGGCCAGCACGGAATCGAACTTCTGATTCGCGTCCGCGGCGTCAGTGCGGTAAACCGTCGCCTGACCGTCGACCCGAATCTGCACCTCGGCCTCGATGATCTTGGCGAGCCGCGTATTCAGATCGTCGGTGATGTTGGCGATGACTTCGGGGATCGAAGTGCGTTCGGGCGTGTTCGACGGCGTCACGCCCTGCAGCTTGAGCCACTCATGCGAGGTACTTGTAGTGCGTGCTGAGCGAGCCGACCTTGAGCAGGTCGTAGGTTCCATATCCGGTAACGGGCTTTCCGGCGTGCTTCAGCTTGTCAGCGGCGTCAAACACCTGCTGACGGGTCACGAGAGCTTGGGTCATCTTGATCATCCTTTGGTAGTCGTTGAGTGCGAGACGGCCTTACGGTTCCGTAAGTCTTACGGATCGATAAGGCATTACGGTTCGGTAACGTTACGGTGCGATTGCGACCGAATCGTCGTCGCCGGCGATGGCCCGAGTCGCTGCCACGCTGCAGAGCGCGATGGCGGTCTCGGGCGTGATGACGTGTTACCAGCGCGCGCAGTGTCGTCGCGTGGCGTGGTGCGGTGGTGTCGAATTGTTTGTGCAAAGTCGTACCTCGTTGTCGATCAAGTCCTCTGGCGACGCGACAAATCGCGCCGGTGATGGCAGGTGATTGCGGCAAGCCACAGCGTTCGCAGCGAGCTGCGAAGGCGCTTGCCACGCGCCGGATGTGCCGGACGCGCTTCCTGCCATTTATGCCAACGAGGCCGCGGCGATGCCGCGGTGCTGGCGACGCTGAATCCCGTCAATTGCGAGGGGTCAGCGTGATCGACTTTGCGATTTCAAGTTAGCACGTTCCGGATGTCTCAAATGTCATGGCCAGTGCGTGAAATTCGACGTGCCGCACTGACTGTTGCATCGGTGCCACGAACTTGTGCGTTCGCCGGCGTCGTCCGTGTAGGTCACACGGGAGAACTGATGTCGCGCGAAATGAATCAGGATCGAGGTGAGTTGACCGGTGGCGCGTTGATCGAGGTAGTCGAATTCGGAGCCGCCGTATCAATCGCGGTGTCGCTCCGGACTCAGCGGTCTTGCCCGCTTGCGTCCAGCGCCCCAACAAACGTCGATGGAGCGACCCACCCTTGGGACGGTTGCCGTCTCGGGCGCGAACGACACGAGGGCCGGGCGCAGAACGCGACCCGCGTTCGCCATGGCCCACATGGTTGTGGTATCCGCTCAATGCCGCTGACTCCGCGAAATCAAGCGCATATGGGGTAATCTTGGGGGCAGACCGTGAAGAGTTGACTCAGTACACCCATGCCCAAATCCCCCAAGCAGAAGAACGGCACCGCCAACCTCGGCTTTGAAGCCAAGCTCTGGGCCGCGGCTGATGCGCTCCGCAACAACATGGACGCGGCCGAGTACAAGCACGTCGTCCTCGGACTGATCTTTCTCAAGTACATCTCCGACGCCTTCGAGGCCAAGCACACCGAACTGGACGCCCAGAAGAAGCAGGGCGCTGACCCGGAAGACCCGGATGAGTACCGGGCCGCGAACATCTTCTGGGTGCCGAAGGAAGCGCGTTGGCCGCACCTCAAGGCCAGCGCGCCACAGCCAGACATCGGCAAACTCGTCGACGATGCCATGAGCGCCATCGAGCGCGACAATCCGTCGCTCAAGGGCGTATTGCCCAAAGACTTCGCGCGCCCGGGTCTCGACAAGCAACGGCTCGGCCAGATCATCAATCTGATGAGCGACATCGCGCTCGGTGCCGCGGCCGACCGCGCCAAAGACACATTGGGTCGCGTCTACGAATACTTCCTCTCACGGTTCGCCAGCGCCGAGGGCAAGAGCGGGGGGCAGTTCTACACACCGACGCACGTCGTGCGCGTGTTGGTCGAGATGCTTGCCCCGTACAAGGGCCGCGTCTACGACCCGTGCTGCGGGTCGGGCGGGATGTTCGTCCAGAGCGAAAAATTCATCGAGGCCCACAGCGGCAAGATTGGCGACATCTCGATCTACGGCCAGGAGTCGAACTACACGACGTGGCGGCTGGCGAAGATGAACCTTGCGATCCGCGGCATCGACGCGCAGATCGCACATGGGGATACCTTCCACAGCCACGGACATCCGGACTTGAAGGCGGACTACGTGCTGGCAAATCCGCCCTTCAACGACAGTGACTGGCGCGGCGAGTTGTTGAAGGATGACAAACGCTGGGTCTATGGCGTGCCGCCGATCAGCAATGCCAACTTTGCGTGGGTGCAGCATTTCACCTACCACCTCGCACCCAATGGACTCGCAGGGTTCGTGCTGGCGAACGGGTCGATGTCGTCCAATCAGTCAGGGGAGGGAGAGATTCGCAAGGCGATCATCGAAGCCGATCTCGTGGACTGCATGGTGGCGCTGCCTGGGCAGCTCTTTTACTCGACGCAGATCCCGGTATGCCTCTGGTTTCTCGCGCGCAGCAAGAAGAACGGGCGCTTTCGCGACCGGCGCGGCGAGACACTTTTCATCGATGCCCGAAAGCTCGGCACGATGACTGACCGTGTACACCGCGAATTCATGGACGTGGATGTCGCGAAGGTGGCCGGCATGTACCACGCATGGCGAGGTGACGCGGACGCTGGGCAGTACGCGGATGTCACCGGTTTCTGCAGGAGCGTGAAACTCGACGAGATTCGCAAGCATGGACATGCGCTTACGCCTGGACGCTACGTTGGCGCCGAGGTTGACGAGGGCGATGGCGAGCCGTTCGATGAAAAGATGAAGCGCCTCGCCGCGACGCTGCGTGACCAGCAGGCGGAAGCCGCGAAGCTCGATGCTGCCATAGCAGCCAACCTAAAGGAGCTTGGTTTTTGTGGGTGAGTGGCGCGAACTGCGGCTGGGCGACCTGGTTCTACAGGGTGCGCTCTCGATCTCTGATGGATACCGTGTAAGGAACGAAGAACTCGGGCCTGAAGGCATACCGTTCGTTCGCGGGGGAGACATCGGCAACGGATGGATCAATACCAATACGATCGATCATATTCGTCCCGAGTTTGCTGACCGCGTGCGCGCGAAGCTGGCACGCGCCGGCGACGTTGCGTTCATTGTTAAGGGTACAGTAGGGCGTGCCGGGCGGCTGCGGCCCGGACAGCCATCTGTGGTGTTCGCTCCTCAAGTAGCTTATTGGCGTGTCTTGGCGCCAGACGTACTTGACCCTGATTTCCTCTTCTACTTGATTCAGAGTCACGCCTTCAAGTCCGCGCTCAATGGGGTGAAGACGCGTGGCTCAATGGTAGCCGACTACGTCAGCATCTCTCTTCAGCACGAATTCTCGTTCAAGTTTCCCGGCATTGGAACCCAGCAGGCCATTGCCTACATCCTTGGAACGATAGACGACAAGATCGAGCTGAACCGCCGGATGAACACGACGTTGGAGGCGATGGCGCTGGCACTCTTTAAATCATGGTTCGTGGATTTCGAGCCCGTTCGAGCCAAGGCAGAAGGCAGAGTCCCCGGTCTTTCCAGATCTCTTTCCAGCCCATTGCCTGGGCGTCTCGGCGACTCGGCGTTTGGCAAGATACCAGAGGGTTGGGAGGTGAAATCTCTGGATGAGATAGCTCACTTTCTGAATGGCCTGGCGATGCAGAATTTTCCGCCGTCCGATGGCCGCTGGCTCCCAGTGATTAAGATCGCGCAACTGCGTAGTGGCACGACTAATGGTGCGGACCGAGCGAGCGCGGATCTTGCCACCGATTATGTAATTGCTGACGGCGACATATTGTTCTCGTGGTCGGGATCGCTGGAGTGTGTACTCTGGGCGGGCGGACCGGGGGCATTGAATCAACACATATTCAAAGTTACGTCGCCGACATACCCGCGCTGGCTTTGCTACTTTGGTGTCCACCTGCATCTAGAGGAATTTAGACACATCGCTGCGGGAAAGGCGACGACGATGGGCCACATTCAGCGTCAGCATCTCGCGGCGGCGAAACTCGCAATTCCACCTTCGCCATTGCTGCGTGAGCTTGATTGTCAGTTCGCGCCAATTTTGGAGGCGCTATGGAAGCGCAATGTCGAATCGCGCACTCTCTACGCCCTGCGCGATGCCCTGCTGTCAAGACTTCTCACCGGTGAACTATCGGTGAAGAGCGTAGCTCCTGCCATCGCCGAGGCGGTTTTGTGAAGCGGGAAGCAAAGCTTTTGCTCGAAAAGGCATGTGATTCGCTGGTGCTGAGCATCGAATTGTTTAATCGGCCTATTGACCGTGGTCGAGTGAGTAGCACGCTGATTCAGTTGGACCATGCGTTTGAAATGATGCTAAAGGCCGCAATCGTTCATCGCGGCGGTAGCATTCGTGAGAAGCGCGCGAAAGAGACAATTGGTTTCGACGCGTGCGTGCGGCGGTCTCTTAGCGATGGAACGATTCAGTTTCTAGGTGACGAGCAGGCTCTTGTACTGCAGACGATTAATGGCTTGCGGGACGCGGCGCAGCACCATCTACTCGATATTTCCGAAGGACAACTTTATGTCCACATTCAGTCGGGAGTGACGCTGTTTCGGGACCTGCTAAAGGCGGTCTTCAAGCAAGACCTCATTACGCATCTACCGACACGGGTGTTGCCAGTGTCTACCTCGCCTCCGACTACGTTAGCCGCCTTATTTGAATCCGAAGTGGAGGAGATCAAGAAATTGCTTCGTCCCGGTAAGCGGCGGCGAATTGAGGCCATGGCACGTCTGCGCCCGCTCGCAATCCTCGATGCCACCATTAAGGGTGAAAAGGGTCAGCCGAGTGACGCAGACCTTCAGCGAATTGGGAACGAGGTGGTCGCTGGGACGACCTGGGCTGATGCATTCAAAGGCGCATCTGCGGTTGAGATCACGGCGGAGGGTACAGGCCCGAGTATGTCGCTTCGCTTATCAAAGAAGGAGGGAATTCCGATTCAGCTTGTTGCCGAAGGCACGCCTGGTGCGTCTGTTGTCGCTGTAAGGCGTGTTAATGAGCTGGATTTCTATAGCCTCGGTGCGAAGCAGTTGGCGGAGAAGCTTGGCACGTCAATGCCAAAAGCTCTTGCGGCGGTGGAGCACTGTAGTTTGCGAAGCAATCCGGAGTGTTACAGGGAGTTCAAGCTGGGGAGTCAGTTGCACAAACGTTACTCGACTAAGGCGTTAGATCTGATTCACGAGAAGCTGAAGACTGAGAGCTTGGACAGCATCTGGCAACGGCACCGCAGCAGGCGGTAAGTGACTTTGATTTAGGCGGCCGGCGTTCCGAAGTGTCGGTAGTTGTGCATAACTACCGAAACTATGGAACAATGGCCGCATGAAACGCCCGGGCCGACAAGTCGAGACCCTTCTCCGCCGCACCGGCACGGCCCGCTCTCGGGAGCTAGTCGCCGCCGGTGTAACTCGGAGCGAACTCTCGCGCATGGTGGCCGCCGGCCAGATCATGCGCGTGGGGCGGGGCCTGTATGCACTGCCTTCCTACCAAGGAGGAGAGCACGGTGCGCTGGTGACCGTCGCCAAGCGTGTGCCCGGGACGCTTTTCTGCCTACTGACCGCGCTTCGCCTCCACGAGCTTACGACGCAGGCACCGTTCGAGGTATGGATTGCCATTGGGAACAAGGACCACCCGCCACGGATGGACTACCCACCCCTTCGCACGGTCCGGTTCTCCAAGATCGCGCTGGAGGAGGGTGTTGAGATCAAGAAGGTGGATGGCACCCCGGTGCGCGTGACCAGCGTGCCGAAGACCGTCACCGACTGCTTCAAGTTTCGCAACAAGATCGGACTCGACGTGGCGCTGGAGGCGCTGAGGGAGGCGCGACGCGCCAAGAAGGCAAGCGCCGATGATCTATGGCGCTTCGCGAAAATCAATCGCGTCGCGAACGTCATGCGCCCGTATCTGGAAGCGGTGGCATGACCACGGGACGCGCCGCGTCGATTCACGCTCGACTGCTCAATCGGGCCAAGGAACGTGGCGAAGATTTCAACCTGCTGCTGACCCGATACGGAATCGAGCGCTTCCTCTATCGCCTGTCGCAGCTGCCCGCGCGCGAGGTGCTGCTGCTGAAGGGCGCGCTCCTGTTCGATCTCTGGTTCGACGTGCCGCATCGCCCGACGCGCGACGCCGATTTCCTTGGTTTCGGACCGCAGGATGGCGAGGCGCTCACGACGACAATGCGTGACATCTGCGCTGTCGCTGTGGACGACGGCATGGTGTTCGACCCGAACTCGATTTCCGTCGAAGAGATTCGAGAGGATGCGCGCTACGGTGGGCTGCGTGTGAAGCTGCTTGGCAAGCTCGGCAACGCGCGAGTCATACTTCAACTGGATGTCGGCTACGGCGACGCGGTGACGCCGGGTCCGGAGGAAGCCGAATATCCCACGTTGCTGGAGGACATGCCGGCCCCTCGATTGCGCGTCTATCCGCGCGCCTCCGTCGTTGCCGAGAAGCTGGAAGCCATCGTGTCATTGGGCATGGCGAACAGCCGAATGAAGGACTACTTCGACCTGCGGGCGATGGCACGCGAGGGTGCGCTCGACGAGACGCTGCTTGGTGAAGCCATCGCCGCGACATTCGACCGGCGTAAGACCGAGGTTCCTGCTCATGTGCCGTTGGGGCTGAGCGAAGAATTCTGGAGCGACGCGGCGAAACTGGCGCAGTGGCGTGCCTTCAAAGCGCGGAATCGACTCGACGCGCCGGAACTGGAAGCCGTTGTCCGGGAAATCTACGACTTCGTCGAGAAGCCATTGGCGATCGCGCGGCGTTTGAGCGGGACGAAGCGATGACGGTCCTCAACGAGTCGCACATCGAGGAAGCCGCGCTGGCTTGGCTCGAGGTCGCTTGGCTACAACGTTCTGCATGCACCCGACGTGGCCGTCGGGATGTCGGGTGCCGAGCGGAACGATCCGGCGTACCGCGACGTGGTGCTGTCGAAGCGATTGCGCGACGCTCTGGTTCGCCTCAATCCGGAGTTGCCGCCGGAGGCTCTCGACGACGCCTATCGAAAGGTGATGCGAATCGACGCTCCGACGTTGCTGGAGCGAAATCGGTTGTGCCAACGCATGCTGGTCGACGGTGTCACCGTCGAGTACCGCCGAGAGGACGGTTCGATTGCAGGTGGGCAGGCTCGCCTCATCGACTTCGACGTGCCCGACAGCAACGATTGGCTCGCGCTCAACCAGTTCACGGTCGCGGACGGTCAGCATACGCGCCGGCCCGATGTGGTGTTGTTCGTCAACGGACTTCCGCTCGGCGTCATCGAGCTGAAGAACCCGGCCGATGAGAACGCGACGATTTGGTCGGCCTATCCAGCAACTCCAGACGTATCAGGCGCAAGTCCCGGCGCTCTTCAATACCAACGCCGTGCTCGTCGTTTCCGACGGTGTTCAGGCGCGCATTGGCTCGCTCGGCGCCGGCAAGGAATGGTTCAAGCCCTGGCGGACCATTGCCGGCGACGCCGACGCTGCGGCGGCGCTCCCGGAGCTGCAGGTCGTCCTGCAGGGCGTGTTCGACAAGCGCCGCTTTCTCGACCTGGTCCGGTACTTCGTCGTGTTCGAGGATTCGGGAACCGGCAAGCTGGCCAAGAAGATGGCCGGCTATCACCAGTTCCACGCGGTGAACGTGGCGGTCGAGGAAACGCTTCGGGCGGCGCAGGCCCACGTCGCCACCGAGATCCCCGGCCGCTGGGAGGCGGGCCGAAAGCCCGGCGGCGATCCCGGAGACCGACGGGTAGGCGTGGTCTGGCACACGCAGGGGTCGGGGAAGAGCCTCACGATGGCCTTCTACGCGGGCCGCGTCATCCTGCATCCCGCGATGGCCAACCCCACCATCGTGGTGATCACCGACCGAAATGATCTCGACGACCAGCTCTTCGGGACGTTCGCCCGGTGCAAGGACCTCCTCAGGCAGGCGCCGGTTCAGGCGGTCGACCGGGCGGACCTGCGGGCGAAGCTCTCGGTTGCCGCCGGCGGCGTCGTCTTCACGACCATCCAGAAGTTCTTCCCGGAGGAGAAGGGCGACCGGCACCCGATCCTTTCCGACCGCCGCAACATCGTCGTCATCGCGGACGAGGCACACCGCAGCCAGTACGACTTCATCGACGGCTTCGCCCGACACATGCGCGATGCGCTGCCGAACGCGTCCTTCATCGGCTTCACCGGGACGCCCATCGAGAAGACGGACGCCAACACGCGCGCCGTGTTCGGCGACTACATCAGCGTCTACGACATCCAGCGCGCCGTCACCGATGGCGCGACGGTTCCGATCTACTACGAGAGCCGGCTCGCCAAGCTGGAGCTGAAGGAATCCGAGCGACCGAAGATCGACCCCGAGTTCGAGGAGGTCACCGAAGGCGAGGAGGTCGACCGCAAGGAGAAGCTCAAGTCGAGGTGGGCCCAGCTCGAAGCTGTCGTCGGCTCCGAGAACCGCGTGAAGCTCGTCGCCCGGGATCTGGTCGAGCACTTCGAGAGCCGACTGGCGGCCATGGACGGGAAGGCCATGATCGTCTGCATGAGCCGTCGCATCTGCGTCGAACTGTACGAGGAGATCGCCAGATTACGGCCGCAGTGGGCAAACGACGACGACGACCATGGTGTGCTGAAGGTCGTGATGACAGGCTCGGCGTCCGATCCGATGGATTGGCAGCCTCACATCCGGAACAAGCCGCGGCGCGAGACCCTGGCGCTCCGGTTCCGCGATCCGGGCGATCCATTCAAGATCGTGATCGTCCGCGACATGTGGCTGACCGGCTTCGACGCGCCGAGCCTCCACACGATGTACGTCGACAAGCCGATGCGCGGGCACGGCCTCATGCAGGCCATTGCGAGGGTCAACCGCGTCTTCAAGGACAAGCCTGGCGGGCTCGTCGTTGACTACCTCGGTCTGGCTGACGAGCTGAAGGAGGCGCTGGCCACGTACACGGAGAGCGGCGGCACCGGCAAGACCGCGCTCGACCAGGCCGAGGCCGTTGCCCTGATGCTGGAGAAGTACGAGATCTGCTGCGGCATGTTCCACCCCTTCGACTGGTCGGCGTGGACCTCGGGGACCTCGCAGGCCCGGCTGTCGCTGTTGCCGGCGGCGCAGGAGCACATCCTCGCGCCAAGAGGATGGCAAGAATCGACTGCTGCGCGCGGTGACCGAGCTGTCGCAGGCGTTTGCCCTGGCCGTGCCGCACCCCGAGTCGATGCGCATCCGGGACGACGTGGGCTTCTTCCAGGCGGTGCGGTCGGTGCTGGCCAAGAGCGAACCGGGTGACCGCAAGTCCGACGAGGAACTGGATCACGCGATCCGGCAGATCATTTCGAAGGCGGTGGTTTCCGATCAGGTCGTCGACATCTTCGCCGCCGCCGGCATCAAGAAGCCCGACCTCTCGATTCTGTCCGACGAATTTCTCGCCGAGGTGCGCGGCATGCCGCAGCGAAATCTGGCCGTCGAGCTGCTGCAGAAGCTCCTCAAGGGCGAGATACGGACACGCTCGAAGCGCAACGTCGTGCAGGGGCGGTCGTTTGCCGACATGCTGGAACAGTCGCTTCGGAAGTATCAGAACCGGGCCATCGAGACCGCGCGCGTCATCGAGGAGTTGATCCAGCTTGCGAAGGAAATGCGCGAGGCCGGCAAACGTGGGGAGGCCCTCGGACTGAATGATGACGAGGTTGCGTTCTACGACGCGCTGGAGACGAACGACTCGGCGGTCAAGGTCCTCGGTGACGAAAATCTGCGAAAGATTGCGCGGGAATTGGTCGCGATCGTGCGCGCGAACGTCACCATTGACTGGACCGTTCGGGAAAACGTCCGCGCTCACCTGAGGGTGCTGGTCAAGCGCATCCTTCGCAAGTACGGTTATCCGCCAGACGGCAAGAGAGGGCGACACAGCTAGTCCTTGAGCAGGCCGAGGCGCTTTCGACGGCGTGGGCGTAGCCGCTGCACATAGCGAAACGCGGAAGCACCGAGGTCCTACGAAAGGTCGTTGAACCTGTCGAATTCCTGCCGGGCCTGTTCGTCTGCTGCGCGACGCTTGGCGATCTGCTCGGCTCTGCGTTGACGCCTTACTTCGTTCTCCTCGGCTAGTCTGGTCGCCCGCGCTTGCCGCTCCCGCTCCTCGTCCAAAGCGATTGAGACATCGGCGGGGTCTTCCGCAATCCGCTGACCAACGGCGGCCTCGACCGTGACGACGGTTTCCGGCGCGGGTACGGGCGAAGGAGTGGCAGAGCGAGGCACAAATCGTGTTTCGGCACCGGGCTCGACGGTTGATGGCGTCATCGGCAAAGGCGTTGCATTTGTCCGTCGCCTTCGACTGCGTGCGAACAGAAGTGTGGCGAACGTCGCCAACGCCCCAAGAACTTCGAGAAGCGAGAGCCAGGCGCCGCCGGTGAACGCAAGCCAGCGATCTGCATCCGACCACGCAGCCACGAGCATCGGGTTCGACGGTTGGCATAGATTGCGGATGGACGAAAGATCCGCGGTGACGCCGGTTGCCGTGTATCGGCGCAGGAATTCGGCCAACTGAATCTCGTGAGTCGAGCGCCAATCAGCCACGCGCTGGCACGCCGGATATGAGATGTTTTCCGGCTCCTGACACGTGGCGAGGCCATCAACAATAACCTGCGCCTCGTGGCGCCGGGTGCTGCAATGACGCGCAATTGCTCCGTCGGTTCCAAATGCTTCACAGGTCACAAGAGTCCAACTGAGGTCGGAAAGCTGAGGATCGGACCAGTTGATGCGAAAATCCTTGACCTGTTCGTACAGGTCAATATGCCCTGAGCTGCAGGCAGCTACGGCGGCCACCACGGTAGCAGCAAGCAGAAACCGGCGTTTCACCGCATAAACCTCCTGTGGATGCCAGGCCGCACCAGCCATTTGAAGCGCTGTTGAATCCGCTGAGGGACTTGCCACCGCTCTCCCGTCGCAATCCACTTGCCTGCGGACCGATCTTTCTCCCACACGCGCAGCGGGTTTTCGAGTGTCTCCCTGTAAATGTCCGCGACCCTCGAGTTGGCGAAGTAGTACAAAACACCGGCGATCTCGTTCCGCTCAAGAGCGCTGGCGACGGCAAATAGCGTTCGGTCCAATTCCACTCCCGGCCGCTTGCTGGTGCGCTCGAACTCGACGGCCGTCGGCAATTGGGCGCCTTTGAGCCAGATCCGGCAGTCGAAGCGCTTGTCGCCCGCGGTGTCCGCGCGACCCGCCGCATGTTCCGGGAGATAGCGGATAACAGGGTACTTGCCCATCACCTCGAGGACGCAAAGTTGGGCAGCGAGATCGTGGATGAGAAGCCGCGGCGGAACGGAAGTCCAGCGAGTGTCATAGGCCCCGGCGAGTTCCGGGAACATTTCCTCGGCCATGGCAACGCCGTCCTCGGTGAGCATGACCACCGTTCCGCCGCGGACCTGCGTTGTACTAATGCGTTGAAGGACTCCTTTCCGAGAGTATTGCCCGGCGCTGCCGGCGGCCTTGACACCGAGAAGCACGCGAAGCAGGCGGGGGGTAGTCTTATGCCACAGGAAGGTCCACATGATCGCGGCCTCGAGCTTCTCCTGTCCGCGTTCTTGGGAGGATTTATCTCCGAGCGCGTCTCGGATTCTGGTGATTAGTTCTTTGCTGGGGCTCGGCGGGGCTTGGCCCTCACGAGCGCTTGCATCCATTTTGGCGTCCATAGGGGGCTCCGGAGTTGCCACTATGCGCGGGGGTATGGACCGCAATACGGGTCCGATTGATGGACTCCGATGCGGATCGGAGGCGTGTCCGCAAGGTGTGCGACGCTAGGTGACGGCGGCGGTTGAGCGTTACCGCGCCTAAGCCGCCTCGCAGACCGGTGGCTCGCGCGGCTTGGGAACCTTGGCGGAAGACGCTCGGTCGGCGCGCTGCCGCTCGTTCGGACGGCGGCAGTGACGATACCCGTGGCTGCCGGATCAGCAGTACGCGCGCATTCAACTCGGATGATGGGGTGCGAAACGGGCGACATGGGCCACCTATGAATTTAGTTGCGACCCGCGGGTTTCTCTCCGCGGCATCAACTAAACTCGGGCGGCGACAAAGCCAGAAATGCCCGTTTCGCTCGCTCCAGCCAGAAGGGCCAGAACTTGCGGGCGCCGGTTTCCGACGCCCCTGTATCTTACGCGGACTTCGCCGGGGAGTCACGTCTTCGCCACCTGAGCCAGCGCGTACGCCGCTTTCTGGTGGTGTCGCCGCGACTGGGCGGCACGGTTCGTGAGCGCGATGCAGAGCCGGAGCGAGGTGGGGTCGACGGCCATGGTCGGCATGCCTGGGATGGCACCGGCGGCGCGCTCGTGCGGAAATCGTTAGGGAGTGGAACGGCGCGTGGAGGTTTAGGTGGCGTTCCCCGGGTCCGTCGGCAACACGTCGAGATGTTGCTGTGGCTCGCACCGGGATTGCCCCGCGACGAGGACTTTGAGGGTAGCCCGTCCATCGCGAGCGTCGGCCGCGCAGGGCCATCGCCCATAACCTTCACTCCGGGCGGCGGCAGGCATGCGCCCGCCGCCGCGTGTGTTGCGGCTTGATGGTCAGTCACGCCGGCGGCGCAACCTCGGCAAGCGAGAACCCGAGCACGAACGCGACCCGATGGAGGGTATCGAGCGTGGGCGCAACCTGCCGAGCATTGATCAGTTCCCACAGCGTTCCGATGGAAAGCCCGGTGGCCACTGCGAGCGCGCGGTACGTGATGCCCAAGCGTTTCTTGTGGACCTTGATCAGTTGAGCCAGAAGCCGCTGGCCGGGTTGCTTTGCCGCCGATGCGCTGTAACGGCGGAGCGCAGGGCGAGTCTTCGCCGACGTTGCGCTGCTGGCCGATTTGGCGGGAACGGACGGGGTTTCACCGGCACTACCTGTAGCTTGAGGCAGCCCTTCACGCTGCGGCGCTGGCGGCTGGGGCAGGCCGTTCTTGGAGGCGCGCTGACAGGCGAAATACCACTGCTGGCGTGCGCGGCGCCAAGCGTCGAGGTTCGGATTCTTGTGGAGTGCTGCCATGCGCGCTCGGTGAAGCGCCTTCACCCTTGGGTCCGCGTTCAACCGTTCCATCGAGGCTCTCCCACGCGCCGAGGCTTCGGCGGCAAAGACCGGGTCGGCGCGGCGTTTCCTGCGCAAGCCCTCGCGCGTCCGAGCGCCATGCAGGCCGTCGGCATTGCGCTTGGCCATACCGCGTTCAAAGACCGCTTTCCAGCCCGGACGCGCCCGTGCCGCGCGCACGCCGGCGACGACCTTCCTGCGCCAATCGGGGTGGGTGTGAACCTTGCGCATTACATCCTGGTGCTTGGCGCGCTCGGTGGGGTTGGCGAGGCGATTGCGCGTTGCCCGGGAACACGCGGCGACGAGCTTCGCGCGGCGGACGGGATTCGCCAGCATCTGCCTGCGGCCGGCGGTGGCTGCGGCGACGATTTTCGCCTTCGTCACCGGGTCTTGGCTCGCACGGTGCATAGTCGCGACGGCGGCGGCGTGCCGAACCGGATCGGCATGCAGTTCATGCAGGCGCTCGACGCGTGCCCGCACCTGGAGCGGGTCGGTATTGACCCGGCGGATTTGTTTCCGCGCGCGCTTCCGATGCGGCTCGCTGCTCGTAATCGCCGGGTCCACGCCTTCGCCTCCGGGGCTCAGGTTATGGAGGGAGCCGCCATCCTCGATGCGGCCAATCTGGGCGATGAGATTCCGTTCCACATCGAGCGCCTCATGATGCGTCAGTTGGGTCACCTGCTTTTCCGCGGTGAGGCGCCGACCTGCCCGCAGAATCTTCGCGTGCTTGCGCACGAAGCGCCCTGCTCGGGGTCGGAGCCCCGCGGCAAGGGCTTTGTTGTAGGCGCGGGCATCTGCGGCGTGATCGTGGATGCGATCACCCGTGCCTTTCCCGACGTACAGCGGCGTTTCCGGGGCCAGCGGATCGACGAGGCGGTAGACGTAGTAGCGGCGGTCGCTGTCGTTGGATGCGGGCGTGGCGGTATTGTCTTCGGGAACGTAGTCGTCATCGATCATGATGAAGCTCCTTGCAGTCGTTTGGTGGGAGATGTGCAGCGGTCGACGGAGATCTGCGCGACGGAGCGGGATGGCTCGGTGCCATCTGGCAAGACTGGCGCTCGGATAGCGCGCGCCCATGCCGCCCATGGTGGATCGGTTCGCGGCGCAGACCTTCGGCGCGTCTCGGGGAATTGGTCGTGCGCCTTGGCGAGGGCCGCGCTCGGCGACGGTGCCGAAGCAGGCCGTTGATATTCACCAGTAGGAACGCGAACTGCGTCATCAGCAGGCCCCAACGCTGCGCATAAGCAATTGGGGCGATGAGCAGCACGTTGGAGGCGATCCAGATGGCCCAGGCGTGGCGAGACCAGACACGATTCATCGACATCACGAACGCGCCACCGATGGCGAGGACGCGCACCGGTCCATTCGGCGATCCACAGCACCTCGGTCGAGGCGAGCAGATGGGCGAACCAGTGCGATACGCGAAGGAAGACGGTCTGGACCATGGTCGTTGTGTCTTGGTGGTGGCGGTAAGTAAGTCGCGGCGCGCGACGGCAGGGGGCATTTCAGGGCAGCAAAATCGCCAGGCCGTCATGCCCGGGCATTTCAACAACCGGCCTGCTCGTTCCCGAATGGGCGTGGGTCCCGCAGAGGGACTCGCGGTGGTGACCACGGCAGGGGCCATAGCTCGAACCCGGAGCCGCCCCGGCGCGCGAGGTTGGGCCCGAGGGGTGTGGACAGGTAGCTCTTCGACATCGCGGTCTCCATCCAGTACCATCACAGGCGCAGACCAGAATTACCCTCGGCGGGATGTAATGATCTGCTGGAGGTCATTATACACGCCGATAGATCTTTTGCAAGTCATTTCGATCTACTGAAGATCGTCACGAGCTTCTAGGGGATAGAATGATCAAATGCCACCTCTCCCGGCTGCTCGGCGAGCGACGGCTGAAGATCAGCGACGTTGCGAGGGACACGGGCCTCAACCGAGGTACGCTGACGAGGCTCTACCACGAGACCGCCGAGCGCGTTGAACTCGACGTACTCGACCGGCTCTGCGTTTACTTGAACTGCACGTTGCCGGATTTGCTGGAATTCACCCCGGGACCCGAGGCGGGAAAGCGATAGCGCGAGGACGCAGTTGAGCCCTTGGGTGGCGGTCGGCCAGAGCGTTGATGTTCGCCAATGCCTAAGAGGGGCATGCCAAACGCTTCGACGGCTACGTCGATACCGCGGCGACGCGGGTGGGGACCTTCAGCGCCACCACCTCGCTCGCCCGCAGGCCGGTGCCGTACGCCACCGACAGCGCCGTCTGCGCCTTCAGGTTGCGTGCCGCCGGATCAGTCGCGCCACGTCGTCACGGCTCAACACCGCCGGCAGCGTCTGCGGTACCCGCACCGGTTGCATCTTCGCCATCAACTCGCCCCGATCGAGCGTGATCTCGAAGAAAAACGTCAACCCGGTGATCGCGGCATTCAGCGACACGGGCGAGGTGCCCTGGTCGACCAGGTGCAACTGGTAGCGGCGCAGATCCTCGACCGTGGCGGTGTCTGGTGCGCGCCGCAAATAGGCCGCGAAGCGCTGTACCCAGCGCAGGTAGTGACTCTGCATCTTCTCCGACAGCTTGCGCATCAGCATGTCGTCGATCTTGCGTTGCCGCAACGGCGAGACCCGAGACGATGCACCCATGGCTCTGCTCCTGTTGAGATCCGAGGCGGCTTGCCTCGTGACTCAACATAAGCAGATTCATGATCCCGCCAAACAGAGGTGCCTTCGAGCTGGCGCTGATGCATGCGCAATCGCCAGTTGGCTATGCCACGACGCCGCGCTGGGCTCACGTCCCGCTCGCCATGGGCCGTGCTGTCGATTGTCTGGTTCGTGCACTACTACTTCGAAGCTGGAAGACTCTGGCTTGCGTATAGACGTTTGGGAAGTGGGTGCTCCTGGACGCCTACAAGAGTTACGCGTCCCCCTTCGCGAGTCTGCATCCGGAAGCTGTGCATGATGCGTTCTGATTTGAAGCCAGGACACGATGCATCATCGAATAGGCGAATGGTCGACGGGTTAGCGCGTAAGTATCCCCCGGCAACGCCGTGAGATACTTACTGCCCGATGATTCCTCTAATACATCCCAGTCGAGCCACGAGTCGGCATGCACACTGACGACCTCTCCGCCTGGATTCACGACCACGTTTTCGACGAAGGAAGCCTCGTCGCCGAGAGAGGCGCGCGCATCGTGATGTGGATCACCGCCGCGATGATGGTCGTCGAGATCATCGCCGGCTGGTGGTTCAACTCGATGGCGTTGCTCGCGGACGGGTGGCATATGAGTTCGCACGCCCTGGCCATCGGCCTCAGCGCGTTCGCCTATGCCGCGGCGCGCCGCTACGCTCGCGATCCGCGCTTTGCGTTCGGAACCTGGAAGATCGAAGTGCTGGGCGGTTTCGCCAGCGCCATCTTTCTGCTGGGCGTGGCCGCCCTCATGGTGTTCGGCTCTGTCGAGCGCATCGTCTCGCCGCAGCCGATCCGGTACCAGGAAGCTATCGTGGTGGCGGTCGTCGGCTTAGCCGTGAACATCCTATGCGCGCTCATTCTCGGCAATGCCCATCATCATCGCGACGATGTTGATGGTCACGAACACGATGATCATGGCCACGCGCATCATCACGATCTCAATCTAAAGTCCGCCTACGTGCACGTGATCGCGGACGCCGCCACCTCGGTGCTGGCGATCATTGCCCTGACCGGCGGGCTGATCTATGGCTGGTCGTGGCTGGACCCGGTGATGGGCATTGTCGGCGCTGCGCTGGTGGCGATCTGGGCCAAGGGCTTGATCGTCGATACCGGTACAGTATTGCTGGACCGGGAGATGGATCATCCGGTCGTCGCGGAAATTCGTGAAGTCGTTGAGTCGGGCCCGGGCGCCGGTGACACACGCATCACCGACCTTCATGTCTGGCGGGTGGGCAAGAGCGTGTACTCATGTGCAATCAGCGTGGTGACACATGACCAGAGGCTGACGCCAAGCGCGCTGCGGAGTCGCCTGGCTGTTCACCGTGAAATCGTGCACGCGACCATCGAGATTCAGCTTTGTCCCGATGTCCATGCGGTAGATAGTGGTCGCGGTTAGATTTCGGTCCCTCCCCGTCTTTTCACCGGAGGGAAGCGAAGCTGAAATCCGGTGAGGTTTCTCTCAAGGGGGCGTCCAGGCTGTGCGCTCCAAGTCATTGCAGCTGACCGTTCGACGCATTCAGCTTCTGGATCAACGGTGCCATGTCCGTGGCGGTCGCGCCGGAAAGGTTCGCGCCGGACCCCATGAAGCTCGACATTGCCGTCGCCAGTCCACTCGTGCCCGCACTCGGCTGCATCATCGTCGGGCCCATCATGCCACCCATCGACATGGAAATCGGCGTGCCGTTCGCCTTCCCATCCATGATGCCGTCCGCAGCGTCGTTCATCATCGCGGTGACGAACGAGTAGGACATGGGCATCGTGAGGCCCTTCGCATATTGAGACATCGCCCCAATGACGGCCCCGCAGTTCTTCATGTTCTGCGTCGCCGTTGCGGCCGAGGCCGGCACCGACGGATTCATTGGCTGCGTGTGGAGCATGTCGGTCACCATGAAGTAATTTCCCACGGCGGTGTTCGCCGCGATGATGTTGGCGTCGATCATGCCACCGGTCATCGCCTGGGCGCGGGCCTGCGCCATCGCGGTCATCGGAGTGACCCAGACACCGCTGATCGTCGCGCCACTCGCGACGGTCGGCATGACCATCGTCATCACGTCGCTCGATCCCATCGTCATCATGGTGCCCATCGCCAGGTCGGTGTAGTTCGCACCGACCACCTGCAGCATCACGGGCCCCGTGTAGGTGCCAATCGGGAGCGTGAAATTGCCTTGGGCATCGGTTGCGGTGCTGGCGAGCTGCGCTCCCATCGAGCCGTTGTTGATCGCGAACGCCCGGACCGTTGCCTGCTTCATCGTCCCGTTGAACGCGGTGCCTCCGATCATGCCCTTGCCGGTTACCGGGGCGCCCGGGAAGAGCTGCCCGCTGGAGTTGCTGAGCTGGTTGATGAGCGGCTGCATCATCGACGCCGTGATTCCCGACTTGTTCTGCGCGGAGCCGGCGAAGGTCGACATTGCCGAGCCCAGACCGCTGGTGCCGGCGTTGCTGGGCATGGCCATCCCCATCCCGGTTCCCATGCCGCCCATCATCACGGACGATTGGCCCATCTTGCCGTCCATCATGCCGTCGGATGAGTCATTCATCATGGCCGTCACGAAGGCCGACGAGACGGTCATGCCTTGGCCCTTGGCGAACTGGGACATCGCAGCCATTGCCATCCCATAGTTGATCGAATCCTGGGAGCCCGTGCTGCCTGATCCCGCGACCAGCGGATTCATCGGCGCTACGTGGAGGATGTCGCTCACCAAGAAATAGGTTCCGACGGCAGTGTTGGCCGAGGCGATGTTGGCGTCGGTCATGCCTCCGGATAGGTGTTGTGCTGCCGTCTGCGCCATCGAGGTCAGCGGCGTGATCTGGATGCCGCTGATCGATGCGCCCGCGGCGACCGTGGGCAGGATAGCCGTCATCACGTCGCCGGCAGCCATGCTCATCGTCGCCCCGGTCGCTTCGTCCGTGTAGGTGCCGCCCGAAAGCTGCAGCATCACCGGTCCGGAATAGTTGCCGATGGCAACGCTGAACTTGCCGCTGGCGTCGGTCGTCGCGGTCCCGATCTGCGCACCGGGGGAGCCGCCGGACACAGCGTAGGCGGTGACCGTCGCATTGCCGACCGGGCCCTTGAAGCCCGTTCCGCCGATGATGCCCCCGGTTGCGACGACTCCACCACCGCCACCGCCTCCGCCGCCGCCGCAGGCGGCGAGCGTCAGTACGACCGCCGCCGTCAGGCCGCGGGCAAGGATGCGAAGGAAGTCGGAGGTGGTCATGGTCGGGCCTTCTTTGCCGTCGATATGGAGGTAGCGCGGTCGAAGGCCGCGCGGGCTGGGTGAAATACGTTCAGATCGAGGGAGCTTCGACGGTGGTTTTCGCCGAAAACCCTACAATCTAGCGTAACTACGCGCGGGAAAATTTCCCGCGTCAACTGGAATTTGGGCTATCATCGGAACCAGATACCGCCCTATGCCTTGTTGCTCATGAATCTCCTGAATGGGACGACGCCCTCGCCGGTGCTGGTTCGTGCGATCCGGCGCACGCTGCGCCCCCTCGTTCGTCTGATGCTGGCCAGCGGTGTGACCTTTCCGCGTCTGGTTGCCGACGCGAGGCGCCGACCGACAGCCGCGTCAGCCTGATCTCGGGCGTACACCGCAAGGACGTACGGCGGTTGCGCAGCGCCGATCAGGCCGCCGATGAGGTCATGCCCGAAACGATCTCGTTTGGCGGCAAGCTCGTGACGACGTGGCTGACGGACGAACGGTTCCTCGATAAAGAGGGGCGCCCGCGACCGCTGGCAAAGACGCGCGGGGCCGGCGACGAGGCGTGCTTGGAAGACCTGATTGCGAGCAGGAGGACCGACATTCGCCTGCGCGTCGTACTCGACGAGTGGCTGCGTCTTGGCATCGTCCACAGCGACCCGCAAGGTCGGCTCGTCCTCAACACCGACGCGTTCGTGCCGCAGGCCGGGCTCGAAGAGAAGCTCTTCTTCTTCGCCCACAACCTGCACGACCACGCGGCAGCGGCGACCGACAATCTGTTGGGCAATCGTCCTCCGCAACTCGAGCGCAGCCTCCTGTACGACGGCTTGACGGAGGAAGGGATTGCCTTCCTCGACAAGCGCGCGCGCCAGCTCGGAATGCGGATGCTTCAGGAATTGAACCGCCTTGCCTCGGAGCGCGAGGAGGCCGAGTCGACGAGCACGGGCCCGCGTCGCCGATTCACCTGCGGAGTGTATTTCTACAGCGAGCCGAGCCAGGGTTCTGGACCTGAAACCAAGTAATGCTGACAACCAACGTATCTTCTTTCGGAGTAGATCATGCGTCGTCGCCAATTTCTTCAAGCCACCACAGTCGCATCTCTTGCCGCGCTGACTTACGCACGCGGCGCCTCGGCCCAGATGGGGGGCATGCCAGGCATGGGCGGGGGAATGATGGGTCGTTTGTTCACCTCGGGATCGACATGGCCGACGGGCCTTCCATTGCGGCGCCTCGACGTGCTCGCGAATACAAGCCCGATTCCCGACGAGTTCGAAGGGACGCTGATTGCTGCCCCGTACCTTGCCTCCTTGGTGTCCGGGCGTACGACCGAGTTGTGGGGCTACAACGGCGGATTTCCGGGGCCGCTGATCGAATTGCGTGAGGGCCAGCGGGTGACCATCGATTTTGCTAACCGTCTCGGTCTCGACTCGACCGTCCACTGGCATGGCCTCGCCGTTCCGGCGGACCAGGATGGCAGCCCCATGGACCCCGTCGCGCCGGGGGCGGAACGGACCTATACCTTCGACATTCCGATGGGCAGTGCCGGCACGTACTGGTATCACCCGCACGCGCACCAGACCACGACGCTGCAGGTCGGTCACGGACTGGCCGCTCCACTGATCGTGCGCAGTGCTGACGACCCTTTGGAGGGAATTCCCGAAGTGACGCTGATGATCTCGGCGCTCACCCTTGATCAGAACGGGCAGGTTGCGGCCACCGGGACGGCGATGGGTGGCATGGGCGCAATGGGCGGAATGATGATGACCGGTGGCGGCACGCTGCTGGTAAACGGACAACGGCTCCCCCTGCACGCGGTGACGCCGGGCGCGACGGAGCGCTGGCGAATCCTCAACGCCACAGCAGATCGCTATCTGCGCCTCGCGCTGGATGGCCACCGGTTCACCGTCGTAGGCACCGACGGCGGGCTTCTCGCTGAGCCATTGGCGGGCTTGTCGGAATGGTTGCTCGCACCGGCCCAGCGGGTAGAGATCGTCATGACCATCGCGGCCCAGCAGTCCAGTCGCTACACCCTGCGGGACCTCGGCTACGCCGGCGGGATGATCGGCGGTGCCGGCGACGGGCTGATGACAATCGAGACGGGCAGGGTGCCCGCGCAGGCACCGATTGCGTTGCCGGCGACGTTGCGACCCATTGCCGATCTCGGCCCCGCCAGCGCGCGGCAGCAGATCGTGCTTTCCGCTGGCCGGATGGGGATGATGGGACCTTTCCTGATCAATGGCAGAACCTTCGACATGAATCGGATCGACCTCGAAACGACAGTCGGTCGGATCGAGCTGTGGGACCTCGTCAACACGACCTTCATGGACCATCCCATCCACATCCACGGCACGCAATTCCAGGTGGTCGCGCGCACGGTCGGTGGACATGCCGCTCCGGTTCCCTATCCGGCGTGGCTCGACACCGTGAATGTTCCCGCCGGCGAAACGGTCACGATCAAGACGCGGCAGACATTGCCGGGCAAGCGAATGTTCCACTGTCACATCCTGCCGCACGAGGACGCCGGCATGATGGCCGTACTGGACGTTCAACCGGCGTGACGCTACGAATGGGCGAATCGCGAAGACGGATGCGCGTTGCCATCGACCGGCTTCGTTGGACTCCGGCTTCGACGCCGCACGACGATAGGCTATCCCTTGGAAGCGCGTCGGGCGCGCGGCCGTCGCGACTTACCAAGCGTACGGCTGAATCTGCGTGACACGACCCCCGGGGAACTGGACGGTCGCCGTCGTGGGCGAAGAAAAGGTGATCGTCATGGCTCCGTCGTTGCCCATCGTCGACGGCATTTGATACATGCAGGACGCGCACTGCCCGCCGCGATACTTATCCAATGTCGTTGTCGTCGTGATGCCGGGGCCCATATTGGCCATCGTTCCCGACGATCAGGTACCACATCGGATCGCCGCCCGCGGCGTAGGCTGAACATGGTCGCGACCAGAATTCCGCGCTGGACCTGGATGTTGTAGCCGGTGCCCGACTCGTTCGGATTCCACCACATCCCGGCGACCGGGGTGAACGCGAGTGGCGCAACGCCTCCGCCCGGTTGAGCCACGGCACCGGGGATCGTGTATCCCGTCAGCACCGCGCGCATTGGTCGCCGTCCTCATCTTGACCATGCCGACGCCCGGCGCGTACCACACTTCGCGCACGTACCCGTCGCCGCGCTGCTCGCGAACGTGCAGGGCATTGGAAAACGTGCCGGCCGGCGTCGTCACCGTCTCCAGCGCAAGGGCCTGGTAGCTGCTCATGTAGCTCTGTCCACCCATCATGCTGCCCGTACCCATCACGCCCGTACCCCACGTCTCCATGTTCTGGTAGCCGCCACCCGCCATCATGGTTCCCGGCGCGACGGGATTCTTCATCAGCCATTCCGGGCTGGTGTACGACATCATCGAATACTGGGTGCCGTTGGCACTCGCACTCATGCCGCCGAAGTAGTGCATGCCGTCCGGGTCCATCCGATAGAAGTCGGTGGCGTCCGGAGCACAATTCACGGTGGCTACGCAGACGTAGTTCGTGTGCATCGCGGTCAGTCCCGATGCTCCCGCCCAGGTTTGTCCCGTGTGCATGATGGCGGTGCTGGTCGCCCACGGCCCGCTCGTGTACATGTAGTCGTACCTCGCGCCGTCTACAAGCGGAAAGTACTGGGAGGTCGAAATCGAGCCACCACCCATCATCTGACCTGCGCTCGTGCCGGACACCAGTGCGATCAGAAGTGTGACGATGATGCGTGACATGGAATTCTCCGATTGCTTTACGTCTTGCCGATTCGTTCGTGAGTCCAGCGACTGCTGGCTGGACGGCAGGGCCGCTTTATGTAGCCCTACCCATGGCGCAATTGTCAGTGAACCGCCGTAGCGAAGATGTGACCTACATCACCGTTCGAGGCGTTTCCAACGCGATTTGGCCGGAAAATCGCAGCGAACATTACAAGAACCTGACAGAGCCGTTATCTGAGACCGCCATTCGCCCCGAAGTGCCCGTTACGCCGTGGTATCGCAACGGGCAAGGCGCGCTACTTGCAATTCATCTGCATCATCAGGTGGTGCTCGTCCATCATCTGACCCATCATCAGGTCCATAAGTTTCTGATGCTCGGCAATCCAATCCTTCTGCTCGGCCGGCGTCATGTTGTCGCGCGGTTTCATCGCCTGCATCTGGCCCATGGTCTTCTGCATCATGGACATGTGCTCCGTCATCATCTTCTGACGTTCAGCACCCTGTGCCGCCTGCGCCGCCGCGAGCTTCTGCTTCGACTGCATGATCTGCTGCGTCATCATGCGCTGGCTTTCATCGGGCCCGGCGACTGCCCCGAAGGAAAGCGCCGTCATTGCCGCAGCGACGAGTATCGTCACGAACGTCTTCATGTCATTTCTCCATGTGTGTGTCGGGTCGCTTCCCACTTCGCCCGTCCCTATGGCTGACGTTGAGGGAATTGCCGTCAGTATGGAAGTGCGGGGCTGTCCAAAGAATTACGAGGTCATTACAAGCGCGTAATGCTTGCGTCGACATCCGCCCCGAAGGTTTGCGATTCCGCACTGCGCCAGCGAGTCCGACGGCCGTGTGCGCGGCATGCGAACTCGTTTCGGCAAAGCAAAAGGCAGGGCCTCGATGGCCCTGCCTTCCGTGACGCGCCCGTCGCTTACTTGGTCGAGCCTTTGGACGCTTGCTGCACGGCGTCCTGGGCCGCACCGTTGTTGGCGAGCGGCTTCGGCTGCCCCTTCGACGCCGCCACGTTCTTCGCGGCCTCCTCGGTGTGAATGACCGGCGTTCCATGGTCCGCAACCTTCGTCGCATCCGTCACGGCTTGCTGCCGGGCCTTGGTATCGGAAAGTCCTTTGACGCCTTTTGATGCGGCGACATTCTTCGCCGTTTCTTCGGCGTGCATCGCAGGCGTTCCGTGATCTCCGACGGTACGCTGTGTTCACCGTTCCGGTCTGGGCTGCTGCCGCCACGGTGAATGTGCCCGCAATCACTGCAAGAATCAGTTTGTTCATGATGGGTTCCATAGTCTCGAATGGGTCAACACGGGCTCGACGCGTGGCGGCCGCTCTGTCGACGACCACTGCGCCAAGCCATTCTGCGCGCAACCGCACATCAAATCGCCTGCCGGCAAGCGGCGAACCTGACGACTGCTATGCGGTGCGACGTGTGCCCATATTGCGACGGAGCGGCTGTCGAACCGATGACCCGGGAATTACTTTGCGGCAAGCTGCGGCGCCACCGTTGGGGCGACCGCTTCACCGGTCCCCGCGTGCGGAAGCCGGCGCAAGCCCCACTCCTTGACCAGCGCATAGATTGCGGGAATGACGGCCAGCGTCAGCACCGTCGAGGAGATCATTCCGCCGACCATCGGCGCCGCGATGCGGCTCATCACCTCGGAGCCGGTTCCGGTGCCCCACATGATCGGTAACAGGCCCGCCATGATCGCGACGACGGTCATCATCTTTGGCCGCACGCGCTCGACGGCGCCTTCCATGACCGCGCTGTAGAGGTCGGCCGCGGTGGCGTGCTTGCCCTCCGCCTCGCGCTCGCGCTGGATCTTCTCCCACGCGTGATCGAGGTAGATCAGCATGACGACGCCGGTCTCGGCCGCGACACCGGCCAGCGCGATGAAGCCCACGGCGACGGCGACCGACACGTTGTAGCCGAGCAGCCACATCAGCCAGATGCCGCCCACCAGCGCGAACGGCACCGAGAGCATGACGATCAGCGTTTCCGTGAGGCGGCGGAAGTTCAGGTAGAGCAGCAGGAAGATCAGGAGCAAGGTCACCGGAACGACGACCT
Organism: uncultured beta proteobacterium; assembly: GCA_963810815.1. Taxonomy (GTDB): domain Bacteria; phylum Pseudomonadota; class Gammaproteobacteria; order Burkholderiales; family Casimicrobiaceae; genus CAVQWT01. The sequence continues at coordinate 22,486 of CAWEPB010000002.1, read as the reverse complement.
TCAGTTTCTCGGCGGCGCGTTCCATGTACTCGAACTGGCCGCTCCACGCGATGTAGTAGCCCGGAGGAAACTTCACGTTGTCGGTGACGGCCTTGCGCGCATCGGCCACGTAGGAGCCGATGTCCCGGTCGCGGATGTCGACGTAGATGTAGGCCGAGAGCAGCGCGTTCTCCGTGCGAATCCCGGGCGAGCCTTTGGCCACTTCGACCTTGGCCAACTGCCCGAGCGGAATCATGGCGCCATCCATCGTGGGAACCAGAACGGAGCTGGCGATCTGCTGCGGATCGGACCGCAATTCCCGTGGGTAACGCACCGTTACGCCGAAACGCTCGCGGCCTTCGACGGTCGTGGTCACCATCTCGCCACCCAACGCCGTCGCGATGACATCCTGCAGGTCACCGATGGCCAGCCCGTAGCGGGCCAGCGCCGCGCGATCCGGCTCGATGTTGAGATAGAACCCGCCGGTGATGCGCTCGGCGAAGGCGCTGGTAGTACCCGGCACCTGCTTGACGACGGCCTCGATTTCCTTGGCCAGCCGTTCCATCTCGTCCAGATCCTTGCCAAAGATCTTGATGCCGATCGGCGTGCGGATGCCGGTCGACAGCATGTCGGTCCGCGCCTTGATCGGCATGGTCCAGGCGTTCGAGATGCCGGGGATCTGCACCGCCTTGTCCAGTTCCGCGATGAGCTTGTCCGTCGTCAATCCCTTCCGCCACTCCGACTCGGGCTTGAGGTTGATGACGGTCTCGAACATTTCGAGGGGCGCCGGGTCGGTCGCGGTCTGTGCGCGTCCGGCCTTGCCGTAGACGGACGCCACTTCCGGAAAACTCCGGATGATCTTGTCCTGCGTTTGCAGCAGTTCGGCGGCCTTGGTGACCGACATGCCGGGAAGCGACGCCGGCATGTAGAGCAACGTGCCCTCGTTCAAGGTCGGCATGAATTCGGTGCCGAGCTTGGAGGCCGGATACACGCTTACGACCAGTGCCAGAATGGCGAGAACGATGGTCGTCTTCTTCCATCGCATCACCCATGCGATCACCGGTCGATAAACCCAGATCAGGAAGCGATTCACCGGATTCTTCGCCTCCGGCATGATCCTGCCGCGGACGAACAGGATCATCAGCACCGGCACCAGCGTTACGGACAGCAGCGCCGCGCCGGCCATCGAGAAGGTCTTGGTGTAGGCGAGCGGCGAAAACAGGCGACCCTCCTGCGCCTCCAGCGTAAATACCGGCAGGAATGACACCGTGATGATAAGCAACGAGAAGAAGAGCGCCGGCCCGACTTCCCTGCACGCCGCGATCACCGCTTCGAGCCTGGAGCCTCCCTCAGGCAGCCGTTCGATGTGCTTGTGGGCGTTCTCGATCATCACGATGGCGGCGTCCACCATGGCACCGATGGCAATTGCAATGCCGCCGAGGCTCATGATGTTTGAATTCATCCCGAGCAAGTGCATGGCGATGAATGCAATCAGCACGCCGACGGGCAGCATGACGATGGCGACCAGCGCGCTGCGCACGTGCAGGAGGAACACGATGCACACCGCGGCGACGATGATGCTTTCCTCGAGTCAGCGTGCGCTTCAGTGTCTCGATTGCCCGGTGGATGAGGTCCGACCGGTCGTAGACGGTCACTACCTCCACGCCTTCGGGTAATCCGGAAGCGACTTCGCTGATCTTGGTCTTGAGGTTGTGGATGACTTCGAGAGCGTTCTGGCCATAGCGCGACATGACGATGGCCGAAACGACTTCGCCTTCGCCATTGAGTTCGCTCAAGCCCCGACGCTCGTCCGGTCCCATCTCCACCTGGGCGATGTCCCGGATCAGGACCGGCGTTCCCTTGTCGCTCTTGACCACCAGCGACTCGATGTCGGCCTTGCCGCGCAGATAGCCTTTGCCGCGCACCATGTACTCGGTTTCGGCCATCTCGACGACGCGGCCGCCGACATCGCGGTTGGAATCGCGTATGACCTGCGTCACCTTGGCGAGCGGAATGCCGTAGGCGCGAAGCTTCACGGGGTCGACGACGACCTGATACTGCTGCACGAAGCCGCCGATGCTGGCGACCTCGGCCACGCCCTGGGCCTTCGCCAGCTGGTAGCGCAGGTACCAATCCTGGATCGTGCGCAATTCCGCGAGGTTCTTCTGTGGCGCCGACGAGCGCGTACTGGAAGACCCAGCCGACGCCGGTCGCATCGGGCCCCAACTGCGGCGAGACGCCCTTGGGAAGGCGGCCGGACGCGAAGTTCAGGTACTCAAGTACGCGCGAGCGCGCCCAGTAGATGTCGGTGCCATCCTCGAAGATGACGTAGACGAACGATGCACCGAAGAACGAGAAGCCCTCGCACGACCTTCGACTTCGGCACCGACAGCATTGCGCTGGTCAGCGGATAGGTGACCTGATCCTCGACCACCTGCGGCGCCTGGCCCGGGTACTCGGTGTAGATGATGACCTGTACGTCGGAGAGGTCGGGCAGCGCATCGAGCGGCGTCTTGACGACCGCGTAGATGCCGCCGATGGTGACGAACACCGTCGCCAGGATGACGAGGAATCGGTTCCGCGCCGACCACTCGATGATCTTGCCTAGCATATCGGCTTCTCTCAATGCCCTTGGTGGGCGGCGGGCTTGGTGTCGGCGCGGACAGCTTCACTGCGTGGCGTGATCTTCGTAATCACCCATTCACCCGGTGACCGTTCGACGAATTCGAAGGCAATCCCGGTCCCTGGTTGCAGGCCGGCGAGGAGCGCACTGTTGGCAGCCTTGAAGTCCATCGTCATCGCCGGCCATTTGAGCGTTTCGACCGGCCCGTGCGCAACGGACAGGCGTTCCAGATTTCGCGTCGATCGCCTTGACCGTTCCCTCCGCCCGATGACCGACGACCGGTGACTTGGTGCCGGGTGCCGATGCGATCGCGCCGCTTGCGGTCGATGCCGTAGTGCGAGCCGGCGTGGCCGCCGTTGTCGACGGTGGGGCGGCAGGTCCCGCGCCAGGCGTTGCGCCATGGCCCGAGTGTCCGAAGCCGCCGATGGCGGCCTTGAGATTGCTTTCGGCGTCGATCAGGAAATTGGCGGCCACCACGACTTGTTCGCCGTCTTTGACACCGTCCATCACCTCGACGTAGTTGTCGGTGCGGCTTCCCAGCTTCACCTCGCGTGGCTCGAAGCGACCTTCGGCGAGTTGGACGAGGACGATGCGGCGCGTACCGCTGTCGATGACGGCGGAAATTCGGCACAGTCAGCACCTTCGCTTTGCCGCCAACGGGCAGCTCAACCTGCGCGAACATCGCTGGCTTGAGCAGCTGGCGAGGATTTGCAATTTCCAGTCGCACCGAAACCGTTCGGGTCTCGGGCTTCAGCGTCGGATAGACGTAGGTGATCGTGCCCTCGAAGCTCTGATCGGGATAGGCGCTGATGCTGACCTTGGCCTTGCTGCCGGTCCTGACCATGGCGATGTCCTGTTCGATACACGTCCGCCATGACCCACACCGAGGACAGATCGGCGATCTGGTACAGGCTGTCGCCGGGCATGAAGCGCATGCCTTGGACGGCCTTCTTTTCCATGACGATGCCGGACACCGGCGAGCGGAACGTGAGCGTTCGCCGCGTCTCTCCGGATTGGGCCAACGCGCGCACCTGCTCTTCGGAGATGTCCCAGTTCCTGAGTCGGGCGAGGCTCGCCTCGGCAAGGCGTTTCATACCGGCCTGCGGAGTCGTCGCCAGCGTCTTTCAGCGCCTTGACCGCCTCGGTGGCGATCGCATATTCACGCTGCGCGGACACCAGTTCCGGGCTGTAGACCTCGAACAGCGGCTGGCCCTTGCTGACCGGCTGGCCGGTGGCGTTGACGAAGAGCTGCTCCACCCAACCCTCGAACTTCGGCGCGATGGCAAAGACGCGCCGTTCGTCGACCTCGATACGGCCGACCGCCTTGACGACCTTGTCCAGCGAGCGCATCGCCGCCGGCTCGCTCCGCACGCCGAGCTTCTGTACCTTGTCGACGCTGATCTTGATCTGATTGCGTTCCGGTGTCGGGCTCCTCGCCGTCGTAGACGGCGATGTAGTCCATCCCCATCGGATCCTTCTTCGGCACCGGCGACGTGTCGGGCAGTCCCATCGGATTGCGGTAGTAGAGGATCTTCCGCTCCGCCTTGGCGTTCGGTCGTGGACGGAGCTCGCCGCGTCCGCTGCAACCTGAGCCGGTGCCGGCAGATTGGGTTCGCGTGCCCCACCAATATCCCCCGCCAACTCCCAATCGCCACGGCAACGGCCGCCGCCAGCAGTCCCGCTTGCCACTTCATAGATCTTCTCCCAACAGTCGCTCGATCGCCGCGAGACGTGCCTGCGCCTCGGCCTGCGCCTTCAGCCGATCCTGCTTGGACTTGCGGATTTGTCGCTGCGCATCGAGCAGCGTCGCGAAATCCACTTTTCCGGTCTCGTAGCCGGCCAGCGCGGCCTGGAGTGTCGCTTCGGACTGCGGCAGGAGGCTGGTCGTCGTCAGTATCTCGATCCTTTGTGCGGCCTTCAGTCCGGCGAGGTTCTCGAACAGCTCGCCGATCAGCCGATTCGCCACCGCTTCCTTCTGCGAGCGTGCCGCCGACAGCATCGACTCGGCTTCCGACTCCTGCGACCGTCGAGTTTCCTGCTGCAGCGGAATGTTGACCTCGAGCATCACTTCCCACTCGCCGATGCGTGAGCCCATCTGGATGGGAGAAACTCCGATGGCAAAGTCCGGGTAGCGATTGCTGTAGGTGAGTTCGCGGTTTTTCTCGGCGGCGCGAATGCGTGCATCGTTCGCGAAGAGTTGCGGGTTGTGGCCACGCAGGCGATCCACCAGCGTATCTTCTTCCAGCCTCGCCGGGGGAGGAACGGGACGCAGTCGCTCGGGCGGGGCGAACGGCGCCGCCGCCTTGCGCGCGAGCAGGCTATTCAACATTGCCTGTACGCCAGCCCGCTCCCCCTCCTGCATCAGCAGTTCCCCTTGCATGGTCGTGCGCTCGACCTGGGCACGGATCACGTCCTGTTGCGGCGCAAGTCCGCTCTCGTAACGCACCAGCGCAATTCGCTCGAGCCGGGCGAGAAGATCCAGGATTTCGCGGGTGAGCTGCTCGTTGTGGACGACCAGGTAGTAGCGTGCGTAGGCGGTCTTGACGCTCGCCGCAAGCTCGGACCAGGTCGTCGCCACCCGGCCTTGGGCCTGTTCGGCATCGGCCTCTGCAACGTCGCGCTTGAGATCCCGCTTGCCCCAGAAGGGGATGGGCTGGACCAACGTGTACTTGGTGCTGCCTACCTTGCTGGGCAGCAGGCTCGGCGGTGCGTCGGAGCCCGCATTGGTGATGTTCTGCAACTCCATGCGAAACAATGGGTCGGGGAACGCGCCCGCGGGATACACGCGCTGTGCCGCGGCGTCCGCTTCGTAGCGCATCGCCGCGTATTCGGGATTCGCGCGCGCGTAGTCGAGAAGGCTCTCGACGTCGCGCCCAGCGCGCGCTCGGCGGCACCCGCCGCGCCCGATGCCGCCAGGCAGGCAGCAAGCACGACCAGAGCAATCGTTTCGAGCCGCATCAGCACTCTCCTGCGTGGCCGAGCCGTCGCGTGCGAATACCGACGGTCGGCCAACGCCGTTAACACGATTCACCGCGTGGGCAACCGCGAAGCGAGCAAGCATTCGGAAGCCGCTACCGGTGCGACGGGTCGGACGCGGCCCGGAACCTGCGCAAGACGACTATTTCGATTGCTCCAATGCCACGACGGTCAGCTCACCCTTGATGTTCTCCGCGCGAAAGCGGATCGGCGCGCCGACTTTCATGGCGTCAAGCCACGCGCGATCCTTCACCAGAAAGCTCATGGTCATCGCCGGCATCCCGAGATTCGTGAGCGGCTCGTGCGTGATGGTTACGCTGCTTGCAGCTTTGTCGACCCGTTTCACGACGCCATTGGTCATGGCCGCTTGCTGGCTCGCGGCCGATACGGTCGCCGTGATGGGCCGTGTGGGCGTCCTGGGCCAGGGCGCCAAACGGCAGGGCTGCTAGCCGATGGTCACGATGGTGGCGGTGAGAGTGCGATACATATCGGCATTCCTCGGGTTGATTGGCGAAGGCACGCCGACCGGCTCGGTCTGCAGTCGATATTCTCGTTTCGGCATTCCGACACGGAACTGACACCCGGATTACAAATCGGTAAGGAACGGCGCGGCCCGGGAATTGCCGTGCAAGAATGGCCGCGCATATTGACCCTCACGAGGAGCGACGATGAAGATCCTGGTCGTCGAAGACGAACCGAAGACCGGCAACTACCTGAAGCAGGGCCTCACGGAGGCCGGGTTCGTCGTCGACCTCGTGCGCGACGGCAACGACGGCCTGCACGCGGCCACGACGGAGAATTACGACCTGCTCGTGCTCGACATCATGCTGCCGGGACTCGACGGATGGTCGGTGCTGCGAGCGCTGCGCGAAGCCGGCAACACGGTGCCGGTACTGTTCCTGACGGCGCGCGATCAGGTCGACGACCGGGTGAAGGGACTGGAGTTGGGCGCCGACGACTACCTGGTGAAGCCGTTCGCCTTCTCCGAGCTGCTCGCCCGCGTGCGCTCGCTGCTGCGCCGGGGCAAGGCTGAAGGAGCCGGAGGTGCATGCGTGTTGCCGACATGGAGCTCGATCTGTATCCGCCGGCGGGTCACGCGCGCGGGCAAGCGCATCGCGCTCACCGCCAAGGAGTTCGCGCTGCTGGAACTGCTGCTGCGTCGCCATGACGAGGTACTGCCGCGGTCGCTGATCGCGTCGCAGGTCTGGGACATGAACTTCGACAGCGACACGAACGTGATCGAAGTGGCGGTTCGTCGCTTGCGCGCAAAGATCGACGACGGCTTCGAGCCCAAGCTCATCCAGACGGTCCGGGGCATGGGCTACGTTCTCGAGACGCCGGAGTCGGCCTGATGTGGCGCCGGTCGATCACACTTCGGCTCACGCTCTATTTTGGCTGCGCGCGTCGACCGCCGTGTTGCTTGCCATCGGCTATCTGGTCGGGATCGTCCGTCGAGAGGCACTTTCTCGAGCTGGACCGGATCGAACTCCGCGGCAAGATGGAGCTGGTCCGGCACGTGCTGGAGAAGACGCGCATCGCCGGCCGACGTCGACGCGCTGCCCGAACGGATGGGCGACGCGCTGACCGGGCCACGAAAGCCTGTCCGTCAGCATCGTCGACCCGGAGGGACGAACACTGTTCGCGACGGCCGAGCGCCGCGTTTCCCGCAGCAGCTGCATCGAAGACGCGTCCGACGACGATCCGGAGGCCACGCCGGAACTGGTGTCGTGGGAGCACGCATGGGCACGTCTACCATGGATTCTGCGACCGAGGTGTCGACCGATGCTGCCGGAGCTTCCGCGGGTGGTCGTGGCCGTTGCCGCTCAACTTCGCCGAGCACCACGCGTTCATGGTCGCTCTTCTACGAGAGTCTTTGGCTTGCGATCGCCGCCGGGATCTGTTGCCACGGCCGTGCTCGGCTGGATCGCCGCGCGGCGAGGTTTGGCGCCGGTCCGCGAAATGGCGCGCGTCGCGCAGAGCATCACGGCCAGCCGGCTGCACGATCGGCTGCCGACGGCCGCCCTGCCGGTGGAGCTTCGTCGAACTGGCGCGGGCGTTCAACGAGATGCTTGTCCCGCCTCGAAGACTCGTTTCGTCGACTGTCCGAGTTTTCCTCGGATCTGGCGCACGAGCTGCGAACGCCCATCGGCAGCCTGATGACGCAGACGCAGGTGGCGCTCTCGCGCACGCGATCCGCGGAGGAATACCGCGAGGTGCTGTATTCGAATTCGGAGGAATTCGAGCGCCTCGCCCGCATGATCACGGACATGCTGTTCCTGGCCAAGGCCGACCACGGTCTGATCGTTCCGCGAAGCGAATCCGTGGATCTGGCAAGCGAAGTGCGGGAGCTGTTCGAGTTCTACGACGCGCTGGCCGAGGACCATGGGGTCGACCTGAAGCTGGTCGGCGAGGGGCCCGTCGCAGGCGAACGACTGATGATTCGTCGTGCCGTCAGCAACCTGTTGTCGAATGCGATCAATCACACGCCGCGAGGCGGCATGCGTCGTCGTCGAGATCGAGCGTTCTGGCACGGGTGAGATGCGGCTTGTCGGTCGAAAATCCCGGCGAAGGCATTGCGCCGGAGCACCTGTCGCGTGTCTTCGACCGGTTCTATCGCATCGACCCGTCGCGCAAGCGGTCGACCGATGGCGCGGGACTCGGCTTGGCGATCACGAAGTCGATCATGGCTGCGCATCGCGGGTCGGTGCAGGTGCAATCCGAGCACGGGCGGACGCGCTTCGAAATTCTGTTTCCGCCGACCGCGCAAGCCTGACCTGCAGAGCCATCGCTCACTGATTTCGCCGACTCGATGAGACGCATGCGTCCTTCTGCTTCTGCTGTTCGTGCTGCCACTTCAGACGCTGTGGGCGGCCGGAGCGGGCCATTGCCTGTCGGGCAGCGGCGCTGCCGATCATGCTGCCCATCCGCACGAGCATGACACCGCGGGGCATGCCCATGAGCATGTGGGTGGGCCAGGTCACGATGGGCCGGCAACCGACGCCGCCGTCGACTGCAGTGCGTTTCACTTCGTGGCGCTCGAAGCCTCGGCGACGGTCGCGAGCGCATTGCCGAGATCTGGGGTGCTTCCCTTCGGGCCCCTGAGCATTTCCTTCACATCGCACATCCCGGCGGGGCCTGACCGTCCGCGCTGGCGTCCAGCTGTCTGAGTCGACGAGACGCTCTGCGCACCGCTGGGTGTGCTTTCGCGGGCGAAACCCCGGAAGCCGTCTCGTCGAGATTGCCCCTTGATTCACTGGAGCACTCGATGCAACGACGGCTATTGCTGTTTGGTCTGGCGACGCACGTATTCATCGCTGCGCCCGCTCATTCGCAGGGACTGCACGACGCCTTCGAGGCGGCGTGGAACAGGCAACCTGCGAGCAGAGCGACGAGCTATCGCGAGGACGAACTTGCGGCGAAGCGCAATGCCGCGAACGCGCTGATTCCCGAGCCGCCGAGCCTGAACCTTGGCTATCGCACGGATCAGCCGAACCAGAACACGGGTACCCGCGAACTTGAGGGCGTTCTTTCGTTGCCGCTGTGGATACCCGCCGCGCGCGACGCCGCGCAGACCTTGGCGCAGGCCGAGACGGACCAGTTCGGTTCCGGCTTGCGGGCACAGCGATGGCGTCTTGCCGGCGAGGTGCGCGAAGCCTATTGGCAGGCCCGGCTGACGGCCACGGAGCTGGATGTAGCGCAGCGCAAGGTCGACGAGTCGGTTGCACTGGCCGTCGATGTCGAGCGACGCGTGAAGGCGGGTGATCTCGCGCGGAGCGACCTCAATCAGGCACGGGCCGCCGAACAGCTCGCGCGGGCTACGCTCGCCGACGCCCGCGGTCGGTCCTATCGCGCGGCACAGGCGTTCTTCGCACTCACCGGACTGAAGGTGCTGCCGGTCGTCGTCGAAGCGCCGACGCCCGGGCCACCGGGAAATCGATGCTCATCCACAGTTGGACGCGAACGAACGCGCGGCCGTGACCGCCCGCGCCAAGCTGGGACAGGCGACGGCGGCGACACGCGATGCGCCCGAGATCGAAATCGGCATGCGCCGTGAGCGCGGTGCCTTCGGCGAGTCCTATGCGAATTCCGTGATCGTCGGCATCAAGTTGCCCTTTGCCACCGAAGCGCGGAATCAGCCGCGCATTACTGCCGCCAACGCCGAACTCATCGAAGCGCAGGCCGCATCGCAATTGGAGCGGCAGAAGCTCGCCGCGGAGATCGACGCGACTCAAGTTGAGTTGGAGCAGGCGCATGCGATCGAACAACTCGCCGCGGAGCGATTCAGGCTGGCCGCCGATACGCAGGCACTCCTGGCCAAGGCATTTGCGTTGGGCGAGCTCGACCTGCCGGCACGCTTGCGCGCCGAGAACGAGCGCTTCGACGCCGAACTGGCACTCACGCGCTCGCGTGTCGAGGTCGAGTCGCGCGATTTCCCGCTACAACCAGGCCGTAGGAGTTCTCCCATGACCAAGACCCGTGCATGGATGCAACGCGGATTGCTCGCGGCAATCCTGCTCGCGATGAGCGCGTATGCCCACGAAGGACACGATGACGCGGCATCGCCGCCCGTGAGCGTCGGCGGCGCGCCGCGCATCGAGGCGGCTTCCGATCTGTTCGAAGTCACGGGCGTCGTCGAGAACGGCGCGATGACCGTCTACCTCGACCGGTACGCGACGAACGAACCGGTCGTCGGCGCGAAGATCGACATCGATGCCGGGTCCGCTAAAGGCGCGGCGCAGCCGAATCCGGACGGGACCTATACGTTCAGACATGCCGCGCTCGCGCAATTCGGCACGCTTCCCGTCACCTTCGCGGTCTCCGCCGGTGCCGACGCCGACCTGCTGACCGGTGAACTTGTCATCACCGACCCGAACGCAACCAAGGCGCCTTCGCAACCAAGCTTCGCGTCGACGCAGGTCGCGTGGCTGGTGGGCGCGCTCGATCCTCGTTGGTATCGCCTTGGGGTCGTGGTGGTTCCGCCGTCGCCAACTTTCGCGGAAGAGCAACCAATGAACCGACTCGCGCGTCTTCTCTCTGTAATCGCCATTGCCGTCGCATCGGCCTCTGCCCTTGGCGACGCCGGCCACGATCATGGCTCGCCGCCGCCGCAAGTCGTCGGCATCGGACCTCAGCGGCTTCCCGACGGTAGCGTCTTCCTGCCGAAGATGGCACAGCGCCAACTGGCGGTGCGCACTCAGGTTGCGGAGCCATCGCAATCGCCCCGCACCTTCGAGATGTTCGGCAAGGTCGTGATGGACCCCAACGCCGGCGGGAAGGTCCAGCCGACCATCGCCGGGCGAATCGAGAGCGGCCCGCGGGGACTGCCGTCCTTGGGTCAGTCCGTCCGCAAGGGTGAGGTGCTGGCCTACGTCCGTCCTTCGACCGGGACGATCGAGCGTGCGAATCAGGCGGCACAGGCCGCGGAGATGCGGGCAAACCTGTCGCTTGCGGAAAAGCGTCTCGCCAGGTTGCAGCAACTGGAGGGATCGGTGCCGCAGAAGGATATAGACGCAGCGAAGGCGGAGGTCCAGTCGTTCACCGAGCGCCTCGCCCTCGTCGGAAGCAGCCTGTCCGGCACCGAAGCGCTCGTCGCCCCGGTATCGGGCGTGATCGCCTCCGCTGCTGCCGTGTCGGGACAGGTCGTCGACGCGCGCGAGATTCTGTTCGAGATCGTGGACCCGACGCGCCTGCAGATCGAGGCGATTGCGCATGACCCGAAGCTCGCGACGCACATTCGCGGCGCAACGGCGCGCATCGACCCTGACATCTCCATCCCGCTGACTCTGGTGGGCGTGGGGCGCAGCCTGCGCGAACAGGCACTGCCGGTGATGTTTCGCTTCACGGCGGGAAAGCAGCCGGTTCCTTCGATCACGATGGGGCAGCCGCTCACGGTCCTGGCGCAGACCGACGAGATCGTCTCCGGATATGCGGTTCCGGCCATGGCGATCGTGAAGGACCGGAGTAACCAGGACATCGTATGGGTACACGTCGGCGCCGAGCGATTCGTGCCCAGGACGGTGCGTTACGTCGCCACGGATGGGGTCACCGCGACGGTCGTCGATGGCGTCGCGAAGGGCGACCGCATCGTGGTGCAGGGCACGTCGCTTCTCAATCAAGTGCGCTAAGCCATGTTTTCCTATCTCGTCGAGGCAAGTCTCAAGAATCGGCTACTGGTGCTGGCGCTGTCGGTCGTGATGATGATCTACGGCGCCCTCACGCTGACACGCATGCCCGTCGATGTCTTTCCGGACCTCAATCGCCCGACCGTGACCTTGATGACCGAGGCCGGTGGGATGGCGCCGGAGGAAGTCGAGCAGCTCATCACCTTTCCGCTGGAAACGGCGATGAACGGGATGCAGGGCGTCACCGGCGTCCGGTCGATCTCCTCGGTCGGCCTGTCCATCGTCTACGCGACGTTCGATTGGGACATCGACATCTACCGTGCGCGGCAAACGGTCACCGAGCGCATCGCTCTGGTCAAGGAGCAGCTGCCCGAGGGTGTGACGCCGACGATGGGCCCCATTTCGTCGATCATGGGCGAGATCATGCTGATCGCGGTGCCCATCGACCCGAAGAAGATCGATCCGATGCAGGTGCGCGAATACGCCGATTGGGTGCTGCGACCGCGCCTGCTGACCATTCCCGGCGTCGCTCAGGTCGTTCCCATCGGCGGGGAAGTGCGGCAATTCCAGGTCCAGCCCAACACGGCGCGGATGGCCGATCTCGATGTCAAGCTGGAGCAGATCCAGCGTGCCCTCAAGGGGTTTGCCGCCAACACCAGCGGCGGCTTTCTGGAACTCAATTCCCGCGAGTACCTCATCCGCAACATCGGACGCACCTCGCGCTTGACTGACCTGGAGCGTCTCGCTGTCGGCGTCAAGCACGGGCAACCGATACTGTTGAGCCAGGTCGCGGACGTGACGTTCGCCCCGGCCATCAAGCGCGGCGACGCCGGCTACAACGGCGGACCCGCCGTTGTGCTCGGCATCCAGAAGCAGCCTGCCGCCGACACGGTAAAGCTTACCGAGCAGATCGAGTCGGCATTGGCCGAGCTGTCGAAACGGCTGCCGCAAGGCATGGAAACACCCGTGGTCACGGTCCGGCAGGCGTCCTTCATCGAGGCATCGATCTCGACGCTGGAGGGCAAGCTGATGGCGGCCGGCGCGGTCGTCGCGGTCGTCCTATTCCTCTTTCTGGGGAACCTTCGCACCACGCTGATCTCGCTCACCGCGATCCCGGTGTCGATTCTCGTGACCGTGCTGGTGTTCCGGTACTTCGGCATGTCCATCAACACGATGACCCTGGGCGGCTTGACCATCGCCATCGGCGGACTCGTCGACGACGCCGTTGTCGGCGTCGAAAACGTGCTCCGTCGGATGAAGCTGGATCGCCTGCACGCGAAGGAGCATCACGTCCATTTTCGCCCGGCCGAGTTGATCGCCCGGGCCACGATGGAGGTTCGGTCGGCCATCGTCTACGCCACCGTGATCATCGTGCTGGTGCTGGTACCTTTGTTCTTTCTTCCCGGGATGGAAGGGCGGCTGATGCTGCCGCTGGCCATCGCCTACATCGTCTCGTTGCTTGCTTCGATGCTCGTGTCGGTCACGTTGACGCCGGTCCTTGCCTACTACCTGCTGCCGGGGATGAAGCAGCTTGACGAGGGGGACACGCGGCTGCTGCAATGGATCAAGGCGCGGTACCGGCGGTCGCTCGAGTGGGCACTGGAGCACCCCAAGGCGCTCCTGGCCGCAGGCGCGGTGGCGGCGTTGGCAGCGGCCGCAAGCGTGCCCTTCTTCCCGAAGACGTTTCTGCCTCCATTCAACGAAGGCTCTGCGGTCGTCGGGATGCGCCTCAATCCCGGCACGACGTTGGCGGAGACGATCACCGTTGCGCGTCAGGCCGAATTGCTCCTGCGACAGGTCCCGGAAGTCCAGCATGTGGGCCGTCGTTCCGGCCGCGCGGAACTCGACGAGCATGCCGAGGGCGTGCACGTCAGCGAGCTGGACGTTGCCCTGAAGCGCTCGGGGCGACCGCCCGAGGCCGTGTTCGCCGACATGCGCCGAGTCCTCGCCACCCTGCCGGTCGCCCTCAACATCGGCCAGCCGATCTCCCACCGCATCGACCACATGCTCTCGGGGGTGCGCGCGCAGATCGCCATCAAGATCTTCGGGGACGATCTCGACATCCTGCGGGGACAGGCATCTGCGGTGCGTGACCGCGTCGCCCGCATTCCGGGCGTCGCCGATCTCGAAATCGAGAAACAGGTCCTGACGCCGCAAGTAAAAATCCGGATCGACTACCAGCGCGCCGCACGCTACGGTGTATCGCCCTCCGAGCTTCTTGCGGAGCTGCAGATGCTGATCGACGGCGAACGAATCACGCAGATCATCGAGGGCAACCGGCGCTTTGCTCTGGTTCTCCGACTGCCCGAGTCCGCGCGCACCATCGAAGGACTCAAACGGATGCTGATCGACACCCCTGGCGGTCGCATCCCGCTCTCACTGCTGGCAACCATCGAGGAGTCAGACGGCCCAAACCAGATCTCGCGCGACGATGGCCGTCGACGCATCGTGCTGTCAGCCAACGCGCAGGACCGCGCGCTTTCCGATGTCGTGGCGGACATTCGGCGTGTGGTCGCCGAGCAGCCGTTTCCGGCGGGCTACTTCGTGACGCTGGGTGGGCAGTTCGAAGCGCAGGAGGAGGCGAGCCGTCTGATCGGCTTGCTGTCGCTCGTCTCGGTTGCCTTGATCTTTCTCATCTTGTACAACCGCTACCGGTCGGCAGCGCTGGCGTGGCTGATCATGGCCAACATCCCTCTGGCATTGGTCGGGAGTGTGATCGGTCTGTGGCTCTCCGGGCATCCGCTGTCAGTGGCGACGCTCGTCGGATTCATCACTCTGGCCGGGATCAGCATCCGGAACGGAATCCTCAAGGTCAGCCACTACGTAAACCTCTGTGCTTTCGAGAAGGAGACATTCGGCAAGCCGATGATCATCCGCGGTTCGCTGGAGCGCCTGACTCCCGTATTGATGACGGCGTTGGTCGCGGCCTTTGCACTCGCTCCGCTTCTGTTCGAGGCAGGGATGCCTGGAACGGAGATTCTACATCCGGTTGCGATGGTCATCTTCTCCGGGCTGATCAGCTCGACGCTGCTCGATTCGTACCTGACGCCGGTGATGTTCTGGTTGTTCGGCCAGAAGCCGGTCGAACGACTGGTGGCCAGCAGCGGGAAGGTTGCATTTTGAATTCACACGCTCCGGGCACCGGCGGGCTGCCCGGAGTCGCTCTGCTAACGACTCGCCGACAACTCCTCATTTAGGAATGCCATGAAGCCAACTATCACTCTCCTCGCCTTCGCCACCCTGATTGGCGTGTCCGTCCCCGTGCTTGCCGACGGGGATCACAAGGCGAAATACGGTGGCGTCCTGACGGTCGTCAAGGATGTCGAGTACGAGCTGGTCGCCAAGCCGGATGTCATCACGATCTTCGTCGACGATCACGGCAAGAAGGTCAGCACCAAAGGCGGCAGCGGCAAGCTCACGTTGCTCACCGGGGCAGAGAAATCCGAGGTCGTGCTGGCACCCGTGGGGGAGAACGGGCTCGAAGCAAGAGGGCCTATGAAAACAGCACCCGGCACCAAAGCGGTGGCCACGATCATGTTGCCGGGAAAGGCCGCGGTCAGCGCCCGTTTTGAGTTGCACTGACAGCGATGCCTTGCGTTCGACACTGCACCGTTAATGTAGGCCCCCAAATGCTGGCTTCCGCACTTCCGTCCGCTTACCAACTTGTAATCGGTGCGTCATGCCCGCGGCGTTCGCACCGGCGTAGTGTCGTATCAACGTTCCCGAGAGTCCGAGATCGATATGACGAAACGAACGAGCGTACTCGATGGGAAGAATGGTCGCCCTTGCAGCCAAGGCTGTGCTTCTTGCCTCGCTGCTCGTTGTCGCCACGGTCAGTTCGGCACAGAGCGGCGGGAACGACCGCGTCGTGGAATTACAGGATGGTGGTCGGGTCGTGCTTCGCGTCGACGGTACGATGGACCACTACGATGCGGCGGGAATTCGAATCGCCATGCCCGAGGGCACCGAGATGATTGCGAAGGGCGGCAATCGACTCATGATGAAGGAGCGGGGCGCTGTGGCGAGAGATTATCGAGCTGGCTGCCGGAGCCTATGCGCGGGCGTCCGCGAACCCATTCGATCGAGGCGGAACGGCGAGCGCGTGATCGAACTCAACGACGGTAGTCGGATTGTCGTGAGTCGCGATGGAACGATGCAGCACTATGACGCCAGCGGCTCGCGACTACAGATGGCCGACGGAGTGACGATGACTGCGAAGGACGGCACACCGATCATGATGAACAACGGTAGGCTGTGGGGCCCGAATTCGAATGGTGATGCCCCGCTGAGTGGGAAGTAGCGTCCAAGCCGTGGTTGGAAGCCAGTATTGGCCACTGTCTGGAGGACGAATTGAGCTTACGGCCAGATGAGCGAAATGTAATCCGAACGTAAGCGAAATGTCGGGTGCATGCGCGCACTCTTCCGGAGTAAATCATCGCGCCGCGCTGAGCGAACATCGCCGCCCGTGTGGAGCGCCGTCCGCCGTCAACGACGTAAACCTCAAACAGCAGTCGAGGACTGCCTGCATCAGCCCATGAAGGAAGCCGTCGCCCCAAAGCCGCGACTTGGCAATCTGGCACAGCCAGGAGGCCGTGCTGAGCACACAACGTCACCAGGGCGAGCCGTGCGTCGCAAGTCGACACGCACGCAGCCCCTGGCGTGGCCGCCGGACCCACAGCACACCTACGCGCTCTGGCTGGAGCCGGTAGAGCGGCCGGGGGCGGCATCGCGCGCGTATATCACCGCGCATCCCGTGTACCGCGACATTGGAGTTCATTCCCGGTTCGCGGTGCGACTGGAGCTGCCAGGCACGTACCACAGCCGCTCCGCCGCTGCGGCGGATGGCTTTGCGATCGCTCGCCGGTTCTATCACGGCAGGTACTCTCCGCTGGCGACGGAGCGCGTGAAGACACTCAACGGATACTCGCATTGTCGGACACGCCCGATTTCGAATCGACTGCCACCAATGGGAGCCGACGCTGACCATTCGAAGCGAACGCCCGAGCAATAAGGGCGTAGTGCAAACTTTCGATGGTGGCAGCTCGCCGTTCGTGCCACACACGTTCCCGACCGCTCAGCGGGCGGCCGACTATGCGCTCGCGTATGGTGAACGCATCGTGCTTGGGCTAGTAGGTGGGCTGCGTATTTGAGACGCGTAAATGAGGTCGATATGAACTGGTTCCTCCAAAACTGGTATTGGATCTTCTTGGGAGTAGGGGTTCTCATCTAGCTGTTGGGCCGGCGCCGTCGACCTGGCAACCCCAAGCGGTGCGCGATGACGATCACAAGGGCCTGTTCGAAACGGACGGCGATCCGTCGAAGCGACCGCATCGCCGACGCGGCTGCTGCTGAGCGGTTGCGCTTTGCGGACTGGTGACGTGGCTGTGGCTAAACGGAATAGTCGCGCGAGTCAGCCGACTTTCCCCAGGACGGGAAAGGTTTGCAGCAGCCAGATCGCGAACATCGATAGATGCCCGCTGATAATGGCGAGTCCCGTGACGATCATGATCGCGCCCGCGATGAAGTAAAGGACCCGGCCGATCCGCTTCACCTCTCGGTTCCGCGCCACCAGCCGGTCGGTGAAGGCCGCAGCGACCAGGAATGGGATGCCAAGCCCCAGGGAATAGGTGGTAAGCAGCAGCACACCGGCGGCGAGGCTCGACGAAATGGCGGAGAGCGTCAGGATCGCACCGAGGACCGGGCCGATGCAGGGCGTCCAGCCGAACCCGAACGCGAGCCCGACCACGTAGGCGGACAGCGGCGTTCCGCTAGAAATGTGAAACGGGAGGTGAAAGTCGCGCTGCAACAGCCGCAGCGGCAGCAATCCGGTCATCAGGAGTCCAAACACGACGATGATCGAGCCGCCGACGACGCTCGCCGCGTGTCGATACTCGAGCAGCAGCTGCCCCAACATCGTCGCGCTCGCGCCGAGGGCGATGAAAACGGAGGAGAAGCCGGCCACGAAGAACGCACTAAGCACCAGAACCCGTCGCCTGCGCGCGCGATGGGGCAGGTCGTGCCGACCGGGGGCCGAGTGCCCCACGAGGTAACCAACATAACCGGGCACCAACGGCAGCACGCAGGGCGACAGAAACGAGACGATTCCGGCGAGGAAGGCGCCGGCCAGCCCGACAGTGGACATTTCGGTCATCGGATGACCATGGTCAGGTATCGCCATCGGCGCTCGCGCGCAAGCCCCGGAAACGCGCGCGTCGCCCGGCCGACGAAGGGTCGCCATCGGTCGGCAGGCTCCACGGCGCAGCGGCCTTCGCGAAGCTCCGGGCGATGTCACTCGCCGTCATAGTCTCGCCGTCCTCCGTGGCCACATCATTGTCGGCGTCACGTTAACGATATGCCTTTGCGATCTCGTCTCCCACAAGACGCCGCAATGGGTCATAGCCGAACTCGGGAAGCCCTCGTCCGTTTACAAAGTATTCCGGCGTAGCCGTGACCTTGAGCGTCTTCGAATCCTGCGCATCGAGTGCGATGCTCTTCGCGACCTCGGGTGACTCCATGTCTGCCCTGAGCTTGCCGTAGTCGAGGTCGATCGTCTGTAGTTGCGCCAGCAGCGCGTCGGGGTCGACGCGATGATTCGTCACCCAGCGCGGCTGCGACGCAAGCAGTTGATCGAGCACCAGCCAGAACTTGCCTTGTTGCTTCGACGCCTCCAGCGCCTTTACGGCAATTTCGGAGTTGGGATGGAACGCGACCATGCGAATGGTGAGCCGGAGCTTTCCCCGATTGTCGTTGATTAGCCCTTTGACCAGCGGATAGAACTCGCGGCACGTCCCGCACGCGGGATCGAGAAACTCGACGATATTCACCTTCGCCTCGGGATTGCCAACCATTGGGGCGTGTGCGCGCTGCAGCGCGGCAAGCTCCGCTTCACCTCGCGCTGCGCCGTCCTTGGGCGCGAGCACCAGCCACATGAGGAGCACGAGGCCCAGCAGGGCAGCGCCGGCGGCAAGCAAGATGTAGCGGATCTTGACGGAGTTCTCTGCCGGAGCGGCAGCCAGGCGTGCTGGGTCAGTTTGATTTCGAGAAATTGTCTTCATGGTTTCAGAGAGAGGTAATGGGAGTGATCGGGTACGCACCCTTTGACGGCGCATACTCTGGACGTTGACCGGTCAAGGGAGGACTAATCAATTGCGAAAGTAGCTGTAACCTTCCTGCGTCTGCAGGCGAACGATCTCGTTGACGGCACTCGGGACGATGTTCACGCCTGCCAGCACCACATCCGGCGTTGCATTGCGCGCACTGAGTGTGTTGTTGCAGACCTTGAACGCGACCCCGCGGTCCAGTAACCGGTTTACTTGGATTGCATAAGGCTTGCCGTCACCGTCAGTAGCGTTCTTGAGCATGAAGTCGATGCCCGAGGCGTACCCGACGACGGCAACCTGTGCCTCTGGTTCGACCTTCAGATAGTTGCTGACGAACCGGAGGATGAGAGGCGCATCCTCTGCCTTGTTGATCTGGAATACGACCTTGGATTTTGCTGCTTCCGCTCCCTTATTGACGCAGCTCAGCTTCGGTGCGTCATTCGACGTGGCGGCCGGATTGACTGCAGTCGTCTCAGCAGCGGCCGCGGTCGCGATGACGATGCTCAAGCCGATGGCAGAAAGGAACGAAATTGGTCTCGATAACATTTGCGGCTCCTCTGAACATGGTGGAACGCACTGCCGCCGTTGGGACGGCAGGACAACCCATGGGGACCGGGCAACGATGCCCGGCAAGGCTCAGCTCAGAGAAGAAGCTGCGGGAGGACGTTCCAGGCGCTTCGGGCGCTCGTCGGCAAAGATGACGCCGATGTATGGCGGGGCTTCATAAGGTACGGTCAGGACATAGACCGCATTACCCGCCGGAATGAGGAACATGGGGGCGGACGCACCAAGACCGACGCAATGAGGACAGTACTGAGCGCCGGAATATTGGGTATCGTTGCCCGTCGGGGAAGGGTTAGCCGATCCGTCGTGCTTACAGGGAATCTCGTCAACCGACACCGTCTGGCACGGACCATTTTCCAGGTGCGGCGGCGCCATCCCCGCATGGCCGCGGCAGCAGTCGAGTGCATCGCTCCGCGCGAACGCCACCCCGAGCCCGTCGACCGAAAGGGTCAACGACAGCAGCAGGAACATTGCGCGTCGGATCAAAGGAGTCATGAAGTGAAATCGGGAGAGCAGCAGGTCGACGAGGATTTTCCGGCATGTTTGGCTATCGCGCCAGCGTGCCTGCGAGGCAGGCTGACTAGGATCAATGATCAGACTTGTAATCCTATGCCGGCAATCGAGGCATAGCCCATCGAATTCCGCCTGCTTACCAACTTGTAATTCTGGCGTCATCGTCGTGGCGGGCGCGTGCGCGTACTGTTCTATTGACATCGTCGCCGGCCATAGAACAGTCGAGAAGCACGGAACGACGGCACTCGGCGCCACACCGCGGCGGGGGTGCCAGCGCCCTTCGGCGAACCGAGGGAAGGAGATCGACATGAAACCGCAAATCATCCCCATCGCACTGATTGCTTCGCTGGCCGTGGCGGCATGCGCTACCGGTGGCCAGAGCACATCGGAAGGCCGGACTTCGCAGCGCTATGTGCTCAAGGACGGCAACACGCTGTCCGTAGACGCCGACGGCCGCATGCGCATGTTCGCGCCCGACGGTGACCGCGTTTACATGAAGGATGGCGTCGCGATGGAGCTGCAGGATGGGACCGTCATCACCATGAAGGAGAACATCGTCTGGAAGACGCTGCGCACTCGCGGGACGTTCAATCCGCATAGTTGACGCAGCGCCTAGACCGTAACGGAGCGGGGGCCATGACCGAACCCTTCGAGTCCAACCGTGATGTCTGGGCGTCGCGCGCCAAGATGGTGTTCGGGCTCTTCGCTGTCGTTGGCATTTTCTTCCTGCTGGCCGAGCATCGCGCTCACGTTCTTCCGTTCCTGCCTTGGCTGTTCCTGGCAGCCTGCCCGTTGATGCATATGTTCATGCACGGTGGCCACGGACACGGACATGGGCACGGACACGACTCTCAAAGCAAACCTGAGGGCTCCAGTAGGGAGCTGCCCTCGTTGAGGATCGATCCTCCGGCCAAGGGTGGTGGTTCGGGGCATGAGCCCAAAGGAGGTCGGTCATGAACGGCATGACGCCGGCCTACGGCCTTTGGTCGTTGGTCATCATCAATTCGCTGGTCTTCATCATCTTTGCTCTCAGCTTTGCGAAGCCGCGGTCACCGCGCGACTGGCGATCCTTTGGCGCGTTTTCCGCGTTCCTCGTGGCACTTTTTACCGAGATGTACGGATTCCCGCTGACGATCTATCTGCTGTCCGGCTGGCTGACCTCGCGGTTTCCGGGTGTAGATTGGACAAGCCACGACTCGGGTCACCTGCTGGAGATGATGTTTGGCTGGCGCGCCAATCCACACTTCGGACCCTTCCATCTGCTGAGCTTTGCCCTCATCGGCGGCGGATTCTGGCTGCTGTCCGCTTCGTGGCGGGCGCTCTATCATGCGCAGCGCCGGCACCAGCTTGCCGAGGCTGGCCCTTACAGTCACCTCCGTCACCCGCAGTACGCGGGGTTCGTGCTAATCATGTTCGGATTCCTGGTGCAATGGCCGACGCTCGTGACGATGGTGATGTTTCCCGTGCTCGCGACGATGTATGTTCTCCTGGCGCTGCGCGAAGAGCGCGAAGCGGAACAGGAGTTCGGTACGCGCTGGCGCGACTACGCGGCAAGGACGCCGCGATTCATTCCGCGGCTTCGTAGAGAGCCGGTGGCACATCTTCGTGATCCCGCGTGAAATCCCCGGGGTGGAACTTTTTGCTTTCGTCGGCCTCACTCTTCGGTTGAGGGGAAGCCATCGTGGACCAACGTTCCCTCCAACATCCTAGCCAAGAAGCCCACCACGAAGCGGGTGTAGTCAATGCACCCGGGGCGGAGACGGTCGACCCGGTGTGTGGCATGCGGGTCGGAGCCCGATGCGCCCGAATCCACCACCTATCTGGGAACCGTCTATCGGTTTTGCAGCCGGAAGTGCGCCGACGCCTTTCGCAAGGAGCCGGCAAGGTATGTCAAGGCAGGTAATGCTTCTCCCACGCCAGTGGAGTCGGCTGCGGACGTTGTCTATACCTGTCCCATGCATCCGCAGATTCGTCAGATGGGACCCGGCAATTGCCCGATTTGCGGGATGGCGTTGGAACCGCTCGCGCCTTCGATGGCCGAGGCAGAGAACCCCGAGCTGGTATCGATGACCCGTCGGTTCTGGGTCGCGTTGATTCTAACCGTGCCGATGCTGCTGTTCGCCGTGGGCGAACTCATGCCGAGCTTCGACGTACGCGGCTGGATCGAGCGATTGGCAGCGGCACTGGGCCTTCCCCACCTGATGTCGGTGACTTGGTCGCAGTGCGTAGAGGCGGCACTTGCCACGCCCATTGTCCTCTGGGCTGGCTGGCCATTCCTGGAGCGGGGCTGGCGATCATTCCAGACCTGGCGGCTCAACATGTTCAGCCTGATCGGCCTGGGCGTGGCAGTCGCCTATTTCTTCAGCATGTACGTCGTTATCTTTCCGGCCAGCCTGCCCCAGGCATTCCTGACCGAGCATGGGCTCCCCCTGTACTTCGAGGCGGCGTCGGTCATCGTTACACTCGTGCTGCTCGGTCAGGTGCTGGAACTGCGAGCCAGGTCCAAGACCTCCAGCGCCATCAGGGATCTTCTCGGCCTCGCGCGGATACCGGCAATCCGGGTGCGGGAGGGCCGTCCGGACGAGGAGGTGGGACTCGCCCAAGTCGTC
>CAWEPB010000001.1:0-37202 GCA_963810815.1 uncultured beta proteobacterium | reverse complement strand
AGCGGAGCACCGCGATGCGCCAGTTGGGATTGCCGTGCGCAAGGTCGCGCAGGAAGTCTTCGACGATCCGCTTGGTGCGCCCGTACACGCTTTGCGGCTTCAGCGGTGCGTCCTCGTTGACCGGCAGCGCGTCGGGTTGGCCGTAGACGGTCGCCGACGAACTGAAGACGCAGGTCGCAACCCCCGCCTCGCCCATCACTTCGGCCAGCGCCAGGATGCCGCCGACGTTGACGTCGTAGTATGCGAGCGGTCGCACCTCGGACTCGCCGACCGCCTTCAGCCCCGCGCAGTGGATGACGCCGGCGATCGGGTGGTCGCGGAACGCACGACGGAGCGCCTCGGCGTCGCGGACGTCGGCCTCGATGCACGGCACCGGTGCGCCGGCGAGCGCCTCGAGGCGCGGCACGACGCCGGGCGAGCTGGTGGCGAAGCTGTCGAGCACGACGGGCGCGTAGCCCGCCTTCGCGAGCTCGACGATCACGTGCGAGCCGATGTAGCCGGCGCCTCCGGTGACGAGGATGCAATCCGCCATCGGACGATGCTACCGCAGCGTCGGGCGGATGGGTGCAGGATGGGTGCAACCGGAGCGGGGAACTGCCGGGCGGCGCCGGCGTCGCATCCGCGACCGTCCGGTCGGCCCGCCACAATGCAAAGGCCGGGCGCTGGGCCCGGCCTTGTGCATTACAACCGTACGACGAGCGGTCAGCCGGCCTTGGCTTCGTCCACCGGCGGGGCGCCTTCCGGCCGGTCGAGCAGCTCGACCAGCGCCATCGGCGCATTGTCGCCCTGACGGAACCCGAACTTCAGGATGCGCAGGTAGCCGCCCGGACGCGCCTTGTAACGCGGGCCGAGTTCGTTGAACAGCTTGGTGACGACGTCGCGGTCCCGCAGGCGATTGAACGCCAGGCGACGGTTGGCGAGCGTGGGTTCCTTGCCGAGCGTGAGCAGCGGCTCCGCGACGCGGCGCAGTTCCTTCGCCTTCGGCAGCGTGGTCTTGATGACCTCGTGCGTGAACAGCGAATTCGTCATGTTGCGCAGCATCGCGAGGCGATGCGAGCTGGTGCGGTTCAGTTTCCGCAGGCCGTGGCGGTGACGCATGGTCTTCTTCCTTCCTGTCCGCGCGCGTTAGGGGCGGTCGAGGCCGGCCGGGGGCCAGTTCTCGAGCTTCATCCCGAGCGAGAGCCCGCGCGACGCGAGCACTTCCTTGATTTCGTTCAGCGACTTGCGGCCGAGATTGGGCGTCTTGAGCAGCTCGGTCTCGGTGCGCTGGATGAGGTCGCCGATGTAGTAGATGTTCTCGGCCTTCAGGCAGTTGGCCGAGCGGACGGTGAGCTCGAGGTCGTCGACCGGGCGCAGCAGGATCGGATCGACCTGCGGCGAGCCGCGATCCGGCGTCGGCTGGTCCGTTCCCTGCAGGTCGGCGAACACCGACAGCTGCTCGACCAGAACCGACGCGGCGTAGCGGACCGCCTGCTCCGGCTCGACGACACCGTTGGTCTCGATGTCGAGGACCAGCTTGTCGAGGTCGGTGCGCTGCTCGACCCGCGCGCTCTCGACGGCGTAGCTGACCCGGCGGACCGGGCTGAACGACGCGTCGAGGAGGATGCTGCCGATGTTGCGGCCGCCCTCGGGCTTCAGCCGCGCGGTCGCGGGCTGGTAGCCGCGGCCCTTCTCGACCTTGATCTCCATCTCGAGCTTGCCGCCGGCCGTGAGGTGGGCGATCACGTGGTCGGGATTGATGATCTCGACGTCGTGGTTGGGCTCGATGTCGGCGGCCGTGACGGGGCCTTCACCGGACTTCACGAGCTTCAGCAGCACGTGGTCGCGGTTGTGCAGTTTCAGGACGACGCCCTTCATGTTGAGCAGAAGGTCGACGACGTCCTCCTGCACACCGTCGAGCGCCGAGTACTCGTGCAGCACCCCGGTGATGCGGACCTCGGTCGGGGCGTAGCCCGGCATCGAAGACAGCAGCACGCGCCGGAGCGCGTTGCCGAGCGTGTGGCCGTACCCGCGCTCGAACGGCTCCATGACTACCTTCGCGTGGAACGGCGAGGTCGACTGGACGTCGATGATGCGCGGTTTCAACAGAACATTGCTCTGCATGCGGAACCCTCAAGCGAATCTCAAACCGGCAAGCCGGGCGGTTACTTCGAGTAGAGCTCGACCACCAGACTTTCGTTGATGTCCTGCCCGAACTCCGAGCGGTCCGGCGCGCCCTTGAAGGTACCGGACATCTTCTTGACGTCGACTTCGACCCACGAGGGGAAGCCGACCTTCTCGGCAAGCTGCAGCGAATCCTGGATCCGCAGCTGGGCCTTCGCCTTGTCGGTGACACCGACGACGTCGCCGGCCTTGACCAGCGCCGACGGGATGGAAAGAACCTTGCCGTTGACGGTGATCGAGCAGTGGCCGACGAGCTGGCGCGCCTCGGCGCGCGTCGAGCCGATGCCCATCCGGTAGACGACGTTGTCGAGACGCGACTCGAGCAGCTGGAGCAGGTTCGTGCCGGTCGAGCCCTTGCGGCGGGCCGCTTCGGCGAAATAGCGGCGGAACTGCCGTTCCAGCAGGCCGTAGATGCGGCGCAGCTTCTGCTTCTCGCGCAGCTGGAGACCGTAGTCGGACATGCGGGCGCCGGACTTCACGCCGTGCTGACCGGGTTTGGTGTCCAGCTTGCACTTGGAGTCGAGCGAGCGACGCGCGCTTTTCAGGAAAAGGTCGGTGCCTTCCCTTCGCGCCAGCTTACATTTGGGTCCGGTATATCGAGCCACAGTAGCTATCCTGGTTGCAAGTGAATCTGGTTGTCGTCAGATGCGGCGGCGCTTGGGCGGCCGGCAGCCGTTGTGCGGCACGGGCGTCACGTCCGAGATCGACGTGATCTTCATGCCGAGCGCGTTCAGCGCGCGAACCGCCGATTCGCGGCCCGGGCCGGGGCCCTTGATCCGCACTTCGAGGTTCTTCACGCCGCACTCCAGGGCCGCGCGACCCGCCCGCTCGGCCGCGACCTGCGCGGCGAACGGCGTCGACTTGCGCGAGCCCTTGAACCCGGCGCCGCCGGACGTGGCCCACGACAGCGCGTTGCCCTGGCGATCGGTGATCGTGATGATCGTGTTGTTGAACGACGCGTGGATGTGCGCGATGCCTTCGGCGACGTTCTTCTTGACCTTCTTGCGGGCCCGCGCCGCCGAGGCGGCCTTCGAGGGTTGCTGTGCCATCGTATGTCCTTCTCTTTACTTGGACTTGGTCGCCTGACGCGCCTTCTTCGGGCCCTTGCGGGTCCGCGCGTTGGTGCGCGTGCGCTGACCGCGGACGGGCAGGCCCTTCCGGTGGCGGACGCCACGGTAGCAGCCGAGGTCCATGAGCCGCTTGATGCTCATCGTCACCTCGCGACGCAGGTCACCCTCGACGGTGAACTGGCCGACGTGCTCCCGCAGCTTGTCCATCTGCGCGTCCGACAGGTCCTTGATCTTGACCGTCGGCGCAACGCCGGCCGCGACGCAGATCGCCTTGGCGCGCGCGCGTCCGATGCCGTAGATCGCCGTGAGCGCAATCTCGGCGTGCGAGTGATTGGGGATGTTGACGCCTGCAATACGGGCCATAGTTCTAACCTGTCCTGGGAATGTCCGTCAGCCCTGCCGCTGCTTGTGGCGGGGATCCGTGCAAATGACGCGCACGACACCGTGACGCCGGATGATCTTGCAGTTGCGGCAGATCTTCTTTACCGAAGCGAGAACCTTCATGTCAGTTCCTCTCTGTTGCGTTACTTCGCGCGGAACGTGATCCGCGCCCGGGAGAGGTCGTACGGCGTCAGTTCGACCGTCACCTTGTCCCCCGGCAGAATCTTGATGTAGTGCATCCGCATCTTGCCGGAGATGTGTCCCAGCACGATGTGGCCGTTCTCGAGCTTCACGCGGAACGTCGCGTTCGGGAGCGTCTCGACGACCTCCCCCTGCATCTGGATAACGTCTTCTTTCGACATCAGCGAGTCGGCAATCCGCCCTTGAAGTTGGCCTTCTTGAGCAGACTCTCGTACTGCTGCGACATCAGATACGCCTGCACCTGGGTCATGAAGTCCATAGTCACGACAACGATGATCAGCAGCGAGGTGCCGCCGAAGTAGAACGGCACGTTCTTCCAGGCGATCAGGAAATTCGGGACGAAGCACACGACGACCAGGTACAGCGAGCCCAGCAGCGTGAGGCGCAGCGAGATCTTCTCGATGTACTTCGCCGTCTGGTCGCCCGGCCGGTAGCCCGGGATGAACGCACCTGACTTCTTCAGGTTCTCGGCTGTTTCCTTCGGGTTGTACTGGAGCGCCGTGTAGAAGAAGCAGAAGAAGATGATCGCCGAGGCGTACAGGATCTCGTGCACCGGCTGGCCGGGGGCCAGCGTCGCCGCGAGGTCGCGCAGCCACACCGTGCTCTCGCCGGAGCCGAACCACTGGGCCAGGGTCGCCGGGAACAGGATGATCGACGACGCGAAGATCGGCGGGATCACGCCGGCCATGTTGAGCTTCAGCGGCAGGTGCGAGCTCTGGCCCTGGTAGACCTTGTTGCCGACCTGGCGCTTCGCGTAGTTGACGAGGATCTTGCGCAGCGCGCGCTCGACGAACACGACGAACGCGGTGACGACGACGACCAGCAGCGCGATGCCGAGCACCAGCGGGATGGAGTACGCGCCGGTCCGCGCCTGCTCCAGCGTGAGGCCGATCGCGTTGGGCAGCCCCGCGGCGATGCCGGCGAAGATCAGCAGCGAGATGCCGTTGCCCAGGCCGCGCTCGGTGATCTGCTCGCCGAGCCACATCAGGAACATCGTGCCGGTCACCAGCGTCACGGCAGTGACGATCCGGAAGCCGGGGCCGGGCTGGAGCACCAGGCCGGGCTGCGCCTCGAGCGCGACGGCGATGCCCAGCGCCTGGAAGAACGCGAGTCCCAGGGTCGCGTAGCGCGTGTACTGGGTGATCTTGCGCCGGCCGGCCTCGCCTTCCTTCTTCAGAGCCTCGAGCGACGGCACGACGACCGTCGCGAGCTGCATGATGATCGACGCCGAGATGTACGGCATGATCCCCAGCGCTAGGATCGAGAAGCGCGACAGCGCGCCGCCCGAGAAGACGTTGAACAGGCCGAGGATGCCGCCCTGCTGCGAGCGGAACAGCTCGTCGAGGATGCTCGCGTTGATGCCCGGCACCGGGATGTGGGTCCCGATCCGGTAGACGACGAGCGCGCCCAGCAGGAACCACAGCCGCCGCTTGAGATCGGCGTACTTGGAACCTGTCTTCAGGGCGGGATTGGAAGTGGCCAACGTCTTGTCCTGTGTTCGGTGAGGGGCCGCGTCAGGCGACGCTGCCGCCCGCGGCTTCGATCGCCGCCTTCGCGCCCTTGGTGACGCCCACGCCCTTCAGCGTGACCGCCTTCTCGAGCTTGCCGGAGAGGATGACCTTCGCCGCCTTGGCGATCGCCGGGACCACGCCGGCGGCCTTCAGCGCCAGCAGGTCGACGTCGCCGACCGGCAGCTTCGCCAGGTCGGACAGCCGCACTTCGGCGGTGTCGTTCTTCGCCAGCGAAACGAAGCCGCGCTTGGGCAGCCGCCGCTGCAGCGGCATCTGGCCGCCTTCGAAGCCGACCTTGTGGAAGCCGCCCGAACGGGACTTCTGGCCCTTGTGGCCGCGCCCGGCGGTCTTGCCGAGGCCCGAGCCGATACCGCGGCCGACCCGGCGGCGGGCCTTGTTGCTGCCCTCGGCGGGCTTGATCGTATTGAGACGCATCGCTTGACTCCGGGGCAGTCGGACTAGCCGACCACCTTCACCAGGTAATAGACCTTGTTGATCATGCCGCGCACCGACGGGGTGTCGACGACCTCGACCGTGTGGTTGGTCCACTTGAGGCCGAGGCCCCGCACCGTGGCGCGGTGATCCTCTTTGGTGTTCGCCGTGCTCTTGACCAGCTTGACCTTGATTTTCGACGGGGCGGTCATGGTCACGCCTCCAGGATCTGCTCGACGGTCATCCCGCGCTTCGACGCGATGTCGGCGGGCGAACTCAGGTTCTCGAGCGCGTTGATCGTCGCGCGGACGATGTTGTACGGGTTGGTCGAACCGTGGCACTTGGCCAGGATGTTCGTCACGCCGACGACCTCGAACACCGCGCGCATCGGACCGCCGGCGATGATGCCGGTGCCTTCGGACGCGGGCTGCATGTAGACCTTGGTCGCGCCGTGCTTGCCGATCACCGCGTGGTGCAGCGTACCGTTCTTCAGGCGCACCTTAACCATCTTGCGGCGGGCCTGCTCCATCGCCTTCTGCACGGCCACGGGCACTTCCTTCGACTTGCCCTTGCCCATCCCGATGCGGCCGTCGCCGTCGCCGACGACGGTGAGCGCGGCGAAGCCGAGGATGCGCCCGCCCTTCACCACCTTGGTGACGCGGTTGATGCTGATCATCTTCTCGCGCAGGCCGTCGCCGCGGTCGTCCTGCTGATGCTGCTGCATTCTCGCCATGATGTGCTCTTCCTGATCCTGCGCGTCAGAACTTGAGGCCGGCTTCGCGGGCCGCTTCGGCCAGCGCCTGGACGCGGCCGTGATACCGGTAACCTGAGCGGTCGAACGCGACGGTCTCGACCCCGACCGCCTTCGCGCGGTCGGCGATCCGCTTGCCGACGAGCGTCGCGGCGGCCTTGTTGCCGCCGTTCTTCACGTCCTTGCGCACGTCGGCTTCCACTGTCGAGGCGCTCGCGAGCACCTTGTTGCCTTCCGGCGCGATGATCTGCGCGTAGATGTGGCAGTTCGAACGGCTCACCACGAGCCTGATCGCCCGCTGCTCGGCAATGCGCGCCCGGGTTTTGCGGGCGCGGCGGACTCGAGCTTCCTTCTTGTTCATCGCTGACCTCGTTTGGCTGGCGGGGCAACCGGCCCCGCGCGCATCACTTCTTCTTCGTTTCCTTGATCACGACGCGCTCGTCGTGATAGCGGACGCCCTTGCCCTTGTACGGCTCGGGCGGACGGTACGCGCGGATCTCCGCCGCGACCTGTCCGACGACCTGCTTGTCGATGCCCTTGACCAGGATCTCCGTCTGCACCGGCGTTTCCACCTTGATGCCCGCGGGCATCGCGTGGACCACCGGATGCGAGAACCCGAGCGTCAGGTTCAGCTTGTCGCCCGCGGCCTGCGCGCGGTAGCCGACGCCGACCAGGGTGAGCTTCTTCTGGAACCCGTCGGTGACGCCCTTGACCATGCCCGCGACCAGCGCGCGCAGCGTGCCGTGCATCGCCCGGTTCTCCGGGCTGGCGGCCTTCAGCACCAGCGTGTCGCCCGACTTCTCGATCGAGACGCCGGCCTTGTAGCGGCGCGAGAGCGAGCCGAGCGGGCCCTTGACGGTGATCTCGCCCTCGCCGAGGGTGACCTCGACCTTGGCGGGGATCGGAATGGGGTTGTTGCCGATACGCGACATGGTTCTCCCCTTACGCCACGATGCAGAGGACTTCGCCGCCGATGCCGGTGGCGCGGGCCTTGCGATCGGTCATCACGCCGCGCGAGGTCGAGACGATCGCGATGCCCAGCCCGTTCATCACGCGCGGGATGTCGTCCTTGCTCTTGTAGATCCGCAGCCCGGGCTTCGACACGCGCTCGATCTTCTCGATCACGGGCCGGCCGGCGTGGTACTTGAGGGCGATCTCGAGCACGGGCTTGATCGCCTCGCTCGAAACCTTGAACCCGTCGATGTAGCCTTCGTCCTTCAGCACCTTGGCGATGGCCAGCTTGACCTTCGACGAGGGCATCACGACCACTGCATTCTCCGTCATCTGCGCATTGCGGATGCGGGTCAGCATGTCGGCGATGGGATCACTCATGCTCATGCTTCACCTCGTTACCAGCTGGCCTTGACCATGCCCGGCACTTCGCCGCGCATGACGAACTCACGCAACTTGTTGCGGCCGAGACCGAACTTGCGGAAGTAGCCGCGCGAGCGGCCCGTGACGGCGCAGCGGTTGCGCAGGCGCGTCGGATTGGCGTTGCGCGGCAGCTGCTGGAGCTTCAGCCGGGCCGCGAAGCGGTCCTCTTCGGACGCCTTCATGTTGTTGACGATCTCGAGCAGGGCATCGCGCTTCTTCTGGTACTTCTTCACCAGGGCGCGGCGCTTCATGTCGCGATTGATCAGGGAGAGTTTCGCCATGGCGGCCTCAGTTCTTGAACGGGAACTTGAACGCGGCGAGCAGCGCGCGGGCTTCGGCGTCGGTCTTCGCGGTCGTGGTGATCGTGATGTTCATGCCCCGGAGCGTGTCGACCTTGTCGTACTCGATCTCCGGGAAGATGATCTGTTCCTTGACGCCCATGTTGTAGTTGCCACGGCCGTCGAACGCGCGGCCGGACACGCCGCGGAAGTCGCGCACGCGCGGCAGCGCCACGGTGATGAGGCGGTCGAGAAACTCGTACATCCGCTCCTGGCGCAGCGTCACCATGCAGCCGATCGGGTAGCCGACGCGGATCTTGAAGCCCGAGATGTCCTTGCGCGCCTTGGTGACGACGGGCTTCTGGCCGGCGATCTTGGTCATGTCGCCGACGGCGTTCTCGAGCAGCTTCTTGTCGCCGATCGCCTCGCCGACGCCCATGTTCAGGACGACCTTCTCGAAGCGCGGCACTTCCATCGGCGACTTGTACCCGAACTGCTTGATCAGCGCGGGGACGACTTCCTTCTTGTAGATTTCCTTGAGGCGGGCCATGGTCTCTCCTTTACGCGCCGGCAACCAGCTCGCCGTTCGACTTGAAGAAGCGGACCTTGCGGCCGTCCTCGAGCACGCGCACGCCGACGCGGTCGGCCTTCTGCGTGACGGGGTTCCACAGCGCCACGTTCGACACGTCGATCGGCATCTCCTTGGTCAGGATGCCGCCCTGCTCGCCCTTCATCGGGTTCGGGCGCACGTGCTTCTTCACCTGGTTGATGCCGGCGACCACGACGTGCGAGGCGTCCACCACGCGCGTGACGGAGCCGCGCTTGCCCTTGTCGCGGCCGGCGATGACGACGACGTTGTCGCCCTTGCGGATCTTGCGCATCCCTGGCCTCCTTACAGCACTTCCGGCGCGAGCGACACGATCTTCATGAAGCGCTCCGTGCGGAGCTCCCGGGTCACCGGGCCGAAGATGCGCGTGCCGATCGGCTCGAGCTTGGCGTTGAGCAACACGGCGGCGTTGGTGTCGAACTTCACCAGCGCGCCATCGTTCCGGCGGACGCCCTTGCGGGTGCGCACGACGACCGCGTTGTAGATCTCGCCCTTCTTGACGCGGCCGCGCGGAGCGGCGTCCTTGACGGACACCTTGATCACGTCGCCGATGTGGGCGTACCGGCGCTTGCTGCCGCCGAGCACCTTGATACACATGACCTGCCGGGCGCCGGTATTGTCGGCGACCTCCAGCATCGACTGCATCTGGATCATTGCTGCTTCTCCAACTTAACCCGCGGCGGGTGCGCCGGGAGGGCGCCATCGCGCACCCCGCGGCCACCGCGCATGACGCGGCCAGTTTTGGACCCCGCTTGCGGACGGGGCCATGGGCACCGTCCCGGGGAAGGACCGCAGAGGCGCCGTCCGGGGACCCGGGGGCGTCGCCATCTGCGGCGGGCGAAACTGAAAGTATGACAGGGTTTGTGCGTTGCCGCAACCCCCGCCGCGCGATCAGACGATCTTGGCCTTTTCCACCAGCCGCTTGACCCGCCACGCCTTGGTCTTGGCCAGCTTGCGGCAGGCCTCGATCTCGACCGTGTCGCCGGCCTTGCACTCGTTGTTCTCGTCGTGCGCGTGGTACTTCTGCGACTTGGTGACGACCTTGCCGTACAGCGGGTGCTTGACCCGCCGCTCGACCAGGACGGTGACCGTCTTGTCCATCTTGTCGCTGACGACCGTGCCGGTCAGCGTCTGGATGATGACCTTGCGGACCGCCGGGGCCTGCGCTTGCTCGTTCATGCCTGTCCCTGCTTCTGGTGGAGGATGGTCCGCACCCGGGCGATGTTCCGCCGCACCTGCTGGATCTTCCCCGTGTTGGTGAGCTGCTGCGTCGCCTTCTGCATGCGCAGGCCGAACTGCTCCTTGAGCAGCGCGTCGAGCTCGGTCTTCAGTTCGACCGGGCCCTTGCCGACGAGCGCCTTCTTCGCTTCGGATTTCTTCATGTCATCGCCTCTCGTGTGCCGTCAGCCGCCGATGAGCCGGTGCACGAACGTCGTGCGGATCGGCAGCTTGGCGGCGGCCAGCGCGAACGCCTCCCGCGCCAGCGGCTCGTCGACGCCGTCCATCTCGTAGAGCACCTTGCCGGGCTGGATCTCGGCCACGTAGTACTCGGGGTTGCCCTTGCCGTTGCCCATCCGCACTTCGGCGGGCTTCTGCGAGATCGGCTTGTCCGGGAAGATGCGGATCCAGATGCGGCCGCCGCGCTTGATGTGGCGCGTCATCGCCCGCCGCGCCGCCTCGATCTGGCGCGCGGTGAGGCGGCCGCGGCCGACGGCCTTCAGGCCGTACTCGCCGAAGCTCACCTTGTTGCCGACGGTCGCAACGCCCTTGTTGCGGCCCTTCTGCTCCTTGCGGTACTTCCTTCTAGCTGGCTGCAGCATTCTTCGCTCCTGGCGGCGGTGTGCGGCGCGGCGGACGCTTCGGCGCATCCGTGGCCGGAGCCGGCGCTTGAACCGGTTCGGCGTTGTGCGCCAACCGTTCGCCCTTGAAAACCCAGACCTTGATGCCGATGACGCCGTAGGTGGTGCGCGCCTCGGCGAAGCCGTACTCGATGTCGGCGCGCAGCGTGTGCAGCGGCACGCGACCTTCGCGGTACCACTCGCTGCGCGCGATCTCGGCGCCGTTCAGCCGGCCGGCCGTCATGATCTTGATGCCCTGCGCGCCGAGCCGCATCGCGTTCTGCATCGCGCGCTTCATCGCACGGCGGAACATGATCCGCTTCTCGAGCTGCTGGGCGATCGAGTCGGCGACGAGCTGGGCATCGATCTCCGGCTTGCGGATTTCCTCGATGTTGAGGCCGACGTCGCCGCCCATCATCCGCCGCAGGTCGCTGCGCAGCGTCTCGATGTCCTCGCCCTTCTTGCCGATCACCACGCCCGGGCGGGCGCTGTGGATCGTGATCCGGGCGTTCTTCGCCGGGCGCTCGATCGACACCTTGCCCACCGACGCGTGCGCCAGCTTCTTCGCCAGGTACTCGCGGATCTTGATGTCTTCCTTCAGCGTCGACGCGAAGTGCTTGCTGTTCGCGTACCACTTCGACGTCCAGTTCCGGGTGACGGCCAGGCGGAAGCCGATCGGATGAATTTTCTGTCCCATTGACCTATTCCCTTACTTGCCGTCGCCGACGGTGACGTGAATGTGGCAGGTCTGCTTCAGGATCGTGTTGCCGCGACCCTTGGCCCGCGCCGTGAACCGGCGGAGGCTCTCGGCCTTGTCGACGAGGATCGTCTTGACCTTGAGCTCGTCGACGTCGGCGCCGTCGTTGTGCTCGGCATTGGCGATCGCCGACTCGAGCACCTTCTTGATGATCTTCGCGCCCTTCTTGGGGCTGAAGGCCAGCAGGTTCAGCGCCTTGTCGACGGGCAGCCCGCGGATCTGATCGGCGACGAGCCGGCCCTTCTGGGCCGACAGCCGCACTCCGCGCAGGATGGCTCTGGTTTCCATCGTCACTCCTTACTTCTTCTTCATGACCGGCGCCGCGCTCTTCTTGTCGGACGAATGTCCCTTGAAGGTGCGGGTCAGCGCGAACTCGCCGAGCTTGTGCCCGACCATGTTCTCGGAGACGTAGACCGGGATGTGCTGCTTGCCGTTGTGGACGGCGATCGTCAGCCCGACGAAATCGGGCGTGATCGTCGACCGGCGGGACCAGGTCTTGATCGGCTTCTTGTCGCTGGTCGCGCGCGCCGCCTGCACCTTGTCCTGCAGGTGGTCGTCGACGAACGGACCCTTCTTGATCGAACGTGCCATTTGACGTTATCCCTCTTTACCCTTTGGTCGCGTGCCGGCGACGCACGATCAGCGAGTCGGTGCGCTTGTTCTTGCGCGTCTTGTAGCCCTTGGTCGGCGTGCCCCAGGGCGAGACCGGGTGGCCGCCGCCGTTGGAGCGGCCGCCGTGCGGGTGGTCGACCGGGTTCATGCAGATGCCGCGGACCGTCGGCCGGATGCCGCGCCAGCGGTTCGCGCCGGCCTTGCCGATCGAGCGCAGGCTGTGCTCCTCGTTGCCGACCTCGCCGATCGTCGCGCGGCAGTCCACGTGCACCTTGCGGATCTCGCCCGAGCGCAGCCGCAGCTGCGCGTAGACGCCTTCGCGGGCCAGCAGCTGGACGCCGGTGCCGGCCGACCGCGCGAGCTGCGCGCCCTTGCCGGGCAGCATCTCGATGCAGTGGATCGTGGTGCCGACCGGGATGTTGCGCAGCGGCAGGCAGTTGCCCGGCTTGATCGGGGCCTCGGCGCCGGAGTGCAGCAGCGCGCCCACCGCGACGCCGCGCGGCGCGATGATGTAGCGGCGCTCGCCGTCGGCGTAGCACAGCAGCGCGAGGTGCGCGCTGCGGTTCGGGTCGTACTCGAGCCGCTCGACCTTGCCGGCGATGCCGTCCTTGTTGCGACGGAAGTCGACGAGCCGGTACTGCTGCTTGTGGCCGCCGCCCTTGTGCCGGATGGTGATGTGGCCGTTGTTGTTGCGGCCCGAGCCGCGCTTCTGGCTCTCGGTCAGCGCGTCGATCGGCCGGCCCTTGTGCAGGTTCGGATGGACGACCTTGACCAGCGCGCGGCGGCCCGGCGATGTCGGTTTGACTTTCTGCAGTGGCATGTCAGCTCTCCGCCGCGAAGTTGATTTCCTGGCCCGGCTTGAGGCAGACGTACGCCTTCTTCCAGTTGCGCCGGCGGCCGGTGAAGCGCCCGAAGCGCTTCTGCTTGCCGCCGACGTTCACGACCTGGACGCTCTCGACCTGGACCTTGAACATCGCCTCGACCGCGGCCTTGATCTCCGGCTTCGTCGCATCCTGCACGACGCGGAAGATGACCTGCTCGTGCTTGTCGGCGATGAACGTGCCCTTCTCGGACACGACCGGCGCGAGCAGCACGGTGGCGAGACGCTCGCTGTTGTATTGCTTGGTGGCGTTCATCCCAGCATCTCCTCGAATTGCGACACCGCGGCGCGGGTCAGGAGCACGTTGTTGAACTGCACCAGGCTGACGGGATCCACTTCGCGCGTTTCCAGCACCAGCACGTCGTGCAGGTTGCGCGACGAGAGCAGCATGTTCTCGTCGAGGCTGTCGACGACCACCAGCACCGAGCCGGTGAGGCCGAACGCCTTGATCTTCTGCGCGAACTGCTTGGTCTTCGGCGAGTCGACGGCGATGCCCTCGACGACCTTCAGCCGGTCCTCGCGGACCAGCTGCGACAGGATCGACGCGATGCCGGCGCGATACATCTTGCGGTTGACCTTCTGCTCGAAGTTCTCGTCGGCCATCGACGGGAAGATCTTGCCGCCGCCGCGCCACAGCGGGCTGTTGGCCTGGCCCGCGCGGGCGCGGCCGGTGCCCTTCTGGTTCCACGGCTTCTTGTGCGACTTGTTGATCATGCCGCGCGACTTCTGCGCGCGCGTGCCCTGGCGGCCGTTCGCGCGGTACGCGGTGACGACCTGGTGGATCAGCGCCTCGTTGTATTCGCGGGCGAACAGCGCATCCGACGCGGCCAGCGTGGCGTCCGCCTGGCCGTTGCCGTTGATGAGCTTGAGTTCCATCGTCACGCCCCCTTCTTCGCCGGCGTCTTGACCGACGGACGGACGATGATGTGGCCGCCGTCGGCGCCCGGCACCGAGCCGCGGACCAGCAGCAGGCCGCGCTCGGCGTCGACGCGGACGACCTTGAGCGTCTGCACCGTGCGCGTCACGTTGCCGTACTGCCCGGCCATGCGCTTGCCCGGGAACACGCGGCCCGGGTCCTGCGCCATGCCGATCGAGCCCGGCGTGTTGTGCGAGCGCGAGTTGCCGTGCGACGCGCGGTTCGAGCTGAAGTGGTGCCGCTTGATCACGCCGGTGAAGCCGCGGCCCTTCGTCGTGCCGGTGACGTCGACCAGCTGGCCGACCTCGAACGCGGTGACGGGCAGCGTCGACGCCCAGCTTGAGCTCGGTGAGCGCCTCGGGCGCCACCGGGAACTCGCGCAGCAGTTCGCCCGCCTCCACGCCCGCCTTGGCGAGGTGGCCGGCGGCCGGCTTGATGACGCGCGACGCGCGACGCTTCCCGAAGGTGACCTGCACGGCGGAATAGCCGTCGGTCTCGGGGGTCTTGATCTGCGTGACGCGGTTGTTGGCGACGTCGAGCACCGTCACCGGCACGGCGGAGCCGTCGTCGGTGAAGACGCGCGTCATGCCAATCTTTCGACCGACAAGTCCGAGAGTCATTGTTCGATTCCTTCTCACGCCGCCGATTGCGATTGACCGGCGGCTTGGCCCAATTCCCCGGCTTCGTCGCCGGGCATCTTTTGCTTCTGTTGCGCTACTGCAGCTTGATCTCGACGTCCACGCCGGCCGGAAGGTCGAGCTTCATCAGCTGGTCGACCGTCTTGTCGGTGGGATCGATGATGTCCATCAGACGCAGATGCGTGCGGATCTCGAACTGGTCGCGCGACGTCTTGTTGACGTGCGGCGAGCGCAGGACGTTGTAGCGTTCGATCTTCGTCGGCAGCGGGACCGGGCCCTTGACGACGGCGCCGGAGCGCTTGGCCGTCTCGACGATCTCGAGCGCCGACTGGTCGATCAGCTTGTAGTCGAAAGCCTTCAAGCGGATGCGGATACGTTGGTTTTGCATGTCGTTCCTCGTGAACGAGTGAATGGGTGATCGGCAGGACGGGCGGGAGCGCCCGTTCGCGCGTTCACTTGTTCACTGCCTTACTCGATGATCTTGGCGACGACGCCGGCGCCGACGGTGCGGCCACCCTCGCGAATCGCGAACCGCAGCCCCTCTTCCATCGCGATCGGCGCAATCAGCGTCACCTCCATCGCAATGTTGTCCCCCGGCATCACCATCTCCGTCCCCTCCGGCAGCACGCACGACCCCGTCACGTCCGTCGTCCGGAAATAAAACTGCGGCCGGTACCCCGGGAAAAACGGCGTGTGCCGCCCACCCTCTTCCTTCGACAGGATGTACACCTCGCAGCTGAACTTCGTGTGCGGCGTGATCGAGCCCGGCTTCGCCAGCACCTGCCCACGCTCCACTTCTTCCCGCTTGGTGCCCCGCAGCAGCACCCCCACGTTGTCCCCCGCCTGCCCCTGGTCCAGCAGCTTGCGGAACATCTCCACGCCCGTGCACACCGTCTTCAGCGTCGGCTTCAGCCCCACAATCTCCAGATTCGTCGCCCAACCTTCACAATCCCGCGCTCCACCCGCCCCGTCACCACCGTGCCACGCCCCGAGATCGAAAACACGTCCTCCACCGGCATCAGGAACGGCCCGTCGATCAGCCGCTGCGGCTGCGGAATGTAGCTGTCCAGCGCCTCCGCCAGCTTCAGAATCGACCCCTCGCCCATCTCGCTCTTGTCGCCTTCCAGCGCCAGCTTCGCCGACCCGATCACGATCGGCGTCTTGTCCCCCGGAAACTGGTACTTCGACAACAGCTCGCGAACCTCCATCTCGACAAGCTCCAGCAGCTCCTTGTCGTCGACCATGTCCGCCTTGTTCATGTACACGATGATGTACGGCACCCCCACCTGCCGCGCCAGCAGAATGTGCTCCCGCGTCTGCGGCATCGGCCCGTCCGCCGCCGACACCACCAGAATCGCCCCGTCCATCTGCGCCGCACCCGTGATCATGTTCTTCACGTAGTCCGCGTGCCCCGGACAGTCCACGTGCGCGTAGTGCCGGTTCTTCGTCTCGTACTCCACGTGCGCCGTGTTGATCGTGATCCCCCGCGCCTTCTCCTCCGGCGCCGCATCAATCTGGTCGTACGCCTTCGCCTCGCCGCCGAACAGCTTCGACAGCACCAGCGTCATCGCCGCCGTCAACGTCGTCTTCCCGTGATCAACGTGCCCGATCGTCCCCACATTCACGTGCGGCTTCGTCCGCTCGAACTTGCCCTTGGCCATGGTCTGATTCCTCGATTCTCGATTACGATTTCTTGTTGATCACCGCTTCGGCGACGTTCTTCGGCGCCTCGGTGTAGTGCTTGAATTCCATCGTGTACGTGGCGCGCCCCTGCGACAGCGAGCGCAGCGTCGTCGAGTAGCCGAACATCTCGGCCAGCGGGACTTCCGCCTTGATCACCTTGCCGGTCGGCAGGTCTTCCATGCCCTGGACCATCCCGCGCCGCGACGACAGGTCGCCGATCACGTTGCCCATGAAGTCCTCGGGCGTCTCCACCTCGACCGCCATCATCGGCTCGAGCAGCATCGGGACTCGCCTGCCGCATGCCGTCCTTGAACGCCATCGACGCGGCCATCTTGAACGCGTTCTCGTTCGAGTCGACGTCGTGGTACGAGCCGTCGAACAGCGTCGACCTTGACGTCGACGACCGGGAAGCCGGCCAGCACGCCGTTCGGCAGCGTCTCGCGCAGCCCCTTCTCGACCGCCGGGATGTATTCGCGCGGCACCGTGCCGCCCTTGATGGCGTCGACGAACTCGAAGCCCTTGCCCTGCTCGTTCGGCTCGATCTTGAGCCAGACGTGGCCGTACTGGCCGCGGCCGCCGGACTGCTTGATGAACTTGCCCTCGACCTGCACCGGCTTCTTGATCGCCTCGCGGTACGCCACCTGCGGCGCGCCGACGTTCGCCTCGACGCCGAACTCGCGCTTCATCCGGTCGACCAGGATCTCGAGGTGGAGCTCGCCCATCCCCGAGATGATCGTCTGGCCCGATTCCTCGTCGGTGCGCACGCGGAACGACGGATCTTCCTGCGCCAGGCGGTTGAGCGCGATGCCCATCTTCTCCTGGTCGGCCTTGGTCTTCGGCTCGACGGCGACGTGGATCACCGGCTCCGGGAAGACCATCCGCTCGAGCATGATCACGTGCGTCCGGGTCGCACAGCGTGTCGCCCGTCGTCGCTTCCTTCAGGCCGACCGCCGCCGCGATGTCGCCGGCGCGCACTTCCTTGATTTCCTCGCGCTGGTTGGCGTGCATCTGCAGGATCCGGCCGATGCGCTCCTTGCGCCCCTTGATCGGGTTGTAGATCGTGTCGCCCGAATTGACGACGCCCGAGTAGACGCGGAAGAAGATCAGCTGGCCGACGTACGGGTCGGTCATGATCTTGAACGCGAGGCCCGGAGAACGGCTCGTCGTCGGCCGCGCTGCGCTGGCCTTCGGTGCCGTTCTCGAGCTCGCCGCTGACCGGCGGGATGTCGGTCGGCGCGGGCATGTATTCGATGACCGCGTCGAGCATCGCCTGGACGCCCTTGTTCTTGAACGCCGACCCGCACAGCATCGGCACGATCTCGCTGGCGATCGTGCGCGTGCGCAGGCCGAGCTTGATCTCCTCGACCGACAGCTCGCCCGTCTCGAGGTACTTGTTCATCAGCTCTTCGCTGGCCTCGGCGGCACTCTCGACCATCTTCTCGTGCCATTCCTTGGCTTCGGCTGTCGAGAAGCTCGGCCGGGATCTCGCGCATGTCGTACTTCATGCCCTGCGACGCCTCGTCCCAGTAGATCGCCTTCATCCGGATGAGGTCGATCACGCCCTCGAACTTCTCCTCGGCGCCGATCGGCACCTGGATCGGCACCGGGTTGGCCTTGAGCCGCGACGCATCTGCTCGTAGACCTTGAAGAAATTGGCGCCCTGGCGGTCCATCTTGTTGACGAACGCCAGTCGCGGCACCTTGTACTTGTTGGCCTGCCGCCAGACGGTCTCCGACTGCGGCTGCACGCCGCCGACCGCGCAGTAGACCATGCACGCGCCGTCGAGCACGCGCATCGAGCGCTCGACCTCGATCGTGAAGTCGACGTGGCCCGGCGTGTCGATGATGTTGATCCGGTGCTCGGGGAAGTTCTTGTCCATCCCCTTCCAGAAGCAGGTCGTCGCGGCGGACGTGATCGTGATGCCGCGCTCGCGCTCCTGCTCCATCCAGTCCATGACCGTGGCGCCGTCGTGCACCTCGCCGATCTTGTGCGAGACGCCGGTGTAGAAGAGGATGCGCTCGGTGGTCGTGGTCTTGCCCGCGTCGATGTGCGCGCTGATGCCGATGTTGCGATACCGGTCGATGGGGGTAATTCGTGGCACTTTGGTCTACGGTCCGCGGGTCGGTGTCGGGGGGATCGCCCCCGCGCCGGCCCGCTGCGCCGTCCTGTCGTGTTGCGTACGGTTTCTTCTGCCTTCGCCGCCGGTCGTGCCGGCGCTCCGGACCTTCGTCAGAAGCGGAAGTGCGAGAACGCCTTGTTCGCTTCCGCCATGCGGTGCACTTCCTCGCGCTTCTTCACCGCGCCGCCGCGGCCTTCCGCGGCGTCGAGCAGCTCGGCCGCGAGGCGCTGGCCCATCGACTTCTCGCCGCGCTTGCGGGCGGCTTCGCGCAGCCAGCGCATCGCCAGCGCCATCCGCCGCACCGGGCGCACTTCGACCGGCACCTGGAAGTTCGCGCCGCCGACGCGGCGGCTCTTGACCTCGACCATCGGCTTCGCGTTGGCGAGCGCCTGGTTGAAGACTTCCAGCGGATCCTTGCCGCCCTTCTTCGTGATCGAGTCGAACGCGCCGTAAACGATGCGCTCGGCCACCGACTTCTTGCCGGCGGTCATCAGCACGTTCACGAACTTGGCGAGATCGCTCGAGCCGTACTTCGGATCGGGCAGGATTTCGCGCTTGGGTACCTCTCTGCGTCGGGGCATAACGTCCTCAGTTC
Organism: uncultured beta proteobacterium; assembly: GCA_963810815.1. Lineage (GTDB taxonomy): Bacteria > Pseudomonadota > Gammaproteobacteria > Burkholderiales > Casimicrobiaceae > CAVQWT01. The sequence goes on along the minus strand of CAWEPB010000001.1, from coordinate 18,396 downwards.
AGTGCGTGGCGGGGCGCGCGGGCGCGCATCACGCCTTCTTGGGCTTCTTGGCGCCGTACTTCGAGCGCGACTGCTTGCGGTCCTTGACACCCGCGGTGTCGAGGCTGCCGCGCACCATGTGATAGCGCACGCCGGGCAGGTCCTTCACGCGGCCGCCGCGGATGAGCACCACCGAGTGCTCCTGCAGGTTGTGGCCTTCGCCGCCGATGTAGGAAATGACTTCGAAGCCGTTGGTGAGCCGCACCTTGGCGACCTTCCGCAGGGCGGAATTCGGCTTCTTCGGCGTCGTCGTGTACACGCGCGTGCACACGCCGCGCTTCTGCGGGCTCTGCTGGAGCGCCGGGACTTTGCTTTTCGACACGGCGGGCTCACGGCCCTTCCGCACGAGCTGATTGATGGTTGGCATCTCTTGTAAACCCGCTGAGTTGTCTTGAGTGTGCAACGCCGGCTGCAAGACGCGCCGGCGCGCATGGCTCATGGTTCTGCTGCCTGCCCGCGACCGCACCGCGGCGCTGGAATGCACTACGGCGCGATGCGAAATCAAAGTGGCCCAAGCGCATCCCGGCGTTGTCGCCGGTGGGGAGCCTGGACCACCTCGCTCGCGCCACGGCACCAGCTCGTGAGAGCGGCGGCCGGGTACGCCTGCCCGGAGCCACGCGATTTTCGGCGGGGCGTCGGGTGAAAAGACCAAAAGTTTAAGGCCTTACGGCGGATGTGTCAACCCTGCTGTGCGCGGTGCAACAAGCGGCGCCGGACCGCGGCTCGCGCGGTCCGGCGCGGTGCCGCGCCGGTACGCCTCAGTAGTAGCGGGCGTCCACGCCCTGCTCGAGCCGGCGCACCCGCCGCTCGAGGTCGGCGAGGTCCGTCGCCGCCGCGAGGAACGCCTCGTCGTCGCGTCTGCCGCGCGTCGTGGAACCAGCGGTCCAGCCGGGTCCAGACGCCGGCGGATGCGCGCGGCGCGTCGCCCGGCGCGGTCGGATCTTCGGGGCACCGCCGAGCGGCGTGAACCCGCCCAGCGCGTCCGCGAGGACGGCAATGACGCCGGGAACGGGCCGGTGGTCGACGAAGGAGTGACTGGGATTTCATGAGGGGCTCCCGGAAGGGGTGGCACGGGTTGGTTGATGGTTCGGCGCGCTTTTGGTGCACCGCACACGGACAATATCGACCTCCCGGCCGGGAAATTTCCAATCGTCTCTTTGGATGGCGACGATCAGCCGCCCTGATGCCCGATTTCGGCCGAACCGGGCGCCCAGCGCCCGGATATTGCGCCGCAGCATGTCGCGATCCGGGCGTTCGGACCTATAGTGGTCGATCCCCGAGCCGCGGAGAAGCCGCCCTTGGAGCTCTACCAGCTGCGCAGCTTCGCCACCGTCGCCGAATTCGGACACCTGACCCGGGCCGCCGACCGGCTGCACGTCAGCCAGCCGGCGCTGTCGGCGCAGATCAAGGCGCTGGAGGACGAGCTCGGGCGTCCCGCTGTTCGACCGCGGCTCGACCGGCATGACGCTGACGCCGGCCGGCAAGCGCCTGCTGCCGGACGCGCTGGAGGTCATCGCCGGCGGTCGAGGCGCTCCGCGGCGCCGCCGCCAGCATCAAGGGCGCGGTCGCCGGCCGCGCGCGGGTCGGGACGCTGTCCGACCCCGACTTCATCCGGCTCCCCGAATTCCTGTCCGCAGTCGATCGAGCGCTTTCCGCTGATCGAGATCGAGCTGCACCACGAGATCACCGGCGCCGCGTTCGCCGAGGTGCGCGACGGCGAACTCGACGTGAGCTTCTACTACGGCGACCTCGCCCACCCGACGGTGGCCGCGGTGCCGCTGGCCGAGGTCGCGTACGTGGTCGCCGGCCCGGCCGCCTGGCGCGACCGGATCGAGGGCGCCGACTGGGAAACCATCGCGGGCCTGCCGTGGATCGCCGCGCCGGCGATCAGCACCCACCGCGTGCTGGCCGAGGCGCTGTTCGACGCGCGCGGATCGGCGCCGTCCCAGCTGATCGGCGCCGACAACGAGGCGGTGATCCGCTCGCTGGTCCACGGCGGGCTGGGCGTGGCGCTGATGCGCGAGGACCTCGCCGCCGCCGGCGCGGCCGCCGGCGAGCTCGCCGTGTGGCCCGACGCGCGACTCGTCACCACGCTGCAGTTCATCTACCTCAAGGCGCGGGCGGAGGAGCCGATCGTGCAGGCGCTGCTGTCGGTGATCGACGCCCTGTGGACGACGCCGTCTCAGCCGGCGAGCGCGCAGTAGACGACGCCGTCGTAGGCCCAGCCGTAGCTCTGGACCATCGCCTCAGCATGACCGCCGGGTTGGTGCTGTACCGGTGGTTGGAGTCCCAGGGATTCCTGACCCCGCCGTTCCAGGCGTTGTTGTACGCGCGGTGGACGGGCGCCCGGTCGCGCGGACAGGATCGCGTGCGTCGGCCTGCTCCACCGCCGGCGTCGCGGCGAACGCGAGCTTCTCGTAGTTCCACTGCTGGACCGTCGTCGGGACCGGCACCGCCTGCAGCGCCAGCAATTCGTCCGCTTCGACCGCATCCGCCGTGTAGAAGTGCGAGTTCGGACCGGGCTGCATGCTGCCGTAGAAGCGCGCGACCGCCGACGTGCCGCCGGCGGGCCACGACTGGCCGGTGCGAACGAACGCGCCGGCGGCGCCGCTGTCCACGGCCTGCGCCTCGGCGCTGCCTTCGAGCGTGTAGAAGTAGTGGCCGCCGGTCGCGCCGGGGAAGTTCTCGCTGTTGACGTACTCGATCACCCGGCCCGAGGCAGCGGCGAGCGACGTCGCTGCCGAGGAGGCGGGCGACGACGATGGCCGGCTGCTTCTCGCCGTCCACCGTCGCTCCCGCGGCGACGATCCGGCCGTCGGACTGGATCACGAGCTGCGTCGCGTCGCCCGTCGGAACGGCGCTCCGGACGATGCCGTCGACGCCGTAGCCGAGATCGATGAAGCCGTCGCCGTCGAAACGCGCCGACATGAATCGCGTTCCGGCGATCGACGAGCCTGCCGTCGGACTGGACCGCGACGGCCAGGGCTTCGACGTCGCCCCCGTCGATCGGACACGCGCACCGAGCCGGTGCTGCCGAACGCGACGTCGATCGAGCCGTCCGGCTCGAAGCGCGTCAGCTGCGCGAAGCGGTGCCCGGTCCCCGCATCGCTGCCGAAGCCGGCGGCGACGAGCTTGCCGTCGGCCTGCAGCAGCAGCGCGCTGGCGCCGGACGCGCGTGTCGGCACAGGCCCGGCTGCGACCGCCGACGCCGAAGGCGGGATCGACGGTGCCGTCGACCTGCGAAGCGCCACAACGTGATGCAGGTACCGACGCCCGTGGCAGCTTCCGCCGTCTCGCCGGCGACGACCAGCCTGCCGTCCGGCTGCGCGATCAGCGCATGCACGGCCCCGTCGACGGCGAGGCTCACGTAACCGGAGGCGCCGAACGACAGGTCGGCCGTGCCCTCCGGGTTGAACCGCGCGAGCAGCAGGTGGCGAACGGCCCCGCTCGAGGCGCCGCCGGCCACGGTGATCTTGCCGTTCGGCTCCACGACCATCGCGCTCACCGACGGGCCCGGCAGCAGGTCCAGCGGCCACAGCCCGCGGCTGGTCGCGACCCCGCTCGCTCCGAAGTTCGTGTCGATGGCGCCATTGCGCATGCCATTGGACCAGCCCGATGGCGAAGCCGGACTGCCCGTCGCCGAGCAGCGTGACGCCCGCACCGACCAGCCGTCCGTCCGCCTGCCGCGCCAGCCGCCGCGCCGGAATCGGTGCGCTGCCGACGATCCCGCCGGAACCGAAGGTCGGGTCCAGGATCCCGTCGATCGCGAATCGGGTCAGCGCGAAGCGCCGCGTCGACGAAAGCGGACCGATCCCGCGACGACCCTCGCCGATGACGACCGGCCTGCCGTCGGGCTGCACCACCAGCCCGCTGGCGCCGACGCCCGCGTGTTCGCACGACCGCACCGATGCCGCCGAAGCCCGGATCGAGGTCGCCGGAGGCCGCGGCGGCCGTGCCCGATCCCAGTGCCGTCGCCATCAGCGCGATGGCCAGCGCCACGGACCTGCCGCGGCGCGGCGTCAGGAAAGGTGGCGCAGGCAGCGCCGGCGCGCGAATCGTGGCGACGGCAGGTCGGAGGTCGAGTGTCATGGTTGATCTTTGCGTTGGGGGCCGCCGGACGGAGTCCGTTGCGCCGGTGCCACCCTACCCCGGCGTGGATTGCGGCTCTGTGCGCCACCGAACGGAATCCGGCATGCCGTCCGCCCGCTCGATCCGGATCGCGAGTCGGCGAATCGAAGCTGCCGCCCGATCTCCCGCCGCCGGAAGCCGCCGGAAAACAAGAGGCCGGCGGATCGCTCCGCCGGCCTCCTGCCTGCAACGACGCCGCGACTGGCTACGCCGCGTCGGCCGACACCTCCGGTGACGACGGCGATGCCGGGGCCGGCACCGCCGCCTCGGCGCCTTCGGCCGGCACCGCTTCCGCGCCTTCGCCCGGCGGTCGTGAACGCCGACTCCGGACCCTGCGAGCTTCTGCTTCTTCCGCGCATTGTGGTACGCGAGGCCCGTGCCCGCCGGGATCAGGCGCCCGACGATCACGTTCTCCTTCAGGCCGCGCAGATCGTCCTTCTTGCCCATGATCGCCGCCTCGGTCAGCACCCGGGTCGTCTCCTGGAACGACGCCGCCGAGATGAACGAGTCGGTCGACAGCGACGCCTTGGTGATGCCCAGCAGCATGTGCTCGTAGACCGCCGGCTGCTTGCCGTCGTTGGTCGCCTTGTCGTTCTCGTCCAGGATGTCCGAACGCTCCGCCTGCTCGCCCACGATGAAGCGGGTGTCGCCGGCGTCGGTCACCTGCACGCGACGCAGCATCTGCCGCACGATCACTTCGATGTGCTTGTCGTTGATCTTCACGCCCTGCAGCCGGTAGACGTCCTGCACCTCGTCGGTGATGTAGCGCGCGAGCGCCTCCACCCCGAGCAGCCGCAGGATGTCGTGCGGGTCCGCCGGACCGTCGACGATCGACTCGCCCTTGTTCACCACCTGGCCGTCGTGCGCCGTGACGTGCTTGTCCTTCGGGATCAGGTACTCGTGGGCGACGCCGTCGAGGTCGGTGATGACCAGCCGCTGCTTGCCCTTCGTGTCCTTGCCGAACGACACCGTGCCGGTGACTTCCGCCAGCAGGCCCGCGTCCTTCGGCGACCGCGCCTCGAACAGCTCCGCCACCCGCGGCAGGCCGCCGGTGATGTCGCGCGTCTTCGACGTTTCCTGCGGGATCCGCGCGAGCACCTCGCCGACGCCGACCTGCTGGCCGTCCTTGACGGTGATGATCGAGCCGAGCTGGAAGGTGATGTTGACCGACAGCTCCGAGCCGGCGAGCTTGATCTCGTCGCCCTTGTCGTCGAGCAGCTTGACCTGCGGCCGGACGCCCTTGGCCGTCGCGCCGGCGCGGCGCTTCGGGTCGATGACGACCAGCGTCGACAGGCCGGTGACCTCGTCGACCTGCTTGGCGACGGTGACGCCTTCCTCGACGTTCTCGAACTTCACGCGGCCGGCGTACTCGGTGACGATCGGACGCGAGGTCGCGTCCCACATCGCCAGCACCTTGCCCGCCTTGACCACGTCGCCGTCCTTCGCCTGCAGCGTCGCGCCGTACGGGATCTTGTGGCGCTCGCGCTCGCGGCCGTTGTCGTCGTGGATCATCACTTCGCCGGAGCGCGCGATGACGACGAGCTCGCCCTTGGCGTTGGTGACGTAGCGCATCAGCGCCGAGAAGCGGATGGTGCCGGCCGACTTCGCCTCGAGCTGCGAGGCGGTCGCGGTACGCGACGCCGCGCCGCCGATGTGGAACGTCCGCATCGTCAGCTGCGTGCCCGGCTCGCCGATCGACTGCGCGGCGATGACGCCGACCGCCTCGCCGACGTTGACCAGGTGGCCGCGGCCCAGGTCGCGCCCGTAGCAGCTGGCGCACAGGCCGTAGCGCGTGTCGCAGGTGAGCGGGGTGCGCACCTTGACCTCGTCGATGCCGAGCATCTCGATCTGCTCGACCTCGTCCTCGCCCAGCAGCGTGCCCGAGTGATACAGCGTCTCCTGCGTCTCGGGGTTGACCACGTCGGCGACGACGGTGCGGCCGAGGATGCGCTCGCGCAGCGCCTCGATCACCTCGCCGCCCTCGACCAGCGCCTTCATCGCGACGCCGTTGGTGGTGCCGCAGTCGTTCTCGACCACGACCAGGTCCTGCGTGACGTCGACCAGACGCCGCGTCAGGTAGCCCGAGTTCGCGGTCTTCAGCGCGGTGTCGGCGAGACCCTTGCGCGCGCCGTGCGTCGAGATGAAGTACTGCAGGACGTTGAGGCCCTCGCGGAAGTTCGCGGTGATCGGCGTCTCGATGATCGAGCCGTCGGGCTTGGCCATCAGGCCGCGCATGCCGGCGAGCTGCCGGATCTGCGCCGCGGAACCCCGCGCGCCCGAGTCGGCCATCATGTAGATCGAGTTGAACGACTCCTGCGCGACCTCGGCCTGCTTCGCCGGGACGCCGGTCTCGACGTACATCGCCTTCCACCAGTCCTTGCGCGCGACGCCCGAGAAGTGCTCGACGCCCTTCTCCTGGCCCAGCTGCGTCATCATCGCCTTGGCGATGTCGTCGCCGGCGCGGCCCCAGATGTCGACCACCTTGTTGTAGCGCTCGCCCTGCGTGACGAGACCCGAGGTGTACTGCGCCTCGATCTCCTTCACTTCCTTCTCCGACTTCTCGATGATCGTGTGCTTCTCGGCCGGGATCTTCATGTCGTCGGCGGCGAACGAGATGCCGCCGCGCGTGGCCAGGCCGTAGCCCGCCTGCATCAGCTTGTCGGCGAAGATGACCGTCTCGCGCAGGCCGCAGCGGCGGAAGCTCACGTTGATGATGCGCGAGATCTCCTTCTTCTTCAGCGGCTTGTTGATCACGTCGAACGGCAGCGTGGGCGGCAGGATCTCGGACAGCAGCGAGCGGCCGACCGTCGTCTCGTAGCGGACGAGCTTCTCGACCGGTTCGCCGCCGTTGACGGCGACGCGCTGGCGGATGCGGACGGTGATCTTGGCGTGGAGCTCGACGCCGCGCGACTCGTAGGCGCGCGAGACCTCGCCGACGTCGGCGAAGATCATGCCCTCACCGCGGGCGCCGACCTTCTCGCGCGTCGCGTAGTACAGGCCCAGCACGATGTCCTGCGACGGCACGATGCAGGGCTCGCCGTTCGACGGCAGCAGCACGTTGTTCGACGCCAGCATCAGCGTCCGCGCCTCCATCTGCGCCTCGAGCGACAGCGGCACGTGGACGGCCATCTGGTCGCCGTCGAAGTCGGCGTTGAACGCGGTGCAGACCAGCGGGTGCAGCTGGATCGCCTTGCCCTCGATCAGCACGGGCTCGAACGCCTGGATGCCGAGGCGGTGCAGCGTCGGCGCGCGGTTGAGCAGCACCGGATGCTCGCGGATGACGTCCTCGAGGATGTCCCAGACCACCGGCTCCTGGCTCTCGACCATCTTCTTGGCCGCCTTGATCGTGGTGGCCAGCCCCATCGTCTCGAGCTTGTTGAAGATGAACGGCTTGAACAGCTCCAGCGCCATCAGCTTCGGCAGGCCGCACTGGTGCAGCTTGAGCTGCGGGCCGACGACGATGACCGAGCGGCCGGAGTAGTCGACGCGCTTGCCGAGCAGGTTCTGGCGGAAGCGGCCGCCCTTGCCCTTGATCATGTCGGCCAGCGACTTCAGCGGCCGCTTGTTGGCGCCCGTCATCGCCTTGCCGCGGCGGCCGTTGTCGAGCAGCGAGTCGACGGCTTCCTGCAGCATCCGCTTCTCGTTGCGGACGATGATGTCCGGCGCCTTCAGCTCGAGCAGCCGCTTCAGGCGGTTGTTGCGGTTGATGACGCGGCGGTACAGGTCGTTGAGGTCGGAGGTCGCGAAGCGGCCGCCGTCCAGCGGCACCAGCGGGCGCAGCTCCGGCGGCAGCACCGGCAGCACCTCGAGGATCATCCACTCGGGCTTGATGCCCGACTTGTGGAACGCCTCGAGCACCTTGAGGCGCTTGGCGATCTTCTTGATCTTGGTGTCCGAGCCGGTGGTCTCGAGCTCCTTGCGCAGCGTCTCGATCTCGTGCGGCACGTCGAGGCTCTTCAGCAGCTCGCGGATGCCCTCGGCGCCCATCGTGGCCTGGAAGTCGTCGCCGTACTGCTCGACCTTGGCGATGTAGTCGTCCTCGGTCAGCAGCTGCGCGCGGTTGAGCGGCGTCAGGCCGGCGTCGGTGACGACGTAGGCCTCGAAGTACAGGACGCGCTCGATGTCGCGCAGCGTCATGTCGAGCACCATGCCCATCCGCGACGGCAGGCTCTTGAGGAACCAGATGTGGGCGACGGGGCTGGCGAGCTCGATGTGGCCCATCCGCTCGCGGCGGACCTTGGCCAGCGTGACCTCGACGCCGCACTTCTCGCAGATGACGCCGCGGTGCTTCAGGCGCTTGTACTTGCCGCACAGGCACTCGTAGTCCTTGACCGGCCCGAAGATCTTGGCGCAGAAGAGGCCGTCGCGCTCGGGCTTGAAGGTGCGGTAGTTGATCGTCTCGGGCTTCTTCACCTCGCCGTACGACCACGACCGGATCTTCTCCGGCGAGGCGAGGCCGGTCTTGATCGAGTCGAATTCTTCTTCCTGCGTTACCTGCTTGAACAGATCGAGCAGTGCTTTCATGCGTACTCCCGGATGATTCGTGTTGGGTGCGCGGCGGCGGTCAGAAGCGCTCGAGATCGATGTCGATCGCCAGCGAGCGGATTTCCTTCACCAGCACGTTGAACGACTCCGGCATGCCGGCCTCGATCTTGTGCTCGCCCTTGACGATGTTCTCGTAGACCTTGGTGCGGCCGTTGACGTCGTCGGACTTGACCGTGAGCATTTCCTGCAGCGTGTAGGCGGCGCCGTAGGCCTCGAGCGCCCAGACTTCCATTTCGCCGAAGCGCTGGCCGCCGAACTGCGCCTTGCCGCCCAGCGGCTGCTGGGTGACCAGGCTGTACGGTCCGGTCGAGCGGGCGTGCATCTTGTCGTCGACGAGGTGGTGGAGCTTCAGCACGTGCATGAAGCCGACGGTGACGGGGCGATCGAACGCCTCGCCGGTGCGGCCGTCGTGCAGCGTGATCTGCCCGCTCTTCGGCAGCCCGGCGAGCTCGAGCATCTTCTTGATCTCGACCTCGGTCGCGCCGTCGAACACCGGCGTCGCGAACGGCACGCCGTTGACGAGGTTGCCGGCCATGCCGACGATCTCGCCGTCGGTCATCGTCTCGAGGTGCTCCGGGCGGCCGGTCGAGTTGTAGATCTCCTCGATCAGCTTGCGCACCTCGGCGGCCTTGGCCTCGGCCTTCAGCAACGCCTCGATCCGGCGGCCGAGCCCCTTGGCCGCCCACCCGAGGTGGACTTCCAGGATCTGCCCGACGTTCATCCGCGACGGCACGCCGAGCGGATTCAGCACGATGTCGACCGGCGTGCCGTCGGCCATGTACGGCATGTCCTCGACCGGCACGATCTTCGACACGACGCCCTTGTTGCCGTGGCGGCCGGCCATCTTGTCGCCCGGCTGCAGGCGGCGCTTGACGGCGACGTACACCTTGACCATCTTCTGCACGCCCGGCGGCAGCTCGTCGCCCTGCGTCAGCTTCTTCTTCTTGAGCTCGTACATCGCGTCGAAGTCCTCGCGCTGCTTGGCCAGCGCTTCCTTCGTCGCCTCGAGCTGCCGCGCGGTTTCCTCGGTCGCGAGGCGGATGTCGAACCAGTCGTGGCGGGCGACCGACTCGAGGTAGTCCTTGGTGATCTTGGTGCCCTTGGCGATGCGCTTGGGGCCGCCGTTGACCACCTTGCCCATCAGCATCTTCTCGATCCGGGCGTAGGCGTCGTTCTCGACGATCCGCAGCTGGTCGTTGAGGTCCTTGCGGTAGCTCTTGAGCTCGTCCTCGATGATCTGCTGCGCCCGCTTGTCGCGCTCGATGCCCTCGCGCGTGAACACCTGGACGTCGATGACGGTGCCGGAGATGCCGGAGGGCACGCGCAGCGACGTGTCCTTCACGTCGGAGGCCTTCTCGCCGAAGATCGCGCGGAGCAGCTTCTCCTCCGGCGTCAGCTGCGTCTCGCCCTTCGGCGTGACCTTGCCGACCAGCACGTCCCCGGCCTCGACCTCGGCGCCGATGTAGACGATGCCCGCCTCGTCGAGGCGGCCGAGCTGCGACTCGCCCAGCGAGCTGATGTCGCGGGTGATTTCCTCGGGACCGAGCTTGGTGTCGCGCGCGACCACCGACAGCTCCTCGATGTGGATCGAGGTGTAGCGGTCGTCGCCGACCACGCGCTCGCTGATCAGGATCGAGTCCTCGTAGTTGTAGCCGTTCCAGGGCATGAACGCGACGAGCATGTTCTGCCCGAGCGCCAGCTCGCCCATGTCGGTCGACGCGCCGTCGGCGATGACGTCGCGGCGCGCGATCACGTCGCCGACCTTCACCAGCGGCCGCTGGTTGATGTTGGTGTTCTGGTTCGACCGCTTGTACTTGGTGAGGTTGTAGATGTCGACGCCGACGTCGCCCGCCATCGTCTCGGCGTCGTTGACGCGCACGACGATGCGCGACGCGTCGACGTAATCGACGGTGCCGCCGCGGCGTGCGAGCACCGCCGTGCCGGAGTCGACGGCGGCGGTGCGCTCGACGCCGGTGCCGACCAGCGGCTTCTCGGGCCGCAGGCAGGGCACGGCCTGGCGCTGCATGTTGGAGCCCATCAGCGCGCGGTTCGCGTCGTCGTGCTCGAGGAACGGGATCAGCGACGCGGCGACCGAGACGATCTGGCTCGGCGCGACGTCCATGTACTGGACCTTGTCGCCCGTCGACAGCATGAACTCGTTCTTGTGGCGGCAGCTGACCAGCTCGTCCTCGAGGCGCCCCTGCTTGTCGAGCTGCGCGTTCGCCTGCGCGATCACGTACTGGCCTTCCTCGATCGCCGACAGGTAGTCGATGTGGTCGGTGACCTTGCCGTCCTCCACCTTCCGGTACGGCGTCTCGAGGAAGCCGTACTCGTTGGTGCGGGCGTACAGCGCCAGCGAGTTGATCAGGCCGATGTTCGGGCCTTCCGGCGTCTCGATCGGGCAGACGCGGCCGTAGTGCGTCGGGTGCACGTCGCGCACCTCGAAGCCGGCGCGCTCGCGGGTGAGGCCGCCCGGGCCCAGCGCGGACACGCGGCGCTTGTGCGTGATCTCGGACAGCGGGTTCGTCTGGTCCATGAACTGCGACAGCTGCGACGAGCCGAAGAACTCCTTGATCGCGGCCGAGATCGGCTTGGCGTTGATGAGGTCGTGCGGCAGCAGCTGGTCGGTCTCGGCCTGGCCGAGGCGCTCCTTGACGGCGCGCTCGACGCGGACGAGGCCGGAGCGGAACTGGTTCTCGGCCAGCTCGCCCACCGACCGCACGCGGCGATTGCCGAGGTGATCGATGTCGTCGATCTCGCCGCGGCCGTTGCGCAGCTCGACCAGGATCTTGATGACGGCGATGATGTCTTCGTTGGTCAGCGTGCCCGGACCCTTGAGCTCGGCGCGGCCGACGCGACGGTTGAACTTCATGCGGCCGACGGCCGACAGGTCGTAGCGCTCCTCGGAGAAGAACAGGCCGTGGAACAGCGCCTCGACCGAGTCCTCGGTCGGCGGCTCGCCGGGCCGCATCATCCGGTAGATCGCGACGCGGGCCGCCATCTGGTCCGGCGTGTCGTCGGCGCGCAGCGTCTGCGAGATGTACGGGCCCTCGTCGAGGTCGTTGGTGTAGATCGTCTTGACCGCGCCGACGCCGGCTTCGGTCAGCACGGCGAGCAGTTCCTCGGTCAGCTCGTCGTTGGCCTTGGCCAGCACCTCGCCGGTGGTCGTGTCGACGATGTTGGCGGCGAGCGCGCGGCCCGTCACGTAGTCGGCCGGGACGGGGATCTTCTTGACGCCGCCGTCGACCAGCTCGCGGACGTGCTTGGCGGTGATGCGCTTGTCGCGCGCGACGACGACCTTGCCGTCCTTGCCCAGGATGTCGAAGCGGGCGATCTCGCCGCGCAGGCGCTCGGGCACCAGCTCGAGCTCGACCCCGGCCTTGCCGAGGTGGAACGTGTCGAACACGAAGAACGTCCGCAGGATGTCCTCGTTGGTGAGGCCGATCGCCTTCAGCAGCGTGGTGACCGGCATCTTGCGGCGGCGGTCGACGCGGAAGAACAGGAAGTCCTTCGGGTCGAACTCGAAGTCGAGCCACGAGCCGCGGTAGGGAATCACGCGGGCCGAGAACAGCAGCTTGCCCGACGAATGCGTCTTGCCGCGGTCGTGCTCGAAGAACACGCCGGGCGAGCGGTGCAGCTGCGAGACGATGACGCGCTCGGTGCCGTTGACGATGAACGAGCCGTTCTCGGTCATGAGCGGGATCTCGCCCATGTAGACCTCCTGCTCCTTCACCTCCTTGACGGTCTCCTTGGGGGCTTCCTTGTCCATGATGATCAGCCGCACCTTGGCGCGCAGGGCCGAGCAGAACGTCAGGCCGCGCTGCTGGCATTCGACGACGTCGAACGCCGGCGACAGCAGCGAGAAGCCGACGAACTCGAGCCGCGCGTTTCCGGAGTGGCTCGAGATCGGGAAGATGGACGTGAACGCGGCCTGCAGGCCCTCGTTCTTGCGCTCGGTCGACGGCGTGTCGGCCTGCAGGAACGCGCGGTAGGAGTCGAGCTGGGTCTCGAGCAGGAAGGGCACCTCGAGCACGCTCGCGCGCTTGGCGAAGCTCTTGCGGATGCGCTTCTTCTCGGTGAACGAGTACTGGTGCTGCGACGTCTTAGCGTCGATCGCCATGGGCACTTCTCCGAATCACGACCGGACGCGACCGCGCGCCCGCCGTTCATCGACTGGTCGTTGGGCGCGTTGCACGCCCGGCTTGGTGGTTGGCCGCTACCAACCGCTGGCTGACAGCGGCGCCGACGCGGTTGTCCGCGCGATGCCGCCCGACCTTGCCTTGATCCCCTGCAGTCGCTTCAGAGGACAAAGAAGAACGGAACCGCCACTGCGTTTCCGCTCTTCTTCGGCCTCTGCCGCCGCGCTGCCGCGGCGAACCGAAGAGGCGCAAAAGGCCGGCGGTCGCCCGCCGGCCCGTCGCGCCGGTGCTGCGTGTTACTTGACTTCGACCTTGGCGCCGGCTTCTTCCAGCTTCTTCTTCGCCGCTTCGGCGTCGGCCTTCGAGACCGCTTCCTTCACGGCCTTCGGCGCGCCGTCGACGAGGTCCTTGGCTTCCTTCAGGCCGAGGCCCGTCAGTTCGCGCACGGCCTTGATGACGTTGACCTTGTTCTCGCCGACCGTCGCCAGCATGACGGTGAATTCGGTCTGTTCTTCGGCGGCGGCAGCCGGGGCGGCGCCGGCCGGGGCCGCGACGGCCACCGCGGCGGCGGCCGAGACGCCGAACTTGGTTTCCATCGCCTTGATGAGCTCGGACAGCTCGAGGACGGTCATCGACGAGATCTTGTCGAGAATTTCGGTTTGGACAGCGGACATTTGCATGCTCCTGGAACGTGGAAAGATTGGTTATCGGTCGCGGTGAGGTCAGGCTGCCGGACGCGCGTCCCGGACCGCTGCGAGCGTCCGGACGAACCTCGACGGCACCTCGTTCAAGGTGCGGACGAACTTCGTCACCGGCGCCTGCATCGTGCCGAGAAGCTTGGCCAGCAGTTCGTCGCGCGAGGGCAGCGACGCGAGCGCGGTGATCTCCTTGGCGGACATCACCTGCCCGGGCATCGCACCGCCCGTGATCACGAACTTGTCGTTGCCCCTGGCGAAGTCGTTGAGGACCTTCGCCACGGCCACCGGATCGGGGCCGATGCCGTAAGCCAGCGGACCGACCATCTTGTCGGTCAGCGAGGCGAACGGCGTGTCGGCGACCGCTCGGCGCACCAGGGTGTTTTTCACCACCCGGAAATACACGCCGGAAGCCCGTGCTTTCGCGCGCAGCTGCGTCAGTTGCGCGACGGGCAAGCCGCGGTTCTCGGCCATCACGATGGCCTGAGCGCCGGCGACCTGCTTCGCGACTTCCGCGACGACCGCTTGCTTCTGCTCGAGATTAAGACCCAAGGTCTACCTCCATTTCTTCGAAGCCTGGCCCCGTCGCCGGGACCCTGCTCCACCTGCCGCACCGATGCTCCGGTGCGGACCTGCGGTGACCATGCGTCCAGGAAAATCCTGTACGAGGGCACCATCTGCGCTGGATCGGGCGGCCGCGGCCGGCGGTCGGGAATCGTTCGATTCCGTCGCGCCGCTCCGTCCCGCCCGGTTTGAGCTTCCGCTCCAGCGGTCTTTGACGGTCCGCCGGGGTCGCCCCCGGCAGTCCCTCAAAATTGGTTTGCTGCGCTGTCCCTTACTGTGCCGCCGGCTGCGCCAGCGACGCCGTGTCCACGCGGACCCCCGCGCCCATCGTGCTCGAGACGCTGACCTTCCGGAGGTACACGCCCTTGGTGCCCGACGGCTTGGCCTTGTTCAGCGCCTCGATCAGCGCGAGCAGGTTGGTCTTGAGCTGCTCGGGCGCGAACGACGCGCGGCCGATCGTGCACTGGACGATGCCGGCCTTGTCGGTCCGGTACTGCACCTGGCCGGCCCTGGCGTTCTTGACCGCCTGCACGACGTCGGCGGCGACCGTGCCGACCTTCGGATTCGGCATCAGGCCGCGCGGGCCGAGGATCTGGCCCAGCTGGCCGACGACCTTCATGGCGTCCGGCGTCGCGATCACGACGTCGAATTCCATGAAGCCTTCCTTGATCTTCGCGGCGAGGTCGTCGAAGCCGACGATGTCGGCGCCGGCTTCCTGCGCCGCCTTCGCCTTCTCGCCCTGCGCGAACACGGCGACGCGGACCGTCTTGCCGGTGCCGGCCGGCAGCACGACCGAGCCGCGGACGGTCTGGTCGGACTTCTTGGCGTCGACGCCGAGGTTGACGGCGACGTCGACCGATTCGTCGAACTTGGCGACGGCGGTCGACTTCACCAGGTTCAGCGCCTCGTCGACGGCGTAGAACTTCGAGCGGTCCACCTTGCCGCGGACCGCCTGCATGCGCTTCGACAGCTTCGGAGCCTTCTGTGCGGTGGCCATGATCACTTCACCCCTTCGACGACGATGCCCATGCTGCGGGCGCTGCCGGCGATCGTCCGCACGGCGGCGTCGAGATCGGCGGCGGTGAGGTCGGGCTGCTTCGCCTTGGCGATGTCCTCGGCCTGCGCGCGCGTGAGCTTGCCGACCTTGTCGGTATGCGGCCTGGGGCTGCCCTTCTCGACCTTGGCGGCCTTCTTGATCAGCACCGTGGCCGGCGGCGTCTTCATCACGAACGTGAAGCTCTTGTCCGCGTACGCCGTGATCACCACGGGAATCGGCAGGCCCGGCTCGACCTTCTGCGTCTGGGCGTTGAACGCCTTGCAGAATTCCATGATGTTGAGACCGCGCTGACCCAGCGCGGGACCGATCGGCGGCGAGGGATTCGCCTTGCCGGCCGGCACCTGAAGCTTGATGAAGCCGACGATTTTCTTCGCCATTGCCTTCTCCTGTTGGGTTCAAGCGGGCCGCAGGTCAGCTGCGCGCCCTCCCCGTTCAAACATCAGACATGCGGCACCTGCCGCCGCCGCCACCACCACCCCCCCACCATGCGCCAGCCGGGTTCCGGACCGTGTTGAGCGTCGGCATCGCCGACGCTCCAACGCGGCCACGTAGTCCGTTGTGCCGGCATAGCCGGCCCGACGGACTACGCTTTCTCGACCTGCGAGAAATCCAGTTCCACCGGCGTCGACCGTCCGAAGATCGTGACCGACACCCGCAGCTTGCTCTTTTCGTAGTTCACGTCCTCCACGTTGCCGTGGAAATCGGTGAACGGTCCTTCCTTGACGCGCACCGCCTCGCCCGTCTCGAACAGCACCTTGGGCCGCGGCTTCTCGACGCCTTCCTGCACCTGGCGCAGGATCGCGTCGACTTCCTTCTGCGAGATCGGCGTCGGCCGGTTCGCGGTCCCGCCGACGAAGCCGGTGACCTTCGGCGTGCTCTTCACCAGGTGCCAGCTCTCGTCGGTCATCTCCATCTCGACCAGCACGTAGCCCGGGAAGAACTTGCGCTCGGAGATCGCCTTGGCGCCCTTCTTCATCTCGACCACTTCCTCGACCGGCACCAGGATCTGGCCGAACTGGTCGGCGATCTCGGAACGCTTGACCCGCTCGATCAGCGCGCGCTGGACGCTCTTCTCGAAGCCCGAGTAGGCATGCACGACGAACCACTTCTTGCTCATCCTGCGCCCCTGCCGGTCAGCATTTTGACGATCCACGCGAGCGTGGTATCGACGGTGAAGAGGAAGAGCGCCATGATCACGACGAACGCGAACACGATTCCCGTGGTCTGCAGCGTTTCCTTGCGGGTCGGCCACGAGACGCGGCCGGCTTCGGCCCACGACTCCTGCGCGAACGCGAAGAAATCCTTGCCCGGGGTCGACAGCCACGCGACGGCACCGGCCGCCACCAGGCCGCCGATGACCATCAGCACCCGCAGCACCTGCGCCAGTTCGCTGAACTGGTAGTAACCCCAGACGCCGGCGATGATGCATGCCACCGCCAACGCAATCTTGATCTTGTCTGCCATCTGCCTTCCGCTGCCGCTACCGGGTTTCGTTCACGCCCGCCGCGGCATCGTGGCAGGCCAGGAGGGAATCGAACCCCCAACCTGCGGTTTTGGAGACCGCCGCTCTGCCAATTGAGCTACTGGCCTGTTGTTGCGTGAAATGTCCGTGCGCCCATTCGGTCCGGCGCGCCGTTTCCGGGCGCCGGTTCCGGACGCTACTCGATGATCTTGGCGACGACGCCGGCGCCGACGGTGCGGCCACCCTCGCGAATCGCGAACCGCAGCCCCTCTTCCATCGCGATCGGCGCAATCAGCGTCACCTCCATCGCAATGTTGTCCCCCGGCATCACCATCTCCGTCCCCTCCGGCAGCACGCACGACCCCGTCACGTCCGTGGTCCGGAAATAAAACTGCGGCCGGTACCCCGGGAAAAACGGCGTGTGCCGCCCACCCTCTTCCTTCGACAGGATGTACACCTCGCAGCTGAACTTCGTGTGCGGCGTGATCGAGCCCGGCTTCGCCAGCACCTGCCCACGCTCCACCTCTTCCCGCTTGGTGCCCCGCAGCAGCACCCCCACGTTGTCCCCCGCCTGCCCCTGGTCCAGCAGCTTGCGGAACATCTCCACGCCCGTGCACACCGTCTTCAGCGTCGGCTTCAGCCCCACAATCTCCAGCTCGTCGCCCACCTTCACAATCCCGCGCTCCACCCGGCCCGTCACCACCGTGCCACGCCCCGAGATCGAAAACACGTCCTCCACCGGCATCAGGAACGGCCCGTCGATCAGCCGCTGCGGCTGCGGAATGTAGCTGTCCAGCGCCTCCGCCAGCTTCAGAATCGACCCCTCGCCCATCTCCGTCTTGTCGCCTTCCAGCGCCAGCTTCGCCGACCCGATCACGATCGGCGTCTTGTCCCCCGGAAACTGGTACTTCGACAACAGCTCGCGAACCTCCATCTCGACAAGCTCCAACAGCTCCTTGTCGTCGACCATGTCCGCCTTGTTCATGTACACAATGATGTACGGCACCCCCACCTGCCGCGCCAGCAGAATGTGCTCCCGCGTCTGCGGCATCGGCCCGTCCGCCGCCGACACCACCAGAATCGCCCCGTCCATCTGCGCCGCACCCGTGATCATGTTCTTCACGTAGTCCGCGTGCCCCGGACAGTCCACGTGCGCGTAGTGCCGGTTCTTCGTCTCGTACTCCACGTGCGCCGTGTTGATCGTGATCCCCCGCGCCTTCTCCTCCGGCGCCGCATCAATCTGGTCGTACGCCTTCGCCTCGCCGCCAAACAGCTTCGACAGCACCAGCGTCATCGCCGCCGTCAACGTCGTCTTCCCGTGATCAACGTGCCCAATCGTCCCCACATTCACGTGCGGCTTCGTCCGCTCGAACTTGCCCTTGGCCATTTCTCAAGACTCCTGACGTCGATGTCGTAATGCAAATCGATGGTGCCCATGGCGTGGATTGAACACGCGACCTCTCCCTTACCAAGGGAGTGCTCTGCCACTGAGCTACATGGGCGGATGCTTCGTGAATCCGCCGGCGCGCGCTTCGATACGCCCTGCGACTCCGCTTGATTCTTTCGATTCCTGCTTCCCGAAGTTCCTGAATTCCTGAAGTTCCTGATGCCTGCCACGTGGAGCGGGTGAAGGGAATCGAACCCTCGTCGTAAGCTTGGAAGGCTTCTGCTCTACCATTGAGCTACACCCGCGCTGACGCCGTCCGGCTCCCCTGGCACTCTGCAGGCCCCGCACACGGCTTGCGCCGAACCGGACCGTGCCGAATC